>NZ_JBHUOM010000001.1:1193539-1334487 GCF_042686045.1 Spirosoma flavum
GGAAACTAACTATTAGATCGTTGCGGGTTCCAGAGCACCTAGAAGTTTCTGCTCCAGTACATTCTTGGGAACGGCACCAATTACTTTATCAACCAACTGTCCGTTTTTGAAAATCATCAGCGTTGGAATGCTGCGGATACCAAATTTAGCGGGAATTTGGGCGTTTTGATCAACGTCCATTTTTGCTACAATGGCTTTTCCTTCGTATTCACCGGCAAGTTGCTCAACAACGGGGCCGATCATTTTACAAGGACCGCACCACTCAGCCCAAAAATCTACTAAAACGGGTTTATCAGAATTTATGAGATCGTTGAAGTTCGCATCGGTTGCTTCTACGGCAAATGTTCCTGCTGCCATGACTGAAATGAGTTTATTATGTTGAACTTGTTTCAGTCATATAAACCGTTTTCAAAGCGATTAGTTCCGAATTCTACGCTACCTTACACGTCACGCCCTCCATTGCTTCCAATGCCCGCAGGAACGAGTTGGCAGGTGAAACCTTTAGCGTTCGAGACTGTAAGCTCACTTCGATGCGTTCGTTATAATCGACCACATTCAGGGAAAGTGTACACGTGCCTGGGTGGGCATTGACGAGGTCGTTGATTTGGGCCACAAGTTGGGCGTTCAGCGAGTCGATCGTTAACGATACCCGCAATTCCTTGCAGAATTTCTCGCGCATTTCAGTTAGCAACCGGATGGTCGTCGGCTTAAATTCCAAATTATCGGAGTTCCAGCGGTTCTGAGTTTTGCCCGTAATGTGCAGGAATCGACCAACTTCAATGTATTGCCCCATTCGCACATAGTCGTCGCCGAAAAGTGCCATTTCTATAGAACTGCCGTAATCTTCAATCTTAAAGATGCAAAATGGGTTGCCGTTTTTGCCAATCTTACTCTGCATAGAAGACACGATACCCGCCACCTTAATTTCAGGCTGGCGCGTTTCGAGAATCTTATCTAAGGTGCAGTTACAGAAACCCTCAAGTTCGAGTTTGAACTCATCGAGTGGGTGACCAGTGATGTAAAAACCAACGACATCTTTCTCAAATTTCAACTTTTCAATCTGGTTCCATTCCGTTACGATAGGCGCTTTGGGCCGGGCAATCATCGGCTCCCCGTTCATCATAGCACCAAATAGAGACTGTTGAGCGGCTGCTTTTTCAGCGTGGTAGTTGTTGGCGTACCGGATAATTTTATCCAAAAACGGCGACGTATCGGTATCCGACATCTCGAAATACTGCGCCCGGTGGTACTCATCTATGGAGTCGAAAGCACCGGCGTAAGCCAGCGATTCAAAGGTTTTCTTATTTACCGTCCGCAGGTTGACCCGAATGGCAAAGTCGAAAATATCTTTGAACGGTCCGCCCGCATTTCGTTCTTCAATGATGGCTTCAACAGCCGCATCACCCGCCCCTTTGACTCCGCCCATCCCAAAGCGAATTTCACCCTTTTTATTGACGCCGAAGAACCGTTCCGATTCGTTTACATCTGGACCCAGTACCGGAATATTTATATTCTTACACTCCTCCATGAAGAACGTAATCTTGTCAATCGTACCGAGACAGCTTGTCAAAACGGCGGCCATATATTCAGGCCGGTAGTGTGCTTTGAGGTAAGCGGTCTGATAAGCGACAAAGGCGTAGCAGGTCGAATGTGATTTGTTGAAGGCGTAGGAGGCAAAAGCTTCCCAGTCAGACCAGACTTTTTCGCAAATTTTCAGCGGGAGTTTATTGGCCGTACAGCCATCCATAAACTTGCCCTTCATTTTGTCGAGCGTGGCTTTATCCTTCTTGCCCATCGCCTTCCGAAGTACGTCGGCATCACCTTTGGTGAAGTTTCCTAGCTTCTGCGACAAGAGCATCAACTGCTCCTGATAAACCGTAATGCCGTATGTATCACCCAAATACTCCTCCATTTCGGGGAGGTCGTATTTGACTTCTTCACGGCCATGCTTACGGTTGATGTAGTTTGGAATATAAGCAATTGGCCCCGGTCTGTAAAGGGCATTCATAGCAATGAGGTCCCCAAAGCGGTCAGGCTTAAGGTCTTTCATGTGCTTTTTCATGCCATCGGATTCAAACTGAAATACGGCGTTGGTTTCTCCCCGCTGGAAGAGTTTATACGTTTCCTCGTCGTCCAGCGGAATGTCGTCAATGATAATTGTTAGATCGTGGTTCTGCTTGATAAGCCGCAGACATTCCTTAATAATAGTAAGGTTGCGTAACCCCAAAAAGTCCATTTTGATAACACCCGCATCTTCAATAACTTTCCCCTCATATTGAGTAATAATCAGGTTCGTATCTTTCGATGTTGACACCGGAACAATGTCCGATAAATCGCTGGGCGCGATGATGATACCAGCCGCATGGAGGCCGGTATTTCGTACCGTTCCTTCGAGTTTGCGGGCTTGTTTGAGCACCGCTGATACTTTTTCGTAGTCCACGATCCGCATAGCCTGCGCTGCGCTCCGATCACCCGATTCCAGCGCCCGCATTCGCTTCACGTTCTCCATTTCGTCAGGTTGAATGACACTAGCCAAACCGCCAGGCCCATCAAGCGGATCCTCAAAAATGCGCTTGAGCGTCATGTTATACGTCGGCTTGTCGGGCACGAGTTTCACAATAGCGTTGGCATCTTGTAAGGGCAAGTCCATGACTCTCGCTACGTCTTTGATCGACGACTTAGACGCCATTGTGCCATACGTAACAATCTGCGCTACCTGCTGCTTACCGTATTTCTGAACTACGTAATCAATCACTTTCTGCCGACCCTCATCGTCAAAGTCAGTGTCAATATCGGGCATCGACTTCCGGTCGGGATTCAGGAATCGCTCGAACAGTAAGTCATATTTGATAGGGTCAATGTTGGTAATGCCGGTGCAATAGGCCACCGCACTACCTGCTGCCGAGCCGCGCCCCGGACCAATCATAACGCCTAAATCGCGTCCCGCCTTAATGAAGTCAGCCACAATGAGGAAGTACCCGGCAAATCCCATTGTCCTGATTGTAAATAACTCAAAATCAAGGCGCTCCTGAATATTCGGCAGGATGTCTACATACCGTTCTTTGGCTCCTTCATACGTGAGGTGGCGCAGGTATTCCCACTGGTTCAGAACGTCGTCGGTATGTTGCTGAAACTCCTTCGGAATCGGGAAGTTGGGCAACATAATATCACGCTTCAGCTTCAGCGTCTCTACCTTGCCAACAATCTCGTTCGTATTGTCAATGGCTTCGGGAAGGTCTTTAAAGAGCGTCGTCATCTCCTGCGTGTTCTTGAAATAGAACTGGTCGCTGAAGAAGGCAAAGCGCGTGTTTTTAGGCATCACATCGTCGTCGCTGAAATCCTTCATCGATGGCGTACTTTGCTTTTCGTTGGTGTTGACGCACAGTAAAATATCATGCGCTACCCAGTCGTCCTGATCGACATAATGCGAATCGTTAGACGCAATAATCTTGACGTTGTACTTCCGGGCAAACTTGATCAACACCTCGTTGGCTTTGATCTGGTCTGGAATCTCGTGACGTTGTAGTTCGACGTAATAATCCTCACCGAAGCGGTCGAGCCACCATTTGAATTCAATTTCGCCCGCTTCTTCGCCTTTTTTCAGGATAGTCTTCGGAACCGATGCGCCAATGCAGCAGGTTGACGCAATCAGCCCTTCTTTGTATTTGTCAATTAGCTCTTTGGTAACGCGGGGATACTTGCCGTATAAACCCTCCATATAACCCAGCGAGCAGAGTTTCGCCAGGTTTTTGTAACCCTGTGCGTTCTTAGCAAGCAGGAGCTGGTGGTAGCGAACATCTTTTTTCTCTTTCGTAAACTGCTTGATGGTGTGGTCCTCCACGACGTAGAACTCACAACCGACAATAGGCTTAATCCCCTGCTTGCTGGCTTCGGCCACAAACTCAAATACACCAAACATATTGCCGTGGTCGGTGATGGCAACAGCAGGCATATTATCGGATTTGGCCTTCTTGATCAGCTTCTTAATATCGGCTTGCCCGTCGAGCAGCGAGTATTGGGTGTGGCAGTGGAGGTGAGAGAATTGCATATTGTCAGAATGGCACCGGCCACCCGTCGGGATTTTCCTGATTTTTTTACGTTATCAGGATTTTATTTGTTGAGTAAAAATAGAGAAAACGAGCGGGTAAGGCGTGTGGTAAGCCGTAAATTTTAGACGAAATTTAGTAACAGCCTGATGGTGAAACGCAAACGTAGAGACCAAGCGTCGTTAAAGTATAGCCTCCGTAAACGGCTCGTCAATACCGGCCTGTTCACGTCTATACCGGATGGCCCGTTGCCCGAAAAGCAGAATTAGTAATCCACTAACTACGCAAAACGTCATCATCCCAACCATTGGAATGGCGGTATGATTATGGAGCACACTGACAGCTCCGGAAACGACAGCCCCGAAACCCATGCGAAAACTGCCCATTAGAGCCGCAGCACTGCCCGTATGTCTGACAAACGGAGCCAGCGAAAGTGCCGATGCATTGGGGCCGGTCAAGCCCTGACCACACAAAAATAGGAACAGCATTATAATCAGGCCGTATTGTCCGTACCAGCCAGCCCACGTTCCCAAAACCAATAGCAAACCCACAACCGACTGATAAATCAGCGTTGTATAAATGATCTGTTCACTATTAAACCGTTTCAGGAAAATCCGATTCAATTGGGTAGGAGCGATCAAGGCAATAGCCAGGAAGGCGAAAATCCAGCCGTATTGCCGCTCGCTGACTTTATAAATGTTCATGAACACGTCGGGAGAGCCGGAAATATAGGCGAAGGGTGCCGACGTTGCGACTCCGCTCGCCACTGCATACGTCAAAAACTGAGGTTGCTTTAATACGGTAAGAAAACTGCTCAATACCGCCTTTGGCCGAAGCGATAACGAGGCATCGGGCTGTTTGCCATCTGGTAAAACGTAATAGATACTAACCAGAATCAAGACCGTTATTGCCGCTAGAATAAGAAAAATGGAGTGCCAGCCAAAGGCAACCGTAGCATAGCCGCCAACCGTGGGCGCAATCATGGGCGAAACCGCCACTACCAGTATTAGTAACGAAAAAACCTGGGCAATCTCGGTGACGGGAAAAATGTCGCGTACCAATGCTTGAGCAGCTACCAAACCAACGCATCCGCCCAACGCTTGCAGGAGCCGCATTAAAATCAGGGTTTCTATCGATGTGCTTACCGCGCAGCCCACCGACGCCAGTATATAGATGACTAGACCTGCATATAATGGTAACTTTCTGCCATAGCGATCCAGCAATGGCCCGTATAAAATCTGCCCAACCGAAATGCCAACCAAATAAGCCGTTAGGGATAATTGAACTTGAGAAATTGACGTACGAAGGTCTTTCGCGATAGCCGGAAAACTCGGCAAATACATGTCAATGGAGAACGGACTGATCGTAGAGAGTGTCCCTAAAATCAGGATAATAACAAAATGCTGTCGGCGCGTCATAAACAACAGAAGAGGTGCTTGCCTTCATAGACGCTCAACGGTGAACGATTGTTCCTTAATTAATCTGGGGGAGTTCCTGCTCGGTGCAGTATTTACGTCATTTCGATGTTAGCTGGACAGAAACCGGCATAACAAAAAAGTACGCATGACATTTTAGCCGATTAACCGTTTGAGGGCAAATTTCTTCATCTTATCCTTTTCGCCAGCTACGGTATTGGCAGCCAGTTCGCCGAAGGACGCGCCTTGCTTATAGCCGTGGCCCGAATCGCCACCCATTACCCAAAGGTTGTCGGCCTCAGGGTGCGTGTCCAAAATGAAATCCGAATCGGGTGTCATTGTGACTTGACAAACCCGTTGCTCAATCAGCGGCTGGCCTACCATTTTGGGGAATCGTCTTTTGATTACGCCCAGTGCCAACTCAAATTCTTCTGGCTTTACAAAACGGTTATACGTATCAAATCGATCCGTTACGTTATTGTCTGGGGGAGTTAACCCCAGTTTGAACCCTCGAAAATCTCTTCCCGGTACGCCGAATGAGCGGAACGGCCCAGCCATGTCCCGATCCATCCAGGTAGGCAGTTTATTCTCCATAAAATCGGATTGGCCCGCTGGACTTGCAAAGAAGAAAACCAACGCTCGGGTCACGATGAGTTTCTTTGTGAGTTCCGGAAAAAGACGCGTCAGCCACGGGCCACAGGCAAATATGAACTGATCGGCTTCCAAGACATTGCCATTGGCAAGGGTAATAGCCGTTGCTTTCCCACCTTTAATGCTTTCTTGTTTTACCTGCTGTTGCAGAAACGTGCCACCTTCTTTAACAAACAAATCGCAAACGGCCTGACAGCCTTTGCGGGCATCCAGATACCCGGCTGTCGGATCATACATGACGTGATCCAGCCCCTCTATCCCGATTTGAGGCCACCGTTTGACGGCATCGTCCAGACTTACTTTTTCGAGAGGCAATCCCGCCTTTTTATAGATCGAAACGGCTGCTTCCGATTCTGCCTTACTGGAAGGATAATTAAAGAGTAATAATCCATTCTGATGCAGCACTTTCTGACCCATTTTGGACTCATTCTCTTTCCAGAGAGTCAGGGCACGCATCGCCATATCCGTGTAAATAGGGTCGGCATAATAGGCCCGAATCAGTCGTGTTTCTCCACCTGAACTTGACTGATTATTACCAGGACCGAACTGGTCAACGAGCGTTACGTTATAGCCTTTTCGCAACAGATGCAGCGCCGTCCACCCGCCAAACGCACCAGCTCCGACAACGACAATTTTACCATTCTTTGCTGGCTCTTTAATAAAACTGGCAACACCGGCTTGCGTAGGATGAGGCAAGGCCCCACCCAAAGCAGTTAATGCAGTACCCTGAACGCTGTACTTTAGTAACTGGCGTCGGTTAATATGCCCCCCTGGCTTTCGTTCATTCTGGGCATCGGTTGGCATAGTGCTGTTAATTAATTGATTATAAAAAGAGAAAGGAGATTTACTATGTAATCTTACACGGCGTCAGAAAGTGAGGTGAACGTAAATTCCCGAATTTTCATCGACGGAACAAGGTAGTTTGTAAAGGAGCCTTCGCTACTCACGACCCGTTCTACTTTGCCTAATGTTTCCAGATTATTGAGCATAATGACCGGACTTTCATTAAACCGGAAATTCTTAACTGGATGCTTTATTTTGCCGTTTTCGATGTAAAAGGTACCATCACGAGTCAGGCCGGTGACCAATAAAGACTGAGGATCAACGGAGCGGATATACCAGAATCGGGTTACCAGAATACCGCGTTGTGTGGTTTTTATTAGCTCATCCAAGGTTGCGTTACCACCTACCATCATAAAATTGTTTGGTACTGGCACGGCTTTTACGCCCTTTTTCTGCGCCCAGTAGCGGGAATATGACAGGTTTTTGACAACGCCCTTTTCAATCCAGTTTATTTTTTCCTGCGCCCGACCATCTGATCCCCAGGGAGAAGCGGGCAATTCAGGGTTTGTTGGATCCGAATAAATTGTCACCCGTTCGTCTGTAAGTCGCTCACCAAGTTTCGTTTTGCCACCGGGTTTGCTCAGGAATGAGCGCCCTTCGTCGGCACTGCGCGCATCCAGACCACGGAATAAATGTTCCAGCAGCACCGCAGCAGCCAGTGGTTCCAGAATAACAGTGTATTTGCCCGGTTCAATGGCGCGTGCACTCACCGAGCCAAGGGCTTTTTGAAGGGCAACCTGTGTGGCCGATGCCGTATTCAGTTTTGAGAAATCACTTACGCCCTGAGCGGCAAAACCAGAACCCGTTCCGTTATCGGTGCGGATGGTTGCGCTAAAATTGATTTTTGTACTTGGATAATAGGCAAATAATCCCTTGCTGTTCATCATCGCCGAAAAGCCGGTGCGGTCCTCCAGATATCCGGCTACGGTCTGCTTTTGCGAACGGGCTATCTGAATACTTTGACTTACCGCTTTGGCGCGGTCAACGGCCAACAGGCTGGCTGTCGAGTCGAAAAAGCCGGTTGACGGTAAATATTTCTGTGGCCCAAGGAGACCAATATACTCAGGATTTTCCGGGGCTAACTGAGCCAGTTCTTCCGCACGACGGACGACCTTTTCGAGCGAAGCTTCGTCGAATTCATCGATGGTGGCAACGCCAACTTTTTTGCCATAAGCCGACTGAACCGACAGTGTTTTATACGCCTTTGACCCGCAGGTTGAGACTTTGTTGAGGGCGTATCGGATGTTGCTCCACTCTTCACCCTGCAAATTTACTTCACACTCGTTGGCCTTGGAATACGTTAATGCCTTCTGTAACAAAGCTTTTGCTTCTATTTCTGATAATAAGGTAGCCATATTGGGGAGCTTAGATTTTACGACCGGTATTAATCACATTGACGCCGTTGAAACGAGCCGTTGCGCTGCCGTGCGACACCGCGTTACTCTGAATCGGTTGGCCTTTTCCGTCGAAAAATGATCCGCCCAACCGGAAATCGCGCTCGTCGCATACCTTCACGCAGGAGTTCCAGAATTCCTGCGTATTGGACTGATAGGCTACGTCTTTGAGCATACCTACGATCTGTCCGTCTTTGATTTCATACGCCAATTGACCGCTAAACTGAAAGTTATACCGCTGTTGGTCAATCGAATAGGAACTATCGCCGATGATGTAAATGCCTTTCTTTACGTCTTTTATCATTTCATCAACGGATAACGGTTCTTTACCAGCTGCCAGCGATACGTTAGCCATTCGCTGAAACTGAACGGTTCCCCAACTATCAGCATATGCGCAGCCCTGCGACTCTTTCTCGCCCAATATGTGCACCTGATCGCGAATGGCCATATAATTGACTAAAGTGCCATCCTTAACCAGATCCCAACGCTTTGTCTGAACGCCTTCATCGTCGTAACCAACGGCTCCCAGCGAACCAACCTGCGTTTTGTCGGCAAAGAGATCGACTTGTGTGCTGCCATAATTGAAGCTTTTGCTCTTCCATTTGTCCAGCGTAGCAAACGACGTTCCGGCGAAGTTGGCCTCATAGCCCAATACGCGATCCAGTTCCAGCGGGTGACCTACCGATTCGTGAATGGTTAGCCAGGTGTGCGACGGGTCGAGAATTAGATCGTATTTACCCGCTTCGACAGACTTAGCCGTAAGCTTTTGTTTGGCCTGTTTGGCCGCTGCGACAACATCTTCCAGCATATCGTACCCTTTGTTATATCGGTTCGTAATGCCCGTTATTTTATCGGATGGATTTACTTGCAGATATTCGTAGCCCATGCCCACCGGGGCACTTAACGCGTCTCTCGTCTCGAATTTACCGCTCTTAGGATCGATGACGGTTACCGTAAAGCCGGGCCATTGTCGATGAATATCCTGGTCGATATACGAACCATCTGTAGACGCGAAATACTTCTGCTCATTAACAAAAAAGAATTGCGAGTTTACGAAGTTAGCGCCGTTGGTCATGGCGGCTCCATTGACGTCCATCAGGAGATCTACCTTCTCTTTAATGGGAATTTCAAACGCGTTTTTCTGAATCGGTGTTTTCCAGCTTATCTCCCCGAAACCTTTTTGGGGAGCCAGTTGAACGGGTTCGTCTGATAGCAATACATTCGCTTTGGCCATTGCCACCGCTTTTTCGGCTGCTTTGGCCAAATCCGCTTCTGTTTTGGCATCACCAACAGCCGCAAATCCCCAGCAGCCATCTACAATAACGCGGACACCCACGCCATACGATTCCGTATTGATGATGTTCTGAACCTTGTTTTCGCGGGTGATAATGAATTGATTCAGGTAGCGGCCAATGCGCACGTCGGCGTAAGACGCTCCTTTAGACTTAGCGGCATTTAAGGCGGCATCGGCCAACCGTTTCTTGACGGCTACATCCAGGCCCGGAATTAGTAAGGCTTCAGCCGAGACCGACCGTCCGAAAATGGGAATCTGTGCCAGCATGAGCGCACTGGCACCCTTACCCGCCACTTGCATAAAATCTCGTCGATTCAGGGGCATTTGCTACGGTCGAATTTATAACGAATTGGTCTATTTGGCATCGGCTGTTCCGAACAAGCTACGGTGCCAAACAGAGAAGATTTAGTAGGTTATAAAGATAGGTAAACCTCTACTTATTCAGAATATAATTCGCTAAAGCTGTAATAATTGTTAGTAGAATTCTATTGTTTCTTTATATGGTAAAATAATAGTTGGGGACTTGCTGTTAACCCAAGCGGCCAGCCAACAAATGAATGCATCCTGCGACAATTCACTGGTTGCGTAGGTGAAAAGGTTGGGGCGAGTTGGATTTTCCATTGTTATTAAATTGAGTTTAAACGCAAGTATATACCATCTTCACCGACTCAAAAAGTACGCCCGAAACTCCGCCATTTCCCGCTCTTCTATCTCTATGTATTTTCCGAACAACTTATCGCCCACCTGCGTACGAAGTGCCGAGATGCCCACGTCAATCAGCCGAAGACCTCTGTCGGTCATAAACACGTTGTCGTACCGTTCGCCAGATTGATTGGAGGGACGCTTAATGTCGCGATGGACAAAGCCCGAAGCATGTAACTCACGTAGTTCATCATCGAATACATCGAGCAACAATTCTCGCTTGCTAATTTCAAGACTACGAAAATCCAGCGGGTACAACCGTTCCATAATCAGCATGTCCCAGTCGTGTTCGTCGTCGTAGTCAAGTCGAATAAAGCGTACCAGCAGGTCGTTGATACCGTTAGCTACTTTAAGTTTCTCGGCCTCCGAGCCAATATCTGAGCGAGTATCGCCCCGAAAAACCTTAGCTACCTCCGTGTCGGACAACGCTACTACTAAGTTATTGGCTCCATAGGAGAGTTGGTTATCATATCGTTCTGCCATATTGTAAACCTACATAAATTTGTCTTTTCGAGTCGATTTATACTTGACAAACCCGGCACGACGTTTGTATAAACAACTTCTGACTATAACCCATTACATATCCAAAATTCATGGTTACTCATTACGCCGTTCGATCTTTCCGTACTACGTTCCTTGCTTTGTTCGTCATTGGTTCGCTTACCACAGCGTGCAAAAAATCGGGAAGTGCCAGCGATGTTGACCCTCGTGATCAGTACGTTGGCACGTATGCTGGCACCTCGCGTCGGACGTTGTATGTTAGTGCTGATATTTTTCAGGGGCCAATCCCCGGTGTATCGACGACGACGGTTACAAAAGCATCCAATGCGCACGAACTATATATTGAAAATACCGTCGTGTACAACAACGGTTTTACGGGCGGATACACGGAGCGCGTAACCGCTACATTAACGGGGGTAAACTTCACCGTTATTGATAAAGCAAGTGATCAAATTGAGTTGCCAAGCGGTAAAGTTGATTCAGATTACACCGCTACCGGCGTGTTTGATGCTAGCACAAAGCAACTTGTTTATTCGGCTACAGCGCGGGCCTTGCGTAATGGTGCTCAGTATTCCCGGACTGACGAGATTACCAGTGCGAAGAAATAACTATCTTCGCGGGGTCCCTAACTTCCGGTTTTCATGAAAATAGTTGTTCTTACCGGCCTGATGGCCGGTTTTTTTATTTCTGCCATAGCGCAACCGTCTGTTAATCAAACGGCCTTATCAGGCCCCGTTTTAAAAGAGGCTGCAGCCGAAACCGTCGGTATGAGTACCACCCGGCTTCAGCGGATGGATGCTGTTATCAACGATTATATTGCCAAAGGCCGTCAGGCGGGCGTTGGGGTGTTGATCGCGCGAAATGGCCGGATCGTTTATCATAAAGCTTATGGACAAGACGACATTCAGGCCAAAACACCCCTGAAGCGCGACGCTATTTTTCGGATTGCTTCACAAACAAAAGCGCTTACGAGTATTGGCCTGATGATGCTATTTGAGGAAGGAAAATTCCTTCTCGATGACCCTATTTCAAAATATATTCCGGCTTTTAAAAACCCGAAGGTACTGGACAAACTCAATGAGAAAGATTCGTCTTATACGACCGTTCCGGCGAAGCGCGAAATTACAATTCGGCACTTATTGACGCATACATCGGGCATTAGTTATCCCAGTATCGGGACGAAAGAAGCCGTTGCCATTTACGCCAAAAATAAAATTCCAAGTGGCATCGGTACGCCCGCTGGCACTCTCTCCGATGCTATGAACCGGCTGGGAGCCTTGCCGCTTATGCACCAGCCCGGCGATCGCTGGACGTATGGCCTTAGTGTTGACCTAGTTGGCTATCTTATCGAAGTACTCTCCGGACAATCACTTGACCAATATCTGCGAACTCGGTTATTTGACCCATTGGGCATGAACGACACCTATTTTTATCTGCCTGCGGCCAAGCAGAATCGGTTGACAATGGTTTATACCGAAGATTCAGCAAAAGTAGTTCGCCCATTGCCGTCACTTAATGGGCTGTCGGCTGATTATCCTAAACAGGCTGGAACGTACTATTCGGGCGGGGCTGGTTTGTCATCTACCATGTATGATTACGCCATTTTTCTGCAAATGATGCTCAATGGCGGAGAGTATGGGGGGAAACGCTTTCTCAGCCCGACTACAGTCCGCCTAATTACGACAAATCAGATTGGCGATTTAAATCAGGGAATTAATAAGTTTGGATTGGGCTTCTCGCTGACTTCGGAGAAAAGTGCTGCCCGACTGTCCGTATCGCAGGGGTCGTTCGACTGGGGTGGATTCTTCGGGACAACCTACTGGGTCGATCCTAAAGAAGGTATCGTAGCACTGATTTATACGCAGAAAGTCCCCAACAGTTACGGCGACCTGACCGATAAATTCAAAGTGCTTGTTTATCAGGCCATCACGCAAATGAACGAGCCGATGCGGTAGAATGAACAAAGCTGATTCCATCCTTTTTATTCACTAGCTATTCAGCCACAACGTGGTGATAATGAATAGCTACCGAATGACTTTGCCTAGGTTAGATATGTGTTTATATCTTTACCGGCATCAGTTATAAATAATTTTGTGGCAGTCGCTCAAGCAAGCTAAATGAGGTGTCGGGTTTGAGAACCCGACACCCTTTTTAATCATTAATCTGCAAAAACTCCCGTAACTCTTTCGCATCCTCGGGCTTCATACGTCCGGCTAGTACCAAACGCAACTGCCTCCGACGGAGGGCGCTCACATACCGCTCTTTCTCATCGTCCGTTTCGGGCAATACGGCGGGTACTTCGATGGGCCTGCCACTTTGGTCAACGGCCACAAACGTATAGTACGCATTATTGGTACTGACTCGGATACCAGCTGGAATATCCTCTGCCCAGACATCAATAAATACTTCCATTGAGGAGCTGAACGCCCGTGTTACCTGGGCTTTCATGGTAACAATGTTGCCCAAACGGATAGGTTCAGAAAAGGATACGTTATCAACTGAGGCCGTTACAACAATGCGGTTTGAGTGTTTCTGGGCGGCAATGGCAGCCGCAATATCCATGAAGTGAAGGAGTCGCCCACCCATTAGATTGTTTAACGTATTGGTATCATTAGGCAGTACCATTTCGGTCATAATCGTCATGGACTCGCGGGCGTATTTGGGCTGGGGCATTAGTTAGTTATCAAGTGTCAATGAAACGGCATCTGTAAGCAAGTAGCAAGCGGTTACTGTCTACAAACCAACTACCGAAAAACCAGACGGACAAACGAAGTGCCAAGTTTGATGGTTTTTAAGGGCTAAACCGAATAGACATACTCCACTATTTCTTTATAAATTTGTATAATAGCTACAAAAAATAAGATAACGTTAATGGAGAGGTTAGTTCACTACTTCGAGCATATTCCATCATCGCACCGGAGCTTGATTCTGGTAGGCGGTATTACGCTATTCTGGCTGATTGAAAGTGCAGTGCCCTTATTTCGGTTTAAACGGGACACGATTGGCTACCGGAAACTTCACCATGCAGGCATCAATATTTTCTTTACGCTGACCACCATCCTTGTCAATTTTATACTGGCTTTTATCCTGTTACAGACCAGCGATTGGACCGTTCGCCATCATGTTGGGCTATTGCAATGGATTACACTACCGCTTTGGGCGGAAGTTATCGTTGGGTTGATGATTCTGGATTTAATTGGCGCGTGGTTGGCTCACTGGACCGAGCACAAGGTGAAATTCATGTGGCGGTTTCACTTGATTCATCATACCGATGCATACGTTGATACGACAACGGCCAATCGTCATCACCCCGGCGAAAGTGTAATCCGTTTTGCTTTTACAACGCTCGCGGTTCTGATTGTTGGATCACCAATGTGGCTCGTTTTTCTGTATCAAGCCTTGTCGGTGCTGCTTTCGCAATTTAATCACGCCAACATAGAACTGCCCCGCTGGGCCGACCGATTGCTGAGTTTGGTTATCGTGACACCCAACATGCACCATGTACACCATCACTATGTTTTGCCCGTCACCAACACAAATTATGGTAATATATTTCCTTTTTGGGATCGTCTCTTTGGGACCTATTATGAAATGGCGGGCAACGAATTGCATTATGGTATTGACACACACACGGAGCCGAGCGAACATTCGCACATTGGCAATCTGCTGAAAATTCCATTTTCAAAATACCGACCCCCGGTAGGAGAGAAGTTGCCTGCCGAGAAACTACCGTAGCGGTGATTTAGAACAGTTGATTTTAGCGAGCACATTTTGGTAGCCAGTGTTGAGTGATTTCAAAACCCATTTGCCTTGTCGCTCAATGCGTTCGCCCTCATGCCAGGAAATCGTATCGCCTTGTAGTGTGAAATCGAGGGTGTAGGGCTGTGTCGTACCTTCACCCGAACGCTGCCAGTCGCCCCCAATTTTAGACCCATTAATTGTTCCCTGAAACGGTCCCCGCGCCCGATCTTTTTCATACGGCTTGCTATCTAAATAACCCGTAGCTTGCTCGCCATTGATAACCAGTTGTAGGGTCGTTGTGTCACGACTCATGATTTTCTGGAAACAGAGCGTGTCAGGAGTTGTCGATGCTGTTGTTTTTTCGGATGTCTGCGTCTCCGCCGATCCGTTCGTTGCTTGCTCAGACGAGCGGCTTTTGCAACCGATCACTAATATTAATAAGCAGATGGTCAAGTTGTTACGCATAGGTGCCGGAAGGATTTTTTGGGATAACTGTTAATATGGTCAATAGTTTGGCAGATTAAATTGATTGGGTGTCATAACTGATAGGTAAATATTGCCGAACAAAACGAATAGATTGTCGTTTTTTGCAGAACGGATAAGCCGTACTATTCTTTTCACCAATTTCCAGTCACTCATGTTAACGAATCAAAGCGCGTTCGCAAGGCGAAAGTGGGCCTTGCTTGCGGCCTTATTAATTACACTGACGTTCTCCTTTTCGGCCTGTAAAAAAGCAGATAATTCTACCCCTACACTCTCGACAATTGGCGACATTATCAATACTGGAAGCAATTTCACGCTGCTAAAAGTTGCTCTCGTTCAGGCTGGTTTAGATGGAGCGTTAGCCCAACCGGGTACATACACTGTATTTGCACCAACCGATGCGGCATTTAAAGCCTTTGGTTACGCTGATGCAACAGCCATCAAGGCGATTCCCGCCGATTTATTGAAAACGGTTCTGCAATACCATGTACTGACTACCCGGGTTGGCTCGTCGGATATACCAGCGGCTATTAACACAAGCCAGCAAACAATGGCTGGCCTGCCTTTATACCTCTCGAAAGCTACATCGACATCTACAACATCGACCACACTGTCTATAAACGGAGCTCATGTTCTGCAAGCTGATGGACCGGCTAGTAATGGGGTTATTTACGCCATTGATCGGGTGTTGTTACCACCGGTTTTTGGCAACATAGCAGCCACTATCCAGAACATTCCCCTGCTGTTGCCGGGTGCATCATTTAAACTTCTTCAGGCGGCTGTTACGAAAGCCGGTATCGTTACACAGTTAACGGCGGCTGGTCCTCTGACGGTGTTTGCGCCAACCGATGCAGCTTTCAAAGCGGTAGGCTACGATTCTGCGGCCATTGCTAAAGCGACAGTCCCTATGCTAACTAATATTTTGAGTTATCATGTGCTCAACAGCCGCACCTATACGCCACTTATTATGAATGGAGCCAGTCTTACAACCTTGCAAGGAGGAACCATTACGGCAGGTATTAGCACAACTGCCCTGACCATAACGGGCAAGGGAAATGGTGGTACTGCGTCTAACATTACCGGTCCCGACATTACGGCAACTAATGGTGTTATTCAGATCATTGACCGATTATTGTTGCCGCAGTAACAGTTTTTTGTTTTTTATTTATTGTGAACGGGCTGCCTCTAAACAAGGTGGCTCGTTTGTCTTTTGGGAGCCCGTAGAATCCTTTAGTAGGAATCAAATGGCTGGTGCAACTGTTGTATTTATAGAGAATATTCCCTTTTCTGCGTATCAATTTGTCGAGTCAAAAGCGCGTGATTGTCCGCAAGACTTTCGACCTTTGGGCTGTTGACTCGTTACCTTTATCGAATGGCTAAACCGAACAAAAAACTGTTTTTATTAGACGCGCTTGCTCTTATCTATCGCGCTCATTTTGCCTTCAGCAAAGCACCCCGCATTTCGTCGCGTGGCATTAATACCTCAGCCGTTTTTGGCTTCATGAATGCTATGATTGAGGTGTTGACGAAGGAAAAACCAACCCACATTGGTGTCGCCTTCGACTCGTCCAAAAAGACGTTCAGGCATGAGAAATTTCCGATGTATAAGGCCACCCGGCAATCGCAGCCTGAAGATATTAGCGTAGCCATGCCCTACATCAAGCAGATTATAGAAGCTATGCATATTCCAATGCTGATTCTGGATGGGTATGAAGCCGACGATATCATTGGAACAATTGCCAAAAAAGCGGCTCTCGCTGATTTTGAGGTGTATATGATGACGCCCGATAAAGACTATGGGCAGTTGGTGGAAGAGCACATCCACATTTACAAGCCCGCATTCATGGGTAAACCCGCCGAAAAACTGGGTGTAAATGAAATATTGGAACGCTGGCAAATTGAGCGCATCGATCAGGTGACGGACATGCTCGGTTTAATGGGCGATTCGGTCGATAATATTCCGGGTATTCCGGGTATTGGCGAAAAGACGGCCCAGAAGCTTATTGCTGATTTTGGGTCGGTAGAAAATCTCATTGTCCGCGCCGACGAGTTGAAAGGGAAACTCAAAGAAAACGTTGTCAATTTTGCGCAACAGGGTTTACTGTCTAAGGAGTTAGCAACTATTCATTTGGATGTGCCGGTGCCGTTTGATGAAAATCACCTGCGCCATACCGAATATGACAAACCCCGGTTGGCCGCGCTGTTGGACGAGTTGGAGTTTCGACAAATGAAAACCCGCTTGTTAGGCGGCACGTACGACGAGAAACCCTTACCGCCTGAGTTTAAAACGCCTGGTTCGGCACAGATGAATCTGTTCGATTCGCCGGGGGGAGACAGTCCGGCATTCTTGCCTTTCCCGAATATGGGAGCCATCAATCCGTCAGGTGCTGATGATTTGCCGTTTGATTTTGGCTCGATTAATACGCCAGTTGATACGCCAGCGGTGACCCCGACCAGTAAACCCAAAGCGAAACGTACACCCGTAAAAGTCCCTGTTGCGTCAGCTACGGAAGTGACACCGGGTAACGTGACAGATACCATCACAACGGACGACAGCGTAGGTGCCGAGGTAACGGAGACTCCAGAAGGCCAAACCCCTGCTTATCTCGACGTTTATCCCGACTACGAAATAGACGAAAACCAACCTGAACGACGCAAGACCATTCTATCGGTGAAACATGACTACCGGCTGGTCGATACGCCCGAATTGAGAACGAGTCTGGTACATTACCTGAGCCTTCAGGAGAGCCTTTGCTTCGACTCTGAAACCACGGCAATTAATCCCGTTGAAGCCGACTTGGTTGGGTTATCCTTTGCTTACCGAACGAGCGAAGCGTTTTATGTTCCCGTGCCTGCCGACCGCGCCGAAGCCCAAGCGGTCGTAGACGAGTTTAAGCCTGTTTTTGAAAACTCAGCCATTAGTAAAATCGGCCAGAATTTGAAGTACGACTTGCTAATGCTAAAAAAGTATGGCGTAGAAGTGCAGGGGAAGCTGTTCGATACCATGATTGCCCATTACCTGATTGAGCCGGAAATGCGTCATAACATGGATATGATGGCTATGACGTACCTGAATTACCAGCCCGTCGAAATCGAGTCGCTGATTGGTAAGAAAGGAAAAGGCCAGTTGACAATGCGCGACGTAGATGTGCAGAAAGTAGTCGAATACGCGGGTGAGGATGCTGATATCACCCTCCAGCTTAAGGAGGCTTTTGCTCCGCGTCTTGAAAAAGATAGTTTGCATAAACTGTTCGACCAGGTGGAGATGCCGCTCGTTCAGGTGCTTACCGACCTGGAATTGGAGGGCATTACAATTGATACGAATGCACTGGCTGAACTCTCGGCCACGCTCGATATCGATATGAAGCTAGTACAACAGGAGATTTTCGACATTGCAGGCGAGTCATTCAACATCGGGTCTCCGAAGCAGTTGGGCGAAGTCCTTTTCGATAAACTCAAGCTTGATAAGAACGCCAAAAAGACCAAAACCGGCCAATATGCAACGGGCGAAGAAATTTTGTCGAAACTGGAAGCCGAGTATGAAATTGCCCGAAAAATTCTGGATTACCGTGAGTTAATCAAGCTTAAAAACACCTATGTTGATGCACTGCCACTGCTTATCAGCAAACGAACCGGTCGGATTCACACCTCATTCAATCAGGCTGTAGCCTCAACCGGGCGTCTCTCGTCAACGAATCCAAACCTTCAAAATATTCCGATTCGTACTCCACGCGGACAGGAAATTCGCAAGGCGTTTGTACCCCGTGGGCCGGATTTTCTGATTATGTCGGCTGACTATTCGCAAATTGAGTTGCGAATTATGGCAGCCTTCAGCGGTGATCAGACGATGCTGGAAGCCTTTAATAACGGCGTTGATATTCACACGCAAACGGCTAGTAAAGTATTTCACGTTGGGTTAGACGAAGTGACAGGCGAGATGCGCCGGAAAGCTAAAACCATCAATTTTGGTATTATTTACGGTATTTCGTCCTTCGGTTTGGGCGCGCGGTTAAAGATTTCGCGCAAAGAAGCGGGTCAGATTATCGAGGAATATTTCGCGGGTTTCCCGGCAGTAAAAGAATACATCGATCAATGTATCGAGAAAGCGCGGGGCTTTGGCTATGCCGAAACAATCCTCGGTCGGCGTCGATATTTGCGTGACATCAATTCGCGTAACCAAACCGACCGGATGTTTGCCGAGCGTAACGCGGTGAACGCTCCCATTCAGGGAAGTGCCGCCGACATGCTCAAAATCGCCATGATTCGCATTCACGAGTTCATGCAGGCCGAAAGACTAAAATCAAAGATGATTCTGACTGTACACGATGAACTGGTTTTCGACGCTCATCGCGACGAAATCGAACTACTTCGAGAGCGCGTTGACGACATCATGAAAAACGCCATTCCAATGGGTGTTAAGATGGAAACTGGTATCGGTGTGGGCGCAAACTGGTTGCTGGCCCACTAATAATATACGTCAACTTGCTGGTTAATACTGGCCCCGTCTTGACCAATTCAGGCAAGAGGGGGCTTTTTGTGCTTACCATTTATCATTTTAAACAACCGACCGATAATTTTGTGAGCGGGTAAAAGGCGGAAAATAGTAAACTTGGCTAACCATCTTATTTCTACCGTTTCCTATGAAAAACGCACCTATACACAAACTCATACCCCTAACTTTAATAGCTATTCTGCTGGCTACTTCGGCGATTTTTGCCCAAAGCAAATCGGCTAAAATAGACGCGCTCATTCAGCAATATGTCGCCAATCGTCAGTTTAACGGCGCGGTGTTAGTGGCCGAAAAAGGACAAGTGATTTTCAAAAAAGGCTACGGTATGGCCAATATAGAATGGAACATTCCGAATGCACCTGATACCAAATTTCGGCTTGGCTCAATTACCAAGCAATTTACGGCCATGCTTATTATGCAGCTGGTTGAAAAAGGTAAGCTGAAGCTGGCGGGGAAAATCACTGACTATTTACCTGACTATCCGAGAGTAACAGGCGACAAGATCACGATTCATCATCTACTGACGCATACATCAGGTATTCCCAATTATACCAATGTGCCGAAATTTTTTGAGACCATGAGTCGTGACCCCTACACACCCGAAGCCTTTACAAAAAAGTTTGCCGATCTACCGTTGGATTTCGAACCGGGGGCCAAGTTTTCGTATAGCAATTCCGGCTATTTTCTGTTGGGTGTTATCATCGAAAAGGTAACTGGCAAATCGTACGCCGAGTTGCTGAAAGCCAATATTCTTACACCTGCGCAATTAGCGGATACGGGTTATGACTTATTCAGTCCGATATTACCCAAACGGGCATCAGGCTACGAAAAAGAGCGGGGGAATTACGTAAATGCTCCTTATCTGGACATGTCGATTCCGTATGCGGCTGGATCGTTGTATTCAACGGTGGAAGATTTATATCGATGGGATCAGGCTTTGTACACGGATAAGCTTTTGTCGGCTGCCTCGAAAGCGACGATGTTCACGCCATTTCTGGGAAGCTATGAAGAAGGCTTTGGCTATGCCTATGGGTGGATAGTTGGTAAAGCGAAGGTGGGTGAACGCAAAGATAGCTTACTATTGATCGCACATGGCGGAGGTATTAACGGATTTAATACCCTAATTAGTCGCGCGCCACAGGATAAACAACTGGTGGTGTTGCTCAGCAATGCAGGCCGTGCCCCGCTTGATGCTATGTGCAAGAATGTTCTCCGCATCCTATACGATCAACCTGTTCAGACGCCTAAAAAGCCTGTTACTGACCTACTTCGGCAGTCCGTTATGACGGAGTCAGTCGCTACTACACGGCAAAAATTTGGTGTCTGGAAGGCTGACAAGGGGTATAGTGTAAATGAAGGCGAACTAAATAACCTAGGGTATGAATTCATGCGTGACGGAAAGCTACCGGAGTCAATCGCTGTGTTTACGCTTAATGCAGAAGCGTTTCCAACGTCTTATAATGTGTATGACAGCCGGGGCGAGGCTCAAATGAAAGCAGGTAATAAAGTAGCGGCTATTCAGGACTATAAAAAATCGGTGGAAATCAACCCCAAAAATGCTGATGGGTTTGCTATGCTGAAAGAATTAGGGGAGTCGGTTGAAGCCCCAAAACAGGTTATAGCTACAGTCGATACGGCTACATTGGCATCTTATGTTGGCACTTACCAATTGGCCCCGTCATTTTCTATTGCGATTACGCGAGAGGGCGATAAGTTATATGGACAAGCTACGGGACAGGGCCGATTAGAATTATTTGCCGAGTCGAAGACCAAGTTTTTCCTTAAAGTTGTTGACGCACAAATAACATTTGCCACAAATGAAAAAGGCGAAGTGGAACAACTCATTTTGCACCAAAATGGAAGAGATATGCCGGGTAAGCGGGTGCATTAAAAAAAGTCAATGTTGCCCTTGACATGAGTTATCCACATTGACAGAGTTCCAAACTCTATTAATGTGGATAACTTAAAATTCTCTTAAAAATAGATAACGTATTAAAATGCTAGTCTAACCAATTCACTACGATTTACGATTGCCCGATTTTCAGTTAATTCTAGCCTTCGATTGCATCTACTAACTAATAAATTAGACCTTTTGTAGAAGAGGGAACAATTTTGCACTTTTTTTATTTTCATGATAAAATAGGCTTCGTTTGAGAAGATCTATTGTAAGTTTTCCAAGTTGGAAGGACTTGCGAGCTGTCAGAAAATAATACGCTGCAATGAAAAAAAGTTTGTTGCCTCTTGCAATTGGAGGATTTGGTATTGGCATGACTGAGTTTGTTATGATGGGCGTTCTCCCTGACATTGCGAACACCTTACAAATCTCTATCCCTGTAGCTGGCCATCTAATCGCATCCTATGCGCTTGGCGTTGTCTTGGGGGCTCCGCTACTGGTCGGTATTGCCGGAAATTATCCGCCTAAGAAAATTCTACTGGGCCTGATGGCCATGTTTACCGTTTTTAATATTCTTTCATCGTTTGCTCCAAATTACGAAATCATGATGGTGACCCGGCTATTGTCAGGCTTGCCGCATGGTGCATTTTTTGGTGTTGGAGCCGTAGTAGCCAGTCGGTTAGCGGGTAAGGGTAAAGAGGCTCAAGCCATTTCAATGATGTTTGCCGGACTTACTGTCGCAAATATTATTGGCGTACCATTAGGTACATACATTGGTCATACGATGAGCTGGCGCATAACATTCGTGATTATTGCCGGTGTTGGGCTAATCACCATGGTCTGTATTCAAAAGCTACTGCCCGTAATGCCGGTAGTGGGAGAGTCCAATCTTCGTAAAGACATGAAGCTGTTTACGAAGGTAGAACCCTGGCTTATTCTGGGAATTACAGCTATCGGCACAGGAGGGCTGTTTGCCTGGTTCAGTTACATTGCTCCGCTATTAACAGAAGTTGCTCATTTTGGCAGTGACCAAATTACCTGGATTCTGGTACTGGCTGGTTTGGGAATGGCGGTAGGTAATTTAATTGCCGGACGGATGGCAGACTTTATCTCACCAATTAAGGCTACGGCTTTATTTTTATTGTTGATGGTCGTTTGCTTAGTGGGCGTCTATTTTGCTGCTCCCTTTAAAATACCCCTGCTGATAATGACATTTATTACGGGAGCCGTTGCCTTTTCCTTGGGCGCACCCATTCAAATTCTGATGATTCGAGCCGCGAATGGGTCAGAAATGCTGGCTTCGTCGGTTAGTCAGGCCGGGTTTAATATTGGCAATGCGCTGGGTGCTTACCTGGGTGGATTACCAATTATAGCTGGTTTGGGGTATGCTTCGCCCGAATGGGTAGGCGCTCTACTGGCGTTTATAGGGTTCATGCTGGCGGTAGTGATGTACTTCAGACAGAAGAAAGTAGTTAACCTTAACAAAGAGGTAGTTAACGAGGATGTGCTTAGTTATGAATTGGTTCATGAAAATTGACCAGAAGCCGATCGTACAATAGTTGAAGTAGTCTATTAACGGATTTCGTACCTTACACGGAATCCGTTTTTTGTTTTAACCACCTCATCCATATGAGCTTTTTTGCTGTTCTTCTCGGGCTGGCGATTATTGTCGTCTATCTTTCCGTTGTTATCGTGCAGCAGGGCACGGTGGCCGTCATCACAATTTTTGGCAAGTATGCCCGTGTCTTAGGGCCAGGGCTAAACTTTAAAATTCCATTTATTGAAGTCATTTACCGGCGGATTTCAATCCAGAACCGGTCCGTCGAACTGGCATTCCAAGCCATTACCGCCGATCAGGCCAATGTTAATTTTAAGGCCATGCTGGTGTATTCAGTACTGAATCAGGGCGAGGAAACAATCAAAAATGTGGCGTTCAAATTTATTGATGAAGCCTCCTTTATGCAGGCCCTGATTCGTACCATCGAAGGGTCAATCCGTAGCTTTGTGGCCACCAAACGGCAGTCGGAAATTTTGGCTCTGCGTTCCGAAATCATCGAACACGTAAAATCCCAACTCGATGTATTGCTCGAAAGCTGGGGCTATCACCTTACCGACCTGCAACTGAATGATATTGCATTCGACGAAGTAATTATGCGGTCGATGGCGCAGGTTGTCGCTTCGTCAAACCTGAAAGCCGCTGCCGAAAACGAAGGGCAAGCGCTGCTCATTACGAAAACTAAAGCTGCTGAAGCTGAGGGTAATGCTATTCAAATTTCGGCTGAAGCTGAGAAAAAAGCCTCACAGTTACGTGGTCAGGGGGTTGCTTTATTCCGTGAAGAAGTGGCTAAAGGTATGGCTGAGTCCGCTAAAGTGATGAATGAAGCCAAACTGGATGCATCACTTATTCTGTTCTCGATCTGGACGGAAGCGATCAAGCATTTTGCCGAAAATAGCAGAGGAAACGTGATTTTCCTGGACGGCTCAACCGAAGGAATGGACAAAACCATGCGTCAATTGCTGGCTGTTGAAAAAATGAACAGCACCGCCGAATCGAGCGGTCTTATCACGCCCCCACCGACATTAGGCGGGCGATAAACCAACAAAATCCGAAAAAATGTTGGGAACGTTGGCCGTTTCGTTTGTTCATTCTAACAAACCCCGATTCACGCACAGATGACAAACCTACTCTTTCCCACAGATTTTTCGACCAATTCAACAGCCGCTCTAGACTGGGTACGGCTTTTCGCCCATAAAACCGGTGCAACTATTACGTTGCTGCATATTTATCAACCCATGATTCCCGACTCGACGCTACCCACAATTGGCGATCCGGGAATGGGTATGATTGCTTCGCAGGAAATAGAAGATATTAGTCGTCAGCAGTTGGCTGCATTGGCTACTAAACTACAAGCTGAGAGTTTGTCGGTAAACGTTGATTGGCGCATTGGCACCGTTGATGATGGTATTCTAGAGGCTGCTCATGAGCTTTCGGCTGACCTGATCGTGATGGGGCGAAGTGAGCTGACTACCTTCTTTGACCGGTTAGCGGGTAGTGCCGTTACCGATGTGGCCGACGAAGCTAAATGCCCCGTATTGATTGTGCCGATCTCCTCTGAAGGGCAATCGGTACGCCCGGCGCAAGTGCACACGATTGCCTATGCCATGCAAGCCCAAACGACACAAGCTCAGGTAACGTTTCAGACCGAATCGCTCGTGGAAGCGTTTGATGCCCAACTTGTAGTTTTGACCGAAGATCAACTCAAGAATGCTCATGCTGACCTAATTGTGATGCAGTTGTACCCACAATCGGGCTTTTTAGATAGTCTGTTTCACCCAAATCATACATCGGCATTAATTGGGAAATCGGACGTGCCGGTATTAGTCTATCACGAACAGAAATAGGGTGGTTAGCCCTTCAGACCTTATAAGTTTCTGAAATCTATAAGGTCTGAAGGAATTTACTCGTTATTTTCCACTAGGCAAGTTGGTTGATGATGGACAGGGAAATTGCAGGAATTAGCAATGAAGCATAACTTGTTTGCCTGATGATGTAAGCCATTTGCCTTGTTCACCATGGCCGGTTCTGTAACAATAACAACAGGGTAAAGAGTTACTTCGCTGAAATGCCCACCGCCATCCGGTGTTTGTACCATTGTTCCTGTTGCCTTATCGGTGTACTCAATAACGGTAACGCCTGCTTCGGCACATAGATGCAAATAAGACAGCATATGACAACTGGATAACGATGCTACCAGCAACTCTTCGGGGTTATATTTCGTCTTGTCGCCACGAAAAGCTGGATCAGACGAAGCTATAATTTCCGGCTTATTCTCGGCCGAGATGACATGACTTCGCTCATACGATCTATACGAATTAGTGCCCTCTCCTAAATTTCCGTTCCATTTGATTGTCAGGGCGTAATGGTGCTCTTTGGCCATAATTTGTTCTGGTTTATTAGGCATGTGTATACCTTCTTTAATCTGATCTCGACCAGTTATTGGCCATTGTCAACCCGTCGGGCGGCCATTTCTGTAGCTATCTCATTGGCATCCGTATCGTCTTTCTGACGCAGTTCGGCGATGATATTCTGATAATTTTTGTCGTCTCGATTTTGACTTAGTTTAGCTGCGCCCTGCATGCTGTCAATTTCCATTGTAAAGGCGACAATACCACGCATTTCTTTCCGCACATAGTCCTCCGTCATGCTTTCAACGGAGACGGGATGTTTTGAGTGAACCTCGTATTTATCGACCTGTTGGCGCAAAAAAGCTAGTGTTTCATCCGCGGTTAGTAGGTTCGTTCGGCCAGTAACATGCACCGAGAGATAGTTCCAGGTGGGTACGTTAACGTGATCGTACCACGAAGAAGAAATGTAACTATGCGCCCCTGAAAATACAGCCAGTGCGGGCGTATCGCGACCTAGTAACTTCCATTGCGGGTTGGCTTTGGCCAAGTGACCAACCAACTGAAATTTCCCATCGGGACCGGGCAAGAGTTCGATTGGAAGGTGTGTCGCTACCGGAATACCATCGTCGCCCGTTGTCACAAGTAACGCAAATGAATTATCCCGGACGAACTGAAACAGTGTGTCACGGTCTGGTTCCTGAAAGTTTTTGGGGACATACATAATTGTATATGGGCCGTTGTGTTGGGGAATAAAGGTTGATCTGACTATCAGCTATGTACGTGGCATTTTTATAAATAATTCGGTAGAGGTGTATCCTGACTGTTCTCCGCTGAAACCGGTGTGAGTCGCACTGTTTGCATTGGAATTATGCCAGACCAGGTTGGCAAATTCTCATCTTCAGGGTCATCACTTGGACCACCGGTGCGAACTTTAGCCGAAGCTTCAGCCAGTGAAAACGCCAATACGGTGGTTTTTCGCATTTCGCTGTCGGTGGTTGGACGCAGGTCATCCCAGCGGCCAGGTATAAGGTGGTCTGTAATTAGGGCCAGCGCGTTCATTCGTTCCGCTTCATCGGTTACTTTTTGAGCATTGGCGAAGATCACTACCGAGCGGTAATTGGCGGAGTGATGAAAGGCCGATTTTGCTAAAACTAGTCCATCAGTCAGCATCACCGAAATACAGACTGGACCACCTTTTTCGATTTCGCGGATAAAATGACTACCAACCGATCCATGAATATATATCTTGTCACCTAATCGGGCAAAAGCGGTTGGAATGGCCATTGGCTGTCCGTCAGTAACATAGCTGACAGTACAAAAAAGAGCTTCGTCTAGAATCGGGTGGATAGTGTTAGCATCGTAGTGAGCGCGTTTGGCCAAGCGGCTGGGTGTTGTGCGGGCAGTTTGCATAAGGCATCTATTTGTCTAAATCACAAAACAAATGTCGATCTTTACCGGACTATTAAAATCGTCCAGTTCTGATAAATTGACTAGTCCGGTTATGATTCCTTTTAAGTCATTGATTCAGCTTGATAAATCGTTAACCACACCTGTTTTTGTTCAGTTGAGTAATCAACTTGGCGATCTCATTCGCCGGGGCACACTGGCACCGGGACAACGGTTGCCGGGTACGCGCCAACTGGCTGATTTACTTGGATTGAATCGACAAACTATTGTAGCCGCTTACGACGAAAGTACAGCACAGGGTTGGCTCGAAAGCCGGGTTGGTAGTGGTACATATGTAGCGGCCCATTTCCCGGAAGTTAACCCACAGCCCTTGGTGCCTGACGAAAAGCAGGCTATTTCTTCGAGATATAACGTACTGAATGAAGTGCCGGGATACGCAGTTGAAACACTCGATTTTCTGATTCGGCCAGTACTAACAAATCAGGCTGGCTTACATTTAGACGATGGTTTTCCTGATATTCAACTGGCCCCAATGGACGAGCTAAGTCGGGCATATCGCTCATATTTTCGGTGGGGTAATCCGCAGCAACATTTTGGTTATGGTGACACAAAAGGACATCTTCTGTTGCGTGAACAGCTTTCGATTTATCTGAACGAAACGCGCGGACTGCGAACGACAGCTGATAATTTGCTTATTACGCGTGGCAGTATTATGGGACTACACCTTACGAGCCAAGTGCTTTTACGGCCAGGTGATACCGTCGTAGTGGGCGAAACAACCTGGATAGGAGCGACAATGAATTTTCAAAAAGCGGGGGCGACGGTACTTACCGTTCCCGTTGATGAACACGGTATTGATGTGGATATGTTAGCGATCCACTGTGAAAAGCAATCGATTCGGATGGTGTTTGTAACACCTCATCATCATTATCCAACAACGGTAACGCTCCGGGCTGATCGCCGTATCAAACTCCTACAATTGGCTGAACAATACGGATTTGCTATTCTGGAAGATGACTATGATTATGATTTTCATTACCTCAGTCGGCCAATCTTGCCGCTGGCCAGTGCCGACCGGCGAGGAATGGTCGTTTATGTCGGGTCACTGACTAAATCGGTGGCACCCGCTTTTCGGATTGGCTACGTGGTGGCGCCAACGACTCTGACTAATGAACTGGCCCGGCTTCGGCGCATCATCGACCGGCAGGGTGACCCAATGCTCGAATTTGCTGTTGGGCAGTTACTCAAATCCGGCGATCTAAGACGTCATTTTCGGAAAGCTTTACGCACATACCACACCCGGCGCGACCACTTCTGCGACCTGCTAACAACTGAGTTGCCGAATGTTATACAGTTCAATAAACCTGATGGCGGGCTTGCTGTGTGGGCCTTGTTCGATCCGGCTATTGATATGGAATTATTGGTCAAACGTGCTGCTCAAGAGGGGCTAATTCTTTCGAATGGTCTCTTCCACAATCCACCCGGTCAGCAACTTAACGGAACTCGACTGGGCTTTGCATCGAGTTCAGAAGATGAGTTAGAACAGAGTGTGGCAGTGTTAAAAAAGATACTTTAATAAGCTCAATTAGCTAATCGGCCCAGCAACGTTGAAACTATCCAGAAACCAAGTAACAAAAGCAGAGCACGCAAATAGACCCGTTTTCGTTCAGGTCGATTCATTAGTTTCCAGGGTTTAATGATTTTATCGAAAGCGCGACTCAGCAGGAAAAAACTGCTGACGAAGATACCACTTCCCAGGAGTCCGACCATAAAAGCAAGTAGGCCATTACCGGCGCAGGCCAAACTACAGGCCAGCCCAACCGCATAACCGCTTAGCACTATACCCAACAGAAACAGGAGCACAAACCCAATCCGTTTGCCGGCCTGGTTTCTAATTGGTTGCTCCTGCACCGCACTTCGGTCCTCATAATAAGCTGGGTTAGGTGATTTTAGAGTTGATGGTGGCGTAATTGTATCAGACTGAACCTCTATTTTTCGACTACCCCAGGCTGTTTGGCTGAATGTTGGCTTTTGTATGCTGGTGGCCCAAAAGCCGCCCAGCAGGATGAACAGAAAGAAGTTGATGATAAACGCTCCAAAAAGCCATTTTCTGCCTACCCAATAGGACTGATTGGCTACACGAGCCGATTGCGTTTGTATGAAAAACGCGCCGACTGCAAATCCCAAAATAAGAAGCAGCAAACAGCCTGCTGGCCAGTTCTCCAACAGATTCATGCCCAGTAGCAGACCATTGATTGCGTTACAGACTTCACATAAAATAAGTAATGCAATAGCAGTTCGACCGTGTTGGCTGGCCCAGCGGGAGAGGTTTTTCATGACTATCTCAGTAGGTTGATACGGATAACCATCGATTTATTCTGCCAAGTTTACCTAAAAAAATGATAGTAACAAGGACTATCGCTGTGTCTGCTTCCAAGCCTTGTACGCTATTGGTAAACACACTGCGCAAGGTCGAAAACCCTGACTAATAGCTTCAGTTTCGTCTCGAAAAAAGACTCGGTTTGCGGACTTTATACGTTTGCCCGACCGGCAGGTAAGCAGGCCATAAATTTTGCCGGGTCGGTGTCCGCCTATAGTGATGGCTTTACTTTTTACCAACTTGCCCAACGCTCGTAGCTGAGCAAATGGCGTTGTTCCCAAGTCTGTGTGACGAATCATGCCGCATCATGAAAAATCAGACCCAGATTGACACGGTTGCCGCTTCTGACTTCGCTGACACCGTGCCGCATTGCCACACGGTAGTAACCCCGTATACTTTTAGCGGGTCGAAATTTAGTCGTAAAAAGTAAAATTTGCCCTTGTTCCGGTTGTAAAACCGTTGCTTTCGATTGCATTCTAGGGCGTTGTTCGAGCATGATGAACTCACCTCCGGTATAGTCCTTCCCCGGTTGATTTAAAAATAGAACCGCCTGAAACGGGAAATACAATTCGCCGTACATATCCTGATGTAACGCGTTCCAACCGCCCGTGCCGTACTTCAGAATCAGGGGTGTTGGACGGGTTTGTCCCGCTTTGTGACAGATAGCAAGCCATTCGTCAAAGTTAGTTGGGTAGCGTAGATTGATTCCGAGTTTCTCATTCCAATCGTTGGCTATAGAGACCATATTGTCAAATAACTCATGCCGAAGAAGGTCAATAGTGGGCGGCAGTGGATAGTTGAAATACTTGTACTCGCCACTTCCATACCCATGTTGCTGCATAACAATCGTTTTCCGAAACAATGTTGACGTATCATATAGGGAAGCCACTTCACGGCATTCGTCGGCAGATAGAAGCGTTGGTAGGAGCACAAAGCCCGTTTCGGAGAGCTTGGTTTGATAAATAGGCCAGTTTATATGGGGGTTCATTTTCTATAGGATTTCGTTATAAACCATCAGGGTAATCGGTTTGCACTACTTTTCAACTCGTGCGGCTTCCCAACCCAGCATAGCCTGTTTACGTTCAGCCCCCCAACGGTACCCACCGAATAACCCGGTTTTTTTGATAACCCGGTGGCATGGAATCAGATAACCAATGGGATTAGAACCGATAGCCGTCCCGACTGCCCGCGAGGCCGTAGGTTGCCCAATGGCGCTGGCAATCTGGTCGTAGCTAGCTAACCGACCTTCGGGTATGTTCAGCAAAGCCTCCCACACTTTGAGTTGAAATGCGGAGCCTCGCAATAGAATCGGCAATGGTTTGAGCAGCTTGTTGCCAAGGTCTCCAGAAATGTCAATAGCAGTTGTCGGGAAAATCTGGTCGGCTAGAAATTGGACGGCTGGCGAGTCATTCTTAAGGGAAACTTCGGGCCAGGCGGTTGTCAGAATAGTTTCGGGTTCGTCGCCGTCATTCAGGAAGTGCAGGAGGGCAATTTTATTGTTAAGGGTTCCCAACACGTAGGGACCGAACGGACTATTGAATATGCCATACGAAAGAAGTAAGCCTGAACCCGCCTGCTTAAACTGCCCAGGTGTGATGCCTTCAATAGTCACGAATAAATCATGCAATCGGCCTGTACCAGAAAGGCCCGAGTCGTGAGCTGCATCGGCCAGTGGATACCCATCACGAAGCCTGGATTTGGCATATTCGAGCGTCAGATACTGACCGAATTTTTTGGGACTTACGCCCGCCCATTCGGTAAAAAGCCGCTGAAAATGGAATTCGCTTAGATTGACTTTTTCGGCCAGTTCACCCAGCGACGGTTGCTCCCGATAGTGGGATGTCAGGTGTTCGATGGCACTGGCAATTTGCTGATAGGTGTAGGTGCTGTCGGTTGTCATAGTAGTTGTGTACTGGTCGATACGATTGTTGACCTATACAAAGGTCGCTCCGCTAACTATGTAGATAAACCCGTTTCTTGCGGAGTTTACGAGGCTTCAAGACATTACCCTTTAATTCAGACCATTCGGTTATCTTTGGTGAAACTTGATAATGTTTTGTGTAATAATGCAGTGCAAAATGACACTCTTTTCTGTATGAAAAAAGGGTTACTTTTCGTGTGGATTGTGGTAAATGCGCTGGTCGTAAACGCTCAGAATCGGTTCGGCAACGAATGGATACAGTCGGGCCAGAAATACCTGAAGTTTTCAGTAAATCAGGCTGGTATTTATCGTGTTGGCTACGACGATATTAAAACGGCTGATGCATCGTTCTTACAGACAAATCCGGCTACCTGGCAACTGTTTTTTAGGGGACACGAAGTAGCGGTTCGGGTGGTAGGCCAACAAGATGGTGTATTTGATAAGCAGGATTATATTGAGTTTTACGGTGAAGGTAATGATGGGAGTCAGGATTCATTGCTCTATCGGCCACAGCAACGATTACATCCATACCAGACATTATTTTCTGACAAGGCCGCATTTTTTCTGACCAGTAGTCTTACGCTGGTTGGTAAACGAATGCCAGAGCTGAATACATCGGCGCAGGGGTTATCGCCCGAAAAATTCCACATCGAAGAAACCGTTCATGCCTTTACCAGCGATTATACATTTAATAATTTAAAGGGCCTGGAGCCGGCCTTGCAACAAAGTTATTTTGAGCCAGGTGAAGGTTGGTCAGGACCATTACTCACGGCTGATTCGGTTGGTGTTGTTCAGATGAAATTACCGGGTCGCGCATCGGTAAACTGGCCCATCATGCTGGAAGGTATGGTAAATGGCCGGGACAATTCGTTCCACCAAATACAGGTGCAGGTAGATGCGACTACCATTTTACCCATTGCTCCCTTGTCTTGTGCGGGCTTCGCGAGTCAGACGTTTCAGTCAATAGTCAATCCATTAACGATTCAGAATGAGCAGCTTACGATAAAATTTAAATCTGAAAAGAATGGCTACACCAACAATTTTTCGATAACCTACGTAAAAGTGTTGTATCCGCAACTACTGGATATGACCGGCCAGCCGAACAAGGTGTTTCACTTGCCGCCGAACCCACGTTTAACAGCATTGATGGCAATAAAAAACGTGCCTGCGGCAACAGTTGCCTACGATATTACCGACAAGGCAAACTGTCGTTATTTAGCTACGCAGATCATTGACGGCCAAACGCTGATAGTCGTGACTGAAACAACCCGAAGTCGGGATATTTTACTCACGAATCATATCAATAAACCACTGGCTACTCAATCGGTCAAGTTGCAGATTGTCTTGCCAAAAACGACGGATTATCTGATCATTACCCACTCATCGCTCAGGCCGTCAGCGGTTACATATGCCAATTATCGGGCGTCCGTTGAGGGTGGTAGCTACAAACCCTTTATCGTTGAATCGGATTCGTTGTACGATCAGTTTAATTATGGGGAGAAAAGTCCACTGGGACTTCGGCGTTTTGCTGATTTTGCCCTGGCTAATTCGTCGGTGAAAAACTTGTTGCTCATTGGTCGGGCAAATAGTTATCCGTACACTGTCAAAACTAGTGTTAATGATTTGGTGCCAACGGTTGGCTATCCCGGCTCCGATATTTTGTTAACGGCTGGTTTAGGTAGTTACCCTATCAATACACCCGCCATTCCGACGGGACGCATTAATACAGAAACTAATGAGCAGGTACTTACGTATCTGGAAAAAGTAAAACAACTCGAAGGAGCGACCCCAAACGGCCTGTGGCGAAAGCATATTGTTCACATTAGCGGAGGTAAAACCGGACCCGAAGCATCGGGGCTGCGCGAAGCACTGAGCGGTATTGGTGCTATTTATACCAATGGGCTTTTGGGCGGTCAAATTAGCTCGTTCAGTAAAAGTACAACGGATGAAGTGGAGCAGATAAATATCTCTCCATTAGTCAATGACGGCGTTAGCCTGATTACGTTTTTCGGCCATGCCGGACCATCGGTTACCGACATGAATTTTGGGTTTGCCTCTCCCCCCGAGAATGGATTTCGCAATCAATATTACCCGCTTATGATTTTTAACGGGTGCGGAGTTGGTGAGATTTTTTCTAATTTCAAGACTCTGTCAACCGACTGGTTGCTCGCCCCCCAAAAAGGAGCCGCCCTGGTGCTGGCACATACTTACTGGAGTTTCCAGCAACCCACAACCCGCTATCTGACAAAGCTTTACACGGATCTATATGCTGATGCTACCACCCTTGGGCAACCCTTCGGGAAAGTGCAGCAGCAGCTTAACATGGCCCTTGAAGGTGAGGGAGTTAACCCCTATGATGTCTCCGTTATGTTGCAGATGCTGTTGCAGGGCGATCCGGCTGTGAGTTTTTATCCATTGCCTAACCCCGACTTTTCGGTTGAACAAAAAGGACTATACATTCAGTCTAAAGTAATTGGTAGTTCACTCAAAAACAGTGATTCGCTTCGGGTTATTATTCCCTTGGCGAACCTTGGTAAATTTGTGGCGGGGCAGTTAGTTGTGTTGTCGCTAAAAAAGACGATAAACGGGGTTATAACGAGTAGTACTTTTCCTTTTGCTGCGTTTCGGTATCGCGACACATTGGCCTACACGATGGCTAAAGATGAGCGGCTTCAACGAATAGAGGTGATAATTGATCCTGATAATCAGGTTATTGAATTAAGTAAAGCAAATAATAAAGCAACCTTAGATATTGACTGGACACAGGCGCAGAGTAGCAGCAGCTATCCCGCAAACGTGCTGCCGGATCGGGTTAGTCCTGAAATTAATGTGTTTATAGATGGGAAAATCAGAGAAAATCAGGCAGTGGTTGGACTAAATCCACAGCTGGAAATTTATATTCTGGACGAAAATCCACTTTCGTCAAAGGACACGAATGCTGTTGATATTTATCTAAAAAGCTGCGAAACGTGTTCGCCACAAAAGATTTCAGCCGCGTTGTTTTCGGTCTCGGCAGTCTCGGCGAATCAACTTCAGGTAACCACGAATTTGTCGCTTACTGAGGGGAGTAACTATCAACTTGTTGTTTTCGGGAAGGATGCCGCTGGCAATCGAACTCAGCCCCCTTATATACTGGATATTGGCGTAGTGGCGAATGATGAACCCGTTACGCTTCGGGCCTATCCGAATCCGGCTGCGACTTATGTAAAGTTTGAACTGACATTGAACGTAAAAGAATTACCGACAGAATCACATCTGACGGTTTATAATCAGTCTGGTATACAGGTCTTTGAGGATAGTTTTTCGGTATCGACCGGAAAAAATTCGTTTCTGTGGCAGGGCACAACACCCGGACTTTATCCGTATTCGCTGCGGTTAACATATAAAGATGGCCGCGCCGAAATGCATACGGGCAAAGTTGTCTGGCAGCATTAAGGCAGTCGATTGCTAGCCACTAATTCCCATTTTTGTGTCGTGCCGGATGCAATAATGCCTTTGCCGATACAGTCGGGCGACGATTGACAGTAGGCCAGTGAAGCGTTTTCGCGGTAAATCAGGCCAACATTTGACGCATACACCCGACGGTATTTATCCAAGCCAATTAAGGTCGAATCAGAAGGGCCGATTACTGAAACGGTCTGGTCGAATTTCAGCTTATTAACGGTAAACGAACGTCCGATATCCTTATACTGAAGTAGCGTATCAGGTCGGGCATTATAGGTATTGACATTCCAGGACGTGGTAGCTAAAATTGGAAAAATCAGGCTCACCGTAGGAACATTATTATCCTGAATTACCACTTCTGATGGGTTTTTGTAAACTGTTCGAATGGCGCTAATTTGCCAATCGGATTTCTCTGATTTCCTAGTGGATTCTTCAATCTGAAAAAATAGCTGCCCGTTTCGGGTGAATGAACTACCAATTTTTTCCTGAAGTTGAAAGACGCGTGTAGTCGCAGCAGTAGTAAGCGAGTAATTTTCCTGCGTAACTTGATAAATCCAGTAATCGCCGGTTTGCAGGGGAAAGTAAGCCAAATCATCGGGGGTGGGGTCTATAGTTTTCTGACAACCGCCGATAATGCTGCATAGAATCAAGAAAAGAACCGCATTATACAAACCACTATTTCTTGGCATTTTCAGGCTCACGTAAAAAGCACATCGTGTCTGTGTTGTAAGCTGTCCAAAATTTGGCACCTTACAACACAGACACGATGTTACGAAAGATAGTTATTTACGAATTTAATAAGAGTCAGCGAAGAGGCTCATTCATATTGCTATTAAAATCAACCAAAACCTGGCGACATACCATCACTTACAGAGCCTATCTTGAGCGTAAGTTTTTTAACACTACCCAACACTTTGAGTTTAGGCGTTTTATAGGCCTTCTTAGGCATTGGAGACAGTATATGTTGAGTATCCTTTGATTTCATGCAGTAAGATGTTTAATGATATAAAAGTAAATACTAATGAGCATTCTACAATGTTACGAATTTACGCGGCACATTAATTGTGTCAAATAACATTATTTGGTTACTAAAAAGCAAGAATTTATCCTGAACGGTAAAAATTCCGTAAGTGCCTGGAAGTACCCCTGACAATAAATTGGGTAGTTTTGGCAGTAGACAGGAAACCAATTGATCAAGTTCGTTTTAATACTATGGGCGGTATCGCGGGAATGATCAGATTCGATGGACAGGATGTAACAGAGACCGATAAAGCTAGAATTATTGATTTACTAAAGCACCGGGGCGAAGTAACAAGTCGGTTGGTTGACCGGGGGATATTAATGGTGTTTGGTGGTGAAATGGATCTAAACACCACCACTTATGCTACTGTTGATGCGGATGTTTATTCTAGTAACCAGTCTTTTACAACAAACTTTATCCGAAATGGACCCATTTCATTTAATGAGCTGAACGCGGATTTTGCCGTAGCGTTGTGGGATTTAAATCAGAAAACCCTTTTCTGCGCACGGGATATTTTAGGTGTAAAGCCATTATATTACGTGTATCAACCAGAACGTTTTGTTGCGTTTGCTTCCGAGATTAAGGCATTATTGGCGCTCAGGGAAGTTATTACCAGACCAAACGAGCATAAATTTCGGGAGTATCTAACCTGGGCTACGGATTATGTGCCATATGGTGCAGAAACATTCTATGAAAACATATATAGTGTATTGCCCGGCCATTATATTCAAGTCAGTTCTCAGGCTGTGCAGGTACATGCCTATTGGCATATAGATCTTAAAAAATATAGTGGTCTGAGCAGGTCTGAAGATTATTCAACTTTATTCCATGATTTGTTTACTGAAGCTGTTGACCGCCGGATCGGTGAGAAAAAAAATGTTGGATCGCATTTAAGTGGCGGTTTGGATTCTTCATCGGTTAGTTGTGTGGCTCAAGCGCTACTGAGCCACCAGCAGCGCCCTACGATACATACTTTTAATATTGACACTGAACAACCTTCGGCCGACGAAAAAGAATATGTACGGGCTGTGGTCGAGCAGTGGCATCCCCATCATCACACGGTTCGGCCACTGGCTGATATAGTAGATTCTGTACTGAAAATCAATCACTTATTCGATAGGCCCGAGCATTTTATTATTCCATCCAGTTTTCATCTGAGCGTTTCACTGGAAGCCCAACAAGCTGGTTGCGATATTCTTCTGACCGGCCATGATGGCGATAGCGTTATCCCGACGGGTTTTGATTTTATTGATGAACTGGTGGATGCAACTGATTGGGAGGGTTTGAAAATAGCCTGCCAGCAATTTATTGACTTGCCTGGTCGCAATTTGCTTTACGTAAGTGAGAACTGGTCTGAGTTGAGTAAAGATGCCAAATTTGAGAAGTATGCTTTATATATCATCGGTACTAATATGAAAAAACGATTTAGAGAGCAATCCATACCCAATTTTAGCGCGATGCTTCTTAAGCAAAAACGAATTTTTGGTCTTTCTTCATCGGCTATCTTCGCTTATTTCTTCAAGCGAATCAGGGATAGATTATCGCCTAATAGATTCATTAACAATGCACTGAGTGAAGATTTTAAGCAGCGTGTACCAGAAAGGGCGCAGCGAACGACAAAAGCACTCGCGGCTACGTGGGCTGAAGGACAGCACAAGCCACTGAACGAGATTCTCAACTCGACCAATGTGCTTTGTAACGAACAAATGAACCATATCGGAGCCTATTATGGGCATCAGTATTCATTTCCTTTTTTTGATAAAAATGTTGTTGAATTGGGTTTGGCAACCCCTTTGGCTGTTCATTTTGACAAGGGGCGGGGGCGGGGACTGATTCGTAATGGATTGCGCGATATACTGCCACCGACTATTGTTTCACGACTCACAAAAGCCAATTTTGTGGAATATGGAACGCTCTCAGCGAAGCAACTCTATGAGGCTACTCACGAGCAATTCGCTGCTCCCAGTCATCCCATTTGGGCCGTCATTGACCGGACACTATTTCTCCGAATTGTACACATTGTATTTGATCAACGCATACCGGTCAGGAGAAAAACCCGCTACAACTGGTTGCTGAGCCGGATTATTTATCTTGCCCTCTGGTTGGGTTCTTTGCCCAAAGAGGTTTGAAAACGTTTTTAGATGAAAAATTACGCGTGTTTCTTTATCTACCAAATTTAGGAAACATACTATCGATGAGTCGGCAGAAAGCGAAACAAGGATTGAATGGTACGTATCAATATGGTTATAAACCCTAATTCTTTTGGCAGGTAGATCAGGCGCTTGCCAACTCTGAACAGACTGTATCGAAACACGCGGCTACTAATAAATGTACTACAGATTTTTAGCTGCTTATTAAACTTCGTTTGAGCCTTTATAAAAAAGCTTAATTGTTTTAAAATAAGAGTACTGAATTCACTCGAATTATCGGCTTCCCAGTTTTTAGAATAGGCTTCCGCTAATGAATAAATTCTGGGCGACAACACTAATTCATGAATGAACTCTGGTAGTTGTATATTCCATACCTGATAACACCAATATAAACCTGCCAAGAAGACGTGCTCAAGGCCGTATAGACGTAATTCCTGCATTAGCCGGTCCCAATTGATGCCGCGGCTGTTCAAGAAAAAATACAAATCGTTCACATAGTAAATTTGCTGCCAGACGTTATTAACGCCATGATGTATTACTAATAAAACAACCTCCCGCTCAGTTGAAAAAGTGGGTTCTGAACGGACATAAGCTAGATCGAATAAAGCATAATGTCTATTGAAACCTAAAATTTGCCAATGTAGATCTATGTCGAAATAACTGTCGTTGAAAAAGGGCTTGAATAAGCTGACTTCAAATAAATCGGTAAGGATAACTTGCTCTCCCTGTTGCCAATGCAGACGCTGTTGCTGATTTAAATGATACTCTTTTGTTTGCAACAGATGGACAGTCTTAAAAACATCTTCTTTTCTAACTAATACATCAATATCGCCACTAATCCGCAGGCCACTATCTGGATAGCAATGTTCAGCCAAAAAGATGCCTTTGAGCGGCATATGGTCAATATTATTTTCCGTTAAAATAGCTGATACAACGTGGTACTGGTGCAACTTCAATAAATTATCGGTCGATGATATTCGGCAGTCCTGTTGCAGGGCAGCTAGAAATGATTCTGGAATAGTTGGTATTTGCAGAAACGTTTGGTACAAAAAAGGTTTGAGCCGATGTCGACCGGCTAACGCATAAAGTCGTTCCCAGTTTAGGGGATGCTGGCTTAAGAAATGAGTTAGCTGCGTTTTTTTTTCGGTTGACAGATTTGTCGAACAGGCCATCAATAGCAATGTTATTTCAGGTGACAGACCAACCTTCATTTATAATACACTGTTTAAACCGTTTGCAAACGTAATACTAGTGGTTGTTATACGGTCAATTTACACCTTAACAAATGGGCATTAAAGGAAAACCGGGACAATAATTTAGTGGGAATGACTGGAAATTATAAAGCAAGATGAGCATTTGTGGTCTGTAACAATGGTACTATTTCCCGCTACCGGCGTCGGATAAGTGGGATAGACGTTGTTTTTGGTAATTGGGGAGAAGAGAATTAGAGCTACTTGTTAGCCGTTAGGCAGTACGGAAATTCGTAATCAATTCCATTCTAAAATAGGCTCGAATCGTTGGGTTGTCTGTTCGCCCAAAATGATTCTGTTTTTATAAATGACCCAGGCATGTGCCGAAAAGTCCTGCGTCGTGCTTTTATTAACCCCAATACATACCCGAACATCCGGGTGATTTTTTAGCAGCCATTTTGCACTAAGTGCCTGCACCAAGCATGTAAATCCCAACGGAACATTGTTACTCACACTATTGATAGCCCAAACAATGGTGTTAAGGGTATTTACAGAAGGAGATTTTTTAGTGTAAGATAAATTTTTTGCCTCCTTAAAAAACTGATTGAAGGGAAAGACAAATAGCAGGAATTTGTAAATGGTAAGTACAAAAAATACCTTAACCAACAGCCATTTTTTGTTACGACTTACGACGGCAAATTTCGCTGTATTATGCGCTAGTTTCGATAAGTTTTTCACGTAAAAGATTATCTAAAAATAGCGTTAACTCTTCCTGACAAACGGCGGGTTCTACATCGAATTCATCAAGCAGGCATAGTTGGATTTCGTGAACCTGAATGACTTTTTTATTTTGTAACAGCGCCCAGATAAATCCGCCTACCTCATTCAATTCATAATAGTTTCCTGCTTCATAATTGAGTAATATTGTTTCATTGCCAAGAACAGAAGAGGATTGATTGGGAACTAACTGAATCTGTGTGTTGAGCGTAATTTCCATGAGAATGATAACTAAATCGGATGGAAGATAATGAAAAGAGCTTAATTCGCCAAGGTTACAGCGAATCAAGCTCTTTATGGTGCTTACTCAGAAGGGCTTAGCCAAACGTGCCAAATCCATTGCTGTAATCTGATACTGGTAAGATCGCTACTTACTTAATTAGCTGACGGTACACCAAATTTATTTCTTGGATTTTGTTGAGTTGAATTTCGCTGCGTTCTGGTGAGTTTGCGGGTAGCTGATCCCGGCCACAACGTGTGTCGGCTATCCAACCAGTCGCTGGTGAAGCAATTGATGTCAATATTGATGGCAGGACTTCGCAAAATAGGCTGACTGAACTACCGAATTTGTCTGATTATAATCTACGGATAGACATCTACGATAAAAGTAAGCACTTGTCTGATCGCACCTTCCTTTTTACTCAGTTCTGGGCAGAGTAATACATAAATACGCTGTATGGAAAGCCGGAACCAATACTATCTGAGTCAAGTGTGGGTGTCAATTTTGCCATGCAGGGCGCAACTCAACTAGTTGATTTTAATCGGGGAATTACGGAAAACAAGATTTTGCCTGATAAAACGCTCATCTCTGACTCTACCCGTTTCGCACCGCAAGAATAGTAATGGTAGATGGTCAAAATCGTATCCGAGTTGTAAACAACAAGCGACTTTATACTACTTCGGGATGGAAAACAGTTCGTATCGAAACCCTATATGAACGATACACAACACCGACTTGATTAAACTATCTGCCCACTAACGAGTTTATATAATAGCTACAAAAAAATAAACGGTATGGATAAGTTACAGAAGTTTGAATTGATGAATAAGATCGTTCGCGAATTGGAAGATTTACAAAATAGCCAGACTGCGCTGATCGAAAAAATAGGTAAGATCGAAGTAGACAACATGAATGGATTGAACGACTCATATCTGGAGAAGAATCTGGGTACGATGCACGGGAAAATTGCCGAGAACGTCGATGCAGTTACTGAAATCTTTGCTCACTTCGAAACGCAGCGTGATGATTACGCTGAAAAGAATAGCGCGGCTATCGCTGCTGCCGAAGCTGCTGCTGCTGCCGAGGCTGCTAACTAAACAAATAAAATTATTCCTTGTAATGCAAAAGCCGGACGAGTCGTCCGGCTTTTTACGTTATAAACTACCCGTTTAGAGCAACTCCTTATAGCTAAACCTAGCGGCTTTCATAATAAACTATGTTCGTTTTGAAAACCAGTTCGTTCATATCTGTTCGGGATTAGCTGGTAAGTGACGAAAGAATTTATGATCGGCGTAAAACGTGCCTCCCGGAACAATTGACGCTAGTAATGCCAGTGCAGTTTTACCCAATGGCCAGCCATATTCGGTTTTTCCCTGAATGACCGTCAATACATAGAGTATAAAAAGCAATCCGTGAATTGGACCAATAATTTGCACGGCTTCCGGGTGCCCGCCCAGCCGTTTTAACGGTACTGCAATGAATAGAAGAGCCAGATAGGAAACACCCTCGGCAAAACCTATAACGCGCAGTCGAATTTTGGGTGAATTGAAGAAATTCATTGTCAGTTAGGTAAGTAGTTAAAATGTACGGGACCAGGGTCGTGAAGCTAAAGGTGAGAATGGCCACGGTATGGCTATCAAAATTAATATAAGTCCAACCGTGAAATAAATAGCCGTCGTTTTAAATTTTTGTTGTGCATTGGTCTGGCGTTTGGCAAGGCTGGAGCCGACTGTTAGTATAATAACTGACGTGAACATGAGGCCAATGTGAATCAGGCTGAAAAAGCGAAATTCTGGCGATTGGCTGGAATCTGGCGAGAAATGCCAGTAGTAACTGACAATTGGACTTAAAAAATAAAGATAGAAGCCGAGCAACAACTGGGTGTGCACAATTGATGTTGCGGCAATGCGTAGTGTCTGATCAACAGAGCGATAGGAGCGAGGCCATAACCAACCCGAATAGCTGCTTCCGAGCGTAGCCAGCAAACTACCCAGCACGAGCCAACGAAATGCGTTATGAATTACTAAGAGAATCGGATAAACCATTAGACAATTAACAAAAGACTGCCGCAAAGGTCAGTTAATAATGTCATTGCAGAATAGACTTAAACCGGCTAAGATAGGTCGGAATCAATCATTCCGTTTGTAACTACGAACGGTTCGGCGCACCGGCTACGAAAATCAGTCGGACTTACCTGAGCGTATTTTCGAAATAGTTTACCAAAATTTGACTGATCGTCGAACCCCATTTCGTGGGCAACTTGTGCAATTGTCAGACTGGATTGAAATAGCAGGACTTTGGCTTCCAGAACAGCTCGTTCGTCAATCCACACAGAAGGTGATTTCCCCGTTCGGAATTTGATTATTTTATTGAGATGGTTTGGACTAACATTTAGTTGGTCAGCATAATGGCTAACCAATCGGTTAATCCGAACCTGGGTCGGGAGTAGGTCCATAAATCGTTGCACGAGCCGGTCACCAGCGTTTGTTTTTGTAGCCATTGTCCCGATATAAGCCCGACTGATTTCGACTAGTAAGGCCACTAAGTAAGGACGGATAAGATCAGTTTTTGCTGAGCCGTTTTCGTTGTATTCGCCTGTCAGCCGGTCGAAAATATTCGTTATATAGGTCGTTTGCGATGTTGACAGCGAAACAAGTGGGTTGCCTGTCAGTTTCAGGAAATCAAAGTCAGTATCGCTGACCGAATTAAGTAGTAACTCCTGACTGAAAAAACACATAAATCCTACTGAATCTTCCCGAATCGCTTGTATCGCGAAGATTTGCAAGGCCGGAACAATGACCAGTTTCTGAGTTTCTACTGTATACGCCTGATGACCAATCGTTATGTCAACTTGCCCTGCCGTAACAAGAATAAGGACATGATTGCTTGTTCGGGAAGGTGGGAGTGGAAGCTTGATAACGGGCCAACTATATTCAAGAGGGGCGACAATAAACTGGTTAAAGTTAGCCTTAAACCGTTCTGCCCACGACTCGTTTTTTACGATAAACCGCTCGGTGGCCATCTCAGGGGTAGTAGCGGGAAATGAATTGCCGTTCATCATGGCCGATATACCAATTTACTAGCCCGGAAAGTCCCATCGGCGGCTTGCAAAAGTTTGGCTCGTAAACGGGCATTATAGTCAGGTCGGTCGGCCAGGAATTTGCGTACTAACTGAGCCGTTTCGGGCGTCTGGTAACTCGATAATATCGAACGAAGCCACGATTCAGGAAAGAAAATATCGCCCGTCCGCTGAATCTCTTCCAACAAATCTAAGCTCTTGGGTAAGTACTTTGCTGAAGTCTCCATTCTGAGCGGATGGTGTAGATAACCCAGCGCGGCTGTTACCCAGGCTTCATGTTCACGATTGGTTTCGCTGGCCATTGATGCAAAAAACGCATCACGCTCCGCTCCGTTTGACGAAAGGGCGGGCATCATAAATTCTAGGCGCTTTCGTCGGTCCGGGTTTTTAATTCGAGTTAATTGTTTAGTCAAGATTCCTTCGACTGGATAGTCTCGAATGGCCAAAGCGAGGGCTAGTGAAGTGTAATCGTCTTCGGTGAGCGTAACACCTGCTGGCGCTTTCTGGTCATTCCAGATTGCATAAAGCCGGTCGCGGGCCTCGGTGCTGAGGGCTATGTTCTGGTATAATCTGAACAACAGTTTCTTCTTACCGGCGGCCGTTTCCTGCTCCATTGCCCGCCAAGTCTCTTGCTCTACTGAAGCGACAAGCACTGTTCGAGCTTCGGGCTTGGTTAGCGTCCAGATAATGTCTGACAACTGGCTTGTTAGCAAACGAAGGTTCAGTTCTTCGGGCTCATGGCTCAATAAATTCTGGTAAGTCGTCGCTAATTGAGCAGGAGTTACTGCTTGTCCTGAGAGCATGTTTTCGTATAGATTGATATACGCTGAGGCCCGCGTCACCGGATTTTTCAAGGTAGCCAAAGCTGAAATCATAGCGGTATCAACCGGGAAAATACCGTACCCCTGGCCCGATGCGTTGAACACGACAAACGATGGCGCAGGTTTGCCAACAGCTTCGGTCAGCATAATCTGTGGCTGGTTCATGTTTACCATCACCTCATCAACATGATCGGGGTAGACCAGAGCTAGTTCAAAACTCTGCGGCCACAACCGGCTAGAGCCGTCTTCAGCCGTTTGCGAAATAACGAAGCGGCTGATTTTCCCCGCCTGTTTGTCGAGCTGATACGTGAATTTAGGTCGGCCCGTTTCGTTGACCCAAACGCGATTCCAGGTTTGCAGATCAGCAGGGGTGTGCGTGTCTAAAATGCTAATCAAATCGGTCCAGCTAGCATTGTCAGATGCATATTTTTTGAGATATTCCCGCAACCCATCGCGGAGGGCAGTTTTGCCCATCAGTTGCTCCAGTTGTCGCATCATGATGGGAGCCTTGTGATAAATAATGCCTCCGTAGAGCGAACCGGCTTCCTGCAAATTGACCAGCGGTTGCCCAATTGGGTTGGCTCCCTCCGTGCGATCAACGCCATAAGCTGCTGGGAAATGATCGACCACAAATTGAAGGTTATAATTGGCGTCGGGTGAGGAGACTTCCATAATCTTGTCAGCCATGAAATTGGCAAACACTTCCTTTAGCCAGACATCATCGAACCAGCGCATGGTCACTAAATCGCCAAACCACATGTGCGCCGTTTCGTGGGCAATTACGTGGGCGCGGGATAGCCGCTGATCGCGCGTGGCCCCATTATCCAGGAACAAAGCCGATGAGCGGTAATCAATAGCGCCCGTATGTTCCATGCCACCGTATTGGAAATCGGGTACGGCCACGAAATCGAACTTTTGAAATGGGTACGGAATCTGGGTGAAATCTTCCAGAAAACGCAGCGCATCGGCATGAAGTGAAAAGAGTAAATCAGTGCTTAGTCGCAGCTTGGTCGAGTCGGTTTCGCGGTGGAGCAACGTCATCGGTCGGCCATTCGGTGTGCGTGTTACGGGCGTGAATTTTCCGGCTACGAAGGAGAACAAATAAGTAGGAATGCGATCTGATGCTAGGAAATTCACCGTTTTGCGACCACCTGTAACGGATGAGTCTTTCATGGGTGCATTAGTCATTGCCTGCCAACCAGCCGGAATTGTCAGTGAGACTTGAAATGTGGCTTTCAGATCGGGTTGATCGAAGCAGGGAAAAACCGTGCGGGCGCGGTCGGGAACGAGCAATGTGTACAGGTATTCATCGTTACGATTAAGAGACAAATTTCCCGCTATAAACTGGATGGAAACAGTGTTGGTACCCGGCTTCAAAAACGCAGCAGGAATCAGCAAATGTTCCTGCTTGAACACTACTGGAATAGTAGTTTCGTTGACTGAAACATTCTGGATATGAGCGCGTTCTTCCTTAAAGTCGAGTTGGAGAGAATCGTTAATTTTCTGCCAGGTAAAGGTAATTGTCTCAGTGGCTGGAATAGGTTGGTTTTTCTGCGCTGGAATGTCGAACTTTAGAGAATAGGCCAGTTGGCTAATTATCTGCTTTCTGGCTTTGGCCAATGTCTGCGATACGCCGGTTTCGACCATGAGTAGATTGGCTGGTAAGGAATGGCGGCTACAGGCTATAGCCAATGAAAGACAAACGAGTGGCGTGATACCGTAACGAATAATTTTTGGAAAATTCCAGACCATAAGATGATTGGTTCGGTAATGGGTTAGTAACGTTGGGTCAAAAATAAGGTACTCTATGAAACAGCACCTATCTTTTCTGTTATTGTTGGCAATTATCAGTCAGGCCGTTCCAGGTTGGGCTAATTCGATCCTGATTCCGATGGACGACAAGCAGGCGAATCACCTCAAGGCTTATGGTATCGCCTATAAAGTGCTCAAAGAAGATCAGGACGTTGATTGGTTACTGAACTATCGGGGAGGCAGCTTTATGGTCAAACAGACAGTTGCCATCGAAACGGAATGTCGCGTGCGGGGCGTCTCCTTTGAGACCATTTCCGATGCCAAAGCCGCATCCATCCGGCAGCAACTAGCCGATCCTGACCTGAACATGAACGTGGTGACGCTTCAGAAAGCGGCCAAAATTATTGTGTACTCGCCTATTAAGGTTAGTCCGGCCGAGTTCGAAAATACCGACGCTGTGCTGCTGGTGCTGACATACGCAGAAATTCCCTACGAGGTTGTCTATGATGAGGAAGTACTAAAAGGCGACCTGCCTAAATACGACTGGCTGCACCTGCACCATGAAGATTTTACCGGGCAGTTCGGGCGCAATATCCACCGGCAGTCCCTCACCGATATTAAAGCGCAGGAAGATATCGCACGCAAGTACGGCTATTCAAAAGTGTCGCAGATGAAACTCGCCGTTGCCAAGTCAATCAAGGCATTCTGCGCGGGTGGTGGGTACTTGTTCGCCATGTGTTCGGCAGCCGAAACGCTTGATATTGCCCTGGCCGCAGAAGGCGTTGATATTGTGGGCAGTAGTTATGACGGCGACGATATGGACCCCAATGCTCAGGCGAAACTTGATTTCACCAAAACGTTTGCGTTTACCAACTTTACGCTCGAAGGCGATAATGGATACCGGGGCTTCTCTACGTTTTCTGATATTAATTCGGCCGGGGGGCGCGGGTTTGACCAGCCGGGAGGATTTTTTGAGTTGTTCAATTTCTCGGCTAAGTGGGACCTGATTCCGTCCATGCTCACCCAGAATCATGAATCCATTATCAAAGAGTTCTTCGGCCAGACAACTGCCTTTCGAAAAACAGCCGTCAAACCGAGTACCTTAGTTATGGGGGAAAGCAAAACCTCCGACCGTTACATCTACGGTGAATCGGGCAAAGGCCAATGGACATTCTACGGCGGTCATGACCCAGAAGGCATACGGGGTGGTGGCGGTTTTCGCAACCCTACCGACCTGAATCTGCACCCACATTCACCGGGTTACAGGCTGATTCTAAACAATGTTTTGTTCCCGTCGGCCCGGAAGAAGAAACGTAAGACGTGAGCTAGGTGTATTTACAAAAAGTGGTCTATCATCGTCATATCTCCAGGATATGACGATGATAGACCACTTTTTGATGTAAAATCTATTGATTAGAATGTCAGGACAATCTTCCCCGTAGTCCGGCGACTTTCTAATTTTAGATGTGCATCGGCAATCTGATCGGCGGGCAGTACCTCACTCACCGTAATTTTTAGTTTGCCCTCATCGATAAACTTATTGATGGTTCGCAGGTCGTCGCCACTGGTGTGTACCAGAATTCGCTCGGCGTGAATGTCGGGTCGAACGGCCAGCACTTTATCCATTGCCCCATAGGCAATGGAGATCAACCGTCCATTTGGTTTGAGAACTTTAGCTGACGAAAAAATTGTATCGATTCCCGCCGTGTCAAAAACAAGGTCAATATCACTCACCAACTCCTCGACACTGTTTTGGGTGTAATCAACAAATTCGTCGGCTCCCAGCGACCGGACAAAGGCTTCATTTTTGCCCGAAGCAGTACCAATCACATAGGCACCAAGCGCCTTCGCTAATTGAACTCCAAGGTGACCTACCCCGCCTGATGCCGCCTGAACAAGCACCTTTTGGCCCGCTTCCAGGTGACCATGCTCAGTCAGCGACTGCCAAGCCGTCAACACGGCCAGCGGAGCGGCTGCGGCTTCTTCAAACGATAGGGTGGCTGGTTTTAGAGCCAGATTTGCGGCTGGTGCAGCTACATACTCCGCATAGGCATTGCCGGGATTGGGAAAGTTGACCATGCCGTAAACAGCATCGCCTAATTTAAAATCTGTTATATCGCGACCTACCTCAACCACTTCACCAGCCATGTCCCAGCCAAGAACAATAGGGTGAGAATAATTTTGAGAATAAGGGGCAGTGCCAGTGCGTGCCTTATAGTCGGCGGGGTTTACACCAAACGCCTTAACCTTCACCAGTACTTCATCGGGCTTGATGGCTGGTTGGGGTATATCCTGAATGGCAAAATTTTCTGCGCCACCCCAATCGCTTAACACAACGGCTTTCATTCGCTTACTGTTTGTTGTTTTTTATCTGATTATAAGTAGTTTGCAACGGCACGAATTTACAGGTTACGTCGGTAGTAATCGAAAGGTGCCCGTCGTGGAATCATAGTCGTACTGACGTGGAATACCAGTGGCTAATTCGATTTTTTCAATGTCCTCTGGGCTGATATGTTCCAACTCCATCAGTAACGCCCGCAGACTATTGCCGTGGGCGACTACCAGCGTTGCTTCCCCGGCTTGCAGATGTGGTAAAATAGCGGTTTTGAAATATGGGATTACCCGAGCCCGCGTATCGGCTAAACTCTCGCCATTAGGGGGTTGGTCAGTATAGCTGCGTCGCCACCGGAAAACCTGATCAGCGCCAAAGCGATCTTCTGCTTCATGCTTATTCATGCCCTGCAAATCGCCGTACATACGTTCGTTGAGGGCCGCATTCTGCTCAACGGGTAAATCTGCCTGGCCGATTTCGTCCAGAATAATAGCCATCGTTTCGATAGCCCGCTGTAGAACAGACGTAAAGCCAATGCTAAAGTTGGGTGGGTGGTTTGCCTTTAGCAGAACCCCGGCTTCACGGGCTTCGTGTCGGCCAAGATCAGTTAAAGGAGTGTTGGTCGAACCCGTAAAACGATTTTCGGAATTCCACTGCGATTGCCCATGTCGGACGATAACGAAAAGAGACATAAACTGGCGAAACTGACTATATGGTTTACTACCCACAAGTCATAGAAAGTGTTCAGAATTAAAGGCGTTTCTGTGCTTGCCAATACGGGTACGTACATGGCTACACGGCTCAGTTACGATTATAACAAACGAGATCGCTTGTTTAAGGCAAATTGATCACTTCGGCGACAATGTTAGTCTCAACAAGTACTTCTTTCGCAAAGGACCGGTGACCTCTGGGCGACATCAGAAAAAGTTTGCCACCCTTAACGGCTGCTAGCTGGCTCAGTAACTTTAGCTTGGACAGTAGATGACTTGCATCGGCAGCGTTGGTTTTTAAGATCACCTCGAAATACGATTCCTGATCAAATTGCTTTCCCGTTACGTCAGGAATGAACTGTTCGCTATCTTGCTGACGACCATAAGAAATGGGCGTTTGATAGCCTTCGGTATTGGCCCTGATGTCGTTATAACCACGTACTCGCACCCACTCAACTACTTTCGTGATATACGCTTCTTTGCTCATGAATAAGGTAATTTAATTGTCAGATAATTAGCGGCAATTCACCGGGGTTCGTCAACACGGTAATAAAAGCTTGTCGCTGGATAAATTTAATGAGTATGAACTTGTCAGGAATTTTTCACTTTCAATAATTCCCAAAGTAGGAATTAGTTTTGGGTCGAAACCGCTACGTCACAGATAAGTAGTCTCACTATCAGAGGGCAAGCCCATCAGCAGTAATCCTATCCCAGTGGCAGGAACGGGGGTTCAGTAAGTAAAAAAGGGTATGTGATGGACCACTTCATAGTCCAAACAGACGGCAAGGTACGAAAGTATCCTGAGACAGCCTGCCAGTTGAATGATAGACCATGTGGTCGATTGCTCAATTTAAGCTGTAGATTACAGGTTTGTGCTATGGGTTGGAGTCTCCGACATATTAATTTTTGAACTGCTTTTAGTCAATAAAGTCCCCTTTACCACTATCCTGGTAGTATGTTCAGACGGGTTGCGAGCTAGTTTTTCGACAATTTCTTATGATTTTGCGCCCAACCTGTTGGGAAAAATACTTTACGACCGCTATGTGCGAACGGAATTACAGCCTACCTCACTTTAGAAATTAGAATCCCAATTTTAATTGTCCTTCTGGCACCGCCGACACGCTCTGAAGGCTTGATAAAGAAACGCCCAGCAAACGAACTCCTTTCGGTAGGGGTAATAGGGAAGCCAGTAAATCGAGACTTACTTGGGTAAACAGCGATAGACCGCTTATGGAACTAAGCACAGTACGACTGCGGGTGATCTGTTGAAAGTCTGAATATTTTACCTTCAACGTGACCGTTCGGCCAAGCACCCCCGTTCGCTCACAATAGGACCACACACTAGCCAATAACGGATGCAATGCCTCGGTTAAGTCTGCAGGATCGAGTAAGTCCTGTTCAAACGTTGTTTCTGAACCAACCGATTTACGTTCTCGATTGGGTGTTACCGGTCGGTGATCAATAGCGCGGGCAATGGAGTAATAGTGATGCCCCACTTTACCGAAATGCCGGGTTAAAAACGCTTCATCCTGTTGCCGTAGATCTAATCCCGTGAAGATGCCTAACTGATTCATTTTCAAAGCGGTCACCCGACCAACACCGTGAAATTGACCTACCGCCAAGCCTTCTACAAAAAACGAGCCCTGATGCGGTTTGATAACAAATAAACCATCGGGCTTCAGGTAATCCGAGGCTAGTTTAGCCAGAAATTTGTTATAGGATACGCCTGCCGAAGCGGTCAGGGCTGTTTCTTGCCGAATCTGATCTTTAATCGCCTGCGCTGTCTGAGTGGCCGAGTCGTGTTCGGCCAGATTATCTGTTACATCCAGGTAGGCTTCATCTAAAGAGAGCGGCTCAAACAGGGGAGTATACTGAGCAAAAATGGTTCGTATCTGCTGAGAAACGGCTTTGTAAACGTCAAATCGAGGTTTAACAAAAATCAGGTCTGGACATTTGCGGATAGCGATGGAAGAGGCCATAGCTGAGCGTACGCCAAACTGCCGGGCTTCGTAGCTGGCGGCTGCTACTACACCACGCTGCCGGGAACCACCCACCGCCACGGGCTTACCATGAAGGTCAGGCGTGTCGCGCTGCTCGACTGATGCATAGAAGGCATCCATATCAACGTGAATAATTTTGCGATTATTTACTTGCTCCACCGCCTTCTAATTAGATCGTTAAAATACGCATTTGTATAATACAAATAAAATACAATAAATCACTTAGTTACTACTAAATAGGTCATATTTATCCATTTTACCTTAAATTATCTACCGTTTTTGTCAAACAAATGAAGTCGTGCGCTGTTTATAATATATATAAAACATAAGCTTGTCGTTATGAAAATCGCAGTAGAAAAAGGGCAGGATAAGACGTTATTGGCCGATGGCCAGCAAAATGTTACGATCACTCATATTGATGAAGGGTCGAGTGAATACAAAGGGATTCCGTTTTTTGCGGTCCGCTTTGAGAATGAAGAAGGTTATGTGTCGCACCGGTTTTACCAATCACCGGCGGGCATGCCTGCTATTGTAAGTTTGTTTGAGATGGCGGGTGTGACGGCTCAGGAAGGAAAAGACCTTGATACCAAACAACTTATAGGCAAGGAACTTACGATTGAGGTTGGTGAACGGTCGTATACGGATCCGGAAAGCCACAACGAGCGAACTCTCAAGCAGGCGATCAACTTTCTGGTTAGCTAAAAAAGAGTATCCCCATTTAGATTCTTAGTCTGGAGACAGAAAGGTCCTGGCAAACGTCAGGGCCTTTTTTATGAATTAACCTACTGTACATCGGGGTATTGATAGGTTGCCGGCATCAGCAGTTTGCCTTTGACCAAATACCGGATAGTAATAGACGAGATGACTACTTCTACAGCCATCGGCTAATAAACTCACCAAACACATCTTTGTATTGATCGCTAACGGGAATGGTTGTAACGCCGATCTGTACCGAATTGCGCGTGACGGCATTAATATTCTTCAGGGAAACGATATACGACCGGTGGACCCGCATAAATTGTCGGGAAGGTAACTTCTCTTCCAGTGCTTTCAAGCTCGTTAATGACAACAAAGGCTTAGTCGGGTCACTCTGGCGGTAGACTTTCACATAATCCTTCAGCCCCTCAATGTATAAAATATCATTGAACGCAACACGGACTAATTGATACTCTATTTTCAGAAATAAGTAGTCTTCAGTTGCCTCGACAGGAGCGGCTTGAGAGATGGCAACCGGTGTGGATTCAACCCGTTGCACCAACTCGAAATACTGACGAGCCTTACTAGCCGCCCGCAAAAACTCTTCGTAGTTGAACGGTTTTAGCAAATAATCCAGCGCATCTACCCGAAAGCCATCGAGGGCAAACTGATCGAAAGCCGTCGTGAAAATAATTCGGGTGGTGTGTGCACCTCTATTACTCCGTTCCAGAACACGGGCCAGTTCCAGACCGGTCAGATCCGGCATCTGGATATCTAAAAAAATAATATCTACCGGACCCGCCATTAAACCCTGCAAGGCTTCCACGGCACTGCTGTATCGACCCACCAATTGCAGGAAAGGCGTTTTTTCGATGAAAGCACCAACCAAGCCCAGAGCCAGTGGTTCATCGTCCACGGCGATGCAGGTAAGTATCATGTTAGGTCAAGAGTTAAATGAACCTGATACTCACCCGCTGGCGTGTGCTCATTAATTTGTAGTACATACCGATCCGGATAAAGTAGATCGAGCCGTCGACGGGTATTGGTCAGGCCAATGCCGTTGCCCACTTCGAGGGAGGGCGTTTTATCCATAAATAATGTATTCCGGACATCCAGCAATAACTGATTCTGTTGCTGCTGAATAGTAATGCGAATCTGACTCGGCTGCAACGCGCTGACGCCGTGTTTGAATGCATTCTCCACGAAGGGTAGAAGCAACATTGGCGCAATGGGCCGGTCATGCAGGGGGTCTGGTGAATCGAGCGTAACGGTTACTTTATCGGTTAGCCGGAGTTGCATAAGCTGGATATAGTCGCTTACAAACGCTAATTCTTTGCTGAGTAGCGTCGTGCCCGTCTGGGTTTCGTACAGCACGTAACGCATCATCCGCGAGAGCCGGTGCAGGGCTTCGCGCGCCGTCTCTACATCAAGCAACGTCAGCGCATAGATGTTGTTGAGCGTATTAAAGAAAAAGTGGGGGTTAATCTGAGCTTTAAGAAACGAGAGTTCTGAGGTTGTTTTAGCCTGTTCTAAAGCCAGTCGCAGGTTAGCATCATTCTGCCACTTTTGTAGTAATGCAAGGCTGGTGCTGATACCTAACACAAGTAAAATCGTAAATAAGGCTGGCTGAATCCACCCGTAAAGTTTAGGTTGACCACCCCCATCGGGGTGAAAGGCCCGATGCATTAGTATCGGTAGGTTAAACCAGTTTTCAATGCCCCAAAGGGTAAGAATAATAAAAATGATGATGCCCGTCAGAGCCAGCAGATAGCGGCCCGTCTGGTCAAGTAATAATAGCCGCGTTACTAGCAGTTGTGAATTTAGATAGAAGGTGCCCACCATCAAACAGAAAAAAATGCCCTGCCTGATCCAAAATACATCGGGTAGGTGGATTTCCATACTAAAGGACTGGGCGAAAAAAAGCAGGTAGCCCAGTAAGCCCCAGCCAAGTAAATGACTTAGGAGTGAAACGTATCGGCGGGAAAACAGGGTAGCAGCCATAACAAGTTGAATCACTACAAGTTTACGTCAAATTCTAATTTACTATGTAGTCAATCGCTGGTTACCCCGAATTTGCCGATAGTTAGGGCATTCTACTCGACAGACGGGTCAAGGTAAGCTACCCAGTCCCAAAAATTCATTCTATCGGCTAAAATCGGGTATCTGTCGATGTTTGTAACCCCGTGGTCTATTGCGTTTTTACGATTGCCCGAATCGGTGTTGTTTTGACCTATCAATCAGCACTGGTCATGATTAAAAAATTTCTATTTCTGCTACTAACACTTGGACTCTGGAGCGGTCTGACTCAAATTCGTACAACCTATGCTCAATTTGGTCCTCCAGGTGGTGGACCGGGCGGGCCTCCGGGTATGGGCGGGCAGGATGATCGTCGTAAAAAAACAGAATTTACGGGTACGGCTGAAGAAACACCAAAAGGAAATGGCAAGGTAACGGGACTTCTGGTGGATTCGACCTCCGGCAAACCCGTTGAGTTCGCGACCATTGCTCTGATGAATGTCAAAACCAACAAGCCCATTGACGGCACCACGTCGGATGCCAAAGGTAATTTTTCGCTGGCCAAACTAGCGCCGGGTGAGTATCGGCTTCAATACTCGTTTATCGGCTACAAAAACAAAGATTCCAAAGCATTCATAATCGAGAAAGGTACCGTTCTGGCTATGGGATCGGTGAAACTCCCAGCCGATGTTCGTACATTGGGCGAAGTGACCGTAACGGGTCAGGCCGCTCTGATTGAAGAAAAAGTGGACCGGCTTGTCTTCAACGCAGACAAGGATATGACGTCCAAAGGTGGCGATGCGAGCGACGTACTAAAGCGTGTGCCGATGCTGTCGGTTGATCTGGATGGCAACGTTAGCTTGCGGGGCAGCCAGAATATTCGGGTATTGATCAATAATAAACCCAGCACAATTGTGGCTGCCAGTGTAGCTGACGCGCTCAAGCAGATTCCCGCCGACATGATTAAATCTGTTGAGGTTATCACCAGTCCCTCGGCCAAGTACGACGCCGAAGGTGCCGCCGGGATTATCAACATCGTGACTAAAAAGAACACCCTGCATGGCCTGACCCTGAACGTAGATGCTGGCGTAGGTCTGCGCGCGTCGAACCTGGGGCTCAATGGTTCCTATCGGCAGGGTAAACTAGGGATCAGCCTGGGTGGTTTTGGGCGGGCCATGTACAACCGGGCATCGTCTACATTAGAGCAAACCACGCTGGTAGGCGGTCAGCCGATTCGAACCAGCCAGCAAGCTACTGCCTTCGATAAGCCTTTGTTTGGTCAATACACATTGGGTTTCGACTATGATCTTGCCAAAAATCAGTCGCTGACGGCCAACATCCGCTACGGTACCCGAAATTTTGTTCAGCAGCAGAGCCAGTTAACCAGCACCTTTTCGTACGACTCGCTGCTGAGCATGACCAACCGCGACGTAAACCGGAAAGACCTTTCCAACTCAGTTGATATGAATCTGGATTACGTTCGTACGTTCAAACCGCAGCAGGAATGGAGTATCTCAACGCAGTACAGCCGAACGGGTTTAGTGAATAATTTTTATGCGGATATACTGGGTCAAACGGGAGAATTAACCGCTCGTCAGCGGAACCTGAACAATAATACGAATCAGGAAATGACTTTACAGACCGATTACCAAACGCCCATTGGTACCAAGCAATTGCTGGAGTTTGGTGGTAAAGCCATTATGCGACAGGTAGATAGCCATTATCAGTATCAGGTTGGGGGTAGTACGGGTGAGCTAGTCTTCGACCCAACCAATCCATCCGGGTCGCTCATGTATAACCAGAATATAGGCGCCGGGTACATTTCTTACACCTACGTAACATCGAATAAGTACACCTTTAAGGTCGGTACCCGCTACGAGCATACAGGTATCTCGGCGAAGGCCAACGAAACGACAAAATTGGCTATCCCTAATTACGGAAACTTGGTGCCCAGCATTAACGTATCGAAAAGCCTGAAGGGTGGCAGCACACTCAAGGCCGCCTACAATCGCCGGATTCAGCGGCCAGGTTTACAACAGCTAAATCCGAATCCTAATGCAGCTAACCCACAGAATATCAGTGTAGGAAATCCTACGTTAAGCCCTGAACTAACGGATAATGTTGAGGTAAGTATGAGTTCAACAATTAAAAAAACTTACTTAAACGCAGCCATATTCGGACGGCTTACCAACAATGCCATTACGCAAATCCGGCTACCATCAGATTCGCTGACATCCGGGTTTCCGGCGGGTAGTATCATTACCACCTATCAGAATATTGGCGTGCAACGTACTGTTGGGGCAAACGTATTTTTTAACACGAACATCACAGCGAAATGGAGTGTTAATGGCGGGCTGGACGGTTACTATATGTACATGCAGGGCTTGACTCAGGGAACTGACGGTAAATCAGTTACAATCAGTAATTCGGGCGTAAGCATTGGTGGACGTCTGATGAGTCAATTGCAACTGGATAAGGGCTGGAGTGCTCAGGTGTTCAGCTTTTTTCGTGGGCCAAATCCCCAGTTGCAAGGGACGATGGGTAGTTTCTATATGTACTCGCTGGGGGTCAGAAAAGACCTGGCGAGCAAGCGGGGTAGTATAGGGCTGGCGGCTGAGAACTTCCTTGGTAACGGAATAACGATGCGTACCAATCTGAATTCGCCCCTGCTTTCGCAAGTCAACGTCAATCATCTTTACAACTCAAATGTGAAAGTGACGTTTACGTACCGCATTGGCAAAATGAGTTTTGAAGAAACCCGCCGGAAAGCACGCTCGGTGAGTAATGATGATGTAAAAGGTGAAGGTGGTGATGCAGGTGGTCAGCCACAAGCTGCGCCAGCGGCCAATCGACCAAAACCATAACGTCGGCTTAAGAAACCTTTAGTCTCTTTCGTCGTTGAATCAACCTCTACCCCCAGAAGGAGCTTTGCCCTCTTCTGGGGGTAGAGGTTGATTCAGTTTCATAAGTTTAAAATTTAGACGGTGTACGCCACTGGAAATAGTTTGTAGAATTTAACAGATGTGTACAAACACAATCTTTTAAATAGGAGACGGAATTTATGATACGACACACAGTTGCCTTTACGCTTAAGAATCAAAAAAAGTCTATGGAGGGGCTGGATTTTTTCACTGCCTTAAAGAAATTAGCGTCTATACCCGGTGTGCAAAAATTTGAATGTCTGAAGCAAATCAGCAGAAAGAATAAATTTGATTTTGGCCTATCAATGGAGTTCGATAACGCTACGCTTTATGAAGAATATACCAATCATCCAACGCACGTTTATTTTGTAGAAACGTATTGGTTAACGGAAGTGGACGATTTTTTAGAGATAGACTATGAACCGCTAACGTGATAGCCTTGTAAATTGCGAAAACCGGTATAAGATGATTTGGAACGTCCGCTAATCTCCTTACATTCACGTAGTAAACCAATTAACCGCGTGTTCATAAACAACTAACCTTTACAAACATGAAAAAAACATACTCCATGCTGGCCGTTGGCTTTGCTGGACTTTTATTGCTGGCCACAACCACTCGCTCAATCCATAACCAGTATGGGCTTGTGACCGGAACTCCCGATATCAAATCAATCAATTCCCTGACGTTTGGTCCGGATGGCGTGTTGTTCATTGGTGATGGACGAAGCGCGACGGTTTTCGCCATTGATACCAAAGATGCTGGACTGGTTGAAAAGCCCAACCAAATCGATATTAAAAATATTGATCAGAAGATTGCCACTCTTCTAGGGACCGAGGCAAAAAACATCACGATTCAGGATATTGCCGTCAATCCAAGATCGAAAAATGTGTATTGCGCTGTACAGAACAGCGATGGTACGCCTGTTTTGCTTAAGATAGAAGGGGATAAAATCTCCGCCGTATCGCTGAAAGAAATTCCGTTTTCAACGCTGGCACTGGCCAATGCCCCCGCCGAAGATGCCAAAGACAAACGCGGTGAATCTATGCGCATTGCCTCTATTTCTGACATGGGGTATGCCGATGGCAAAGTTCTGGTCAGTGGGTTATCGAATCAGGAATTTGGCTCTACGTTCCGTAGCATTCCATTTCCTTTTACAAACACTCAGGATCAGGCGTCTCTCGAAATTTACCACGCTGCGCATGGCAAGTACGAAACAATGGCTCCCATCAAGACCTTTACAACGACCGAAATAAAGGGTAGAAAATATCTTTTGGCCAGCTATACCTGCACTCCGCTAGTCTTATTTCCGCTGGACGAATTAAAGGCCGGAAGCCATGTAAAAGGAAGAACTGTTGCTGAAATGGGTAGTGGTAATTCGCCCCTGGATATTATCACGTTGAAAAAAGGCAATGAATCTTTTTTAATCATGGCCAATTCAAGCCGTCCTGTCTTTAAAGTTCGATACAAAAATTTAGAGGGCTACCAGGGCTCGCTGACTAAACCCGTAGAAGAAAACTTTGCTACTGCCGGTGTGGATTTTGTCTCTCTACCCTTGACAAACGTGGTTCAGCTTGATAAACTGGACGACACACGAATGATTTTATTGCAACGTCGATCAAATGGTAATCTTGATCTTTGGACCTCCAATGATCGGTTTTTATAAAAATAGGTCTTTACTATTAATCAGGTTATACGCCGTGTATAGCCTGATTTTTTTTGTTTCCTGGCCGCTGCTGGAATGCCAACAGCCGCAGGAAACCGGTATCAAAATTCGTTGGCATGGCAATCGTGCTACCGGGATTTCCATCCCCCAACAGTTCGTACGAGACGCTTCTGATGATTCGCTGGATCAACTTTTGGCGGTACGGCTCGCCAATAAAGAAACCGCCATCCTAGGCCATTATCGAGTGGCTAGCGACGAAGTTATTTTTGAGCCCCTGATCCCATTTACCCGTGGCCTGAACTACACCATATGGTTGAGAAGCAAACAGGTAAGCAAGGTTTCTATTCCCGATTTGGCCCCCGGCGACAAACCGTCCTTACTGGCTATTTATCCGTCTCAAGATTCGCTGCCTGATAATTTGCTGAAAATCTACCTGCATTTCTCACGGCCCATGCGGGAAGGGCAATCGCAGAAATACGTCTCCTTACTGAAAAACAATGCTGACACGCTACCCAGCGTATTTCTTGATCTCCAGCCAGAACTTTGGAACGCTGACCGAACTCTGCTGACTCTTTGGCTTGACCCCGGACGTATTAAGCGCGATCTGCAACCGAACAAATTACTGGGGTCTCCCTTACAAACCGGGCTTCACTATCAGCTAGTTGTTTCTGCCGCATGGCCCGATGAGCAGGGTGCCTCATTAGGTAAGGTAACAACAAAAACGTTCTTGGCTAGTCAGCGGGATAGCCTGTTACCAAATCCGTCTCTGTGGTCGATACACCAGCCACAATCGGGTAGTCTACAACACTTGGAAGTGGCTTTCGGCGAGGCCCTCGATTACAGTTTACTGACGGAAACTCTACATATTATCAATGAAGCTGGAAAACCTGTTTCGGGTAAATGGCAACCTGGCAATGAAGAAAAACAAGGCTGGTTCAAACCGGATGAGATTTGGAAAGCTGGTCGCTATCGGTTGCAAATTGAGAGCCGATTGGAAGATCTGGCGGGTAATAACCTCAACCGCCCTTTCGACCGGGATATAACGCGCAAGGATCTCACGGTGAAAACTCAACCGTACGTTACTCGTTTCTTTACAATACGTTAGGCATGTCTGATCATGACAGGCAGGATTTATCACTGCCAACACCAAATGTCCGTATGGCATCACGTGATTTTTCCATGAATAGTCCTCGCCTGCGTACCAGAAATCCATTTTTCGGTTAGCAGATGCGATGTGTTATCATGGTAGCTTAGTGAAATTGCTTCATTATTTGTCTTTACGACAACGTATTCATTGTAACTCAATTCGCAATCGTCAACAATCTTCCAGGCTCTTTTGTCCACCGCCTGATAGCCATTGTTTTTGAGGAGACGTTTTAAACGTTTTTGATTTGATTTTGCAGGTGTGCCGCCCTTGCTAACATAATATCCGTACCATATATCCTCAGGATTGCTCTGTTTCGGTCAACACAAAAGATTCATTGTTAACCCTTGGGTTTCATTTTCAAAGACATTTCTGGACCAACAATTCGTACCTTTGGGCACTTAATAACCAAATATATACCTATTGTTTCTGCTTCTCTTTACTATGAAGAATACAAAAAAACTGCCTGTTACGGTAGCCATTCTGCTTGCCTTATTTTCAGTTACTATCTCCCATGCGCAGCTTAAAGTGCCCGCTGCCAGTCCGTTACAAACGACGAAGCAAGATTTTGCTTTAGGTGATCTCACACTTGAATACTCCAGACCTGCTACTAAAGGTCGTGTGATTTTCGGCGATCTGGTTCCTTACGGCAAAGTGTGGCGTACTGGTGCTAATGCAACGACTAAAATTACATTCTCAACAGATGTTAAACTGGAAGGAAAAGACGTGAAGGCCGGTACATACGGACTCTTAACAATTCCCAACAAAAATACCTGGGATGTAATGTTATACAAAGACTTGACATTAGGCGCTAATGTGGGTGATTACAAAGTAGAAAACGAAGTGTTGAAGGTTCAGGTAAAGCCCACTACGTTGACCAATAAAGTAGAGACCTTTACTATCGATGTGGCCGACATACAACCAAGTTCGGCAACATTACAGATTATGTGGGACAAGACCCGCGTACCCGTTGCCATCACTGCCGATATTGACAAAACTGTCCTGAAGAATATCGAGGCTTCTTTAGCGTCTGATAAGCCCGCCTATTTTGAAGCCGCCAGTTATTATTATGACACCAATAAGGATTTGAAACAAGCTCTGAACTGGGTCGATAAAGCGGCTGAGCAAAACCCAAAGGCCTTCTGGATTATGTTGCTGAAAGCCAGAATTGAATTAAAAACTAAAGACAAGACTAGCGCAATTGCCAGTGCCCAGAAAACAGTTACGTTAGCGACGGAAGCGAAAAATGGAGATTATGTAAAAATGGCGCAAGACCTGATCGTGTCAGCTAAGAAATAACGATAGATATTAATATCAAAGTAAAGGGGCTGGTTCTAGTAAGAATTAGCCCCTTTACTTTGTGTGATATAAAGGCTATATTACTCGGAAGCTGGGTTAGGCGTTGGTAGATAGATGACAAATGTTGCTCCTTGACCAGGCTGACTTTCGGCCATGATGTAACCCCCATGGTTGGTCACTACTTTTTTGGCGATCGACAGGCCAAGGCCCGTGCCTGGATAATGACCCTTGCTGTGCAGCCGTTGAAAAGTGCCAAAAATTTGTTCGGCCTGTTCCGGTTTGAAGCCAATGCCCTGGTCGACAACCCGGATGGTATAAAAAGATGTCTGACCACTTGGAGGCTCAAAAGCAGGTGGTAAATCGGCAAGAACTACCTCTTGACGGCTAATCTGAACATGAGGTGGTGTTCCGGGCTTGGCAAACTTGAGTGCATTGGTTAATAAGTTCTGAAACAGCTGACCCAGTTGGGTAGCCTCCCCAACTAGCGTACCTAATGAACCTACCTCAACAACTGCTCCCGTCTCAGCCACCATCAGTTCCAGCGCCGTCAGTACAGCGTCTACAACTTGGTTAAGATTCTGATGACGGAATGTTTCTGGTTGCCTGGATAGACTGGAAAAATCAAGCAAATTTTTAATTAGAGTCAACAGGCGTCCTGCTGCGCCCTGCATGCGTTGGAGTAAATCCCGCCCATGATCATCTAGGTTGGGCGAATACTGCTGGTTGAGAAGGTCACCAAATTGCTGAATCTTACGTAATGGCTCCTGTAAATCATGAGAAGCAACGGAGGCAAACTGCTCCAGGCGTTCGTTGGCCTTCAGCAATTCCTGGTTACGCCTTTGGAGTTGCTGACGAATATCTTCAAGCGATTGTTCCGACTGCTTTAAAGGAGTAATGTCGGTAAAAACAATCATGAAACCGTCGTTTACCTGGCTCTTGGAGATGTCTAACCACTTATTCCAGGCTGGATAAAAACGGGTTTCCTGAAGCACTAACTTCTCTTCGGTCACGGTAACCGCTTGAGCAAACAGACCCGGATTTTGGGCTTCGGGAAATCGTTGGCGGTGAGTTAATTGCTGGAAGTTCTCCTCTAAATCACCCGTAATATTTATGGCCGCCTGGTTATAAAGAATGGGTTTAAAATCAATAATGACGTTGTCCGTATTTCGAATAGCATCAAAGACCACGATGCCCGAAGGCGAGTTAGTTACCAACTGCTGAAGTAATTCGCGCTGCTGAGATTCCTCAATAAATTGAAAGCGCAGATGGGCGTCCGGGCGTGGGATAGGCTTGCTCATTTTCGATAACTTCCTTTTACAGGAAGTAGGGAGAACTGAGATAATAAAAAAGAACGTCCAGTAGTTTTAATACCCATTAGGAATTGGATGGAAACGATTCGGTGGCCAAAGTCAACCAGAGTCTTTATGCCTAACTGTTTTCCAATCCGTCAGGTCAAAATGCATCTTTATTATACTTAATCAGACCACTTCTTTATCTGGAGACAAGTAGGGTGATCGTACGTTTTAGAAATCAGGTTCAGGCTATCCCGTATTCAGTAATTATCTGTTCAAACTGATGCCACCCGGTTAGGTCTGTTTTAATGACGACCCTTTGTAGACTAGGATTAGTTGGCACAACCCCTCTCAATAAAATAGCGGTATTGGGTATATTGTTAAGCCGGCCTTGCACATGCTTGGTGAGCGGGCTTGGGAGTAAAAAATTGCCGATGATATTCATATTCCGTTTTCTTTGTTGTTCTAATGTCAACTAGTTGTTTTGTAAAATGTTTTTGGACAGCTAGTTGTAACGTATTTATACGGCTCTGGCGAGAGAAAATAGGGCTAACTCTTCTACGAGCTGCCCAAAATTCTGAACGGTAGCCAGCAAGCTTACCTTGACTTTGAGATGAACCCAAACAGATAGTTTACCTTTGGTCTAAAACAGTTTTGATTACCCATGCAGCCTGACGCCTTATCACCCGAAAAAGCCTTTGCCGAAACCGGCCTTTCGCTACCGCCCGCTCCACAGCCGTTGGGCGTTTACAAACCATATCTGATTGATGGAAAGTACCTTTACATATCGGGGCATGGCCCTGTTCAGGACGATAAAAGTCTGATAACTGGTCGCGTTGGAGCCGATCTGGACATAGAGCAGGGCAAATTAGCCGCTCGTCAGGTGGGCCTGACTATCTTATCGACTATAAAAACGAATTTAGGAAGTCTTGACCGGGTGAAGCGCGTTATCAAAGTGCTGGGAATGGTTAATTGTACCGCTGATTTTGAGCGACATCCTTATGTGATCAACGGGTGCAGTGAACTGTTTGCGGCTGTTTGGGGAGCCGACAATGGCGTTGGCGTTCGGTCGGCGGTTGGTATGGGCTCGCTACCCGGCAATATTCCGGTTGAAGTAGAAGCCTTATTTGAACTAATCTGAACAATGGAGCAAAAACCCTGGTACTGGATTGATGATCTTACCCAACTCGACACGCCCGCGCTGGTGGTTTATCCCGACCGTGTGAAGCAGAATATTGCCTACTTAACGGGCGCTGTTAACAACGTGGGTCGGTTGCGTCCGCACGTAAAAACGAATAAATCGCGGGAGGCTACCGGACTGATGATGGAGGCTGGTATTCATAAGTTTAAGTGTTCAACCATTGCTGAGGCCGAAATGCTCGCAATGATTGATGCGCCTGATGTACTACTGGCTTATCAGCCGAACGAGACCAAAATGCACCGTCTTCTCGACCTGATAAAGACCTATCCGGCAACTAAATTTTCGTGTTTAGTCGATAACCTGACAACCGCCCGGCAACTTTCAGACTTGGCTGTAGCGGCAGACCGGGTAGTGCCGGTTTATGTGGACCTGAACGTGGGTATGAACCGAACGGGTATTGCTCCCGGCGAAGATGTACTGACGCTTTACGCCGAACTTGACCAGTTGCCGGGCGTTCAGCCGGTGGGTCTGCACGCGTATGATGGCCACCTTAGAGACCCGGATATAGCCATCCGGACGGCTAAGTGCGATGCCGCTTTTTGGCCGGTGCAATTATTACGGGATACCCTTGCGGCTCGTGGTTTTGTCCAGCCTGTTATTGTGGTAGGCGGGAGCCCAACGTTCCCGATTCATGCCAAACGGCCAGACGTAGAATGTAGCCCCGGCACCTTCATTTACTGGGATAAGGGCTATCAGACTATCCTTAGTGAGCAAGCGTTTCAACCAGCCGTTCTGGTCGTTTCGCGGGTGATATCATTGCCCGACTCCACTAAAGTTTGCCTGGATGTCGGTCATAAATCCGTTGCCGCTGAGTGCGAATTGAGCCAACGAATTCTCTTTCTAAATGCTCCGGAGTTAAGGGCAATTGGGCAGAGTGAGGAACACCTTGTGGTAGAAGCCGGTGAAGACCATCCGTATAAAGTGGGCGATGTTCTCTACGGAATACCGAACCACATTTGCCCAACAGTAGCCCTGTATGAACGTGCCAACACCATTGAAAATGGCACCATTACTGGCGAATGGCGTACCATCTCCCGCGATAGATTGATTTCTATATAGTCAGTTGACCAGCTATTTAGGTAACGAAATAGGCCGTACTACCGAAATTGGTAGTACGGCCTATTGTTTTTATCGAGAGTGAATCAGTATTATTTCTTGGTTGAGAACTGGTAAATCGTTGTGCTTTTATAGGTCTGTCCGGGTCGCAGTACAGTTGTTGGAAAGGCCGGTTGATTCGGTGCATCAGGATAATGTTCTGTTTCCAGACAGATGGCATACCGTTTTTTGTAGGCTATTCCCTCTCGACCAACTAGCTTGCCATTCAGGAAATTGCCCGTGTAGAATTGTACGGCGGGTTCGGTGGTGCGTACTTCCATTACACGACCGCTGGTAGGTTCGTAGACGGTAGCGGCCAGTTTTAGTGAGTCAGCAGGGCCGTTGATTATCCAGGCATGATCGTACCCTTTTCCGTATTTAATCTGTGTATCCGTCGAGTCATTGATGCGGGCACCAACCACCGCTGGTTTGATGAAATCGAAAGGCGTACCAACTACTGATTTTAGTTCGCCAGTTGGAATCAGCGTTTTGTCTACCGGTAAAAACTTGTCGGCATTGAGCGTCACAACATGCTCGAGAATGTCGCGTTTGACTCCACCCGTTAGGTTGAAATACGTGTGATTGGTCAAGTTTAAAACGGTCGGTTTATCGGTTGTCGCTTTATACTCAATCTTGATCGCGTTGTCTTTCTGCAACGTGTACGTTACCTCCACCGATAGATTGCCGGGATACCCTTCTTCACCGTCTTTCGAGGTATTAGCTAGTTTTAGTGCCGGTTCGTCGCCATCAACGGGTGTGGCGGTCCAGAGTACTTTGTCAAATCCTACCTTGCCGCCATGTAGGTGATTACCCATATTGTTGACGAACAAAGTATAAGCCTTGCCATCGAGCGTAAATTTCCCTTTAGCAATACGGTTGCCAAATCGCCCGACTAATGCCCCAAAAAACGTACTATTTTTTGCGTACGTTGATAACGAGTCCAATCCCAGGGTAACATCTTCAAATTTACCGGCTTTATCGGCTGTTTTCAGCGTCACGATAACACCACCGTAGTTCGTAATTTGAGCCGTCATGCCCGACGCGTTCCGTAGTGTGTAGAGGTCAGCTGTTTGGCCGTCCGGAAGTTGGCCGAACACCGCTTTTTCGATACCTGGCTTTTGCTCGTCGGATTCTTTTTCTTTTTTGGAAGTACAGGAAGTCATGGTTAAGCAGCCCGTGAGCAGAGCCAGCGATAGGAGTTGGGGCAGAAACGTCATAAACTAGTAATGAATTTAGAAAGGGTTATCGGTAACTCGTAAAGGGCATTACTGGTCATTAATACTATAGATGACCAGTAATGAATTTAGCACCCCTGTCCGTAGTAGGCGTTTTTACCATGTTTCCGCTCGTAGTGTTTCAATCGTAATGTGTCCTTAATGCGGGGCGTATTGGGGTTAATCTGGAGCGTCAGGTAAGCCATGTGGGCCAGTTCTTCTAAAACGGCGGAGTTATAAACAGCCTTCTCAGCGGTTTTCCCCCACGTAAAGGGTCCATGATTCTGCAAGAGTACCATTTCCATTTCGCTGTACACTAACCCTTTCTCGGTGAAACAATTGAAAATCTGGTGGCCGGTTTCGTGTTCATAATCACCCTGAATCATCTCGTCGGTTAACGCTGGTGCGCAGGGAATATCCTGGTGTGTATGATCGGCGTGGGTCGTCCCGAAAATTGGAATGTCCAGACCTGCCTGTGCCCACGCAACCGCGTAGGTACTGTGTGTATGCGCAATACCGCCGATAGTATCCCAGGTTTTGTACAGCAATGCATGAGTTTTAGTGTCAGACGATGGCCGTAAGTTGCCTTCTATCACGCGGGCGTCGTAATCGCAAATCACGATGTCCTCAGCTGTCAGTTTCTCGTAAGGCACCCCGCTCGGCTTAATGGCAAACACCCCACGATCACGATCAACCGCGCTCACATTGCCGAAGGTGAACAGCACCAACCCCAGCTTTGGAAGTTGCATATTGGCCTCGTAGCATTCCTCTTTTAAGATCCTATACATAACTAAATAAGCGAATTAGTGAATCCTCGGTCTGTTCCGCACAAACCACTATCGTTCAGTCCACTTTTATAATTGAAGTACCACCACCGAGACAGGCGGTAGCGTGACGGTTAGATTATCGCCGTTGAGTTTGGCACCAGTAAAGGTCACCGGTTTGATTTTAGTCAGATTTTCAAACGTGTTGTAATCGCGTACCTTGGCTGATGTCAGGATACGTCCCGTTACACTCGAAGCTTTCATCCCTTTCAAATTTACTGAAATTTCCTGTGGCTTGTTGGGGTCAATATTAACCAGCGACACGTGAACTTTACCTGCTTTATCGCGGGAAGCCGAGACCGATACGGCGGGTAGTTTTTCTTTTTCCAACGTGAAATCGTCTGACTTTACACTAACCGGGAGCATTGTCGCATCCTGGTGAACGTTGTACATTTCCAGTACGTGATACGTTGGTGTCAGCAGTATTTTGTCGCCTTTGGTCAGAATCACCGCTTGCAGAACATTAATTGCCTGCGCCAGATTGGCCATACGCACACGTTCGGCGTGTTTGTGGAAAATATTGAGTGTTGCCCCGGCTAATACCGCATCACGCATGGTATTTTGTTGATATAAAAAGCCCGGATTTGTGCCCGGTTCAACGTTGTACCAACCACCCCATTCATCAACGATAAGGGCTATTTTTTTCTCCGGATCATACTTATCCATGACGGCCGAATGCTTCTCGATCAGTTCGTCCATCAACAATGCTTGTTGCATCGTTTTGAAATACTCCTGATCGGTAAATTGAGTGGCCGACCCTTTTTTGCCTTCGCCCCACGACAGTACCGAGTAATGGTGCATTGCCAGTCCCTCCATCATCGAGCTGGGGATATTTTTCATGAGCGTCTCGGTCCAGTTGTAGTCGTTATCACTGGCCCCCGACGCAATCCGAAAAATCTTCTCTTTACCAACTTTGTTGTTCATGAACGTGCTGTACTGGCGATAAATGTTGGCGTAGTAATCTGGTTTCATATTGCCCCCGCACCCCCACGCTTCGTTGCCAACACCCCAGTAGCGCACATTCCAGGGGATCTGACGACCGTTTTGCTGGCGTTGTTTCGACATTGGGCTGTCTTTCTCAAAGTTGACGTACTGCACCCATTCAGATAAATCCTGCACCGTACCACTACCGACGTTGCCTGCCAAATACGGTTCTGTGCCCAGCAGTTCGCACATATTCAGAAAGTCGTGCGTACCAAAACTATTGTCTTCTGTAACACCGCCCCACCAGGTATTGACAATTTTAGGCCGTTTTCCCTTTGGTCCAATACCGTCTTTCCAGTGGTAGGTGTCGGCGAAGCAGCCACCTGGCCAGCGTAGATTAGGGATTTTCAGTTTTTTAAGCGCACTAACAACATCAAGCCGGACGCCGTTTTTATTGGGGATTTTTTGGTTGTTTTCACCCACATAGAACCCGTCGTAAATACTCCGGCCCAAGTGCTCGGCGAAATGGCCATAGATGTGGCGACTAATTATATGTTTGCCTTCATCGGCATTGATTGTCACTTTATTCTGCGCCGACGCTAGTAGGCTCAGATAGGCAAAAGCAAGGGTAAATAGTGATTTTTTCATAAGAAAATATTGGCTGCGCTGATTTTGGTCTGTGTCCTTTTATGCACAGTCTGTGAGAACGTAGACTGTGCATAAAAGGATAGTCTTATTTATAATACACCTCGCTCCACCGCAGTTCGTTTTTCAACTGGCGAAGGTTTGTGTTACGGTCAATGACGACCAGTTCGACACCGAAAATATCGGCGAAGTCTTCAATATGGTCCGTTGTTAAGTTTTGGCTGTAGACGGTATGGTGTGCGCCACCGGCCAAAATCCAGGCGGCACAGCCAGTTTGCATGTCAGGCAGAGGTTTCCATAGAACACGAGCCACAGGTAGTTTCGGCAGCGCTTCGGGTATGGCTACGGCCTCAACTTCGTTGACCAGCAAACGGAATCGGTTGCCCATATCAATGAGAGAGACATTGATTGCCGGGCCTGCTGGCGCATTAAATACCAACCGAACAGGATCGGCCTTGCCGCCAATACCCAACGGATGAATCTCGCAGGACGGTTTATCATTCGCAATGGACGGACAAATTTCGAGCATATGCGATCCGAGTACGAGTGGGTTGGCAGGGTCGAAATGGTACGTATAATCTTCCATGAACGAATTGCCGCCTTTCAGACCAGCCGCCATTACTTTCAGTGTGCGTACCATTGCCGATGTTTTCCAGTCGCCTTCGCCACCAAAACCATAGCCTTCAGCCATCAGCCGTTGCGACGCGATTCCCGGTAACTGCGTCATGCCGTGTAAGTCTTCGAACGTATCGGTGTACGCGCTGAAATTGCCATCTTCCAGAAAAGCCCGAAGGCCAATCTCAATTTTGGCTGCATCACGAAGCGAACTATGTTGTGCCCCACCGCGTAGAAGCGAGTTCATCAGCGTATAACTGTCGGCGTATTCGGCCACCAACAAATCAATGTCAGCATCCGTCACTTGATTGATTACGGCCACCAAATCACCGATTCCGTGCGTGTTCACCGACATCCCGAACGTCATTTCAGCCGCTACCTTATCGCCATCGGTTACGGCTACCTGTCGCATATTGTCGCCAAACCGAACCACTTTCATGGTCTTTAGTTCGTGAGCGGCTACCGAAACCCGGCTCCAGTTGGCAAGTTGAGCAATAACGTCTTCCTGCTGCCAGTACCCGACAACGATTTTACGGTTTAAACGCATCCGCGACATGATGAAACCAAACTCCCGGTCGCCGTGCGCCGACTGGTTCAGGTTCATAAAATCCATGTCAATCGTACTCCAGGGAATATCCCGGTTGAACTGAGTATGGAGATGAAGTAATGGTTTTTTTAGGACAGTCAAGCCCCGAATCCACATCTTGGCGGGCGAGAACGTGTGCATCCAGGTGACAATCCCCACACAATTAGGTGCCACATTAGCTTCCTGACAGATTGCATAAATCTCATCCGGCGTTTTTACAACCGGCTTGAAAATAACCCGCACGGGAATGGCCGGTGCCTGATCGAACGATTGGGCAATGATTTGTGAATGCTCGGCTACCTGCCGCAGCGTTTCTTCGCCGTATAAATGCTGACTTCCGGTGACGAACCAGATTTCAAATTGTTTTAGATTAAGCATTGTGTTATGGTCAGTAAGTTGCCCCAAATAGTCTCTGGTTTTTGGGGTGTTGAAGGCTAATTATTCTCTATAAACGCGCCTAACGTCAGGTATTTCTGATACAATGTTTCGTAGGTGGCTACATGTTCTGATCGGGGATGATACTCGGCATCGAAGCCGGAACCCATCGCCTGTTGCGCGGCTGCCATTGTGGGGTGTACGCCAGCCGCTACAGCCGCACACATGGCCGCGCCCAGCGCACAGGCTTGGTCAGCGCTGGCCACCTGAATGGGTTTGTTCAGGACATCGGCAAGGGTTTGCATGACAAACGGTGACTTTTTTGCCACCCCACCAATCGCAATCACTTTTTTGATCGGAACACCTTCCTCTATAAATCGGTCCACGATACTGCGCGAGCCGAAGGCTGTTGCTTCTACGAGTGCTTTAAAAATTTTGGCCGCATCAGTGCCAAGATTTAGCCCCGCTACAGCTGCCTTGAGTGTATGGTTGGCATCGGGCGTCCGGCGACCATTGATCCAGTCGAGGGCAATAAGGTCAGTTGCCGTAATCGGTAGTTTTGCCGCCTGCGCGGACAAATGTGGAATGAGTTGTCGGCTCATGGTATTGGCGGCTTCATCGCCCAAAAGTTCGCGTACAGGTCCCGTTATCAGCTGAGCGAACCAGGCGTAAAGGTCACCGAATGCTGACTGACCGGCCTCCAAACCGAGCATCCCCGGTACGACAGAACCGTCTACCTGTCCGCAAATTCCCCGGATAAGTCGGTGGCCAATTTCGTCGTTCGGAGCCATTAAAATGTCACAGGTCGATGTACCAATAATTCGGACAAAGGCGTAGGGTTCAATTTCGGCTCCTATAGCACCCATGTGCGCATCAAACGCGCCTACACCAATGATTACATCAGTTGAAAGCCCTAATTTATCCGCCCATTCTGCCGAAAGATTGCCCATTGGCTGGTCGGCAGTGTAGGTATCCGTGAACAGCCGATCTCGCTGGCCACTAAGTAGCGGGTCGAGTTTGGTCAGGAACTCATCGGAAGGTAGTCCGTCAAACTCGCTGTGCCAGAGTGCTTTGTGGCCAGCCGCGCAACGTGATCGCCGGAGTGTCAACGGATTCGTATTTCCGGTGAGCACCGCCGATATCCAGTCGCAGTGTTCAACCCATGAGAAAGCATGTTGGCGAACCGCTTTATCTACCCGCAACGTTCGCAACATCTTGGCCCAGAACCACTCTGATGAATAAATGCCGCCAACATATTTGGTGTAATCGGTATCCCAATGGTGAGCCAGATTGTTGATTTCTTCGGCTTCAGCATTGGCGGTATGGTCTTTCCAGAGAATAAACATACCATTCGGATTCTCGGAAAAATCAGGACGTAGAGCCAGCGGAAGGCCTGTTTCGTCTACCGGGCCGGGTGTTGAGCCGGTGGTATCAATCGAAATTCCCACAATTTGTTGCCGAACAGTGTTGGGAGCCTGCGACAACGCTCCGTTAATCGTCTCTTCCAGCCCTTCGAGGTAATCGAGCGGGTGTTGCCGAAACTGCGAGGTGGCAGGATCACAATAGAGGCCCTGTTTCCAGCGGACATATTCATGAACGTGTGTGCCGACCGTTTGTCCGGTTTGGGCATTGACGACTAGCGCTCTAACCGAGTCGCTGCCAAAGTCAACGCCGATAACATAGGAATTACTCATGTTGTGGATTGATTCACAGTGCTGAATGATATTGATTAAGCAATCATTCGAAATAGTAGAAAAGGACGGTTTTGAGAATAGTGTATAGCTGACACAATACTACTGCATTATTAGGCTATTTCCATGAGAAAACGTAATTATTTTTCTAACTCTATAAGATCTTACGGATTTTATAGAGTTGAAGTTAAATTAGAAATGGGTTATGATAAGGTCAGTTCAGGAAAAAAGCTAACGTAGTCCGTAAGATACTGCTGGTATTTATCCGCGTTCAACCGATATAATTGCCCTTTTTTAGTAACAGAGATAGTATCCTTCTCACCCGTACCAATTAGCAGGTCTGTCGAGAGAATTTTCCGGCTGAAATTACGCCGGTCGAGTTGCTTCGTATAAATCGCTTCGTAGACTTTTTGAAGTTGTGGAATCGTAAACTTTTCCGGCATAAGTTCAAAGCCGATGGCATGCAGGGCGGCCTTGTAGCGTAACCGATGCAAGGCCTGTTCTACCATCGCATTATGGTCGAAAATCAGGTTTGGCATTTCGTTCAACCCAATCCAATACGCGTTATGCGCTTTAATGGCGTTAACGTCCTGATCCTGAATATTGACCAATGCGTAATACACAACAGAGATTGTCCGCTCGACCGGGTCGCGGGTTACGGCCCCAAACGTCTGCAACTGTTCGAGGTATGTATTCGTCAGGCCCGTCAAGTCGTACAAAATGCGCTGTGAGGCCGCTTCGAGGTCTTCCTGCTCTTTCAGGAAACCACCCATTAGCGACCATTGCCCACGTTCTGGTTCGAAGTTGCGTTTGATGAGCAACAGTTTAAGTTCTTCGCCATCGAAGCCGAAGATGATACAGTCTAAAGCAACGAGTATTCGATTTGGATGAGTATAGTGGATCATTTTTTAAACGTTCCTGAACGTTACAACGAATTGACTATGATATAGAGATTTATCCATCAGGTCACCGGCTCCGACTCACGGGTTTCCAGATTGACTGGTTGCATCGTTGGTGCGAGTAGATGCATAACCAGCCAGGCAAGCAGGTAAGCCGAGCCGCACATTAGAAAGATGATGCTATAACCCCCCTGAACATTCCCGGCCTGTTTGTAACTATCCAGAATACGGCCTACTATTTCGGGGAAAATAATGCCGCCAACTGACCCGGCCATGCTGCCGATGCCCACCACTGAGCTGACGGCACGTTTTGGGAACATATCAGACGCTGTCGTAAAAATGTTAGCACTCCAAGCCTGGTGGGCGGCACCTGCCAGACCAATCAGGGCTACTGCTGTCCAAATGCCCGGTCCGAAGCGCACGGCTATAACCGGAATAACCAGCAGGGCGAAGATGAACATGGCCGTTTTGCGGGCTTTCCACACACTCCAGCCCCGACCAATTAGCCACGATGATAGATAGCCTCCGCCAATGCTGCCAATACTGACCAGCGTGTAGAGAACTGCCAGATAAAGGTTAGGCTTCTTGGTATCGAGGTGGAAGGTAGTTGAGAAATAATCTTGCAGCCAGAAGAGGAAAAACCACCAAATGGGATCGGTGAGCATTTTGCCAAAAACGAACGCCCAGGTCTGGCGGACACTCAGCAGTTTTCGCCAGGACACCGGCTGGCCGTGGTCGGCGACTTCATCGGGGGTAGTTTCGTTATCGCTGTGAATATAGTCGAACTCAGCCTTTGACAGTTTAGCCTGTTTCGCTGGTATTTCGTAGCTAATGTACCAGAATATTAACCAAATAAACCCGACTGCACCGGTTATGATAAAGGCCATCTGCCAGCCATAAGCCCCCAGAATCCAGGGTACCAGAATAGGCGCAACCACCGCACCAATATTGGCTCCTGAGTTAAAAATACCCGTTGCCAGCGCTCGTTCCTTTTTTGGAAACCACTCGGCCACTGTTTTGATAGCTGCCGGAAAGTTGCCAGCCTCGCCTAATCCCAGGCCAATCCGAGCCATAATAAAGCCAAACGTGCTGGTTGCCAGTGCGTGGCACATAGCGGCTACACTCCAAAAAATAATGGCGATGGTGTAGCCCATTTTGGTGCCGATGCGGTCGATGAAACGGCCAAAAACGAGCAAACCAACCGCGTAAGCCGCTGAAAAAACCTGCACAATGCGGCTATAATCTAACTCCGACCAGTTAAATTCTTTTTCAAGAGTCGGCTTCAGTAAGCCGACTACTTGCCGGTCGAGGTAGTTGATCGTCGTAGCAAAGAAGAGCAGTGCTACGATGGTCCAGCGGTAATTGCCAAGGGGCTTGTTCATGCGGGTTTAGGAATAAAAGAGGCCACAAGCTTGACCAACACGGCTACTCGGTCGCGCAACGCATCGGGCGAAGTACTTTGACCGGAAAATAATTGTGAGCCAATGCCCACTGCCGTAACACCCGCGCGGAACCAGGCAGACAGGCTGTCGATGGTGGGTTCAACACCACCCGTTACCATGAGTTTTAAGCCGGGCATCGGTCCTTTAATAGCCTTAATAAAATCTGGCCCTACGACATTTCCCGGAAACACTTTCACCAAATCGGCTCCTAATTGCGTTGCCTGATAAATTTCGTTCAGCGTTGAACCCGCCGGAACCCACGATACGCCCCGTGCCCGGCAAACGTCTCCCACGGCGGCTGTTGTAATGGGCTGCACCACAAAGTCGGCCCCGGCATCCAGAAATCGTTCAGCATCGGCAGGTGTTAGTATCGTGCCGATGCCCATTGCCATGTCGGGGCAGTTTTCCCGCACGTAACGAACTAAGTTAGCAAAAACAGGAAAGGCCATATCGCCCCGGTTTGTAAACTCAAATGCCCGTAAACCACCATCGTAGCACGCCTGAACAATCGTTTGCGCATGGGCACTGTCGGGATGATAAAAAACGGGTACAATCGGGTGGTTGGTAACCAGACTAAGGATCGTATCGGGTGTGAAGGCAGACATAATAAGCTTAAGATAGAGATGATAACGTATACATGCGTCCTGTTATATCGGTAACTGTTTGGTTGGTGGCATCGCCCAACTCCTGCAATTTACCGAAGGCGGCTTCTGCCGCGAAATTAACTATTTCCTGAGGTGAATGCTGATGGTAAAGCCCGTAAATCAGACCAGCCATAAAGCAATCGCCACTGCCGACCCGGTCAACGACAGCGTCGGTCAGTAATTCGGGTGATACATATTGCTGACCATTTACAAACAGGGTCGTGTAATAACGAAGCCCCGCTGAGGGTGTATCGAATCGGAATGTATTGGCAACTACTTTACAGCGCGGAAACCGCTCCTGAATTGCCTCCGACGTAGCGCGGGCGTGGGCTACGTAATCAGATTGTTGCCCTTTTCTATGAATATGCTCATCAACCGGAATCGCTAATAGCGCATTAGCCGCCCATATATTACCCATCACCACATCGCAATAATCTACCAAATCGGGCATAATGTCAGTTGGGTCTACTCCATATTGCCAGAGTCTCGCCCGATGATTCAGGTCCATTGAAATAGTGATACCCTTGGCCGATGCCGTGGCCATCAACTCCCGGCAGGCCCCGGTAACATTGGCACTCAGGGCCGGACTGATGGCGCTAACGTGTAACCAGGAGGTGTCTTTGAGCATTTCGTCCCAGTCAACTTTATTAACGGTTAATTCTGAAAAGGCCGAATAGTCCCGATCGTATATTACGCCCGCATTTTTGAGGTCGGTTCCCTGCGGTAAGTAGTAACTGCCGATGCGTTGCCCAAATCGAACGATACCAGATGAATCAATGCCTTTGCTATCTATATAGGCCGTAATATCGTCAGCCAGAGTGTTTATGGGGAGAACTGTGCTGTATCTGACCGGGACGCCCCAGTTCGCTAAGGCCGTAGCAACATTTAATTCGGCTCCTCCAACAAATACGGGCATAGATGCCTGCCGAATCCATTCGCCATCGGCAATGGGGGAAAAGCGTAATAATAACTCACCGAAGCAACAGATTTTAGTCATACAAATTAATATGTATTGATACCGAACGGGGTGGCCGATTGTCTTCCGTTGCGGCACCATCTCATACCCGATACCACGACATAGCCCGAATAAAAAATAAATTTCCAATAACTACTCGGTCGAGATATTCATCACGCGGTTGGATTAGGAAACTACGTGAGTCTGCATCCCGTCAAACCGGCTCATCAAGTCAATAGTGGGAAGAGCATATATTCGTGATTTCATACCCTCTTGTGAAGTTGAAAGTCTCGCTTGAGCCAAATTATATGTTACCCATCGCCAAGTCACTAATGAAATTGCCACTCATGACTTATTGCTAACGAAAGGATTTTGACATACGCTGTTGTCAAGGTAATCCGGAAAAAATTGTCATTAGTAACTTCTATCTCTCAGTTGCTTTTCCCGTCTTGGAATATATCCTGAAAACGTATATAAAGCCGAATCATGCGTCGTTTTTGCGCGGAGGTGATGGCTCTCTGTTTCGTCTGCTGCCATCAAATCGTGATAGCTATTCCTAAAAAAATTACAGAAAAATTAGTCTGTAAGATCAAGGGGTAATAACTTTATGTACTTTTGACGCAAAGGTAAACGGATGACTAAAAATCGAATTAGCGGCCTATTCATAGCCCTGCTGCTATCAGGTAATCATTGGCTAAGCGCTCAACAGGCCAATGTCAACCTGGACTGGAATCCCCAGAAAAATACGCAGAACCTAGTGCCCTTTGGAGCCAGTGTTATTTCACCGGAAGTTCGTGATGACCATACGGCTATATTCCGGCTTAAGGCACCCGACGCTAAGCAAGTTATGCTGGCTGGCGGGCCGTTGTTGCTGGCGTTGAAGGCGAAAGATCCAATTCCGTTTCAGAAGGATAATGATGGGCTTTGGACGTTGACGGTAGGACCAATCAAGCCGGATATTTACGTTTACAAGTTGATCATCGACGGCGTGATGGTAGCTGATCCTAACAATACTCTAACTGGTTTTGCCGACCAACCGGGCTATAGTAATCTAGTTATTCAGGGCGATGGACCGGCTTATTACGATGCCAAAGCCGTGCCGCATGGTGCTGTGACCCGCCACATTTACCATTCAGATGTGCTTAATGGTGAGCGGGAAATATTCGTCTACACGCCCCCTGGCTATACGGCCAAAAAGAAATACCCTGTCCTGTATTTGATGGGTGGTAGTGGCGAACTGGCTTCGGGATGGGTACTCGACGGTCGGGCCAATTTCATCGCCGATAACCTTATTGCCGAAGGGAAGATGGTGCCGATGCTCATTGCCATGCCCAACAATCAGGTGATTCACCGAAGCGATCCAAAACATACCGAAAAGACGTTTACATTGCTGGAAGACGAGTTGAAAAAACAGATTGTGCCCTTTGTAGACAAGAACTACAGCACCCGCACCGACCGGAAAGGTCGCGCGTTGTCTGGACTGTCAATGGGTGGGCGGCACACGCAATTAGTAGGACTCAAGAACTTGGACATGTTTAGCTCGTTCGGTATCCTGAGTGCGGGCGATCTGGAAACGGAGACGGTAAGTGCCGCCTTCTTGAATGACCCTGCCGCTAACCAGAAAGTCGATTATCTTTTGGTAGGGCAGGGCACTGGCGAAGTGGAAACGATAGGCAAACGGGCTGTTGCACTTCATGAAGCCCTGCAAAAACATAACATTAAGCATGACTACTACGTCGGGGGTGAAGGAGCGCACGACTGGGGAACCTGGCGTCACTTACTCTATTATAAGTTGTTGCCTAACCTCTGGCGGAAGTAAGTGAACCGAATCCCTAAATCCCTAAAAACCAGTTTCCATTTATGAAAACGTCAATCAGTGTACGTGGCTTTGTACCAGCCCTTTGTCTATCATTGATCACATCGGGAGCGATGGCCCAAATGCCCCAGCGTACACCCACGCCCAACGATACGCTAAAGTCGCCGAAGGTAATGGACGACAAACGAGTCTCCATTCAGATCTATGCCCCCAAAGCCAGTGAAGTAACAGTAGGCGGTGACTTTAACCCTACTAATAAACCGATTAGCCTTACCAAAAATGATCAGGGAGTTTGGTCAACGACGACTGGCCCGCTCCGACCCGATTATTATACCTATACGCTGATGGTGGATGGGGTACGGACGATGGACCCAAAAAATGCGGTCATTAAACAAGGCATTAGTAGTCTTGAAAATGTGATGGTTGTGCCGGGTGCCGAAACCGCTTTCGAGGATAACAAAACCGTGCCACACGGCGAAGTACGGGACGTATGGTATTCGTCGAGTTCGCTGAATATGATGCGCCGGATGCACGTGTATACGCCACCGGGTTACGAGAAAGGGAACACGAAATACCCTGTGTTTTATTTGCTGCACGGCGCTGGCGATGATGATTCGGGCTGGAACAGCATTGGCCGGGCCGGGTTTATTCTCGATAATCTTATTGCTGCGGGACAGGCTAAGCCCATGATTGTGGTCATGCCAAACGGTAGTATGCCCATGCCACCTCAAACAGGTATGCCCAATACACAGGTGATGAATAATATTCGGGCGATGTTTGCCAACGATTTTCTTAAGGACGTTATGCCGTATGTGGAGAAAACGTACCGGACTCTGCCTAATCGCGAAAATCGGGCGTTAGCGGGCTTGTCAATGGGTGGGTTTCAAACACTGGACGTTACGTTAACCCGGCCTGAATTATTCGATTATGTAGGTGTTTTCAGTTCCGGATTTTTTGGTGCATCTATCGATGAAGCCGAAACCAAATATGCTAAAGCATTGAATGATCCCTCGTTCAACAAAAACAAGAAACTATTCTGGATTGGTATTGGCAAAGACGATTTTGTGATGGATGCTAACAAGAAAACGCTGGCTCTGCTCGACAAACACCAAATTAAATACCAATATAAAGAAAGCTCCGGTGGACATACCTGGATTAACTGGCGGCAATATTTGAACGAATATGCACCAATGCTTTTTCGGTAATGTGATGAATCAACCTTAATTAACCTCACTCAAGATCATGAAAAACACTAAAATTGTCATCGCGCTGTTGGCGATGCAATTCTTGCCCATGCTGGTAACAGGCCAGAAAACTACCGGTACTACGCCCATTTTGGCTGGTTTTAGAGATGCCGTTGTTCAAACAGAATACGGTAAAGTGAAGGGCTACATTCACAATGGAATTTATACGTATAAAGGAATTCCGTATGCGCAGGCAGAACGGTTTATGGCACCTACGAAACCCGATTCGTGGACAGATATTCGGAGTTCGATGGCCTATGGGCCGGTGTGCCCCATGATGGAGCCAACAACTAAAGTGAGCGACGAATCGGAGTTTGTGTATCACCACGATTGGGGCTTTCCGAATGAAGATTGCCTGCGCTTAAATATCTGGTCGTCGGGTACTGATGCCAAAAAACGGCCAGTTATGGTTTGGCTCCACGGTGGTGGTTACTCGGCTGGATCGTCGCAGGAACTGCCTTCGTATGATGGCGAAAATCTCAGCAAAAAAGGCGACGTTGTGGTGGTTTCGGTCAATCACCGCCTGAATATCTTAGGCTTCCTGGACTTATCTGAATACGGCGAAAAGTATAAATCATCGGCCAACGTTGGCATGATGGATTTGGTGTCGGCCTTACAATGGGTAAAAGAGAATATTGCCAGCTTCGGTGGCGATCCGAACAACGTTACCATTTTTGGTCAGTCGGGTGGGGGCGGAAAGGTCGTTACGTTGATGAATACGCCATCGGCAAAAGGGCTATTCCATAAGGCAATTGCCGAAAGCGGTGTGGTCGGCAGTTTTCAGGATAAAGCAATAACAAAGCGGGTTGCTGCTGCCGTTTTGGATGAGTTGGGTCTGCAAACAGCCCAAATCGCTGAAATCCAAAAGATTTCGTACGAAAAACTAGCGGCTGCCGGGACAAAAGCCTTACAAAAAGTGCGGGCTCAACTCACCACTGAAGGTAAACCTATGGCCGGAGGAGGCTGGAGCCCAACGCTGGATGGAAGTTTTCTGCCTTATCAACCATCGAGTCCGGAAGCGCTTGCTATTTCAGCCAACGTACCCTTGCTGATCGGGTCTACGAAAAATGAGTTTGTGCCATCCTTAAGTGCCCTTCGGAATGGGTCGTCAGAAGACGTGAAAGGATTTTTGCAAAAGAAGTACGGCGAAAAGACGGATGCCTACATTGCCGCCGTCAGGAAAGCGTACCCAGCCGATACGAAGCCAACTGATTTGATGGATATTGATGACCGTTTCAGACAGGGAGCTGTCAGATATTCTAACCTGAAGTCGGCTACTAACACCGCGCCGGTCTATATGTACTTGTTCACCTGGCAATCGCCCGTCGTCGATGGTTATTATAAAGCGATTCACTGTATGGAAATCGCTTTTGCCTTTAACAATATCAGCCGTTGCGAAGAAATGACGGGTGGTGGCAAAGAGGCTTATGCGCTGGCGGATAAAGTGAGCCAGTCCTGGATAAATTTTGCCCGCGCTGGTAATCCAAACCATAAAGGACTGCCTACCTGGCAAAAGTATACCTCGGCAAATGGAGCCACGATGATACTTGACAATCAATGCGTTGAGAAATATCATCACGATAAAGAATTCTTAGAGATAACCGCCCCCAAAACCCTATAACGCATCTTCTGATCCAATGACTATGAATTTTCGTCTCTTTCTAAGTGGTCTTTTGGTAAGCTGCTGTACACTGGCTTTCGGTGCCAAAGTCGATTCGCTGGATATTCCGTCGGCGGTCATGCAGAAGAATCTGCGGGCGGTTGTCGTCCTGCCTAACTCCTATCAGTCTGCTGGTGCGATCAAAAGCAAAGCGCCTTATCCCGTTCTATATCTGTTGCATGGCGGTAGTGGAAAGTTTACTGACTGGATCACCAAGACGCCTGATAAAATGCTGTTGCAAAATCTGGCCGACCAGTACAACCTGATTATTGTGACGCCGGAAGGTGAAGCACTAAGTGGGTACCTGGATAGTCCGTTTCAGAAAGACAACCAGTTTGAGACGTACATCACCAAAGAAGTTATCGATAAAATTGATAACACCTATCGCACTATTCGGGATCGAAAAGGCCGGGTTATTACGGGCTTGAGCATGGGCGGTCATGGAGCTTTGTACCTATCGACGCGCCATCCTGACCTATACTGTGCGGCTGGCAGCATGAGTGGAGCCTTGGATTTGTCTATAACCCACTGGAAAATTGCTCCTGACTTTGCCAAACAAGTTGCTCCACAATTTGCGCGGATTCTGGGTCCCGTTGGTGCTACGCCTGACTTATATGCCGCCAATTCGGTGGTTAATATGGCCGATAAAATGAAAACCAACGGGCTACCATTAATTATTGATTGTGGCGTCGATGATTTTCTGATTGAACCCAATCGTGAGCTTCACCGGCGGCTGGTTTACAATCAAACATCCCACGATTATACGGAACACCCGGGTGCGCACACCTGGGATTATTGGGAAAACTCACTGCCTTATCACGTTCTGTTTTTTCATAAAATACTGAAAGCAAATGGTGTTTCTATGCCTTAACCGGTGTCGACAGAAGATGAAAAAAGTAATTTTTGGGCTTAGCCTGTTAGTGGTAGGAATCACGCAGGCACAGAATTTTTCGGGTCGTCCACCCACGCCGAATGATACCCTGGTCTCGGCAAAGGTGCTGCCTGACAGTCGAATGCGATTCAGTATTTATGCGCCTAAAGCAACTGACGTAACGGTTGGTGGCGATTTTCTGGATAGCCCGACTCCCGCCAAATTAATTAAACAGGAAAATGGCGTTTGGTCAATAACGCTTGGTCCATTAGCGCCAAATCTGTACACCTATGACTTTACTGTAGACGGCATTAAAACGTTTGATCCTAAAAATGCGCAGTTTAAAGAAGGGCTGAATGGCTTGTCGAATTTGGCTGAAATACCGGGTACGGCTACTAATTACTTGACCGTTAAGAACGTGCCTCATGGCGTGGTTGAAGCTGTCTGGTATCCATCGTCATCGCTGGGAATAACCCGACGGATGCATATTTATACCCCGCCGGGTTACGAAACCATGACCAATAAATTACCGGTGCTGTATTTGTTGCATGGTGGTGGCGATAACGATGCCAGTTGGATGACGGCTGGTCGAGCCAATTTTATTCTCGACAATCTGCTGGCCGAAGGAAAAATTAAACCCATGCTGGTGGTTATGCCCGCCGGGCATACACCCCAACCGGGTCTGCATATGGGGGCTGGTCCTGAGCAAGACCCCTTTTGTCAGGATTTTCTGGGTAGCGTGATTCCCTTTGTGGAGAAACATTATCGCGTTTCGACCAACCGCAACGATCGAGCCATTGCCGGGCTATCGATGGGGGGCATTCAGACACTAAACATTGGCTTATGGAACCCTGAGAAATTTGGCTATGTGCTGCCGCTGAGTACGGGTTATTTTCCGCCGGTGCTTAAAGAGTTGGACGAAAAGAATCAAAGCGTTCTGAAAAATCCGGAAATCAACCGGCTGAAATTATTCTGGCTTGCCATGGGTGGCCCCAAGGATATTGCGTATCAGAACAATAAAAATATGATGGCTATCTTCGATAAATACGGCATAAAATATCAATATACTGAAGTCCCCTGTGGTCATACATTTCTTACCTGGCGTGATAATCTGCATGCGTTTACCCCGTTGCTGTTTCGCTGATTTTTAGCCGTATTATTGAGCATAATCCATGCGTGTAAGTGACAGTAAATCCGTTGAAATCAATCGGGTTGCCGCCTTTGTAGACGTGTAAATCGCTTTATGAAAAGACGCACCTTTCTAAAAAATAGCTCTACGGCTGGCTTGGTGGCAATTATTACGCCATCGGGAATAATTAACGTTAGTGAAAGCCAAGCCGCACTGGAATCCAGTGCGGCTGAGTCGTTTGCTGAGGCTTTCCTACATCCACCCACATCGGCGCGGGCGCAGGTCTGGTGGCACTGGATGAACGGGAATGTTACCGCTGACGGCATCACCCGCGATTTGGAAGCCATGAAACAAATCGGGCTGGGTGGGTTTCAGAACTTCGATGCTGGAACGGGTATTCCCAAAGGTCCCGTTGTGTATCTAAGTCCGGAGTGGCTCAAGTTGAAAGAACACGCAATTAAGGAAGCCGATCGTCTGGGACTGGAATTTACTATGCACAATTGCCCCGGCTGGTCGTCGAGTGGTGGGCCGTGGATTACGCCCGAGCTGGCCATGCAGCAGGTAACCTGGAGTGAAGCCTACGTAATAGGTGGTAAAGCCGTAACGGTTACGTTGCCCAATCCGATGAGCAAACTTGGCTATTACCGCGATGTGTCGGTGATCGCATTTCCATCACTTCCCGGCGAAGTTGATTTGGCTTCGTTGGTGAGTAAGGCTACCACTAGCGGAAGTGCCGAACCTGTTTCTGCCGAAAAACTATCAGGTAATGAAGGTGTTATCGTTCAGTCCGCAGCTGGAAATCAACCAACCTATTTACAAGTTGAATTTAATCAGCCATACGAAGCGCGCTCTATCGCTTTTTTAAGTAAGTCGGTTGGCTCATCCGGCGGTGGACAAGGCGGTGGCTTTGGCGCTGGTCCGGCGATTACACTGGAATCATCGGATGATGGGGTTCAATTTCGAACCGTAGCGTCAATCAATGCAGGACGTTCACCAGAAACTACACTCAGTTTGTCGGAGTTTCCGGCTACGAAAGCCAGGTACTTCAGACTTACTTCACCGGGAGCCAGACAGTATGCGCAGATGCGGTTTTCGGGAACGGCGCGGCTGGCCGATTGGCAAAAGAAAACAAACAATGCCTTTGCCGTTATGGGCGTATCTGACGATCAGGACGGCAAAAGTAAAGCAGCTATTAATCCGGATTCGATTGTCGATATAACCAAATTTATGGACAAAGACGGGGTGCTTCAGTGGAACGCACCAACCGGCAACTGGACAATTTTACGAATCGGTTACACACCCAAAGGAGAACTCAATCGCTCGGCACCCGACACCGGAGCTGGTCTGGAATGTGATAAGTACAGTTCCGCAGCTATAGATTTCCATTTCAATAAAATGATGGAGCATCTGCTGCCTACTCTGAAACCACTGACCAAAAAAGGTAAAGTTGGTTTGCTGATAGACAGTTACGAAGTCGGTATGCAAAACTGGACGGCGCAGTTTCCCCAGGAGTTTCAGAAACGTTCGGGGTATTCACTCCTGACTTATCTTCCGACGTTGACTGGTCGCATTGTGGGAAACGTGGACACGACAGAACGGTTTCTGTGGGATTTGCGCCGAACCCAGGCAGATTTGATGGCGGATAACTATTACGGACGATTCCGTGAATTATGCCATCAACAGGGAATTGTTGCCTATGCTGAGCCGTATGACCGGGGGCCAATGGAAGAAATGCAGATCGGCGCTCGGATGGATGTTAACATGGGTGAATTCTGGAATGGCCTTTCGTCGCTGTTTCAGAACAACCTGACCATGCATCGGACTACCAAACTAGCGGCTTCCATTGCGCATATCAATGGTAAGAATGCAGGGGGTGGCACACTCGACAGTCCGCAGATAGTTGGCGCCGAAGCCTTTACGGGAGAGCCTGAATCGTCGCGCTGGCAGGAATATCCATTTGCCATGAAAGCTCTGGGCGACAAGATGTTCACGCAGGGATTGACCCGTATTATTTTTCACCGGTATGCTCACCAGCCGCACCCGACCGCCGTTCCAGGTATGACGATGGGGCCTTGGGGTATTCATTTCGACCGGACAACTACCTGGTGGAATCAGGGTCGATCCTGGCTGGATTATCTGGCTCGCTGCCAAAATCTTTTACAGCAGGGTTTATTTGTGGCCGACTTGGCCTACTTTACCGGTGAAGAAGGTAATCAATACACGAAGGTGGAGCCATTCGAATTAGACCCGGCACCACCGCAAGGATATGATTACGATCTTATAAATGCTGAAACACTCGTAAAACGGGCTCGGCTTGATTCCAGTAATCTTACGTTGCCCGACGGCATGAGTTACCGGGTACTGGTACTTCAGGATCATAAAGCCGTGAGCTTGGAGTTGTTGCGTAAACTGCGTAATTTGGTCAATAACGGGCTGATGTTAATTGGGGCCAAACCATCAACATCATTGGGATTGCGTGCCCACTCACAAGGAGAGACTGAGTTCCAGCGTCTTGCCACTGAACTTTGGGGTGCCCATACGACGGACCGAATAAACGGGCCGACCGTTACTGATAACCGGCTAGGGAAAGGCCGCGTATTCTGGGGGCAACCTATCCAAACTGTCCTGACTACGCTTGGCATAAAACCAGATTTTCAGGTCACTTCTCGCTCCGGCGATGCACCCGTTACATACATCCACCGAAGAATTGGAGAGGCTCATGTCTACTTCCTGGCTAATCAGCGACGGACAGGGGAAGAGTTGGTTTGCACATTCCGGGTAGATGGTAAGCAGCCGGAATTATGGGATGCTGCAACCGGCAAGCAAACGCCGATGAGTATTTATGAGTTGGTAAATGGGCAGACTCAGGTTCCTATTTGGCTTGAACCGGCTGGTTCTATATTTGTTGTATTCCGTTCTCCGAGCAAACCGAAGCGGTTAAAGACCGTCATGAATGGGAAAGAAACGTTGCTAAGTGCGACGCTTTTTCCAGCACCAACCCGGAAAATCTATAAAGACATAACGAACAATTTTACTATTAGCCTGTGGGCTAAACCGGAGCTTAACATAATGCTGGCGACGAACGGCTTTATGGACAGTGTAAAAGATCCCTGGACTGATTATTATGCTATTTATCCACCTTCGGGTACGGAGTTATATGGGGCGGGTCATGCTGCCTGCGGCTTAGCCATCGGACGAAATGGCGTGGCTGTTTGGGAGCGTACTAGCGGGAAACCCGTGTTTAAACTGGCCGCGCCAGCAACTATTTCGGGATGGAGTCATATTGCGCTGGTTTATAAAGAAGGTAGTCCATCCGTTTACATAAATGGTAAACTTAGTCAAGCGGGAAAAAGCGGAGGGAGCATCGTACATCCCGGTTTAGGGCAAGCTTACCTAAGCGATGGCGCTTCCTTTTATAATGGTGACATGACCGAACCGCAGTTATTGAGTGGACCTTCAAGCGATGATCGTATTCGACAATTAGTGACTCAGGGCCGACCAAAAATAGCTACGTTGCCGGTTGTAGAAATTGCGAGAGATGGAACATCTGCTTTGCGTTTCTGGCAGAATGGCCAGTATATGTTACGAGATAATTCTGGTAAAGAAATGGCTCTACTCATTGCCGGAATCAGTCAACCGATGCAACTAGATGGGGCTTGGCAAGTGAATTTTCCGCCAAATCTTGGCGCACCAGAGCAAATCACTTTGACCAAACTAATATCCCTAACGAACCATGAACAGGATGGTGTAAAATACTTTTCTGGTACAGCAACATATACCAAAACAATAAATGTGAACGCCAATGTTATAGCCCGTGGTAAGCAGTTGTTTTTGGATTTAGGGCGGGTAGAAGTTATGGCTGGTGTAACGGTAAATGGAAAAGACCTTGGCTCACTCTGGAAGCGCCCCTACCAAATTGATATAACTGAGGCCGTAAAAACAGGGGATAACATACTTGTAATTAAGGTGACTAACTTATGGCCCAATCGATTAATTGGTGATGAGCAACTACCTGATCCTGACAAGTTTACGCCGGGTGGCGGTGCTGGCGGTTTTGCCAGTTTGAGCAACGGCGCGATTGTGGAATTGCCAGCGTGGTATAAAGAAGGTAAGCCAAAACCCGCCGATGGTCGAGTAACGTTTACAACCTGGAAACACTACAACAAAGATTCCCCTTTATTAGAGTCTGGCTTAATTGGGCCGGTTGTATTGCGGGTAGCAGATCAGAAAGTAGTCAGTTAATAGTTGTCGTGACAATGCAGGAAATATTTCAAATTCCCTTGTTAACTCGTTGATTTGCACTAAGGTGCCTACTGCCGTTAGTACAGCAAAACTAATTTGTTTCCCTTATGAAACCACTCAATCTTTTCCTGCTGACTTTTCTAGCATTTAGCGCCTTTGGCCAGTCGGTAACCGTCAAAACCGAGAACGGACGAGTTGAAGGAGCGACTAACAAAGCAGGCGACATCCGAATCTTTAAAGGTATCCCATTTGCTACTCCACCAATCGGAAATCTGCGCTGGAAGGCTCCACAGCCTGTTGCGAACTGGACGAATGTGCGGCAGTGTCAGGTATTTGGTCCAAGTCCGATGCAGGCCAAACCGGCACCATTTATGTACTGGTCGTCGGAGTTTCTGATTCCGGAACAGCCAATAAGCGAAGACTGTCTGTACCTGAATGTCTGGACAGGTGCTAAGTTAGCGACCGAAAAACGACCGGTCATCGTCTTTATTCCCGGTGGCGGGTTTCGGAGTGGGGGAGGAGCCTGCCCCATTTATGACGGGGAAGCGATGGCGAAAAAAGGTATTGTGTTTGTCAATATCAACTACCGACTTGGTGTTTTCGGTTTTCTGGCCCACCCCGAACTCTCGCAAGAATCTGGACATAATGCGTCGGGTAATTACGCTTTGCTTGATATGATTGCTGCTCTGAAATGGGTCAGAAAAAATATAGCTGCGATGGGTGGTGATCCCGAAAATGTTACGGTCGCGGGACAGTCGGCGGGGGCATTTGCCGTGAATTTTCTAACAGCATCACCACTCGCAAAAGGGCTTTTTCAAAAGGCAATTGCCGAGAGTGGCGGCAGTTTTATGACCAGTCCTATTCGTCCTAAATTGACGTTACAGGGCGCTGAACAGCAAGGTATTACGTTTGCCAACTCACTACAAGTAAAATCGCTGGCTGAATTACGCGCCAAATCATCTGACGATATATTGAAAGCAACCGGTGGACTAAGTGCGCCCATTGTTGACGGTTATGTAGTGCCGGAGTCCGTCATGGCTATTTATACACACGGGCAACAAAGTGATGTTCCGCTCATTGTAGGCTGGAACGAAGACGACAAAATAATGGGTCCGCCAGCCAAAGCTGACGCGTTTCGGGAGCAAATTAAAAAGCGGTTTGGCGATAAATCCGACGCCTTTCTGAAAGCGTACCCAGCTCAGACAGACGACGAAGCGGCTCAATCACAGGGAAACAGCAACCGGGATGAGTCTTTTGGCATTCAGGATTATACCTGGGCCAAAATGCAGACTAAAACAGGAAAGGCACCGGTCTATATGTATAACTTCAATCGAAAACTGCCTGCATTAACTCCGCAAATGCAGTTTGGTGCCTTTCATTCCGGCGAAATTGTCTATGCCTACAATAATTTAAACACCTTGAACCGCCCGTGGGAAGCCGTCGATCAACACATTGCCGATGTTATGTCATCTTACTGGGTAAACTTTGCTAAAACAGGAAACCCAAACGGCAAAAACTTACCTAACTGGCCAGCCTATAAACCAGTATCAGACAGCGTACTCATTTTCGATAAAACCATTGGAAGCCACCCATTACTAACAAAATCTCAACTAGCTTTCTGGGAGCAATATTATGGCGCTGACAATTGAGTTGAGTTACTACGTGTAGAGTTAATTTAAAGAAATCGCATTGGTCAGATTCGCAAACCTGACCTCATTTAGAAAGTTACTTATAACCTGTAATAATGAAAAAACAAAGTATCTGTATCTGCGTACTAAGCTTGTTGTCGATATCCGCAGCTATCGGGCAAAACTGGACAGAGACCAAGTCTGGAAATTGGACAAAAGTCACTAATAAAAATGGCCAAACGTTAGGGTACTCTACTACTTCGGGCGTAAAACTACTGACGGATAAAGGCTTGGCTTTTAAGGATTTGAACAAAAATGGCAAACTAGACAAATACGAAGACTGGCGGTTGCCGGTCGATGTGCGCGCCAAGGACCTTGCCTCCAAAATGACCGTCGAGCAGATTGCCGGGTTGATGCTTTATAGTAAACATCAGCCTATTCCGGTAGCGGCTGGCGGTCCGTTTGCGGGTACCTACAACGGAAAAATCTTTGCCCAGAGTGGGGCCAAAGTGGCTGATTTGTCGGACCAGCAACGGGAGTTTTTAACGAAAGACAACCTGAGGCACGTCCTGATTACGTCGGTGCAAAGCCCGGAAGCGGCTGCTGATTGGAACAATAATGCTCAGGCGCTGGTGGAAAGCCTTGGACTGGGTATTCCAGTAAACAGCAGTTCCGACCCTCGGCATGGCACTCGCGCTGAGGCCGAATTTAACGCTGGTGCAGGCGGCACTATTTCTATGTGGCCAAGTTCATTGGGCTTAGCGGCCACGTTCAACCCCGACCTTGTTCAACGCTTTGGTCAGATTGCCGCGACCGAATACCGGGCATTGGGCATTGCAACGGCTCTTTCTCCGCAGGTGGATTTAGCGACAGACCCACGTTGGAACCGCGCGAGTGGCACCTTCGGCGAAGATCCTAAATTAGCTACCGATATGGCCCGTGCTTATGTGGATGGCTTCCAAACCTCAACGGGTGCCAATGAGATTACCGGCGGTTGGGGCTACCACAGCGTCAACGCAATGGTGAAGCACTGGCCGGGTGGCGGTTCGGGCGAAGGTGGCCGCGATGCGCACTATGGCTATGGCAAATATGCTGTGTATCCGGGCAAGAATTTCCAAACGCATTTCCTGCCATTCTTAAATGGTGCGTTCAAACTAAAGGGAAAAACGGGCATGGCGTCGGCAGTGATGCCCTATTACACAATTTCGTTCGATCAGGACAAGAAGTACGGCGAAAATGTGGGAAACAGTTACAACAAATACATTATCCACGACTTGCTGCGGACTAAATACAAGTATGATGGCGTGGTATGTACTGACTGGCTGATCACTGCCGATGAAACGGCTGTTGATGTATTTCTGACGGGAAAATCGTGGGGCGTTGAGAAGCTGTCACTTGCGCAACGGCACTATAAAATTCTGATGAACGGTGTTGACCAATTTGGCGGCAACAACGAATCCAAACCGGTTATGGATGCCTACCAAATGGGCGTTAAAGAACATGGGATAGCGTTTATGCGAACTCGATTCGAACAATCAGCAGTTCGACTGCTAAAAAATGTTTTCCGGGTCGGGCTTTTTGAAAATCCATATTTAGACCCAAATGTCTCGCAGAAATCGGTTGGTACGGGTGAGTTTATGAAAGCGGGTTATCAGGCGCAGTTGGAGTCGATCGTGATGCTGAAAAACAAAGCCAATGCCCTACCGCTGACAAAGGGCAAGACGGTCTATATCCCGAAACGATTTACGCCAGCGGGCCGCAACTTTTTAGGGATGGATACGCCCGAAAAGCTGGATTATCCAGTCAGTCTGGCTATCGTGAAAAAATACTTTACCGTGACAGATAAGCCTGCCGAAGCTGATTACGCATTGGTATTTATCCAAAGTCCCAATTCAGGTGGAGGCTACAACTCAGCCGAAGCTAAAGCGGGCGGCACGGGTTATGTTCCGGTCAGTTTGCAATATGGTGATTATACCGCGCAGGGTAGCCGCAATCCGAGCATCGCAGGTGGTGATCCGCTGGAGAAATTCACAAACCGTACCTACAACGGCAAGACGGCAAAGACCATCAATAGTTCAGATTTGAGTATGGTAACAGAAACTTTCGCTATGATGAAAGGCAAGCCGGTAATTGTGGCGCTACAAGTGTCAAATCCTACCGTTGTGCGGGAGTTTGAGAAAGAATCGAACGCTATTCTGGCCCATTTTGGTGTGCAGGACCAAGCTTTATTAGAGATTATAACGGGCTTGCACGAACCGTCGGCACTGCTACCAATGCAATTACCCGCCGACATGAAAACAGTGGAAGCGCAAGCCGAAGACGTTCCCCGCGATATGACTTCGTATGTTGATTCATCGGGTAATGTCTATGATTTTGGCTTCGGCCTGAACTGGAAAGGTGTTATTAAAGATGCTCGCACGGCGAAATACAAACAAGCTGTTTTAAGCGTAAAATAACGTTTGCCTGTGAGAGAAGAGCTATTTGTGATTTGCTAAACTGGTGAGTTTTTGCATGACTCCGGCCACCCGGACCAACAAAAGAGGGCTCTACCAATTCCCTGATTCTCTTCAACCCCCACAGCTTACGCTGTGGGGGTTGATAATTTATCCCAGGCTCGCTAATAACCGAGAATCCAATGTTTACGTATTTTCAGGGTATACTTGTAGCTTATTGCTCAAGCCACATGACTGATTCTTAACAGATAGAAATAAGCGGGGTCCGAGTTGTTGATTTATTTTTTTCATGAAACAGTTTTTTTACTCTGGAATCGTAATTTATATCACCCTGTTGTCAGTAATGACAGGGGGTCGTTTATGGGCACAGGTTACACAGACTGATAGTGTGCCAGTTAGTTCAGGACAACCTTCGGAGAAAGAGATCATTCGCATAAAAGCAGCATTAAGTCAAAATATTAGCTCTAGTCAGGTAGCCGACACGCTTCTTGGATCAGCCCGAAAGCTTGCTTATTTGCCCGGTCAGGTGGTAGCGTTGAGCCAGTTGGCAAGCATTCAATTACAACAACAGCAAACCCAGCAGGCGGCTGCTAGTATGAAGGAAGCCAGGCAGATAGCCGGGCAAATCCGTGATTTAGAAGAGGCTGGCTGGGCTATGACTCAAGTTGGTCGCCTTCAAGATATTAATTCCCGAATGGCTCCCTCGTCTGTTGCCTTATTCGTACCCGTCATGGAGTCGTTAGGCAATTCCATGCGTAGCAGTGCGTCCAGACTTGGCAGAAGGAGACAATCCCAATCCCAACCTTCCCCCTTTGAATCACCTAATTCAATAGAAAGACGCTTACCTGACAGACGGGACTTTCCTATTAATCCCGCCGATTTTATACCCCCAATGCCAAAGTCGGTTTTTGACCCAACCTTGAACCGGCACTTTCGCGTAAAACCTGATTTTGCCGATCGGTTGCTGGATACCCTTATTCATTTTGACGATTCCAATCCGCAGCTGGTACGGCAACTCAAAGAGCGAAAGAAACAGCGCGACTCCAGTCAGGCGCTGAGTAAAGCGTTCGCCAAGGAGGGTGATTATGCTCAAGCCTATCGGTATTATTTACAGTATAGTGCTTACAAAGACAGCTTAACGGCTGAAGCGACTACCCGTCGTCTGGCCTCGTTGGCGTACAAACAGAATCTGCTCAAAAAAGAAGCTCAAATTCAGTTGTTGACAAAAGATCAACAACTACGCGACGAGGAGTCTCATCGGCAACGGCAGTATGTGTTCTTAATGATTGGATGTATTGTCCTTCTGGCAGCCTTTTCGTTCACGCTGACCCGCAACAACCGGGCAAAGCAACTGGCTAATCATCAGTTAAGTGAACAAAAAGAAGCTCTTCAACTGACTCTGGCTCAATTGAAAACAACCCAAACGCAACTGATTCAGTCGGAGAAGATGGCTTCGCTGGGAGAACTGACGGCTGGTATTGCTCATGAAATTCAAAATCCGCTGAATTTTGTCAACAACTTTTCGGAAGTCAGCACCGAATTGGTCAACGAGTTGATCGAAAGTCGTCAGCACGTGCAACGTAACGAGGAATTGGAGAACGAATTGTTAGAGGATGTACAACAGAACCTTCAAAAAATAAGTCAGCATGGAAGTCGGGCTTCGGCCATTGTAAAGGGAATGCTGGAACACGCCCGTCCGAGTGGAGGCCAGAAAGAACTTACTGATCTGAACGCCTTAACGGAAGAATATCTTAAGTTAGCTTATCATGGTATTCGAGCCAAGGACAAATCATTTGACGCGAAACTGACAACCGTTTTCGATTCTGGTTTAAGTCCGGTAACTGTAGTTCCACAAGAAGTAGGCCGAGTGCTCTTGAATATATTTAATAACGCTTTCTACGCTGTGCAGAAACGGCAACAGAGTAATCCACTCGATTATCACCCGGAAGTTGCTGTTAAGACAAGTAAGGACGCGAACCAAATCAAAATAAAAGTCCGCGACAACGGAAGTGGTATTCCCGAACCAATAAAGCAGAAAATTTTTCAACCGTTTTTTACCACTAAGCCAACTGGCCAGGGTACGGGTTTAGGCTTGTCGCTAAGCTACGATATCATAACTAAAGGTCATGGTGGAGCGCTCACAGTAGAAAGCGAGGAAGGTCAGTTTACCGAATTTACGATAGCATTACCCGCATCTGTTTAAGGCTAGACATGTTCTTACATATCAAGTATTTAAGCAATCACGCAGAAGTAGAATAAAGAAATTTTGTATAACCCCTTCAGGGCAGTTTGCCCAATGCTTTCGTCGTATGGAGATGTATAAGCCAGTTTGAACTTACATGATTGCTTGAGCAAACGGCTTACCTCTTGCGTTCATATTCCACAAAGTCAAAAGCTACCGCGTGGCGCTCATCGGTGGGGTGCGGTCGGCGGCTAACTTCCTGCCACTCGCTTTTATCGAAAGTTGGGAAATACGCATCTCCCTCGTATGCCTGATGAATTTCGGTCAGGTAAAGCGTTGTCGCAATGGGCAGTGCTATCATATAAATCTCGGCTCCACCAATAACAAAGATTTCGTCAGTTGCACCACCTGCTTCTTTTGCTTCTTTAATAGCCTCGTCGAGCGTATGCACGACCGTTACACCTTCTGCGGTGAAATTCGGGTTGCGGGTAATAACAATATTCGTGCGATTAGGTAGCGGCTTGCCAAGCGATTCCAGCGATTTTCGGCCCATTATGATGGAATGATGGCTGGTTTTACGTTTAAAAAAGGCGAAGTCATCGGGTAAATGCCAGGGCATATCATTATCGCGGCCAATGATGCCATTTTCGGCAACAGCAGAAATGAGACTGATTTTCATAGAAGTTATACAATACTACAGTATATGGTAAGCCGCTATAAGCTAGCGGATTGCCGTAACTTATTTTACTCTTCCCCGTCGTTCCATTAGTTCGCGCCAAGTTGTGACGACGATGCCTTCATGTTCGACGAAGGCCTTTAGGGCGGGATCCATCATGGCCAGCATATCGCCTTTGCGAGACTGACCTGAATTTGAAATCTGGTTGAAAGTAGGAGTTGGAGCCGTACAGTGCATAATAATGTAGGTTAGGCCCGGCTTGGCAGAATTAAGCAACTCGATGAATTTCTGAGTCTTAAATTTCTGTAAATTCTCATCTGTCACTTCGGTTCCGGCAGGCAGATTCCAATCATAACTGGTGCCGTCGAGATCATCAAAAACGGGCAGGCCCGCATCCCACAATTGCTTACCTACCTGCCTAACCATTTGCTGCATCGGAGCGGGTATGTTGTTTGCTTTAAAAATTAGGGAAGCATGCCCTCCGGGAAACAGAATCGGAATTTTCTCGTCTATGGCCACCTTTACATAACGCATAATAAATTTGGCATCAAAGAGCGTTCCCATGTGCGAATCCATGTGGGTGGGCTGAACGCCAAATGCCCGATAACGAGCCAGTTGTGCCCTTATTTCGGTCTCGACTTCATCGGCTGATGCATGCTCGACTACCTGCGCCACCGAATGCCAGAACGCGCCTTGTTCATCGTACAAACCGGGGGCCTTTTCCCGGCCTACCAACGGTGACCACCGATAATTATCCCACTCGGAGGTTAATGTGAGGTGAACGCCTGCATCAACAGTCGGGTGCTTTTTCAGGTAATCGAAAAACTGCGGTACCCACCCACAAGGCATCATGACACTTGTTGAGTTGGCAATGCCTTTGTCTAACGCGTTCATCGTTCCCACGTTCGAATCGTAACTCATTCCGGCATCATCGACATGAAAAATGACGACTTTTTTGCCCTTGGGAAAGCCTAATTTCTCGGCATACGTTTCGGTCTGGGCGTTGGTTGTCAAATGAGCCATCAACGCTAAAAGTAGCAGTGTTAATTTCATGAGTGGTAGGATATAGGAGTTGGTTAATGTTTGACGAACTGTATAGCACAGCCACCCCCTTTTGCTAAATTTATTGGTAGAGCGGTTTTTGACGTAACCAGCTTTTTGTCAATTACATAGGCTTCTGGATTGGTCTGCCAGTCTGCATTGGCGGCATCTTGGTAAATGGTCGCTTCATATGTATTACCAGCTTCCAAAAAGTCTAAGGTAAGGGATAAATCACGGCTATTTTCATCGGTAATGGCGCCCACAAACCAGTTAATAGTGCCTTTTGCTTTGCGAGCAATTAATACATAATCTCCCGGTTCGGCGGCTATAATTTTGGTGTCGTCCCAATCCACTGGTATATCGCGGATAAACTGAAAGGCATTTGGATGCCTTTCGTATTTTCTGGTAAATCTGCGGCCATTTGCAGCGGACTATACAGCGTGACGTATAACGCTAACTGTTTGGCCAACGTGGTGCGAACCCGCTGTGTTCGGGTGCTGTCAAACTGGTTTTAAAGTTTAAATGGCCTCAATACTATAACAAACACTTAAAGCTTATTACCCCGTAAAAACTCCTCAGCGGTCATGCGTCTTTTTCCCTCAGCTTGTAGCGAGTCGACTTGCAGCCAACCATCAGCCGCCCGAACCAGAATCGTCTTTTTGTTATCCGTGTGAGCCTGTCCCGGTTCGGCGGCAAAGGGCGATTCGTTCGCTATCGAAACGGCATATAGTTTAAACACCTTGCCATTAATGAGCGTCCAGGCTACCGGATAGGGAGACAGGCCACGCACGAAATTTCGAACGTCATGGGCAGATTGATTCCAGTTAATTTCGGTGGTTTCCCGGCTGAGTTTCGGTGCTGGCTTCAAGTCATCGGCAACGGGCTGGGGTGTTCGTGGATACTCATCCGCTTCAATGGCTCGAACTGTCTTCAGCACTAAATTGGCCCCGCGTTCCATAAGGCGGTCGTGTACTGTTTCGGCGGTGTCGTCGGGATAAATGGGTTCATGATCCTGGAAAATCATCTGACCGGTGTCGATTTCTTTTTCAATGAAAAATGTGGTGACGCCCGTTTCCGTCTCCCCGTTAATAATGGCCCAGTTTATGGGCGCAGCCCCCCGGTATTGCGGCAACAATGATCCATGTAAATTAAACGTTCCAATAGTTGGCATAGACCAGACCACTTCAGGCAACATTCTAAAGGCAACCACTATCTGTAAGTCGGCCTGATAACTAGCTAATTGCGATAAAAAAGCTGGATCGCGCAGTTTTTCAGGTTGTAGAACCGGTAAATTAGCAGCTTCGGCAGCTTTCTTAACGGGCGACGGTGACAGGTGTAATCCGCGTCCTGAAGGCCGGTCTGGAGCCGTAACAACGGCAACGACCTGACAGCCTGCTCCAAGGAGCCTTTGCAGGCTGGCAACGGCAAAGTCGGGCGTGCCCATGAATATAATACGAAGCGGTTGTTGCATGAATCAGTAAATCAGTTTTTAATGAGTCAATCAGCTATATGTTGATATAGCCGGGAAGAATTTTTACTTTTGTCTCACAGATGCGTTTCTCCGAACGCGTCACGTCAGAATGTACCGGCCGGAAAACGGCTCAGCTTATGCGACGAACGATTTATTGTTTTCCTGAACCGCTCGCTTCGGAAATCCGACGGCGACACTGACGCGTCTGCAAAGAAAACCAATTTGGTAGCAGAACGGTCGGTGTACCGTTCTTTTTGTTTTTAGGGAGCGCACCAAACCAATATGAATAACGAGTAAGTATCACTATACCATGGCAAAGATTTCATATTACACAGAAGAAGGACTAAATCGGCTTAAAGCTGAATTGGTTGAGTTGAAAACGAAAGGTCGGACGGCCATTGCCCGTCAGATTGCCGAAGCCCGCGACAAAGGAGACCTGAGTGAAAATGCTGAATATGATGCCGCGAAAGACGCGCAGGGTTTGCATGAATTGAAAATAGCGAAACTCGGCGAAGTGCTGTCAAATGCTCGTGTTCTGGACGAATCGACGATTGATGTCTCGCAGGTATCGGTATTGTCTAAAGTTAAAATCAAGAATACGAAAAGCGGGGCAGAAATGCTTTATACGTTGGTTTCAGAAGAAGAAGCTGACCTGAAAGCAGGCCGAATTTCGGTAAATTCACCCATTGGAAAGGGGCTGTTAGGAAAGCGGGTCGGTGATACCACCGAGATCAAAGTACCGGCTGGCGTGCTGGAATTTCAAGTATTGGGAATTGATCGTTAATTTTGATGATGAATGATAAATTATGAATGATGTTGCTTTCTGCTAAGTTGTCGATGTATTTTACATACATAATTTATCATTCATCATTAACAGTATGCCTTCCATCTTCTCCCGCATCGTCTCTGGCGAAATTTCGGCACATAAAATTGCTGAAACCGAAGACTATTTGGCTTTCTTAGACGTAATGCCCACAACTACGGGCCATACACTTGTCATCCCGAAAAAAGAGGTTGACTATCTTTTTGACCTAGATGATGCCTTATATACGGGCTTGATGGCATTCGCCAAAAAAATTGCGCCAGCTATTGAGAAAGCAGTACCCTGTAAACGTATTGGTGTAGCTGTTGTGGGGTTGGAGGTGCCTCATGCGCATGTCCATTTAATTCCGCTTAACTCAATGGCCGACATGAATTTTAATAATAAAACGAAGCCCAGCCAGGACGAGCTGGCCGCAACAGCAGAAAAAATTAGGTCATTTCTGCCACAAGCCGGTTGAAAGTGACTAAGGGAGAAAGTTCCCATATTCGTAGTCAATATGATTACCCGACTAATTCCTTCCAGCAAAGAAGCCCTGCCCGTCGTTGGCTTGGGCACTTGGCAAACCTTTGATGTTTCGACGCCATCTGCCAAAGAGCCGTTGCGAGAGGTCTTGAAAATGATGCACCAGTATGGTGGAACATTGATTGATAGTTCGCCAATGTATGGCCGTTCGGAAACTGTGGTTGGGGAACTGACGGCTGGCTCAGGACTGGAAAGTCAGTTTTTTTATGCCACTAAAGTCTGGACGCGTGGTCGGGAAGCAGGCATTCAGCAAATGGAAGAGTCGTTTGTGGCTATGCGTCGGAAAACAATGGATTTAATGCAGATTCATAACCTAGTGGACTGGAAGACGCACCTGCAAACGCTCAGGGACTGGAAAGCAGCCGGTAAAATACGGTACATCGGGATTACCCATTATACTGATTCCATGCATGGCGATCTTGAGCAAATTCTAGCTTCCAACCCGGTGGACTTTGTTCAGTTTAATTACTCCATCGTTTCCCGAAATGCCGAAAAGCGGTTACTGTCTGCGGCTGCCGATCATGGTGTGGCTACCCTGATCAATCGTCCGCTGGGCGAAGGGAATTTGTTTGCCAAGGTGCGTGGGAAAAGTTTGCCCAACTGGGCGAAAGAGTACGAAATAGAAAGCTGGGGGCAGTTTTTCCTTAAATTTATTCTTGCTCATCCGGCTGTAACGTGCGTCATTCCCGGTACGAGCAAGCCCGACCACATGGCAGATAATGCGAAAGCCGGTCATGGTCCTCTACCTGACGCAGCTACACGGGAGAAAATGGCGGCTCTGATTGCAGGCTTTTAAAAGCGATTTGAAACCAGTAGGACTTATAATCTTAACCAAGCCAGACAAATTTAGTGTTAGACGGTAACGTTCACAGAAAAAGGGTATGAAAAGAGAGCCAGTAATAGTCTTCTTTTCATACCCTTTTTCTGTGAACTATAAGTCGCGAACTCTATGCGACAGCTTTCTCTAAGGTTTTTGCTACTCCCGCTGTGAGTAGTGAGTTCAGGTTTTGAGCAACCGCATCGGTAAAGCCCGGTAAGGCCGTCAGGTCTGCTTGCCAGAGCGTTACGTCCGACAAAACACTTTTTACAAACGCTTGTACAGTTACCGGAACACGGTCTTTTACCGTTTTCCAGTCGCCGTAAAAATACCCGGCTTTATCATCGCGAATGGGATAATTGAGCTTGCCACCGCTTGCCAGAGCAATCTCCCCAAAAAACTGTCCGGTTTCTTCCCGAACCACTTTCATGAAAAGTAGATACGCTGCGAAGCCGAGTGCCATAAGTTTGGGTACGGCGTTAACTTGCTCATAATATCGTTGAAGAGTGGCTACATTACGGGCCTGCATTTTAGCCGTTTGCTGAAGCGAAATATTGAGTAATAAATGGTCGAGGTGAGGGTTTCGGAACCGATCCAGTACGTCGTGAGCAAACTGTGCAACAGCTGCTTTATCCATCCCCGGAGTGTCATAGTCAGGTACCGTTGGAACAATTTCATTGAGCATCAATGATTCCACAAACTTACTCATGGTTGGGTGACGCATTTCGTCGGCAACCGTTTCCAGTCCCAACAAATAACCTAATGGCATCGTGAGCGTATGCGTGCCATTTAGAACCCGAAGTTTACGCTCTTTGTAAAAATTAATATCTTCATCAATAATAATCTGGGGTGTAGATGGGCCGGCAAACGACAATGTCTGCCGAACGCGGTCGTCGCCCTCAATAGCCCAGAGATAATATGGCTCTGTAAACGTGAGCAGATCATCTTCGTAGCCAGTTTCTTTTTGCAATGTCTGCCGGGCTTCATCAGTTGGCCGGGTAACAATGCGATCAACAAGGGAATTGCAGAATCGAACGTGGAACTTGAGCCATTTCGTAAACAACTTACCTAACTCATTGAATTGAGCCAGTTTCTCGACAGCCTCACGTAATTTTAGTCCATTGTCGGTTACAAGTTCAGTTGGAATGACAATTAAACCTTTAGCCTTCGAGCCGCCAACACTGCGAAATCGCTCGTAGAGAAACGCAGTTAATTTAGCCGGAAATGACTGGGGCGGATGCTGAAAAATACTTTCTTCAACGTAGTTTAGACCAATTTCGGTGGTATTGGAAATGATGATTTGTAATTTTGGATTCCGGGCCAGCTTCAATACTTCACCCCACTGAGTTTGTGCCGCTAACACCCGGCTGATTGCCGACACAACCGTGTTCTCGGAAACCTCTCGTCCCTGCTGAACACCCCGAACGGCAACCGTGTAGAGATTATCCTGCGTCGAAAACTCATCTGTTTGGCTATCAGTTGATTTTACAACAACGATGGAGCCTTCGAATCGCCCTTCAGCATTGGCTTTTTGTACTAAAAAATCGGGTAGTCCGCGTAAGAGAACACCAGTACCGAACTGTAGAATTTTTTCCGGAAAAACGGGAGCGGGATAGGTCGAACGGGTTAATTTAGCCATGGTTGGGTGTGTAGCAATCCAGTCTGCGATCATCAGTCAGACGGGTTGACTATTAACTAAAATTGAAGTTTTGCACTGGGTTGTTCATAATTCAGCAATAATACGAACTACATCGCTAACCATAGCGTCTATTTTATAGAAAGCACGATTAGCAAGCACATCTTTCTGAATCAGCTCGGTAGTAAGCCCTCAGCACATCACCATAGATCCCGGCATCATCGTCTTAATTTGCCGGAGCTATCGCCGTTGGCTACTGTGTCAACTTCAGCAACAGTAGTCAGGTTCACATCGCCGGGGATAGTATGTTTCAGAACCGAAGCAGCCGCGCCAAACTCAACGGCCCGCTGGAGATCGTTGAACGTCAGCAAACCATAAATTAATCCGGCTATGTAAGCATCACCCGTACCGATTCGGTCTGTGATGGGCCTGATATCGTACAGCCTTGATTTATAAACATTCTGCCCGTCGAATAGCTTGGCTGACAACTGGTTATGCGATGCGCTAACAGAATTTCGTTTCGTATCGGTAATGTAGCGAACATTGGGAAACCGTTTCATTAACGCCCGACCGGATTCCTGAAACGTGCTACCAACAACATCATAAAGTTCGGAGAAAAGACCTTTGCTTCCCAAAACAAGCGTACACCCTTCGGTTAGAGCGGGCATAATTTCCTGGGGTGTCCGGCCATATTTCCACAAATTGCTGCGGTAAACAATGTCGCCCGAAACAGGAACGCCAAGCCGGTTTGCGGTCTGGATGCCCACTAGCAAACAGTCGGCTGCCCCCTGCGAAAGGGCCGGGGTGATGCCTGTCCAATGGAACCACGAGGCTCCCTTCAGAATGGTTTCCCAATCAATTTCGTCAGGAAGAATGCGCGAAAATGCCGAATCAGCCCGGTCGTAGATAATCTGGCTAGCGCGGCTTCCGGCGCCTGTTTCCAAAAAATAAAGGCCCAGTCGCCCGTCACCGTAACCTATGTATTGCGTATCAACATCGTACTTGCGGAGGTAGCCCGCTGCCGCCCGGCCAAGAGCGTGGTCTGGAAATCGGGTAACGTGGGCCACCTGCATACCAAACTGCGCCAGCGACACGGCTACATTGGCTTCTGTGCCACCGAAGTGCATGCTAAGAGTATCTGTCTGAGCAAATCGCTCAACGTCTGGTGGACTTAGGCGAAGCATTACTTCGCCAAAGGTGATAATTTTCATTGTAGAGTTAGCTAGTCTATACGTGGCTTGACAGTTGACCCTGTCACACTTTGTTTTCTACACTATATTCGGTCATCAACTCCTCTGGTCTTACTGGCTCTAACTTTGGCAAAACCAGATGAATTATAATCAGAGCGATTAAATAGGAGCAACTTGCAATAATGAACATGGGCAAATAGCCGAAGGCTGTAATAATGCGGCCCGCCAGCAGCGCCAGTAAGATGCCACCAACAGCGCCAAACATACCACCAATGCCCGTTACAGAGGCAACCACATTTTTAGGGAATAAATCTGATGCAAAGGTGTACATATTTGCCGACCAACCTTGATGGGCGGCAGTTGCCAGCGAAATTAGCGCAATGGCAACGGTCAGGCTACTGGTTTGGGCGGCAAAGAAAATCGGTACAACGCATAAGGCGCAGATGAGCAACGTTGTTTTTCGGGCGCGGTTTGCCGACCAGCCCCAGCTCATAAACTGCGTACTGAGCCACCCAAAAAAGATGCTGCCCGCGTCAGAAACGACGTAAATAATCAGGAAGGGTATGCCAAAACTTTTGAGGTCGAGTTTTTCGTCAAGGGCATCGTTTGAGTTGAAGAAATCGGGTAGCCATGACATATAGAACCACCAGATTGGATCGGCCATAAATTTCCCGACGGCAAAGGCCCACGTCTGTTTATACCCCAGCAATCGACCCCATGATACTTTTAGAGGAACAACTTTTTCGCCGTCGCTGCGGATATACGCCAATTCATCGGCTGACAGTTTCGGGTTTCGTTCGGGTTTGCTGTACGTAAACCACCAGAAAAAAAGAAGTCCAAAGCCTAGTATGCCTGTAACTAAAAAGGAACTCCGCCAGCCAAATTGTAAAATAAGATACGGAACGGCGAGTGCTGTCAGAATAATACCCACATTGGTCCCGGCATTGAACAGGCCATTAGCAAAGGAGCGTTCACGGCGGGGAAACCATTCTGCAATGGTTTTTATGGACGACGGAAAGTTGGCTGCTTCGCCCAAACCCAGCAGTGCCCGCGCCCAACGCAGTCCGGCAATAGTATTGACGAAGGTGGTAAGTACAGCAGCAATACTCCAGACTAATATTCCCAGCGAAAAGCCACGCTTAGTGCCAATACGATCAATGAGCCAGCCAACGAGCAGAAAACCGATAGCGTAGGCAAACTTGAAGGCCGCATCAACATCGCCGTAAAGCACCTTGAACCGATCAGTTGCTTCTTTGGTGAGTACAGCATCGGGCGTCATATCGAGCATCTCTTTTCGAAACAGCTCATCCGTCATGGTGAATGACAATACCTGCCGATCTACGTAATTAATGGTCGTTGCCAGAAATAGCAATGCAACAATACGCCAGCGGAAGCGGCCAGAAGTGGTTGGCGTTTGCAAAACAAATTACAGTTTTGGGGAGAAAAGGAAGTACACGTGCTTTTTTACCTAAACAGTCTGGGCCAGCATCATGCTGGCCGCTCAATTAACCGGGTTAGTAGAATGCTGGCCCCGATTATCTATGCTTGAACAAACCTGGCGATGGTTCGGCCCCAATGACCCTGTATCGCTCAATGATGTCCGGCAGGCGGGAGCCACCGGCATTGTAACGGCCCTGCACCACATTCCGAATGGAGAGGTATGGCCCCTTGAAGAAGTCCTCAGTCGTAAGGCGCAGATTGACGGTAAAGGATTAAGTTGGTCGGTGGTTGAAAGTATTCCGGTACACGAGGGTATCAAAACCCGCACGGGCGATTACCGGCGGTATATCGAAAATTATAAAGAATCCATAGTCAATCTGGCTCAGGCGGGCGTCGATACGGTCTGTTATAATTTCATGCCCGTACTCGACTGGACCCGTACCGATCTTGATTTCCCCATGCCCGACGGGTCTACGGGTCTGCGTTTCGATGCGACCGAGTTTGCCGCTTTCGAGTTGTTTATTCTCCAGCGACCGGGTGCCCAATACCTGTATAACGATGAGCAAAAACACCAGGCCCGAACTAAGCTTGATGGTATGACCGATGCGCAGGTGAAACGTCTGACTCGTACGATCATTGCGGGCTTGCCCGGCTCCGAAGAAAGTTACACTGTGGAGCAATTTCGTGATGCGCTGGATGCCTACAAAGACATTAGTGATCGGGAATTACGCCAGAATCTATATGCTTTTCTGCGCGAAATTGTCCCGGTGGCTGAATCAGTGGGGGTTCAGTTAGCTATCCACCCCGACGATCCTCCGTATCCCATTCTGGGGCTTCCTCGCGTTGTTAGCACCGAAGCTGATGCCCGCGCGTTGCTGGCCGCTGTTGACTCGCCCGCAAATGGACTATGTTTCTGCACGGGTTCTTATGGTGTCCGGGCTGATAATGACCTTGTAGGCATGGTCGAACGACTGGGACCAAGCATCCATTTTATCCATCTTCGCAGTACCCAGCGCGATGCCGATGACCATCCGGGCCGGAATAGCTTTCAGGAAGCTAATCATCTCGAAGGCGACGTACCGATGGTTGGGGTCATGCGGGCGTTACTGTTGGAACAGAAAAGGCGCCAGGAGGAGGGGAGAATGGATACGCGAATGCCGTTTCGGCCTGATCACGGTCACCGGATGCTCGACGATTTGACGACGGGAAAACGAACTAATCCTGGCTATACGGCCATCGGGCGGTTGCGTGGTCTGGCCGAGTTGCGGGGGTTAATGCTGGGATTATCGGGTAGTAAGTACTGAAAGGTTTTTGAAAAAAAAGTGCAAAAGCCGGGAGAAACCACCCGGCTTTTGCTTTAATGTCTATGCATACACTCGCTCCTTCTCCTACGTTCCTGTCCGACGACTTTCTACTGCAAACCGAGACGGCACGTCGGCTTTATCACGACTATGCCCGGACAATGCCGATAATTGATTACCATTGCCACCTGCCGCCCGACCAGATTGCCGCCGACCGACGATTTGAGAACATTACGCAACTTTGGCTCTACGGTGACCATTATAAATGGCGGGCTATGCGCACCCACGGTATCGATGAGCGATACTGTACAGGGGGGGCAAGTGACTGGGAGAAATTTGAAAAATGGGCTGAAACCGTTCCCTATACGCTCCGTAACCCACTTTATCACTGGTCGCATCTGGAACTGAAAAATCCATTTGGAATAACGGAAATACTCAACCCATCGACCGCAAGGACCGTCTATGATGCGTGCAATGAACAATTACCGCACCTCTCGACTCGAACGCTTCTAAACCATTTCAACGTGCGGGTAGTATGCACTACCGACGATCCGCTTGACTCGCTTGAACATCACCGGAAAATAGCGCAGGATGGTTTTGGCGTTAAAATCCTGCCCGCTTTTCGCCCCGATAAAGCAATGGCCGCCGAAGACCCAATTGCACTTCGGGAATATATGCAAAAGCTGGCCGAGGTGACAAACAGGGAAATTCTGACATTGACGCATTATATCGACGCCCTTAAATCCAGACACGATTACTTTGCCGAAATGGGTTGCCGACTATCCGATCACGGTCTGGAGATGGTGTATGCCGAGCCATATACAGAAGGGGATGTTCAGCGTATATTCGATCATTTACACAGGGGAGTTTCCATTACACCGGTCGATGTGCTGAAATTCAAATCATTTATGCTGGTGCAGTTTGCCGAATGGGATCACGAAAAAGGCTGGACGCAACAGTTTCACCTCGGTGCACTTCGCAATAATAACATCCGCCGATTGCGCGAAATTGGTCCCGACACGGGTTGGGACAGCATCGGTGATTTTCCACAGGCGGCTTCCCTATCTCGTTTTCTGGGTGGTTTGGACGACCGGAATCAACTGGCTAAAACAATCCTGTATAATCTTAATCCGTCTGATAATGAGGTGATAGCGACCATGATTGGTAACTTCAATGATGGGTCTGTTCGGGGAAAAGTACAGTTTGGATCAGGGTGGTGGTTCCTCGATCAGAAAGACGGTATGGAAAAACAAATCAATGCACTCTCGAATATGGGGCTGTTGAGCGCGTTTGTCGGTATGCTTACCGATTCGCGTAGTTTCGTATCCTACCCGCGTCATGAATATTTCCGGCGAATTCTGTGCAACATCTTCGGTAATGAGATTGAACAGGGCGAACTGCCAAACGACGTACATTGGGTGGGCCAGATCATACAAGACATCTGTTATCGCAATGCCGAAGGGTATTTTGGGTTTTAACACAGGCAATGACGCACACATTTGTCGAAACGAACGGTATTAAATTGCATGTCGTTCAGGCCGGTCTTGACGATGGCCCGCTTGTTATTCTGTTGCACGGTTTCCCGGAGTTCTGGTATGGCTGGAAGAAACAGATTGATTCTTTAGCCGACGCGGGCTTCTGCGTGTGGGCACCCGATCAGCGTGGATATAACCTCAGCGATAAGCCAACGGGTGTTGATGCCTATGGTATTGACACATTAGCCGCTGATGTAGTTGGGCTGATTGATGCAGCAGGCCGAAAAAAAGCAGTTGTCGTGGGCCACGATTGGGGTGCGGCTGTGGCATGGTGGACAGCGGTTTCTTATCCGGAACGCGTTGAACGCTTGGTCGTTCTAAACGTCCCACACCCAATTATTATGAAGCAATTTGTCAGTCGTGATATTGGTCAGATGCTGCGTAGCTGGTATATCGGCTTTTTTCAGTTGCCGTGGTTACCCGAAACGTTGACTCAGCGGGGTAACTGGACCATGCTTGTCGGAACGCTGCTTAGTAGTAGTCGGCCGCGAACTTTTACCAGAGCTGATTTACAACTGTATAAAGCGGCCTGGTCGCAGCCAGGTGCAGGAAAAGCAATGATTAACTGGTATCGGGCTTCTCTTCGAAAACCACCCGCCCGACGACCAACTATTCGGGTTACTGTGCCGACGTTACTCATCTGGGGGGTAAAGGATAAATTTCTGAAGCGCGAGATGGCTCAACCCAGCATTGACCTTTGTGATGATGGTCGAGTAGTGTTTATCGAAAACGCCACTCACTGGGTTCAGCATGAAGAGGCTAAACGAGTGAATACTTTGCTGATCGAATTTTTAGATAATAAATAAGCAGGCCGTAAGGATAACCTCTTACAGCCTGCTTAAAAATCTATTACTGTTTGTAAACTTTCCCGTTTTTCATTACAAACTGAACGGTTTGCAACGTTTTGATATTCTGAATCGGGTTTTCAGCTACGGCAATAATATCGGCAAACTTACCCACTTCAATCGAGCCAACCTGCGCGTCCATACCGAGTAACTTCGCGTTGGTCATCAGGGCTGATTTGATAGCCTCTACCGGCGGCATGCCTGCTTCAACCATATATTCAAATTCCCTGGCATTGTAGCCGTGGATATAAACACCCGCATCAGTACCGAAGGCAATTTTGACGCCCGCTTTGTAAGCTTTGGCAAACGTAGCCTGAATTTTTGGGCCAATTGCTAAAGCTTTGGGTGTTACTAACGCCGGATAATACCCAAAATGTCGGGCTGAATCGGCTGCTGTCTTTCCGGCAATAATCGTAGGGACGTAATAAGTGCCGTGTTTCTTGAACAACTCAATTGCTTCATCGTCCATTAATGTACCGTGCTCAATGGTTTGTACACCCGCTCTGATGGCACGTTTCATCCCTTCGGCACCGTGTGCATGAGCAGCTACAGCAAAGCCGTAATCTTTGGCAGCATCAACTACTGCCTTTACTTCTTCCTCCGTAAACTGAGGACCGGAGCCATCTTTAGCGTTGCTTAATACCCCGCCGGTGGCCGTAATTTTGATGAGGTCAGACCCGTCCTTATACCGTTGGCGAACGGCTTTTCGAGCATCTTCGGGACCATTGATAACGCCCTCTGTTGGACCAGGATCGCCCATCAGGTCTTTGCGATAGCCATTGGTCGGGTCGGCGTGCCCCCCGGTGGTAGCAATAGATTTGCCAACAGTCAGCACTCGTGGACCGTCTACCAGTCCGGCATTGATGGCGTTGCGTAGTGACACGTTTACACCGGAACCACCAAGATCACGTACCGTTGTAAATCCTGCCAATAAAGTCGTTTTGGCATATTGTGCAGCCTGATACGCCACGTCGGCCTGGTTCTTAGTGAAGCCATCAATAGCACCACCCCGTCGGGTCTGGCTTTCCAAGTGAACGTGCATGTCAATCAAGCCGGGCAATACCGTTTTTGATTTCATATCCAGCACCTGATCCTGTCCGGCGGGGACAGTATATCCTTTCTGCACAGACGTAATCTTATTGCCTTCGACCACCACGGTCATTTGCGGCTGTAGGTTATTGCCGACGCCATCAAAGAGATTTCCGCAATGAATTAATGTGCGTTGGGCAAATAGAGGAGCAGCCAGCAGCGACAAGCCTGCTAGTAAATACAGTTTTTTCATAAAAGAAGTTAGTTGGGTACAAAAAAGGGCCGCAACGGTCAGTTGCAGCCCTCAAGCTACGAAAAGAGCTTGAACAACGCTTATATTTTTGTTACCTGAACGACCGCCGTTTGGGGTTGGCTGCTAGGCGTTGCGGTTGGATATGGGTTTACCTCGCGCAAGATTACTTTATAGACGGAGTTGGTTAGTGAAACATTTGTTGAGTCTAACCGCTTTGAATTCAGGCTTGCTCCTACTGTCAGGCGCACGGTGCTGGAGTCTTTTCCATTCGATAGTAGCAGCTTAACTTTTGCTTCTCCAGCCCAGATGCACGTTACACCCGTTGGGCAGCGGCTATCCTGAATGGAGTCGGCACGAACAACAATATCTGCACCTAACCGAGCCGATTGATGCAGGCTAACCGATACACGGTCGGATGGAGTTGTTTCGGACGATTTGCAAGCTGAAAAGAGTACTGTTCCAACGATGAGAAAACCAGAAAGCTGTTTCATTAAATCTAACATAGTTCTTGTGATTTTTTCAACAAGGACACTACCATCGGGAAAAGGGTTGGAAGTAATCTCTTTATTTTTTCACAAGTACGCCATCGGCCACAAATGTCAGGGCTTTTTCAGGTTCAGTAATTTTGGCGATTTCTTCTTTTGGTTTCCCCGCGTCCTGTGCGTAGTGACGTAGATCAGCAACGGGGGTAGTCGTGGTTTCAGCCGTACCTTCAACCACAACGGTTTTACCGACTATGTCTTTCGGCACAAAAAAACCGTAGTCTTTAAACGTTACGCGCATCGTTTGACCATCGCCGGTTTTGACTTTCATCCAGCAACCTTTGACTTTACAGACAGACTCGACGGTGCCTTCTACTTTGGCGGGCATCTGTGTTTTGTCGGCCATTTTAGTTGTTAATTCCGTGGCTGGAATAGCGTCAGTAGGCGTAATTTTTTTGCCGTGGTAACTTACCGCATCCTGGGCAAATGCGCCCAATGAAGCAGCAATAAATAAGGTAGTTAGCAGGAGGTTTTTCATGAATTTTCTGATGATTATATGTGTAATTACTTTTTCTTGTAGCCAGATTATGGCGGATGATTTGCTGTTGTTAGTGAACCTGTTAGGTTTTATATTCAGTCGCCTTTAAGCAAGTTTCATTATTTTAGCGTGGACTGTTAGCCTACATTACAACAAGAAAGCCTAAATAGGTTCGCCATTTTGCATTCATTCAAAAGTACACAATTATGCTGTTCCCCTCACCGATAATCCTGAATACAAAAAAGGCAGACAGTTTATATCTGTCTGCCTTTTTTGTCAATTTTTTATGGTCTATTTGGCGAGTTTAACTCCTCGTTTGCCAACCTGACCAAAGTAGTAATTAACACCAACCTTCAAGCGGCCACCCTTACCCCGGCTAACCGTTGGGTCAATCTTATTATAAAAACTGCTTTCATACGATAATTCAGCACCCAAACGGTGCAGAATCCAGGCCATTACGCCAATTTCCAGACCAACACTGGTGTATTTATATTTGGCATCTGCCGGAACATTTTCCGAAAACTCCCGACCACTATTCAGGCTGGCTCCAACGAAACTGCTAATACGGGTGCGGAACGGATAATAACGGGCAAAAGCACCCACCTGGCGGGCGTGGTATTTATTGCCTACCAGACGATCGTAATCATAACGCAGACCAGCGGCAAAACCGGGCTGAAAAAAGTAGCCAATGCGGGAGTTGAAATCCAAATATACCTGACCATTAGTGGCTCCCATGCCAATTCCTCCGCCAACGAAAAGATTACCTGGTTCAAACCAGCTTAGTTGGTTAGCCTGTTGGTAATTAAGAGATTTGTCGATTTCTTCGTCCAGCTTTTCGCTGGTTTGAGCGGCTTTTTGGCGAACATTCTGTTTCGTTTGTTCATCAATGAGCGGTTTACCATTTCCTGTTGAGTCAGACTTATTCTGAGCCAGACCACCTACTGTTAGGCCCATTAGCAACGTCGCAGTGGTAAGTAATTTCTTCATCATCGTTGAGTTAATACCTTTAAAACACTGCTCTATTAACCACAAAGCATACATAAGGTTTGTTGCAGGTGCATAGTCCAGAAGAATGAGGCCAAAAAATAACGCCTTCTCAAGTATATGAAAAGGCGTTATGCTGGAAACGGTCAGCGATCACCGTTTTATTTTTGTAATTCCTTAATCAGGGCTGCAACCTGATCGACTGATACAGCTGGAAAATTAGCGATCCGTATTTGTGACTCCTTGTATTTTCCATAGCCGCTGCCAACAATCATATTTGCTGTTTTTGCAACTTTAATGACATCAGCCGGTGATTTTACGCGATCCGGCGATCCTGTAGTGGCTACAATAACAGTCTGCGAGCGGTGGCGATCTGGTTTCACAAAGGCTGCGTAACCATCTGAACTGTCTAGAAACTTATATAACATTCGCGCTTTTTCTTCGGTCTGTTTCCGGATGTTATCAATGCCGATTCGGTTAAAATCTTCCGCAATTTTACCCAGCAGGTAAATGTACAGGACGTTAGGCGTTGCGGGCGTCTCGAACGTTTTGTAGTGTTTCCAAAGCGTCGGTAGGGTGTGATGCGCCCCAATCGTTAGCGAGTCGTTTTTTTGTAGCCGTTCGGCTTTCGCCAAACAAGTCTGATTGGCAATCCAAATGCCCATGCCGGCAGGCATCCCAAAAGCTTTCTGTACCGAAAAAAATGCTGAATCAATCAGATTGAAGTCCAGATCGGGATAAGGAGCTGACGAAACGGTATCAACACAAAATAACTTTTTGGGGTATTTGCGTTTGAGTTTATGCATGTCGGCAGGCCGCATCTGCACACCTGATGATGTTTCGTTGTGGGTCAGACAAACCAATTCGGCATAAGCCGGCACCTCAATATCAGCCGCGTCAAATCCTTCGCCAAATGGTTTTTCCAGGACGTGAGCGTGCTTATGCAGATCGTTGGCATAGTCGTAAAATTTTTGGGAAAAAGAGCCATTCACAAGGTGGAAACTCTCATGCTCCACACAGTTGAGAAGCATACGCTCCCACACTTCCGAAGCCGAGCCGGTAAAGAAAATTCCGTGCGTAGCTGGAATGGCTAGCAAGGTTCGCAATTGCTCATCGGCAAACTTATAAATGTCCCGAAACTGCTGACTCCGGTGTGAAATTGAGCCAATCTGTTCATCCATCGCCCGTTGCAGGTGTTGATAGAACGTCGGGTAAAGTTCGGCTGGGCCGGGGGTGAAGTAGGTGTTTTTCATAAAGATGAGACCGGGCCACCGGCACGGAACGAGAGCAAGAAACCGGGCTGCCGGGCAGTATTCACCGCTCTGGCAGCCCGATCTTTCGCACGTTCACTAATAGAGTAATCTGAACTTAATTGTGTTATCAATGTCCTTCAATTCTTCGACCACCTCGTCGGCATATTCTTTGGCAACGTCCGTAATCACATAGCCAATTTGCTCGTTTGTTTTGAGGTACTGGCCGTGAATATTGATGTGGTGTTTGGCGAAAATGGTATTCATTTTCGCCAAAATGCCCGGTACATTGGCGTGAATATGTAGCAGACGGTGCGACCCTTTCAGCAGTGGTAATTGCAGTTCAGGGAAGTTAACACTGCCATAAGTGCTGCCATTGTTAATATATTCGAGCAGTTTCCCCGGTACAAAACTGCCAATGTTGGCCTGGGCTTCTTCAGTGCTACCGCCAATATGTGGCGTCAGAATTACGTTTGGCTGCATGCGCAGAGCACTCATGAACTCTTCATTGTTCGTTTTAGGCTCCTGCGGAAATACATCAACACCCACTCCGGCAACCTTACCCCGCTCAATAGCGTCGACCAGCGCCGGAATGTCTACAATGTGGCCGCGCGAAAGATTCAGAAAGATGACGCCATTTTTCATCATCCCAAACTCACGGTAGCTGATCAGGTTTTTATTTTCCTTGCGGCCATCGGTGTGCATACTAATGATGTCGGCTACCGCCAGCAGCTCGTCCAGTGACTTGCATTTTCGGGCATTGCCGAGCGCCAGTTTATCGACCACATCATAAAAGTACACTTCCATACCCAGTGCTTCGGCCACTACCGACAACTGCGTGCCGATGTTGCCATAACCAACCAGACCGAGTTTCTTGCCGCGTACTTCGAAACTATTTTTTGCTGATTTATCCCACTCGCCTTTGTGCATCAGATTGCTCTTTGGCACGATGCCCCGAATGAGCATGATAATCTCGCCAATAGCCAATTCAACTACCGAACGCGTATTACTGTATGGTGCATTAAAGACGGCAATTCCTTTTTCGGTACAAGCCTCAAGGTCAATCTGGTTGGTTCCAATGCAGAAAGCGCCAACGGTCATTAGCTTATTGGCCTGTTCCAGAACGCGGGCCGTAACCATCGTTTTAGACCGGATACCCAGGATAGATACATCTCGGATGGCTTCAATTAGTTCGTCTTCGTCCAGTGCTCCCTTCCGAATCTCGACGTTAAATCCTTCCTGCTCAAACAACTGAACCGCTATCGGATGCACATTTTCGAGCAACAAAACTTTAATTCGGCTCTTTGGATACGACTGACTACGGCTCAGATTATTATGGTACAAAAACTCATCGAGCGAAGGGGCCACGTGGTCAGCTTTTTCGACAACGCGGGGGCGCATCACATTTTCGGTGAAGGCATAAAAACGGTTTGCCAGCCCCGACGCTTTTATTTCATAATCTGTATAGCCGTCGCCAATGACGTAAACTTCACCGTCAAGTTTCAAATTGCGAATTACCTGCGATTTACCCCCGTTAGCCGATAGTGGGTTTGTTTTATCGAAACCAACAATAGCGCCGGTTTCGTCGAACTCGAATGTATTGGCAAACACATTTTCAGCCCGTATTCCCAGCGACGTTACAATCGGTATAATGAATTCTTTAAATCCATTTGAAACGATATAAATGGTCTCGGCATTTTCGGACAGAAACTGCTTATTACGTTGAAACGAATCGGAGATTTTCCCCATCAATATTTCGATGAGCGCGGGTAACTGACTCTTATGCGCCTTCAAAAGATTGATCCGCAGATTAAGTGAGTCTGTAAACGAAATCTCGCCCGACATACCCCGGTCAGTAATCACCTTAATCTGATTCAGCACATCATCGCGGTCGGGGCGACCCGTAAGCGAGATTTCGCCCAGCACGTCGAGGGCTTCTACCTTCGTAAAGGTGCTGTCAAAATCAATGATGTAATAGGTTTGTTCGAGTGGTTTGGTAAGCATGATTTAAATGGGTTCAATATCCGCAACTTCCTGCGGTTCAATGTCTAAAATCTGTTTACTATTTGGGATGCCGGACCACTACTGACGGGGCGGCAGGTTCACGGTAATGATGTGCCATATAAATTCATAATCTAATCCGAAATAGTCAAGTCATACACTACAGCTCTCTTCGGTATTGGGTCATCGGCATAAGAACTAAATGGAGCCAGTGATACCAGCGAATAGGTGGTAAACCAATACTCTTTGTTAGCGTCTAACACTTGTCTAGTACGTTTTCCGTTCATATCGACTATCCTTCAGTGGTTTGTAAAAACTGTAACGTCCGCTCCTCCGACCAATATATGCCCTGAATGCCTCCAGTGCGGGGTGGAAAGCCGCAATGACCTCCCTGCTCAGGGAACTCCATCCAGACGTTGGGGAGTTCCCGCCCTAATTCCTCAGGAAAACATTCCGGCGACAGAAATGGGTCATTTTTTGCGCTTACAAGCAAAGTCGGAACTGTAATGTTTGGTATGAACTGTAATGAACTGCTACGGGTGTAATAATCTGTTACGTCCTGAAAACCATTCATGGGAGCCGTAAACAAGTTATCGAACTCGCGGATGCTGCGCGCCTTTGTCACGGCCTCAGTTGGGAAAACGCCCGGCATTACTGCTGCTTTCTGTAACACTTTTCGTTTGAGTGTCCGATTGAAACGGTAGTTATAGGCCAGACTATCCCACTGTTCCAGCCGCCGAGCCGATCCCATTAAATCGACAGGAACCGAAAAAACAACGGCTTTTTTGATCGCTGGACTTAACGAGTTATCGCCGTGCGACGCACTGTTCTCTCCGAGGTATTTTAGTGTGACATTGCCACCTGCGCTAAAACCCATCAGATAAATTGTCTGGTAACCTTTTGAGAGTGCATGTTGAATAATGAAATGTAGGTCGCCCGTTTCGCCGATGTGATAAAATCGTTGCTGGCGGTTCAGTTCTCCACTACAGGAACGAAGATGCCAGGCCAGGCAATCCAATCCGTTCTGCGTTAGGTGTCGTACCATTCCAGCCAGATACTGACTGCCCGAATTTCCTTCGAGTCCGTGGGTTAAAATAACTAACTGACTTTTAGTTGATTGCGTATTATGAATGGAGGAAAAGCCGTCAATGGATTGTTGTTCGCCCGTTGTTTTATGGGCCGATTTTCCAAAAGCCCAGTCTATATCCAGAAAGTCATCGTCTGGTGTTTCGATGCGTTCGCGGACGTAGGAGACCTGTACCTTGCGAAACAGCGAGGGAATGATAGTCTGCATGTGTCCGTTCCACAATTGGGTAGGCGGCTCGTAACTTGATGGGGCAATCAGCGGCATTACCGAACGCGGGCGATTGAAGCCGCAAAGGTAAGGGTTCTAGACTGAGAAGCTTGATAAAACGTAAAAAAGGTAAAATTGTCTTATGGTATTCTGTGCAAAGGATCACGTGATCTTGTCTTAACCGACCAGACAAGTTGTTTTGCCGATGTAACTATTACCGATTTGCACAATAGTTATAACGAAGGCCGCTTTTATAAAAGCGGCCTCTTCTATGTATTCGGCAGAAATGGTCTATAAGGCCAATTCCTTTTCTGATACAATTGTTAGTACCTCCGTGTCCTTAAGTCGTTGCGCCAGGCCCAGCGTTTTAGGGACCTCGTAGTGGAAAAAGAATTTCATGGTGTGAATCTTGCCTTCATAAAAGATCAAATCATCACCTTGTGGGTTTTGGGTCAAAAGCATTTGTTTGGCGATAACTGCTTGTTTCAACCACTGCCAGGCCACGACTACAATTCCGAAGAATTCCAGAAACAAGGTCGCATCTGATAAATAACGTTCAATATCGCCTTTTTGGGCATGTGGTATCAAACTGGCCATGATTTCCTGTGTCCGTTTGAGTTCGGCAGTTAGTTGGTCTGCATATGGTTTTAACTCATCGGATGTGCTGGCTTCAGCGATAGTCCTATTTATTTCCGCAAAAAGTAAGAGAGGGGCTTTTCCACCTTTCATTGTCATCTTGCGTCCTAACAAATCTTGCGCCTGTATACCCGTTGTACCTTCATAAATTGGCGTGATACGAATGTCGCGGTACAGTTGCTCAACCGGAAAATCCTCCGTAAAGCCATAGCCACCAAATGTCTGCACGCTCTGGCTTACTGACTGGACACCCATTTCAGAGGGGTACGATTTGGCAACCGGCATCAGCAAATCGAGCAGCAAAAAGGCATTTTCTTTTTCGTCACCTTCGGCCACCTGACTAATATCGAAAAGCCGGGCCGCTTCGAGGAGTAAGGCTAACGAGCCTTCGGTTACAGCTTTCTGAAATAACAGCATCCGCCGAACATCGGGGTGGTTAATAATTGGTGTTTGCGGGGCATCCAGGTGATTTTTCTGATTCAACCGACGACTTTGCGGACGCTCTTTAGCATATTGCAGAGCCGCATAAAAGGCCGCCGTGGCAATACCTGCCGCCGTCATACCGACCCCAATGCGCGCTTCGTTCATCATCTGGAACATATACGGTAATCCCTGATGCGGCTCGCCAACGAGGTATCCAATGGTATTGTCGTTCGACCCCATCGTCAGGTGCATAGCTGGTACGCCTTTCTGACCCATTTTATGGTAAATCCCGGTTGAGGCAACGTCATTATCGACAAAACCACCCTTACCATCAGGCCGGTATTTGGGAACGACAAACAGGGAAATGCCCTTTGTACCCTTTGGTGCACCATCAATCCGGGCTAGCATCAAATGAACAATATTGTCGGTAGCATTGTGGTCGCCCGCCGAAATAAACACTTTCTGCCCCTTGATTTTATAGCTCCCTGGCTGGTCTAGAAGTGGCACCTCTCCAAGTGTAACGGATTCGCTGTCAGATAGTGGAGTGGCGGAGGTCGTTACATCGGAAAGCGACGAACCTGCCTGCGGTTCGGTCAGGGCCATCGTACCCTGCCAGGTTCCGTCCAGCATATTTGGTACGTAAAAATCACTTAGTGCTGGCAACCCGAACGACGTAATGAGGTGGGCTGCTCCAGAGGTCAGACCGGTGTACATCATGCCGTTGTTGGCGGCCATCAGAATAAATCCCACACAGGAGCTAATCATTTCGGGGAGTTGCTGACCACCATGCTCAAATGAAAAACCCGCACCAATCAGACCCGCATCGCCCATTGCTTTCAAATATTCCCTCACCTTCGGGTGAACAGTAACCTGCCCATTTTTAAGTTCAGGCTGGTTTCTGTCCATTTCCTTCAAATACGGATGCATGAACGTATCGGCAATGTACGTGGCCGAGTCGAGCACAAGATTGAACGTTTCCCGGTCATGGGCACTGAAATAGTCGTATTTAGTTAATTCGTCTGCTTTGAATACTTCGTGCAATAGAAACTGGAGGTTGCGTTTACTAAAATATGTTGTTGCCATGTAAAGCGATTCTATTAGAAAAAGGTATTCTTACGTACAGTTGTAGGGCTAAAAATACCACCGTTTGGCCAAATCTTTATATTGTTCTCAAAAAACTATCGTTTACTTTGTGGCGTTTAGACAGTAATAACTTAAAACCAATTTATCATTAACACATGAAAAACTTACTTGCAGTTTTTGCTTTTCTTTTTGCAACGGTATCGTTGGTACAGGCGCAGGACAAAAAAGCACCCGTAAGCCCTAAAATAACGGCCGAAAGCCCCGACAAGAATATTAAAGTAATCTATGGTCAACCTTCAAAAAAAGGGCGTGTTGTCTTCGGAGCCGACGGTTCGAGTAGTTTGGAGAAATATGGTAAGGTTTGGCGGACGGGTGCTAATGAAGCTACTGAAGTGACCTTCAAAAGCGACGTAATGTTTGGCGACAAAATGGTGAAAGCAGGTACGTACACGCTATTTACCATTCCCGGTGAAAAGGAGTGGAGCGTAATTCTGAATAGCACACTAGGTCAGTGGGGCGCTTACGATTACGAAAAAATTAAAGGTACTGACGTAGCGATGATTAAAGTACCCGTTTCGATGAATAAAACACCCATCGAGAAACTTGTTATCACACCCGCTAACAGTAGCATTGCCATTGCCTGGGATAACATGACAATCTCGGTGCCTGTAATGAAACATGGCTGAGAAAACGGGCCGCAACCTCACAAAAATTAACGGTTAAATTTTACTTAAAAACCCAGTCCATAAGGCTGGGTTTTTTATTTCTAAAATGCTGTAAACTAAAGTGTTAATTAATCTTGTATGGGTTTTTTGGCCGTAATTCGTTTTGTAATTCTTCCAGATAGATAAGTTAATGCCCGCTTACTAATTAAATTGTTTGTAAGTGGTTAACAAGCAAAGGTTTATCGCGTTATTTGTGAAACGCTCTAATCCATATTCGATGATGAAACATTACTTGCTGTATGTACTGCTCGGCCTAGTCGTACTGCCTGTCTGTGGTCAGGGGGTTACGGACTACTACCGATTGCCAGTGCGGGATCATCAATATAACCGGTTGCTCATGCGATATGGTGGCCCTTATGTTCAAAGTCGCTGGTATGTGGCTCTCGATGGGTTTGTCCGAACGGATCGTGCTAAACTTGATAATTCATTCAATGGCCTGATTGAGAGTAACTTAGTTGGTAAACTTGGTTGGGGAGCTGTTATTGGCTGGTCGTATCGTGAGCGGTGGGCTATTGAAGGTGGATACACCCGAATGCCTATTCATAGTCAGATATCTATTAGTAATGCCGGTTCGCCGTTGGTATTTCGATATGGAAGTGCCCAAAACGCTTTCGTTTTACGTGGAAAGCGGCTTATGGTATCGACTAGCAAGCCGTGGCTCCGGTCGGGATTTTGGCTAACTGGCGGCATGTGGCTCGTGCCAAATAGTGGTCATCAGGAAGGTCGTTTTTCGCTGATCGGTTATAGATATTATGATCATAAAGAAACAGCCGATACTCTCCGCCTAACTAGCCAGACTCAGGCTAATACCCAAATAACTGCTTTGGCCGAAGTCGGAGCGGAATATAATGTCCGGTTAAGTAACGCAATTGATTTAGGCGTTTCTGTTCGCAAATTTTGGGGTTTAGGTAATGCCCTCACCACTGATGTGACGTATAGCGTCAATCATAAATATAGTCAACAAGCTCAATTACAAGGAGCTGGCACCGGCTTGAGTTACGGTGTGTCATTACGCTACACATTTGCTATTCGGCGTAATCTGTCCAACGCTCTGGATATAAAGGGGAAAACCGGGCATATTCATTAGCATCGTAGTCGCCAAATTTTTAGCCTGGTTACTGGCAAACCACCAGCACATAAGCAGAGGACGCTTTTGTTACCGTTCTGTTTGGCGGGTAGTTTCTATACACTTCCCTAGACTTTAACGGGCTCGACATCTTTACCAAAAGCTCCAGAGACAGGCACTTGTATCCGTCTGGATACAAGTGCCTGTCTCATATAATTTCTCAAAATTCTTAGCTCGCCAATTATCTTACAGGTTCTCTGGCAGGAGACTTCGTTAATTGGCGCAGGGTTTCCAGTCTACATTATTACTATTCTGTTGTTTCGTATTTCCTGTATTCGAGAGGAATGTTTGTTGATCAATAAGGATAAAAGTAAACTTTCGCCTTTTATATCAACAACCGTTCCGATGGATCGAGCTAATGCACAACTAAAACCCTGACTACGAATGAATTATTTGACTTGGCGTTTGCTTTTTTTATGTTTGTTCGCTGTCCAAACTGCATTTGCCGATGTGCGTTTGCCGAACGTTTTTGGTTCACACATGGTGTTGCAACGTCGGAAACCGGTGCCCGTATGGGGATGGGCTGATTCTGGTGAGAAAGTAACAGTGACACTCAATAATCAAACGAAGACTATCAAAGCGGGCAAAGATGGAAAATGGCGTGTCACACTTGATGCCATGGAAGCGGGCGGTCCCTATCAGATGTTAGTGAAGGGAAAGAATAATACGGTTACGTTCGATGATGTACTGGCGGGGGAGGTGTGGATTTGCTCCGGTCAGTCGAACATGGAATTTTCGCTGAGTGGGGCTTCAAACGCCAAAACAGAAATTCCGGTTGCCAATTACCCAAACATCCGGCAACTGTTGGTTAAACGAGAAGTAAGCCTAACGCCCAAAGATAATATGGAGGGAAATTGGAGTGTTTGCACTCCCGAGACAGCATCTCAATTCACCGCTGTCGGTTATTTCTTTGCCAAGCAATTGCAAAAGGAATTGAATGTCCCGATTGGACTGATTAATACATCCTGGGGAGGCACTCATTCCGAGACCTGGACCAGTCGTGAAGCCATGAATCAGAATGATGAGTTGCGGGTAGTAGCCAACAAATTACCTGCTAGCTATGAAGAGGTTATTCAGAGTGGCTCAGCGCGTATTCAGGCCCTACTAAAAACACAGCAAGGTGGCTTACCCACTACCGCCGACGAGCAGACTTGGGCTAACGCTGCTTTGAACGATAGTGATTGGAAGACGATGAATATGCCCGGTGATTGGGAATGGGGTGGTCTGCCAACCCTAGATGGCGTTGTCTGGTTTAGGCGGGAGGTCATTATTCCGGAAGGAAGCAAATTACAGAAAACTGTCCTTCATATTGGCTCCGTAGCAGACAACGATTCGACGTTTGTAAATGGACAGTTGGTAGGTAGTACAAAGGGAAATAAAGCTCGTGACTATGTTTTGCCCGATGGGTTATTAAAGACGGGTCGCAATGTGATTGCTGTACGCGTTACAGATGCCAGCGGGAGCGGGGGGCTTATGGGACGGCCTGATCAACTCACTCTTTCTGGCGAAAGCCTGACAATTCCGCTGGCAGGTATCTGGAAATACCGGGTAGCCAACGTTTTCTCTTCTTCCTTTATGCCAGGGCCAAATACATATGCTACTCAGCTATTTAACGCTATGTTGAATCCGTTGATACCATATGCTATCGAAGGGGCCATCTGGTATCAGGGTGAGTCGAATGCAGGTCGGGCGTATCAATATCGGAAAACATTTCCGCTCATGATTCAGGACTGGCGCCAGCATTGGGGATACGATTTTCCATTTTTGTTTGTTCAGTTAGCTAGTTATAATTCCGCCAACGGTGATAGTCAGCATGGGAGTGCCTGGGCCGAACTTCGCGAAGCACAAACAATGACACTTCAGTTGCCCAACACGGGCATGGCCGTGGCGTCGGATATTGGCGAGCGGACGGATATTCACCCGAAAAACAAACTGGATGTCGGCAATCGTTTAGCCGCCGAAGCCATGCGTGTAGCGTATCAGAAAAGTGGAGTAAGTGCTACTGAATCGCCATCGCGCGGGCCGATGCTGGATAAAATGACAGTTGATGGCAACCGCGCTATTATTACGTTTCGCAATGGAGGTGGGGGATTAATGGCGAAGGATAAATACGGGTATCTTAAAGGCTTCGAAGTAGCAGGTGCCGATCAGAAATTTTATTACGCCAAGGCCGATATTCAGGGTAACTCAGTTGTAGTTCATGCCGACTCTGTAACGGTGCCGGTAGCCGTTCGTTATGGCTGGGCCGATGACAATGGCGACGTGGATTTATATAATCAGGAAAATTTTCCCGCCGTACCATTTCGCACCGATACGTGGAAAGGCATTACCGAAGCCGCTAAATTTGGCCAACAATAACTACAAAAGGCGAATAGATAGATAACTATGTAACTGACCAGAAAATAAAACTCAAATTCTGGTCTGAGTTTGTCGGGACACTACGCTATTTGGAGAGACAATAAAAGAGCCGAACGATCTCAAGGTCGTTCGGCTCTTTATTATTCTTGTTTGCTTTCCTGCTTTCGCATTGGCATACTGTCTATCGTATCGAATAAGTCTTTTACGGCAATCGGCTTTTTGTATGTTTGTTTGACACCACCATCTTTGCCGATCAGCCAGCCCACAAAATCATCGGACGGGTTGAGTTTGTAATCATGCATCAGAAATTGGCGGTCAGGCTCCATCACCAGCGACGCCACGAGTACAATTACGTCTAAATCGCGTTCGGCTAATCCGGCTTTTTCTTCATTCAGCGCTTCCTGTTGCTCAATTGTATAATGCTGGGCATCATCGCGCACATAAAGTAGCAACACACGTCGATGGTCTTTCTTTTCGGTCAATATCGCCTTGAGCGATTTTTGTTGATTCGCTACACTCTCCATAGTACGGGTAAATCCCATTAGCAGGACTGTCAAAGATATCAACCAATAGCTTAGCATAGTGTTTTAGGTAACGTATTTAGTCATTTTATGACAAATCTTCCAGCCGTTCCAGCATCAGAATCGAACCTTGTGGTACAATGACGTACTGCTCACCTTCGTATTGCAAGTCAATGGCATTACGTTGCAGGTATAACGCTACGTCCCCTTCCTGTGCCTGGAGCGGCATATATTTTACTTTTTCTTCGACTTCTTTCCAGGGTTCGTCTTCCGTCGGGCTAGGGATCGGATAACCTGGCCCCACTTTAATAACATAGCCCGACTGAACTTGTTCTTTTTCCTGCACCGTTGGTGGCAAATACAGCCCACTGTTTGTACGGTCGGTGGGGTCCTTTGGCTTAATCAATACCCGGTCGCCTACAATAATCAGGCGTTTTAATTTATTATCATCAGTAATTCCAATCATCGGTGTAGTGCCACAATCTGTTGCGGCCTGTTAGTGGGTTGATTTTGATGGTCAAAAATCAGGCAAGTTTATTTCTTAAGCCAAAATGTCATAGCTACCGACGATGACCAATTACCGTTATGGAACCGGATCATACCCATGACCACCCCACGGATGGCATCGGCCAATGCGTTTAAGGCCCATCCATCCACCCCGAATAGCCCCGTGTTTTCGGATAGCCTCAATCGTATATTGCGAACAGGTGGGCGTATAACGACAGGCATTCGGAAAATAAGGTGACACAATGGCCTGATATGCCTTAACAAGTCCAACCAGAATTGACTTCATCATAAACTCGTAAACACCAAAACGTTCAAAAACTTTCCTGCAATCCGTATCTTTGCCCGCCGTCGTTCGTTACACAACCGACATTGACTCTAATTCCTTATGCTGCAATACGTTATTTGGGAGGTTAATCCCGAAATTTTTCACATTGGCTGGTTCTCAGTACGTTGGTATGGGTTGCTCTTTGCCTTGGGTTTCCTAATTGGCATGCAGATTATGAGCTATATTTTCAAGAAGGAAGATAAACCCGTTGCCGATACGGATAGCTTACTGATTTACATGGTTGTATCCACAATTTTGGGTGCCCGAATTGGCCATTTTTTATTCTACGAACCCGACGTTCTGTTTCACCATCCACTTACGGTTATTACACCGCCGTTTGCCGGTTTAGCCAGCCACGGTGCTATCATTGGTATTCTGACAGGTCTATGGTTGTATTCGCGCCGAAAGGAAAGTATATTGACCAATCAGACTTTTTTATGGGTGTGCGACCGCATTGCTATCGTGGTAGCGCTGGCAGGAGCCTGCATTCGTTTTGGCAACCTGATGAACTCCGAAATTGTGGGTCGTCCAACAGATTTGCCCTGGGCGTTCGTATTTATGAATAACAGTGAATATGCGAAAATCCCCCGCCACCCAGCCCAGCTTTATGAATCGCTCTCCTGCTTAGTGCTGTTTTTCATTTTATTGTGGTTCTGGAATCGCACAAAGGAAAAGACACCACGCGGTAGTATGTTAGGGATTTTTATGATTTGGATCTTTGGGCTTCGGTTCTTTTACGAATACCTAAAGGAAAATCAAGTAGCTTTTGAAGATAATCTGCCGCTAAACGTGGGCCAACTCCTGAGTATTCCTGCTGTGTTGTTAGGCATCTATTTCCTTGTGCGCAGTTACCGAACTCCGGTTACGCTGCTGGCATCGGAAAAGACAGACAGGATTACACCATAACGACAGAAATAAACTGGAGAATTTGGAGAAATCTAATCGATTCGGCAAAATTCTCACCAGTTTCCGTACACTTTTTAGAAGACGGTGCCACAGAATTCGTGTACTTTTGGTGAGTTATTTACCTCAATTATACACTTCATTCTGTGAACCCGTCTTTTTTTATTTCACGTCAATTCCTGCCAGCCCTGCTGGTTAGCTTGGTCATCTGTGTGGCAGAAGCTCAGATACCCGGTCGGCAGATGCATTGGACCGCCGATGGTACCGGGTATGCCACCGTTGAGCAAGGTGAGCTCGTTAAAACGGATATTCGTACCGGTCGAAAAACAATTCTAGTAGCAAAGAATAAACTGCCTCGGCCCATTGGTGAACAGGTGACACCCATTGCCGACTTTGCCTTTACACCCGATAGTGCCAACGTCCTGATTTTCATGAATACGGCCCGCGTTTGGCGTTACAATACCAAAGGCGATTATTACCTTGTTAATCGGGCGAGTGGACAAGCCCGGCAGATTGGAAAGGGTAAGCCCGCACAGTCGCTTATGTACGCCAAACTGTCGCCGGATGGACGAAGTGTGGGCTACGTTAGCGAACATAACCTGTTTGTTGACGATGTGGCAACGGGGCAGACTACCCAACTGACGACCGATGGAACCCGCAAGCGAATCAACGGCACTTTCGATTGGGCGTATGAAGAAGAGTTTGGTTGCCGTGATGGATTTCGATGGAGTCCCGATAGCAAACAAATTGCTTATTGGCAGGTAGATGCCACCAACATTCGGGATTACCTGATGTTGAACACCACTGATTCTGCTTATTCTCATACAGTGCCGGTTGAGTACCCGAAAGTCGGCGAATCGCCATCGCCAACCCGCATCGGTGTCGTGGCAGCATCGGGCGGGCCAACGGCCTGGTTACCTATTCCCGGCGATTCACAACAGCATTATCTGACCCGTTTGGATTGGCTTCCTAATGCTGGAAGCCTGGTTGTGCAACAATTAAACCGCAAACAGAACGAAAGTAAGTTGTTCATTTGTAAACCCGCCAGTCAATCGGTCAATCTAATCTACACCGAAACCGACAAGGCATGGATTGATGGAAAAGCGCGTTGGAGCCGCGATGACCCTAGTGGCTGGGAGTGGTTGGAGGGCGGTAAGTCTTTTGTTTGGGTTTCCGAAAAAGATGGCTGGCGGCACTTATATCGGGTTAATGTCGATGGAAAAAAAGAAATTAACTTGACACCGGGGGGGTATGATATTGCCACAATCAGTCATATCGATGAGGCTACCAATCTGATCTATTTCATTGCTTCACCCGACAACACCAACCAACGGTATTTATATCGTACTCGCTTAGATGGTAAAGGCAAAGCCGAACGTGTAACGCCTACCGGTCAGGCCGGAACACATGGTTATACGGTTTCACCAAACGGGCGATTGGCTCAGCACACTTTCACGAATTATCAAACACCATTGGCTAGGGAGTGGATAAGCCTTCCCGATCACAAGGCAGTCAACGAAGCCGAAAGCATTGCTGCACGAATAAAACCCCTTGCCAAACCGAATGTCAGTTTTTTTAGCCTTACTACTGATGATGGTGTTACCGTTGACGGTTGGATGGCAAAACCAACTGATTTCGATAGTACAAAAAAATATCCGGTTGTGTTTTATGTCTACGGCGAACCGGCAGGTAGTACGGTAAATGACGATTTCTCTATTGGACAGAACCGTTTGTTTCAGGGCGACATGGCCAAAGCGGGGTATATTTATGTGGCGCTCGACAATCGGGGAACACCCAATCTGAAGGGTGCTGCCTGGCGCAAATCAATCTATAGGCAAATTGGTCGTATTAATATTCGCGATCAGGCGATGGGTGCCCGGAAGTTATTTACGCAACATGCCTACATAGATACCAGCCGCGTGGCCGTGTGGGGATGGAGTGGGGGCGGATCTACCACGTTGCATCTGATGTTTCAATACCCCGATATTTACAAAACGGGGATTGCTATTGCAGCCGTTGGCAACCAGTTGTTCTACGACAATATTTATCAGGAGCGTTATATGGGATTACCGCAGGAGAACCGGGAAGATTTTGTGTCGGGATCGCCAATTACCTACGCCAAAAATCTGCGTGGCAACCTGCTTTATATTCACGGCACTGGCGATGATAATGTGCATTACGACAATGCAGAAGCGTTAATTAACGAACTGATAAAATACAATAAACAGTTTCAGGTAATGCCTTACCCAAACCGCTCGCATAGTATCAACGAGGGACCGGGAACGTCCATGCATCTACAAACGCTGTACACAAACTATCTGCTTAAACAGTGCCCTCCGGGTCCACGCTAACGGCAAGTACATACCATGAATCGACTCTTATCTCTGTATTTGCTGTTGGCTTTTCCCATTCTGGTTCAGGCGCAGAAAGTTGGCTTTTCCCATGATGATACCCTTCGTGGATCCATTACACCCGAACGCGTTTGGTGGGATTTGACATTTTATCATTTAACCGTTCGCGTTCAACCAACCGATAGTACATTAAGCGGATCAACGGAAATACGGTATCGGATTTTGAAACCAGGCCAGGTTATGCAGGTCGATTTACAGCGTCCATTACGCGTGTTGCGTGTGGAGCAGGATGGTGAATCACTTGACGTTCGGCAAGATGGCAATGCGTATTTTGTCACGTTGACAAAGCCGCAAAAAACAGGTCAGGCAGAGGCTATAACGGTCCACTATGCCGGAAAGCCTCGTGTAGCTAAACGCCCACCCTGGGACGGTGGCCTTGTGTGGTCGCGCGATAAGTCTGGAAACTGGTTTATTGCAACAGCCTGTCAGGGCTTGGGAGCCAGCGCGTGGTGGCCCTGTAAAGACCACATGTATGATGAGCCAGACTCAATGGCCATTAGCGTAACAGTTCCCGAAGACCTGACCGATGTCTCCAATGGCCGACTTCGCCGGGTAACGACCAATCCCGATCATACGCGCACATTTGATTGGTACGTTGTCAATCCAATCAATAACTATGGCGTTAACCTTAATATTGGTCGTTATGAACACTGGTCCGAAGTATACAACGGCGAAAAAGGGCCGCTTTCGCTAAACTATTATGCGTTGCCCGAACATCTCGACTCGGCTAAAACACAGTTCCGGCAAGTGCCTAAGATGCTGAAGGCATTTGAATATTGGTTTGGGCCATATCCGTTTTATGAAGACGGGTATAAACTGGTTGAGACACCGTATCTGGGTATGGAACATCAAAGTTCAGTTACCTACGGAAATCGTTTTCGGAACGGCTATCTGGGTCGCGATCTGTCACGAACGGGTTGGGGGCTACTCTGGGATTTTATTATCGTCCATGAATCAGGTCACGAATGGTTCGCCAATAATATTACGTATAAAGATGTAGCCGACATGTGGATTCACGAGAGCTTTACCAACTATTCGGAATGCCTATTTACGGAATATTATTACGGTAAAGAGGCTGGTGCTCAGTATGTAATAGGGTGCAGGGCGAACATACGAAATGATAAGCCAATCATCGGAACCTATAACGTAAATCAGGAAGGATCGAGCGATATGTATTACAAAGGCGGCAATATGCTACATACGATCCGGCAACTCGTAGGCAACGACTTAACCTGGCGGCAACTTCTGCGGGGGATCAACAAAACCTTTTACCACCAAACTGTTACCACTAACCAGATCGAGCAATATATGAGTCAGCAATCGGGCCTTACTTTAAAACCCGTGTTTGACCAGTATCTACGTGATATCCGGATTCCGGTGCTCGAATACCGGCCAGTAGCGGGCGGGTTTCAATACCGCTGGACCAACTGTGTTGCGGGGTTTGCCATGCCTGTTCGTTTATGTATGGGCGAGTCAGGGCCCTATTCTACCATTCAACCGACTGCCCAGTGGAAAACCTTGTCGGCTAAAAATGAAACAATGCTGACGGTTGATGCGAATTATTATGTATTGAGCAAACTAGTGAATTAACTTATTGTATATCAACTATTTTGTGAATGAATCTTTGCCAGATGCGCGATAAATATCGGTTGGAAAGAATTCGCTCGCAACGTTCACTCAAAAGATTGGGGCTTGTGTTGATAGAAAATGTAGCTTGCTGGTGATTAATAAATTATCCCATTCTTATTTTACATAACTATCATGCGAATAAACCTAAACATGCTCTGGGCCGGATTGCTACCGGTTATGTTTCTTACTGGCTGCGGAGAAAATAAGGAAGAAGAGAAGAAAGACGAAGAGTCTGTATCGACACTGGGTGCTGTAAGTGCCATGAAAGAAATGGCTGCTCAGGCGGAAGAAATGCAGAAAAGTGGTCCCGTTGCAACAGTCGATTTCCGGTCACTAAAAGAATTGCTTCCTGCTGATGCCGACGGATTGGCACGGAAAGAAGCCTCTGGCGAAAAAAATGGAGCCGCTGGTTTTACCATCTCAACAGCAAACGGAAAATATGCCAATGCCGACGATAGCGAAACCATCGAACTGTCTATTGTAGATGGAGGAGGCTCGGCCATGATGATGGGATTAGCCGCCTGGTCAATGATGGAAGTGGACAAAGAAACCGAGAATGGCTACGAGAAAACCAGCAAAATTGGTGACAATAAATCGTATGAGAAATACGATAACAGCAATAAAGAAGGCGAAGTTGACCTGCTGGTAAACAAACGATTTGTTGTTACGGCGAAGGGCCGGGGTATTAGCATGGACAAAATTAAAGCCGCGCTCGAAGATGTCGATTTGGACAAGCTTGCCGGATTGAAATAAATAGCGTAGCTGGGTCGGTTCACCGGAGCGATGACAAAAAGGCTATTCTGTGAAAGAGTAAACGAGGAATCTCCGCAACAATTCGCTGTTGCGGAGATTCCTCGTTTGCACGTACTACTAATGATATAGCAGTTTGCGATCTACTTTATCTGGCAATGGGCCTTGTCTGGTGAGTTTCATCTTGGCTAAAGCAGCCCCTGCCTGAGCACAACTTTCAGGGGCATGGCCGTCTAAATAAGCTGTCAGAAAACCCGCCCAGTAGGCATCACCGGCTCCCGTAACATCCACAACGTCAATTTTTTTACCGGGTACATGGGTTTGCTTTTCTCCTTCCTGATACGAGACTATACTACCATTTGGACCGAGCGTCAGACAAATTACGGACGCACCCATTTGGTGAAAATCGCTTAAAATGCGCTCTGGTGTTTGAACCTCCCCATAGAGTCGTTCGGCGTCGTCTTCGCTAATTTTTACCAACGCCCCGGCTGAGCAATAATCGGTTAGCACACGCCATGCCTGTTGTCTGTCGGGCCAGATACTCGGTGCATAATTTGTATCAATTGTAACCTGGCAACCAGCCGCCTTTGCCCGTTTGGCCGCGTCTACAATGGTATTCTGCGCCGGTTGCCGACTCAAAGCAAAACAGGTGGTATGAAATAGTTGAGCTTGAGCTAATAAGGAATCGGGCAATTGGTCGGGTGTGAGCTGGCAGTCAGCATGGCGGTAAGCAACAAAATCTGGGGTGCCAGCCGTGCGCGAAACCAGGACAATACTCGTTGGTTCCAGTGGGTCAGATGTGATGAACTGCGTGTCTACGCCTGATTCCTCGACCTGTCGAATCAGGTATTTCCCAATGTTATCATTACCAACGCAGGAAACCAGCGCAGCCTTATTGCCTAAACGAGCCATATTGGTGGCCATATTTGCCGGACTACCACCCTGATATCGACGGAAATCCTGCGCGTCGAGTAAACTATTTGTGACGTGGTGACCAATAAAATCGGCTAGTAATTCACCGACAGAAAGTAGGGCGTAGGGACGCGGTGGAATTGTCATGCAAAGAGAGTTATTTCGCAGGCAAACTACATAAGAAGATTACAATCGGAATGGCAAATATAAATACTGGTTTAGCCACTAATTCCCGCCCGGTTCAACTGGAAAAGCAGCCTCTTCACTTTGTTTGTTTTCTTTAACCAGAAAGCAGGAAGCAGCTGCCAGGATAAGGCATACCCCACATAGAACCAGCGCGTTACGCGGATCATTTCCGAGTACAGGGCCATAAATGTATTTGATGGTCAGGTTATTGATGATCTGCGGAACAACAATGAACCCGTTGAAAATGCCCATGTACACACCCATTCGTTCTTTCGGTACTGACGAAGACAAAAGTACATAGGGCATGGATAGAATTGACCCCCAGGCCAAGCCAACCAGCGCCATACCAATTAGAAACGCACTTTTATCTTCGCCGAGAAGCATTGAAATGAAGCCCAGCCCGCCAATAGTCAGGAAAGTTGCATGGGTAGCCCGTCGACCAATGCGATTAGCAATAGCGGGCAGGAAAAATGAAATACCGAAACAACCAATATTAAACAGCGCAAAACAATCATTACCCACTTCAATTCCTTTTTCGAACCCCGGCGATTCGGGCGTGGGCGCATTAAATGCATGTCGGGCAATGGCGAGGGACAGATATTGCCACATGAGCGGCAGACCATACCAGGTAAAAAACTTAACCCACCAGAGCTGTTTCATGGTCGGGGGCATTTCGCGCAGGGCAACACCAATTTCCCTGAACACGCCCGCGACACCCCTGCTTTCTCGTTTCTCCCGTTCAAATTCGGCCATGTTTTCTGGCGGATATTCTTTGGTCGTGTACATGGTCCAAATAACAGCACCCAGTACAGCCACGCCCCCAACGTAGAAGGAATATTTCACGAAATCAGGAATGCCATTCGCCCCGGCGGCTACCATCGTAATACCAAATAGAGGCAGAATTCGGGGCATCAGGTTGGCCAGTGTTTGACCAAAACCAACGAAAAAGCTTTGTACCGCAAACCCCAAATCTCGCTGTTTGTCATTCAGTTTATCGCCAATGAACGCCCGAAATGGCTCCATTGACACGTTCAAACCTGAGTCGAGCAGCCACATTAAGCTGGCGGCCATCCAGAGTGAGGTTGAGTTTGGCATCATAATCAGGGCAAAGCTGGTGATGAGTGCCCCGATCAGGAAAAAAGGCTTCCGACGACCCCATCGCTCCGACCAGGTTCGATCGCTTAACGACCCAATAATTGGTTGTACAATAAGACCGGTTACTGGTCCGGCCAGCCACAAAATCGGGATATTGGCTTCGTCGGCGTGTAGGTACCGAAAAATAGGGCTCATGTTAGCCTGTTGCAAACCGAAGCCATATTGAATGCCCAAAAAGCCAAAACTCATGTTCCAGATTTGCCAGAAACTTAAGGTGGGTTTAGCCGTTTTAGTTGACTTCTGAATATTTCCCGTTTGCATAGATTAGTGTATATTTAACAGTCATCATAAGTTTTGCTTACTAGCTAACAATAATACATACTGATTTGCAGGATACGGAGATATACTTGTCTTATTTTTTTGAAAAGATGTACTTTTGCGAATGATTCCGAAAAGGTGGCCGCTCCTGATTCTGATACTAACGGTTTTTATATTATCGTCTCTGTCCGTCTTTGCTTCTGCTTCAGTTGACTCGACGCAAAAAGTTATTGTTCGATCCATTACGCTTAAAGGAAATTACCGTACCCGCGAACGAATTATTCTGCGGGAAATGACACTTCGTGTCGGCGACTCCGTTCGATTGGTCAATTTGCCGGGTCGTGTTGCCTGGGATCAACGTAATATTAATAACACCACTTTATTCATAACGGTGGACGTGGCAAGCCAGATTACTCTACCTATTGACTCTACAGAACTGGCCCAACTCGACCTGACCGTCACCATGAAAGAACGCTGGTATGTCATCGCCTATCCGGTTTTTGATATAGCCGACCGCAATTTTAATGAATGGTGGTATGATCGAGGGCACGATTTTCGTCGGGTTATTTACGGTGGGCGGCTTAGTTACCGCAACGTAACGGGTACCAATGACCGCCTTCAGGTTATAATTGAGCGGGGCTTTTCGCAGCGTACAGTTGTGTCGTATTCCAAACCCTATATCGATAAGGCACAGCGTATTGGTTTGCGGGCCGATGTGGGCTATATCACGAATAAAGAGATTCCCTATCGTACGCAGTTTGATAAGTGGGTGTATGTAAAGTCAGATAATGTGCTTCGCGAACGGGCTTACGCAGCGCTAACCCTCACGCATCGGCGTGGTCTGTATCATTATCACACACTCGATACCCGCTATACCCGCAACACAATTGCGGATACGATTGCTAAACTGAATCCAGACTATTTTCTAGACGGAAGTACCAGTCAGCACTATTTAGCAATGACCTATAGTTACCGCTACGACCGGCGCGATAATATCGTATATCCATTGCAGGGCACTTTGGTCGCTGGGGCCGTTGCTGTTTCGGGTCTGTTGCCGGAGGATAATTTTCATTTTCTGGATTTATCGGCGTCTGTTACCCGCTATTGGGCATTAGGTGGTCGGTTTTACGTAGCCGGTAGTTTGCGCGCCCGCTCCACCTGGCCTACACGCCAGCCGTACTTTAACCTGCGTGGGTTGGGTAGTGTCACCGACATGGTGCGGGGATATGAGCTTTATGTAGTGGATGGACAGCGTACGGCTATTTGGCGTAACAGTCTACGCTATCAGCTCTTTAATGTTCGGAAACAGCTGAACTGGCTTCATGTTCGGCAGTTCAACACGGTGCCAATAGCGGCCTACCTGACGGCTTTTGGCGATGCGGGGTATGTTAGTAGTACGGTGGCGGAACAATACCAAAGTCAATTGGCAAATCGGTTGCTCGTTGGCACGGGTATGAGCCTAGATATTGTGACGTTTTACAATCTAGTGATGCGCTTCAGCGGGACCATTAACGGGCAAGGTAAAGCAGGGTTTTTCTTCAATCTGGCGCAGGAGTTGTAGTGTTAGACCGTTGTTTACCCGGCAGGTCTTTTATCGTCAACTAAAATAAGAATGCAGTTTAGTCTTGCTTAATTGTGTAAGACAACTACCCTTTAGCCACTTTCTCTATTTATAAAATCATCATATCAATTTCCGATGGTAAGTAGGTAAAGGTCGAATTTCCCTACCTTTGAACTCCCCTTCACTCGTAACTAAAGCCTCATTATCAGGATCAATCATGGATAATGTCACTCCGCAAAAAGAAGCATCCAAAAAGCCATCGTTCCCTTTGTTGGGCTTGCTTAAGCCGTATTCCCGGATGATCCTGTTGCTGATCTTGTTTGCCCTGATTAGTAATGGCGTCAATTTGCTGCTGCCGATGATTATCTCGCATGGTATCGACGACTACACCGCCGGGAAGTTCGTCCTGCGAACTATGATTACCGAGTTTTTGGTGGCTGCTCTATTCATTTTTGTCTTTACATATCTGCAAAGCATTATCCAAACGTATGCTTCTGAGCGCGTGGCAAAGGATTTGCGAACACAACTGGCGGCCAAAATTTCACGCCAGAGTTTTGTCTATATTCAGCAGGCGAACCCGTCCCGATTGTTAACAAACCTGACATCAGATATTGATTCGGTCAAGATGTTTGTTTCTCAGGCAATTGTGTCCATTGTCTCTTCACTCTGCATCATCATCGGGGCCAGTATTTTTCTGATCAACATTAACTGGCAACTTGGGCTGGCTGTATTGATGATTGTGCCAATTGTTGGTATCACGTTTTACCTCGTACTGAAAAAAGTCCGGGTCTTGTTTAAGCGAAGTCGGGAAGTAATTGACTGGCTCAATAAAGTTATTAATGAAAGCATTCTGGGCTCGGCTATAATTCGGGTACTCAATTCACAGCAACTCGAATACAACAAGTTTCTGGCGGCCAATACAGATGCTAAAGACCTAGGACTGGCTATTTTACGGTTGTTTGCTGGTCTCATTCCAGTTATCAGTTTCACGGCCAACATGGCTGCTCTAACCATTCTGGTGCTGGGCGGGCACTTTGTTATCACAGGTAGTATGTCGCTCGGAGACTTTGCCGCTTTCAATAGTTACCTGGCCTTACTCATTTTTCCGATCATTATCATAGGTTTTATGAGTAACGTTATTGCGCAGGCATCGGCCTCTTATGAGCGCGTTAATGAAGTGTTGCAGGCCCCCGAAACAACCAATACCGGAACAATAGATGTCACGTTGACAGGCGATATTGAGATCAAGAATGTATCGGTGTATTATGGCGAAAAGCCTGCTTTAAAGGATATTTCTTTTTCGGTAAAAGCGGGTAGCCGAACGGCTATTGTGGGGCCAACCGCAGCGGGTAAAAGTCAGTTGCTGTATTTGTTGACTGGCTTGATTAATGCCACTTCAGGAACGGTCGAATACGATGGCCGACCGATCAACAGCTATGATGAGGATTCCTTCCATCATCAGGTTGGGTTTGTCTTTCAGGATAGTATTATCTTTAATTTAAGTCTTCGGGAAAACATTGCGTTTAGTGACACCGTCACCGACGAGTCGCTAAAAAAAGCTATTGACACCGCCGAATTGCAGGGCTTTATCGACTCACTTCCTGACAAACTTCAGACCGTTGTTTCAGAGCGGGGAGCCAGTCTTTCGGGTGGACAAAAGCAGCGAATTATGCTGGCTCGTGCCTTGGCGCTTAACCCAAATGTGTTGTTGCTGGATGATTTTACCGCTCGCGTCGACACCAATACGGAGCAGAAAATTTTGACGAATGTACAGCAGAATTTCCCTGGTCTAACGCTGCTCTCGGTGACACAGAAAATCGTTCCCATTGAAGATTACGAACAGATTATCCTGCTGATGGAAGGGGAAATCGTTGCCAAAGGTACCCACCAGTTCCTTATGAGTACTAGTCCCGAATACGTTCAGATTTATCAATCCCAACGCAGCACCAGCCAGTATGAATTACGATCTTAGTCAGATTGCCGGGCCAAAAAAGGAAAAAAACGCTACGTATAAAGCGCTACGAAAACTGTTAGCGCTTATTGACGATGAACGCCAAACCTTAATTCTGGCATTTATTGTTATTCTGGTTAATTCAGGATTGACGCTGGTTAGCCCTATGCTGGTTGGTCGTACTATCGACAAATATATTCAAACAAAACAGTACGATGGCGTTCTTCGGAATGCCGTTATCTTACTAGGCGTGTATGCTATGGCGTTCATAACCAATTATATGCAGACACGCCTGATGGGTGGCGTAGGTCAGCGCACGCTATTCAAATTGAGGAATGCCGTGTTCAATAAATTGCAGGAATTGCCCGTCGCATTCTTCAATCAGAACAAGGCGGGTGATCTGATTTCTCGAGTTAACAACGACACCGATAAGCTAAACCAGTTTTTCTCGCAGGCGCTGATGCAGTTTGTTAGCAGCATTTTCATTATGACTGGAGCTGGTTTATTTCTACTCTCTATTGATTTGCCTCTTGGGGCCGCCGTGTTATCACCCGTAATATTGGTCTGGATTTTTACGCAGGCAACTTCTTCCTGGGTAAAACAAAAAAACGCAACCAACTTGAATAGCGTAGGTAATATGAGTGCCGAAATTCAGGAAAGCCTGAATAATTTCAAGGTCATTATTGCTTTCAACCGGCGCGATTATTTCCGCAAACGCTTTGAGGAAGCTAACCAGCAAAATTACAAAACGGCCATTGGCGCTGGCCTGGCAAATAACATTTTTATGCCTGTGTACGGAATTTCGGCCAATCTCGGTCAATTAATTGTTCTGGCGTTTGGTATATATTTGATCTCAACTGGTCATTTTACCATTGGCTTACTAATTAGCTTTTTGTCGTACGTAACCAATTTTTATAATCCACTTCGGCAATTGGCTACCCTGTGGTCAAGCTTTCAGGTAGCCTTAGCCGGTTGGGATCGCATTTCGCATCTGCTGGCTATGCAAACAAACTTGTTAACGGTTACAGATCAGATAGCAACGCAGAATTCCGCACTTCTATCGTTTCAAAATGTGTCCTTCAGTTACCCTGATGGCCAGGAAGTTTTACACAATATTAGTTTTGACTTAGAACGCGGAAAGACCTATGCACTGGTTGGCCCAACCGGTGGCGGCAAAACTACAACCGCTTCATTGATTGCCCGCTTGTACGACCCAACCAACGGAACAATACTGCTTGACGGGAAATCCCTACGTGGGTATACCGCCGAGGAACGCACGCGAAAGATTGGCTTCATTCTTCAGGAACCGTTCCTATTTACCGGTACTGTTCGGGAGAATATTTTGTATGGAAATGAACCGTATCAACAACATTCCAATGAGCAATTGGCCGAGGTTATCCGGACGGCAAATCTGGATGGTTTGGTCGAGCGTTTTGATGAGGGGTTAGACACAAAAATTCAAACGAGCGGTGATGCAATTAGCCTTGGTCAGAAACAACTTATTGCCTTTATGCGGGCCGTTTTACGTAACCCGGATTTACTTATTCTAGACGAAGCCACTGCCAATATTGACACGGTTACGGAGCAATTATTGGACGAGATTTTGCAAAATCTTCCCGAAAAAACCACCCGTATTATCATAGCTCATCGCCTTAACACAATTGAAAGCGCTGACGAAATATTTTTCATTAACTCAGGTCAAGTTACTCGGGCGGGTTCACTCAACGACGCGGTTGATATGCTGTTACACGGAAAACGCGTGAGTTGAGGTAGCTATTAAAATCGGTAAGTGAATAAAATAATATGTTAAACCGAGTTAAGCTAATAAGTTCTTGCTTTTTGTATAAGGCTCGGTGGCAAATCATATCCATATAGTACCTTTGCCGAACCAGCCTGAGACATATGAATAAATATTTCCTTCCGATAGTTGTCTGCTTTTCAATACTCTCTCTTAACGCCTGTCGTAGCCGACAGCAGACTGATAACCAACCTACTGACTCTACAACAGCCGTAGCCGCAACTGAGATGTCAACGTCGGTTGCTATTGTCGGGCGCTTGGCTGAACTTGGTCTAACACCCGACAGTGATTGGCGTGGTATTAACCTAGGCGACGATTTTGCTAAAGTTAAAGCCATTGAAAAAAGTGCACCTTTTGAGAGTGACACCGATCATATTGGCTATACTGTTGAATTGAAAAATCTTGAATCAGCCGATATACTTTATTATCAAACGAGCAAAAAAGTATCGGCTATTGATGTGGACTTATTTCTGAATACGCACCAATCAGTTAATGACTATCAGAAAGAATTAGGAACCTATTTCACTGCTCGTTACGGCGCGTCAAAGCCTGGTGCTGGCGGTCCCATCTGGGTCGGGTCGAAAGGAAATATGGTTACTCTAAAAGATGTTTCGAAAGGCAAGGACTTCGGCTTAAAAATCAAGATATCTCCGGCTGGTAGTGCCGCAACTGCTTCCGCGAAATGACCTGAATTAAAGCGTTGACTGAATAATACTAAATTAGTCCTATCAACTGCCAACTATAGTGATGTAGATAAGTAGCTCTGGATAAGTTATAATATGAGTAGAGTAATGAATATAGTCACGTTATTCAACGACATAGGGTGTTCACTAACTGACATAAAAGCGCGAAAGCCCCGGCTAATCAGCCGGGGCTTTTGCAAGAAGCAGTAGTATCAGCTTATACCTGATGCATCCAACCGAACGTATCGTCAACCTTGCCTGTGCGCAGATCGGTGAGGTAATTTTTTATGCGAACCGCAAACGAATCTTCCGGGGCGAATTCTGGCAGCATATAATCCTTACCATTATAGCCAATGAGCGAGTAAGCCGCACAACCTACCGCTGTGCCAGCCCCGAACGCTTCGGTTAACCGACCCGTTTCGATGGCACTAATAATTTCATCAACGGAAACCAGTCGTTCTTCAACCTCAACCCCCCAATTGCGGGCAATCTTCAAAATAGAATCGCGAGTAACGCCTTTCAAAATGGTATCGGACGTAGCTGGAGTCACTAACTTGCCATCAATAATAAACATGATGTTCATCGTGCCCGATTCTTCAATGTATTTATGCTCGCGGGCATCGGTCCAGATGAGTTGGTCATAACCCTGCTGTTGCGCCAGCATCGTCGGATATAGTGAGCCACCATAGTTTCCGGCGCATTTGGCATAACCTACGCCACCCGGTGCCGAACGGCTATACTCAGTTTCGACTTTAAGTTTTGGCGGATTCGAATAATAAGGTCCTACCGGACAGGTAAAAATACAGAAACGATACGTTTTCGACGGGGCTACACCCAAAAATGTATCCGTTCCAAACATATAAGGGCGAACATAAAGCGAACTCTCCGGGGTGTCTGGTACCCAATCAGCATCTACGCGTAAAAGCGCTTCCAGTCCCCCCATAAATACTTCTTCGGGTAGGGTAGCCATGCACATACGACGGGCGGACTCGTTCATACGCTCGAAGTTGGCGTAAGGACGAAACATAGACACCTCACCAGCCTCATTTTTGAACGCCTTCATGCCCTCGAAAATGGACTGACCATAATGCAGCGACGACAGAGCAGGGCTTAGCGTGAAATTATCGAATGGCACAATTAGTTGATTCTGCCACTGACCATCTACGAAATCGGCCACGAACATGTGATCCGAGAAGTGTTTTCCGAAAGGAAGATGGTTAAAATCTACCTCCTGAATGCGGGAGCGTTCCGCTTTCCGCAATTCAATTTGTAATACGTCCGTCGTCATAACAGCTTATGGTTACTGAGTTAGCCTGTTAATGAACAAGCTTCGGCAAAGCTAAAAAAATAGATTGAGTAAGTTTAGTTGTCTTGACAACTTTTTTTTAGAGTTGTTTTCTTGGCTTCCAGGCTACCTCTTCCGCGTTTAGTTCCTGTGCCATTTTGCGGCTTAATACAAATAGGTAATCTGACAGTCGGTTAAGGTATTGTAACACTAATTCATCTACGGCAGTTGCTCCATTGGGTAGTAGTGACCGGGCTGACTCGTCGTTTAGGGCAATGACTAACCGCTCAGCCCGTCGGCAAACCGTTCGGGCGAGGTGGCAGAACGATACGGACTCATGTCCACCCGGCAGGATAAACGCCCGTAATTCGGGCAATTCGGCATCCATCGTGTCCATTTCCTGTTCGAGTGAGCTAACATCCTCCGGTGTGATAGCAGGCATTGCCCGTTTGGTCGCTGTCTGGATAGATGCCTTTTCGGGATCGGTTGCCAGTTCAGCACCAATAGTAAAGAGTCGGTCCTGAATCTCTTTCAACAAATCTCGGCGTCCTGCATTGACTGGCTGATCGCGTACCAAACCAATCCATGAATTGAGTTCATCCACCGTTCCATAGGCATCAATTCGTAACTCACTTTTACTCACCCGACGCCCGCCAATCAACGCGGTTTGGCCTTTATCGCCCGTTTTTGTGTAAATCTTCATACTGTACCTAAACCAAAATGCTCAACAAATGGCTAAGCTAACGGATTTACCCCATTCGAGCCTTACCTTTGCGGCCTGAAAAATAGTGGATAGTATGTAGTGACTGGCAACGAATAGTTAGACCACCAGCCACTATCTATTACCTACCGCACGGGCGACCCGTGCGCGGGATGGTCCCGTAATCAATTAATTTATGAAAGCAGGTACTTTTTTCGTCCGTGTGTGGCGTCTCATGTCCATTGTCGGATTCCTTCTCGCGCTGTTCAGTAGTTATATTTCGTATCCTGATCAGGTAACGGTGCGCTTCGACGATCTAAATCATCCTATTCAAACCATCAATCGAGAAACGATCTTTTACTTGGCTATTGCCATTTTTCTGATCAACAATACACTGATTAACCTTGTCGGACGCCTATTTCTTCGGGTGCCGACTAACCAGATTCCAATGCCGAACCAGGATGTATGGGCTGCTCATCGTCCAAAATTAGACAATGTGTTTAAGACGTGGTTCAGCTTACTGATGTCTGCCATCAATACAGTTCTGGGTTTGGGCCTGTTGGTACTTTCGTTTCTCAACCGTTCTGACCGACCAATACGGTCCATTGAGTATGCGTGGTTATTGCCGCTCAGTACAATTATTTTGATTGCGGTTATAGCTTCGTTACCAATCCGTTTGTTCATGAAACCCGGTGACGATGACTGAAACAAATGAGCTGCTGTTGAGCCAGTTTCAATACGATCTGCCCGACGACCGTATTGCGCGCTTTCCATTGACCCAGCGCGATGAGTCGAAACTACTTGTTTACCAAGGCGGTCAGATTAGCCATGAGCGGTTTGCTGATTTACCCAGCCTATTGCCCAGAAATAGCTTTCTAGTCTTCAACAATACAAAAGTTATTCCGGCACGTCTGCATTTTACGAAACCAACCGGAGCTACAATCGAGCTATTTCTGCTAAGTCCGTTTCCAACCGATCAACCTATCACATTAGCAATGGAGGTTACTGGCTCGGCGGTCTGGCAATGTATGGTTGGCAACCGCAAACGCTGGAAACAGGATGAGAGTCTGGAAACTACATTCCCGACGCCAACTGGAGACGTTATACTTACGGCCACCTGGCATGATTACGACCAGTCAATAGTTCAGTTAGACTGGCAACCTACAGAATTAACGTTTGCCCAGGTCATCCACTACGCGGGGGAAATCCCATTGCCGCCTTATCTTAAACGCGATGCTATCGATGCTGACCGTGAGACGTACCAAACCATATATTCGAAACAGGAGGGCGCTGTAGCGGCACCTACTGCCGGACTACATTTCACTCCCGCTGTATTTGATGAGCTTGCCGAGCATGGTATTGATCATGAGTATCTGACCCTACATGTTGGGGCTGGAACGTTTCAACCGATAAAAGCTGAAGATATCCGACAGCATCACATGCACACGGAGCAAGTCGTTTATACGCAGCAGAATCTTCGCCACTTACTTGAGCATCCAGATACTATTATAGCCGTTGGCACAACATCCATGCGCGCCCTAGAAAGTCTTTACTGGATAGGCACAAAACTACTGCGAAACGAGTCCAATCCATTCCAGCTTGATCAGCATTACGCCTATCAACTTCCGGCTGACCAACAACCTCTTATAATAGATGCCTTAAACGCTGTTTTAAGTCATCTGATCATTACTAAGCAGGAGTCGATTGTGGCGCATACCGGCATTTATATTACGCCCGGTTATCGAGTCAAAATGTGTAAAGGGATTGTTACCAACTTTCATCAGCCTGGCTCAACCCTAATTTTACTTATTGCCACCCTTATTGGCAATGACTGGAAACATGTATATAAGGAAGCGTTGCAGAATGATTATCGTTTTCTGAGTTACGGTGATTCATCGTTACTGTTGCCATGAGATAGTACTTTTGTAGCACATCTACTTAAAGAATACGGACTATATATATAAGGGTAAAATGAGCACAGCCTTCGCTCTGCACTAGCGACCCAGTTTTGCTCTTTCCCTCTTTCGCTTATTATGAACTTTACTGACGAACTCCGCTGGCGTGGTATGTTGAACGACATGACCCCCGGCACTGAAGAACAACTTCAAAAAGAAGTAACAGCGGGCTATATCGGCTTCGACCCAACAGCCGCGTCGCTCCATATTGGTAATCTGGCCACGGTTATGCTCTTGGTTCATCTTCAGCGGGCGGGTCACAAGCCGTTTGCCTTGGTAGGTGGAGCCACGGGCATGATTGGAGACCCATCAGGTAAAGCGGCTGAGCGTGAATTTCTGTCTGAAGAAACATTGCGACAAAATCAGGAAGGCATTCGTCAGCAGTTAACCAAGTTTTTAGACTTCAATTGCGGAGCTAATTCTGCCGAAATGGTTAATAACTATGACTGGTTCCGGGAAATCTCCTTTCTGGGTTTCCTGCGTGAAGCAGGCAAACACATTACCGTCAATTACATGATGGCAAAGGATTCGGTGAAAAAACGGCTTGAAACTGGTATTTCCTTTACCGAGTTCTCGTATCAGTTACTGCAGGGCTACGATTTTTACTGGTTATACAAGAATAAGAATGTACGGTTGCAAATGGGTGGCTCTGATCAGTGGGGTAATATTACGACTGGTACCGAGCTAATTCGACGGAAAGAAGCCGGTGGGGAGTCGTCACCCGGCGGAGCAGAGGGTCACGAAGGAGGACATCAGGCGTTCGCACTGACGACGCCACTCGTTACTAAAGCCGATGGCACCAAGTTTGGGAAATCTGAAAGCGGTAATGTATGGCTCGACCCAGCCTTAACATCGCCTTATCAATTTTACCAGTTCTGGCTCAATGCCACCGATGCCGACTGTCCGCGCTTGATTCGAGTATTCACGCTTTTGTCACAGGAAGAGATTAACGGGCTGGAGCGCCAACATGAAGAAGCACCACATTTGCGAATTCTACAGAAGGCGATAGCCAAAGAAGTAACTATTCGTATCCATTCTCAGGCAGGCTACGACTTGGCTGTAAAAGCGTCAGAAGTCTTATTTGGCAAAGCCACGCTCGAAATGTTACGGTCTATTCAGACTGATGAGTTTGATATCATCTTTGAAGGGGTACCGCAAACCGAAGTGTCAGCCGATGAATTAGCCAGCAGTAAAGATATTACGGACTTATTATCTGTTGCCAGCCGAGGTGAAATATATGCTTCTAAAGGCGAAGCTCGGCGAGCTATCACGCAAAATGCGGTCAGCATCAATAAGATTAAAGTTGCCGATCCTGCTGCCTCTGTTGATTTAGAATGGCTTCAGGAGCGGTATATACTGGTGTCGAAAGGCAAAAAGAACCACCTGTTGAAAAAAGTTTAGAAAAATTTTAATTGGTTAAGTGATTGAGATTGGGGGGGTTGCCGAAGAATCTTTGGCAGCTCCCAATCTATTTTTAGGACAGGGCTTGACAGGGGCGTAAAATGGACATACCTTTGCACTCCCAAACATCGGGAATGAATCGAGAATAGGAACGCAAGTTGTTAGTAATCAATTCATTAGGTGCAACAGGCTGAGAATCAAACTAGAAATTTATTTTCAGATTTACTTGACAAGTTAAACAAAGTGTGTTACCTTTGCACTCCCAAACATCGGGAAAGATTGAGAAAACAAGTTTAACACATTGAGTATCAATCTATTACAAGGAAATGGTGAAAAATAAGTTTTAAAAATAAATTCAACATTTACTTGACAAGTGGGAAATAAGGAGTACCTTTGCACTCCCAAACAACGAGACACGATTTAGACAAGCTAAGTCACTTCTCAACCACGCTTCGACCAACGGGTCAGGCGCTACGTTCTTTGACAAACGGTCAGCACAAAACAACTCAACGACACATCTTCGGATGTCGGTTGAACAAGACAGTGCGTTGCAATATACGCACAAATTTATTTACGATGGAGAGTTTGATCCTGGCTCAGGATGAACGCTAGCGGCAGGCCTAATACA
>NZ_JBHUOM010000002.1:0-819711 GCF_042686045.1 Spirosoma flavum
GGTGTTAGCGGTGAGAGCCGTTGAGCTGAGCCGTACTAATGACCCCGGAAGCGTGTTTAAGAATTGCTTTCATATGTTAGTTGATGAATTTAGTTTTACTGGGTTTGGTATCCAGGTCTCTCTCTGTAGGAAAAAAGACAAGATATTGGCTGTAAGAAGCCGGACGAGTCAATTAGGTTGGTGCTGGTAAGGCGGGTGGTCACCTCTTCCATTTCGCACAGAGCCGTTAAGCCCCGTACTGCCGATGGTACTGCTGTCATAAGCGGGAGAGTAGGAAGGTGCCACCTATTGAAACCGCAGTGCAAGCTGCCGTTGTGAAGCCGTGAGTCGAAAGACTCACGGCTTCTTGCGTTTTATAGCGTTTCGGTTTTATTTGAATCAGTAAAGCTTATTATTAACTTTTTGTAACTTAGGCTTTTCATCTCTTCTTGCCTAAGAAATGGCTATTTTCAAACTTCAAATCAATGGTCGTAGTTATCAGGCTGATCTTGATCCTGATACCCCCTTATTATGGGCACTACGTGACAATTTCGGCTTAGTCGGTACGAAGTATGGTTGTGGTATTGCCCAATGCGGAGCATGTACTGTACACTTAAATGGAGAAGCTACTCGCTCCTGTGTGTTACCTGTTTCGGCGGTAGGTAAATCGAAAGTGACAACAATTGAGGGCTTATCTGCTAATGGTACTCATCCTGTTCAGCAAGCGTGGGATAAAATGGATGTACCTCAATGCGGGTATTGTCAGGCCGGTCAGATTATGACGGCAGCTGCATTGCTCAAACGAAATCCAAAACCGTCACAAAATGAAATTGATGATACTATGACTGGCAACCTCTGCCGTTGCGGTACTTATCATCGTATCCGGGAAGCCGTGAAATTAGCATCTACATCTACAGTATCGTCGGGAGCTACTAAATCTTCAAAAACGAAATAACTATGCAAACGATGAAAAATTCGGGCCGTAGAAACTTTCTTAAAATAGCTGTAGCAGCTGGAGGTGGACTTCTTTTAAACTTCAACTGGATCGAATCAGAAGCCGCAACATCAGTAGCGGTTGATGCCGCTACGCTTTCCGGCGTTGGTTTTAACAGTTATTTGTCGATTAATCCACAGGGCGTTATCACTATACTCTCACCAAATCCTGAAGTTGGACAGGGTATAAAAACGGCCTTTCCCATTATCGTAGCTGAAGAGTTAGACGCTGATTGGAAAAAGGTTGTTGTTGAACAAGCTCCCTTAGATACAAAAAAATTTGAGCGGCAGGTAGCGGGGGGCAGTGGTTCAATTCCGCATTCCTGGCAGCGATTGCGCACTGCTGGAGCTACGGCTCGCCAAATGCTATTGGAAGCAGCCGCAAAACGATGGAATGTGTCAGCTTCGGAGTGTACAACTGACAAAGGATTTGTGATGCATTCAGCGAGTAGTCGTAAATTAAGTTATGGTGAATTGGCTACCGAAGCGGCTCAATTACCTGTACCGACTGACGTTAAGCTGAAAGCTGTAAAAGATTTTAAACTTATTGGCAGTACGGTTAAAAACGTCGATAATCCTAAAATTATCACCGGGAAACCGTTGTTTGGACTAGATTTCTACCGTGAGAGCATGCTGTTCGCTATGCTCCAACGCCCCGCATTTGGCTACAAACTGAAGTCGCTGAATGCTGAAGTGGCTAAAGCGATGCCGGGTATTATTAATGTGCTAACGTTCGATAATAATGTCGCTGTAGTTGGCAAATCGACCTGGCAGGTAAAAAAGGCAAAAGATGCGTTAAAAATTGAGTGGGAAAAAGCAGATGTTTTAGAAAGCACAGCCGATCATAATCGCTTGCTAAAAGAACTACTAGATGGTTCAGGAACCACTGTTCGGCGGAAAGACGGCGATGTAGAGACAGCCTTTAAGAATGCAGCTAAGGTTGTTAAAGCTGAATATCAATGCCCATTTCTGCCGCACAATCCATTAGAGCCAATGAATTTCTTCGCACATGTCCGGACGGATGGTGTCGAGTTGGTTGGACCAACGCAAACCCCTGAATTAGCTCGTAATGAAACGGCTAAACTACTCGGAATCTCGCCCGATAAAGTTACGGTTCAACTTACGCGCATGGGCGGAGGTTTTGGTCGTCGGCTTAAGGCAGATTATGTAGTGGAAGCCGTTCAGGTGTCAAAACTAGTCAATGCCCCTGTAAAAGTTATTTGGACGCGCGAAGATGACATGACAGGAGGTAGTTATCGTCCAGCCGTTCGTTACAGGTTTGAGGCTGCTTTGGATGCGCAAGGTACTATGATTGGCTACAAACTCCGGGGGGCAAGCATCAATGCCGGTAATTCAACACGAGAGGATAACTTTCCCGCTGGAGCCGTAGATAACTTGCTGATTGATAGTGTAGACCATAAATCACCGATTACGACCGGACCATGGCGAGCACCGATCACAAACTTTCTCGCATTTGCCGAACAGTCGTTTATGGACGAAGTGGCGCAGGCTGCGGGCAAAGATCCTGTGCAATTTAGGTTGGAGTTGTTAGATAAACTTAAACAAAAACCGGTTGGCGCTGTCAAGTATGATGGTGACCGGATGAAGGGCGTTATCGCCTTAGCTGCCGAAAAGTCGGGGTGGGGTAAGAAGAAAGGCGCAGATGGAAAGCCTGTAGCACAGGGTTTTAGCGTTTATTTCTCGCATCGTTCTTATGTAGCGCAGGTGGGTGAAGTTGTTATGCAAAAGGGTAAGCCAGTTCTACAGAAGGTCTATTCAGCGGCAGATTGTGGAGTAGTCATAAACCAAAGCGGAGCGCAGCAACAGGTGCGAGGGTGTATAGTTGATGGAATTGGACACGCCATGTATGGTAATATTACGTTTAAAGACGGTGTACCGGAACAGAAGAATTTTAACGAATACAGACTTATTCGCCTGAATGAAATACCCGAAGTAGAAGTGCATTTTGTTCAAAATGAAATTGATCCTACTGGTTTAGGCGAACCCTCTCTCCCGCCGGCAGGAGCAGCCGTTGCTAATGCTATTTTTAAAGCAACTGGCAAACGATTAAGGAGTCAGCCATTTGTAGAGCAGGAAGAATTCAAGGGCGTGTCGTAATCAACTTTATATAAGCGTTTGCAAATCTTTTATATCGTTCATTCTTACTAACTTATCGATATGTATGCACGTGTTATTCAATTTCCTTTAAAGGCGGATAGCATTCCTGACGCGATTAATTATTTCCGTGATTCGGTAGGACCAGCACTTAAACAATTTGACGGTTTTAAGAACAGCCGTATGCTGACTAATCCGTCTACCAATCAAGGGTTAATGGTAACGTTATGGGAGTCAGAAGCCTATCGTCAAGCGGCAGAATCTAGTGGTTTCCTACAGGATGTTTTAAAAAGTATGAGTAGCTATTTCGCTGCTCCCCCAACTGTAGATTATTACGAAGTGAATGTTCAAATAGCTTAAGATACCAAAAGCCAACGTCCAGGTGAAAGTTTGGGCGTTGGCTTTTTGGTATATTGTATTTTACTGCATAGCAATAACGCGGGTTATATTCTGCACTGGTGCAGTCGATAAGTTTAGCTGTTTACGAATACTACCCTCGCTCGACTTGACCTCTAATTCGTACTGTCCATCCGTCAACTCGTCAACATTTAATCTTACCGCATATCTTAATTCTTTCTTGCCAATGTTCTGCGAGAATAAGATTTGGTTGTCTTCATTACGAAGTACAACAACAACAGGAACATCGGCATTTTTTTGGACGGCTACCCGAATTTGCTTGTCGATTGTGACATAGGCACTGGCATCGAATGGTAAAGATTTGGGATTCGTTGGGTTGATCAGCGTAGAGGTACTCAAAAGAATTGAAACAGCTAAGTTGCTCATTAGTGAAAACATAGTAGTGCGTGTTTAGTGTTTGAAAAAAGTTTGTAACTGATTAGTTGTTTACTGTTCGTGTATAGTAAGCCAAAGGTTATGCCAACTAATATTATATATTGATTATCAAGAATTTAGTTTTATTAGCCTGCTTCGATATTGTCCATAAGTGGACAATCTTTGTTCACTTACGGACAAAAGTAAACGACGGCTTCTCGGTGAGAATGTGGTACATTACGAGGTGAAAGCGTACATTATCTAGCGAAAACCGATTATAAACAACGGGCCTTTATAGCTGTTAAGTTGATATAAAAGGTAAACTGATATGAGTAGGGCTTTTCTTAAAAATGAGAGTGCAGATGATCCGGTTGTTATACCTGCGCGGGCACCATTACCACCGGGTATAGCTAACTATGTGACTCCTCAGGGGCTTTTGTTGCTGCGAACAGAGTTAGACGAGCTGGAAATAGAACACGCTCAGGCGCAAACCAATGAATATGATGATAGCGAGCGTACCCGGCTATTAGCTTTGCTGAATGGACGAATTGCAGCTCTTAATCAGCGTATTGCTACTGCTAAAGTTGTTGATATACACGGACACCCACAAGACGAAGTCCGATTTGGTGCAACAATTAGTTTGCGCAGCCGGAACGCAAAAGTTGAGAATGCTGATAGACAATTGACCATTGTGGGTGTCGATGAAGCTAATGCTACCCATGGACGCATTGCGTTTACGGCTCCTATTGCGCGGCTGGTTTTGGGAAAGCACGTTGGTGATCTCATTTCTTTACGAACTCTACAGGGCGAAAATGTAATGGAGATTACAGCTATTTCGTATGGAGAATATTAATGCCTAACCAAAATAGTGTAGTGTCATTTTAGCCATTCAGTAGAAATATGAATAGTAAGCTCTTTTCCTGACTACGTATAAAAAAGATTTATCTAAAATAAACATGATTAATTACGGTAAGCTCAGTTATCTGGTTCTTTTATCAGGTGTTTTTGGGGTGTTAATAGGAGCTTGTCAAAGTGGTAAGTCAAAACAGGAAAAAACGGAAGCTGTAGCGGGTGATTCGGCTTCTAGTTCCAGTCAGTCACCTCTGTCGAAGCCATTAATCAGTAATATATATACGGCTGATCCATCCGCTCATGTTTTCAACGGTAAAATTTACATTTATCCCTCACACGACATTGATGCTGGTGTCAAAGAGGATGATGAGGGGGCGCATTTTGCGATGCGCGATTATCACATATTATCAATGGATAGTATTAATGGCAAGGTTACTGATCATGGTGTAGGGTTGGATATCAAGGATATTGCCTGGGCTGGCCGTCAGTTGTGGGCGCCCGATGTAGCTTATAAAAACGGTACCTATTATTTGTATTTTCCGGTTAAAGACAAAAAAGATGTGTTTCGAATGGGTGTTGCTACCAGCAAATCACCCACTGGACCGTTCAAGGCAGAACTCACTCCAATTGAAGGCAGCTTCAGCATTGACCCCGCAGTTTTCACAGATACCGATGGGAAAACCTATATGTATTTTGGAGGAATTTGGGGCGGTCAACTGCAACGCTGGGCTACGGGTAAATATGCTGCCAATGGGTCTAAAACTGATTTGGGCAACGCTAAAGAACCTGCTTTATCAGCTAAGATAGCCCGGTTGAGTAAAGATATGCTACACTTCGATGAACCTGCTAAAGACGTAAAAATCGTTGATAAAGAAGGTAAGCCACTACTAACCAGTGATCATGACCGGCGGTTTTTTGAAGGAAGCTGGATGCATAAGTACAACGACAAATACTATTTCTCGTATTCGACTGGTGACACGCATCTCCTGGCTTACGCTATTGGCAATTCGCCATATGGACCATTCACGTATCAGGGCGTTATTATGAAGCCGGTAAAAGGCTGGACAACCCACCACTCGATTATTGAAGTAAAAGGTAAGTCAGACGCGGCCCAATGGTACATTTTCTACCACGATACCGAACTGTCGGGCAAGACACACCTGCGTAATATTAAGGTGGCTGAACTAACCCATAGGGCAGACGGAACGATTGAAACAATTGATCCGTACCCGGCTAAGAAAACTAATTAATGTGTAAGTGTTAAGTTTGCTGCCTTAGTGACGTAAAAGGCTTCACTAAGGCAGTTGTTATATCTGTATCGAAATAAATATGTCAAGTACTACTCAACCAATACGAGTTCTTGTTGTCGGATGTGGCAATATGGGCGCATCGCACGCCATAGCCTATCAAACGCTGGATGGATTCGACATTTGCGGTATCGTATCCACCGGAAATAGTAAAGTTGTTCTTAATGAACGGCTGGGCGGTGGCTATACCTTGTTCAGCGATTATGCAACGGCTTTAGCTGAAACAAAACCAGATGCCGTCTGCATTTCGACTTACCCCGACACACATGAAGCATTTGCCCTGATGGCCTTCGAGCAAGGATGCGATGTGTTCATGGAGAAACCGATTGCCGATACCGTTGAGGGCGCAGAACGCGTAATGGCTGCCGCTGAAAAAGCTGGAAAGAAATTAGTTGTGGGTTATATTTTGCGGCATCATCCGTCCTGGGCGAAGTTTGTTGAAGTGGCGCAGGGACTCGGTAAACCGCTGGTAATGCGGATGAATCTGAATCAGCAGAGTCACGGAACGATGTGGACCGTCCACCGGAATCTGATGAAAAGCCTAAGCCCGATTGTGGATTGTGGTGTTCATTATATTGATGTAATGTGCCAGATGACTCGCTCAAAACCGACGCAGGTCAACGCTATCGGAGCCCGATTAACCAACGATATACCCGTTGGTAACTACAATTATGGTCAGTTACAGATTCGATTTGAAGACGGTTCTGTAGGCTGGTACGAAGCCGGCTGGGGACCAATGATGAGCGAAACGGCCTTCTTTGTAAAAGACGTAATTGGACCAGAAGGCTGTGTTTCTATTGTTGCGAAAAACGCTGGAGCTGCCGGAAAGTCGGATAATGTCGATTCGCATACGAAAACAGAGTCACTGCGGGTGCATCGGGCTGCATTGGATGCCAACGACCAATTTGTAGAGTCAGACACCTGGATTGATATGCAGGATGAACCTGACCATCAGGAACTTTGTAATCGTGAACAACGGTATTTTCTAAAAGCTATTCAGGAAGACCTTGATCTAGCAGATCATATGCAGGATGCCGTCAATAGTTTGCGAATTGCTTTCGCCTGCGATGAATCGGTACGAACGGGATTACCCGTCTTTTTATAGTAGTCTTTTATTGAAATACAGCTTCAATAAGCAACATAGCCTCACTCGATAGTGGGGCTATGTTGCTTATTTCTTATTCGTAGAGTTAGGTTTAAGAAATTGACTCCACAAGAAACCAGTGTTCTCTATACGTATCGTTCTGTAATATGTCGGGCTTGTTCGGTTGTCTCGACCAGTAATAGATGGCGCGGCTGACTTAGAGCCGTTTCCAACTCGGCAATTGTATCTTTGAAAAGCAGGTTAACCGGAATCTCATGAAATTCCAGTTTGCTTTTAATATACATCAATGACGGGCGTACCGTACCAGTTGCCGCCAATTCGTTGTATTGCTGCTTTGCCGCTATAAATTCGTCATCGCTTGCTCCAAACGAGACAACGCGTTCTGGTAAAGGATTAGCTTTCCGATCAGCGAGTTGGGCATCGAGTGTAGCGAGCAGGTGTTTGAGACGAAACGTGTCTTTGCCAGTGCGAATGCGTTCGCGTAAAGACTGGCGAACAAGATATGTCAGCGAATTAGCCAGATTTAAGCCAATTTCAGCCATCTGCTTAAAAATCAATGAAGAGGGCGACATGCCCGGAATTGTATTTGGGTCATGGAGTAACACATCACCAGCGGGTGTCAGAAATCCGTCAATTCGTGAGTATACATTAATACCCAGACGCGTAAACACCTCCGATACGGCCAACTGAATCTTACGGTTATTCTCTAAACTCGTCTCAACCGGAATACGCTTTTTAGTTGTATTGAGTTTGTATTTTGACTCAAAATCAAAACTCGTTATGTTATAAATCTCCGTTGGTGGCAGGGCAATTGCTACTTGATCATCATCCTGAATAACTCCGCACGAAAACTCCTGACCTGTAATAAATTCCTCAAACAGAACCTCATCTTCAGCATTAACTGACGCTAGCGTAATCGACTGGCCGCCCTGCTTTGTGAGCGCATCAAGTTTAGAAACAAAGTCGGCTGGGTGTTTAATTACTTCACCGGTTTGTTCAATTACAATCGGGAAACTAATACCTGAGTCCAGACTTACCATTTTTTGCGCCAGTTCTCGTTTATCGCCAGATGATAAGCTAGCCCATTCACTTAGTTTGCTCCAACCGTCGGGTTGCACGCTCATGGTAAAAAAGCACTGTTCTACGGCCCGACAGAACTGTGTTAGGTCAGCCTCACGTACAATTACCACACCGATGGATGATCCCTGATGGGGCGCTTTTACTACAATAGGCAAACCTAAGTGCTCGGTCAACGATCGAAAAAACTGCGCTTTATCAGTTTGCTCGTAAGCATCACGGCTAATGGTGGCCGTTTTTTTCTGTTGTCCGTTCGCTAACGCAATTAATTCGTTTTGTAGAATTTTATTGATACCCACGGCTGAACCAACAAGGCCTGGCCCCGTATACGGCATTTTATACCATTCCAGCAAACCCTGAATGGCACCGTCTTCGCAGTCAGGACCGTGCATAGCGAGGAAGGCCAAATCGAAGTGGTCGCGAAACTGTTCAGGTCTCAGTTCGGGTAGGGTTGCGTCGAGTATATCGGTGCCGAGCGACTCATCATAGACTGAATAGCCAGATTTATCCTGCGGCAGTGCATCACGCAGGGAAGGTGATTGGAGGAAGTCGGGTGTAACGAGCCGAAACCGCCCGCGTCCATCCACAAACACTAGAACAGGCTCAAACAAACCTTTATCTAAGTTCGCTAAAGCAGTGCGGCCACCCGCAAACGATACCTCACGCTCCCGCGCTGGTCCACCAAAAAAAATGCCTATTTTCACTGAATTGAGGAATAGTTACGGTTGCAAAGAAACAAAAAAGCCGCTTGTTTCAGACAAGCGGCTGGTATTAATCAGGTGAAATTACTGTGACACCTTTACTAAGTTTAGTAGCCAAAACTGCCTTTGTCTTGTTAACAAGTGGTAATAGGAATTTATAATCGCTACCCTTGACTTTCAATGTTAAAACGGGGGTTGGGTAGTTAGTGAAGTTTTGCTGATGGTCAAACCATGCATCCAATTTGATTGGCGGGTCAAATTTATGGTCGGTCATCAGCTTCATCAACTACATTTCGCTTAGAGGAAAACCATTCAAAAACTCATCAATCAATTGTTGGATTAGATTCAATATAATCTACTAAGTGCTGAATTGGCACTCGCTTTTACCTCCTATCAACTCTGGGTCGATATTAATGAGTTCCTTCGCAGTAATAGCTAAGTAGCGTATTAAAACGCAGGTGTAAGATTCACCGCTTCCACTTTTGTAATCTCCGGTACGGCCCTTAAAATGGCTTCTTCCAAACCACCTTTAAACGTCATGGCCGACATGGGGCATGAACCGCACGATCCGATAAGTTCGAGTCGTACTGTTTTGTCCTCTGTTACTTCCAGTATCTTAACGTTGCCGCCATCGGCAGCCAGATACGGTCGCATGGTATCGAGAGCCCGTTCTATTTTACTAATTAGTTGGTCGTTATTAACTACCGTCTCCATTGCATCATTGATTTACGGTAAATTTATACTTTCTGCGTTGTTTATGCAACCTGAACCCGCGCGGTGCGATCAATGGTTGCATTACGAATAGCAACTTGTTGGGCAAGGGCTTCTGCCGCAGCCCGGAAAGCTTCTATCACTATGGGTTCCCCCGAACTGATTGCTGGTCGGCCGTCATCGCCCGCTTCGCGAATACTCTGCACAAGGGGAATTTGGCCCAGCATGGGAACATCGAACTGATCGGCCAAAAGTTGACCACCACCCTTGCCAAAAATATAATACTTATGCTCGGGCAGTTCGGCGGGTGTAAAGTAAGACATGTTTTCAATCACGCCCAGCACCGGCACATTAATTTGTGGCTGTCGGAACATAGACAATCCTTTCGTGGCGTCAGCCAGCGCAACTTTCTGGGGGGTCGTTACAATAATAGCGCCTGTAACAGGCACCGTTTGTACCAGCGTCAGGTGAATATCGCCCGTGCCCGGTGGCAGGTCAATGAGCAGATAATCTAATTCGCCCCAGTCAGCATCAGAGAAAAACTGTTGCAACGCCCGCCCGGCCATCGTACCTCGCCAAATGATAGCCTGACCCGGCGCGACTAATAAACCCATTGACAGCATTTTAATGCCGAACTGTTGAATAGGCTCCATGCGCGTTTGCCCATCCACCTGAAAAATACGAGGCTGAATATTTTCAGCTCCGAACATGGTTGGCATAGAAGGCCCGTAGATATCGGCATCGATGATGCCAACTTTTGCACCGGATTTGTGCAGCGCAATGGCTAGATTAGCCGTTACAGTAGACTTTCCAACGCCACCTTTCCCGGAAGAAATAGCAATAATATTTTTTACGCCCGGCAGTGTTGGTGCATTGACTCGTGTTGAGGTCACGTCTGACGTCATGTCAATCGTAATCTGAATATCGGCGCCAATCTGCGAATGAATAGCATCTTCGCACCGTTTGCGAATAACTTCCTTAAGTGGACAGGCGGGTGTGGTCAATACAACGGTAAAGCGAACCGAACCGATGCCCAACACGACATCTTTCACCATGTTCAGCGAAACCAGGTCGCGTTTTAAATCGGGCTCTTCTACGGTACTCAATGCCCGCAGAACGGATTCTTCAGATAATCGGTAATCAGACATAGTGATGGGGAAAAAGAGGAGGTAAGACGGGAGGAATAGACTTAAGCAAATTCCTTTGCGCCTTCCTGCCTTTGGGCCGTTTCTCCCTGTTTTAAACGACTTCGCACCTCTGCCAGTTCCGCAGATACATCTATCTGTTTTGATATAGTTTCTAATTGTGCCAATAATTTGGTTAGAAACTGATGATGGACCGGACTGTGGGCATCGTGAAGCGGGCGGTGAGCCAACGATTTACTGATTTGCCTCCATTCGGTAACAACGTTGCGTAGCTCACTATCAAACGTGCTTTCGGCAAATTTGTCGAAAATGTAGTCATGGGCCTGCGCATTCGGGTGAATCATATCCGCTTCATAAAACCGATAATCACGTAGATCATCAATCATCAACTCGTAGGCTGGAAAATAGGCTACCCAATTATTCCAGACTGTTAGTTCGTGGGTAATAACCCGCAAGGTGGATTTGCTTACGCTATTAAGCGGCAACGTATCGCGTGTGTGTCGAACGGGGCTAACTGTCAACAACACAGTTAATTTAGAATTGGCTTTGTGCAGTATTTTCAGCAGCCGTGTCATATCGTCGCGCAGATGATCGATATGATAGAGGTATTTTTCGAATATTGAGCCGGGCATTTTATGGCAGTTGGCCACTACTTTCCCCGTTTCAATGTGTCGATACACAACTGCCGAGCCAAGGGTTAAAAATAGAAAATCTGCCTTGCGAATAGCGTCGGCGGTTTGTGTTAAGCAAGTAGATAATTTATCCCGCAATTCTTCCTGGCTTTGGGCCCAGAGCGATGAATGAAAATCGTAGTGAAACCAAACGCCATCACGTTCGGTATACCTATTTTCATCGGGCGTAGATCCGTATAAGGCCATCGTCAGTAATTTGGCGATGGAAATCGGGTTGAAGATCGTTCCGAATGGATTGTTCAACACGGGTAATTTATTATCGGCTAACCGACGCCCCATAACATCGGCAAAGCACGACCCAATGGTTACAATCCGGCTGTTGAGACCAATACGTTGGGAGAGTGGTTCGGGCGAAAATTCGGTATGAAACTGCATACTTTACCAACAAAAAAACGGGCTGTTTAGGTCCGTTTTTGAGGAAAAACTACAATCCCTAATTAGCTGATTATTAGAGTAAAATAACCCTCTTGATGGCCTAATTAATGAGTCTTAATCAGAAGATTTATGTTATCGTTAATTCGTTAAAATACAACAAAAAACCGACCGGCTTCGTCATGCAACGCGCTGGTCGGTTTCCCTGAAAAGAGCAAAGCTTATTCAGCCGCTACAACTTCAAATTTCACTTTGTGCTTCACATCCTTGTGCAGGTCAAGTGAAGCTTCGTAGGTGCCAAGTGTTTTAATATCTTCAACCGTAATTTTCTTACGGTCGATGTCGAAGCCTTTTTCGCGAAGAGCTTCAGCCACCTGCGTGTTGGTAACCCGGCCGAAAATCTTGCCGCTGTCGCCCGCTTTCGCCGGAATCGTCAGCGTCATTGTACCAATACCTTCGGCAATCGTTTGCGCTTCGGTCTTGATTTTTTCTGCTTTGTGAGCTGCCTGACGAATATTTTCGGCAACGATCTTCTTGTTTGAATCGGTTGCCATCATTGCAAATCCCTGAGGAATCAGGTAGTTGCGGCCGTAACCGGGCTTCACGATCACGGTGTCGTTCTTATAGCCCAGGCCGGCAATATCGGTTTTTAAAATGATATTCATTTTTTGAAAAAGTCGTAAGTGAGTAAGCCGTAAGGAGTAAGTCATAAGTAGGTACGTAAGCCCTTCAGAGACTTATTTACTTACTCACTTACTACTTGCTACTGTTTATTTCAGTGAATCGCCTACGTAAGGCAGTATGGCCAGATGACGAGCGCGTTTGACAGCCTGGGCCACTTTGCGCTGGTTTTTCAGGGTCGTGCCAGTCAGACGACGGGGCAAAATTTTGCCCTGTTCGTTCAGCAGTTTCAGCAGGAAATTACCGTCTTTGTAGTCGATATATTTAATACCGGCTTTCTTAAAGCGGTCGTATTTTTTACGGTTCTCGGTTTTCGAGACAGATTCGTTTTGCAGACTCATGATTACTTGGCCTCCCCGGCGTTTTCGGTTTGTTTTTTCTTACCCACTAAGCCATTGCGCTTACGGTCATTGTAGGCAACAGCATGCTTGTCGAGCGAAACCGTCAAGTGACGAATGATGCGCTCGTCACGGAGATACTCGGTGTTGAGTTTCTCGATGATCGTGCCGGGGGCCTTAAACTCGAAGAGTTGGTAGTAACCCGTGTTCTTATGCTGAATCGGATAGGCAAGCTTGCGCAAACCCATGTGATCTTCGTGAACAAGCTCCGCACCGTTATCGGTCAGCACTTTGCGAAACTTGTCAACGGCGTCCTTCATCTGAGCATCAGATAAAACGGGAGTTAAAATGAACACCGTCTCGTAGTTATTAGGAAACATTTTTTTTGTAATTTGTTTGAAATGAGGGCGCAAAGGTAGAAAAAAAAACGCACTAGACAAAGGGTATACCGTAAAAATGTGGATAGCCTCCGTCTGGTGTTCGCCCCTTACGGCTATATAATTGTAAATTCGCCCTCACCAATTCGGAATCCTTCACAGTATATTTCGATGGTGTGTTTCCCCGCTTTAAATTGCTGAGCACCTCGCCCATAGATATAATCAACCCGCTGGCGGCTATTATCGAAGTTAAAGCGTTGCATAGACGTGTAAATCATTCCCTGGTTATTATACATGAACTCACCAGAGCCTGTGGCTAAATCAGATATAACAGCACCATTGGGATCAATAATTCGCATATACAATACTTTTTCGTCTTTCTTGGCCAACCCATTTGGTGACAACAGAACTGATACATGGATTTTGTCAAGCTTTTTGGCTTTATAGGTGCCGCCGTCGCTTTCTTTTCCGCGGGAATTAACCGCATTGACTGTAACGGCCTCAGCCCTGAGGGCGGCTGCTATGGTAACTTTCTCGGCTAATTCCAGATTTTTAGTAGTAACCGCTACCACGGAATCGCTCAGGGTTTGTTTTTCAGATTTTAGGCCGCTGTTTTCCTGAGAGAGTGCTTCGTTTTGCTGAGTTAGAACGCCATTCTCTTCTTTCAGGCGAGCAATTTCCTGGTCTTTCTGAGCCAGAATTGTTTGATAATTCCGAATTTTCTGGTCGTATTTCTTATTGTCGAATGCGCCAACATTTTTCAATTCACGCTTGTCAATTTCCAACTGTGCTTTCACTTTCATGAGTGAATCGACGCTGCCACCCAGTTGGCGGATTTCAACAATTTTAGCATCCAATTGTGTCGAAATGGAGTCCAGTTTAGTTTTAGCAATTAAAACTTCTTCAGTTTTGGCCGCAATTGTTGCATCTTTTGTTTTGTTATCCTGCCGCTCCTGGTAATAGAAGTATAACAGTAATACGTTAAGAGCGGCCAGAATTAATAATGCGGCTAATAAATAGCTACGACTATTATTTCGGGGTTGTGGTCTAGGTTCCATTGGTGTTGTGTGTTAAACTGACGAGTTGAGGTTAAAATCCTTACAAAAACTAAACCACAATATGATTTATTGTCTTGTTCAAGTGGTTTTTGGCTAAAAACTACGCAGAAACGCGTAGTTCTCAAACCTATATTTGCACAATATTAATAAACCGTTGTTATAAGCCTCTAAGCAAGACAGTATGGTTGCTGATACAATTCGCCTGATTGAAAGTGAATTACCCGATAAGGCTAAACTAATTGCCGTTACAAAAACGAAGCCTGTCGAGCTGTTACGTGAGGCCTATGATGCAGGTTGTCGGCGGTTTGGCGAGAATAAAGTACAGGAAATGGCTGACAAACAACCCCAATTGCCTGCTGATGTGGAGTGGCATTTGATTGGGCATTTGCAGACCAATAAAGTCAAATACATAGCTTCGTTTGTGGCCTTGGTTCATTCGGTAGATAGCCTGAAACTCTTGCAGGAAGTGAACAAACAAGCGGCTAAACACAATCGGATTATTGACTGCCTGTTGCAAATCTATATTGCCGACGAAGAAACGAAGTTTGGACTTTCAGCCGACGAAGCCGAAGCCTTACTTCAAGCACCTGAGTTAGACGGCTTGCCAAATATTCGTATTATAGGTCTTATGGGATTAGCCACCAACACGGACGACGATGCCAAAATCCGCCGGGAATTTCGAAGTCTAAAGCAGCTATACGACAAATTAGGACAAATTCAGCGTCCTATGCTTCATTTTCAGGAACTGTCGATGGGTATGAGTAACGATTATCACATTGCCCTCGAAGAGGGTAGTACATTGGTTCGGGTTGGGAGTGCTATTTTTGGATCGAGGTAGTATGGACCATCTCATCCGGGTCTACTAATTATATTTTATGACCGGATAGAATGTCCGGCATTACAACTATGAAATTCTTCATTCAATCTGGGGCCGTATTAGGCCTGCTGGGCGTAGGGCTGGGTGCTTTTGGTGCTCATGCGTTTCGAACAATGCTCGATGCGTCAGGGCGGTCAGCAACGTTCGAAACCGCCGTTAAATATCAGTTTTATCACGCCTTCGCCCTCATATTGGTGGGTCTGTTAATGCATACATTTGGCAGTAACCCCACCATTGTGAAACTGCTTAACTGGTCAGGTTATTGTTTTTTAGGGGGTGTGCTAATCTTTTCAGGGTCGCTTTATGTGCTGTGTTTCACGGGTGTTACGTGGCTGGGAGCGATTACCCCCATCGGCGGTCTAGGCATGATCGTAGGCTGGGCATTGCTATTATGGGCTTTTTTATAGGAAATTAGAAAAAGGAGTAAGGAGAGAAACCGAAAACGGGTAATCACGCATACGTCCCTTTTCATTAACTCCCTCTTTTTTCGTATCTTTGTCTTCTGATTCTGAGAATAATGCAAACGAATATACAGGTCGAAACGGCCCGTCGGCGAACGTTCGCCATTATCAGTCACCCTGATGCTGGCAAAACGACGCTGACCGAAAAATTACTACTTTTTGGGGGCGCTATTCAAACGGCTGGTGCTGTTAAATCCAATAAGATTAAGAAGTCGGCTACGTCGGATTTCATGGAAATTGAGAAGCAACGGGGTATTTCCGTGGCTACTTCGGTTATGACGTTTGAGTATGACCATCTGAAGATTAATATTCTTGATACGCCTGGCCACAAAGATTTTGCGGAAGATACCTATCGGACACTCACTGCCGTAGATAGTGTGATTCTGGTAATCGATTGCGTAAAGGGCGTAGAGGAACAAACCGAGCGACTGATGGAAGTTTGCCGGATGCGTGATTCACCGGTAATTATTTTTATCAACAAACTTGACCGCGAAGGCCGTAATCCGTTCGATCTGCTGGATGAACTAGAAGAGAAGCTGAACATTCGCGTTCGGCCAATGACCTGGCCGGTGAACATGGGCTCTGATTTTAAGGGAGTTTACAGTCTGATCGAGAAAAAATTATATTTCTTCAAAGCCAATAAAACCAAAGTAGAGGCCGATGTATTACCTATCGATTTGGCCGACGATCTGCTCGATGTAAAAGTGGGTCAACGTGATGCGGCTCAACTTCGGGAAGATGTTGACCTGATTGACGGTGTTTACGACGCGTTTGATCGGCAGGCTTATCTGGATGGTAAACTGGCACCTGTGTTCTTTGGCTCGGCAGTTAATAATTTCGGGGTTAAAGAACTGCTTGAGGGATTCTGTGATATTTCGCCAGAACCCGTCGCTCGTCAGACTGATAAACGGGAGGTGCAGCCCGATGAGAAAAACTTCAGTGGCTTTGTCTTTAAAATCCACGCAAATCTTGACCCTCGACACCGTGACCGTATCGCGTTTTTGCGCATTTGTTCGGGGGTGTTTGAGCGTAATAAATTCTATCACCACACACGGTTAGATAAGAACGTGCGCTTTGCCAGTCCGTTTAGTTTCATGGCCGATAGCAAAAGCGTGATTGAAGAAGGGTTTCCTGGCGATGTAGTGGGCCTTTATGACACGGGTACGTTTAAAATTGGCGACACGTTAACAGAAGGAGAAGAACTACAGTATCAGGGAATTCCGAGTTTTTCGCCGGAAATCTTTAAAGAACTGGTGAATCTCGACCCGATGAAATCAAAACAACTGGACAAAGGTATTCAGCAGTTGACTGATGAGGGAGTTGCTCAATTGTTTACGCTCGAACTGGGTAACCGCAAAATTGTCGGGACGGTTGGTGAGCTGCAATTTGAAGTGATTCAATACCGGCTGGAAAATGAATACGGAGCCAAATGCCGCTGGGTACCCTTGAACTATACGAAAGCCTGCTGGATTACAGCTGAAAATCCGATTAAACTGGCAGAGTTTATTCGACTTAAAGGTAACCAAATTGCTTACGATAAAGATCAAAACCCGGTATTTCTGGCCGAATCAGATTGGATGTTGCGCATGAATCAGCAAAATAATCCTGATGTCACTTTTCACCTCACATCAGAGTTTAAGGTCGCTGCTTAGTAGTCTATTGTCCGTTCGCTTAAATTTTTCGATACAATTAAAACTCAAGAGTCTCGAGCGAGTTGTTAGTCGTATAACTCACGTTAACTGATATATACTAATGACTAACTCCCTCGCAACACTTGCACTGGTCCTGGTACTTGCCGGATCAGCCGCTGCTCAGCAAAAGCAACGTAACACCACTAGTACTAGTAAATCTTCGAGCGGGGCTATTTCTGCTACTGATGCTGCCCGCTCAAACCCATCGGCGGCCAATACCCACGACGGAACAAATGGGGTATCTACAGGAACAGGTTTAACGAATGACCAACGGCAAGCTGATGGTAGTTCGTCGAACCGTACAACGAAGATTGATGCCAGTAGTAGTGTAAGAACAGGTCCATCACCGGTGAAAGCCCGGAAGAAGTTACCAAAATCCGGAAATTGACGTTACAAATTAATTAGTACTTTGCTATAAGTCGCTGATTTAATGGACTGTTAATAACTTTTTGACGGCAGGAGAGTTCTATACTGGTAATAAACACACTAAAACCAGATAGACTAATGAAAAAAATAATGATTGCTGCTGTTGCAGCCCTGCTAATGACGAGTGCCGCTTTCGCTCAGGACGATACAAAGCAAGCCGATAAAGCGGCACAAAAAGAAATGAAGAAGGAAGCTAAAGCAATGAAAAAAGAAGGCAAAAGAGAGGGTAACAGCATGAAAGCTGATTCCGGAAAGGCCATGAAACACATGCACAAAAGCATGAAAAATAATTAGAGTAGACAATAATAAATTAGTAGTATTATTTGTTTCTTTTGAGAAAGTCTCCCACTGTAGGAGGCTTTTTTTATGTCCCAAAATTTAATATGTAGTTTAATTAATGGATCAAAAATTTCATCTTGTTCTTCTTTCAAATTACTTGATCGAAAGCATAGTAAAGATCGTATACTCGATGCAGATTAAGCTGACTATTATATAGTATTTTCATAGTCGTATTAAAATTCAATGAAAAAAAAGTTAAGCGTTCAATCAACTCTTAGCTTATGCATCAGAATAACTAGCAGTTTTCCATTGGCTCATAAAAGATACCTGGTTCATTGTTTTAAATGCCAGTCTGCCTATTGATATTGGCTAACAGAAAAGCCATATCGAGAATCCTCTCAATGCCACTTTTCTGTTAGCCAATGTCTGTATTTAGTTAATGATATTTATGGTATAGGCAACCAAAATAATTACACCTACTTAAAGCTTACACTGCACTAACACTTTCGCCAATTTTATTTGTACCGTCTGAAGAAGAGTTGTAGGTGGTTGGTAGTGTAATACGAAATATAGTGCCTTTACCAACGACTGATTCTACCTGAATATGGCCCTGATGCAATTCAATGATTCGTTGTGTGAGAGCCAAACCGATGCCATGACCACTGATTGTCATTGTTGATTCTGACCGGTAAAACGGCTCAAAAATGTGTGGAAGATCGGTTTCGGGAATACCGTAGCCTTGGTCGCTAAAGGTGAGTTTTAACTGTCCTCGCTCAAACAAAATCCGAACTGACACCCGCTCATTAGAAGAATATTTACAACCATTTTCCATCAGATTCTGAAAGGCCGTTTGGAGTAATGATTCCTCACCTAAAATAACTAGTTCCTCTTCCTGAACGGGGATGTTGTCGAAATCAATATCAATTTGGTAGCTGGGTTTTTTACTAACCAGCAGACTCTGGGACTGCCATAACAATTCGTCAATACGCACAGGTTGGTAGTTGAGCATCACCGCATCTGTACTGGCACGGGCAAGCTCTAGTAGACCATTTACGAGCCGAATCATACTTTTGACTTCGTCGAGCAATGCGTCGAAAGCAATTTCATACTCCTCAGTCGAACGCGCCTGTAATCGGGTCACCTCAATCTGGCCCATCATAACGGTGAGGGGGGTGCGTAACTCATGCGACGCATGCGAAACAAAACTCTTCTGTAAAACAAACGCTTCTTCGAGACGGATGAGAAGGTCATTAAAGGTCCGGGCTAAGTCGGCCAGTTCGTCACGTTGACGACCTACCCGCAAACGTTCATGAATATTATTTGCCGAAATGGCGTTAACCTGTGTAATAAGTTCGGCTACGGGTCTAAGTGCATCAGTAGCAAATAGATAGCCCGCTATGCCTACAATGACAAGACTTAGCAACCAGCCAGAAAAGAGAATTTCCCGCAGCCGATCCAGTTTACTTAAACCGTAACGATCCTTGCCCGATGCGACAATAATCAAGGGTTCTTTCCGCGTGTTGAGATGGAGCACGCCAATGGCTTCAATATCGCCTATTCGGGTATATTGATGCTGGTGGAGTTTAACTTTGCTAAGGAACTCTGGCGTTACCGGCAGTCGGGGACGCTGGCTATCCTGGTTATATAAAACTACTCCCAGGCTAGTATAAATTGTTACCTGCTCTTCGGTCATAACGGGCAGGTCGGCCCGCGGAACTTCACCTACATCTTCACGAAGCCGAACGGTCGTAAACGCTTTTTCTTCAAGCCGTTGTTGAAATTCCTGCTCCCTGAATTGGTCATAGAGATAATAGACTGAAACTGTGAAGAGCAGCACAATCGAAGCGACCAACAACACAAACAACAGCGTCAAGCGCGTGCGGATGTTCATTTGTTTAAGGAGTTAGAAGTGAGGAGATAATTTGGATAGTGCTAAGACTCACTCCTCTTTTCTGATTGCTTAATCCTCCTTAAGCATATATCCCATACCAATTACGGTATGAATAAGTTTGTTAGGGAAATCTTTGTCGATTTTTTTTCGCAGGAAATTCACATACACATCAATTACGTTGGTCCCTGTATCAAAATGAATATCCCAAACTTTTTCGGCAATATCTACCCGCGACACTACACGACCCCGGTTGCGCATTAGGTAATCGAGTAATCCGAACTCTTTGGCTGTCAATTCAATACGTCTATCACCCCGACGGGCTACTTTTTCATTAAGGTCTAGTTCGAGGTCAGCTACTTTCAATACATTGGCCTGCATACCAGCGTCGCTGCTTCGCTTCGTAAGAGCCCGTAACCGAGCCATCAACTCCCGAAACTCGAAAGGCTTCACCAAGTAATCGTCAGCCCCGGCTTCAAAACCCGTCAGTTTATCATCTACCGACCCCATTGCCGTCAACATCAGAACCGGAGTTCGGTTTTTTTCCTGCCGAATTGACTGGACGACATCAAAGCCATTCATTTTGGGCAGATTTATATCCAGAACGATCACATCGTAGAGGTTATTGAGGGCCATATTTCGCCCTACCTGCCCATCGTAGGCTACATCGACTTCGCAGGATTGTTCCTCCAGACCTTTCTTAACAAACGAGGCTAATTTGGGCTCGTCTTCTACTACGAGAATCTTCATATCGGCAACATACATAGCTATCGGCTGATTTAAAAATGGCAGAATAAATTATTTTACAATCATAGTACACAGCCTAGCAAAATATACCGTGGTAGGGCAGGCAGATGTCTGCTCATTTGAGCCCCTAAAACTCGTTATGGCATCTTAAAAGGGGTTGAAAATAGAATTAAAAAGATGTTAAATTAATGGATATCATTCTTCGATAAGCACAAAAAAGCCGCTCCGAATATCGGGGCGGCTTTCCGCTTCTATCCACACCATTTCAAGACTAACGACCGGGTGGTCGTCAAATCTTGATGTTCAACCTTCCCTTTGTAAAGGATTGTTATGCTAAAAGTAAGCAATTTCTTTACACACTACAGAAAAAAAAGTCTTTTTCTGCGTGTAAGACAGTGCAAATGTTGCAACATCTTTCATAGAAACGCAAATCGCTGATCAAAATTATTAAACGCATCTAAAATAGCTCTGTCAACAAGCTAATTTATGCATTATGAAAATTAAGCGAAAGATTCAAAAATAAAAAGAGGCAGCTTCCTGACATCCCAGCTTTTAAGGTCCTTATCGTCATAAACATAAAGATTACAGACCATCCTCATTCTTAATAAAGTGCAGTTTACTAGTAAGTTATTCTGGCTGGATATGCTTCTATCTGGTACAACAATATTGTGTCTGAGAAATCATAATAGGTGACTTACGTTCATCTAAAAAAGGGTATGTACCGTTGGAGGATCTCAGTGTCTAGTCCACGTATTTAAATTAAAATGTGTGAACTAGACACTATGTAATGAATGGTCCTTTATTAATAAATAACAGCTATTGAATCGCTCACTTTAACCGCTATTGTAATCGTCAACTGGTATTATATGAACCGAATAGTAACAAACTGACACTTTAGTACACAGGTTCTCTACGTGGTGGATTACCTTTGGCTGTTTGGTTAAAGAACTGAGTTATGGATAATCGTTTACGAACGCGGTGCAGTTCTTTTTTGCACAATAGTAAAGTATTCCTGATTTGTATATGTGTATTTATTGGTCTAGCGGTTCCCGCATGGGCAAAAAATATAGTACCCACTCATGCGCCGACGGTACTTACCGTGTCGGTTAGTTCGGCATCGGTTTGTGCAGGGACTAAGACAGATTTAACGGCATCGGGTTGCCCGGCCAATGGATCTGTTCGCTGGTCAACAACACAAACGGGAACGACTATCACGGTTGTTCCGGTGCAAACGACAACTTATACCGCCATCTGCGAAGTAACAAGTACAACCGCTACCAGCACGACAGGTATTATAACTGTCGTTGGTACAGCTACGGGCACCGTTCAGGTGTATACGCCAATCATACTTTCCCCCACGTCATTATCTACGTTATGTAATGGTAGTAAGGATGGCCAGGTTGCCATTAATGCCATTGGTGGAACAGGGTTGCTTCAATACCAATTTGAAGGACAGGGTTTTCAAACGAAAAATACTACGTTTGGGAATCTAGTAGCGGGAACGTACACAGTGGCGGTGAAAGATGCGCTGGGCTGTACGGTTCAGGCTACTGTAGATGTGAAACAACCCCCCGCCTTAGTCGCGGTTATTACACCTATAGCCAGCAAATGCACTGGTGGAACAGACGGTGCGCTGATTGCAGTAGCTTCTGGTGGAGTAGGTGACTACCGTTATTTTCTCGATTACGGCACACCACAGTTAACGGGTACATTTATTAATTTGAAATCAAATACAACTTATATAGTCGCTATCACCGATAAAAATAGTTGTATATTCAGTCAGCCAGTGCCTATTGGCTCACCAACTGGCTTCGACATTAAAGTAGCTACGAAGCCCACTCGCTGCGCCGGTTCGGCTGATGGTAGTGTTACCATAGCTGCGGCAGGGGGTGTGGGAGCGTATCAATATCAACTTGGTACGGGTGCTTTTCAGACTGGTGCTCAATTTACGGGTTTAGCGGCCAACAGCTATGAAGTAATAGTGAAAGACGGTAATGGCTGTCAGGGTAAGCAAACGGTGGTAGTCGGGCAGCCGGCGAAATTACAATTAACCACTGCTGCTGTCCCGGTTAACTGTTTTGGCCCTACTAGCGGGTCAATTACTGTTACGCCGACGGGTGGTACCGGAACCGTACAATATCAGCTTGCAACGAGTAAGACACCCCAGAGTAGCAATGTATTTATGGGTCTTACTGTAGGTGAATATACCATTATCGGAACAGATGCCAATGTCTGTACAAGCTTGGTTTCAGTAACGATAGTAAAAGCCGAACCGCTAAAGGTCCAGGCCGTTTCTACGGCCGCCACCTGTTGCGTATGCCCTACGGGAGCCGTTAAGTTAACGACTACGGGCGGCACTGGTACTGGACGGCAATATCAGGTTATCGGCCAGCCCTACCAAGAAAATAGTCAGATTAATGGTTTACGGCCAAACACGTATCGCTTTCGGGTAACTGATGAAGTTGGTTGTACAGATTCGATCGCTGCTGTTGTGACCGATGGGATGGCTCTAACCCTCTCGACTGGTAAAATAAAGGATGCCACCTGTAGTGGTGGAAAGGATGGAGAAGCAACGGTACAGATAGCCGGTGGTACAAAACCATTTGTCTATTACTGGGCAACTGAACGGCAAGACACGCTTAAACCCTTGTCGGCCACCCAAACGACCCTGTCTGAAGGTACGTATACAGTGAGTGTTGTGGATAGTAATCGGTGTTCGACAACTACCGTATTTGTGTCTATAAAGGCTCAATTTCCTGCACCGTTTAAACCAACTATTACCCAGACTGGGAGTAGTACACTAGTAGTTGACCAGGCAGCAGGCATTCAATGGTATGTTCGTACGAGTAGCAGCCCCGGCCATCCGGTCACTAATGCAACCGGATCAACGTTAGTGCCATTCGAGAGTGGCCAGTACTACGCAATTGTTACTAACGCCACTGGCTGTTCATCGCCCCCATCAGATGCCATCAACTTTATACTGACGGCCTTAGCGGAGCCTTTTTCTGTATTGTCTGTTCGGGTGTTACCAAACCCAGTCATAGACCGATTAAGAGTAGAAATAGAACAGGTGGAGCGGTCAGCCTTAACGTTTCAATTGTTGGATGCGTCAGGTCGGGCAGTCAGGCAATATGAACTCCCAGCTTTCACAGGCAAAAAGCAAGCCGAGTGGGCACTATCAGGGGTAGCGACAGGATCTTACTTGCTCAAAGTTAATGCTGAATCACGGCAGTCATTGATAAGAGTATTAGTAGAGTAGATTTATAGGGTTCAGTTATAGAACGAGTTAACATCGATAAACCGAACCCTATAAAGGCTACATTCATAATCGTTCGTCAAACAGTTTTAGAATCCGTTTGTACTCATCCATCCAACTTGATGGCTCCACAAAGCCATGATCCTCAACGGGGTATGGAGCTAACTCCCAATTCTCCTTTTTGAGTTCAATAAGACGCTGCGCCAGCCGAACGGCGTCTTGAAAATGCACGTTTACGTCTACCATACCATGACAGATGAGCAGGTAACCTTTCAACCCCTCGGCGAAGTTGATGGGGGAGGAGCGTCTGTACGACAATGAATCACTTTGTGGTTCATTCAGGATATTAGCCGTATAGGGATGATTATAGGCTGCCCAATCGGTTACAGGCCGTAGAGCGGCTCCCGCTTTAAATACATCCGGCGTTGTGAACATGGCCATAAGGGTAATAAAACCGCCGTAAGAACCACCGTAAACACCAATCCGCTTAGCATCTACACCCTGCGTTTGAACAAGCCATTTAGCGGCATCGACGTGGTCATCTAGATCCTTGCCGCCCATGTGCCGATAAATACCCGTGCGCCAATCGCGGCCGTAGCCCGCACTGCCCCTATAATCGATGTCGAGAACTGTGTAGCCCTTTTCAACCAGTAAGTTATGGAACATGTACTCCCGAAAATACGAACTCCACCATTTATGGGCATTCTGCAAATAACCCGCTCCATGGACAAATACCACAGCCCGTCCAGTACTGGGTTGTCCGCTGGGGGTTGCAGGCTTAAATAACCGGGCATAAATTATCTGACCATCGCGGGCCTTAATGGTCACGAGTTCAGGTTCACGCCAGGGATAACTTTTGAAGCTTTCAGTAGGCGAGTTTGTTAATTTGATGGCTGCGGAACTGACATTCTGTGAGGGTACAGACTGAGAAGACGACTGTTTTTTGTTTGCGGGTAACGGGTCAATAACAGGTGCCACATATAATTCCCAGGGTTGATTACTGGATGAATACCGAATCGCCATCTGGGTTTCGTCGGGCGAGAGCGTAACGTCGTTTGCGCCGGTCATCGTTGTCAGGCGGGTCCGTTCCGGTCCACCGTCGCGTCCACCGCTAACCGACATTCGGTAAAAATGCTGCTCGCCGGGATGTACTTCGTTGGTTTGCAGAAAGAAATGGGCTTTGTCTTTCGATAACTGCACCTGCTGCACCTCAAATTTGCCGGAGGTCAGTTGTTTCTTTCCTCCCGAACCGGAGGGTCCAGTAAGGACATTGATCGTATAGATATGTGAATAGCCGTCGGCTTCTGACTGAAACCACAGGGTTTGATTATCAGCCAGAAAATTCATGTTGCCCGGCGAATTTAACGAACCGATACCCGGCCCGCCAATCCAGGCATCGTCGTGCTGGCGGTCGAGCAGAGAGAGTTTCAACGTTTCCGGCACGAAGCGCATAATCCAGCGATCCTTATTATCGAGCGAGCGTACAACAACGACGCACAATTTTCCATCATCCGACCAGACTGGGCCACTGATGGCAACGGGGCGCGTCTTTTTTGCCGTATCGGGTTTAGCACCAGCTACCGACTGTAGATAGGCCGGTTTGTCATTGATGCCCGGAATATCCTTTACCGATACAGCCCGAACCGTGTCTTTGGCAATGTCATAAACGAAAAACTCCTGACTGGCAACGGGGGAACCAACTTTGGTCCGGGCTGCTATATCCTCCGTGTAGCCTGATTCAGTTATGTAATTCGGTACCTGAGCCGTTTTGGCATTGGCTGGTCTTTTACTCAGTCGATAGGTTATGAAATGACCATCGGGACTAAGTTGCGGATTGATAACAGTTTTGTCGTCGAGGTAAATTTCTTTTGCGCGTTTTGGCTGGTCGGCTTTGCTAATCCGGTCGGCTTCATCTTTTTTCTCTTTTCGCTCTTTTAGCACCGATGATAGACGGAGTTGGTCTTGCTTCAGAAATTTTTCTTCGTCGGTCAATTTTGGGTCGGCTTTTTTTGTCCCCGTCCGGAAGTCGGTAAGCTGTGTTAATTCGCCGGTTTTCAAATCGATACTAAACAGATTGGAGCCACTTCGCCGGAAGATAGCGCGTTGCTCATCACCGGAGAAAACAGGGTCAATCTCCGTTTCGACGGTATTCGTTAACTGCCGGCTATTGCCGGACTTTACATCAAACAAAAACAAATCGCCCTGTCGCTCGAACAGCCGTTGGGTATACGCTCTATTATAGGCAGAAACGGGGGGCGCTGGTAAGGTCCGGCGTTCGGTTGGGCTAACCTTCTGTGGCTGCGAAGCTGTCAGGGGAGTGCTTCGGCCAGCTTTTCTGGCAGCGTTGGTAGCGAAGGTCACTTTGTAAAGCGAATCACTCAGCGCTGGACTGCCTTTCGCCTGATTGGGATTCCAATTAAAATAGAGCGTTCGTGAGTCATCGGACCAGAACGGATTTGATGGTGACGTGCCGACCCAGATTTTTGGGTCCTGCATAATGGTTTCAACAGTGAGTGGAGCGTGATTTTTGGGAGGAGACTGGGCGAAGACGGACGCGCTGGATAATAATACTAACCAATAGTAGATACGATTCATAGAGGAATGAAGTGAGGGATTGACTGAAAGCCGGAAATTAGGAAGAAAACGGCGAAAGACTTACTTTTCAATATGAAAACACGCGTCAATCCGGCTATTGAACCCATTGTTCGGAAGTTCAATGGCTGGATTTATGCGCATTTCTATAGTGACCAACTGCGCGATGGATGTCTTATGTATAGGACTGAATTTTACTCAACGTAAGCCATAATTAAGCTGAGTAAAATTCAGGTACTTAAATATTGGCTGGCAATCTAAAGATGGTATCTTGCTTAATGAAACCTTTACGCAATCCATGAAGTACATTATACACGCTTATGACCATACTGATGCCGATGCCCTCACCCGGCGAATGGCAACTCGGCCCGATCATCTGAACTACGTTCATCAGTTAAAAGAAAACAACCAGTTTATACTCGGCGGGGCGCTTCTTAACCCTGATGGGGATATGATTGGGTCGATGCTTATACTCAACCTCGAGACCGATGATCAACTTCAAGACTACCTACAAACAGACCCGTATATTGTGCAGGGTGTTTGGGATAAGGTCGATGTGAAGCCATTTCGCCAGGCAGATGTATGAGAAATTAGTTAGTCAGAACCGTCCGGGAATGAGCGTTCTGAAAGTACGACTTATCCAGTATACCGTTGTTTGCCTACTGATTTTTCTGGGGCTGCTTTCTGCTTGTCAACAGGAGACGAAAACAAAAACGTCTACGATTCCCCTTGATACCACTATTGTCGATGACGATACGCTTGAAGTTGATGACGGGCCCAAGTTTAAACAAACTGAGCACGCTCGTTGATTATGTAAGTGTAAACGCAGTCTCAAGACAAAAAAGTAACCTATTTTGATATACGCAGCAATATTTGATATGGATGGGCTGCTGGTGGACTCTGAACCCCACTGGCGTGCAATGGAACGAGTCGTGTTTGACTCAGTTGGTTTGTACCTCACCGATGACGAATGTAAAATAACTACTGGCATGCCTATTCCGGATGTCGTGCGATACTGGTTTGCCCGTGCCCCCTGGACGGAGCAAGCCGCAGCAGGCCGGAGCCATGAAGACCTTGCCGAAGCTATTACAGAAGGAGTCCATGAACGCATTGCCACCCTGGCCGAACCCATGCCGGGCGCTATTGAAGCCTTACAATTTTTTGTTAGCCGGGGCATCCCTACGGCCATTGCGTCGGCCTCGCCCATGAGTCTGATTGAGGTGGTTGTGAATCGGTTAGGCATTCGCGATCTTTTGACACTCTGGCACTCTGCCACGTTGGAGGCTCATAATAAACCCGCTCCGGATGTGTATCTGGGTACTGCTCGCAAGTTAAACGTGTTGCCCGCTAACTGCGTGGGCTTTGAGGATTCGGGCAATGGCCTGAAGTCAGCTTATGCAGCCGGCATGCGCACAGTAGCTGTACCAGCCGCATTTGAATACAGCGACCCTAAATTTACCATTGCTGACATCATTATACCCTCACTGACGGTATTTTCAGTGGATACATTTGATGCTTTGCAGGCAAGAGAAGAGTATTCCTAATTTCCTAAACCGCGCTTTGCGCACCTTAAATCTTTATGAGAATTTACCAACTTGATGCCTTTACCGACAAGCTGTTTGCTGGTAATCCGGCGGCTGTTGTGCCTTTGAACGAGTGGCTATCTGATGAACGTATGCAGCAGATAGCCGCCGAAAACAATCTCGCCGAAACGGCTTTCTACGTTAAAACTGATGAGAATGCTTCTTATCACATTCGCTGGTTTACCCCCACGGTCGAAGTGGATCTGTGCGGTCATGCTACCTTAGCGGCTGGTTATGTGGCGTTTTTTCTGGAGAACAATACGAACGATTCAAGCGATAACGATCAGATTTATTTTGACTCTCGCAGTGGTTTACTAAAGGTTTGCCGGAGCAAAGATGGCGGCTGGTTAACACTTGATTTTCCTGCTGACACGGTGCAGAAAGCCAATGTACAGCCACCCGCTCTGTTGACTAGTATGGGCGAAAAACCGCTTGCCGTTTACAAAGGCAAAACGGATTACATGCTTGTTTACGAAACGCAGGAACAGATTGAAGCACTGAAACCAGATTTTCGGGAAATGAGCAGTGTTCCGGCACGAGGTATAATTGTGACAGCACCAGGCAGTGCCAGCGATGCTGACGGAGAATCCGTTGACTTCGTGTCGCGCTTCTTCGGGCCGCAATCAGGCATCGACGAAGATCCCGTTACCGGCTCTGCGCACACAACGCTGGTTCCCTACTGGGCCGAAAAACTAGGTAAGATTGAACTCACTGCCCGTCAACTGTCTAAACGGGGTGGCTACCTCCGTTGCAAATTCAACGATGATGGTGAAAGTCCCAGCCGCGTTGATATTTCGGGACAAGTGCAATTGTATATGACGGGTGAGATTCACCAGTAATGCATGCTACAACAGTCGTCAGCTAGCGATTACTCAACGCCTGGCGACTGCTGTAGCAGTGCATCAATCGAAAATCTCCCTGCCCCGTTGAGGAAGAGAAAGACACTGACTGCTAATAAGTTTACAGCAGGAAAGGTGTTTTGATAATCATCGTTTACGGCTAGATGAGCCATGCCAAAAGCAATGCTGAAATTTATTGTCAGAAAAATAGCTGCCCACCGCGTCCATAGACCCAATAGTAATAGAATACCCCCCAGAAACTCGGTGTAGGCCGCCAAATAAGCCCCGACTGTTGGAAACGGGAAGCCCAGTGCCGTCAGGAAAGCTATAAACTGAGGCAGATTATCAGTCGGAAACAAGGCATTTAAATACGACACCTTTACCAGTTGAAAGCCAAATGCCAACCGGATTAATACAACACCGACATCGCGGAAACGGTATAGAGACGTAAATTGTGAAGACATAGTTTTGGTTTAAGGGTTGTTTATGAAATTTTTTCTGCCAATTTTAATTTGTAATAAATCTAAACAAGCGTAACTTTGCCTCAGCAAGAGACTACTGCAAATGACTGCCGAATTTAATCCTTCTGAACACATTTCTACGTTGACTGAGTCAAAGACACTCAGTCAAACTAACCCATTCTTGAGCCATGAGTGCGTTTTGAAAAAGTGCTGCAAGAAGTACAAAAAGGGTAAACGATGCAAAAAGTGCCCTGATGAGTAGGATATACTTCTTTTCCTGACAAGTTTTTTCCTGCATTTTTACCGAATGGAGCTGAGTTATGAACATTATTCGGATCTACCTCCAGAGCCACGCCTGACGTCGATGATTGAGCTGCTCACCAGCCTATTCGATGATCAATCCCAGTCTGAATTACTTTCTGAACTTACGTATCAATCTACCCGAACGGGTCTGTATGCGCTATTAACTATTGCCAATGGCCATGTTGTTGGTTGTAAACTCGGTTATGAACGTAAACCCGGCCATTTTTATAGTTGGCTCGGTGGCGTTCATCCTGATTTTCGGAGTCATGGCATCGCTACCGAACTCATGCGCCAACAGCATAACTGGTGTCGCCAGCAAAAATACCACGCCGTCCGAACGCAGACTTATAATCGATGGCGTGGGATGCTCCTGCTTAACCTACGGCTCGGCTTCGACATTATCGGTACGGTACAAGGTAAACATGGCCTGGCCATTGTTCTGGAGAAGGTGTTATAAAGGAACCCATCACTTGGCTTTGTTGTCATTAGGATAGATGCACCTCTATATTCATATACCGTTCTGCAAGCAAGCCTGCCATTACTGCGACTTCCATTTTAGCACAAGCCTGGGGCAAAAATCAGTGCTGGTCGATGCACTTTGTGCCGAAATTTCGCTTCAACAGGGCTATCTGCCTACTCAAACGTTAGAAACAATCTATTTTGGCGGTGGAACGCCTTCTTTGCTGACAGAGAGTGAATTAGCGCAAATTTTTACGACTATTCATAAATACTTTATGGTATCGCCCGATGCCGAAATAACGTTTGAAGCCAATCCTGACGATCTGAATCTACAGAAACTTCAATTGCTACGTCGGTATGTTAACCGGCTGAGTATTGGTATTCAAACCTTTGACGAAGCAACGCTCAACTGGATGAATCGTGCTCATACTGCCACTGAAGCTGAAACCTGTGTTTGGCTGGCTCGGGAAGCTGGTTTCGAGAATATGAGTGTCGATTTGATTTACGGAATTCCTGGTAGAGATAAGGCACTTTGGCAGCTTGATTTACAAAAAGTTCTCGCGCTTAACGTGCCGCACTTGTCGGCCTATGCTCTGACTATTGAACCTGATACCGTTTTTGGACGCTGGCAGAAAAAAGGTAAATTACTGACAGGTGTAGATACATTTGCCGATGAAGCCATTGCTGCCGAACAGTTTGAAGAACTGACACAAGCGCTGACAAGCGCAGGCTATGCCCATTACGAAATCTCAAACTTTGCGCGTAATTCCGAATATGCCAGGCATAACACGGCCTATTGGCAACGGCATCCGTATCTCGGTATTGGGCCGAGCGCACACTCCTACAATGGTCATTCGCGGCAATACAATGTGGCTAACAATGCACGCTATATCGCTGACGTAAAGCTGGGAGAATTACCGGTTACGATTGAAAAATTAACAATAAATGACCAGGTAAACGAATACTTATTAACAGGTCTCAGAACACAGTGGGGGTGCTCATTGATTGAGCTTAACTCCCTGTTAACGAGTGATTTCGCTAAAAAACAGGCTCATGATCTTGCCGATATGTACGCAACGGGCTGGCTTATGCGTCATGGTGACCGACTGCTTCTGACTCAAGCTGGCAAGCTCTTTGCCGACCGAGTGGCTGCTACATTATTTGTGGATGAGTAGGTATGACGCTTTTTTTATATTTTAGACGTTAATTAAGAGAAAACGCGGGTTTCCAGCCGCCTGGCTGTTATTTTCGCGGATTGACCCTACGTATATGAATCCGCAACGCCCAGCCAATACTTTCCGTAATGCTCCCCCGCCAACCCCGCGACCAAAGGCCAGCAACGCATCTACGCAACGGACGCAACCGCTTAGCCGCAAGCCGTCGTCGGACCAAAGTTCGTCGCGTGGGTTAACACGAAAGTGGCAGCAGACCCGCCGGTTTATACGTGAACGTCCTCTGCTGGAACGTATCTATTGGGTCGTAATCAAAACATTTCTGTGGTTATTCTTCGGCTCGATGGGCTACGTTGTTGCCTTGAAATATGTGCCGGTCTGGGTAACGCCTTTAATCGTTTCGCGCTGGATAGATACATTTGGTACGGACGAAAGCAGCCACGTTTACAAAAAGTGGCGGTCTTACGACTCGATAAGTAAAGAAGCCGCTCTAGCTGTTGTCGCTTCTGAAGATCAAGCCTTTCCGACCCACTGGGGATTCGATTTTGACGAAATTCAGGATGCTATCAAAGAGAACCAAACGCGTAAACGACCGCGTGGAGCCAGTACTATTTCGCAACAGGTCGCTAAAAACGTATTTCTCTGGACTGGACGCAGCTATCTTCGCAAAGGATTAGAGGTGTATTTTACCGCTCTGATTGAACTCATTTGGGGTAAAAAACGAATTCTGGAAGTCTATCTGAATGTGGCTGAAATGGGTTCGATGACCTTTGGCGTCGAAGCCGCGTCGCAGCGATATTATGGCCATCCGGCTGCAACCCTCTCGCGCAACGAAGCCGCCCGAATTGCGGCTGTGTTACCAAATCCACGTTTGTTTTTGATTAAAAGTCCATCGAACTACATTCAGCGTCGAACGCGGCAGATTGCCCGGCAGATGCGCTATTTGGGCGGTCAGAAATATATTCGGAATTTATAACTTAAGCAGTAGCCGATAGTCAAATTGTGTTCTTGATAATAGAGGACACTTAGAATAAACCCGGTCCAAAGAAATGCGGCAACGCCACTGGGTCGTTGTGCAGTATGAAGAAGTAAATTAAACCCGCCAAAACTAAATAGCTGAACGCCAGCCACTTTTTCTTTTGAGCAAACTCGATGGGGTGATGATAATAGTCATAAATCATGGACGCCGACAAGGCCATAACCATTAGAAAGAACGAGAATACACCGAAATCTGTTCGATATATACGCATCGACTGCATAAACCGTGCTCCCGACAGAATATAAAGAAGCCAACAGCCAAAGCCCGTCCGGTAAAGGTACACGCTCAACCGCCGGTCGTTTTTAAGGTCGAAAAGGTCGTCAGTGAATTTTTCGGACATGGCTTGGTTTAATTTGAGCAGTAGGACTGTCTAGCATCAACGAAGCGCGGGGCGGCCCATGCCGTGAAAATACAAACTCTTTCCAATAAACACAAGAAGACAATGCTTGATTCCCAACCGGTTGACACCATTCAGGAGTTTAATACAATGCAAGTCGAACTGGTGCGCGTCGACAATGCTTTTCATTTTGAAGGACTTGGTACCTCAGGTGTGACCCAGCATATTGATGCGGCAGCCGATATTGGTGGCCATAATGCCGGAGCGCGTCCAATGGAAATGCTACTGATGGGACTAGCGGGCTGCTCGGCTATTGACGTGATACTGATTTTGCAAAAACAGAAGCAGGTGATTGACGACTTTCGACTGAAAGTAGATGGCTTTCGCGAGAAGGGAGCTACGCCCGCGCCCTTTAAAAAAATTCACATTACATACTTACTCAAGGGTCAGCTAGACCCCGCAAAAGTGAAGCGGGCAATTGATCTGTCGATGGATAAATACTGTTCGGCAACTGCGCAACTGCGGCCATCGACTGATATAACGTATTCGTTTGACATTCAGGACTAAAGCAAGTAACATATTCAGTAACTGAAAAAAGCTCAGATGTAATCAACAAATTATGTTGAGAAAGCCTGAATTCTGATATAGAATTCAGGCTTTCTTTTTGACTTATTGGTCAGGACTACCGACTTTTGACTACTGACCGAAACGACGGTCCTGTAATGACTTTTTGATGCAACAATACCACGATTTACTCCGCCATATACTCCAGAACGGTACCCGCAAAACTGATCGCACCGGCACCGGTACTATCAGCGTGTTTGGTTACCAGATGCGCTTTAACCTGCAACAGGGTTTCCCGCTGCTGACTACCAAAAAAGTGCACACGAAGTCTATAATTCACGAGTTACTGTGGTTTATCAAAGGCGATACGAATATTAAATACCTGACAGACAACGGTGTCTCTATCTGGAATGAGTGGGCCGATGAAAACGGCGATCTGGGGCCTGTCTATGGTAAGCAATGGCGTAGTTGGGCCGCGCCGGATGGGCAGGTCATTGATCAATTGCAGGATGTGTTGCGCCAACTTAAAAACACGCCTGATTCGCGCCGGATGATTATTTCGGCTTGGAATCCATCTGATGTGCCTAGTATGGCCTTACCGCCCTGCCATTTGCTTATGCAATTTTATGTTGCCGATAACAAGCTATCATGTCAGCTTTATCAGCGTAGTGCAGACGTATTTTTGGGTGTGCCTTTTAACATTGCCAGCTATGCACTGCTGACGATGATGATTGCACAGGAATGCGGCTATACGGCTCACGAATTTATTTGGACGGGTGGCGATACCCATCTATACCTCAATCACTTAGGGCAGGTAGAAACTCAGCTTTCTCGTGAATTTAGACCATTGCCGACCATGCGACTGAATCCGGATGTACGCTCGGTTTTTGACTTTACATACGACGACTTTACCCTCGAAAACTACAATCCCCATCCGGTCATCAAGGCTCCTATAGCGGTTTAGTGAATGAAAATGGAATACTATAACCAGGTCTTTGATCAACTTGATAAAGCAGCAAACCAAGAGTTTGAACTATGTACATTCAAAAAGCTAGATTTATCACGAATCGCGATTACTGACTCAAACTTTATTAATTGCCGTTTTGAAGACTGTAATTTAACGAGGGCTGAGTTGAGAAATACGAAGCTCTACGACGTCAGTTTTGTCAATTGTAGACTAGCTCACGTGGATTTCGGGTCGTGCAATGCGTTTGGGTTCCACGTCAATTTTCAGGAGTGCCAACTTGATTACACTGTTTTTCTTAACCGTAAGTTAAAGAAAGCTCATTTTACAGACTGTTCGCTGAAAGAAGCTCACTTCTTAAAATGTGATCTGACCGGGACAGTATTTGACCAATGTAATTTAGAGTTAGCTCGGTTCGAAGGGAATAATCTGACCCAGGTAGATTTCTCCAGTTCCTACAATCTGGAAATAAACCCGGATGATAATAAAGTAAAAAAAGCCCGCTTCTCGCTACAAAACTTACCTGGTCTATTGGTGAAATATGATCTTGTAATCAGTAAATGAGCCGTCAAATCAGAATCAGGCAAGTTTGTATGCCAAGCGGGTAGAACCAGGCACCGGGTTTCTGGAAAATCTGACCAATTGCCTAATTTGCACAGTGAATTCCCCCTTTATTTAGCATGACTAATTCCGAAATCGTTGACTTGCTTGAACTCACTGGCCGGTTAATGGAACTCCATGACCGTGATACGTTTAAGACACGGACCTTCCAGACAGCCGCCTTTAACTTAGATAAGTCTACGGCTGATCTTGGTAATTTGCCGGTTGAAGAATTGATCAAACTGCCGGGTGTTGGTAAATCCGTCGCTCAAAAAATTCGTGAGATAGCCGAAACGGGTCATCTAACGGACCTCGATGAGTTGTTAGCCCAAACACCTGCGGGTGTGCTGGATATGTTTCGCATCAAAGGATTAGGTGTCAAAAAAGTCCGCACACTCTGGCAGGAGTTAGGCGTAACCAATCTCCAGGATCTCCAACTGGCAGGTGAAAACGGTCAGATTGCGAATATAAAAGGGTTTGGAGCCAGCACGCAGGACAAAATCCTGTCGGCTCTGGAGTTTTTGCAGGAACAGCAGGGCAAAGTTCGTATGGATAAAGCCGCTATGATGGCAAATATGCTTTATGACGAACTGTCAGCGCATTTTGAGCGAGTCGAAATTAGTGGTCAGGTACGCAGGAAAGCGCAGGAGGTTGATAGTGTGCAACTGCTTGTCCAGACAAGCGACCCCGTTTCGGCCATGCTAACCCTGACTAAACTGCCAAATCTGAAACAAAATGAGCGTGAGTCTTCGCCGTTTGTCTGGCGTGGACGGTTGACAGGTTTCGATGTTCAGGTGGAATTATTGTTCTATCCATCAGACCAAATGAACCGGCAGTTGTTCATTCAAACGGCAGCAGAGTCCCATTTGCAACAAGCTGGGGCGGGTGGTGTCCCGTTACTTCAGGCGGCTTATGCTAGTGTCGTGTCGGAAGTGACTGGAAAAGATACGGCGGAAGTTGAGCAGGCTATCTATGCACGCGCGGGTTTACCCTATATCGTACCCGAAATGCGCGAAGATGATTTTGCCTTTCGTTGGGCCAGCCACCACCAAAACGACGAACTCGTTACGTGGGAAGACCTTCGCGGCACTCTTCATAATCACAGTACATGGTCGGATGGTAAACAGTCAGTGGCGGGTATGGCTGCTTACTGTCGTGAGCTGGGGCTGAGCTATTTCGGTATTGCCGATCACTCTAAAACGGCGTCCTATGCTGGTGGACTGGATGCAGAACGTGTTCGTCAGCAACAGGTTGAAATCGACCAGATTAACGCGGGCTTTGGGTCAGATTTTAAGATTTTTAAAGGCATCGAATCTGATATTTTGGGCGATGGTTCGTTGGACTATGACGACGACACACTGGCAACGTTCGACTATGTTGTGGCGTCAGTTCACCAAACGCTGACGATGTCGCTCGAGAAGGCTACGACTCGGTTATTGCGGGCCATCGAAAACCCGTACACCACCATTCTGGGCCATCCAACCGGTCGATTATTGCTCGCTCGCGAAGGCTACCCCATTGATCACCGGGCTGTTATAGACGCTTGTGCCGAACACAAGGTTATTATCGAAATCAACGCTAGCCCATACCGGCTCGACATTGACTGGCACTGGATTGATTACGCTATGCAACAGGGTGTCATGCTGAGTATTAATCCCGATGCTCATGACTTGGTTGGATTGTTGGATATGCACTATGGCGTTGCCATTGGGCGGAAGGGTGGTTTAACAAAAGCAATGACTTTCAATGCGTTGACCCTGGAGGAGATGAGTAGTTACTTGCAACAGCGCAGGGCAGAAATACGTAAGTAGCAGAAAGGGTAAGTCTGATGGGGAATTAATTATCGCTTAAGAATGGTGGGAAATAGGGTAAATCGAACACCTTAGTCCTTTATATCATTAATTATCAGCCCCGTTGCTTACCCTATTTTGTGCTTTCTAATCCCGGCTCTATGCGTTTTTTACGTTTACTGTTGCTATCGTCTTGTTTGCTAAATGGGGCACTGGCTCAACAAAGAACAAGTCCGAGTAGTAACTCTACCACGTTTTCTGCAACGGGTTATGTGCGGGATGGGAAGACCGGTAAACCTATTCAGGGTGCTAATATCGTGGTTCTCAACGTGTCGAAAGGATACGTAACCGCTAAAGATGGATTTTATATTGTACAGTTGCCACCGGGCAATTATGTGCTGCGTTTCTCCCACGTGGGCTACCGCCCCCAACAGGATACTATTTCGCTTCAAAAGACACTCTTCCGTGAGGTTACGATGGAAGATGATACAAAAGATTTAGAGGAAGTCGTTGTAACGAGTGAAACGCCGGATCGTAACGTTCGTAAGGTCGAAATTGGCGTCTCACAGATGACCATTCGTAGTATTCGGCGTATTCCGCCCCTAATGGGTGAGGTAGATGTTATTCGTAGTCTGCTGCTACTGCCGGGAGTAACAACGGTGGGGGAGGGTGCTCCGGGTTTTAACGTCCGAGGGGGGAGCGCCGACCAGAATCTGATTTTGTTCGACGATGCGCCGGTTTTCAATTCGAGCCATTTAATGGGCTTCTTCTCGGTATTTAATCCTGATGTGGTGCGCGACGTAACCCTGAACCGGGGCGGGGTGGCGGCTGCTTACGGAGGCCGGGCCTCATCGGTGCTGGATGTGAAAATTAAAGAGCCAGACGCCGAGAAATGGGGTATTAATGGCGGTATTGGTATTATTTCGAGCCGGTTAGGGATTGAGGGACCAATCATAAAAAAGAAACTATCGTTTTTGGTCGCTGCCCGTGGGTCGTTCAATGATTTTCTATTCAAACTGGCTCCGCCAAATTTGGCAGGTACGAAAGCTAACTTTTATGATCTGACGACCAAATTCAAGTATCAACCTAACGAGAAAAATACGATTACACTGACGGGTTATTTAAGTAAAGATATTTTTAAACTGGCATCTGATTCACTCTCGGGGCAAGAGATAAATGCCTCCTCTACCCAGTTCAATTATCAGACAATGAACGCGGTGGTGCGCTGGAATTACTTCATAAATAAGCAGATAAATCTGGCTACATCGGTTATTCTGAGTCGTTATCGGGCCGATTTGTCGTCATCCGATTCGGCCAATGCGTTCCAGCTTCAGTCGGGCGTTTTACACCGTCAGATCAAATCAGACCTGACCTATACACCCAACGAAACTCACCAGTGGCAGGCCGGAGTAAGCGCCATTGACTACCTGCTTCAGCCGAATACGCGAATTCCCGGCCCGTACTCCAACGTGCTGCCGGTTGACATCGACCGCGAACGCGCCTATGAACTTGCCGCCTACTTACAGGACGAATGGAAACTAAGTGAGAATGTCGCCATTATTGCCGGACTGCGTTATTCAGCCTTACTGAACAGAGGACCGGCAACGGTACGGACGTATCAGGAAAACGGCCCGCGCCAGGACGAAACCGTAACCTCTACACAAACCTACGGAGCGGGTAAAATTTACCATTCGGCGGGTGGCCTGGAACCTCGTCTAGCCGTACGCTGGTCGGTGGGTGAGGGGCGGGCCATCAAAGCCGGTTACAGCCGACTTCGTCAATATATCCAGCAGGTAACCAATACAACGGCGGCCTTGCCAACCTCACGCTGGCACCTAAGTGATATGTATACGAAGCCCGTCATCGCCGATCAGTGGTCACTGGGGTATTTTCTCAATACGGCTGATAATGCCATTGAAGCATCAGGCGAGGTATATTACAAAACATTAACCAATGCAATTGACTATCGCGACGGGGCCGAACTTCAACTGGCGCAGGCTGTTGAAACGCAGATTGTTCAGGGCCGTGGCCGTGCTTATGGGTTTGAAGGACTACTACGAAAAAACAAGGGTCGCTGGACGGGTTTTATGAGCTATACTTACGCGCGCACTTTCCTGACAATGAATAGCCCTTATGTAGCCGAACAGGTGAACAACGGCAATCCATACCCAGCTAACTACGATAAACCTCATACGCTGAACGTGCTGGCTACTCATCGCCCAACGGCCTGGTTTAGTATGTCGCTCAATTTTACCTACAGCACTGGTCGCCCAACCACCCAGCCATCGGCTATTGCACGCGTGGCGGGTGTGCTCGTTCCAATCTATCTCGACCGCAATCAGCAGCGTGTTCCCGATTATCACCGGCTCGACTTTTCGATGACGTTTGAGCAGAATCCGCTCAAGAAGAAGAAAAATCAGAGTAGTTGGGTATTCTCTGTTTACAATGTGTATGCCCACAAAAACGCGTACTCCATCTTTTATAAGTTGAGTCCGGCGTCGTCTACAGATGCATATAAACTGTCCATTTTTGGAACGGCCTTTCCATCGCTGACCTATAATTTCAAATTCTGATGAGACTGCGGGGACTGTTATCTGCTCAATTGTTGCTAGTACTCGTACTGGTTGTTTCATGCGTGACAGAATACGAGCCTGGTACTGTTAGTATTCTGCCTTCATTGATTGTTGAAGGAATGATTACGAATCAGCCGGGACCTTACGCGGTCAAACTTACCCGTACGGCTGATTATTCGTACAAAAGTTTGAACCTACTCGAAACAGGGGCAACGGTCATCATCTCGGATAATCTGGGCAATCAGGAAACTCTAAAGGAATCGTCGACTGGTGGCACCTATCAAACCAATATAAGTGGTATACAGGGAATAGTCGGGCGCATCTACAAGGTGGTCATTAAAACGAAAGATGGGAATGTATACGAGTCGGAGCCAGAAATACTCAAAGCGGCCCCGGCTATTGATAATATCTACTACGAATATCGATACGATTCGCAGGAATCGAATAACGGTAAGGCCAATGGATGGGACGTCTATGTTGATACGAAAGATTCTGAAACTCCCGGCGATTTTTACCGTTGGGAATGGACCCATTACGAATTTACAGAGGTCTGTAAAACGGTAGCTACAGCAGGTCAAAATTCCCTTATTGGTTTGCCGTGCTGTTCGCAATGCTGGAATATAAACCGATGCAATATAAACTGCATCAACATCATGTCTGACGTAAACATTAACGGAAACTCCATTAGCCGTCAGCTTATTGAACGAGTACCCTACGATGCAAGTACACGATACTATGTCGAAGTAAAACAACAATTACTCAGCGCGGGTATTTACAGGTTTTTTAAAACGGCAAGTCAGCAGGTGCAAAATACGGGTGGATTGTTTGATGCGGCTCCGGGCAGTATCGGTGGTAATATTCATTCGACTAGCAATTCCAGTCTAAAAGCATATGGCTATTTTGGGGCTGTTGGCGAGTCGGTTGGCTACCTTCTAGTCGATCGAAGTAAAGCAGTCGGTGCGCCGGTTGCTACCACAGATTTAGTCGTGTTAAATTCATTAGCTGCTTGTGTGGTATGTGAAAACAGTCAGTATCGAACCCCTGTTAGGCCGCGGTGGTGGCAGTAACGGATGATAAAAAAAAACGTGGCGAGTAATACACTAGTGATGAAGCAAAGTATCTGTTTATCGATGCTGGTTGTTGGTATGATGGCCTGCGTTACACCTTATCAGCCTGATACAATTAGTATTGCCCCGTCGTTGGTGGTAGAGGGGCAGATTTCTGATCAGCCCGGCCCGTACACAGTCAAACTTTCGCACACGGCCGACTATTCGTATAAAAGCTTGAACCTGTTGGAGACTGGGGCAACAGTAATCATCTCCGATAATCGGGGCAATCAGGAAACCTTGACAGAGCAGTTGTCTGGCGGTACGTACCAAAGCCGTACTACTGGCATTCAGGGTGTACCAGGCCGAAGCTACAAGCTCACTATTCAGACGAAAGCAGGCATTCGTTACGAGTCGGAACCGGAAATACTACCGGCTGTTCCACCCATTGATAAATTATATTATGAATCCAACTATACAACCGCCGAAGGGCAAACCTGGGCTGTTCTTTTAGACACGAAAGATCCTGATACCCTGGGTAATTATTACAAATGGAACTGGACACATTATGAGTTCACTGAAGCTTGCCAGAAAACGTATGTTCCTACCAAAAGTATCTATACAGGTATCGCCTGCTGTTCAGACTGTTGGGATGTAACCCGTTGCTATAATTGCATTAGTCTCAACTCCGATGCAAATATAAATGGCAAAGCTATTAGTCGCCAACCCATTGCCGAGGTTCCCTTCACATCAGGGAGTCGTTATTATATAGAAATTGAGCAGCAGGGTATTAGTCAGGGTGCCTACGCATTTTGGAAAAGCGTCCGTCAATTGACGTCCAATACGGGCGGGTTGTTTGACGCGGCTCCGTCTACAGTGCGGGGTAATATAAAGTGCGTTACCAATCCCGGCGAAGCAGTATATGGTTATTTTGGTGCGATTGGCCTTTCGGTAGGGTATTTATCCGTAGACCGTAGTACCGGCCGGGGCCAGCCCATGCTGGATTTCCCGACGGAAATACCCTATCCGACTAACCCTCCTTGTATTGTGTGTGAAAATAATCTTTATCGAACGCCCAATAAACCTCGCTGGTGGACTTACTGAGCGGTTTGGTGGGGTTCTATAAATAAAATAAATTTGTAAAAATGAATATAAGATGGCTCGTCCGGTGAAAGTACTGATTCTACAATTCGCATCCATTGGTGATGTCGTGCTGACATCACCCGTTGTGCGTTGTCTGAAGCAGCAACTGCCGAATGCCGACGTTCATTTTTGCACCAAACGCGACTATCAGCCTATTATCGCTCATAATCCGCATATCGCTGAACGGCATTACCTTGATGGTAGTTTAGTGGCGTTGATCCGGCAACTACGTGCCCAGCAATTCGATTATGTCATTGATTTGCAAAATACGTTTGTCACCGACCTGATTAAAACTGCTCTGGGTACTCGGTCGTATAGCGTCGAAAAACAATCACTGCGTCAATGGCTTTATGTGCGCTGGAAAGTGAATGCGTTGCCCGACCATCACATTGTTGACCGCTATCTGGCAACTGTGCAACCGTTGGGTATCGAGGACGACGGACGGGGGTTGGATTATTTCATTCCTTATAAAGATGACATTGAAACGAATTGGCTGCCTGCCACCCATCAGAACGACTTTGTCGCCTATGCTATTGGTGGACGGCATATGACCCGACGACTTCCCGTTTTACGCATGATTGAGTTGTGCCTCAAAATAAATTATCCAATTGTGTTACTGGGCGACAAAGATGATCGTAAAGCTGGTGAAGAAATAGTGCAGGCTCTTGGTAGTAAACAGATTTACAATGCCTGCGGTCACTTTAATCTCAATCAGTCAGCGTCGCTGTTACAACAGGCGCGATTGGTATTTAGTCACGACACGGGATTGATGCACATTGCGGCCGCATTTAGGAAAAAAATCTATTCAATTTGGGGAAGCACCACGCCCCAATTTGGATTTTACCCCTATAAAACTGCGCACGTTCGGCTCGAAACGTCGGGTTTAGGCTGCCGTCCCTGTTCTTCCACCGGTACTGACAACTGCCCTATGAAACACTTTAATTGTATGAATAGCCTTCCATTCGACTTTGATATAAAGGAGTTACGGACGAAAAAGAAGAATTTTTGAGTGATTGAGTGTTAACATTTTCCTACAAGTGCCTTATGAATTTATGTAAGTTTCATACATCAAATCAATATTGTATTTGTTTCTGCGCAAACTATGACGAATTTCGTTTCATTCTTTTGTAGGTATTCTGAAATTAAATTCGCCCTTTCGAATGTCGTTTAAAGGACCACTAATTTCTATTGAGGATGATGAAGACGATCAATACCTAATCGCACGAATTATTGAAGCGTTGGCTATTCCTAATGAATTACTGTTTTTTTCAAACGGCGAGGAAGCATTACGCTATCTGGAGACCACTAGTGAACAGCCGTTTTTGATCTTATGCGATATAAATATGCCCATTATGGATGGGCTTGAGCTGCGTAAGCGCATTAATAAGAGCGACTATTTAAGAAAGAAATCCATTCCTTTCGTCTATTTAACCACAGCGGCCAGTCCTGAGCTTGTGCGGATTGCCTACGACGAAACTGTCCAGGGCTTTCATAAGAAAGCAGCACAATACGCCGATTTTCAAGAACAAATCGAATTGATTATCAAGTACTGGCAAAATTGCCTTCATCCTAATAGCGAAGTCTAAACGCATAGCTATCATCAGTTAAACAATTAGTTGTCATTAGCCATAGCGATAATCTTTTATCCCTTAACTCCGGCCGTGAGCATCTGCTGTACTCTCACTGCCACCGCTTCCACCGAAATAGTAGTCAAACAGGCCAAATCACCTCGCCAACAGGGTTTATTGCCAAACACCGAGCAAGGGCGGCAGGTTAATACGTCGGTTGGAATCTGAAGAACAGACGCGTCGCCCTGACCCCAGGGACCAAAACCCGCGTCGGGGTGAGTAGCTCCCCAGATGGACAGCACCGGTACCCCACTAAGGGCAGCAAGGTGCATATTTCCCGAATCCATACAGAGCATTCCCGTCAATTGACTAATAAGAGAAAGTTCAGCAGCTAAAGAAAGCTGCCCCGCCACCAGTATTGCCTGCGGAAACCTGTGTTTCAATGTCTCGAGTTGAGCAATGTCGCTTGCTCCGCCCCCAAACAGGAAAATTGTAATCGGTAACCCGTCATAAAGCTGATCCAGCAAAGGCGAAAATCGCTCGAAGGGCCACATTTTTTGCCTATGCTGCGCAAAAGGCGCAATACCGAGCCAGGGCGTATTGGTCGTAATAGATTGCCGATCTAAAAACTCGGTCAGTTCGTCTTCAGCAGACGTAAATGGGGAAAACTGAAACGGTTGTGCTGGCTGGAACGGAAATCCAGCCTTATCGAAAATCCGCCCATACCGCTCCACACTATGTGGTAATTGCCGACGAACTTTATTCACTTTTCGGGTTAAGGCTCTTTTTTCTGTACGCCCCTTATCAATCGTAAAGGATGGAACACCTACTAACCGAAATAGACTTTTTAGGATGGCCGAGCGTAAATTCTGGTGGGCATCAATAACAACGTCGAACGCAGTCAGATGTCGCAGTTCATTGAATAAGTGAACTATGCCTTTGAGTCCGCTATGTCGTCCGTCAAAGTCGGCTCCTACAACATGAATATTTGGAAACTGCTCGAAAAAAACGGCGAATTTAGCCCGTGTCACCAGCGTAATACCTACGTTGGGATAACGTTGCGTAAACGCCTGAATAACGGGTGCCAGTAAGGCCACATCGCCCATGGCCGAGAACCGGAGAAGAAGCAATTGCTTCATATACTTCTCAAAAGTGAGGAGGAACGGTCGGGTATTGTCAAACTAGATCAATAGTACACGACCATTTTTGACTAGTCCTGATTGCTATAAAGTACTGGGTTCAGCGTGGGGTCATTATACATTTTCATTTGCCGATATACCTTCATGTAACGGTCGCCATTGCGTATGTCTTCCAGCAGTTCGTCGAAACAGTGGGCTAAATCGCTTTCCTGTTCGAGCAACACCGCTAGTTTTTGCTGAGCTTTTTGTCGGTGATCGTCTGATACCGAAGGTCTGTCTACCTGCTCGCGAAAGTGGTACAGTTTGAGTTGAAGAATCGACATGCGATCCAGAAGCCAGGCGGGCGTTTCGGAGTTTAAGCGCGCGACGGGCTTAGGCACAATACCCTTAAATTGATCAGAAAACCAGCTATCTATCTGCTCTACCGTATCCGTCCGGTCCTGATTCGACATATCAATCCGACGTTTGATGGTTACTAATTCATCCGGTCGAATGGCCGGACTACGGATAATGTCTTCGAGATGCCATTGAATCGTATCAATCCAGTTTTTCTGATACAACAAAAAGGCAATATCATTCGCTGAATACGGGTTGTTAATGGGTGTCTCAACGTCGTCGGTCAGGTGGTAGTCCTGAATACTCTGGCGGAACAGATTGTTGGCGAAAGTGGCGTTCATAAGCGGTTAATCAATCGCAAAGATACGCGTTTTCGTTCGTAATGTCTGGGCAGGAAACTACTGTCGAAACCACAGCCAAAGACTGAATAACGCGTCTACTCTTACGATAGTTAAGTTACTAGCCAAACAGAAACTACCGTAATGTTTCCCACACCGGAAACGCTTCTCCCGCACCAAACTCTGAGCGTTCGGCAGGAAATTCCATGAAGGCATCGGCAGCCAACAGATTAGCAAAGTCGGCAGAGCCGGAACCCGGCAGCGGATGGGCCAGCATCCGGCCATCGGGTTCGGAGGTCAAATGAACTGATAAAAAGTAGGTGACATTTGGCTTAAACACAACCGACTCGGACAGTTGCGCGTAACGGGTTGGTGTAGGCGCTAAACCCAGCGATGTTTGTAGGTAGGGCATTACGTAGCGATACATACACAGCACCGTCGAAACCGGGTTGCCGGGTAAGGCGAAAACGGTTTTATCCGATGCCGTTCCAAACCAAATCGGTTTTCCTGGTCGCTGGTCAACTTTATGAAACTGTTTTTGAACGCCCAACTGCGCCAGCACACTCGGCACAAAATCGGCTTTCCCAGCCGAGACGCCCCCGCTCAAAATCAAAATTTCATTATCAGCAAGCAGTATAGCTAGACGGTTTGCTAACACAGCTTCGTCATCAATTATATGATGTAATGTGGCCTCAATTCCCAGTGACGCCAGTGCCGCCCGGAGCATGTATGTATTCGACCGACGAATCTGGTAAGGCAGGGGTGTATCGGCAACATCAACCAATTCGTCGCCCGTAGAAATGAGGGCCACGCGGGGAAGTGCCGTGACCGTCAACGTCGTTTGCCCAACCGAAGCCGCTACGGCAATGGCCGAGGGACCGAGTAGCGTACCAATGGGCAGGAGTTCATTGCCCGCCCGGCGGTCGGTAGCGCGGGGATGAATGTGCTGCCCCGTCTGAATATCCTCAATCGTGATGGTAGCTTGCCCGTCTGTAATAGTTACGTCTTCATACCTGATGACTGTATCGGTTGCAATCGGCAGCATGGCCCCGGTCATTACTTCCAGACAGGCGTTACTATCGTTCAGGGTTTGTTGAGGTTGACCGGCGCGTTGCATCCCTGCCACCCGAAATGTTTGTTGCCCGGCTTCGTAGTCGGCAAATCGAATGGCGATTCCGTCCATCGCAACCCGGTCGAACGGGGGGAAATCGCGGTCAGCATGGACCGCTTCGCGCAGAACCCGGCCAGAAGCGTTGGTCAGCGAAACCGTTTCGGTAGGCAGCGTCAATCTGTGTTGTTGAGTAATGGCGAAAGCGTCGGCAACAGAAAGCATGAGCGTAAGGATAAAAGGAGTAAGATACCGCATCGGCCATACGGCGCACAGGCGGTCCCGAATGTACAATGAAAAAGTACCACAGTACAAACGGATGAATACCTTTGTAACAGCCGTCACTTAAGTAAGTTGTCCTCATTTTTGCCGTAAGCAGTCAATGGGCGTAATAGGCTTATCGTCCCGATTAAGTATACAGTATGATAAACGACCAGATTAACTTCAGAGAGCCAGCCAATTACGACTCCATTTGGCAGGAAACCATCGCTCAAAATTTCGGTATGCCTTCCGATAAGCTAACGGGCTCTCTCTTGCGAACACTGGCATCAACGAAGCCCGGCGGTACCTTTCTGGAATTAGGCACGGGCACTGGTATCGCAACCTGCTGGCTTTTAGATGGCATGGATGAGCACTCGACGTTAATCACCGTAGATAATGATGAGAAACCGTTGTCAGTAGCTCGCAAATACTTCGGTAATGAGCCTCGTATCAAAATCCATTTAGACAAAGGCGAGAACGTTATCAATAGCTTACCCGCGTCCAGCATTGACTTAATATTTGCTGACGCCTGGCCCGGCAAGTACAATCATTTGGAAGAAACGTTGGCTTTACTCAAGACGGGCGGCATCTATCTGATTGACGATATGTTGCCACAGCCCAACTGGCCGGATGGTCATAGTGAGAAAGCCGACCGGTTAGTCGAGTGGTTTGAGACTAATGAGGCACTAACAATAACAAAGTTAAACTGGTCAACGGGCCTGCTGATAGCCATTAAGAAATAGTATGTTGGCATCGTCTCCAACATACGGTTAGTCTGTTTTCAAGAAAATTTCCGTAAAAAACGCCAGGTATACAGCTGATTTCTATGAATTCTTTTACTCATCTCAACGCCGACGGCAATCCAGCTATGGTGGACATTGGTGCTAAAACGATTACTCGTCGGACGGCCCGCGCCCAGAGTGTTGTGGCCCTCGGCCCCGATATTATGCAGCACCTAACTCAGTCTGGATTGACGGGCCATGATATTGCCACTAAAAAGGGCCCCGTATTTCAGACAGCTATCATTGCCGGAACGATGGCCGCTAAACGTACCGATGATCTGATTCCACTTTGTCACTCTCTCGGCTTAGATAATTGCCAGATCACGATTACGACCGAAGGCACCGATGCTATTGTGAACTGTTTGGTATCGACCGAAGGCAAAACTGGTGTCGAAATGGAAGCGTTGGTTGGCGCTTCGGTAGCGGCTCTGACGATTTACGACATGTGCAAAGCCTTCTCGCACGACATCATCATCCGGGAAACCAAATTGATGGAAAAAACGGGTGGAAAACGAGACTTCCGGCGTGAGTAAATTAAACGGTTTAATTTTAACGGGGGGACAAAGCAGCCGTATGGGGCATGATAAATCGCAATTGATTTATCACGGAAAACCGCAGCGCGAACACCTTACCGACTTACTTAAACCTTATTGCGATGACGTTTTCTGGTCGGTCAATGTAGGACAGGCAAGCCAACTAAGTACCACAAATCAGCCATACATTGTTGATTCGTTCGACTTTCCTGGACCGCTCAATGGGATATTGTCCGCCTTTCAGCACGATGCCGAATCTGCTTGGTTAGTTGTGGCTTGTGATATGCCATTGCTAACGGTCCGGTCATTCGATGCGCTTGTGGCGGGGCGCAATTTGGCGCAACTGGCCACCGTGTTCTATGATTCGGATGGGCAATTACCTGAACCACTATTGGGTATTTATGAGCCAGCGTTCAGACTAATCTTACAACAGGCACTTGCTGATGGGGAATATTCACCGCGTCAATTGCTGCGGCAGAACGATGTGAACTTGCTGAACGTGGCGGATAAGCGCGAACTAACAAACATTAACGATCCGAAAGCAAAGGCTGCCCTGGGCCTGTGAAACATAGCGCTGAAATTGGGGTTCATAAACAAAATCAGCGTTTATGAAATCACTCCGAAAACTTCTCTTAGCGGCTGGCTCTGTGCTACTCGGTAATGTGGCAACAGCCCAGCGGGTAACGCCATCTCCCGAATTGCGCGACTTTAGTGAGCAGCGCATTCGCCATCAGAAAACAATCGGCCTTGCACTCGGTAGTTTTGCTTTAGCCAATATTGCCGTTGGGGCGGTGGCAGCCGGACAAACATCGGGCGAAACGAAGTATTTTCATAAGATGAATGTCTACTGGAATTTGGTTAACCTCGGCATTGCCGGGGCCGGATTGCTAAGTTCCGGGAAACGTAAAACCGATTCTGAAACGTTGCCGGATGCTGTTCGGCAACACGAAAACATGAAGCAGGTTCTATTGGTCAACGCTGGTCTGGATGTGGCTTATGTAATTGGCGGGGCTTATTTGCAGGAGCGCGCTAACTCGCATCCTACCAATGCCGACCAACTGCGGGGGTATGGCAAATCTATTATAGCGCAGGGTGGCTTTCTGCTGGCATTCGATTTAGTCAATTATTTTATTTTTAAAAAGCGAGGTGATAAACAGGAGCGATTATTACTCTCAGCAACATCCAATGGACTTGGTTTCGTTTTGCCTATCCGGTAAGTAGTGGCGAACTAATCAGAATATGAGGTCGTTCTGTGATAATTTACCAACCGCAACCGACCATGCAGTCTGTTCTACAACCCTTTCAATCATTTATCGACAACGCTATTAATATCTGTCGACACGACCCCGAAGCCGTTGGTTTAGCTGCGGGCGGCTCGTGGGCGTCGGGTGAAATTGATCAGTATTCAGACCTTGATTTGGTGCTGGTGACCACGCGGCAAATTGCTCCCGACACCAGTCAGATGCAAAACTATGCGTTGACGTTTGGTTCATTACTAGCGTCGTTTCGGGGTGATCACGTTGGTGAGCCGCGCTTGCTGATTGCGTTGTATGAATCACCGTTATTGCACGTCGATATTAAGTTTCTGACACCCGCCGAATTTTATCAACGCGTTGAGAATCCGATCGTTCTTTGGGAGCGCGATCAATTACTAACAACAATTATTCAGCAGTCAACGGCGCAATATCCCGCTTTTGATTACCAGTGGACCGAAGACCGCTTCTGGATTTGGATGCATTATGCGGCTCTAAAAATTGGGTGCGGTGAGTTCTTTGAAGCTATTGATTTTCTGGCTTTTGTGCGTAATACGGTGCTGGGTCCATTGTTGCACCTCAAAAATGCACGCTTGCCAAGAGGAGTTCGTCGGGCCGAGACGTCCTTCACTATGGAAGATGTAGAGCGGCTGCGAAAAACCGTGGCAACACCTGATCGGGAAGCCCTTTTGCTGAGTATAACGGAAGCTATGCATTTATACGAGGAATTGCGCAATGATTTGGCTCCGTCAGTAATAGAGAAAAATAGAAAAGCACAATTAGCCGTTACAACTTATCTGGCTACTATTCATCAATCAGCAGTTTCATTTCATCAATAAAGAATGACGAATCAGGATGATTATTTTCTGCGTGAGGCCATTCGGTTGGCTCGCGAAGGTATGACTACCGGACAAGGTGGACCATTTGGCTCTATTGTTGTCCGCAATGGCGAAATTGTGGGGCGTGGGTGCAACCAGGTAACGTCGACAAATGACCCAACGGCCCATGCGGAAGTGGTTGCTATTCGGGATGCCTGTCGAAATCTGGGTACGTTTCAGTTAGATGATTGCACACTTTATGCGTCCTGCGAACCCTGCCCCATGTGTTTGGGCGCTATTTATTGGGCTCGTCCCAGCCGAATTGTTTATGGGGCTTTTCATTCCGATGCGGCTGGGGCCGGTTTTGACGACCAATTTATTTACGAAGAGCTAGACAAACCCCGCGAGGAGCGTCATATTCCGATGCATCAACTCCTGCGCGACGAAGCCGATGCGGTTTTTCAGGAGTGGGTGGCTATGGAAAAACGTACGCTCTATTAATAGATAAGCCAACACCCTACATATACTTCGTTCTCGGTTTAAAACCCGTACTTTTGCAGAAAAAAAGCCGCTTCCTGAGAACGAATTTCTGAAGCGACTTACTAAACGGTTTACGTCATGCCAGGAATGGAATTTTTTGGAGCGGCCGAGCGCAATGAAATCAACGATGTGCTCGAGACTGGTATCCTGTTTCGGTATAATCACGAAGCGCAACGCAACAATATCTACAAAGCCCGCGAGTTTGAGGCTGAGGTTGCCAAGTTAGTTGGGGCAACGTATGCTCACGCCGTATCGAGCGGTTCAACCGCCGTTTTGTGCGCCTTAGCAGCGGCTGGCATTGGTGCCGGTGACGAAGTTATCGTGCCGCCCTTTACCTACATCGCCACTGTAGAGTCTGTACTGATGGCAGGCGCATTGCCTGTTTTCGCCGACATTGACGAAACGCTTTGCCTGAGTGCTGAAGGTATTCGTCGGGTGATTACGCCAAAAACCAAAGCTATCTGCTTGGTGCATATGTGCGGACAAATGGCTGACATGGATGCGATTATGGCTCTCGTGAACGAGCACAATCTGGTGTTAGTTGAAGATGCCGGTCAAGCAATGGGGGCAAGTTATAAAGGTGTTTCAACGGGATTATGGGGAAAAACCGGCGCTTACTCGTTCGACTTTTTTAAGATTGCAACGGCTGGTGAAGGGGGTATTATGGTCACCAACGACGAAACTGCCTATAAACACGCTGATTCCTATTCTGACCACGGCCATGACCATATAGGTAGTAACCGGGGCATGGAACAGCACCCGATTCTGGGCTTTAACTACCGTATCAGTGAGCTTCACGCGGCTGTTGGATTGGTGCAAACGCGTCGGGTACCAGAGATTATCAAGAACAATAATGCTCATAAAGCACAGCTTATGTCGGCTTTAGCGAACGTACCGGGCGTATCGTTTGCGCGGATTCCTGACACGAATGGGGACTCAGCTACATTTCTAAATTTGCTCCTACCTGATACCGACTCAGCGCAACGTACTGTAGCTGAACTGAATGCGGCTGGTGTGGGTGGGTTCAACTACTGGTTCACCAATATGTACCACTTCATTAATCAGTGGAATCATATTAAAGAAATGCGTACGGCTGCGCCATTAGCTATCGAGAAATTCGGTGCTCCGCAGGATTATAAAAACCTCGATATACCGAATGCACAGGCAACTATTGGGCGGCTAATTTCATTCGGCATTCGGGCCACATGGACGTCTGATGAAGTAGCTACATTGGCTGCCAACATCGAAGCTGCCGTTCGTAAAGTAACCTTGGTAGAAGCGTAATTTTCGGCCATTATGGCTTAACAACACAATGGTAGCAACACCGACACAAACCACGCATAAAAATTTTAAGGGCGTTGAGAAGACCGTCTATGGTCGGGGGAGTTTTTCCCAACTTGACGAAATTCTGGCTCCGCGCCGTTCTGATAACCAGGGGTATTTTGTCTTTCTGGTCGATAACTATTTTAAAGGCAAATCCCTGGAAGGTCAGGTTCCGGTTCATCATGAAGATTTAACGTATTATATAAGCGTTGAGGAACACGAACCGACAACCGACCAGATTGATGAACTCCGCGACGAGATTCTTGCTAAAAAAGGTCTTCCATCGGGCGTAGTCGGTATCGGGGGCGGCAGCATCATGGATATTGCTAAAGCGTTGTCGCTGATGTTGACCAATGAAGGTTCTTCAACCCTATACCAGGGCTTGAATCTCATTAAAAAACCGGGCGTTTACCATGTTGGCGTACCAACTATTTCGGGTACTGGTGCCGAAGTCTCAATGACTGCCGTATTAACGGGTCCCGTCAAGAAACTGGGTCTCAAGTGCGAGTGGACGGTATTTAACCAGATTGTACTTGACCCCGAATTAATTGCCAGCGTGCCCCGCAACTGGTGGTTTTATACCGGCATGGACACCTATATCCACTGCATCGAATCGGAGAATGGCCGGATGAATAATGCCTACTCGCATGCCTATGCCGAACAGGCTATGAAGCTCTGCCGGGAGATTTATCTGGGTGAAAACTCGGGACAGACAACCGAAAATGACGATAAATTGATGGTCGCGTCAATGATGGGCGGGTTAAGTCTGACGTACTCCGAAGTGGGCGTTTGTCATGCCCTTAGCTACGGCCTCTCGAAGATTCTGGGGACTCGCCATTGTTATGCCAATTGCCTGATCATGAATCACCTCGCAGATTATTATCCCGAAGGTGTGGCCGAGTTTAAACAGATGGTGGCGTATCACCAGATTGATTTGCCGCAGGGCTTGTCGAACGATTGGAGTGATGACACCATCACCCAGATGGCTCACATTTCGTATAATCTGCCGCATATGTGGTTGCACGCCATCGGCGACAATTGGCAGGAGGTCATCACGATTGACTTGCTAAAGGATCTGTTCCGCAGGTTGTAGAATGAACTGTCTGGTCGAATAGCTAACTGATGAAAAAATTAATCAGAATCCTGCTCATTGTAGTCACTATATCGGTGAATATCGGGTGCGACCAGGTATCAAAAGACATTGTGAGGAACAAGATCGGTTATGGTGAACATATTTCACTTTTGGGTAGCCATCTAACGGTCACTAAAGTCGAAAATACGGGCGCTTTTTTAAGTGTAGGGGAATCGCTACCGCCAATTTTCAAGAACCTATTGTTACTCATAATGCCTTTGGTGGCTATAATTCTGGGCTTTGCCTATCTGCTACTTACCTTCAACACGCCCCGGCTGTTTGTAATTGGTGCTTGTTTCATCATTGGTGGCGGAGTTGGCAATATAATCGACCGAGTGGCTTACGGTTCAGTGACTGACTTTCTACACATCAGTTTTGGTGTTTTTCAAACGGGCATCTTCAATATGGCTGATATTTCAGTCATGTTGGGTGCTGGGTTTATTCTGCTTAATTCCTTTCTGAAAAGCCAGCGGGATGATAGCCAACTAACTTAAATCGACAAAATAATGTCTCAAAAAATTGTTCGCGTTGGCGACATCGAATGCGGGTCGGATGAGTTGTTTCTCATTAGCGGTCCCTGCGTTATTGAAGATGAAAAAATTATGATGACCGTTGCCGAGCAACTTCGTGAAATTCAGGAGCGCGTCGGCATCAAAATTATTTATAAGTCATCCTTTCAGAAAGATAATCGCTCCAGCCTGAACTACTACAACGGGCCGGGCATCGAAAAAGGAATGAAAATTCTGGCTAAGGTGAAAGAGCAATTCGGCTTTCCGCTGCTGACTGACGTGCATTATCCTGACCAGTGTGCTCCCGTGGCTGAAGTTGTTGATATTCTACAAATTCCGGCTTACCTGTGTATGCAAACCATGCTGGTTGTGGCGGCTGCCAAAACGGGTAAAGTCGTGAATGTAAAACACGGACAGTTTCTTGCACCGGAGAATATGAAACACCCGGTCAAAAAAATTGAGGATTCGGGTAACGACCAGATCATCCTGACAGAACGCGGCTACACATTCGGCTACAATGATTTAGTAGTTGATCCACGCAGTTTTTATCATTTGGCCCGCACTAACTATCCGGTTGTATTCGATGTAACCCACGCCATCCGTAAGTATGGTATTCCGTCTGCCGATGCGAAAGGTGGTGCACGTGAATATCTTCCTGTGTTGGCCCGTGCGGGCGTGGCTGCGGGTGTCGATGGTCTGTTTGTTGAAACACATACCTGCCCATCCGAAGCACTTTGCGATGCCGCTAGTCAGCTGGATATTCGTTACTTGGAAGAGTTTTTGAAGCCTCTGCTTGAAATTCATGCGGTTGAAGTAAAATACCGTAATACACTGCCTGAACTGGCGTAGTGAATGGCTGGTGTGAATGAAGTACTAACGAATTAGTACTTCATTCACACCAGCCATTTATATGTTTTATGAGTGAAATCGAACAGATTTTTTCTGCCTTAGGTGGACAATTTATTACACCTGCTGATGCGTTAGCCGAAAAACTTCGCTCTGTGCGAGCCATTGTGTTCGACTGGGACGGCGTATTTAATGATGGCATCAAGACCGAGTCAGGCAGTAGTTCATTTAGTGAAGTGGATTCGATGGGCACAAATCTGCTTCGTTTCGGGCTTTGGTTGCATCACGGTGGTCAGTTGCCCGCTGCAGCAATTATAACGGGTGTAACGAATGTTCTGGCCGAGACGCTCGTTCGTCGGGAGCATTTTCATGCCTGTTATTCGCAGGCCAAGCACAAAGTAGATGTTTTGACGCATTTCCTGAATCAGCATAATCTGAAACCACAAGAGGTCGCTTTCTTTTTCGACGATGCACTCGATCTCTCGGTGGCCGAAGTGGCTGGCGTTCGGATTATGGTTCGTCGGAGTGCCAATCCATTATTTACAAATTATGTTGTGAAAAATGGGCTTGTTGATTATGTGACAGGTAGCCAAAGCGGACAGTTTGCAGTGCGTGAAGGGTGTGAGTTGATACTGGGTTTGCTAGGTCAGTTCGATACGGTCATGGCCGAACGGCTACGTTATCAGCCTCTCTATGATCAATATTATCAACAACGACAGGCTGTCGAACCAACCTATTGGACGGTGGGGAAGGATGGGCCTGAGCGTAAATTTCTGACAGTACCAGCATGATAATTGGAATAATACCCGCCCGTTACGGTTCAACACGTTTTCCTGGTAAACCCCTAGCCGACATCGGTGGGAAATCCATGATTCAGCGGGTGATTGAGCAAGCCAATAAAGCGACATCGTTGTCAAAAGTGGTGGTAGCAACAGACGATGACCGCATTGCCGAGGCTGTGCGTCAATTGGGTGTTGACGTGGTTATGACCCGCTCCGATCATCCTACGGGTACCGACCGCTGTTGGGAAGCCTATGACCGACTGGTAGCCGATGGCCTTATTTCGGGAAGCTCGTCTGATTATGTTCTCAACATTCAAGGCGACGAACCTTTTATTGACCCGGCACAGATTGATGAACTAGCCACTATTCTGGATGGAACGGTTGAATTGGCAACCCAAATGGCAACAGTCGATTCTGCTCAGATGCTGCACGATCCTAAAGAAGCCAAGATTGTCGTCAACGACGAAAACGAAGCCTTGTATTTTAGCCGTTCGGCCATTCCTTATTTATGGGGCGTTGAGCCAGATCAGTGGCACGAGCGCCATGCTTATCACCGTCATGTCGGCTTGTATGCCTATCGAGCTGATATACTCGAAAAGATTACGCAGTTACCGCCCTCCCCACTCGAACGAATCGAGTCGCTGGAGCAATTACGCTGGATAGAAGCGGGCTATCGAATTAAGCTTGTCACGACTAACTACCAGACCCCCAGTGTTGATAGTCCGGCAGATATTGAGAAAATCTTACAAAGTGGGCTGTAACTGATGGTTGGCTGTACTCGGCTGCATCCAGATTTGATACTGTACCCGCGCCCAAACCAATATACAGGGCAGGGCTTTAATGTTATACGGCTGAAAGAACTGTTTTTGTACTATTTGTGGAAAAATGTCAGTGGGCGATAAAGAGGTAAACACAATTACCAGGCCCAGCAGAATCTGATCGAATCGGGTGGGGTTGTCGAGCGTAACCCACCACAAAGCCACGCCCGTCACAGCCAGCACATACGTTGGGGACTCGGCCATTTTGTTAAAGACGATCATAAACAGGAGAAAGTAGGCAACCATCCGTCGTTGAAACAGCCGATCTTTCCAGAGGCCAAACCGCAGAAACGGCAGCAAAAATAGGGTTGCCCCAACGATCTCGATAACTCGGTAATTGCCGTCTGTTTTGGCCATGCCAAACCACGATTGAGCAATGCCCATCACCGATACCTGCAAGCCTAACTTGCTCACAACAATAACGTTGAACCACTCTTTGTATTCGGCCAGCAGATTGTCGAGCGGGATCATCGTTAACGGGGCAATCGCAAACAAAATCGTCCAAACGACCATTGCCAGAATGAATTGGGGCTTTCTGGGATAGAATAAAAAGAAACCCGCAGCCGCCACACCGTAGAATTTGACGAACCCGCACAGGACAAAGAAAAAAGCCGCCTGCCAAACCCGTTCGTTGCGGAGGTGGTACAAACCCAGCAGCATAGCTCCTACAATAAGGTTGTTACTTTGCAGATTCTGAGCTGTAATGAGAGCCTCCATAAGAATAATCAGCAGCGCTGCTCGGCGTTGCCGGGTGGGGTCCTTTTCGTCATTTAGGTAAAACCAGACACCCGCCAGCAGTACTACGGTGTTGAGGAGGTTCCAGAGAATCAGCCCTACGATATCAGGCAAATAGTAAAATGGCCCCATCAGCCAGGCAAATGTCGGGCTGTATTTATAGTTGTCGTCGTAGAGGTTAGGGTGCAGGCCGTAGATGCTTTCGTTTAACAGCAGGTTATGAAACGGCCGCGCAAACATCAGATAATTGTTGTAATGGCCGAACCCAAGCAGGTAGTTCTGAACGGCTACTAAACAGAAAAGAACCACGTATAACCCCAGCAAACGGGGTAAGGTTAGAAAACGGAGAACTCGTTGCAAAATCAGGAATGTTCGTTACTTCCTGCAAAATTAATCAGGATTCATACGACTTGCCGATTTATCTTTGGCCTATTATGTCATCACATCATATTGTTCGCGAAAAACAGGAGCCTGCCCTGCTGATTGCCAACGGCGAAGCCTGTAATGTCGAACTATTGGGCCAGCTTTTAGAGTGGAGTCCAACGGTAGTTGTGCTTGACAGCGCCATCTGGCGGGTACTCGATTTGGGCATTAAAATCGATGTATTACTTGGTGATTTTGACCGGGACCTGGACCTCGACATAATTCGGGCACAGCAATATCCGCTCGAAATTGTGCATACGCCCGATCAGGATAAAACCGACCTCGATAAAGGCATTGAGTATTTGATCGAACGGGGGTATCCTGCCGTCAATATCGTTTGGGCAACTGGCCGCCGGGCCGACCATACCTTAACGAATATGACAAACATTGTTCGGTACAAAGACCAGATTCGCATCGTGATGATCGATGATTATTCGAAAATTTTCCCACTTGTCGGGCGATTCGAGAAGTGGTACGAAGCCGGAACACCCATCTCGTTGATTCCCGTCGGAACAGTAACGGGCTTTACGTCGGAGGGGCTAAAGTATAATCTTCAGGACGAAACGCTGACACTCGGCTATCGTACGAGCAGTAGCAACGAAGCGGCTCAGGATGGCTTCGTACGGATTGACGCTAAAACCGGCGATTTGCTCATTATGGAGTGCTGGGATTAAGAGAATTGTCGAGCTTTTATTCGCTGTTGCATAGGCTTTTCGACGAAACTGTATAGCCCATGTGCAGTCAATACAAGCAAGCCGAATAGTAGCCAATTATTGGTCACGCCCAATTTTTGCAATCCACTCGCCACCACGCCAATATGAATTAGATAAAACGCATATGAGCTTCGGCCTGCCATCTGCATAATAGGTTGAGATAACAGGTGTTGAACAAGCGATTTCTGGCTAATCAGTCCCAGTAAAAACAGGCCGATGCCAATGGGTAAAATATAATTGTAGACTACGACTTCACTCCAGAATAGGGTGATTGGATCGGCAGTGAGCATAAGAAAACTAGCTTGCCATAGAACACAACTAACGATAATTAAAAAGCCTACACCTGTAGTATACTGGTTATCAGGAAGTTTGTTCTGGTGCCATCGACGGGCCACCCACATGCCCACTATGAACTCAAATGATCGTCCGAAAAAGGTGTAAAAGGCGACGAACGGCAAACTCCCGAATAATCCTTTCCAGGCAGCTTCACCAACGGTTGCCCGTAATACTGCCCCAATAATTACCAGGGAGGCTGTTAATAAAAATATGCCCCAACGTTGAAGAGCCGCAAAAAGGAATGGAGCCGACAAGTAAAAACATACTTCAACGGTTAGGCTCCAGCTTTGGGCGATGCCGCTGAATTTGTAGGTGTCAAAGAAACCTTTTGTTACTGTTAGATTTAGAGCTAGCAACGGCCAACTCATGGTGTGCCCCAGCATAGCATTCACCCCAACTGTTACGAGTAATAGTAACGCGTAAAGCGGAAAAATACGGGCAAAGCGATTATGTAAGTAGTTGCGCCACGACCAGCTTTTATGCTTGAAATAACCGTCGGCGTAGCGATGATAGATAAGAAAACCACTTAATACAAATAACATTGACACGCCGATATACCCCTGCGCGAAGAGCCGATTGGCGAAACTGCCGGGTGTGGCCGGATTATAATGGTGCAAAAAGACCAGATAAGCCGCAATCGCTCGCAGGCCCGTCAGCGGTGGGACGTAGCAAAGTGGCTCATTTCGACGTTCTAACGCTGGATGACTAGTAGGCTTCATCTGCATCAGCGAATCAGGACAAGTCGTCCACTTAGTTGGCTAGTCACCTTGTCGGCAATGGGCCAATCAATGCTGTCGGCTCCCAGTAGGGTTAGTTTGTACAGATATATCCCCGCTGGAAGTGGATTGCCAGCGTCATTGCGACCATCCCATTTCCACTCGTTCAGACCCACGCGCGAAGACGAAGTTACGTGCCGCACCATACGTCCAGTAATATCCGTCAGAGTAAGCACCGTAATAATGGGTGCCTGATCGCCGGTAAGGTGAAACGAGAACAGAAGTTGGTCGCGGAAGGGATTTGGATAAACGGTTAGGTCGGTGAGTTTTCGTTCATTCATCACCCGAAAGCTCACCTGATATGGAACCGACGGATTTCCAATTACGTCGCGAGCTGTAACAAACAGATGATACACACCTTCTGTTAATTTCGGCGATGGATACCGCAGCCTGAATACATTATCGGTTCCGGTTGGCTGAACTATCGAGCTGCGCCAGCTTAACCGCTCAAAAGGGGCGTTCTTACCGGGCCGTTGCAGGTATAAATCAAGCCCTATAGTGTCACGACGGATCAGGGCACGGTTCTCATCGGCAACTACTATATCAATTACGGGCTGGGCCGAAACGACTGAACCAGTCACAATGCGGGCACCATCAATGGCCACTTCTAGTACCGGCCCCAAGGCATCGGGCTTTACCGGCAGTAGTAAGTCAAGCGTATTGTTTAAGAATGAATATTCAGGTTGAATACGTGGGTTGACCGTCAATATTACTCGGTTGATGCCGGGCAGTTTCTCTGTTACAATGTGCGTGGTCAATCGGAGAGTATCCGTACCAGATGGCGCTCGAATGGACCACGATGTTGTTTGTGGATTCATGAATCCGGCTGCGTAAATCGTTTGCTGAACAACCAATGAATCAGTAAACGGGTACGGACTCAAATTCATAAACTCAACCGGAATCGCGACAATATCACCTTGTTTCCTATCAATTGGTAGGGGAGTCGCCAATTGAAGTTGACCTTCGGGTAAACCCGTGGTTGTGCTATTAGGCGAATAAAAAAACGAGCCGGTTGACCATGAATCCAGAGTGTCGAGTGCGGGATTATTAACCTTATCGGCTAGCCGAACGCGCCAATGATACATTATGGGATTATTGGCGCGAGTGGACAATGTTACTGGATAGCTAATATTATTCGTAGCGGTTATACGCTGTTGCCTCTTGAAAGGACTATCGAAATGGGCCGTACTATCAAGTTCAAGGTCGAATAAGTGTGTTCCTTCAGCGAAGTATTGAGCAGTTAATCGAATGGTGGAGGTCTTAATGATACTAGTTTGCGCCGGATAAATCAGAACGGGTTTATGGCCCGAAATCGTTATCTCAACAATGGCTTGATTGTTCGTATGGTTAATTTCGGTGCGCGCAATGGGTGAATCGATAGGATTAATCGTTACCTCAAACTGATTATGTCCTTCGGCATCGCGCTCGTTCGGAAAGGTTACAGTTAGTGTATCCTGATAAGCAACGGTACGTGGCAGCGTAAAATTGAACGTCCCTGATTCTCGACCATTAATCAATCGGCGCACCTGAGCAGGAAGCTTCCCAGCCCAATATTGACCGGCATTCTGGACAACGACTCGGATTTGTACCGAGTCGCTCAAGGTTGTCAGGGGTTGCTGATTCTCACCTTGTAGGGGTCTGGACTGGATGTTCCTGGATTGGATAGCTAGCCCACCAGCGGTTATAGCGTAATCGGGCGTCTTGAACGGAAATAACCGAATGGCCGGATCGCCTTGCAAAACCATCTGCTGGCAGTTTGCTAATTCTTGTCCGTCAGGTGTTTGGGCCAGCATGCGTCGGATAGTTTCTTTCTGAAGATGACCAATTGATTTGTGAAGTTGTGTGCTGTCAGTCAGTAAGTTGTAAAATGTTGTTGTGTAACGATGCATTACATCTGGGTGGCCAAGATGACTATGAGCAATAGCGCCAATGGCTCCCCGGTTTGGCGTTAGTACCCAGTCGGTAGCCAACGTTGGTTGGCCGAAAAAGAAATTTCCGACGGCACAGCCGTTAATTAGCAGAAGTGGGTACCTGCCTCTATTTTGATAGCCGCGAGCGTCGTTGGAGCAAAATCCAATGTCTACATCAGTAATGTCTAATCCTGAGTGACCGAAGAATGTTATTAGCCCAACACCCGCGTTAACGGGTTCTGCCACGTCAATTTGCTCAACTAACTTATCTGTTTCCTTCGAAATAGTCGTGACCCGCGCTCCCAACGATTCAGTGATAGCCTGATTGCCGTAGCTATCCACCAAACGTCGAAATAAATCCTGTTCGCCCGGCGTTTGGCCTCCACTTAAGTGTAGCAGGTTTTTGCGCCAAAGTTCACTAACGGTTTGACTCTCATATTCCTTTACTTTAGTCAGGTAATTGACAACCTCCTGGGGCGTTCCGGCATTGATACGCCCCGTCGGGATGGCCGGTACGCCGTCAGGATTTCCATTTAACCCGGTAGTAAAAACAATGTCGGAGCCGGGGAAACCGGCGGTCATTACCATATCCAGCGTTGCCTGATTTGGATCGTGCCGAATGCCGGGCGTACTGCGGGCGCGGCCAATGAGCAGCAAATACTGTACTGTCTCCTTGTTTTGCCGAAGCATCTGAGCGGCAAACCGACGGATGGCCAGCGGACTACGTTCGCCATAGCTATATTGGTCGAAAAGTTGCTGCATGGTCGTTGTCAGCGTGTCATGACCACCACCCATTGCCGATGCCCGGTAAGCTGCATAAGATCGGACAGCATTAGTTGTATCGCCGACGGATTTCATCAGTGCTTCGTGACTGATAATCAAATAGGTCGGTTTCCGATTGGTCCAGTTTATGAATGATACGGGCCGAATAATCGAGACCGTTTTAGGCTGACTTGCGCTGAAAATTATTTTCGCTGTGCCGGTGTCGTGTACAATCAGTCGGGCAGAACCGGCTATGGGTATTGTCGCTCCGATTTGAACGGGGGTGTTTGGGTTGGTAATATCCCAAAAGCGAGTGCTGTTTGGTACATCCGACATAGTAAGTAGCGAACGGCTATTCTCTCCGGTTGGAGCAATGTTTGGCCCAAGCCGAAACGTTCGTTGAGATTGCCCAGTGGCAGTGAACGTTTGCGGATACCGGAGCCGGATATAGGACACAGAATAGGGATCGACGCTGGTATTTTCTCCCCGCGAGAGGGTCGAAATGACCAAACGGCCACCAGAGCCAACGTCGGACCAACTCACGTTCTGTTGAATATGGGCATTGTCGTAAGTCGAAAAACGGACTGAGTCAAGCAGGCGATGCGTGTCAACTGCTGGCCCAACCAAACAGTCAACTCGGTGGTTGATAAAGTCGCGGCCAACTAATAGAACGTCCACCTGTGGAGCTGGACCAGTTTTGACCGCATCAGTGAGGGAAAAAACGGTATAGTAGGGTTTATCTTTCTGCTGGACTACGCCCGTATAGCCTTCGCCCGTTTCGTAGTGGCTGTATTCGGTTTTAGGTGATATGCCAGCCGCCCAACCGGGGTAGTCATTAGTGAACAACCGTACCTCTTCTTCCCAGTGATAAGGTTCGGGTGTCAGGTTGCTATACGTTGTGTCTGTGTACGTTGCCATCCGTTTGCCAAGTTTGCCGTCGAGTCGCCACGTTAGAAAATAAGTTGTTGTGTCGTTGAAAAGACTATAATAGGTATGAGGTTGTGCCTTGTAAGGACGATATAAAAGCGAATCGGCAACACCATCGTTGCCTCGCCCATAGAATTCCAGATAATCATCTGAGTTAAGATGATTATCGGCTTCACCCGCTATGAAAATAGCCTGTTCGACACCCCGATGAAATAATTGTATAGTTGTTGGGTCAACCCGCCCAACCGAAAAACCTGCCTGTTCTAACTCAACTTTGGTGATGCGGTAGATACCGTTCTGGGCAATCGGAAATTTGTAGTACGTCTGCGAATACGTCAGCCACCGGGTCGGATCGGGATCGTTGCCCGCTGACTGTGCCTTGATTATTAATGAACTAGAAGCGAGCAGGATAAGGATAAAGCTGATATATTTTCGGGCCATAGCGGTAATTCAACGTGTACAAGAGCCGCGTGTTAACGCATTGGCCCTTAGACGTGCGAACTATCCCATAAGTATCTAACCATTCATCCCCATTTTTTACCATTAATACCGAAATAATGATTAAAAATATAAGGTACCTTGCATCGCATAGTACCTTTCTGTACCTTTGACATAAGAAATTAACGAAAATCCTATACACCAATGAATATTGAAAACGCTCAGGTGCAAATGCGGAAAGGCATTCTGGAATTTTGCATTTTGCACATCATATCGCGGGGTGAAATATATGCCTCCGATATGCTTGACGAGCTGACTTCCGCCCGGATCATGGTTGTGGAGGGTACCTTGTATCCGCTGCTAACCCGTTTGAAAAATGCCGGTTTACTCGACTACAAATGGGTAGAGTCCACATCCGGACCACCGCGCAAATATTATGTTCTGACCGACCTTGGGCGTAACTCATTAGATGCTCTGAACGATACCTGGCAGGAACTTGCCGAGTCCGTTAATGCGATTGTCGGGAAAGTAGAGCAATATAAAAAAATTACCAACGGTGCCGTGTCTGTTTCACCCTCGCCGAGTTCAACCATTCCACCAGCCAACGCTTAACCTATTCTCTTCTAGAAACCGAAACGTCGGACCGCAATGAAAAAGACCATCAGCATTAATATTAGTGGCGTCATCTTCCACATCGAAGAGGATGGCTACGACAAACTGAAAAATTACCTGACAACGGTACAACAATACTTTTCGACCTACGAAGACAGTCAGGAAATTGTAACGGACATCGAAAATCGAATTGCCGAAAAACTTCTGGCTAAACTGAAGTCGGCTGATAAACAAGTCGTTTCGCTCGAAGACGTCAATGAACTCGTTGCCGCTATGGGCACCGTTGCCGACTTCGAAGCCGTTGAGGAAGAAGAAGTCTTAGTCACCAATGGCGGCCGTCATTCGGCAACGTCGGCGGGTAGTTCGCAACCAAAAAATAATCCAGCTGGCAATCCAACAACTGGTGCCTACACATCGCAACCAACGGGCAGCACGTTTGCCCAGCCACGCCGACTCGTGCGTGATCTGCGTCGGAAAACCCTCGGTGGCGTATGCGCTGGTTTAGCTCATTACTTCAATATAGACGTAGTTTGGGTGCGACTGATTTTTGTAACGCTATTTGTCGGTTTACCAGCACTGAGTGGAGCTTCGGATAACAATGGTAGCGGTGAATTTTTTGGTGGGGTGAGTGGGTTCACGTTCATTATCTACATTGCCATGTGGATTGCACTGCCCGGTACAATGGGCATCGAGGAAGACAAAACGATTAAGAAATTCTTCCGTAATCCTGAAGATAAAGTGCTTGGGGGCGTTGCCTCTGGTATTGCGGCTTATTTCGGTGTCGATACGGGTATTATCCGATTACTATTCGTATTGGGTATCGTGTTTTTCGGAGTTGGGTTTCTGCTCTACATCGTTTTGTGGATGATTGCGCCAACGGCCAATACACTCACCGAAAAAATGGAAATGCAGGGGCAACCCATTACGCTCTCGAATATTGAGCACAGCATCAAACAAAATCTGAACATCAACGAAACGGCTAATAACGAAAGTACCCTGACGCGGATACTGTTGTTCCCCTTCCGGGCTATCGCGACTATTATTGGTGGGCTGGGTAGTGCCTTAGGGCCATTGCTGAACGGAACGGTGGCGCTGATTCGGGTATTTGCCGGGGTACTCATGCTGATTTTGGCTTTTGCCTTCATGATCGTTTGTCTCGCGGTTCTGGGCGCGGGAATTGGCCTATGGTCAGGCGTGCATTTTGGCTCTGGCTCCGATGTTCCGGTAGAATTAATTATGGCCGACATCACGGTTCCAATGGTCTTGTCAGCATTTCTGGTGGGTATTATCCCCGCATTTGGCCTCGCGATTCTGGGTGTTATGCTCATTACAACACGTGGCGTATTGAGCAGCCGGACTGCACTTACGCTGGCTGGTGTCTGGCTGGTGAGTCTGGTCGTTTTTGCCGGGACAGCCGCACCATTGATTAATAGTTTTCAGCGCCGGGGAACGGTCGAAGAAACGAAAATACTGAACGTTTCGGCATCTGTCCCAACCTTCGCGATGGGCAATGTGGAAAATGACGATAACTGGCGTCCGTCTATTGATATGAAAGGATACGACGGTACAACCTTGAGTCTGGTGCAATACTTTCGGGCACAGGGACGCAATCGTGCTGAAGCACAGGCTAACGCCCGGCAGATTAAGTACGCCTACACAATTAAAGACTCGACCGTTCGCTTCGATGAAACATTGGAATTAGCTCCGAAGGCTCATTTCCGGGCGCAGGATTTAGATATGGATCTGATGATTCCGTACGAAAAGCCTTTCCGTATGACAAGAGAGTTTGCGCGGTTTATTCGTAATGAGTTTGGCGAAAAAGAACTTGATCGTATGTCGACCAGCATCTGGAAATTTACGAAAGTCGATGGGCTAGTTTGTATCTCTTATCCTCGTGAGAAAGATCGTGACAGCAATGATGAAGATAACGACGTAACCGATCTGACCGACGATGTACAGAGTGCCGTATCCAGTGAACTTGGTGATGATTTCGACCGCATTGGTGACCACACCCGCCAGTTTAACATTACGTCTTTCTCGAAAGTAGATGTTGCCGGTGCATTTGTGGTACGTTTCCGCAAAGGCGATGCCTATAAAGTAATTGCTGATGGGCGCGAGGATGACATGAGCGATATGGATGTTCGGGTAAACGGCAACACGCTCGAAGTGAAGATGGACCGCAAAGGAGGTTTGTTTGATTGGAGTAACCATAAACGTGTCGGGTTGACCATTACAGTGCCAAGTATCGATGAACTGAAACTGTCAGGCGCATCGAAAGCCAGCCTGGCGGGTTTTGGTGACTACAAAAATCTAAACATCGATATGAGTGGTGCCTGTCGGACCGTTTTTGATGGTTCGGTGGAAAAGCTAACCCTCGAATTATCTGGTGCGTCGAATGCCGTGTTGCGTGGACACGTTAAGCAATTGGACGTTGACCTGAATGGAGCCAGCAAAATCGAAGCAACAAATATGAGCGTAGATAAAGCATCGGTAGATGCCAGCGGTGCCAGCCACGCTAATTTTGGGCAAGTTGGGTCACTGGATTCCGAAACATCGGGGGCCAGCAAGGTAACACGCCAGTAAGCTGGAATTGTAGCTGACAAAAAGTTCAGGGCTTTTACCTGTCAGCAAATTGACTGAAATGGCTGCTAAGTCGGTATGATTTTGTTTGGATAGACGATCCACAAACAAAACCTCGATTGGCAGCCATTTTATATAAAATGAGTGGCTGTTGCATAAGTCTGAGCCGACCCATCTTGATTCATTTTTTGTCTATTTTTTTACTCTAACTACACAAAAAAACGGGCTAATACTTGACACACGGAGCGACCTATTTACTTTTGCAACAGCCACATGAATTATGTTAAACGGACTTTATTCTATCTACTTATCTACCACCCATGTTTCGTATCATTCACACGTTATCATTAACCACCTTATTTCTCCTGATCTTTTTCACCGGATTCGCGCAACAGCCAGACAGTTTATGGACGCGGTTGCTGAAGGAAAACACGTTCTCCCTACAGCCTAATGCCACCGGCTTTTCGGGGAAAGGGTGGGACCTGATTAAATCTGGTGTCCAGGCTAACCAGTACGTATTAATTGGCGAGGACCATTTTATGACTGAGATACCTTACTTCACTGAACAGGTGCTGAAAGCGGCTACTTTTAACACATTTGCCCTTGAAATAGACCCATATACGGCGCAGATACTCAATCAAAAACTAGCTCAATCCGATACGGTATCACTCATGAAGTGGGTTGCTCAAGCAGGACCAGCCCTCTCATTTTATGTCCTACGAGAAGAATTTAAGCTACTTCGGGAAGCGAATCATACGCACACAAAGCTTATTGGTCTCGACCAGATAGCCATGACATCTGATGGGTTACTGTACGATGATCTTCAGCATACGGCCACGCGCACCAGTACACGCCAGCAGTACGCTGCTATGACCGAGCGAGCAAAGGCAGCAACAACTAAATTTACGGAAGACCTTAGCCAACCGACCTATATGCAAAGTGCCGCGTTTGAGCAGGATGTAGCTACGTTGGAAAAGGAGCCAATGTCAGCGCATGAAAAAGAAATACTGGCAGCCGTAAAATTGTCGGCTCGCATCTATAAAACACAGAGTCATCCATTAAGGGTGCAACTCATGAAACACCAACTCATGGCCGCTTATGAATCATCTATTAAAAATAAAAAAGTCTTGGTCAAAATGGGGGCCATGCATTGCGCCCGCGGGGAAAGTTATTTAAGAGTTTATGACTGTGGTAGTCTGCTCAGTAACCTTGCTGATAGTGACTACAAGACCTCTTTTCACATAGCTATTTTTGGGAAGAATGGCATTCAGGGTAGTCCCTTTAAAGGTCTCCCAGCCCAAACGCTTGATCCTGTTAAGGGCGATTTGAAATTTATCAAACCCTTTTTCGATGTTACCCCTAACGAGGATTGGGTGGTATTTAACTTACTACCAATGCGTAAAGCTTTACAAGCTCAGAAACTAAAAATTGACGACCTTGATTTGCGCCGAACTATCCTGGGATACGATGCGCTGGTAATCTTCCCAACAGCGCACCCGTCTCATTCTATAAATTGATGGCTATTCGGATATCAGAAGAACGGGTATTTTGTGTGTAATATCGCCAAGATACAGCAGACAAAAGACCCGTTAACAGTAGGTAGTATTAGGCTAATTAACAGATAATTACTTCTTCTGCTCGGCGACCTTTTCAACCCGTTCTTCCGCTATTGCGACTTCTTTTTCCTGCTTCCGGTTCTCCTGCTCAAAGACATGAATCAGCACAATAAAATAGGAGAGAAGCAAAGGTCCGACTACCAGACCCAAAATCCCAAAAATTGGTACGCCCAGCACGATACCTGCCAGCGTAACGAGTGGATGAATATCGCCCATGCGTTTGGCCAGCATGATACGGAGCAAATTGTCTATGTTAATAATGACAATAACGCCCACCAGTAGAATGCCGATACCTTGATTGGTGTTACCTTGAGAAAGCTGTATTAGACCAGCTGGTCCCCATACGAGCGGAGTGCCGAGTACGGGAATGAACGCCATAAAAAAAGCAACAACGCCCCAAAAAGGTGCATCGGGTACGCCGAAAATCCAGAGTGTTGCCCCTGTTAAAACACCTTGCACAAGACTGACTAAAGCTTGCCCAAGCACGTTAGCATTGACATTATTCTTGAGTGATTCACCCAGTTCTTTTTGCGTATCGTGTTTAAATGGCAGGTATTTCTGTAACCCTTTCTGAAAGGCTTCCTGCTGCACAAACATGAAATACATAGTAAAAAACATCAAGCCAAGGATGACAATGAAATCCAAGGCTCCGCCTGCCAGAGAGGGCAGTAATCGACTCGCATAAGAGCCGCCTTGTTGGAGAATAGCCTGAATGTTTTTCTGGCTTGTAATTTGATAACCTGTTAGTTCTTCTGCTTTCTTAGCTAAATTTAGAATGTCTTCTGTGTGCTGAGAATAGTACTGAATCCGGTCGATGAGCAGCAAACTCAGGGTGAGAAAGGGCATTATAATAACGACCACGGCGAAAATAATCAGGAGTGCTGTCACCAGCGACCGGTTCCAATTTCGTTTGATGGCCAGAGCCGTAAACCACGGTCGAAAGACAACGTAGAGAATTCCAGCCCCCAGAAACGCAGATATGTAGCCGCTTAGCCCGAAAATAATGAAGCCAGCAATGACAATCAGGCTTGTGATGAGTAAAATACGTTGCTGTTGGGGTGTATAAATATTGTTCATTGGATCAGAGTGATGCCGCGTTAATGGGCGTATTTATTAAAAACGCATTAAAGACCCTGAATTGTTTTGAAATTGGTACTTGAGTCTCCGATTGAGCTAAACTTCCCAAACGAATTGGCATGTGCTAATCTGACGCTCGTATAATGTGTAAGGTCATGAGGTCAGTTGCAATCGCGCTCAAGCCCCGCACTATCCGTGTAGTAGTTCGTAAGGCTTGCTATATTTTTATTTCATTCTGCGTTATATTCGTTAATAACGATGTAATATAGGCTTTCTTGGCAGAGTCAATTTCGGATTTATTAAGCCACTTTAATAGATTTTTGAACTTTTCAGGCTGTACTTTTAAATTAAAGTTTAATGATGCGTCAGAGATTTCACGCTTGCTTACTATGTCCTCATTATTTTGTATGTGTTGCATTATATTCCAATAAAATGTTGCTGCTAATTTATCGGTAGCGTAACTAGATTCATTACTCATAATTAATTTCTTCATGCGCTTCACATGTTTAGCGTTGCCTTTGTAAAAATATAACTCGCAAAGTTTTAATAAATAATAGCCGTTTTGAGTTCCATTACCGTTCAGGGTAAGCAAGTGTTCTAGTGCACTAATCTGACTATCATAATTATTTAATTCTTCTGAAAGTTGTAGAATTTTGCCAAATGACTCACACTGTAGGAGTTGCTTTTTATTGTATTTTCCAGCGATTTTTATGTAATTCGCTAACGCTTTTTGCTTCTCACCTACTTTTTGTAAGCTGTCACTTTTGCCTAAATCACAGTCACAGTTAATAGCTAATTTTTCAGTAGATAATTGGTAATCAATTGAACTGGCGACTATACCTACCAATTTTGCTTCTCTATAAAAATCATTAGACGGGCTGTAATCGATGATGGGATTGCTATGCTCCTTCTTTTTGGAAATAAAGATCAGTTCTATTTTTGCTGAGTTATTTAAGCTGAGAGGATAAATGATTTTGTAATGGCGTTTTTCTGGAATTATCTTGAAAATATTATCTCGGTTATATGTCTCTAATTTATAGACAACATCAGGTCTTGTCTTGCTGTTTAATAGTACATTGCCCACTCTAATTCCATCTACAGAACGCATAGAGAAAGTATAATACTGCTTATCTAGATACATCTTTAAAAGCGTACCATTTTTAGAGAATTCGTATTTATTTTCCTTTAGATTATGGGTATAACTGGGGAATTTCTTGATGAAATAGCTAATTGTTGATTGGTAGTTTCCCGGTTGTAGTAGGGTATCTAAAGAAATAGTTTGTGCAAAAGATGATAGGCATATTAATGAAAGTAATGTAGTTGGCAATAACCGCCTGACAGATATAAAAAAGATGTTTGCCATAGTATAATTCAGATAGATATTCACTGATTGATCAAAGTTGCATAGAAGGTATATTCGCCTATTGACAACACTGGTTTTACTACGTTCACCAGTATACGTATCAACAAGGCCAATTGGACGATAAACAGTAGTAGGGAGTAACGAAGAATTGATACTCAATGCAGACTTTAAGAGAAATAGAGGGGATAAACTTGACAGAGATGGTCATCTCCGTTCCTCGGATTGTATACATGTACTCGAAGAATCCTGTATGATTCCAGGTAGTAATAGACACTCTAGATATTTTTATACACGCTCCATATTGGCCTTAATTCGCATAAAAAAGTGTCAGGTTTAAGAACCTGACACTGCTCATGGCGTTCTACGCCTAACGTTCGTATACTATCTTAACACTCCGTTGCACTCAGCGCCAGTCCTGCCTCTGAGGTCTCCTTGTACTTTGTGGACATATCCCGACCGGTTGCCTTCATAACCTTGATAACTGAATCAAGCGAAATTTTTTGATAGGAAGCCGCCCCTGATGTTGCTAGTAGAAAGGCGTTATAGGCTTTAACAGCACCCATGGCATTGCGCTCAATACACGGAATTTGTACGTATCCGCCAATGGGGTCGCAGGTCATGCCGAGATGATGTTCGATACCTATTTCGGCAGCGGCTTCTATCGGGCCAATGTTGGCAATGGACTGAGTACAGCGAGTTAAAAAGGCCGCCCCCATGGCTGATGCCGTACCAACTTCACCCATGCAACCCATTTCTGCTCCCGAAATACTAGCGTTATGTTTAACTAGAAATCCAATAGCCGCAGCCGCCAGCATACCCGCTCGCAATATTGGCCGGTCGTAGTGAAAATGGTGTTTGGCCAGGTAGGTTAATCCCGGAATTACACCCGACGCGCCCGAGGTGGGAGCCGTCACAACGATCCCCCCGGCTGCATTCTCTTCTGAAGCGGCCAAACAATAAGCATTCAGGAAAATAAGAAAACTGTCGGATGATTGGCTCATGCCTTTCGCCTGTTGGAACAAAATCGGCGCTTTACGACTCAGTCTAATGGAGCCTGGCAGGATGCCTTTATGCTTGAGCCCCCGCCGAACGGCCTTGTGCATGAAAGCCAGAATCTGGTCCAGCCGCTGATTAACTTCCATGCGGCTGCGGCCAGTTAAGGCCATTTCATTAGCCATCATCAACTCGTCGAGGGTTATCGTATGCGTTGTGAGTTGGGCTTTTAGCTCGGCCATCGTCCCGTACGGATAAGGTACGGACAGACTGCCGGGAACAATTTCCGGTTCACCTTTGCGGATAATAAACCCACCGCCAATGGAGTAATATTCTTGCTCCGTCAACGTCTGATCACCCGACGTTAGTTTGAGTACCATTGTATTGTGGTAAGGTGAGTCGTAACGAACGCGCTCGAAATGAATATGTTGCGGACTAAGATTAATGGTGTGATTACCTATTGGAACAGGATACACGATTGTCGGGTCGCGGAGGAGTTTAAGCAGAGCAACAGGGTCGGTCGTTTCGGGTTGCCAGCCCATCAATCCGGCCACTATGGCGCGGTCGGTACCATGACCCTTGCCCGTTGCACTTAATGATCCGTAGAGATGAATATGAATGGCTTCAGCCTGTTGCTGAATATCGATAGACAGGTGGGCTATCCGTTGCCGAAAATCAAAAGCCGCTTTCATCGGTCCAATTGTATGCGAACTTGATGGCCCCGGCCCAACTTTAAACAGATCAAAGACAGAGGTTGTAATGGGCGAAGTAGTCATGTTGATGAAAGAGTGATAATCGATTATGATGCAGGTAATGATAGCCCCGAAACGACCAAGTTACTCAATTCTCACCCATTCATTAGCTGTCAATATCCAAACTTCGAATTTGATTCAGATAGGCTGACGGTAATAACACACGTTGCACTATGGAGCGAAGACCGATGGTATTCATCACTTTATAGATGCCGAGAGAATAGGCCAGTAACGGTTTTTTGGGTAAAGCCAGTCGCTGGCTAACTTGTTCAGGAGCAAGAATGGCCTGCGCCTGCCGAAGCAGATTATACCGCCAGCTGCCCAACTGTTCCCGGTAGCGTTGAAACAATTTATCGGTAAACTGGCTGCGAACTAAATCCTGATTCAGGTGAGCTTCCCGGTCAATTCGCCAGTCGGCGTACTTGTTGGGCAGATCGGGAACGTGCATACCCGCACCCACTTCCCGAAAGGTGCTAAATAGTTCTTCTCGTTCAGGGTCGGTGAGTGGCCGGTACAAGGTTTCGTAGGCTCGCTCCGAGTAGTCGATCAGCATGTAGAGCACGTCGCGGTATGCCCAGTCGGGAATTTGATAGCCCCGTTTTTGTTCGACCCCGCCATGAATGGCACTCATGCGGGCAATGGCCTGCCGAGCCTGAGTTTCAGGGGCGAATACGATCTCCTGCGCATAACGAACTGTCGAAAAAAGTCGGGCAATGGGGTCAGCGGGTAGCTTACCTGTGAAAAACAGCCAATCGACCGCCCGATTCAACGCGAATTCAGCAGATGACCCAGCAAAAACTAACAAAATTACATCAGCATCGCCCCAAATCTGGCGGACAATAGAACCGGGTTTTACGAAGAAAGTCATTGATTACTAGTCGATAGCCATCAGCCACTAATCGTTACTAATTGGTGATAGAAAAGATGACTATCCACCCGTAACGAATGACTGTTAATTTACAAGGATAAGACAACGAATTCAACGCATCGGTTCTTTCCTTTGTTCTCTTCTGCATCGTTTGGAGCGGCTGACTAGGCGTTTTCGTCGCCATTGTAGTACAGATGATTTTCGGCAACGCCAAATTTGACGTTACTCTAGGTTTAGTCCCAGATTTGTTGGCAACCCATCGAGGCTGGTCAAATTATTTTTCTGGACATAGTCAGCTAAGCCATCGCTGCCTTTTTTCTCAGCCCAATCGAAGTGTACATCGCGTTCGCCGGAATACTCAAATAAAGGAACCCCAAAGCCGCAGGAAGTTTGCACTAGATCAATATCAGCGACGATAAGTTGGCGGGTGCTTGGGTAAATCGTAAAATTCGGTGAGTATTCAACCCATTCTTCCGAGTTGGGTAATACGGTATATCCATTTCCATAGAGTCGGAGGATATTGGGGGCGCCTTCAAATGAGCAGAACATAAACGTGATACGGCCATTTTCAAGCGTATGAGCCGACGTTTCGTTTCCGCTGCTTATCAAATCCATGTAAGCCACTTTATTGTCTGACAAAACCCGAAAGCAATCCAGTCCTTTAGGTGAGAGATTAACTCGTCCATCAGCACTCAACGGGGCTGTGCTGACAAAAAACATGTGTTGCTTTCGGATGAAGCTTTTGTGCGCGGATTTGATGGAATCGTGAAATTTACCCATGATTTTTATCCATATGATTGACGCTTACTAATAGTGGGAATTTAGGCGATTATTGGTAGTGAAACTATATACCTATATGGTTATTAGGCAGTTATGAGGATGGTATTTTGCTCTTTTACCCGGTCGTCAGTGTTATTGGAACGGGCAGGCCAAACCCCTCGCGCAAAGCAACCCGAGCCGCGTGATAGCCGCACATACCGTGTACGCCACCGCCGGGTGGTGTGGAGGATGAGCAGATAAAAATGCCTGGTGCTGAGGTTTTATAAGGTGATAGACCAATCACCGGACGGGTGTATAGTTGACCAATATCGATAATGCCACCATTAATGTCACCCCCAATATAATTTGGGTTGTAGCCCTCCATTTGCATCGTATTCATGGTATGGCGATCCAGAATCCGGTCGCGAAAACCCGGCGCAAAACGTTCTACCTGTTGCTCAATAACCTCAGTTCGGTCTAGTGTCGAGCCGTTGGGAACGTGGCAATAAGCCCAGGCCGTATGCTGGCCTGCGGGCGCGCGGCTTGGGTCGAAGAGACTCGGCTGTGCCAGCAAAACGAATGGCCGGTCGGGATGCTGTCCCTCCGAAGAAAGCTGTTCTGTTTCGACAATTTCCTCGAATGTGCCGCCAATATGAACCGTTCCTGCTTGTTGACATTCGGTAGCTGTGAACGGAATTGGTCCATCTAATGCCCAGTCTATTTTAAAAACGCCCATGCCATAGCGGTAGTGTTCCAACTGCTTGCGGTAAATGGGCGAAAAGCGTTCTCCGGCAATACTGAGTAGTTGTTTCGGCGTAACATCAAATAGCACAACTTTTGCTGACGGAATATCCCGGAGCGATTTCACAAGTTGGCCCGTTTCAATTTTCCCACCAATCGAGCGAAAGTAAGAGGCTAAGGCGTTGGCAATTGTCTGCGAACCACCTTTGGGTACGGGCCAGCCGCGCAGGTGTCCGGCGGTCATAAGTACCAGGGCAATGGCCGATGTGGTTAGGTTACTCAGCGGCTGAATAGCATGAGCGGCCATGCCTCCTATAAGACCCCGCGCTTCTTTGGTTTTGAATCGCTTCACCAACTGCGTAACAGGCAGAACCGCATTTAATCCAAAACAGGCCATGTTTATTGGATGTTTTGGAAACCGTAACGGCCCCAGTATATCAGCGGCCATTGTTGGCCAATCGCGTACGATGGGTTCTAGCAGATTCTGATACACCTGTTCATCAACGCCGAGAGAATGAGCTGTCTCCACTACCGAACGTGCTAGGGCCGCTGCCGTGCCATCATCGAAGGGGTGCGCTGCCGACACAGACGGGTAAATAAACTCCATGCCATGATCGGCAAGTGGCAGGGTCCGAAAAAAAGGTGAGCCAACCGCCAACGGATGAATGGCCGAGCAGATGTCATGTACAAAGCCGGGCAGCGTTAGGTCAGCCGAGCGCAGACCACCCCCAATGGTATCTTTGGCTTCCAGGACTAACACCGAAAGTCCGGCAAGTTGCATCGTAATGGCAGCGCTTAGGCCATTTGGCCCCGAACCAACTATTACTGCATCGAAATCGGTTTTAGCCATTTATAGGTGCTTTGAATTACAAAAATTCGGCTGTCTGCTTCTACACACTAATAAAAAACATTGGCCCTATATAGTTTCATTCACAAAAAACTTAGACAGCTTGATCGCTAACTCAGAGGTCCAAACAGTCAAACCTATCGTTCGATAAACGGGCTTAAGGTTGAATAATAATTATCTATTACTGGTAGACTTACCAGGTTTCGGGCTTAAATAATACACTGCCATCCGGCTTGATTTGCCAGGCGGTAATTGGATTAAAATGATAACCCAACGATCCACCACCTCGTGCATCAATCAATTGCTTTAGAGTAGGTTGGATGTAGCCCGTCTCATCGGTTACGCGACTCAGAATTTCGGTTCCGTCGCCGTTCCACTTCCATAAATACCGGAAAGCGGTATGGGCTTTGTCCAGAATAGGGTCTTGAAGGGTAGCGGCATTCCAGGTTTTACCCGCATCAGTGCTCACGTCAACTCGAACCACTTTCCCTCTGCCACTCCAGCCTATACCCCGAATTTCGATCCAGCCTTTTTCAACTTTCTTCGGATACGACGGAAATGTAATAATCGACCGGGCATCAATGTCGAAACTGAACTGTCTAAACTTATTGTCTTTAATTGGCTCCGTATACTTCGAGGTTTCTTCGCGGGTCATAAACGGCTGATCGGACAACTCGATCCGGCGAAGCCATTTTACCTACGTATTTCCTTCCCAACCCGGCAGAAGTAAACGAACGGGATAGCCCTGTTCAGGCCGCAGAGCCTCACCGTTCTGGGCATACGCGATAATGGCATCGTCCCATCCTTTTTTGACCGGTATACTGCGGGTCAGCACAGTGGCATCAGACCCTTCAGCCAGAAACCAGCTTGCCTTGGGTTTCACGCCCACCTCCCGAAACAGCGTTGAGAGCTTAACGCCCGTCCACTCGCTTTGGCTGGTGAGGCCGCACATATCCTGCGGAGTCATGGTTTCTTTGCCGGTTCGGAAGTTGCCCGAACATTCCAGAAAAGCAATCCGTGAAACCGACGGAAAACGTTTCAGGTCGGCTACGGTAAAGATCATCGGTTTATCGATCAGTCCGTGAATAAGCAACTCGTGTTTAGTGGGATCGATGGCCGGAACCCCGGCGTGGTGGCGTTCAAAGTGGAGGTCTGATGGCGTAATGATACCATAAAAATCCTGTAAGGGCGACCGTGACGAAATATCGGAAGGTTTCTTGCTGACTTTTTCAAAGGATGACCGCATACCTACTTCACCGGCCAATGTGCCTATTTTCTTGGTTGGATCATCGAGTCTTAAGTCTGCTACTGAAACACCTTCCTAAATAGTTTTGCCGGATGCCGTTTGTACGATGGCTACAGCCGCCGTCGCGGCTCCGCCCAGCATTGTCCGACGGGAAATTTTGCTCGTAAACTGGTCGATATGAATGATTTTGTTCTTCATATTACTTTATTTCCGGTCCTCCTTTCCGGTCGTCAGACACGAATAGTTTTTGCGCGGGCATTACCACTTTGGGTAGTGTTTTGGCATCAATAAATGTTTTTTCGTCAATGATGCCGTTGGCGTTCAGCAAATAGGCCGTCAGATGGTAGACTTCTTCATTGGTGAGTGAACCTGGCTCGCTGAATGGCATAGCCCGACGGATATAATCGAAAACGGTGGTCGCATAGGGCCAGTAGTTACCGATTATTTTTTCGGGACGTTTCTTTGTAGCACTGATCGAACTGACCAGCGAGCCGCTCGGCCCGCCCACGCCACCAACTCCATGACAGGCCGCACATTTTACGGCAAAAATCATTTTTCCTGTAGCTGGCTTTCCCTCACCGGCTGGCAGTCCTTTGCCGTCGGGCCGAACGTCGATGTCTAACCGGGTGATTTCTGCTTGACTGGCTAAACGGCCAAAGCCAAAGCTGGCAGGCCACGGTAACGTATCAATTTGAGCCACCAACTCGGTTTTCGAACTGGTTAATCTGAAACTCCCTTTTCCGTTCGCCTGAAAACAGCTATCAAAGATTACCAATACTAGCGCACCAATCAGATAAACGCTATACCCGTAGTTCTTCATTCGTTTGTAATTGCTTCGTTGACTTACTCTTACCACCTGACAGGAACGTTTAGTATGTCCCAGCGTTTAATGTACTCTTTGAGAGGGCGTAATCGCGCTCTACGCGGTCCAGTACGACATAAATTGATTCTTTGTTCTCGTTGATGCCTGTCAGCACAACATGCGCTCCGTCTGTCGTTTGGTAGTTCAGAATCATGCGGTTACGTTTCCCATCTTCCAGACGGGCTTCTGACTTAATACCCTTGTTGCGCCGGGTCGTGCGGGCAATAGACTCGATTTTTGACTCTTCGGGACCGATATTGGCTAGCGCAGTGGCCGGAATCCAGTTGTCCACCGCCTTAGTCGGGTTATCGTTGCGATTCGACTTTTTCTTTTCCTGCTTGTTGGCAGAAGTACCATCGGTTTCTCCGCCTTCTCTTCTACCATCAGACGGGCGGTATTTATCCTGCAAATACAAGACGTGATTTATTGAGTCCACGTCGTAATAAAACACCCGCTGACCACCGGCTACCCCCGTCAGTTCGAAGGTTCGGTTGATGTCGCGCATGGGTGAACCGCCCCCGTTGGAGAGGTCCAGGGGCACCGCACGGTTCACTTTAAATGTCAGCGTCGACCAGTTTTCAAAGGTCGCTTCCTGCCACCGAACCGAATCCACTGGCGAATAGGGGATTACTTTATTATTCAGCCGAAACTCCGTTACGTTATAATTGCCTCGAAGCTCCCGAACACCTTTCTGAGCGGGCTGTTTGTACGGATCGTACCGAAAGTTGAGGTACTGAATCCAGAATAAGAGCACCAGAAACACACCAATAGTCGCGGTTTTCAGACTAATACGAGTTGCTTGTTGCCAACCCGTCAGCGACGGATAGTAATGAACCGGAATCGTAACCTGCTGGTGAATCAGGAGGGTATACAAATCCCGGATATAGTACACCAATAAAAAACCCGCCAGCACAACGAAGTACGAGCTGTACCCATGCACCCCGCCATCGTAGGAAAGGTTGACATAAACAATATCGGCCAGTGCTCCAAACAGCAGCACCGATCCCCAGAAAGTAGTTGCCCGGAAAAACAGCAGGGCACCTGCCAACACCTCAACTACACCGGCAAATACTTCATACCAGGGGGCAATGCCGATATAAAGCCAGTAAATTTTCTGGGCGGTAAGATCTCCAAAACTGGTGTTCAGCAGCCCCAGCGACGGGTAAGGCAACTGCGTGGGCAGAAGTTTAGTAAAACCAAAGCCAATGATACCAATGCCCGCCCGGTAGCGAACGACAACCCGGAGCCAGTAATATAAAAGATTGTAGTTTTTTGGTTCTGGTTTACGCCAACGAGAAACGGCAGTCCAGATCAGGCCAATTGCCGTGGCAACAAGCAAAATAAACACCCACTCGCCATACCCCATCCACGATGGCCACCACGTTACGCGACCAAGAATAGTTGGCTGAAAGCGGGCCACATCATACAGATCGCGGTAGTGCAAATGCAGCCAATCGAGTGAGAACAGGTTTTTATACCAGCCTATATTGGTCGGTATCGAGAAAATAATAAAGAAGACGAACGCAATCCGAAACGCGATCTTCTGCCCGGTTGTCCAGGGCTTAGGCGTTGTGCTTTCGGCTTGAACAGGCGCGATTTTTGGCGCGATTCTTTCCCGTTCATAAACAGGTAAACTTGTTTGGGTAGTAGACATGGCGGAAAGCGGTTAAAGTTTTAGCGTGCCCCGACGACCTGCTTTCGCAGCTTCGTTCAGCAGGTATTTTTTATCGAGTTTATGGATTACGGCATAGATAGAATCCCGGTTTTCATTTAATCCGGTCAGGGTGATTTGATTCTTGCCTGCTTGCTCGTAGTGGAGTGTCAGCGTTTCATTTGGATAGTTCGGATTTCGGTTTTTCAGTCTCAATACATGCCTGACCGAATCAATCTGATAGCTATAATAATGGCGACCCGCCGAGCCTGCCTGCTCGTAGGTACGGGCCATATCGTCGGCTTGAATCTGCTCAGTATTCGACCGGTCGAGGACAATTGGTCGATTTGACTTTATGCTGATCGTGTTCCAGGTTTCGAATACTACATCCTGCCAGCGTACGGAGTCTGTTTGGGAATAGGGGAGCGTTACTCCTGCCAGCTTGAATTCCTGTACATCATACACGCCAGCCGCTCCAGCTATGCCCCGTGTTTTCGGAAACTGGTAAGAACCCGCTTTGTAGGCTGCGTATGTTTTGTAGCCGTAAAGAAATACAGCGAAGAAAATGAAGCCACTTTTGAGAACCAGGCGACCGTAACGCTGCCACGATTCTGTCAAAACTGGATTAAACCGATTGGGTATGGTTCGTTGCTCAAGGGAAACCAAACGGAATAGTCGAATGGCATCGAAGGAAAACAAAAATAACGCGAACGTAATCAGGAGGAAACTATACACAGACTCGCCACCTTCGTAGGCCAGATTGGACATGAACACGTTTCCCAGAAACGGAATGATAATCAAGGTGCCAATGGTGGCTGTCTTTCGATTGAGCAGCAACAAGCCGCCGAGAATTTCAACTAAACCCAAAAAGGATTCGTAAGAAGGGACAATCCCCAAGCTGAGCGAGAATAATTTCCAACTTGTAAAATCACCGTAGGGTGTGTTGAGGTTGCTGATTGACGGGAGGGGTGCCTGTAACGGAAATAATTTGATAAAGCCATAAGCGATGACGGCAATTGCCAATCGATATCGCACGACAACCCGGAGCCAGTAATACAAGTCAGCATAATCAGTTCGTTTCTGATTGCGGAATGTCCAGAGAATCGTACCAGCCAAGGCGATGAGTGCTACTACTAGCCAGTTGGCAAATGTGTCATTTGAGCCAAAAAAATGAGGAGCGTACCGTGATAAATTGAATAGGTCGCGGTAGTAAAAAGCGCCCCAATTAATCGTAAACAGGTCACGATAGAAATGCCAATCGAGCGGTACGGCCTGAATAAGGAAGTAGATAAATATGAAGCGAAACGCTATTTTTTCGGTCCTTGTCCAGGCAGGAGCTAGTTGATCATTGCTGGTGTTTGGCATCATCTATAAAATTTTGAATTTGTAATTATCTCTATAGAATAAATAGGAAATACAAATAAAAGATAGACCTATTTACGATAGAGGAAAAGCACCTTTGCCAGCTAAAGGATAGTGGCAAAGGTGCCGTTTACGCTTGTTTACTTAGCGGGTTCATTGACCCGTTGGGGCTGTTGATTAATTACTTTTCGGGCTTGCAGATCAAACTTCTGTCCTTTTCCAAGAAAATAGAATGGCCCGCCACTGCTGTTTTGCCCGGACGGATATTTCGTACTATTGGCAATTTGCCCCGCTTCATAGATTCCCACATACGAGTTGCCGATTACATCGAACGTATTTTGCTGCACCACAATGGCCGTGCCTTCGTCAATGGCAATACCGAGTAATTCGGGACGGGTTTTAATAACCTCAATGAGGTCAAATTGACGATTCCGACGCAGAAAGTGCTGATCGATTGTCACGTTATGAATAAAATCAAACCCTTGTGTATGGTCGCCAATCATGATCGAATTGCCCTTAGTATCGCCCCGCACCATGAAGGAACCTATAATTGTGGCTCCTGCCGATGTTCCACCGATAACGCCACCCCGACTTAATACGGCATTAAATTCTTTGTGAGCCAACGTATTCAAGTACGAATCAGCCAACCGCCAATGACGCCCGCCAACAAACCAAACCCCCGTTGCTTTGCGCAATGGAGCCACAAACGATTCCTGATTAGCCACCTTCGGGTCGCGGGTGTGCAGAATGGTAATATTTTTAACGCCGAGGCTGAGTAACTTTTCCTTCTCGCGGGGAGCACTGTTGGCCGATGAGTCTTCTCCCGCTGTTGGAATAATCACAATGTTAGCGTTGGCAGGTCCACCGGCCAAGTCAATAAATCGGGTCCAGAGCTCTGGCCCCATAGCACCCCCGCCCACAATAACCAATGAGCCTTTTTCGGGCCCTACGGTTTGGGAAGTCTGCGCGTTGGTTAACCCCGCAAGCAGTGTTAAAGAGAGGAACAGGAAAACGAATTGCTTTTTCATATTCAGTCGTTTGATTTTCAGGCAGCCGGAGCATTATTACTCGACTGGACGAAGTTAAATTAATACCCTTGATTTTGTGTCAATGCTTTATCCGCTAAGATTTCGCTGTTGGGAATTGGCAGAACAAATTTACTCGCATCGGTGATACCCAGTACCGGTGCCACTCGACCCGTACGAACCAGATTGAACCAGCGATCGGCTTCAAATGGGAACTCAACTTGCCGCTCGGTTTCAATGGCTAACAGCAGAGCATCTTTGGTCGCTGCCTGTGAAGCGGATACACCAGACCGATCACGAATGGCGTTTAGGTCGGCAAGAGCGGTATATAGTTTGCCAAGCCGGGCGCGGGCTTCAGCCCGAATCAAATACAGTTCGGCGATACGAATAATGTAAGCCGGATCGGTGCCAAGCGGAGTACGACAGTATAATTTACCATACCACAAATTGCCCGGCGGACTTGTTTGAGCAATCAATTCTTTGCGATTGCCGCCCACATTGGGATCGTTAAGTAACGCTACCAGTTTGTCTGTAGGTGCCCATTCCCGTCGACCACTAAGAGCTGGCGGCAACCACCAGTTATAATGACCATTTTTGAAGGAATTGGTGTACGCAATCTCAAAAACCGACTCCGTTGTGGCCGTAGCATTACCAGCAAAAAATGCACTGTAGGGCTTCGCCAGTTTATAGCTAGCTGCATCATCAATAAGCTTACTGGCGTAGGTTTCTGCCTGGTCCCATTCTTGCCGGTATAAGTGATAGCGCGCCCGCAATGCCCAGACTGTCTTCCGGGTAACCTTGTTGCGGTTGGTGGTCGTGCCCAGCAGTGGTTCAGCAGCGGTCAAGTCTTTTAGCACCTGCTCATACGTTTCATCCACACTACTGCGAATGATTCCTGTATTGTCGGATGGCGTATGCGTCGCCTTCAAAACCAGTTGTACGCCACCCCAACTACGAACCAAATCAAAATACGACAATGCCCGCAATGTGTATGCTTCGCCCTGAATCTGTTTTTTCCGGTCTACAGTCAATTGAGGATCAACCAGAGTAGGTACGGTTTCAAGCAAATAGTTTGCCTGTAAAATGGTGCTGTATATGGCACTCCAGGCCGAGCCAACGTAACTGTTTGTCGCCGTGAGCTTACGGGCTGTTATCTCCTGAGGAGCCGATTGCGAACCGGTCCACTGTACATCGCCACCCGATAGATACGATAAAGCCGGGAAATTTGAGCCATAATAGTTGTCATTCCCCAACCGATTATATAATCCATTGACAGCAGCCTCGGCTGTGCTGGCGTTGGTAATCGCCTGGGTTTGGTCTACTTGTAATTCGGGCTGCACGTTTAAAAATTGCTGGCAGCCGGTAAGCAGGAGAACGAAGAAAAATAAACTTAAATGCTTTTTCATGATGGATGATTCTTGTGAACAGAATGTCAGATTCAGACTGTCAAGTGTTCCTGTATGAGCTTGTTAGGGTCAGATGTTTATAGAGCAAATGATTGCTATACATATGTGGCCTCAACCTAACTATCTGATTTGACCAATTAGTCAAATCAGATAGTTAGGTTGAGGCCAAACTGAGCGGTTCGGGGCTGTGGGGGCGTACCCAGGTCATAGCCTTGCGTAGTTGGATCAGCTGTAACGTTCACCTCCGGGTCTGGCCCCTGATAGTTACTCAACAACCATAGATTCGAGCCACTGTAATACACCCGTGCCGACGAAATGCCCACCCGACGAAGTACCGATTTGGGTATGGTATACCCGAATACGAGCGAGTTCAGACGGAGGAATGACCCATCTTCCACAAAGCGGCTAATTGGACTCAGGTTGTAATTATTACCCAAAGTCGTGACGCGTGGCACATCGGTAATGTCGCCTTCTTTCTGCCAGCGCGTCAGTTGGTTTTTGTTGATGGCTCGACGGTCATCCCGCGTGCCACCCGACTCGTGAAAAAACCGGTTGCTGTTAAATATTTTGCTGCCGGAACTGAAGTTGAAGAACACCGACAAGTCAAAGCCCTTATACGAGAAAGTATTGTTCAAACCACCGAAAAACTTGGGTAACGCACTACCATAGAACTGCTTATCGGCCACCGTAATCTTACCGTCTTTATTAACATCTTCGTAAACCGCGTCGCCTGTTTTTGGATCGACGTAAAGCTGTTTATACACGAAGAAGGAATGAAATGAATACCCCTGTGCCATCCGTTCGGCTGCGTAGTTGGCATCGACCGGAAGGGGAAGTTTCTCAATCCGGTTAACGTTTTTGGCGATGTTGAAGCTTGTATTCCATTGGAAACCACCTTTGCTGATGTTCAGTGAATTGATGGCAAATTCAAGTCCTCGGTTGCTAATTTCGCCATCGTTCCGGTAGATGCTGGCAAAGCCCGAACTTTGCGCCAATGGCACCTGAAGCAGTAGATCGTAGGTGTATTTTGAATAGGCATTAATTTCCAGACCGATACGGTTGTTAAGAAAGCCTACGTTTAACCCTACGTTGGTTTGCCGGGTGGTTTCCCATTTCAGGTTGGGGTTAGCTAATTGCACGGGTACCGTACCCGGATTGTCCTGATAATTATAGCCACCGTCCCAGAGTCCGCGCGATGCGTAGTTGCCAATACCATTCTGGTTGCCTGTCAAGCCGATGCTGGCTCGTACTTTCAACTCACTCAGAAAATTAACATCCCGCAGAAAATTTTCCTGCTTAAGCTGCCAGGCTACCCCTGCCGATGGGAAATACCCCCAACGATGGCCATCGGCGAATTTCGACGAGGCATCGGCCCGAAGGCTGGTTTCAAAAAAGTATTTCTTCGCAAAATTGTAATCGACCCGCCCAAAAAAGGAGACCAGAGTGTATTGGTTACGGTTCGAGGATGATGTGGTTACCGAGGCTGAGGCAATTTGTTTGAAGGCGTCGGAGGGGAAGTTTGTGCCCTGCGCTAATGTCTGCGTCGATACATTGCCCTGCACCGTATTTCCTACCAATGCTCCAAAACTATGACGTGTGCCAAACGTCTGACGATAGGATAAAGTCTGTTCGTTAATCCAGATTATATTTTTACTTACACTCGACGTGGCCAGTCCTTTGCTCGCGCTGCCTCGGTTGGTCAGCGTATTCCAGTATTCATATTCATTGTAGTCGTTGTAATCAATACTCCAACTACTACGGAATTTAAGGCCGCTAATGATGTCATATTCACCGTAAACATTACCGATGTAACGGGTACTGGTCGAATGCATATCAGTGTTGTTGATGAGCACATCCAAATTGTCGAAACCTGCCCACTTTGCGTAAGTTCCGTCGGTGTTAAACTTGGGTAAATAGGTGGGTGTATGCAAAGCTGCTTGCAAAATGCCGCCCTGTGGCCCATCGCCAACACGGGCATTTGTCCGGTTTGACTGCGATAAAATATTGCTCGTACCAATACGAATTTTATCGGTGATGTCCTGATCCAGATTGATTTTGAAACTTGCCCGGGCGAAGTCGTTGGTGCGTAGCGTAGCTTGCTGGCTTGTGTAACCACCCCCAATGTAGAACCGGGTTTGCTTCGTACCACCCGATACCGCTACATCGTAGTTTCGCAGCGCACCCGTCCGGAAAATATCGCTTAATCGATCATACGTAGGTTGTTCTTCCGGGAGGCCACGACCACCTTCCGAAACGGGTCGGAAAGGCCGCGTTGCAGCCGGTTTACCATCGTTTAGCCAGGCTTCGTTGATGATTGTTGCATGTTCGGGGCCGGTTGCTAAATCCCATAGTTTTGGTGCCCATGCCTGCCCGACGGATGCGTTCAGGCTAACTTTTGTTTTACTGTTATACGCTCCTCGTTTGGTCGTAATCAATACTACACCATTCGCGGCCCGCGCTCCATAAATGGCGGTCGCTTCGGCATCTTTCAAAATCGAAATTGACTCAATATCGGCGGGATTGATATCGGCTAATGGGTTATTCGATTGTCCCTGTGTCGTGATTTTTTGTAGCGACTGATTGTTCACGAATACCCCATCAACTACATACAGCGGATCATTGCTGGCATTGATGGAGGTTGTTCCCCGGATGCGAAAGAAAATACCGTCGCCGGGTACACCCGTGTTAGCCGCCACTTGTACCCCGGCAGCCCGACCCTGTAATTGCTGGTCGAAACTAGCCACCGGTCGGTTTTTGATTTCTTCGGCGTTGACCTGTGTTACAGAACCAACCAGATTTTTACGATCCTGGATGCCGTATCCGACTACAACCACTTCATTCAGTTGCGACGCGGATTCCTGTAAGGAGACATCAAGTGTAGTCTTTGAGCCTACCTTTACCTGAGCACTTTGGTAACCAATTGCAGAAATAATTAACTCGTCGCCCAAGCGGGCATTGAGGTCGTAATGACCATTCGCGTCTGTAGTTGCCCCCTTTGTTTGGGCTTTCAACACCACATTTGCGCCCGGCAGTGGTTCACCATTTTCGGTCCGAACGGTTCCCGATACGTGTGTTACAGGTGATTGTGCCAGCAACCATCCGCAAGAGAGTAGCCAGACTACTCCCGCAAATAAAACTTTTTGCATTACTTTGTCTTGGTTATGTGAAAAATGAGGCTTGTCAGAGCCTTTTTGTTAGCCAGTCGGAACGGTTGCCGCCGTTCCGACTTTTTTATGAGCGAATAAACCAGTTGCCGCTGGTTTACTCGCTGGTATTACTGAAATTTTACTACACTTCCCGTACACTCACCATGCCACGTACTGATTGTAGCCGCCGAGCCAGATTATAATGTGGTTTTTCTTGCCGCATCTGAACGATCAACAATCCATTTGCTTTCAGGCCATCGGCTTCGAAAGAAAGGCTACGGATTTCACAGGAACTATCCTGTAGCACAATAGCCGTAATATCGTTAACAAAATTTATGCGGTCGAACCCGGAAATCTGATACGTTACGTGTATAACGAATTCATGTATATCGGGTGGGGGAGAGGTTATCAATACGTGCATAATCAAAATTTGGGAAGAACAATTAGCTGTTAACTATTTATTCTATTGGCTTTGTAGGATAATTGGGTATTTCTCTGGAATTCACTTCATCTGTTACAGTTACCTAACAATGATGAGCGGGATCAACATACTAAACTCTGTTAAGCTTATACCAGATCAGGAGGCTGAGCGAAGGAGAGATTAACCACAACAACAGCGGTACCGAGTCGTTCGGCACATAGCCCCATCTCCCGAAAGAGACGTTGGCCTTACATATAGAGACGCCGATTGTTGTGAAGTGCTCATGCCAATACTGATGGGTAAATGACTACTATCCCTGTTGATTAATAGGCAAAGGTGAATAAGCGATTTTGTTTTTCCAAAGAAAATGTAAAAAAATGATTATCAGTCAATTACCTATTAGTCTATCGAGAAATACTGTTATTACGAGAAAGATATAAGTCTATTTACTTAGAAAAAGAACGAATAAGAGGCAATGAACTAGACGTAAGTTTTAGAGTTTGAGCTTCTTAAGTTACTAGCGTTACATTAGCATTGTAAGTAGTACAGGGAGTATTCCGACGAGGAGTAAAGAGCAACCTACGACTATTTCCTAGTTGTTCCAGCCGATTAATTTAAATGAGTATCAAACCAATTTACAAACGTTGCAACGTCGGTTGTTTCATATTTTCCACTCAAGACCGGTTCCTTTCTTTATGCGTAATTCACACGGCATTTTACCGGCTTTATTCTGGCATTAATAGTTGGATCGCTGAAGTTGGATGATCCGGTCAGCTTTTAAATCGCTTCTATTTATGGCTTACAAAAAAAACCAGTCCCGAAACGGACTGGTTTTTCAGTTAATTAATTTTCAAGACCGCCATAAATGCTTCCTGTGGTATCTCGACGTTACCAACTTGCCGCATTCGTTTCTTCCCTTTTTTCTGCTTTTCAAGTAGCTTACGTTTCCGGGAAATATCACCGCCATAACACTTGGCCAATACGTCTTTTCGGAGGGCACTCAAGGTTTCTCTAGCAATAATTTTCTGGCCAATGGCAGCCTGAATGGCAATTTCAAACTGTTGCCGGGGTATCAACTCGCGAAGCTTTTCACAAAGTTTTTTGCCCCACTCATACGCTTTGTCGCGGTGAACAATAGCGGAAAGGGCATCTACTGGTTCGCCGTTGAGCATGACATCTAATTTCACCATGTTGGACTCGCGGTTATCAATGAACTCGTAATCCAGGGAAGCATACCCGCGCGAAATGGTTTTGAGTTTATCGAAGAAATCAAACACGACTTCGGCCAGTGGCATCTCAAACTGCAATTCCACACGGTCTTGCGTCAGGTATACCTGATTCTTGAGCAGACTCCGTTTGTCCATGCACAGACCTATTATAGCCCCGACGTAATCGGCTTTGGTGATGATCTGCGCCTTAATAAACGGTTCTTCGATCCAGTCAATCAAGTTAGGATCCGGCATTTCAGCGGGAGCTGACACTTGTAGGTTTACGCCCTTAGTAGTCATTACCTCAAACCGAACTGAAGGCACTGTCGTGATTACAGTCATGTCGAATTCGCGTTCGAGTCGCTCCTGCACAATCTCCATGTGCAGCATACCGAGGAAGCCACAGCGGAAGCCGAAACCCAGAGCCGCCGATGTTTCAGGCTCCCAAACAAGGGCCGCGTCGTTGAGCTGGAGTTTCTCCATCGCATCGCGCAACTCCTCAAATTCGCTGGTTTCAACGGGATAAATACCCGCAAATACCATCGGCTTTACCTCCGAAAAACCCTGAATGGCTAGTTTCGCCGGACGGTTGAGTTGGGTTATTGTATCACCAACTTTAACTTCTTTGGCTACTTTGATACCCGAAATCAGATACCCTACATCGCCACATTCAATCACATCTTTCGGTACCTGCACTAAGCCCAGTGTACCTACTTCATCGGCAGTATATTCCTTGCCGGTGTTCATGAATTTAACTTTATCACCTTTACCGATACGACCGTTCTTAACCCGGAATATAACCTCAATTCCCCGGTACGAGTTGTAATGGGAATCAAAAATAAGGGCCTGTAGCTCGCCATCTGGATCACCCTGGGGTGCCGGAATCCGCTCGACAATAGCCGCCAGGATTTCGGGTACGCCGATGCCTTCCTTCCCACTGGCCGGAATGATATCGTCGCGTTCGCAACCAATCAGGTCCACCATTTCGTCTTTCACTTCTTCGGGCATGGCTCCCGGCAAATCAATCTTATTCAAAACCGGAATAATGACCAGGTCATTATTCATGGCCAGATATAAATTCGAAATCGTCTGGGCTTCAATTCCCTGCGCGGCATCTACCAGAAGCAGAACACCCTCGCAAGCAGCAATTGACCGCGATACTTCGTAAGAAAAATCAACGTGGCCCGGTGTGTCGATCAAATTAAGCGTGTAGACATCACCCTTATACGTATAATTCATCTGGATGGCGTGGCTCTTGATCGTGATGCCGCGCTCACGTTCCAGATCCATGTCATCCAGCAATTGGGCCTGCATGTCGCGGCTGCCAACAGTTTTGGTAAATTCTAATAATCGATCGGCCAGTGTGCTTTTGCCGTGGTCAATATGGGCGATAATGCAAAAATTACGGATATGTTTCACGTTGGAATATCGGATCGTCGCTACGACGGAGGAGTCTTTAGTAGTAAACGGCAAAAATAGGCAAAAAAGTCCGCGTTTGAGTTAGATGCGAATCGTGTAAAAAAAACAAACGCCGGACTCATCAGGGAGCCGGCGTGTTTAATTACACTTCATCAACAAACTAAAAATCAATAGAAACGTGCAACCTGCCAAAGCAGTACACGGTAATCTAGTGCTGTAGGAGGGGGACTCGAACCACCCACGGTGCAGTTAGCCACAGTACAACTCTGGTGGTCAACCCCAGTCGCCCTTGCGGGCGGCATTATGCTGCGTTTATTCTTTATCACCACCCCCGAGACAGGAGGGCACGTCTGCCAATTTCGACATCCTACAGTGTGAGAAAAAAATATCAAGAAGACCAGCGTGTGACCCCGCTTGATCAACTTAATAAGACAAAGGTAGTCTACATAGGTAATTCATTGCAAATTTTATATAAAAAAATCTAAAAATTTATAATTTATTCAAAAGCGAGCTATTTTTGTTAGCACTCATCAAAAATAGCTTTAAAATGATCGAGAAAAATTTAGAAATTGATAATACTGATCTGAAAATATTAAGTTTACTGATGCAGGACGCTAATATGGCCTATACTGAAATTGGCAAACGTATTTTTGTATCAGGCGGTACGGTTCATGTTCGGATGAACAAATTGAAGCAGATGGGTATTGTACGTGGGTCGCAGTTAGTTATAGATCATGCGAAACTCGGTTGGGATATCAGTGCTTTTCTGGGTATCTATCTGGATAAGAGTTCATTGTACGAAGAGGTCTCTAAACAATTGGAGAAAATACCTGAAGTTGTCAATGTTCATTACACAACGGGGGTCTACAGTATTTTTGCCAAAATCGTTTGCCGCGATACTCAGCACTTGCGCGAGGTATTGCACGATAAGATTCAGAAAGTGAGTGGTATACAGCGCACCGAAACGATTATTTCGCTAGAAGAAAGTGTTAACCGCCCTATTCCATTTTCGGAAAGTTAACGTACCCATTGCTGTTACGTAAGACCCTGGTCTAACCCGCCGGGCTACCGGATTGGTATAACAGGGCAAAGCACGAACTACAAACCGCCGTTATCACGTTATACTACCCAATAACTCAAAATTCATGCAACCCAAAATTCATGCAACTACGGTAGTTGGCATTCGGCACAACGGTCACGTGTCGCTCGGTGCTGACGGCCAAGCCACAATGGGCGATACCATTGCCAAGAGTAATGTTCGTAAAGTCCGCGTTCTGATGGGTGGCAAAGTGCTGGCGGGTTTTGCCGGTTCCACCGCCGATGCCTTTACACTTATTGAACGTTTTGAAGAAAAACTAAATGCCTACGGTGGCAACCTCAAACGGGCGGCTATTGAACTGGCGAAAGACTGGCGCACCGACCGCTACCTGCGCAAACTTGAAGCGATGTTGATTGTAGCGTCCAAAGAAGACCTGCTTCTCGTATCGGGCACAGGCGATGTAATTGAACCTGATCAGGATGTGGCGGCTATTGGTTCGGGTGGTATGTATGCACAGTCGGCGGCTTTAGCCCTGAAAAAACATGCGTCTGCCCTGTCGGCTGAAGAGATGGTCCGTGAAAGTCTGCATATTGCGGCTGATGTATGTATATACACGAACCATAATTTAGTCGTTGAAACGTTGTAAGAAGAAACGGTATCAAGAATAGGCGACGCCTACGTTCGTTTTCTATCTTTGTTGCGAATTGCCTGTTTAGCGTTATGAAAAGATTACCCTCCATTGGCCTCTCCCTAATGAACCGGCGCATTGCACTGGGGTTCATTGTGGCTGTAGTGCTGATTGCGTCGGGTTTTGCCATATCGTTTTATAGCTACACCCAATACGGCGAAGATGTGCAACGGGTTAGGCGTACGTATGAAGTAACGGGGGCGCTCGAAAATATACTGTCATCGGTCAAGGATGTTGAAACCGGCGCACGAGGCTACGTTATCACAAATGATACAATGTATCTGGCGCCCTACCGAATGGCTCTCCGGCGGCTGCCGGGTGAGATTGAACAACTGCGACTAATTACTACTGATAATAAAGTACAGATTCAGCGTCGGGTTCTTCTGGAGCAACTCATTAAAGACAAAATAGCTGCAACCCAGGTACGTATTGGCATTAGACCATTCGACAAAAGGAGTCTGGCGGTCAGTGCCGAAGGTAAACACCGAATGGACCTTCTGCGAACGCATGTAGCCCTTATGGTCGATACGGAGCGAACGTTCATGGAAATTAGAAACCGGCAGGCCGACCGTTCGTTTCGTAATACACTCGTTATCATCTGCGCCCTGTCATTGCTGACATTTATAACGCTGGCTATTTCATACCGGCTGCTGCATCAGGAACTGGCCCACCGGCAGGAGACCGAAGATCAGCTTCTTGCTTTTGATTCTCAACTAAGGGAACAGATTCGGCAGTTGGAAGCTTCCAACGAAGAACTTGAGCGGTTTGCTTTCGTTGCCAGCCACGATTTACAGGAGCCTCTGCGGAAGATTCAGTCATTTTCCAATTTGATCACTGATCGGTATGTTAATCTGTTCGATGAAGACAGTATGCTGTTTATGGGCAAAATATCGAACTCAGCCGAGCGAATGTCCAAACTCATCAAAGACTTGCTGAATTTTTCCCGTATTTCCAGTCATCGGGAAGATTTCAGATCTGTGTCATTGAACGAAATTGTTCAGTGTATTCTGGACGATCAGGAACTACGGATTAAGGGGCTGGATGTGCGCGTTGACGTAAGTGGGTTGCCCGTTATTGAGGGTATTTCCAGTCAGATGAACCATTTGTTCAGTAATCTAATTTCCAACGCGCTAAAATTTATCCGGCCCGATGTGCAGCCGTTGCTTCGTATTCAGGCAAAGGCAATTGATGGTGAAGCTTATGCGGACTTGATTTCTGGAAGACCCTACGTTGAAATCACCATTGAGGATAATGGGATTGGGTTTGAGGAGAAATACTTAGACCACATCTTTAAAGTTTTTCAACGCTTACACGGCAAGAGTACTTTTGAAGGAACCGGTATTGGACTGGCTGTTTGTAAGCGTGTCGTTATGTATCACCACGGGTACATAACGGCCCGCAGTAAGCCCAATGAGGGCACTATATTTATCGTTGTTTTACCCGAAAGTCAATCACTACAATATTATGACCGACCAACTTCAGAAGCCTATTCATATCCTGCTAGTTGACGACGATGAAGACGACCGTTATCTGACCCGAGAGGCATTTTATCAGCATTACCCGTTAAGTCGAATTTCGTTTGCGGAAGATGGTGAAGACCTGTTGGATTTCCTGCGGTATGAAGGAAGGTACGTGGGAGCGGATCATACGTTGCCTGAATTGATTTTGCTGGACCTGAATATGCCCCGCAAAGATGGGCGTGAAGCCCTGCGTGAGATAAAAGCAAATGAAGATTTTCGCCATATTCCAATTGTGGTGCTGACAACCTCAGATGCAAAAGATGACATTGAAACGTCTTACTTTAACGGAGCTAATAGCTTCATTACCAAGCCACCAACGTTTCAACGGCTCAGCGAAGTTACAAAAGCGATTGGCCAATATTGGTTCAACGTTGTCACTGTTTGTGAGCACGAAGAAGGAGATAAATAGGTAGCTGGCTTTGCTTAAGTTGCCTGTGCTGACATAAAATGTATTTGCTGCCGTATATGAAGCATCTTTCCATTTGCTAATTTATTTACCAGCTAATCCAACCAAGCCGACAAAAATCTTTTCTAATTCATTCGTTACAGCGCGGTTCTGGCCGGGGGTAAATTTATTGACCAGTACGCAGAAACTCATTCGCTCTCCGTCTATAGCCGTAAAATAACCAGCGTAGGCCCGAACCCCTTCAATAGAGCCACTTTTAGCCCTGATATTACCTGCTGCGGCTGTGCCACGGGCCAGACTCCGCACCGTTCCGGATTGCCCGACCACCGGAATGGTTTCGTAGAACTGCGGAAACGTTTTTTCGCGGCCCATTACACTCAAAATCCCGGTCATATTGTCGGCGGTAAGGGCCCCTACAGTCGATAGGCCGCTTCCATCCCGAATTCGAAAACCATCAATGGCCACCCCTTTATTTTTCCAGAATGTAGTCAATGCTTCTACGCTGGCATCTGTTGACCGGACGGTTTTATTCAGCGTCAGGGCCGTTGTTCGCAGTAGTGCTTCAGCATAAAGATTAATACTTTGGAAATTCGTTTGCTGCACCAATTCTGTCAGTAATGGCGATTTATGCTGATTAAGAGTTGTGCGCTTCCCCACTGATGCAATGGTTGTTGGCAGGCCACCACCCAAGGATATAGGTGGACTACTGATTGTTATGTTGTCCTGAATAAGTTGGTTCTGAAGCGCATAGGCCGCAAAAAAGGCTGGGTCAGGCAGGGAACCTTTCACGCTAAACTCATTGGCTGGTTCACCGAGCGGTACTTTCCCCGTTAGCCACTGCTGGTTCATAAACGGGGCTCCATAGATGTTCACCTGATCGCCGGTATTGGCTGCGTCGGTTGTAACAGTATTTCGAAAGCTCAAATAAGGCAGTGATGGATCGGTGCGTAATACACTGGCTGGTGCGCTAACCGACTTGCCTGGCCGGAAAAACACGCGGAATAGATTTTCATTGATCGTCAACGCACTCAGACTGGCTCCATAATAATTGCCTAAATCACCGAACGGCCAGGTAGAAGGGGTAGTCAAATCGTCGTACAGGCTGGCATCGCCAACAACTATGCCCTGTATTCGACGAATACCCGCAGCCTGAATAGCCTCCGACCAACTTTTAAGAAGAGCCGGTAAATCGTAGTAAGTCGGGAATCGCCAGCTACCCAGTGAGGGGTCCCCGGTGCCCCGAATATACAGATTCCCCGTTAGTACACTGTCCTTTATGATGCCGTCATATTCGAGGGCGGTTGTGTATGTATAGTTGGGTCCCAATACAGCTAAGGCCGTTGCCGTGGTAATCAGTTTTAGTGTTGAGGCCGATGGCAAACTCAGACGGGCGTTATAGCCAATAAATTCTTCGCCATCGCGCACGCGCCGAACCGACAGGGCAACGGTGCCAAACTGGACCGCCGAACTCGCCTGAAATGTTTCTATCTGCCTTATAAGATGCTGAATAGTCAGTGAATCAGCCGGTTGCTGGATTTGAGAAAGGGCCGGTGCGGGACCGTAAGAACTTAGTAAACAGACCAGAAAGAAAATAGATGTATAGACCGGAAAACAGGTAATAAAGCGCATCTAGGAACAGTTAGGCGATTCGAAGGGTATTTCGTACTTTTGCAAACTTACGAAATACGCGCCACCCAACTTGCTTTAAAACCACCCTTCTCAATAGATAGAATAAACGACACCGAATAGTTAAAGTTGTACGCATGAAATTATCATTTCTGGGGGCGGCCCGGCAGGTGACTGGCAGTATGTACCTGCTGGAACTGGAGGATGATTACCGCATCCTGGTTGACTGTGGGTCTGATATGGAACGGTCTAGTTCCAACGGGCAGACAGCCCCCGCCGTTACTCATCCGGGATTTTTCCCGTTTGAGGCTTCGAGTATAAATTTAGTGCTCCTGACCCATGCCCACATGGATCACTCGGGCAATCTGCCCAATTTGTTTCGTGAAGGATACGAAGGGCAGATTTTGTGTACAGAACCAACCTTTGCCCTGACTAACGTATTGCTCAAAGATGCCGCATCATTAAACCAGAAGCGCATCAATGAACTAAATACCAGTAAAAAACAACGGGTAAAAGATCGACAGTCGCAGATGCAGAAAGACTTGTTTTTAGACAGACAAGTTCGCGAAGCGATGGAAAATGTGGTGCCCATCAGCTTTAATCGAAAGTTTAAAGTTGCCGATGGCGTTGATGTAACGTTTATTCCGGCAGGACATTTGCTTGGTGCGGCTCACATTGTAATTAACGTGATGGAGAATGGTGAACGGAAAAGTATTTGTTTCTCGGGCGACCTTGGCCGCAAAAACTATCCTCTCCTAGTTGATCCAGCAACCGTGCCGACGGTCGATTACCTCATCTGTGAAAGCACTTACGGCAATCGTCTACATGAAGATCTGATGTCGCCCGAAGATGCATTGGCTGATATCATTCAACGGACGTGCATCGACATTCCGGGGCGGCTCATTATTCCATCCTTTAGTGTTGGCCGGACCCAAGCCCTGCTATATACCCTCAACCGGTTATATACTGAACGCGATTTTCCGCCAATCAAGGTTTTTTCAGATAGCCCGATGGGTTATGAAAGTACCAAGGTTTATCTGCAGCATGTCAAAATGCTGAATGGAGAAGCTAAAGAGTTCTACAAGGAAAACGAAGCCCTGTTTGATTTTCAGAATTTTCAGTTTCTGGAATCGTCGAAAGCCAGTAAGGCTGTTTCGAACTATGGCGAACCCTGTATTATTATTTCATCGTCGGGCATGGTGCAGGGCGGGCGAGTCGAATACCACGTTGCCGAGAATATCAGCAATCCATATGCGACCATCTTAATCATTGGCTACTGCGCCGAAGGAACGCTCGGCTGGCGGTTACTAAACGGGCAGCCGACTCTCAGCATCAAGGGCGAAGACCATCAGGTGTTGGCTAATGTTGAGAAGATTGACGTATTCAGTGGTCATGGTGACCGCAACGACCTTATTAGATTTGTAAGTATGCAATCGCCTGAAACGCTTAAGAATATTTTCCTGGTTCACGGCGAATATGAGAGCATGGAATCATTTAAAGCCACGCTGGCCGAAGAGGGTTATCCTCAGGTAATTATTCCAAAGAAAGGCGAGAGCTTCGACTTATAAATAACGACATCTAAATTATGCATTATGAATGATAAAGTATGAATGGTAACCAGCAGGATTCATTCAAATTTTATCACTCATAATGCATCATTCTATGCGAACATACCTCGATTTTGAAAAACCCATTGCTGACCTCGAAGCACGGTTGGAAGAGACTAAGAAATTAGCTCAAACCAGCAATGTAGACGTCAGTGAAGCGGTTAATATATTGGAGCAGAGCATTGATAAACTGCGCCGGGAGATTTTCCAAAACCTGACGCGCTGGCAGCGTGTTCAGCTGTCGCGTCACCCTGACCGACCTTATACGCTTGATTATATTTCGCTCATGTGCGACCAGTTCATTGAGCTTCATGGCGACCGTACGGTTCGTGATGACCCGGCTATGGTGGGCGGTTTTTGCGAGTTGGGCGATCAAACGGTCATGATTATTGGACAGCAAAAAGGTCGGAATACGAAGCAGCGCCAGTACCGTAACTTCGGCATGCCCAACCCCGAAGGGTACCGGAAAGCACTGCGGCTGATGAAGTTAGCCGAGAAATTTAACAAGCCCATTATTACATTAATTGACACGCCGGGCGCATTTCCGGGTCTGGAAGCCGAAGAGCGTGGACAGGGTGAAGCGATTGCCCGCAACCTGAAAGAGATGTTCATGCTGACGGTACCTGTTATTTGCATCGTCATTGGCGAAGGTGCTTCGGGTGGTGCCTTGGGCATTGCCATTGGCGACAAAGTACTCATGCTCGAAAACACCTGGTACTCCGTTATCTCGCCCGAAAACTGTTCGACTATTCTCTGGCGTAGCTGGGACTTTAAGGAACAGGCAGCCGAAGCGATGAAACTGACTGCCCGCGATATGAAATCGAATAAATTAGTGGATGAGATTGTGGAGGAGCCCCTTGGCGGAGCGCACAATGACCATCAGGGAATGGCAAATCACTTGAAAGAAGTTATCCTGAACACTATTGCTCAATTAAGTGCTCTCGACCCGCAGGAGCGTATCAATCAGCGTATTGACAAATTCTGCGAAATGGGCGTTGTGGTGGAGTAATTGTTTGAGAATAAAACCTAAAAGCTGCTGGTACTACATCAGCAGCTTTTTTTATGCTAAAGGTTCGATAGGGCTTTAGTATACATCAGTCTCCGAAGCGGCCCGACGTTCTTTAGGGTCAACTTTGCCATTCTATTTCACCGTTTGTCTGCAAATCTAACCTTATCTTTGATTCCCGGTTTATTTAAGCCAGAACTGAACCTGCGAATGGAGTCTATACTCGACAAATCAACGCTTAAAAACCTCATTTTCGACCTTGGTGATGTCATTATCCCAATCGACCTGACTGCCCCCGTTCGCAACTTTGCTATGCTGGCTAACTTGCCTGAAGACGAAGTGCGCGCCATCTGGAAGCAGCATTCCATCTGGGATCAGTACGAAACGGGGCTAATTGACGACGACGCATTCAGAAACCATGTTCGGCAACTGCTCAAAAATGACCAGTGGGCCGATGAGGTGATTGATACGGCCTGGAATACCGTTCTGCTCGACTTGCCTATTGAACGCATCAAACGCATCAAGGAATTAAAATCGACTTATCGTCTGTTTCTGCTTAGCAATACCAGCCCAATTCATATCCGGCAGGTTAATCGTGTGTTGACGGGAATGGACCAGCCAACGCTGGAGGAACTCTTTGAGCGAGTGTTTTATTCTTACGATGTTCGTTTGATGAAACCATCGCCCGAAATTTACCGGCATGTGCTGGCTGAAGCTGGGTTGGTAGCCGAAGAAACAGCTTTTTTCGACGATAATGGGGCGAACATCAAGGCCGCTGCCGAGCTTGGTATTCAAGCCGTGCACGTACAGCCACCTATGACGATTTTGAACTATCTGGAAAATATATGATGTGGGGTATAAAATTGGGGCTACCCGTATAGAATTCTGCTAGATAAATCAGACCGCCGAGTGGCACCGATTCTATATTCATACAGTATACATCAATAATGAATCAACAAACTAAAACGTACCTCCTGCACGGAGGTCTTTTTTTAATTACCCTGATTACGACCACTATGGCAGGTGCCGAGTGGATGTTTGGGCGGTTATTTATTCCGATAGAGGGGATGAAAACACTCGGTTGGTCGGAGTTTGTCGCCGGATTCCAATTTTCAGTACCATTTCTGGCTATTTTGACCGTCCACGAATTTGGGCATTATTTTACGGCTAAAGCCAATCATGTGCGTGTAACGTTGCCGTACTACATTCCACTCTGGATTGGTATTGGGCAGAGCATCGGTACGCTGGGTGCCTTTATTCGAATTCAGGATTACATTAACAGCCGCCGAAAATACTTTGACATTGGTATTGCCGGACCGCTGGCCGGGTTTGTGCTGGCGTTAGTTGTGCTCTGGTACGGTTTCTCACATCTGCCCCCCCCTGAGTTTATTTTTACGATCCACCCCGAATACAAGAAATGGGGCCTCGATTATGGCCTGTATGCCTATCAGAATCTGCCAGAAGGTGGAGCGGTCGGTTTGGGCGATAACTTGCTATTTAATTTCTTCAAAACCTACGTAGCCGACCCTGCCCGATTGCCGCATCCCTACGAAATGATTCATTATCCATTCATATTGGCAGGCTATCTGGCTTTGTTTTTTACCTCATTAAACCTCATTCCCATTGGGCAGTTAGACGGCGGTCATATTCTATATGCACTTATCGGACGTAAGCGGTTCCAGTGGTTGGCGCCGGTGCTTTTTACCGCGTTTGCCTTTTATGCTGGCTTAGGAACGTTCAAGCCATCTGATTTTGCCGTACAAACCGACGAGGCATTTTTCTCGCAGTTAGGCTATTTCGGGCTCTATATTGGCTTTCTTTATCTGGCCTTTTCGCGCATTAGTGAAAATCGTATGACATCTCTGCTCATTACCCTAAGTGTTGTCGCTGCCCAGTTAGTGTTGTCATGGCTTCGGCCCGATATTGAAGGGTATTCTGGTTTTCTGGCATTCACATTTGTTTTGGGGCGATTCTTGGGAATTTACCATCCCGAAACCGAACTGGAAGAACCTTTGGATACAAAGCGGCAAGTGCTGGGCTGGATTGCCTTGATTGTCTTTGTGTTATGTTTTAGTCCGCGCCCTTTTATGATTTCGTAAGACCGTTCAATCAATTACCTAAATTTACTTATATTACCGTCGCAGAATGTCCTATTTATTTTATGCGACAGCTTTCCGACGCTGAATTGATGGTGGGTATCCGAGCGGGCGGCACGCAACGTCGGCTCTACGAAAATAAATTATATCAAAAGTATCAATACCTAATTACTGATGGCACTCGTAAACACCGACTGACTGAAGACGAGTGTGCCAGTGCGTATTCTGATGCTGTTTTAACGGTCTTGGAGCATATCAATAGCGGGCGTTTTGAAGGTCGCTCAGAACTCAAAACGTATCTATATCAGATATTTACTAATAAATGTGTTGACGAAATTCGGAAAAAGACGACTAACCGAAGTAGAGTCCACTATACCACTTCTCTTGACGATTCACTGATGCAACTACCCGACGAAGCCCGTTCGGTAGTTCAACATCTTATAGCGCAGAGTGATGTAGAAAAACTTCATCAGCAACTGCGTGATCTGGGCGAGAAATGCCGCACCATGATTTTATCTTGGGGCGAGGGGTATTCCGATGACGAAATTGCCCAGGCAATGGGTTATAACTCGTCCGCTGTGGCAAAAACAAGTCGCTTGCGCTGTATAGAGAAATTACGCGAACGTTTTCGCTAAATACTATGAATACTGATCTGGAAATCATTGAAAATTATGTGACCGGCCAACTCTCGTCCGACGAACGGGTACGCTTTGAAACGGCTCTTCGCACCGATCCCGCCGTTGCTGATGCACTGGCTTTTTACATGCTTACGAAGCAGGTAGCGCGGGAAGAGTCCCGCAACCAACGCAAGGCTGAGTTCGATGCCCTGCGTACCAAACCTGCATACCTTACCGGCGAAACGAAAACTCGTACCCGACCTATGTGGAGTGCGCCGATGCGTTGGGTTGCTGCCGCCGGTATTTTTCTGTTACTGGGTTTAGGCTGGTACTTTTTTCGTCCAAGAGCAGACTCAACCGTATCAATTGTTAGTCAGCAAGTTGACAATTATACATCTGCTCATTTCCGACAGTTACCGACAACGATGGATGGCGGTTCTACTGGATCGGGAATGGTTGATAGCCTGAAAATGGGCGTCGGCCTGTTTAACGAAGGTAAACTTGCCGAAGCGGGTGCCGTATTTAACAATGTGTTGTTGCGACATCCCAACAGTGACGGTGCCTTAAAATATGCCGGTATTGTTTCCTTTCGTCAGGGCAATTACGACAAAGCCATTAGCCTGTTCCATCGCTTGAGCCAGCGTACAGACTTGTATGGGAATCCCGGCCCATTCTATGAAAGCCTTACGCTGCTGAAGCGCGGACGACCGATAGATAAAAGCCAGGTGAAAAAATTGCTTGATAAGGTGATTATCAACAACTTGGAGGGGAAAAAAGAGGCAGAATCCTTGAGAAATCAGTTATAACCTTTTACTCCCGAACCCATGACGACCGAATCCACTCAGCTTAACGTTGACGTTTCTAATTTCGGTAAGGTGCCCGTTCAAGTCAAGTATGACCCGGATCGAAATGTACCAATTGATATTACGCATTGCCCACCGGGTGGCGGTGAAAATGGCAGGAATGGTACTGATTATGACCCACGATTACATTTTAAAAACGACCGGATTGTCCCGTTTATTGACCCGAAGAATAGATTACCCCAGTATGCTATTCAGAGACAAAAAGTAGTTACTCTGACGAAAAGTCAACGTGATCAATTGCTGGGCGGGACCCTATCAGTGGGTACGTTGTCGAATAAGGATAGACCTTGGACAGAACTGGAGTCCATATCTCGGGAGCGTATCAAACGTGTTATCCAGAGTGACTGCCCGGACTCAGATTTAAGTGATAACGGCGAAGAATTGTACACTGTTTTGCTGGATTGGGAGGAGAAAACCTCAATGACTTTCCCCGATTTATCATTTCGAGACTCAACCGGAAATATAACTCAACCGATCTCGCAGACAAATAATTTTCTTGTTGTCAGCGTATTAGATGGCACCAATAATCCACCGGTACGGCCTCCCGTTACTGCATCGGGGCCGCTAAATACCCAGCCAAGTGATTTCAGACCAGCTACGCCTGATGACATTCACTATTACCAGCAATATAGCGGGAAAGATAATGGGCCAGCGGTGGCAGTGTTGGATACTGGTTTGAAATACAACCTTCTTAATCCGAACGAAGAAAATCAGTGGCCCGACCCCTATATGTACCGGGATGCGGATGGGCAGGAACGACGATTCACGCTCGCGTATCAGGACCAATTAAACCCTGTCTGCGGGGCCGTAATGGCTGATAATCATCTCGGTTACTGCGCACTTCTGGCCTACCGCGAACACGACTTCATAAATAATATAAAGTCCTTAACGACCACAAACCTACTAGCCCCTTATTCGTCGGCGGATGTAATGAATAGCCCTTTCGACGATTTTCGGCTTTTCAAGGATCCAGCCGATGAGAGTAGTATTCTGGACGCCCGACATGGTACATCTGTTACGGCTATTATTCAGCAGAACGGCGATGACGCGCCAGTGTTACCCGTAAAAGCGTTCGACAATATAGGTTTTGCCACCTTATTTGATGTGTTAAATGGGCTTAATTATATAGTGCAGCGGTGCAAAAGCACGAACATAAGAGTTGTAAACACCAGTTGGATTTTTGGCCGGGATGAACCATTATTAAGGAGAAAAATCGAGCAATTGATGGAGGCTGGCGTGTTCGTCGTGGCGGCAGCGGGTAATGAAGGGCAAACCGTCGATCGAAATTTAGATGCTGTAAACGTTTACCCTGCCTGTTATAGCAAGACGTTTCCGAACGTTATTACGGTTACCTCTGTCAGAAAAACGTATTTCCCCCCTGATCTTCTTTCGCCAAAGGAGGATTCACTTGTTGAAAAAGCCCTCTCTCACGCCATTGATTTCGGGCTGTTTGGGGCAGTGGATAAAGTGGCTCAGCTTGTTAATACTATAGTTCCAACGGCTGGGTACGTAGCTGTAGAAAACTATTCGACTACCTACGTCAATGTTGGTGTCGTCAGTACATTCGGCTTTTTTCGCAGCCCCTTCTGGAAAAGTCCCATCATACGCGGTAGTTCATTTGCCTGCGCATTCGTATCTGGTTTTGTAATTCGTCAAATTCGTACAAAGGCTGACCTATTGGAATTAGTGAAGACAGGCGATATAGCCAAGGCTCGCCAAAAGTTACTGGAAGCCATGAATGGAGGTGTAACGGACACAAACTTAGAGAATGAATACGTGAATGGGGGATACTATCTCAACGGGTATTCAGTTGATTGATAATAAGTTATCTATATTATTTTCCTGAAGCGACTTCTAGCGTTGGATTGACAAAACGGACTGGTTTTGAACCAATATAGGCCACTTAAAACGGTATTATTCCGGTTGGTATGGGTTATTCTTTGCTTCGTAATTGCCTCGTAGCCTGGGTATTGGTATCCGGGCTATCTTGTCATGTATTCGCCCAACGTCTTACACAAAAACGGTTGCAGGCTACGCTAAAGCGTTTATCAGATCAGGCTGATCCCAGCAACCAGGTTGATGTTTTACACAATTGGCAGCAACAATGGCAGCAGTGCGGTTATCCGCCCGACTCGACTTACATTAATGGTTGGCTGCAAGTGGGATTGGCTCACCTTTACCGAAATGAATTAGTAGCGGCAACACAAGCCGTACAACAGGCTGTTCGGTTGAGTAAGACTCGACGACCTATTATCGCTATTGACCAACCGGCTAAAGCACTCTACCGATTAGGCATGCTGTTGACTGAGCAGAATCAACCGGCAATAGATGTTCTTCAGCAAGCTGTTCAGCAGGGGCGGGGTATCCGCTCGGCAGACCGATGGGTGAGTGGTGCCTATTTATACCTGGCTTACGCCTATTACTCGGCTGGGGATTTTCAACAGACTTTAAACAGTGCTGAGAGTGGCGAGCAGGTAGCCCGAAATACGGGTGACAAGCCGCTAATGATCAAGATTTTACACGAAAAAGTAAAAGCACTAACTGTATTAGAGTACTATGAGCCCGCTCGTCAAGTCGCTGAACGAGCTGTATTACTAGCAGAGCAAGAGAACAATAAAGCAATGATAGCCAGAGGATACCAGTTGCTGGGCGACATCTCTAAGCATCAGAAACAACTCACTGATGCGTTAAAATACTGTCAGCTTGCGTTTCGGATTGCCCCACCTACTGATCCTACCGTGCCCAATTATGCGGTAGAAGTGGGTATGCTGTATTATCAACTTGGGCGATATGATCAGGCAATTTCTTATTTTCAATATGGGGTTGATAAGAATACAAATTCCTATGCGAAGGCTTACTCATTAGATCGGCTGGGCCAGGTTCACCACCAGAAAAAAGCATTTTCACTGGCTTTACAGTATTACCAGCAGGGGTTGGTGACTATGCCAATCGGTTTTCGAAATCCGGCCAGTACAAGTTTGCCCGATGCACGGTCTATCCGACAGGCCGATCAAAAAGATTATCTTCTAGCGCTTATTCAGGATAAGGCCGATACCTGGCTTGATTATGCTAAAGCAACAAACAACAATCGCCAACGGCTCCAACACGCGCTCGATACATATACGGTTGTCGATCAGATGATTGATTTTATGCGATGGGAACACACGGGTCAGCAGTCGAAATTGTTCTGGCGGCAAAAAACGCGGGCCATATATGAACGGGCTATCGAAACCTGCTATTTACTTGGCAACGCGGAACAAGCATTTCGGTTTCTGGAGAAAAGTCGAGCTGTCATGCTAGCTGATAAATTAAACGAACTCAGTGCACGACAGAAACTTTCTCGGCAACAACTGGAGCAGGAGGAACGGTTGCAGCAGGCTGTGAGCAGTCAGCAAAGCCAACTTGCAGACATAAAGCCCGACGATAGTACGGCATACAACTCGACCCGGATGGCTTTATTCGCCAAACAGGATAGCCTGGCTACGTTTCTGAAAAATCTTGAAGTATCAAATCCGGCCTATTACACCTATAAATACGACAACACGACAACCTCATTACCAGATTTGCATCGTTACCTAAAAAAACAGCAGAGTTCGCTTATAACGTACTTTGTGGGTGATAGCACCTTGTATGTGATGGGTGTTACAGGCGACACGGTCATGTTACGTAAACAGTCTGTCAGGACTTATACGCAAACGCTGCGTCAGTTTGATTCGTTATTGGCTAATTCCGAAGCCATGAGCAAAACTACTAACGTCGGGCGTTTTCGACGCCTTAGTAACAGCCTGTATCGTCAGTTGCTAGCTCCGCTGGCTCTGCCCAAAGGGCGGGTTGTTGTATCGCCGGATGGGGTATTTATTCCATTCGATGCGCTGAGTAAATTATCCAATCAGTTCGATTATGCGGTCAATGACTACGCCTTCAGCTATGTTTATTCTGCCAGTTTACTGTTAAAAAATAGACTGGGCCAGGTTCCTAAGCCCGGTTATCAGACGGGACGTTTTTTAGGCGTGGCCCCTGTTGAGTTTGCCCCAGTTTTGAAACAGGTTACGCTTCCCAACTCAGACAAAGCCCTACTGTCTATTGCCGGGCGTTTTGCGTCACCAACGTTACTACTGCACGGAGCCGCCACACGTAAGGCTTTCTTAGCTGAAGCTGCCACTGCGCGGACTATACATCTGTTTACACATGCTGCTGCCGATAATACTGATCGGGAACCTACACTCTATTTTGCTGACTCGACATTACAACTCTCCGATTTGAGCGATAATGCCTTTCCCAATGCGCAATTGGTGGTGCTGGCGGCTTGTAAAACAGGTATCGGAGCCAATCAGCGGGGTGAAGGTGTGTTTAGTCTGGCGCGAGGCTTTGCCGCTTTGGGCGTACCAAGTGTGCTGACGACCCTATGGAGCGTTCAAAATGAAGCAACTTATCAACTGACTAATCTTTTTTATACGTATTTAGACCAAGGCTTGCCAAAAGATATAGCCTTACAACGTGCCAAGCAGGACTGGCTAAAAACCGCCGAGGGCGTAAACCAACTGCCCAATTACTGGGCAGGTCTGATCGTGGTGGGTAGTGCCGATCCACTACCCCGCCTAAATTTTGTTTTATGGGGAAGTATCCTGTTCGTACTGACAATCATTGCCAGCCTGATTTTCTGGCACGAGCGTCGAAGTCGCCAGATTAGACTACCGGAAGTTTCATTGCTTCAGCCAGCGTAAATACTTCCTTTAAACACTGTGCCGTTAGGACTGCATCTTCCAGCGCGTTATGAAATCCATCTTCGCGGGCAAAACCAAAATGACTGGCAATTGCCGTTAGGCTCAAGCGGTCGGGCACTTTACGGCCATTGGCTTTTAGAACCTTGAAGGTAAAGTAAGCCAGCGTGTGCAGATCGAGCAACACGCGGGAATAAGGCCACTTAAGTTTCTCATAGCGGTAGGCTTCCTTCAGAAAATTGATGTCGTTGATAACGCTCTGCCCGCAAATAATTACATCGCGCAAAAACGGTGTTCGGTCTAATTGACCTTTGGGAACACGCATGCCAAGTTCTTTACAAATCCACTCTTCGAGTTCGGGTAGTACGTCATAAATCATGGGCGCATCTTCCAAATCAGCCAGCGACAGATTGTGAATCTTCTCGGAAGAGGACGAGAACGCTTCTTTATTTTCTGGATATACGTTTGTAAGGTACCGCCCTTTCTCGACCCAATTATCGTCGAAGAGTACGGCACCAATCTGAATTATCTCGTTGTAGTCTGGCTCGGGACCAGTCATTTCGAGATCAAGGACTAAATAAGACATAGGTTGATATTGCTTGTTTTTAGGGGATTAGGGCTGACTTGACTTTCAATACAAAAAAAGGTGAAAAACTATTTATTAATTTTTCACGGATGAAACATTTTAGGGCAGTTGGGCGTTTTACCTATAACTGTCTCAAAAAGCCCCGGTAGGTCAATCTATCGGGGCTTTTCTATTTGTGTGATGGTTGAGAGAAAAGCGACCACTTTATCAAAAAAGCCTCTTCTCAAAGGGATTCTCCCCAAATATACTTACTGAACCAACGGTAATTTTCTTCCATAACCTGCCGCATCGGCTTGGGCTTGGTGATACCATGACCGAAGCCTTTGTAGACGACCATTTTTACCGGTACGCCTTTATCTTCCAGGGCTAACCGCAATTCGTACGCATTGGCAATGGGCACGCGCCTGTCTAACTCACCATGTTGAATAAGGGTGGGGGTTTTGGCCCGATTGATATAACTAATAGGCGAGGTTTTCTGATAAATATCGGCATTGTCCCAGGGCGTTCCCTGTAGGTATTGACGGGTAAACGGCGTAATGTCGGTGTTCTGATAGTACGTAGCCCAGTTCGAGATACCCGCCCCCACGGAGGTCGCTTTAAAACGGTCGCTATACGTCGTGATAAAGGCCGAAATATAGCCGCCCTGACTCCAGCCCATCGCGCCAACTTTATCTTTATCAACCAAGCCCTTGCCAATCAAATAATCGACCCCTGAAATCACGTCGTCGTAATCACCCAAGCCCAGATTCTTGACATTCAACGCCCGGAATTTGCCGCCATAGCCCGCTGAACCCCGGTAATTGGGGCGTAACACAAGTGCTCCCTTCGCCGTAAACTGTTCAACTGGATAATTACGATCAGCCGTTACAGAGGGTAAATCGATACCCGTGGGTCCACCGTGAATAACAACCAGCAGTGGGTATTTATGTGCCGGATCGTAATTGGCAGGTTTAATTAAAATCCCCTCGATTACGTTGCCATCTATCGATTTCCAACTGATTACCTCACGAGTCGCTATCTTGAACGAAGCTAGTTGGGCACCCATGTCGGTCAGCATTTTAGGCGAAAACACCGCTACTGCCGACGTTTGAATTTCGGCATACTGATTCGGCAAAGCACCCAAGAAGGCCATCTGACGACCGTCTTTACTGAACGAAAACTGTGTAGCAATTAGATTGTCGGGTTTGGTCAGGCGGTCTGTTTTTTGCGTGGCAGGGTCTATTTTGAATAAATGGGCAGTGGTTTTCTGGTACCCGCTAAACAAAATTCCGTCGGGAGTCCACTCCAGCAGATTCGCGTTTTCGTCGAAGGTATTCGTGATTATTTTTGGGGTTCCACCCGTGGCTGGCACCGTAGCAATGAGCCGATTCGTATAGAAATAGAACTCGTTCTCGTTGGCAGTTGTGAACGCGATTTGTTTCCCATCGGGCGACCAAACCGGGTTCTGGTCGGGGCCTTTTAAAGAAACAATCTTGCGTGTCATTGTATCGCCAAGGGTTAGTACATATAAATCGGACGTATGACTATTGATCAGGTCGGGGTTTTTTGACGCGTCAAACGCAATTTTCTTTCCATCGGGCGATACCACAAAACTGCCTACTGAAAAGCCAATCCCTTTGGTTAAGGCTTTACCCTGAGACGGTTTCTCATTGGCCAGACTGTCGAGCAGATACAAGTGAACCATCTTGTAATCATCGCGGACAACCTCATAATCACTGTATTTTTCCTTACGATCTTTATCCGTTTTGGCGTCGGGTACGGTAGCCGAAAAAATGATTTGTTTGCCCGTAGGTGACCACTTAAACGCCGTCACCCCGGTTTCAAACTTAGTTAGTGGCCGGGCTTCACCACCACTTGGACTAATCACATACAGTTGCGATTTCTCGTCGCGTGTTGACAGAAAAGCCAGCCACTTCCCATCGGGTGACCAAGCCGGACTATTGTTCGATTTTTTGGAGTTGGTTAACTGAAATCGATCGCTGGTTGTAGTGTTAGCCAGCCAGATATCGGTGTCATAAGCATTATCGTCCCAGTTGGTTTTGGTAACGGTGTAGGCGACCCACTTGCCATCGGGCGACAGTTGCGGATTCGATACACTCTTCATCGAAATTGACTGATCAATTGTGGGGGCTTGCGCCAACGCACCGTGGGAATTAATCAGATAGCTTAATAGAATGAGGCTGTATAATGATTTCATGCGAGGAAGTGAGTGATTATAAGATTCTTGAAGATAAAGAACTTCAATCAGGATTGATTCTTTTTCAATCCTTTGAAGCAAATAAGGCTAAATATTCATTGGGTGAAGCCTCCTATTTTATTCGTTCGACTATTTTTCCGATGTCGCTGCTAACCTGCTGAATAAAATTCAGTTGCTCAGTCAATAAAGAATCGTCGGCAGTTGGGAGAGGTTTATCTATATCTGTAGTCTGTTCTGGAAGTGGTTTTTCCGGCTTGATACCCAATCGCCGTAAGCTTTCGGTCAGCGTAAATAGAGCACGTTTGACCGGGCGCAACAAGGAAGTTGGGTAAACCTTAGGCTCGTTTGTAAGCTGGGCAGAGGTAATCGTAGCAATGTTGGCCGACAAAATGTGGTTCAGCACAACAAATTCATAGATCAACTTTTCGTTTCGCTGCTTATGCTTTGGTTCCGATAGCATCCGATCAAAAGCCGCCGATAAATTGGCCGACGTGACATAAACGTCTTTACGGGCCAGTTTATAATCAACCAAGGCGATAGGTCGGCCTAACAAACTATCAAGTAGTAGCTGAACATAGCTGACGTTGGCTTTCAGAATAGCCTGCATCGGTTTGGTTAGCTGATCGGACTCCCATCGTGGAAAAAGTACATAACTCGCTATGAACGCAATAATTCCACCGAGTAGTGTATCGAAGAAACGTTCTTCGGCGACGCCTAAATAGCTGATACCTAAAAAACTAAAGAGAATTAACACAAATGGCGTTACACAAATAACCATCACGATATAATTAATGCGCTGGGCACTATAAGTTCCCAGCATAAACAGCACCATGAAACCGAACTGCACATCTCGGTTTGGAATGAAGGTTAGAACAAACACCCCAATCAGGCCACCGGCCAACGTGCCACTGATACGTTCAATATTTCGCTGTTTAGTGAGACTAAAGGCCGGTTTTAAAATGACCGAAATAGTTAACAGCACCCAGTAACTATGATGCCCGTAGGGGAGAAGTTTGGTGATAACGAACCCTAGTAACATCGCTATCGAGACCCGTACCGAATGCCGAAATACCGACGAATTAAGCGTAAGATTATCGACAAACGACTTTAAATCAATCTCCTGATGTGAGACAAAGCGACCATATTCCATTGCTTCATTGTCAATGGGGCTCACGTTGGGAAGAGCAAGGTTTTTTTGTAGCGCCGTTAGCCGTTGGCTTATCGTCCGTAAACTGACTAACACTTTCTTGAGGACCAATGTGCTCCCTTCCTGATCGCTAAGCGCGTCGATGCTGCGTTTCAGATCTTCCAGCCTCGGGCTAATATCGACGGGTTTGTGAAAAGGAACGGGTAATTGAATGGCTAACCCGATATGATCCAACTCGACCGATAATCGACGAATGGAGCGGGCAATCTGATCGAGTACACCCGACTTGCCAAAACGCTCGCGAATGTCGGAGTAGTCATAATACATGGCTATGATTTGCTCATACAGATCGACTATGTCCACAAAGGTCAGTAGCAGCAATCGGCCCGTCCGGGTTGACTCGGTTACAATTCGCCGACTTTTAAAGAGGATTTCCCGCACCGCGTCCTGCTTCTCGCTCACATCTACCTGCTGGGCAATTAGCCGACGGTAGTTGTCATCCAGTAGGGTGGAGGTGTCATAAAAATCAGCTTTTATAGCCATGAGCTTAGCAATCTCGTGAATGCACTGACCCAGCGCCTGTTGTGCTAACCGGTAGGGTTGCAGGCGTGACGCCAATAAACTAATTGTGCTGTACCAGACGCTCCCAAGTAGCACAAGGACGCTCTCACGAATAACACCCGGTGCATCCATCGGGCGGTCGAGCATCAGAATCATGATTAGTAAAGCGGCTGTGCCAACGGAAGTTGCCCGGTTGCCGTAGATGGCAAACATGGAGAAGAAGAAGCTAAACAGCAGGATCTCCACACCTAGCGTGTAGGAATTCATGCGGGCAAAACCCGTTACGAACGTTACCAGAAAGCTGATTACTGCACTGCTAGCCATACCATTTCGGCGGTGCAAAACCGGACCGGGCGCATCGCTCAGACTAACGTTCAGCGCACCCAACGACATGGCCATTCCTGTCTGAAGCTGCCCGAATTGCGCTAGCACTAAAGAAGGCAGTAGAATAGACAGCGTTATTCGCAGACCATCAGAAAAATACTGGCTGGACAGAAAGTAACTGACTTGCCGACTGCGTTTATTCATAAGGCGACTTTCTGTTTAATTCACGCAGTGGTTATGTCGCAACGGTCAATGGACCTGTCTTGCGCTCACCGATTTGCTGCCGCCACATGGCATAATAAAGACCCTTTTGAGCAACTAATTCATCATGACTGCCCGTTTCGACAATCTTGCCTTTCTCCAACACAAATATAGTATTGGCATGCAAGATGGTCGAAAGCCGGTGAGCAATCAAGATGGTAATCTGTTCGTTCAGCGCCGACACGCTCCGAACGGTATCCGTAATTTCTTCTTCGGTTAGAGAATCCAACGCCGACGTTGCTTCATCAAAAATTAATAATCGTGGATGCCGGACCAACGCGCGAGCAATGGATAACCGTTGCTTTTCACCACCCGACATTTTAATGCCACCTTCGCCAATTTGCGTGTCAAGCCCATTGGCCGAACGGGCCAGCAGATAATCGCAGGCCGCTTTGCTCAACGCGTCGAGCATTTCAGCTTCGGTGGCATCGGGTTTGACAAATAATAGATTTTCGCGAATTGTTCCGGCAAAAAGGTGCGTATCCTGCGTGACGAAACCGATTTGCCGACGCATGGGATTAAACCGAATATCTTTTGTCGAGATGTCGTTGTAATAAATTTCACCGTCTACTGGTCGATAAAGTCCGACCAGCAACTTCACCATCGTGGATTTCCCCGAGCCGGATGGTCCCACAAAGGCAATTGTGTCGCCGAGTGTGGCATCAAATGTGACCCCATCAATGGCGTTCTGGTTGGCCCCTTTGTGTCGAAAAACTACATCGTCGAAGCGTAATCGTTCCAGTGGTCCCACCACAACCGGCGAATCGGGATTGCGCTCTGTGGGTTTTTGCATCAACTGGTCGAAGCTATGCAAGCCTGCTTCGGCCTCACGGTAGGCCAGAATAATGTTGCCTAATTCCTGTAGCGGGTTGAAGATAGCAACCGAAATAAACTGCATTGAAATCAGTTCACCTGTGCTCAGAACATGGCGAAAAATAAGCCAAAGTAAAGTAAAAAGCACCGATTGTTTCAGTACGTTGAGTGTGGTACTTTGCCAAAATGACAGCAGCCGTACCCGCTTAACTTTAAACATTTCCAGGTCGAAAATTCGTCCTGTCTGGACTTTGAGCCGTCTGATTTCAGGAAATGTCAGCCCTAAGCTTTTAATGAGTTCAATGTTGCGCAACGATTCGGTTATGACGCCCGATAACAGGGCTGTTTCCCGATTGATAGACCGCTGAGTTGTCTTGATTTGGGTGCTTAACAAACCTGTCAGACCGCCCAGCAGTAATACACCAATCAGAAACACCGGGACCAATGCCCAGTGTTTCGTGAAGGCATACCAAATGAGAAACCCGATGCCCACGATGGACGAAAACAACACATTGACAAACGAGTTGATAAACTTCTCGGTGTCAGTACGGACCTTTTGCAGAATGGACAAGGTAGCACCGCTACTTTGATCGCCAAACTCCTGATACGATAGGCGAAGCGTCTGTTTTAATCCATCATTAAATATATCGGTGCCAAATTTCTGAACCACTAACCGCGTAACGTACTCCTGAAATGCCTTGGTTATGTTCGACAAAACGGCTACGCCAACGGCTATACCTAACAAGTATAATACGCCCCTGATTTTCTCCGAATCGGTTTTTTGACCGGGATTCGTAGCATATTCATCGATAAGTTTACCGAAAATAATCGGGTCAACTAGCGCCAATATCTGGGCAGTACCCGCCAGTGCTAATGCCAGTATAGCCAGCCAGCGATAGGGCTTCAGGTATTTCCAGAGAATAGGCATCGATGAATGAATTGTTACTTGTCCAGTTCCTGAATCCGGGCCAGATGACGGCCCCCTTCAAACGGCGTGTCGAGCCAGATTTGAACTAATTTGAGGGCCGTTTCTTCAGTCATCATCCGTTCGCCGATGGAAATTACGTTAGCGTCGTTATGCTGTCGGCATAGTCGAGCCGTTTCTTCATTCCAGCATAAGCCGCAACGAACACCCTTAATCCGGTTGGCCATCATGGCTTCGCCATTTCCCGAACCGCCCAGCACAACGCCCCGGTCAACCTCGCCCGCAGCAACGGCTTCGGCCACTGGCCGGATAAAAAGTGGATAGTCAACAGAGGGTGTTTCGGCGTATGTGCCTTTGTCAATGACCTCGTGCCCGAGACTGGTGAGGAATTGTTTGATGGCTTCTTTATAAAGGAAACCAGCATGGTCGGAACCTATGGCAATTTTCATGAGTAAACAAAAGAAATGAAAGACAAGGGCCAAAAGTAGCAGAATCGTGTGCTAAGATGAAACCTTAACTGCGTAAACTTGTTCGGAAAACAGACTGGCGGTAATTTGCAGCCCGTCAATACAACCGACTATGATTCCAGCAACTAATCAGCGTCCACCCGCTACTATATTATTTATTTTCGGCGGTAGCGGTGATTTAAATCTCCGCAAGCTTACCCCGGCTCTTTACAATCTATATATAGATGACTACTTACCCGAGCAGTTTGCCGTGGTAGGTTTAGGGCGAAGTTCTTACACAGACGACTCATTTCGAGAGCGATTGCTGGAAGGCGTTCAGTCGTTTTCCCGACGGAAAAATGGGTCTGATGATACCTGGAAAGACTTTTCGCCCTCGGTAACTTATTTGCAAATGGATGCCGGTGATGCTGGTGCCTATACAAAACTGTCCGACTTTGTAACCGCTAAACGAAACGAATGGGGCGAGCCGCTGAACGTTGTATTTTACCTGGCGGTGGCTCCGCAACTGGTGCCTGGTATTGCCACCAACCTGGGTAATCTGTCGCTTTGTGACGATAAATCGCACGTTAGAATTGTGGTTGAAAAACCATTTGGCCACGATCTTAAAACGGCCCAGGAGTTAAACACGTTGCTCGGCGGGCTGTTTGCCGAAGAGCAGATTTATCGGATTGACCATTATTTAGGTAAAGAAACCGTACAGAATATTCTGGCATTACGTTTTGCCAATTCGCTTTTTGAGCCAATCTGGAATCGCCGATACGTTGAATATGTGCAGATTACTGCCTCTGAAACAGTAGGTCTCGAAGGCCGTGGCGGTTATTATGAAGGGTCGGGTGCGTTGCGCGACATGATTCAGAACCACTTGCTACAGGTACTGTGCATGGTGGCAACCGAAGCGCCCATCTCGTTCGATGCCAACGAAGTTCGCAATAAAAAAGTAGACGTGCTGAACGCTATTCGCCGGATTAAACCGGAAGAGGTAAAAGATGTGGCTGTTCGGGGACAGTATGGTCCGGGCAAGAAAGATGGGAAAGATATTCCCGGTTATCGGGAAGAAGAAGGAGTAAAACCCGATTCGGCCACGGAGACGTTTGCTGCTATCAAGCTTTTTGTTGACAACTGGCGGTGGGAAGATGTGCCTTTCTACCTGCGTACGGGAAAGTCACTTCCCGAAAAAGCAACTGTCATTACAATTCAGTTCAAGCCTGCGCCATATTACGCTTTTCCCGAAGAAGCAACTACAAACTGGCAGTCGAACCGGCTTACCATCGGCATTCAGCCAGCGATGGACATACGACTGAAATTTCAGGCAAAACGGCCTGGGCAAACCCTTGCTATTGACCCGGTTGAGATGGTCTTTAGCTATAAAGATGCCTATGAAGGACAGGAGCCGGAAGCGTACGAAACATTATTACTCGACGTGATGACCGGCGATGCTACGTTATTTATGCGGGCCGATCAGGTTGAAGCTGCCTGGAAAGTTGTTACGCCGATTCTGGAGGCCTGGGAAACTGAAACGCCCGAATTTCCAAACTACGCGCCTAGCTCGTGGGGGCCGGAAGCCGCTATGAAACTTGTTGAGAAAGACGGTTTTCAGTGGATGACCTAATAGCCAAACTATTATGACAACGAGCCAGTTAGCCACTCTTTTTGTAGATGACCAAACCTTACCGTGGGAGTCGGTAGCGGAGGGGGTGAAACGTAAAATCATGACCTACGATGCCAACCTGATGATGGTGAAGGTTGCTTTTGAGACGGGTGGTGTCGGAGCGCCCCATAGCCATATGCACACGCAAATGAGTTATGTTGCCAGTGGTGTGTTTTCCATTACCATTGCCGATGAAACCCGAATTATACAGCAGGGAGACGTCTTTTACGTTCCGTCAAATGTTTGGCACGGAGCCGTTTGTGAGGAGGCTGGCGTATTGGTCGATGTGTTTACACCCATGCGCGAAGACTTTGTGAACCAGTAAGGCCATATCTTCAAGATATAGCCTTACGTTAAGAAGACTTTATGGAACTCATTATTAAGAAAAATCCGGCTGATCTGGCTAAAGCGGCTGCTGATTTTATTGCCAAACGCATTAAGGATGTCTTGAAAAAACAGGACCGCTTCACCATTGCGCTGTCGGGGGGGAGTACACCCAAAGCGTTACACGAATTACTGGCAAAACCGCCCTATGTTGATCAGATTCCGTGGTTGCAACTACACGTATTCTGGGGAGATGAACGCTACGTACCCATTGACGACGAGCAAAGTAATGCGGGTATGGCCTATGATACGCTGCTTGGCCACGTTTATACGCCAGAAGATCAAATTCATGTGTGGCGTACCGACCTCGAACCCGATGTTGCGGCTGCTGATTATGACCGAGTGCTGCACGACTATTTTGACGATACTAACCCTACTTTCGATCTCGTCTTGCTCGGCATGGGCGACGATGGGCATACGCTCTCTCTTTTTCCCGGCACCGAGGTTGTTCATGAGAAGACTGCCTGGACGAAAGCTTATTTTCTGACTCAGCAGAATATGTATCGCCTAACGCTGACCGCTCCCCTCGTGAACCGGTCCTCCTGCGTAGCATTTTTAGTGGCTGGTCCCAAAAAAGCCGAGCCGTTGAAGGAAGTGCTGGAGGGCGACTACAATCCCGACAAATATCCATCGCAGATAATCAAGCCGGTGGATGGGGACTTAGTTTGGCTTGTGGATGAAAAGGCGGCTGCCAGTTTAAATTAGGCTTTAATTCTACTCAAGATTATAGTAGGTACTTTTGCGCAATCTCCCTATGCTCCGATGCGCTTTTATACTGGCTATCTTGTTACTATATTCCTGTTTTTTGATAATTATAAGGTAATAGGCCAGCAGGATTCTGTAGTTAGAACTACTCAAATTTCTTCTGAGGTTGGTGCCTTGCTGACCTCTGGGCGAATGATACCATTTTGGCAGCGCGCCAATCAATATGGTACAGCGCCTTTGGCAGGGTCGTTTGGTACGGTGCGTCTGGGCGTATCGTCTGATTATCGTGCATTACCATCCAGGCGTGTTGACTGGGGATATGGGCTAGAGGTTGTCGGCAATGTAGGTGGGTTGAACCAACAAATTATTCTACCTCAGGCATATATTAAGGCTCGCTGGCGACAAATTGAGTTATACGCCGGTCGTCGTCGAAATATTATTGGGCTAGTCGATACACTACTGACATCTGGGGCCTACTCAATGTCGGGAAACGCGTTGCCCTTACCAACGATACAATTAGGGACACGAGGGTATGCACCCTTACGGTTTACAAAGGGCGTTATAAGCATCAACGCTACATACGGGCATGCCTGGTTTGAGACTGTTAACCGGAAGGTCTATCATACCCTGCTTCACCAGTCTTCATTTTATTTGCGGGTAGGTAAACCGTCGTGGGCTTTTCGGCTATATGCAGGCATCAATCACCAGGCTGTTTGGGGCGGTTACTCGCCTTATTTGGGGTCAAACGTATCTAATGATGGACACTTGCCGTCGAGTCTGAAAGCCTATTTCTATGTCGTAACCATGCTGCCTTCTTCTGATCTCACGGTAGACGGAAATATTTCGACGTTTGACGAAACAAATCGTGTCGGGAATCACCTTGGCTCGCTGGATTTAGGGGCTGAGTTCGATATTGGTGATTGTACATTTCTGGTTTATCGGCAAAATCCCTATGATACGGGAGCCATCTGGTACTTGACTACGATTGCCGACGGATTGAACGGGCTAAGTATCCGACGTAAACACAGAGGACGTAGATTTATTTCGGTAGATCGTGGGCTGATTGAATTTCTTTATACCGCCAATCAGGGTGGTAATCAGTTTGTTATTGACAATCCACAGCTTCGGGGCAAAGTAGACTATTTTAATAATTCGCAATATATCGATGGTTGGACAACTCGCGGACATATTATTGGAACGCCTTTTATTACTCCAGAAGGCGACATTCGCCCGAATATGCCGTATGGGCCTATTGCCAACAATCGCGTATCAGTACTTCATGCCGGGCTTAGTGGGCGTATTGGCGAGAGTGGTACCTGGTTAATAAAGTTGTCAGAGAGTCAAAATTTGGGAACCTACAATGCCCCGTTCCCTAGCCCACTAAATCAGTTTTCGGGTTTAGCACAAGTGTCAGCACCGCTACAAATACCGCTGCTTGGCGATACTCGATTGAACATGAGTGTGGCCGTAGATCAGGGAAGCCTACTACCTAATGCTGTAGGATTTTATGCTGGACTCCGCAAAAATTTATCCCTTAAGTCGCCAGCATCTCCCGAGCATCGCTAACGTGTTGTCTCTCTGTTTTTCCGATAGGGCCAACTACCGCTTGATACCGATCTGATACGACTGGAATGTAGCAATTTCGGGTAATTGTGGGCCTGTAAATAGGTGTGGGACAACTTTGAAAATGAGAAAGGGCGTCAATTAATTGACGCCCTTTCTCATTACACAATAACAAACTCAAGTACTATTTAATCGAATCTTTCTTGGTTGTGTCACTCATCATGGTTGACGATGAATCCCCAGCCATTTTGGTTGAGTCACTCATCATTGATGTGGTGTCTGTTACCGTTGTAGACGATTCCGTTGATTCCGTTTTCGTGCTGGAACAAGCTGTAGCCAAAGCCATCATCGAGAGAAAGAAGAATGCAGATTTTGCCATGTTGATGCTGAAATTATAATGGTTAGTATGTTTCTACCCTGTTAATTCATGAACAGTAGAAAAGTAACCCATGTAACTTCTTAAATTTCTAGATTTCGCCAACTATTTTAACACAAATCGTCGAAAATTTAGTTGATGTACTCTATACAAACAGTTTTTTAACCGGGTGTTTTTTTAGCTTAACGCCAACAAGTAATTTTGACTTTGTAGGTTAAATGGCTTAAAAAATAATTGATCTGGTTGACAAGGCAGCACTTAAAATAAGTCTTTTAACTGTTTCGTTAACGCCCGGAATTCACTTATTTCATACCACTCATCGGTACCTAGATTAAGCCATTGACCATCGCGTTTAGGCCGTTTGAGCTGAGCCTCATCGGGGTCGTAATCGTGATCATATACCTGACTCATTAGATGTTGTAGTGTTGACCAGGGTAGTATTTTTGTTTGCTCGCGCTGGTTTTCAACACGCTTTATTTTAACCGTACGCTCCGCAAAGGAAGCTGTTACCTGTAATTCCTGTTCGCCTTGTGGATCGTTGAAATTTAGGTACACTAGCTCAAATGGGCGCTCACGGCCCATAGACTCATAAGAAGCCTGAATCAATTCCTGCATCAAATACTGCCAATCATCACCTTTGGCTGGCTTTCCCTGGATTTTGTTGCCGCCATCGGGGTCAATGGTAATTTCCCAGAAATCATCGTCCTCGTCCAACTCATCTTCTTTGATCGGTTGCAACCGTGTCTTACGCACTAAGTTGGCTATGGTTTTCCACCAGCTTTCGGGTAGTTGGCCCGACCACGAAAAATCATCGTCACGCGTGTAGCCTTCGGCGATTAACTCGTCGTCGTCAATATCGTCCCGGTCTGGATAGGTGATCGCGAGATTTACCGCCACGGCGTTGGTAGCAACTGGATTAATTGTCAGTGTATAAAAATAGGCGTAAGGTGCGGGCAGCGACCGGGCCGTCTGGTAGCGAATCTGAAGACTTTTGAAGGACATAAAACGTCAATTAACAACTCCGGCAAAGTTAGCGGATTTGGGCCACTGTTGCCTTCTGATCAATCTTGCCGGTAGGCGTTTCAGAAAATTGGGTTACTGTAATAAGTTCTTTCGGTACGGCGTATGGCCCCAGCTTCTCCCAAACGGCTTCCTGAACGGCCATCCATTGTTGACTATTAATTGGTAGCTGCTCCGTGAAGACAACGACCCGCTGACCCAGTCGCTCATCCGGCAATCCCGTTACAAAAAGACGTATGCCTGAAATGGTAGAGAATTGATCAACCGTTGTTATTACGTTCTGAATCACCTGCTCAACCTGTTCGGGCTGCACCTTAACTCCGCCACTATTAATAACCCGATCGGCCCGGCCCAATAACCTGAATTGTCTATTTCCCTTCGTAGAACTATCAACTAAGTCAACAACATCGTTGGTCTGAACACGTTCGAAATTCGTTGCGGCTGAGGTAATATGAAGGCAACCCCGCTCGTCGGTACCAAGTTCAGCACCAGTAAGGGCAGTAAATAATTCGCTGGTATTTGGGCCATTGAGCCGCCGGAGGGCAATATGTGAAACGGTCTCGGTCATCCCATAGGTCGCATAGACGGGAGCTGTAATGACTTGCAACGCTCGCTCTAAAGCTGGACTTGTAGCGGCTCCACCAACCAGAATAGCCTTCATGCCATTCAGAATTGGTAACTTATCAACCTGATACGCCGGATTGTTTGACTCTAAAATAGTTTGTAGTTGTAGCGGCACGAAAGCTGTAAAAGCAAAGTGGTCGGTGGCTGGATCAAGATTTAGCAGCGGGTTACCTGATGGCTCAATAATCGTCATTGGCAGACCAAGTTCCAACCCCCTGACAAGCATCATGATACCCGCTACATAACGGATATTCAGGCAAACGAGCGAGGTATCACCGGCCTGTAAACCAAGTGTTTGTCCGGTCAAGTGGGCGCTGGATCGCATTTGCGCCCGTGTAAGCTGAATTGGTTTGGGCGTTCCTGTTGAACCGGATGTGTATAGAGTAAATGTCTGTTGTCCCTTGAGCCAGGCCCGGCAAAAAACCAGTGCATCATCTTCGTAAGGCGTTTGGGGAATTGGCCAGAAGTCAGGACGAGCGGGGTCAAGAATCATATTTTATTGATGAAGTATACAGAAAAATGGGCTGCTTCATCATCAACTATACACGCGTACTGTACCCGCTACAAGGTTTACCTCAACCGAATACTGAGTGAGCGGTTTTGTGGCCGGGCCAATAATTACTTTGCCCGTAGTGTCGAACCGTGACAAGTGAAGTGGACAGTAAAATTGATTTTCGACGGATTTATACACTAATTCTGTGCCCTGATGGGTACAATTTGCCGAAACAGCCACAAACTGTCCAGCTTTCGTTTGGGCAACAATAATATCATTCGTAATCACATAGCCACCTTTCGTAAGTAGGTTTTCGTTGACTTTATCGTCTAAACGAAGTGTAAAATTAATTTTCTGACTAGGATCCGGCGTTGGATCTCCGTTGCCCTGCCCGGCGCAACCCGCCATACAGCGCGTTAACAGAATGGCGCCAATGCTGGTACCCACAAGCCTCAGAAACTCGTGGCGGGGCATTAGAACATTGTCCATTGGGTAAAGGGTGGTTTCCATAACTGTTTTAGCGTACTTTTGCGGGGATACACCCATTTTCGGGTGTAAATATGCGTTATTTTTTGTCATTCAACGACAGCAAACAAAGACGTTTGTCGGGTAGTTACCCAACTAGCACATATGGAAGAAGCGAAAGTATTTATCAATCCGATTTCTCCGGATAAAGTTGCCGAATCACCAGGCCTGCTGGCGTATGCACATACGGCAGGCGGAGCTGTCATTCGGCCTGAAGACAAAGGCAAAATCACTGGTCGGGCTGTAGCCGCGATGCGCGAGCAAACGGATATGCAACTGAGTCAGTTGTATAAACAAATGCAGTTGTTAGCCGAGCAAGCTACGGCTATTCGGCACCGCGTGGAGGTATCGGAGCGGATTTATTCAGCCCACATGAGTTTTGAGCCGGTTATAGGCCATACCTACTATTTCTACCAGCGCAAAGGTACCAACAGCACGGATGTTTTGTCGATGATCGGTCCAACCGAATGGGGACGGAAATTTCCCTTTGAACGCTGTCTGGCCACTGTGCGCATGATGGCCGACCATACATGGGATGTGCAGTATCACGAAACCAATTACGAAATGTAGGCGAATGCCTAATGAATACGAAAAATGTTCATTAAGCATTCGCCTACATTCACCATTTATATGCAAAGCAACTACCCCTGGCAACCAATTAAGGAATACCAGGAAATTCTGTTCAGCTATTACGAAGGCATAGCTAAAATTAGTATCAACCGACCTCATAAGCGCAACGCCTTTACTCCTTTGACCGTTACAGAAATGTCGGAAGCGATGGAATTGGCGCGGCAGGATGAACGCGTGGGCGTTGTTATTCTGACTGGCGAAGGGGGAGAAGCCTTTTGTTCCGGGGGTGATCAGTCTATTCGCGGTCACGGCGGTTACGTGGGCGAAGATAAAGTGCCCCGCCTGAATGTGCTGGACCTGCAAATGCAAATTCGACGTATTCCGAAGCCGGTTATTGCAATGGTAGCGGGTTATGCTATCGGTGGTGGGCACGTACTGCACGTAGTCTGCGACTTGAGCATAGCTGCCGAAAACGCTCGTTTCGGACAAACCGGCCCTAAAGTTGGCTCGTTCGATGGTGGTTTCGGCGCGTCGTATTTAGCAAGGGTAGTAGGTCAGAAAAAAGCTCGGGAAATCTGGCTGCTGTGCGACCAGTACGATGCTCAGGAAGCACTGGACATGGGCTTGGTTAACAAGGTTGTTCCGCTCGATAAACTAGAAGAAGTGACTATCGAATGGTGTCGTAAGATACTTGAAAAAAGTCCGCTGGCGCTTCGAATGCTCAAAGCTTCCTTCAATGCGGAACTGGACGGTCAGGCAGGTATTCAGCAATTAGCTGGTGATGCGACTTTGCTCTATTATTTAACCGAAGAAGCGAAGGAAGGAAAGGATGCCTTTCTGGAGAAGCGCAAGCCGGATTTTAGCAAGTTTCCAAGGTTGCCATAAGCTATCTAAATATTACTTTTCAATCGACTTAAAAATGCCGGTTGCGGACACTTAAACGCCTGAAGGTTGAGTGTCCGCAACCGGCATTTTTGGCTAGCTACTTACGTGTTCTAAGTCACAGGTTGACTGTATGGATAGGGATAGGCTATGGTTTAGGCAGGGCTTCTAACTCATATTTAATCCGGAAACACACATAATTTTGGGCTTGTCTTCGTTAGCTGTTAGCGTGCTTATCCTTATCGCTGCATAAGGGGCAATTACCGTATACGCTATGAAAACGACCATTACCATTGGCTTACTGGCGACTATAGCTTTGGGGCTAGCCGTTTTTTCCTGTGATACGAAAGATACCGATACCTCATTTAACCCGATCCTAACGGGCAAAATGCGTATTGCATTCGATAATATAGTCGGTACGACAGACCTGAAATTAAACACAGATACGTACCAAAATGCAGTCGGCGAATCATTTGTTGTGACAAAATTCAATTATTTTGTAAGCAACATCCGGCTTCGAAAAGCTGACGGTAGCGAGTACGTTGTCCCGCAGGATAGTAGTTATTTCCTGATTCAGGAAGAAAAACCAGCCTCACAAACAATTACATTGGCGAACGTACCGACGGGTAATTATACCGGAGTGACTTTTATGATTGGCGTCGATAGTCTACGCAGCCTGGCCGACATTAGTAAACGAACGGGTGTACTCGATCCTGGTCTTAACGATGGTATGTATTGGGAGTGGAATTCGGGCTATATTTTCCTGAAACTGGAAGGCACATCTGCTGTAGCACCTGCTTTACAAAATAATGCCTTTTTCTATCACATTGGTGGTTTCGGGGGTGGCTACAACGGCAAGAAAACGATTAATAACCTACGCACCATTACGATTCCGTTCAAAACCGACGTGGCACAGGTACAGGCCAATGCCATTCCATCGGTGCGGCTCACTGCCAACGTGTTGTCCTTGTTTAATGGCGCAACGAAACTAAGCATTGCCCAGAACTCATCGGTGATGTTTGATCCATATTCGACCAATATTGCTGACAATTACGCGCAGATGTTTAGTTATGACCGGATTCAGGCCAACCAATGATGTCGCTTCGTACGATATCGCCAAAACGGATTGGGTTGGCCGTGAGTGTGCTTCTATTTGCGCTGGCGGTTTCGTGCCAATCCAATAAGGGCAACGATCCCGTACCTGACCCTACGATACCCCCGCCGGGCGGTGGAGTAACGTATCAGACAACGCCTGTAACACTTCGGAAGCCTGCTAATTTTCCGGATATAGCGTATAATTTGAGTCAGAATCCACTAACGGTTGAAGGTGTGGCCCTCGGTAAAACGTTGTTTTATGATGCCCAACTCTCGCGCGATACGACCATTAGCTGTGGATTTTGCCACCAGCAGTTCGCCGGTTTTGGTCACTCCGATCACCCGTTGAGCCACGGTATTGGCGGAAAATTTGGAACCCGAAACGTACCGGGTTTGCAAAATCTGGCCTGGAGCCGCGAGTTCTTTTGGGATGGGGGCGTTACGAGCCTGGACGAGTTGCCAATTTCGCCAATTCAGAATGTAGTTGAGATGGATTTAAAATTTTCTGATGCCCTGAGCCGGGTACAGAAAAGTCCTACATATCCGGCCCTGTTCAAAGCCGCTTTTGGCTCCGATACCGTTACAACTGCCCGTTTTCTGAAAGCTATTTCGCAGTTTTTACTGACGCTTGTATCAGCCGATTCACGCTATGATAAATACGTCAGGAAAGAATCTGGAGGAGATTTAACGTCAGATGAATTGGCGGGTCTTACCTTGTTTCAACAAAAATGCGCTACCTGTCACGCTACCGATTTATTTACTGACAAGAGTTACCGAAACAATGGTCTTCCCGTCGGCGCTATAAACGATCAGGGACGCTACACTATAACATTAAACGAAGCTGACCGACTGAAATTTAAGGTACCGAGCCTTCGAAATGTAGAGAAAACATTTCCTTATATGCACGATGGCCGTTTTGCAACGTTAGAGTTCGTACTCAATCACTATACCAGCGGTGTTAAAGACAGCCCATCCCTCGATCCGGCCTTGAAGGGAAACGGACAACTTGGTATTGCCCTAACGGATACTGAGAAGAAGCAGGTCATTGCATTTCTGAAAACGCTGACCGATGACGCATTTATTAACAATCGGGCGTTTAGCGCAAATTAATGCGCGTGGCTTAGTCGGTGTTGCCGGATATTTAGCAAGTGGGTGATTACCAGACCAGCCGAGGCTACGTAAGCCATATACTGGAAAAATGGGGCTGTATCTTCCAGCAGAAGAGAAACGCTAAATAAGCCCAAAAATCCCCAAAGACTTCGTTTGATAGCCAATGGCGCATAATGCCGAGTGGCAAAGTAGACGGCTACGATATTTACCCCGATAAATACATAATCCAGGCTCAGATAACCAACACGAACGGATGAATTTTGGAATAATGAGCTCGTTAGCAGCAGTATAGGCGTAATAAGGCAGTGAATAATGCACAGCACCGAGCCAGTAATGCCGATGTAGTCAGCTTTGCGGGAAAGACTATCTGTTTTCATGAGTACACACAAAAATACGATGCTTTGGGCAAACGTACTTCACCTTAACTCACATTCTTGCAACAAAGTTGCGTAATGGCTGAACTATGATCTACAACACGTAGTCTAGGGTAAATCAATTTGCTTTTGTCAGAAGCGAATATCCCATTAGCTTACCGTTCTTGTTGTAAGTCTCCGATTTGATGTCGAATAGTTGGTTATTAGTCCGATAGCTGACAACCTTCATTGTACTACGAATAGGCATACCCATCACTCTGTTCTCCATATTCATGTCCGACGAAATTTTATAGGCATCGAACGTGCCAGCGGGCGTTGTAATAGGGGCCTGGCTCTCCACCTGCCGGTTCGCCATTGTCATATTCATGGTCATCATAGTGGTACCGTTGTTCGCCATCTCGAGCTCCATCTGACCGTCACTCAATTTTTGTCCCACACTGAGTTTTCCAGGGTACACTAACTTGTTACTTTTAAGTTTCATCTCCATGTCTTTCATGCCGCCACTCTGCATGGCCTGCATCATGCCAGACATATCGGCTATGAGTTCGTTACCCGTGCACGTGTAATGAATGCTATAGGGTGGGCGTTGTTTACCTTTCTCATCCTCAAACTGGGCCGTAATATCCATTATGGTTGAGCCACCCTCTTTATGGACGTCTTTAACCTGATAAACAACTTTGCCCGCAGGCTTATCTTTTGCATTAAAGTGGCTCAATTCAAAATTCATACCTGTCTTAAATGTCATGCCCAAACAATCCTGAGCCTGACTATTGTTTAATGTGGCTGTGGCAAGAAGTAGTGAAAAAATAAGCGTTTTCATATAAATAAACATAAGTTGGTCTGTAGAAACCAAAGGTAACTTATGCCATAAACATATTGCCAAGTCCTTGAGGGAACGGGTAATGATTTATGATAAATGGGCAAATCTGGATGGCTAGGCCCATATCATACTCATTACGCCCATGAGCATGATGAGTTTGCAGAGACCACTGAGATAACCAAAATCGCGCCGGGTGTCGGCCATTATGAGTCGGTAGGTGAGCCAGGCAATGGGGAAAAGCAGTAGCCCAAAAATAAAGGTAAGCCGAACGTTATGGAGCGAATTAGCGATGAAAAAGAGGCTTATAAGAAACACCCCGATCAATACGTAAAGTAAATACTTGGTTCGGCGAAGACCCCAGACAATCGGCAATGTTCGGCAACCGAAGCGAGCATCGCCCCGAATGTCCTGCATATCTTTGATGATTTCACGAACGAGCGAAATGCCAAATGAAAATAAAGCATAAATGAGGAGCATCTCGGTATTTTGGCGGTAATAAACGGCCATAACAACCAGCGACAATGCAGTTAACAGCGAAATAACAACATTACCGATGAGCGGTTGCCGCTTGAACTGAGCCGAGTAAAACCACAATAGCGACACCGACAGAACATCTGCCAGAAAAACCCACCGGCTTAGGTAAAGCCCAAGTAAACAGCCCACTACATTAAGTACCTGATGTACACCCATGGCTACCCGTCGTTTGAGGTAACGCCCAATAACAACCCGTTCGGGCTTATTGATGAGGTCAATCTTGATATCAAAATAGTCGTTAATAATATAGCCGGCGGCTGCAATACAAACGGTTGACAATGAAAGAATCCAGATGGTTGGATCGGTGAGCGATTTTATGATCTCTGACTTTGGCCCAACAAGAAACAGCCGCGCCAGAAGCTGCGTCAACACAACAATTAGCAGATTCTGTACTCGAATGAGCCGCAGAAAGCCGGATGTGAACGCCGAGAAAGGAATGGACTGCCGAGCAACCATAACCGTTTTTTTACAAAAATAGGTTTTTTAGAGGGAGGAGGAAAACAGGGAGACAGAAGAATCCAACAATAAAAAAGTATTTCCTTCTTTCTCTCCTTCTTTTTTAGGGATTCTTTTTGCTCTTGTTTGTTGTTGAAAGACAAACTCGTTCTCTCACGCATGAAAATTGGCATTGTGTGCTACCCGACCTTTGGGGGCAGTGGTGTTGTAGCCACTGAGCTTGGCAAAGGGTTGGCCAAAAATGGTCACCAAGTTCATTTTATTACCTATCAACAACCACCCCGACTCGATTTTTTTAACGAGAACGTCTTTTATCACGAAGTAAATATACCAACATATCCACTCTTTCAGTACGCACCCTACGAGTCGGCGTTAGCCAGCGCAATGGTCAACGTTGTTCTGAATGAAAACGTTGATATACTGCACGTTCACTACGCCATTCCGCACGCATCGGCTGCGTATATGGCTAAAATGATATTGCGTTCGCAAGGCCGTAATGTGCCCGTCGTAACAACGCTGCATGGTACTGATATTACCCTGGTCGGTAAAGATTCTTCCTACGAACCCGTGGTTACGTTTAGTATCAACGAGTCTGATGGAGTAACGTCGGTGTCGGAAAATTTGCGACAGGATACCTACAAACATTTTAACGTTCATCGGGAGATTGAGGTTATTCCCAATTTCGTCGACTTGAGCCGTTTTAAACGTCAGCAAAAAGAGCACTTCAAAAAAGCTATCTGCCCAAACGGTGAAAAACTGATTGTGCATACCTCAAATTTTCGGCGGGTAAAGCGCATCGACGACGCCGTAATGATGTTTCATCACGTTATACAGCAAACACCGGCAAAACTCCTGCTTGTGGGCGACGGTCCCGAACGGGCTAGAATAGAGCGGCTTGTACGCGACCTCGGTATCTACGATCAGGTGCGTTTCCTGGGTAAATTAGATGCTGTAGAAGAAGTACTGTCTGTCGCTGATTTGTTTGTGATGCCGTCCGAAAATGAGAGTTTTGGCTTGGCCGCACTCGAAGCATTGGCTTGCGAGGTACCACTTATCACGTCAAACGCTGGCGGACTGCCCGAACTGAATATTCAGGGAGTAACAGGCTTTTTGAGTCCCGTTGGCGATGTTGCCGATATGGTTAAAAATGCGCTCTACGTTTTGGATGATGCGCATTTGCCAACCTTCAAAGAAAACGCGCTGGCACGAGCCAAAGAATTTGAGTTATCGCGTATCTTGCCGCTTTACGAAGCTCATTATGAGCGGGTACTACAGGCATCACAGCCGTTGGTATCGTAGCTTTTGGGAAACCCCAGACCTAAGTCCGGCGGTCGGTCGCTGCCAGACAATTCATACCTGTTTATAAAATGCCTGGCAGCGACCGATTGCCGGACTTAATCTGGAAGTTTTGAATGAATCCAAACATACCTCAAACGGACCGCAAGCGTGTAGTTATCGTTGGTGCTGGTTTTGGTGGCCTGAAGTTAGCTACCCACCTGTCGCGCCGGAAAGAGTTTCAGGTAGTATTGTTGAATAAACAGAACTACCATGAGTTTCAACCTCTTTATTATCAGGTTGCTACGGCTGGATTAGAGGCTAACTCTATTTTGTTTCCTCTGCGGGCAGTGTTTGGTAATTGCAAGAACGTACATATCCGGATTACTAACGTAACAAGCATTCGTCCAGCTGATAAAGCTGTTGATACAGAATTGGGCCCTGTTACGTATGATTATCTGGTAATGGCGACGGGGGCCGACACTAATTTCTTCAATCAGCAAAATATCATCGAAAAAGCGCTGCCAATGAAGTCGGTAGCCGAAGCCATTTCCTTGCGGAATCGGATGCTCCAAAACTTCGAGGATGCGCTGAGTGTCGAAACTGTCGACGAACGTGAGGGCCTGATGGATGTAGTTGTAGTAGGCGGTGGACCAACGGGCGTTGAGCTTTGCGGCACACTGGCTGAGATGCGCCGTACCGTACTGCCCAAAGATTATCCTGAACTGGATTTTAAGATGATGGATATTTTCCTCATCGAATCGGGGGCCGAATTACTGGGACCAATGTCGGTACAGTCGCAAGAGCATTCATTGGCCTACTTACAGAAATTAGGTGTTCATGTGCGACTTAACACCCGTGTGAAAGACTTTGATGGCCGCATTGTGACCATGAATGATGGCTCCACACTACGTACCAATAACCTGATTTGGGCGGCTGGCGTCAAGGCTAATCCGCTGGCCGGTTTACCACCGGAAGTAATTGGGCGGGGTGGGCGTGTGCTGGTTAACCGATACAACCAGGTACAGGGTTTCACGGATGTGTTCGCCATTGGCGACGTGGCTATGATGACCGAAGAGAAGTGGCCAAGTGGTCATCCTCAAGTGGCGCAGGTGGCCATCCAGCAGGGTAAGCATCTGGCTAAAAACATGCTTCACTGGGTTCATAACGAACCAGCCGTTGATTTTACTTATCGTGATCTCGGTACAATGGCGACCATTGGCCGCGGGCTGGCTGTGGTTGATTTACCTTTTTTAAAGTTTCAGGGATTCTTTGCGTGGATAACATGGTTATTTGTTCACCTAATGTCGATCGTTGGTGTAAAAAACAGGCTATCAATCTTCCTGAACTGGATGTTTAACTACCTAACCTATAATAACTCATTGCGGCTTATTATTCGTCAAAAATTGCCAAAAGGCAATATTGCCGCTATGCAGGAGAAACTATCCGACCAATTGGAGGTTAGTAAGACGTAAGGAACATAGTAAACCAAATTTACTATGTTGGTCAAAAAATTTGATTTTCGTTGTACTTTTGTACCAATATTATTTTGTCAATGTCTTTTAGTTCTATGGAGTCAACTACTGAAAAGCTACAAACTATGGCCGGTCATGGTAAAACCCGGCCTAAAAATAGCGGAAGTAAAAAGCTATTCGATAATCCGATTCTGGAAGCCCTTTCGCGGACACATATTCTCGTGCCCATTTCGATGTGGCTGGTCTTATCTGTATTTCTAGGTTGGTATGCCTTTACACATACCGATATGGGAACCAGTACCATTGCCGTATTATTCGTAACGGGCTTGCTGGTATTCTCTTTATTTGAGTACGTGTTGCACCGTTATCTGTACCATTTAGCGCCAACGACGCCGAAACGCGCCCAAATACAGTACACATTCCACGGTATTCACCATGAGTATCCGAAAGACAAGACCCGGCTGGCGATGCCTCCGGCTCTGGCTATTTTTGTTGCCGGTGCATTTTTTGGCTTGTTCTTCCTTCTTATGGGCGAAGCTGCTTACGCGTTTTTCCCCGGTTTCCTGGTAGGTTATTCGGGTTATCTGGCTGTGCATTTTATCGTTCACGCCTATGCACCACCAAAGAACTTCTTTAAGACCTTGTGGGTAAATCATAGTGTACACCATTACAAAAATCCTGAGAGCAATTACGGCGTGTCTTCGCCATTCTGGGATTATATTTTTGGGTCGTTTCAGAAATAAATCAGTAAGTTATTCAAGTAAAAAGGCAGTGTCGAACTAATTCGACACCGCCTTTTTACTTATTTATTGCCTGCTACGCTAACAGGATAGGTTACTTTAACTTCTCGTTGTTAAGGTGCCGGGTTGCATCCCGACTATTTTTTTTATCCAGATTCTTCTCAAACGCTTCCGTCAGGTCAACGCCGGTTTGGTTAGCCAGACAAATAAGCACCCATAATACATCGGCAAGTTCATCGCTCAGGTCTTTGTTCTTATCGGATTCTTTTTCAGATTGCTCACCGTAGCGTCGGGCAATGATGCGGGCTACTTCGCCCACCTCTTCGGTCAGCATAGCCATATTCGTCAATTCAGTAAAGTACCGAACGCCAACCGTTTTAATCCAGTCGTCAACGGTGGTTTGGGCGTCTTTGATGGTCATGGTAGTGTAGAGGTCAGCCTAGCGAATTATCAACTTATCAGATGGCTCAACCAGAAGGTTAACTCAATCTTTAGTTTTTCTCTGGTATAAATGTTAGTGAACTGAATTGACTCTCGTCAAAAACCTCTTGAGCGAGCGTTTGTAACTGCTCGGCGGTTACGGCTTTTATGTCGTTGAAAATTTCATTCAGGGACTCAACCCGATTAATATCGAGCAGACTTTTGGCCATCATCAACATAAAACTATTGTTGCTTTCTTCAGCCATCGCCAGTTGCCCAATTAACTGCTCTTTGGTCTGGTGTAACTGTAGCGTTGTGAGCGGTTGCTCGCGCAGCCGTTTCAACTCTTTTATAATTAATGCCTGTGCTCTGTCAACTTTTTTAGGATCAGTACCGAAGTAAATGCCTAGAAAACCAGTATCTAAATAAGGCGTATAACTGGCATCAATCGAATAAACGAGACCAAATTTTTCGCGTAGATTCAAATTTAATCGGGAGTTCATGCCGGGTCCGCCAAGAAGATTGACAAGCATGAAAAAAGGAAGCCTTCTCGGGTCGGTTAAGCCGTAGGCTGGTCGGCCGATAGCACACTGAGCTTGCGTAATGGGCCGTTCTACCCGAGTTTGACGCGGTACGTAATTCGTGGGCAGATTACGCTTGCGGTCTGAGTGTTGCGCCGGTATATCACGAAAATATTTCTCAGCTACTTTTACTACCTGTTTAAACGATAGCTTGCTTACCGAAGCAAACACAATGCGGCTGGTATCGTAGTTCTCCGTAATAAATTGCTGGAGGTCTTCACGTTTGAACGAACCGACGGTTTCGATAGTACCCAGAATATTGCCACCGAGGGCGTGATTCGGGAATACAAGTTCGTCGAAATCATCCTGAATAGCATCTTCTGGCGAATCGTAATACATTGCCATTTCTTCGAGAACAACCCCTCGTTCCCGCTCAATTTGTTTTTCAGGAAAAACCGAGTTAAACGTGATGTCGGCTAGTAATTCTGTCGCTTTCTCAAAATGTGCATCCAGAACAGAGGCATGAAAACATACTTTTTCTTTTGTTGTGTACGCATTTAATTCACCACCAACGATTTCTAGGCGAGTAATAATGTGGTAGGATTTTCGTTTCTCCGTACCTTTGAATGCCATATGCTCCCAGAAATGGGCCAATCCCTGCTGATGTGTTTGTTCGTCGCGGCTACCGATGTCGAGCATAATGCCACAGTGGGCAATTTGTGTATGCGGTATTTGTTTGTGCGCAATCCGAATTCCGTTGGGTAAAGTGTATACTTCGTAATCTTCCATTCTTAGCTTTTACGCATTGAGCGTACTAATGATAACCGCTACCAATCCGCCCAGGTTCCTGATTATTCAGACCGCTTTCATCGGCGATGTAATTCTGGCTACAGCCCTGCTTGAACAACTGCACGAAGCGTATCCTGATGCAGTGCTGGATATATTGGTGCGCAAAGGTAATGAGGGTTTACTGGCTAATCATCCCTTTCTGAATGAAGTCCTGATTTGGAATAAAAAGGAATCTAAATATCAAGATTTATGGCGGCTGATGAGCATTATTCGCTTCCGGCATTATGATGTTGTGCTCAATATGCAACGATTCAGCACAATGGGGCTTCTAACGGTTTTGTCGGGCGCAAAATATACTATTGGCTTCAACAAGAACCCACTTTCCCGATTTTTTACCCATCAGGTCGAACACCGGTTTGAGCCGGGTGTACATGAAGTAGACCGCAATGCAGGCTTACTCAGGGCAATGGGAATAACTGGAGGGTTCACACGCCGGCCTAAGCTTTATCCGTCTGTTACTGATTATGAGGCTGTCAGAGACTACAAACATGAACCTTATATATGCATCGCACCGATGTCAGTTTGGTTTACGAAGCAATATCCGTCCGAACGTTGGGTTGAATTGATTCGGACTCTACCAGACGATATTACTGTGTACTTACTGGGTGCGCCAACGGATGCGTCAGCTTGTGATGCCATTAGAGCGCTGGCTGGACCAAGGACGGGCATACTAAATCTGGCGGGCAAATTAAGCTTGTTGCAATCGGCTGCTCTGCAACAAGGTGCCGTAATGAACTATGTCAACGATTCGGCTCCGTTACATCTGTGTTCGGCCATGAACGCGCCAACAACAGCTATTTTTTGCTCAACAGTACCCGAGTTCGGTTTTGGCCCCTTAGCCGATGTATCGCGCGTGGTGCAAACACCGGAACTGCTTGATTGTAAACCCTGCAATTTGCATGGCCGCACTATTTGTCCACTGGGTCATTTTCGGTGTGCGTGGGGAATTCGGGTGGACGAGTTAGCGCGGTTAGACCTATAAAATACCCTTTCAGGAGACGCGTAGATGCAAATTCAGGATTTGGCTCATATTTATTATGTAATGTGCTCATACGCACTCTATGTAAACTAAGAAATTATCTTTTGTCGTGATTATTTATACTTTATATTGAATATATTGTTTTATTGGAATTATATATAAGCAATAAAGGTAATTGACCGAATATTGTTTGATGATAAAGGTTTCTTGCTATATATTTGATCTGTCAGCTCTGGCAGTACAACAAAACAACTCAATTACGACTCATCTACCCACTTTTTTGAGCCGTAAACTCATCAATAGTTATTCTTCACTTATTTATTGATACGGTAAGACCAACGTTCTGCTATGTCTATCAATCGTCGTGACTGGCTACGGGCCAGTATGTTGTCTGGCTTAACTCTAGCCGCTGCTCCATCTGCCTTCTGTGAGCCAGAACCAGAAATGCCAAAAGGTTATGACGTTCCGAAAGGAGCGTTGAAAGCCCGGTTATCGGCTAACGAAAACCCTTACGGCCCTTCCCCTAAAGCGCTTAAAACCATTACGGAGGCTGCGCCCGATGGCTATCTTTACGCAATGGAATATGCCAAACAGTTTCGCAAATTAGTTGCCGATACTGAGGGCGTTCCGGAAGACCATGTGTTGCTGGGTGCTGGTTCGGGTGAGTTACTAACGGCGGCTTCGCTTTGGGCCGCTTACCGGGCCAATGCTGGTCGGACGATTGTTGCCCCTGACCCAACATTTGACGCATTACCGCGTACGGCTGTTAAGCACGGCATCACGATGGACCGTGTTCCGCTGGTAGCAGCCGACGGTTATGACATTAATTTGAATAAACTTAACGAGCGCGTTGGCAGTCAGACGGGGATGGTTTATTTGTGCAACCCCAATAATCCAACGGCTATAACGGTTGATCCAGCTAAACTTCGCGCCTTCTGCGAAGCCGTCGGTGCGAAGACGCCAATTCTGGTTGACGAAGCTTATATCGACTACACCCCCGACCCAAAAGCCTACTCAATGGTAGATTTGGTTAAAAAGGGCAGTAACGTTATTGTCACCAAGACATTCTCGAAAGTACATGGTTTTGCTGGTCTTCGGGCGGGCTATATGATTGCTAAACCGGAATTGCTGGAGCAAATTGCCAAGTTTGCAACTGGTGGCAGCTCAATGAGTATGACCACCTTACGCGCTGCAATTGTTAGTTTACAGGATAAAGACTTCGTTAAATTCTCGCTCGGCAAGACGCAGGAGTCGAAAGACTATTTACACAAAGTACTGAAAGAAACTAACTACGAGCCGCTTCCATCAGGTGCTAACTTCGTGATGTTCCCAATTCGGATGAAGGGCGAAGATTTTGTAGGCCGGATGATGGAGCAGGGTGTGAGCATCCGCCAATGGAAATTTGACGGTCAGTACTGGTGCCGCGTTAGCCTTGGCACAATGCCACAGATGCAGGCATTTGCCGATGGGTTAAAAGTAATTTCGTAATAAACATAATCCGGACCTCTGATTCGGGAAGTCGAAGGGCAACTAGGTAGAATAGAATAGCTGCTACGTTTTTAGCCTTCGACTCTCCGAACCAGAGGTCCGGTTTGTAAATTAATAGTCGTACTTGATACCCATTTTCTTCGCCATATCGGAGAACACTTGTGGATCGAAATCCTCGTCGCCGGGCGCACTTAGTTGGGATTCTTCTTCAAGGTCAGGTACTGGATAACCTGGCATTCCACCCTCAACAACATAGCATTCCTGACCATCGTCGGGGTGCGGACCATTCCAAATAAGACCTGCCTGCTGGTAATCGTCCTGACTGAAAGTATATAACGATAAGTGCTGTTTCTGTTCCATGAATTTTTTGGCTTCAGAGAATGCATTGTTGCTCAGATTAGGAATTGGCAGTAGTTTCGTTACTTCCACACCCGTTAGTTTTTCCAGGGCTTTGGCATAGGCAACTACATGCAAACCTCCACGCACAAGCAGATAGCCAACCATCATGCGGGCCGTTGGGTCCGTCACCATTTCGTACGCCTTTATTTTATTGGCTCGTGCGCCACATTCCAGAAAGAAGTTATGCAGTAAATCTGATTTCAAATTACCGCTGCTGAACACATTCTGACCAGTCCAAAAATTACCCATCGAATCAACGGGCAGTGAGCCCTGCCCACTGGCGATATAATGATACGTATTGCGTGCATTGACCGCATCGGCAAGTGGAGCTGGAACGGGGTCATGTCCGCGCTTAGTAACACCTGTCAGCAAAAGGTTAATAGCGTATGATACCACTTCAATATGCCCATATTCTTCCCCGGCTATGCTGGCTATAATGTCGTAGAATGGACGAATTTTCTTGCGACCCCGGAAATTGAACGACTGAAACGTATAGTTCATTAGGGTTGACATCTCCCCAAACTTGCCACCCAATAGCTCCTGAAGAGCAGCTGCATCGTTATCAGGTGGATTGTTTGGTTTTGGCAACTCAATTGGCAAGCGGTCAATTTTTAATATTATAACCTTAGAGTTTCGTTAGTTGAACTAAGAACGTTTGTTCACTAAATCAACTTAACCCATAGGTAATAAATAGTTAGGAAAAACGATTGAAGGAAGCTAAATGAGAGTAAACGATCTGATCACGCTAAATCAGACCGTTTACCCAAGTCCGTGCCACCGTATTGATAGCACAGCGCACTGTGTTCATTTCTAGTATCATATACACCAAGGCTTTTAATTGAAGCCTTGTAAGCTCAATTTTTTATGGCTACGGGACGGGTTGGGTCAATACGTAGCCACAACAAAGCACTGACCAGCAAACAACCTGCAATCATGAACAGTGGGTAATTGAAGTTATTGGTTTGTTTGACGATGATTCCGAATAGAATCGTAATGAAAAAGCCACCTAACTGACCGGCAAAATTCATTGCGCCCGTCACCGAACCCGCGTTACGCTGCCCAATATCCACGCATACGGCAAACGCAACGGGTAAGGCCAAATCTTTTGATAACACGCACATCGCCAGAAGATAGCCAGCCTGTTCATTGTCGGTGGTTAATCCTGCTAAGAGGAAGAACAAACTCGATAACCCCAGTCCACCCACGCCTACTGCCCGACGGCCTATTTTTAGCCCGTAACGTTTGCTTAGCGAATCACTTAGGACACCGCCGACCAAACAGCCAATGGCACCCAGAAAGTAGGAGAGCGAGATGAAATTTTTCGTTTGATCTTCGGTCATGCCACGCCCTTCCTGAAAATAAACTGACGACCAGTTCGTGAAGAAATACGACCCATAAAAAAAGAGGTGGCACATCAGCATCAACGCCCATAAATCAGGATTACGGATAATAGTTTTCCACGAAATAAGGTGATCTGCGTCTTTTATATTACGCCCCATTTCAATCTCCCGAACTTCTTCATCGCTTATACCCGATTTTGTGGCCGGTTCATCACGGAACCAGATATACCAGCCAAGGGCCCAAACGGCACCCAGCAACCCTAATGCGCCAAAGGCCCAACGCCAGCCTGCCCAGTGCACCAACGGGATAACGAGCAGGGGAGTCAAGGCTCCACCCAGTCGCCCGGCAGCCCAGATAACGGATTGTGCCCGTCCCACCTCAACGGCTGGAAACCAGCGCGCAATAACGATTGATGCGTTTGGATAAGCACCCGCTTCTCCGGCCCCGAATAAGAACCGGACCACCAGCAGATAAATAAAATTGAACGCAGTGCCCGTAAGCATGGTAAAGCCTGACCACCAGAGAACTACACGTGTCAGCACACGCCGGGGGCCAATCTTATCGCCGAGAGAGCCTGTCGGTATCTCAAACAGGGCATAGGCCAATGAGAAGGCACCGAGTATCCAGCCAAACTGCTGATTGTCAAGATTTAAATCCGTTTTTACGTATTTGCTAACCACGTTCATACAAACGCGGTCGAGGTAGGTGATGGTTGAGAGTAGAAATAAACCCGTAAGAACACGGTAGCGAACTTTCATAGAGAGCGGGGGAATTTAGAGTACAAGAGAACACGTAGGTACAAAGCTATAATTTCAATCAAACTTAAAAATACTTATCCTGTCATTACGTACAGATTGATGGTGGCCGTACTTTTACAATATGTCAACTGTAACCATTTCTCCCCTCGCCGAAAGCCTTCCTGCTTTTCTGGATTCCTACGATTTTTCGTCCGTCGCCGTCATTGCCGATAACCATACATTCCGTTTCTGCTACCCCGATTTAAAAGCGTTTCTGCCGAAACATACGCTTGTGAGGATTAAGTCAGGGGAGGAGCAGAAGCACATCGCCACCTGCGAAATGATTTGGGATGCCCTGACGCGGGCTAATTTTGACCGTCATGCACTGGTATTGAACCTTGGCGGTGGCGTTATCGGCGATATGGGCGGCTTTTGTGCGGCTACATTCAAGCGTGGTATTGCCTTCGCGCAACTGCCTACTACGTTGCTCGCGCAGGTGGATGCCAGTGTTGGTGGTAAACTCGGCATAGATTTTAGGGGCTTCAAAAATCATATAGGTGTTTTCCAGCAACCAAACGCGGTATTGATTGACCCAACCTTTCTGACCACGCTTCCGGAGCGAGAACTTCGATCCGGCTTCGCAGAGGTAATCAAGCATTGTCTCATTGCCGACGCGGCCATGTGGGATGAAATTCGTCGGCGTGATCTTGACGAGCAGAATTGGTCTGCTCTGGTGGCTCATTCGGTCGCTATCAAACAACATATTGTCGCGCAGGACCCAACGGAGAAAGGGTTGCGTAAGATTCTGAACTTTGGTCACACCCTCGGCCACGCCGTTGAAACATACTACTTAACACAACCTCGCAAACGGCTTTTGCACGGCGAAGCTGTTGCCGTTGGAATGATCGCCGAAGCGTTTATTGCTTTTCATAAAAAGATGATCGATGAAAGGCTATTAACGCAAATCGAAGAATATATTTTTGCCGTATATGGAAATGTACGATTAACGGAAGATGATATCGAACCGATTCTGACGTTGACGTTGCAGGATAAGAAAAACCGGGGTCGTGAGGTGCGGATGTCGTTGCTGGACGGGCCGGGAAGTTGTGCGTTTGATATCGCCACTACAGCTACAGAAATGCGCCGGGGACTTGAGTTTTACCGAGGCATAAATAAGCAATAAAATTTGGCTCTATCTTGTTGTTTACGAAACATTTACGTTTATATTTGAGTTCGACCCAATGTTATCACTACTATTTATTTAATATAAATTATCTATTGAAAATTTTTTACAACCGAGAGTATGAAAAAGTGTGTAGGGATTCTATTTGCGCTGGCTGTTGTCGTTATGGCAGGCTGCTCATCGAATAGGCTGTTCGTAGAGCATGACTATAGCTATGAGGGCCACTTCAAAAACTATGAATCATTTAATTTCTTAGAATGCGAATTTGTCGATTCTACACTTCTCTGCTCCGACATTCAGGATGCTATCCGGCATCAGATGGAAGCTCGGGGCTATCGTGTTAGTAACCGCAGTCCAAATCTGTTAATTTCTTATAATATATTCCGGTCTGACCTACGCTTTCGGGGCTATCAGCAGCCGGTTATTAAAGACTGGGTTGTGCGTGAAGATGACGACGCCACCTACAAGCGTATTGACTACAACCTCGATGAAGGTACACTGATGATTTCGCTGATCGACGCCGAATCTTATCAGGTTATCTGGAAGGGCTACGCATCTAAAATGCTGCGAAACCAGAACTTCAAAAATAACTACTTCAAAGGTATAGTCAGGTCCATATTCGACCAATATCCACTAATGGCTACAGCTCGGTAGGTAATGTGGGTGGGAACAGGACATACATTAATGCAAAAGGCGAGATAAATAGTCTCGTCTTTTGCATTTTATACCAGTTTCAGTTGCGATGTATGTGAATAAGAGGAGGACGAACAAGATCAATAAATACATGCCTACCCGCGTTACTTTGTCAGTTCCTTAAAAATTCCTTCCAGTGAATTTTCCTGTTGACGGAGACCCACAAGTGTTAGATTCTGATCGGCGGCAAGGCGAAATATAGCTGCTCTTAAGTCAGTAGTCAATCCAGCCGTAATTCTATATTGGCCGTGCCCTATGAATTCCACTTCTTCAACGCCTGGCACTGAGGCCAGTACATCAGGATTGACTAACTCACCTTCAAACTCGGCTACGACCACGACGCTCTTTCCCGCTGATGCGCTTCTAAGTTGACTGAGTGGACCATCGGCTACAATTTGGCCCCGATTGATAATGACAACGCGGTCGCAAATGGCTTCAACTTCCTGCATTATGTGGGTTGAAAACAGGACCGTTTTATCTCGCCCGGCATCGCGAATGACTTGTCGGATTTCAGCCAACTGGTTCGGGTCAAGGCCCGTAGTGGGCTCATCCAGAATCAGTACGGGTGGATTATGCAGCAAAGCCTGCGCCAGTCCGACACGTTGCCGGTAGCCTTTGGAAAGTTGCCCGATGCGCTTGTGCTGCTCGCGCCCCAGACCAACCAACTCAATCATATCGGTCATACGGCGGCTCAGATCGGCTCCGCGCATCCCGTGTAGTGATCCGGCAAAGCGTAGATATTCCTTGACGTATAAATCCAGGTATAGCGGATTATGTTCAGGCAGATAGCCAACGCTCCGGCGGACTTCCATTGGCTGTGTTCGAACGTCGAAACCGTTCACCTCCACCGTGCCATCAGTGGGAGGGAGGTAACCCGTTGCAATCTTCATGGTTGTAGACTTACCCGCCCCGTTAGGACCCAGAAAGCCGACGATTTCACCCGGTTGCACCGTTAACGAAATCTGATCAACAGCCCGTTGGTGATTGTATTCTTTCGTAAGATTCTGGACTCGGATGGACATATTTCTGCTGAATGCTAAATGATAAACGATGAATAGAGCTCCAATGGCATGTGCTCTATGTGAATGTAACGAACAAAAAACCGGAAAGAATTTCTATTTTTATCGGTTTAACATCAATAGACACCGTTTTTCTTTAGCTAGCCTATGTCCCTTTTTCGCAAAAAGACCGTAACCCAAATCCTAAGTGATGCCGCCGAAGGTGAATCCAGTAAGTTGGTGAAGACATTAGGGGTCCGCGATTTGACATCGTTTGGCATTGCAGCTATCATTGGAGCCGGTATTTTCAGCACTATTGGTTTGGCAAGCTATAATGGTGGACCGGCGGTATCCCTGCTGTTTGTATTTACGGCCATTGCCTGCGTATTTACCGCCCTAAGCTACGCACAATTTGCCAGTACCGTGCCCGTAAGTGGTAGTGCCTATACGTATGCGTACGTCGCTTTTGGAGAGATATTTGCCTGGATTATTGGCTGGGCGCTTATTCTCGAATATGCCGTTAGTAACATGGTCGTTGCCATTTCGTGGTCGGAATATTTCACCTCCATGCTTAGCGGCTTTGGTGTTACCTTCCCTAAATACCTTGCTACAGATTACGGTTCGGCCTCACGCGCATTCCAACTGGTACAAGAAACTAAACAGGCGGGCATTGCTCTGACTACCTTACCGGACAACACGCGTTTGCTGGCTGATGCATATGCCAATGCGCCCGTGGTTGGCAATCTTCATTTGATTGCTAATCTTCCCGCTGGGGCCATTACAGTGCTGATTACCGCGTTGGTGTATATTGGCATTAAGGAATCACGGGCGGCAAGTAATATTTTGGTTGTGCTCAAATTAGCCGTAATCGCTTTGGTAATCGGTGTAGGGGCTTTTTATGTAAAACCGGCTAACTGGTCGCCATTCGCGCCTAATGGAATGTCGGGCGTGCTGAGTGGAGTGGCTTCCGTATTCTTTGCCTTTATCGGGTTTGACTCCATTTCAACTACTGCCGAAGAGTGCAAAAATCCCCAACGCGATCTTCCCCGCGCCATGCTTTATTGCCTGGGCATCTGTACCGTTCTATACGTGCTGATTACACTCGTGCTGACGGGTATGGTCAACTACAAAGAATTAGGTGTGAGCGATCCACTGGCCTACGTATTTCAAAAGGTAAATCTTGATTTTGTGGCTGGAGTTATTTCGGTAAGTGCGGTCGTCGCTATCACGAGTGCGCTGTTAGTGTATCAACTTGGGCAGCCGCGTATCTGGATGACTATGAGTCGCGATGGACTCCTCTGGAAACGCTTTTCGACTATTCACCCCAAATACAAAACGCCTTCGTTTGCCACTATCGTCACGGGATTTCTGGTAGCCATTCCGTCTTTATTCATGGATTTGAAATTCTTTGTTGATCTGACCAGCGTAGGAACATTCTTCGCCTTTATTCTAGTCTGCGCTGGCATTTTGTTCTTAGACGCCAAAGGGCTGACAGCGCAATCGAAATTCAAAGTGCCCTATATAAACGGTAAATACATTATTGGTGCGATATTACTGGCCGTAGTAACTTATGCGCTGACGAATGATAATCTACTGCAAACGCTGGAAAATAAACCATTGCTGGTGGTATTCTGGGGTGTCTGGATCGTGCTAGCTGTGCAAGGCTTTCGGCATAATTTCTCATTGTTACCAGTAATCGGCGTGCTAACGAACCTGTATCTGATGACTGAATTAGGGGCCAGTAACTGGAAGATTTTTGGTATCTGGCTGATTATTGGCTTAGTGATTTACTTCTCGTATGGATTCAGGAAGAGCAAGCTGGCTATACGAGAACGGGAGGACGCTGCAGGAATATAACAAGGCTAATTCAGGCAGGCTACTACTTATAGAAAACGATTTACGCTACTTCCCAAAGAACATAATGTGTTGCTGCGGCAAGCGGTCGTCGTTTTTTAGTAGTTTCAGCCCTACAGCTTTCATTTCTTTCGTTGCCTGTACGACGCTTAACTTGTGAAGCTCTTTGATCGGTACAGTTGGGTCTTCGGCACGGTATTCAACCAGCACAACACGTCCGCCCGGTTTTAACGCTGACACAATGTGTGCCATCATCTCGCGGGGATATGAAAACTCGTGATACGCATCAATCAAAATAGCCATGTCAATACTAGTGGCTGCCAGTTTTGGGTCCGATTCTGTGCCGAGTACCGGTTGCACATTAGTAATGTGATGCTTGGCTTTTCCTTCATTCAGATACGTGATCATCTCAGGCTGAATGTCCACCGCCAGTACGTTGCCTTTAGGTAGTTTAGGTGCCATTAAAAATGTAAAGAAACCAGTTCCGGCACCAATATCGGCTACTACATCCGTTGGCTTGAGGGTAAGCGCTTTCAGTAATAAGTCGGTGCGTTCTTCGCGTTCGCGCTCCGGACGCTCGAGCCACGATGCGCCAAAATGCCCCATAACCTGGGCAATTTCGCGTCCTTGGTAAACCTTGCCGATACCATCGCGGCTAGCGTTTGTTAATTGGTAGACCGCTGCTGAATCAGCTGGATGTGACGTAGCGGGCTGTTGCTGTGAGGCTCCCCGGCAACAGGCGAAGAGCAGAGCGAAAAGTAGAACCGGGATACGGTGCATGACAAATGAGTTGTGTATAGTAACTAAACCATCCTGGTTCAAAACAGTTGTTCAAAAGAACCAATTACACCCTGTTTATGAATCTTATCCTACATTTACTACTCGATGCAGCCGTAATTTTTGGCTTGGCCTACTTTATGCCCCAGGTTGATGTTAAAAACTTTGGAACGGCTATTTTAATTGCCTTGCTCCTTGGTCTACTCAATTTTTTTGTGGGCTGGGTCATTCGGTTTCCCCTCAATTTAGTCACGTTCTTTCTGCTGACGGGTATCGTCCGAATTATCGTTACGGCTCTCTTATTAAAGCTGATTGATAAGTTTCTAGACAGTTTCACCATCGTTGGTTTTTGGCCTGCCCTCTTAATTGCGCTGGCCGTAGCCGTGGCGGGAATGCTCATTGATCGTTCGGCACCAACGCCCGAAATGATTCAGTCTGGGTACGAGGCTATACTGAATTTGAGGCTACCATTTGCCTAACAATCCTACTTTATAAACAAAAAGAACGCGCCAGCACTGGCGCGTTCTTTTATTATGCTTGCAGACATTAATCCGCCTTTAGCTACTTCGGCGGCCACCCATCAAAATACTACCATAGTACAACAACGTAGCCAGCGAACCTAAAGCCGCCACTACATAGGTCATCGCTGCCCACCAAAGAGCATCTTTGGCAAAAACATACTCGCGTTGGTTTACTATTCCTTTGTCTTGAATCCAGGCCAGCGCCCGACGACTGGCATCAAACTCAACCGGTAGCGTCACGAAGCTAAATAGTGTTGTTAAGGCAAACAGACCAACCCCAACGGCTAGTGGAATAGGTGTTGTTTGAAGCAACAAAATGCCTCCCAGCAGCACCCATTGCATATAGCGCGAGGAAACTGAAAGAACAGGTACCATTGCCGAGCGAAGTTTTAAGGGAGCATAGGCTAGTTGGTGTTGCACCGCATGGCCGCACTCATGAGCAGCAATGGCTGCAGAAGCTACACTACGGCCATAATAAACGTCGCCACTCAGGTTAACGGTTTTTTCCTGTGGATTATAGTTGTCAGTGAGCATACCCTCCACCGATGTAACGCGAACGTCGTAGATGCCGTTTTCATTCAGCATCTTCTGGGCCACTTCGGCACCGCTCAAGCCGTTACTTAGGCCAATTTGGGAGTATTCTTCAAATTTGCTTCGTAACCGCCAGCTCACGAATGCGCTGAGGCCGAAGATGATAATCATAATTAACCAAATCATCGTCAATTAGTCAGGTTTATGGTTTCAATTTGACAGCCAATGTACCTGCTGTCAATAGTAAAACAACTATTAAGCTCAAAAAGTATCCCGGCAATCTAACCATTTATCAAGCCGGAGAGCCATTTAACAGACCAACCACACTTGGGTACAAAGACAGATTTACTGTTTTTCGTAACTCTGCTTAATCCGTTCAATGAGTTTTGTCGTTGAATAACCCGGCACAAGGGCCACCGTTTCAACGCGTCCACCCCGACCCAATACGAAATCTGCACCAACAATGGTGTCAACGGTATAGTCATCCCCTTTAACCAGTACATCGGGTTGCACGGCCTGTATCAGTTCAAGCGGAGTTGGTTCGCCAAAGAGTGTAACAGCGTCGACAAATTCGAGGGCGGCCATGAGTCTGGCGCGGGCATATTCGTTTACAACGGGACGTAGCGGCCCTTTTATACAACTTACCGACGCATCGGTGTTGAGACCCAGAATCAGACGATTGCCGAGGTGACGGGCTTTTTCTAGGTAATCAATATGGCCAAGGTGAACAATGTCGAAGCAGCCATTGGTGAAAACAATTTGCTGGCCTTCCGCTCGCCATTTCTCGGCTTGTTGGATGGCCTGTTCGCGCGTTAAAATTTTGGATTCGGTCATGAAAGAAAAAAGTAGATTACCGCTCCAGTTTTATTGCTTTTGGTCCATCCAGAACGTCAGACCCAGCAGTCGTTTTATTGCGACGGAACAACATAACTAATAGGGAGAGAATACCCAGAATTATAATCATAATTGTTGAAACGCCGTGAATGAACGTGGCCAGTATTTGCCCATCCTGACTTGTAAGCCCGTAAAGTAACGCCACCTGGCCAACCAATAAATGGAATGAACCAATGCCTCCCGGTGTTGGAGCAGCCATTCCCAGCGAACCAACTACCAAGATTGTCAGACCCGCCAGCGGTCCAAGATTAGCCGTTGCGGGCATAGCAAAGAATAGGCAGAACGACATGAAATAATACATTGTCCAGATTAGCAGTGTATGGAGTATAAAAGCCCCCGGCCGATGTAGTTTCCGGATGCTCAGTAATCCTTCAACAAGCCCTTTCCCAAAGGCAGTGACTTTCTGATAGAGTGGATGCCGACCCAAGGCGTCCCGATACCGGTTAAACAAAAACCAACTCAGTAAAGCCAGCCCCACTACTACCGCACCAGCTAGTAGCAATATTCCCGAACCACTGGAATTTTTTGGTAGTTTCCCGCTCAGGAACCCCATGAAAAACTGGCTTAACCGATCAAACTCCAGAACAAAAGTCGCGGCTAATAATAGGAGTAACATCAATACATCGCACAACCGTTCGGCCACGACCGTGCCAAAACTGACGTTGACAGGTACTGGAGCGCCGTCCTGTGCCGACAGGCGATAAAGAGTACCGCAACGGGCAACTTCCCCAGCACGGGGCAGAGCCAGATTAGCCAGATAACCGATTAGTACACTCACTGTTGCATCGAGTGAAGTAGGGCGTTGTGGTACCACAGGTTCCAGCAAAATACGCCACCGTTCGGCCCGGCTCCAATGGGCCACAATTGTCAACACAGCTGATAGTAACACCCACCGATAGTCAGCCCCCTTTATTTTTTGCCATAGATCGGCTGCGTCGAGGTGACTTTGCTGGAATGTAAACCAGAGTAATCCTCCGGCAATAGCCAGCGAGACAAGATACTTAAGACTGTTTTTGAGATTCATATAGTCGTAACGCGGCCAGAAAGCCGTGGTGAGGTAATTACAAGGGCTGAACCTTAGCCGTTTTACAAAAAACTCCGCTACAAAGTAACGGAGTTTCGTTGGAATCGATGATAAACGGTTAGTAAAAGGGTTATTCCTTCACCAGTTGGTTGTTAGTATCCGGGAAAATTACGGTTGGTTTGTACGTTTTGGCTTCTTCGGTGGTCATTATGGCATAAGCAATAATAATGACGATATCGCCAACCTGGGCTCGTCGGGCGGCTGCTCCGTTGAGGCAGATAATGCCAGAACCTCGCTCGCCCTTGATAACGTACGTGATAATCCGTTCGCCATTGTTATTATTGACGATGTGAACCTGTTCATTTTCGAGTAAGCCAGCCGCATCCATGAGGTCTTCATCAATGGTGATACTTCCGACATAATTTAATTCAGCCTGCGTGACTTTGACGCGATGCAGTTTTGATTTTAATACGGTGACAAACATGAGTAGTTAATAATGCAATGTGGGTGCAGCCAAAGAAGTACGGATATACGATTGCTGACCGTCTAAAAACAGTCGCCATATGAGGTTGGTTCCGGCTGATTAAGCACTTCAGATAAGCGATGAGCCGCTTCCCTAATGTCCAAGTTAGGGAAGCGGCTCGTTACTCTTCGTTGAAACAGATATTAATAAACCACCATTTCGGGTTCTATTGTCCGTGCCCAGGCATTAATACCCCCATCCAGATTGTACAGATTTGTTAGGCCTCCCTGAGCATATAGATACTGGACAACGTTATCGGAACGGATGCCGTGGTGACAATAAACGATAACAGGTCGGTCTGTCGGAATACGCTTACGGTTGTTGGGAATCATGCTAACCGGAATCAGCACGGCTCCTTCCAGATGGCAAAGATCATATTCAGGACGTTCCCGTACATCTAAAAGGAATAAATCTTCTCCTAATGCCAGCCGATCAGCCAGTTCCTGAACGGATATTTTCTGTGGTCCCGATGCACCAATGGGTCGAGCTCCCGCTGATACCAGACCTTCGCGAGCGAGTTCTTCCGCATCAATCCGGCGTTTGGTTTTTATTTTCTGCTGGTTCATTGTCAACAAGTCCACCATCAGCAGGTGTTCATGTAGCGGCTGTCCGATGCCCGTAATGAGTTTAATAACTTCATTGGCCTGATAGGTACCAATAACGCCCGGTAGCACGCCCAACACGCCCGTATCGTTACAGTTTGGAATTTCCATTTCGTTTGGATACTCGGGAAACAGACACCGGTACGTTGGTCCCCGCCGACCGTCGCCGAGGTCAGCATTCAGGACCGCTACCTGACCCTCAAACCGGTGAATGGCTCCATACACAAACGGCTTGCCAAGCGTAACGCAAACATCATTCACTAAATACCGAACTTTAAAGTTATCGGTGCAGTCAATCACAATGTCATATCCTTCAATGATGCTGCGGGCGTTGCTGATATCCAGTGCCACCGCATAGGCGTCAAAAGTCAGGTCAGGATTGAGTCGATTCAGATGACTTACCGCAATCTTGGCTTTGGGTTTCCCAACCTCATCGGTCGTATAAAGTACTTGTCGTTGCAGATTACTCAGGTCCACTACATCAGGATCAATGACCCCTATAGTGCCTACGCCCGCTGCTGTCAAATATAGAAGTACCGGACACCCCAGACCACCTGCGCCTATAACCAGAACGCGGGCGTTTTTGAGCCGCAACTGGCCTTTGGTACCAATTTCGGGTAAATTTAAGTGTTTCTGATAGCGTTGCTTTTCGGCAGGCAATAACGTCGTCGCTTCCATAATATCACAATAATATGCAACGCAAGGCAGTGTTGCACTAATCCAACAGATTTGTATCGCCTAAAATTGCATCGAGATAAGCACGAGCGTAAATATTTTGTAAACGTTCTGGGTATGTTTTTTTTTAGTACTATTGCCCCGACAAAATCCTAACGTTTCTTACCTATGAACTATCGTCGCTTTCCAGCAAACGGTCCTGCACTTCGACCACAGTTAGCTGTTGGTCTACTGGCTCTTACGCTGACTCTCAATGTTAATTCGGCCAGTGCTGACAACATAACCCCGCCCAATTTGTCCGTTACTCAAACTGACCTCTCGCTGAATAAAGGCAAGTGGGAAAATCTTTTCGATGGCAAAACATTAACGGGCTGGCATACTTACCTGAAAGCCGGTCAGCCAGTGTCTGATAAATGGACAGTTGATGACGGGGCCATTCATCTGGTATCGGGTGGTAGTGGCGATTTGGTAACTGATAAAGAATACGGCAATTTTGAATTGGAAGTAGAATGGAAAATTGCTGAAGGTGGCAACAGTGGGATTATATTCCACGTTCACGAAGATCCCAAATACACGGCTACCTATCGGACTGGTCCCGAAATGCAGGTACTTGATAATGAACGCCATCCTGATGCTAAGCAGGGGCGGGACAACAATCGTACGGCTGGTGCCCTTTACGATTTGCAGAAGCCCGTTACGCTTGGAGCGGCTAAACCGGCTGGTGAATGGAACAAAGCCCGCCTGGTTATCAACAACGGAAAAGCGGAGCAGTATTTGAACGGAAAGAAAACGGCCGAGTATCCAACCAGTGGTCCTGAATGGGATAAAATGGTAGCCGAGAGTAAATTTAAGGGTTGGGAAGGCTTTGGTAAGTATGACACCGGTCATATTGCCTTACAGGATCACGGCAATAAAGTCTGGTTCCGCAATATTCGGATTCGCGAACTGTAATCTAGTCCATATAGAGACGCAATACGTTGTTAGTACGCGGTTTTATGACCGGGTATGATTGCCGATGCATAGGAGACTGAACCAGTAACGTAATACGTCTTTACCAAACATAACCCTCATGCCATACTCCCGCCGAACGGCTCTGAAAACTCTGACTGGTACCGCACTGGCGTTACCTTTGCTGACTGACTCTTTTGCCCGCTCTATGACTCAATTAGAAAAAGCAGCCCCGATGCTGAAGGGGCATATCAATCACTCAGTTTGCCGGTGGTGTTACAGCAAAATACCGCTTGACGATCTCTGCAAAGCTGCAAAAGAGATGGGCATCAAATCAATTGATTTGACTGGACCTGAAGAATGGCCCGTATTGAAAAAGTATGGTCTGACATCGGCTCTGCCACAAGGCGCGGGAAAAGGCATTGGCGACGGTTTCAATAACCCTAAATTCCACGATGAGCTGGTAGCCAGTTACGAAGCTATTTTTCCGAAATTAAACGCAGCAGGAATGACTACGGTCATCTGTTTCTCGGGTAATCGGCGGGGCATGAGCAACGAAGAAGGCATGGAAAACTGCGCAGTTGGGTTGAAACGCTTAATGCCAAGTGCCGAAAAGCATGGCATTACGATGATAATGGAGTTGCTAAACAGTAAGGTAGATCACAAAGATTATATGTGCGACCATACAGCCTGGGGCGTGGATCTCTGCAAGCGCGTTGGATCCGAAAACTTCAAACTGCTGTACGATATTTACCACATGCAGATCATGGAAGGTGACATTATCCGCACCATCCGCGAGCATAATAAGTACATCGGTCACTACCACACAGGCGGCAACCCCGGTCGTAATGAAATTGATGAATCGCAGGAACTCTACTATCCGGCTATCATGAAAGCCATTGTCGATACCGGTTTTAAAGGCTACGTAGCGCAGGAGTTCATTCCTAAACGCGACCCGCTTACGAGTCTGAAAGAAGCTGTATTATTATGTGATGTTTAAGGTATAGAAACGAAATGCCGCCCCTGCGAATCAGGGGCGGCATTTCGTTTCTACAGTTTGTAATTCTTGTACTCGCCAATTCGCCAGCCGGTTAACTTTTCAATAAATGTCAGAAAGCGTACCCTCAGCGAGTAGCGTTTCTGGCTGGTATCGAATGTGAACGGCCAATTCAGACGGTCAACGCGGGCTTTCATTACACTTGGATGGGTGCCCGTGAAATGCGCCAACGAATCAATCTTGCTGTAATCGAAATGATCGAGCGTAGCGTTGGCCTCGGCGATCTGATTGGCATCGTTCCAAAAATGATTTGTGTGCCGAAGTCGTTTTTTCTGCGTTTCGGGTGGCTTCACCCAACCGTAATGATAGATGTAGGCGTCAATAAGTTTGACTTTCAGCTTCTGATTGTCACGCGTTCGAAAGCCCTGCGCATCCTTGTACGAGACTATGTTACCGGTGTTTCGAATTACCCGAACTTCGCGACGATACCATCGCCGGGAGTCGCCCACGAAGCTATAGGAACCATAGAAGTGCAGATACTTGAATAGCAACGCGTCTACATCCGGATCGTCCAGATACCGCTCCATTGCCTCCCGAACGACTGGAATGTATTGCTCGTGCAGAACCTCATCGCCCTGAATATAAAATGCCCAGTCTACATCTGGCGAAATAGCTGCCAGAGCTTTGTCTGTTTCCTGCGCCAGTACATGACCCCCTACGCGGGCGGTCTGATCCCATGTGGTACGAATAATGCGGATTTTATCCGACGGAATCGCAGCAATTAAACCAAGTGTATCATCATCCGAATCACCGACGGCAATGACAAACTCATCGCACAGCGGCAGAATGGACGTAATAGCCTCCACAATAGGATAATCGAACTGAACGGCATTACGGATAAAACTAAATCCGGCTACTTTCATTGAAAACGGGTTGGATTGGCTACAAACAGCTCAAAGATAGGACCGTTTCTGTATTCATCGCGCTTTAGCGTGGGTTAGGACTTTTTACTCAATAGCGCAGTATTTTCCGGCTGATAGGTTGACCGTCGCCATCCAGTTGCAGAAAATAAATGCCTGGTGCGGTGGGCAAAGAACGGGCGGGCAACGTTTGCTGGTGTTCACCCGCTGGCTGGTTGGGTAAGGCAAGCGTATGAATGGTTCGGCCAGTAGCATCAGTAATTGTCAGACGTAAATCCGCGCGTTGATAGAGTCGGTAGCGCAGAGTAACGTCGCTCGTTGACGGATTTGGACTAACTGTTAAGTTGAAATTATCCGTCGGTTCAGTAGCCAGCAGGTCGGCACCAAAAGGCAGAATAGCATTGTCCATCCACTCTAAGCGATTCTTCACCCAGGTTTTCAAGTAGTCAATTTCCTGCTGGTATGTCTGACCTACATAGCCATTTGGCCAAACATAGACCCCAATAACCGGCCACCGCTGAAAATTGCGGGTGCGGGCTTCGGTAAGTTCGGTAGCAACCGAGTCTACATAGGCCTGCATACGCTCAGTTTTGAGCACATTTTTGCGCAGACCTTGATACTTGTCGCGTACCTTCTTCGCAAATGATTTATCGCTTAATAAACGGTCCCACCAGAATGGAATCTGATAAGAATCGTCCGGGCAAGCGCGGTTAAAACTGTACGCCCAGCCCTGAGATGAGTTGCCATCACAGTAATTAGCATTTCCATACGTCAGATTATAGTCCCAGATGGGTCCCATTGTGAGTTTACCTCCTTTCGTATCGCGGTCTTTATAAAAGAAACTGCTCAGCCGATAGCCGTCTACATTTTTGCAAACTTCAGTCAGTAGCAGATAATCTACGAACGAGTCGTCATTGATGTATTTCCGGTAACCTGCGGTCGAGTCCTGATATTGAGCACCCTTCAATGTAGTCTCAAAGTCGGTTACAAATTTTTTGGCATACTGAAACTGTTCTTCGGCCAGATCTTCGGGTTTTGGACGATCAATCTGAATTTGAATAGGTTGCCTCTGAGCACCCGTATAAGGTGAGTTCCAGGAGCGGGACGTGGAACCTTCTGATTTGTCAATTTTGAAAATATAACCACCTGTCAACGCATCACCCGATATGTCGGTTTTTTTAATATTAGTAATGTTAACCCGATTTTTGTCGCGCTTAATCTTTTCGAACAGGATGTAAATACCGTCATAACTACCATTCAAGATCACTTCACAGTAGCGATAACGTGGCGTGTAATACACGCTCATTTGCCGATTCAGATCGTAGGTCAATGTTTCCCGAATCAGCGTTTTGTCGTTATACGTAGCGTTCAATACCCAATCTGATTCGGATGGCATTCCCAGGAGTGACGAATTGACGGAGTTCACCCCCGACGTGTCGCGGAGTTCGAAGCCGTATGGCTTTTTGGGAAAAAATTGCTGTGAAGATGCCCCCCGCTTTTCGATACCGATTTTACTGGTAAATGAAGGTCGATCGGTTACGTTGTTGCGCTTGCCGGTACCATTATCGATAATGCGAAGCTCAGCCACAATTTTCGGCTCATCCAGAATGACCTGGCCGTTCGTATTGATAACCACAATCGGCAAATGCGATGAAGTAAGCGTTTGGGCGAAGGCCGACGTGTGAAACAGGCTAACACTGAGAAGCAAAAAGAGGGAAAAGATTCGCATAGTCCAAACATTACTTTAACTATAAAAATACGACTATTTTATTGCATTAATTAGCCAACTATACTAGTCGTCTATATTTTGATGAAAATGTATTGACCGTTAATCTGTAATAGGCAGTAGAGACAATTTTTCAGTGGAGAAAACTATAATTATATTAATATAAATACTGTATTCCTATAGATACACTGACGTTTTTGGCCGCTTAAACAGCCTTCGAAACTGTCGCTTATGACCATAATGAGAGATTATAGATTAATAATTATATAGATTGGTAGATATAGTGTTACCTAATAAGTAAATCAGAATCCGTTTTTTTTGATTTTTATTATTTTATGGTTTGAAAACGTCACTGGTAATAACCACATTTGTGCTTGCAGCAAATCTGCGATCTCTACGCACAAGGGTAACTATTTGATAAAAAAAAGATAGTAATCTATTCTTCCTCTTAAAAAAAACACCAATTTATGAAAGTTGTCAAGCGTAGAAATCGCCAGATGACCATGGAGCGTATTTTACGAGCTATGGGCGAAGTAATGGCCGAACGAGGCACTGAAAAAGCTGGTATCAACGCCGTTGCAGACCGTGCTGGGGTAAACAAAGTTCTTATCTATCGTTATTTTGGTGGCTGGAACGGTTTATTGGAAGCATACGTACATCGTGGTTTCTTCCTCTCAATGTTTAATGAGAAATTCCTGGATTCGGTGCCGGATAATGTGCCTCCCGAATCTCGAAGTAAAGCCTGGTCAGAATACACTATTCAGTTCATGCGCGAGTTTCGGACGCGTAAGTCTTCTCAGGAACTGATTCGTTGGGAAATGTCAAATGGTGAGACCGAACTAGCCCGTCGGCTAGCCGATTTTCGGGATCAGTCCTATAAGAATATGGTAGCTAAGCTAGCCCCTTATTCGGACTTTGACCCGCTCGCTATTACCAGCTTAATGGTTGCGGCTGTCACAAATATTGTGCTCACCAGTACCCAGCGGGATCATATTGGCGATATTGACCTTCGATCCGATAGCGGTTGGGAACGTCTGGAAACGGCAATCCGTCGGATTTATTCCAGTTTAAACATTGCCCTCGATCGAGAACAGGCTAAAGCGAAGTGATGTAGGGGATACACAGATATACAGATAGGTAGACAGCGCGGGCGGCTTCGTTACGATGTACGACTGACACATACTGATTCACAACGAGGCCGTCCGTGCGGTCTGATAATTTATTATCTGTTCATCATCTCCTCAATTTCCTCTGCTTCAAGTGGGATGTTGGCCATCAAATCTATATTGCCTGATTCTGTAATAAGTACGTTATTTTCGAGTCGAATGCCCAGCTTTTCATCTCGAATGTAAATGCCCGGTTCAACGGTGAAGACCATGCCGACTTCCATTCTACGGTATTTATTCCCCACATCGTGTACGTCGAGACCAAGGAAGTGGGAGGTACCGTGCATGAAATATCTTTTATATAAAGGCGCATCGGGGTCTTGTTTTTCCACGTCAGTACGGTTCAGTAGGCCCAGTCCTATCAACTCTGACTCCATTACTTTGCCCACTTCACGGTGGTACTCATCCCAAAGATTGCCGGGCCGGAGCATTTGCGTCGCTTCTTTCATTACGCGTAATACAGCGTCGTAAACGGCCCGTTGGCGTGTTGTAAACCGGCCATTGACGGGGACAGAGCGGGTCATATCGGCGTTGTAGTTGGCATATTCGGCACCAATGTCGAGCAGAATCACATCGCCGTCCTGGCACTGCTGACTATTATCAATATAATGCAGTACACAAGCGTTTGCACCCGATGCAATAATGGGTGTATAGGCTGCTCCCCGCGAACGGTTACGTAGGAATTCGTGCATCATTTCGGCTTCGATTTCATACTCCCACACACCTGGTTTGATAAACCTAAGAAGCCGCCGAAACATCTTATCGGTAATGTCAATAGCGGTCTGGATAAGTGGTATTTCCTGCGGTTGTTTAATGGCCCGGAGGTAGTGCATCAGGGGAGCCAGTCGCTCTAACTGATGCAACGGATACTGATGCCGAAACTCTTCGATGTAACGGGCATCTCGGCTCTGAACTTCCACCCCCGCGCGGGTATGCTCATTGGTATTCAGGTAAATGTGTTCGGCTTCGAATACCATCTGCCCAAAAATTTGCTCAAACTGATGCATCCAATAAACCTGTTTTTGTGGTAAACCCGTTACCTGTTCGGCTTCTGCTTTCGTTAGTTTATGGCCCTCCCAAATTTCAATAAGTTCACTGGTTTCGCGCAGAAACAGGACCTCGCGAAATTTTGGGTCAGGGTGGTCAGGAAATAGTACCAGGCGCGTTTCTTCCTGATCTACTCCCGTAAGGTAAAAGAGGTCGTTGTTTTGGCGGAACGGCATGGTGCCATCTGCATTGGTAGGCATACTATCGTTGGCATTCAAAACGACCAACGATTTGGGTTTCAGCAACGTAATAAGCCGCTGGCGGTTTTGGACGAAAAGCTGGTCGTCAATGGGTAAATAACGCATATGGTGGGTGTTGAGGGCGCATTTGTGATTAAGTTTGCAAAGAAACTCAAAAGCCGGAAGAGTTTATGCCTGTTTTTTAGTTTAGAATTTATACGATTCTTACTACAAAGAAACCGCTTATCTAACATCCTAAACTAATCATGACGTTTCGACTATCTCTGTTTCTTTGCTTGTTACCGTTTTTGGTGCAGGGGCAGCCTGACGGGATCCGATCTGGATTAACCCCTCCCGACTTAGCGCGATCAATCCAGAATGGAACAAGCGTGGACGGCCCCAAATATTGGGTTTTACTGCATGATAAGGACAAAACTTCTCCTCTGGCATTGTCGCCGACAGCTATTGCTCAACGGAAGCTGCAAGAATTACCCATAGATGATACCGACCAACCCGTTTCCGCCACGTATCTAAATCAATTAAAACAGATAGGCGTGAAGCCCATTTTCCAGTCACGTTGGCTCAATGCGGTGTCGGTTCGGCTGACTCCTCAGCAGTACGCCCAGGTAGCAAAAATGCCTTTCGTGAACGCTATTCAGGCTATTGATCCGGCTATTGTCATTACGTCGATAGCCAAAACGGCCAATCCTCAGTTAGCGCCGGTTATGTCGCAGATTCAGGCTCCCGACTTTGCGCAGGCAGGTCTGACAGGACGATTTGTGAACATTGGCGTTATTGATGCCGGTTTTTTTGGTGCCGATTCTGCCAACGCGCTCAAACATATATTTGCTCGTCAGGGAGTGAAGTTGGTACGCGATTATGTGAATGAAAAAAAGACGCATAATGACCTGCTCCATACGCTCGAAACCAACGCCGATTTTCACGGGACGGAGGTACTAGCGGCTATTGCGGGTAATGATCCAACCGAAAATATTCAGTTTGGGCTGGCTACCGACGCAACATTTTACCTTGCCCGTACCGATCAGGGAAATCGTGAATACCGGGGAGAAGAAGACAATTGGGTGGCGGCAATGGAGTGGATGGATAGCCTCGGCGTCCGGCTTATAAACACTTCGCTGGGGTATGCTAAAGGCATGAGTAACCCTAAAGATAATTATGAACCTGGTCAGATGGACGGCCATACCAGCCTAATCAGTCAGGCTGCGCAGATAGCCGCTGACAAAAAAGGAATTTTGATTATTGTGTCGGCGGGTAACGAAGGGGAAGACCGCTCGTGGCGCATCATCAGTACCCCCGCCGATGCTCAAGGTGTGCTGGCCATTGGTGCGACAAACGCTCGACTTTGGAACCGCATCGGGTATAGTAGTATTGGGCCTGAAAGCTTGGCGTATTTAAAACCTAATGTATCGTGTTTTTCGCTCTATGGTACATCGCTGTCGGCCCCGGTTATCACTGGTTTTGCGGCCTGTATCATGCAGGCAAATCCGAAGCTAACCAATAAAGAAGTAATGTCAATTATTGAAAAGTCGGCCCACCTGTACCCATACGGTAATAATTATATTGGGTACGGAGTTCCGCAGGCATCGCGCGCACTAGCCTTACTCCGTAATCAGGAATTGCCTACTGTGGCCCGATTGGTGAAAGCTACCGGCAAAACTATAACCCTGCCTATTACAACGACCGAGGTGGTTATATCCGTGTTTCACAAAAAAGACGCTACGCATGTATTGCAGCAGGAGGCTGCCAAAGTTACCAATGGCAAACTGACTTTGCGCCGGTCAGTCGATGAGAAACAGACAACAATAGACTTGAAAAAGGAAGTAATTGAGGTTGTTTGGGAATAAATCCAAGATGAAGAAAAATTAATTTCCAGTTCAGATGGGCTTTAGACGGTAATGATAGCTTTGCTTCCATAATTAACAGTAAACAACAATTGACTTATGGAAACCAGTGCAAAATTAATCGCCCTTGCCGTCTTTGTCTCGACGTTAGCCTCTCCCTTCGCTCATGCACAAAATCCAACTGGGGCGGGTCCCGGAGAACCGGCAATAGCTATGAAAGCCCCTGATGGTAATGCCCCTGATGTGGCTCCTCCTGGTGGTCCTGGTCGTCGGCATGGTCGACCTGGACCTGGATTTGGCCGCGATAATCGGGCTAGCGAACAAGGCCCCGGCAGAAAACACCAAGCTGACGGACTAACTTCTTTAACAACCGTTTCGGGTACAGTTGGTCAGTTAGTCGGTAATGATGATTTTATCCTTGATGGTTTCACGCTCAACGCTGGTTCTGGTTCTGCCACGACGGTGAAGTTCCCACCTCATTTAGGCGCACAAGTTCAGAAAGCAGTCAAACCGGGTAGTAACGTAAGCGTTACGGGTTATTCTGAAACAACACCAACTGGCGAAGTTCGCTTCCACATGAATAGTCTGACGGCTGGGAAAGTGACGGTTTTTGATACGCCCCCAGCTAACCCCGCTGCTACTCCCGACACGCCAACATTGACGACCGCTACGGGGAAAATTGCGGATTATCGACTTGATCGTGGGGGACGAGTCAATGGGTTAATACTGGACGACAAAACAGTTGTGAGTATTCCGTCTCACGTTGCCTATCAACTTACGGATTTGGCCAAAAAAGGAAGTACGATTACTGTGCAGGGATACCCAAGAAGGCTTCGGGATGGACAGGTTCAGCTAGAAAAGGTAAATATCCTAAGGGCTTCGGTATTGACCATCAACGGACAGCAATATTTAGTTCGGTAAACGTAAAGAGTGAAAAACTATCAAATCCGATAGTTTTTCACTCTTTAACTCATTCTCTCTATCTACTTGAAAATCTTAGTTATCGAAGATGAGCGCAAATTAGCTCGGTTCATCAAGCAGGGCCTTGAACAACATGGTCACGTAGCTGATTTAACGCATTCGGGCTCCGAAGGACTCGATCATATTGCCGGTGGGCTGTATGACTTGGTGTTGCTCGACCTGATGCTACCTGGACAGACGGGCTTTGAGGTACTGCAAAATATTCGTGCGTTTGGGTTAACCGTTCCGGTTATGATTCTGTCTGCCCTGAGTGATCCTGATAAAGTAGTACAGGGACTGGATTTAGGTGCTGTAGATTATTTACGAAAACCGTTTGATTTCAATGAGTTACTAGCCCGGATTCGTGTTTTGCAACGTCGAAGTACCACAAGTGATAATGTAGTATTGCGCGTAGCTGATTTGGAAATGCGGCTTGTGTCGCACGAAGTAGTCAAAAATAAAATTACCCTTGACCTGACAAACCGCGAGTTTGCTCTACTCGAATTGCTCATGCGCCGGGCTGGACAGTTAGTTACTAAAAATGAAATTGCGGAGAAGGTCTGGGCTGTGGATTTCGATATGGGTAGTAATGTCATTGAGGTTCACATTTACCAATTACGTAAAAAACTTGATTCCGTTGGTCTTAGTGGATTAATTGAAACACTTATTAGCCGGGGGTATCGGCTCAAAACAACATGAGCCTTCGCAGTCGTATCGTACTGGCCGTTACGGCTGTATTTGCCGGTGTGAGCCTATTGGCGGGTTGGTTGATGCTCAACCATGCCGAAACAAGTTTGCAGACTGCTTTCGATCGGGCCACTCAAACGCGGGCTGACTGGTTGTTGTCATTGGTGAGCGTGGACCCCGTTATTTTGCCACTGCCTACCGACAGGGAGCGAATGCAGGTGCTGTATCAGGCTTACGGCCACACTCGAGAACTGTTTCGAAGTCCTGGCTTTCCTGATAAATATGATCAGCAAAGGATCAAAAATCGATATTCATATCGGGCAATAACCAGTCAAACCACTACAGAGCAGGCACCCGATGGGCAGATTACGCTGACACTGGCCGTACCGGATATAAACTTGCGTCAGGATATAAGTCAGCTACGATGGGTGTTTGGTGTAGGTTGGCTGCTAAGTCTGGCGTTGGCTTTTGGCGCTGGTTATAAGGTGGCAGGTTGGTTACTGCGACCTATTCAAGCAATTGTTGATCAGGCGAGTATGATTAGTAATGCCACAGATAGTAGCCAGATTGCCTTGCCAAAATCCCGCGATGAACTGTACCAATTAACCGACACATTGAATCGTATGCTGGGTCGTATTCGGGAAAATGTTGACTTGCAACGGAATTTTTTTGGTGCTGCTGCCCATGAGCTACGAACGCCGTTGACCGTTATGAAAACCGGCCTCGAAGTAACGCTCAGCAACGAGCAGGTTGATCAAACTATAAAACCGTTTTTGGTTGGCCAACTGGATGAAGTGAGCCGTTTGGCCAGGCTGCTTGATGAGTTTCTGACATTGAGCCGACCCGATGATTCTAGTCAGACGCTTAAAATGGGGGAGGTTGTTATTCCGGATTTAGTTAGGAAATGTTTAACTCAGTTAGCAGGATTAGCCATTGATTATGAAGTGATAGTCTCCTTCAAAATGGATGAGTTACCAACAGAATGGGTATCGACAGACGCTGTCAAACTGGAACACGTTCTACTGAATCTAATTGAAAATGCCATCAAGTATGCCGTGGCGGGCAGTATTGTTCTGGTTCTTGTGACGTATTCGGCTGGCTGGATAATTCGAGTACAAAATCATACGGTTCGAGACAGCGGCCCAACGCTCGATTTAATCCAACCGTACTTCCGGGCTGATCCACTCAAAGAAGGGCATGGGCTGGGTCTCTGGATTAGCCATCGGCTAACAATGTTGCTTGGTGGAACGTTACAACTCAACTGGCAGGCGTATACGTTTACCAGCGAATTAACCTTACCTGTAACTAATAATTAATTTACCAATTATCTCCATTTGCCAATGAAAGGGCTTTACTGTGTATTATTATTAACGTTGTCGAACATTTTTATGACTTTGGCCTGGTATGGTCATCTTCAGGTTAAACAGTATCCAATGCTGGCAAAACTGTCTCTTTTTGGCATAATTATGCTGAGTTGGGGGCTAGCTTTCTTTGAGTATATTTTTCAAGTGCCCGCCAACCGAATAGGATCAGATGAGACAGGTGGACCGTTCTCCCTTTTTCAGCTCAAAACCGTTCAGGAAGCTGTTTCGCTTACGGTATTTACACTCATTACCGTATTTGTTTTTAAAACTGATAAACTAGCCTGGAATCACCTTGTCGGTTTTGTATTCCTTGTGATTGCCGTATTTTTTATCTTCAAAAAATGGTAGGCGTGGCTGGGTTATTTACAAATAGTCTTCCTTACTCAGGTAGTTCGTTACATAATCGGCAATTCCATCTTCCAGCGATGTAAATGGCCGGTCGTAGCCGATGGAGCGCAGCTTGGCCATGTTAGCCTGGGTGAAGTATTGGTATTTGTCGCGAATGTCAGCAGGAGTATCAATAAAGCTGATCTCGGGTTCGAGGCCAAGTGCCTGGAATGTGTTCTTAACTAGGTCGAGAAAAGTGCGGGCCTTACCGCTACCAAGATTGTAAATGCCGGAATTACGCCGGTGGTGCATCAAAAACGAACAAACTTCCACCAGATCTTTTACGTAAACGAAATCGCGCATCTGCTCACCATCGGCAAAGTCGGGGTTGTGCGACCGAAACAACTTCATGGCGCCGGACTCTTTAATCTGTCGGAATGCATGAAAAATTACGGAAGCCATCCGGCCTTTGTGATACTCATTCGGACCGTAAACATTGAAGAATTTCAGTCCAGCCCAGAAAAACGGTTTGCGTTCCTGCTCTAATGCCCAAATGTCGAATTCGTTTTTCGAGTCGCCGTAAGGATTGAGGGGTTTCAACTGCGGAATCAACGATTCGTTATCATCATATCCTAATTCACCCAGGCCATACGTTGCCGCCGATGAGGCATAGACGAGGGGTATCTGATATTGAATGCAGCGATGCCATATCTGCTTGGAATACTCTACGTTTAGATGCTCGAAAATCTGGCGGTCAAACTCGGTTGTATCGGTGCGGGCACCGATATGAAAAATAAATTCGACCTCATGATAATTCTGGTCGAGCCAGTCAAAAAACACCTCTCGATCTACCCGCTCCTGAACCCGCTTTCCGGCTAAGTTGGCTTCTTTTTCAGGATATGAAAAATCATCAACAGCAATGATGAAATTGAAATTTTCCTGATTCAGCTTGCTGATTAAACAGCTTCCAATAAAACCGGCGGCTCCCGTAACGATAATCATAAAGTGGTAGTCGTAAAGGTATTTGTATTGATAATTAGGTAAGTATCAGAGTAAATAAGGCGAAAACGGCTGTAAAGATACGTGTTTTTACTTCGACAAATGAATAGCGTATTTCCTGATTAAATTGCATTTTTTTGATATACGTTTGATCACTCACCAGCTATACGTTTGGCGGTATACATTACTTTTATAGCGTCGGAACTGTTCGTACCTTTGTAGCCAATTTTATCAAATTGGCGTTTCTGGCAACCGCCCCATCTAAACCAGAAAAATGGTATATATCAACAGAATTGAGCATTTTAACGCGGCTCACCGGCTCTATAATCCAGCCTGGTCAGAAGAGCGTAACAAAGAAGTATTTGGTCCCTGTGCGAACATAAACTGGCATGGGCACAACTTCGAATTAATTGTGACGGTGAAGGGTGAACCCGATCCCGACACGGGCTTTGTGATTGACCTGAAGTTGCTGGGTGACATCGTTAAACGAGAGGTTATCGAGAAGGTGGATCACAAAAACCTGAACCTTGATGTGGACTTCATGCAGGGTAAAATGGCTAGTTGCGAAATCTTCATTATGGAAATCTGGAAGATTATCGAACAGGCACTTGAACCCGTCACCGAGGCTCATCTACACCAACTTCGACTCTACGAAACCCCGAAAAATTTTGTGGATTATTTCGGCGAATAACCCATGAACTACTACTTGATTGCTGGTGAGCGTTCCGGCGATTTGCACGGCGCGAACCTTATTCGCGCCATTCGTCAGTACGACCATACGACGGCCCAGCCTGAGGCTACTTTTCGGGCGTATGGGGGTGAGCAAATGGAAGCCGCCGGGGCCGTACTGGTGCGTCATTACCGAGAAATGGCGTTTATGGGTTTCTTGGAAGTGGCGAAAAACCTCGGCACCATTCGTCGGATTTTACGCGAGTGTCAGGCTGATTTGTTGGCTCACCGGCCCGACGTACTCATTTTGATTGACTATGCCGGGTTCAATCTTCGTATGGCTCGTTTTGCCAAAAAGAATGGTATTAAGGTGTTTTATTACATATCGCCGAAGGTGTGGGCCTGGAATCAGCGTCGGGCACTTAAGATAAAGGCGAATGTCGATAAGCTGTTTACAATTCTGCCTTTTGAAACGGAGTTCTTCGCCAAGTACGAGTATGATGTTGAATATGTCGGTAATCCGCTTTTAGATGCCCTCGCTGACTTTCATCCTGCTAATGCATTTAGTGAAAAAATTGGGTTAGACGAGCGTCCTGTTATTGCTTTATTGCCCGGCAGTCGTCGTCAGGAAATTACGTCTATACTTCCGGCTATGTTAAGCGCAACCCGACAGTTTCCCGGTTATCAATTCGTGGTTGGAACAGTAACTAATTTGCCCGATACGCTGTATGATAGCTTGTTAGCTGACTACCCAAATGTGCTTCGTGTTAGCGATGCAGCCTATGATTTATTACATGTGTCCACAGCCGCGCTCGTTACATCTGGCACCGCTACACTCGAAACTGCGCTGTTGAACATCCCGCAGGTAGTTTGTTACAAAACAACAGGTATCACATACGCCATTGCCAAACACCTGATTTCAGTGCCGTTTATTTCGCTTGTGAATCTGATTGCAGGCCATGAAATTGTAACCGAATTGATTCAAAACGACCTTACCCCCGACCGTATCACCGCCGAACTTAGTGTTATCCTGCCGGGGGGAGCACGACGGGATGTACAGTTAGCTGGTTACGCTGATGTGCAGAAAAAGATGGGTGGACCGGGAGCTTCAGAACGAGCCGGCCGACTGATGGTGGAGGAGCTACGTAAGAAAGTAGGATTGGCAGATGCGAAATGAAAGCGGCTTACTCAATCACACCTGTTTCTTCCCACTGCGTTAGCCAGTCTTTTTTAATACCGTGAACCTGGGCGAAAAATTCATAGAAAGGCACCATATCTGTTGAATAATCGCCGGTTACATAGAGCGGTTCACTCAACAGAATTAGTCTGCGGGGCCAGTCGAAGCCAACCAGAATAAGGGGAACGTTGGCTTTTAAGGCGATGTAATAAAATCCCGTTTTCAGCTTATCGACATTGCTGCGTGTACCTTCGGGGGCGATGCAAATATGGAGATGCTCGTTCTGATCGAATACATCAACCATCGCGTCCACTAAATTATGAGACTTATCGCGGTAAACCGGCTTTCCACCCAACGCTCGAAATAACCAGCCTGAATACCAGTTGAATAGCGAACTTTTGGCGAGGAACTGAATCCAGATATGGATAGTTGGACGGATTCCGAGGCCAAGCAAAAAATCCCAATTGGTAGTATGTGGAGCCACTGCCCAAATTGCTTTCGGCACAGTCGGGATGGGTCCAACAACCCGCCATCCCCAACGTTTAAATGACCAACGGGTAAGGGTACCCAGCATATGTAATGATATACCGGGACGCCGGCTCGTTTAACAGTTATCAGTAAACAGTTGCTTTCAGCAGCGTCTGTTTACTGATAACTGCTCACTGAGTTAATACTTCCGGTCGTTGCGCTCTAACCAACGGCCAGTTACAAAAGCAGACGCTAGCAGTACCGCGTAGAAAAGAAGTGTTAAAGGTGTTGATAAATCCATATCGATGTTCAGTTGAATTCTGATGCAAAAGTACGAGGAAAACCCAATGGCTCAAACAAGGTCTGGCTGTTTGTCTGATTTATAAACCAAACACAGGCTGTTTGAGTTATTATAAAACACCTTTTGTGCTCGGTAGGTTATCCAATTCGTTAATATCACGCCGGACAGCCATTTTAATAGCTTTGGCGAACGCCTTAAAAATAGCTTCGATTTTGTGGTGTTCGTTGTCCCCTTCGACCTTAATATTCAGGTTACAGAGGGCGGTGTCAGAGAACGATTTAAAGAAATGATAAAACATCTCGGTTGGCATATCGCCAATTTTCTCTCGCCGAAACTCAGCATCCCAGACTAACCAGGGCCGCCCCGAAAAATCAATGCCCACCTGCGCTAGTGCTTCGTCCATTGGCAGCAGAAAACCGTAGCGGCTAATGCCTCGTTTGTCGCCAAGGGCACGACGGTAGGCTTCACCGAGAGCTAGGGCTGTATCTTCAATGGTGTGGTGTTCGTCAATATGCAGGTCACCATCAACGTTGATGGTGAGGTCGGCACCGGAATGTTTCGCTACCTGATCGAGCATATGGTCAAAAAAGCCAATGCCTGTATGAATATCGGCCCGACCGCGTCCGTCGAGGTTTAATTCGACCCGGATTTGTGTTTCTTTTGTCGTACGCTCAATAGTGGATTGGCGGGCGGGTAAGCGCAAAAACTCGTAAATTTTATCCCAATCGTCGGTTTTAAGGACAATAGCCTTTTGCATAGCCTCAGTTAAGCCCTCAACATCAGCGGCTTGTACCGTATCCAAGCCATTGGGTGGCAGAAACAGAATTGCCTTGGCGCCAAGATTTATAGCTAATTGAACATCGGTTAGCCGGTCACCGATAACGTAACTATCGGCAAGGTCATAAGGAGCCTCGAAATAGCGGGTCAGCATTCCGGTGCCGGGCTTTCGGGTGGTCGAATTGTCGCGCGGGAAATGTCGGTCTATGTGGACGGCTGAGAAATTGATATTTTCGCCCGCAAATGTGTCCATCATCTTAGTATGAGCAGGCCAGAATGTATCTTCAGGAAAGGAATCGGTGCCGAGGCCATCCTGATTGGTGACCATAACGAGTTCATAGTTCGTTTCTTCGGCAATTTTACGCATGGCCGAAATCGCTTTTGGAATATAGTCGAGTTTGGCTAGTGAATCAACCTGCTGATCGGGCTGTGGCTCGGCGATAAGCGTTCCGTCACGGTCAACAAATACTACTTTTTGCATAATTCGTATAAGAGAAATACGACAAAGATACAGTTGGAGCGTATTACAAACGAAATTATACTACTTTTGTAGCAAGAGTTCTCTATAGTTGTCTTTACCGTTTCTATCAGTATCCATATCCTCTCTTTAATTTATTCGTTGCGGCTACAGTTTTTATCGTACTGTTACAATAATCGCCTGTAAATAAAGCTGTTCGTAAACCATAATTTATATAATCTAGATAGCAGTTAAGAGAACAACTATTTATAATCGAATTCCATAATAATACACCTAATAAACTCTTAGTTAGAAACATGCCAGCAGCATCCAGATTAACCCGCGTTGGGGTTTTTTATGACGGAAATTATTTTCTACACGTAAGCAATTATTATAATTATTCTCACGAACGGCGCAGTCGCATAAGTATTTCGGGTTTGCACGCGTTCATTCGGCGACAGGTGGCCGAAGAAGAAGGCGTGAATGAACGTTTATGCCAGATTGTAGATGCACACTATTTCCGGGGGCGGCTAAATGCCCATGAAGCGAATCAGCGGGGTAACCAACTGTTTTATGACCGCTTATTCGACGATATTCTGATGTCGGAGGGTGTTGTAACGCACTATTTGCCTGTAAAGACATACCAGGGTTACCGTCAGGAAAAAGGAATTGATGTATGGTTGGCACTTGAGGCATTCGAGTTGGCTCAGTACAAGAAATTCGATGTAGTGGTACTGATCACATCTGATGGTGACTATGTACCACTCATTCGCAAACTAAACACGCTTGGCTCACGGATTATGGTGCTGAGTTGGGATTTTGAATTCCTGAATGAACAGGGTGAAAAACAGGTGACCCGCACATCACAAGACCTATTGGAGGAGGTTTCCTATCCAGTTGGTATGCATGGACTCATTGATGACCGGAGCCGCCGGAATGATATGGTGATTCAAAATTTATTTGTGAAACAGCAGGCCCGTCCAACCTTCACAGCGGTGCCAAGTAGTACCAGTAGTAGTGGCAGCACTTACAGTAACAGCCATAGCTTTGGAGCCGGTCTTAGTGCGAGTGATGCGTATGAAGAAGCGTACCAACCATCTGACGAGCCAAACTATAACCTTGCTGACACGATAGACGACGACCCCGAAGGCCGAAAAGTTAGTACGATACGCAGCCTGAAAACGGGCTATGGTTTTGTGAATTATCCGCCCAATAACCTGTTTTTTCACTATACAAGTTTAATCGATACCGACTTCAACGAATTACAGGTAGACGATGAAGTTGAATTTACCGTTGGCCGTAATGCCGAAGGAAAAGATATAGCGGTAGATGTCCGACTGCTGCCCGTATAGTGATGAATAGCGTTCGTGTGTCGGTTAAAGACTTGCCGGCCTGGCGTTTGCAGGCGTTGGCCTGGGCAACTGCTCAGGAGGCACACGAAAACGGTTTTGTCGCATTTCTGAACAATAACGAGATTACTTATCCCAATGACCCCTTTCCAAACCGATTGTTTGTCGGAACGAAACGGGTCATTGCCTTTTCAGGTGAGAACGCGGTCGGGTCAAACGCATTTCAGGAATTGCAGAATGCCCATCAAGAGCATCCATCGTTTCTGGTAGGCTATTTTGGCTACGACCTCAAGAATCAACTTGAGACGCTGACTAGCCGAAATCCGAATCGGCTTAATTTTCCAGACTTTTATTTTGCTGAGCCAGAGTGGATTATCGATTTCGAATGGCAAAATGATTTGGAAGGTACAGTAGTGATATGGGGTGAGGGCGATGTGAATGAATTGTTGGAGCAGATAGTAGCCTATGCCCAATTCCATAGGCCAAGCTCTATTCTCCAGGCGACTCCCCACAAAGTTAACTGTCGCGTTACACCAGAAGAGTACCAAGCAACTGTTCGCCGAATTCAGGCGTACATTCTGGCGGGCGACGTGTATGAACTGAATTACTGCATTGAGTTTTTTAGTGAGAATGTTCAACTCGATCCGCTGGCCATTTACCACGCGTTGACCACACGATCGCCCATGCCGTTTTCGAGTTTTCTGAAAATCGGTGACCGTTATGTAATGGGTGCTTCACCAGAGCGGTTTTTAAAGAAAGTAGGCCGAAAAATACTGTCACAACCCATCAAAGGCACTATTCGGCGTGGGCAAACCCCCGAAGAAGACGCCAGCCTACGTGCTCAGCTTTTAAATTCTGAAAAAGAACGGGCCGAAAATCTGATGATTGTTGATCTGGTAAGGAACGACCTCGCCCGAAGTGCCGAAACCGGTTCTGTACATGTCGACGAATTGTTTGGTATTTATGGTTTCCAGCAAGTGTATCAGATGATTTCGACCGTCTCGGCAACGCTGCGAGAAACTGTTTCCTGGGCTGAAGCTATTCGAAATGCCTTCCCGATGGGTAGTATGACAGGAGCGCCGAAAATCCGGGCGATGGAGTTGATAGATGAACTGGAAGTTAGTCGGCGGGGTGTTTATTCAGGGGCAATAGGCTTTGTAACACCTGACGGCGATTTTGATTTCAACGTCGTTATCCGAACGCTACTATACGATGTCCAAAGTCAGTACGCATCCTTTTCAGTAGGAAGTGCCATTACCTATGATGCCGACCCAGCGCAGGAATGGGATGAATGTTTGCTGAAAGCACGAGCTATTCGGGAGGTGCTGGAAGGGTAATACTTTGTTAAACAGAAAGGCAATTTATCATCATTTTATTGATGATAAATCGCCTTTCTGTAACTTAGATAATTAGCGTTGAGGTGGAGTCGTTGGCGTACTGGATGAACCACTACCTGATGTACCGCTGCCTGATGTGCTGTTACCGCCATTCATGCTGCCACTGCCCGACTTTTTCGTACCCTTCGATTGACCTTTCATGGAGCCTTTGCCCATTGAGCCAGAACCCGATGTGCTACCCATTGATCCTGAACCCGACGAACTTGAACCAGAGCCCATCGAGCCAGAACCCATAGAAGATCCTGACGATGATGAGCCTGTTGAACCAGAGCCTGTAGTTGAGCCACTACCTGACCGCTTGCTGTTGCCATTGTTGGTACTACCTCCTTGTTGGGCCATTGCTGAACCGGCCAGAAACAAGGCTACTGATAGCATTGCGATTGTCTTTTTCATAACGAGAATTTATTTTATCTATACTGCTGTATATTCCTAGTGTCAACTTTATGTATTTTTATATGTTCATTAAAATTTGATGAAAATTGTCAAAATAATTATTTAGCACTGTATTAAAAAAAACAGCCTTAGCTGTGTGGAATTATTCACTATTTTTTCTCTTACGTTCTACTGCTTGCAACGATTCAGTCTAGAAATGACTCATTATGAGTGCAGTTAGCCTTTAACTAAATTCGCTACTATAATTTTAGTTAAAAATCGTTAACTAAATAACCAGTGTGTCTTGTTACGATTAGCTTTGCCCTGTCACCATGTTCTCCTTATTCCTAACTTTCCATGAAAAACCTTTTCTTACTGGCCGTACTATGTCTGCTTTCGGCGGCACTTTATGCGCAGAGTCCAGTCAGCCCACCTCGTTTTACATTGCAGGGCCGGGCTGTTGATACCTCAGCCGCTCCGTTGCCTGCTTCGACAGTCATGTTGCTGAGTGCCAAAGATTCATCGCTCGTTAACTTTACCCGCACGGGCGAAAATGGCTCGTTTTCATTCAAAAACCTCAAGGCAGCCAACTATGTGTTAAAAATTTCCTTCGTGGGTCTCATTCCCTATAATCAGGTAATTAAGCCAACAGGCGAGGCTGTAATTGACCTTGGTGCGCTAAAGCTAAAACCCATTACCCGAGAGTTAATGGAGGTTGTGGTTAGAACGGCAAAGGCACCATTGACCATTAAAGGCGATACGATTGAGTATAACGCTAGTTCGTTCAAAGTGCCGCCTGGCTCAACCGTCGAGGATTTATTGCGTAAATTACCTGGTGTGCAGGTCGATCAGGACGGTAACATACGGGCGCAGGGTCAGGATGTAAAGAAAATGACGGTCGATGGTAAGAATTTCTTTGGCAACGATCCGAAGCAAGCGACAAAAAATTTGCAGGCCGAAGCCATCTCGAAAGTGCAGGTTTATAATGACAAAACGGAGCAGGCTAAACTGACGGGCGTTGATGACGGCAAGAAGGAGAAGACCATTAATCTGGAGCTGAAGGAAGAGTTTAAGAAGGGTGGTTTTGGTAAGATAACGGCAGCAGCAGGTCCGGCGTCAAACAATGTATCGACGCGGGCTGAAGTAAAAGGCAGCTATAATAAATTCAACGCCAAGCATCAGTTTTCGCTGGTGGGGTTGGGTAACAATACAAATCAACAGGGCCTGTCGCGTGATGATTACCAGGATTTTCGGGGTAGTAATGCGTATAATTCTAATCAGAATGCTGATTTTGGTTTCAGCGGAGGCAACTACTTTTACTTTTCAGATAGTGGCGATGAAGGGTTGGGGATTCCCGTAAGCGGGCGTCAGGGAGTTGGCTTCTCCAACAATGCGGCTGGTGGTGCCAATTATAACTTTGACACAAAGGAGAAAAAATGGAGTGGTAGTTATTATTACAACCAGACTCGGCTGGAACTCGATGCGCACCGGCTCAGTAATAACACGCTGCCGCAGAGTGAATATACGAGAGACGAAACTAGTAATCAGGTTAATTTCAATGGGAATCACCGGCTCAGCCTGCGCTACGAAAAACAGATTGATTCGCTCAATACGTTGGTGTTTATCAATAACAGCCGCTACGGATCCGGGAACGCCCACCTTTTTCGGATTCAGGATCTGGCCCGCAGTAACGGTGCTACAACACACAATGAAAGCAGCAACAACAGTGATCAGCGTCAGTTTGCTACATCGAACTCGCTGATTTACCGGTTGAAAATGCATAAAAAGGGACGGAGTTTTGCCGCTAGTGCCACCTACGAAGTAAATACGAACAATTCTACACTGTATCTGGACTCTAAAAATACGTATTCTGGTCCCATTAACGCAGCCGACAAATCGCCTGATATTCACCAGGATCAGCGAAATGACATTGTGCGGACTGAATACAAAGCCAGTTTGCAGTACGTGGAACCTTTTGCCAAGCGATTTTTCTGGGAAACATTCTACAATTTTAGTCTACGCTACGACGAGGTAGACCGCGATGTATTTAATCGGGGCGACAATAATTACATCCACAACGACTCATTGAGCCTGTATTATAAAAACAACTATATATACAACCGGCTGGGCAGCAGCGTTCGCTACTCGTTCAAGGGACTAAATGTATCGGCGGGGTTGGCAGTTCAACGCTTCACCCTCAATGGTCGGTTTGCACCTGACCAGACGTCTGCGACATTTACACCTATTAGCCGGGTCTTTACAACCCTAATTCCAAACGTTAACTTAAATTATGATCTGAAAAATAACCGGTACCTGTATGGAGGATATAACGTAAGTGTTCAAATTCCAACCTCACTGCAATTACAACCTGTCAGAAATAACAGCAATCCATTGTTTATCAACCAGGGTAATCCGGATCTGTTGCCGCAGTTGGGACATAATGTAAACGTTGGTTTCAACTACTTTAATCCGGGCAGTTTCATTAACATGTACATCGGTATAAATGGTACCAAGTACGTCAATCAGATTGTTAACAGCCAAAACACGGACCCTCAGACACTAATTACCGTTATCAAACCTGAAAATCTTCCGGGCGGCCAGAACTTTGGTTCGTATATTGGCTTTGGGTTCCCACTCAAGAAAACCAAGGCGACGCTGGATCTTAACGCCGGTACGAATTTGGGTAATAACCCAGCCAGAATCAATAATGTCTTAAATGACACACGCTCTCAGAATTATAATGGAGGAGCACGCTTAAGCCTGACGCCTGTTGAGTGGCTGACATTTTACGGAAATGCCAATCTTAGCGTAACGAATACGCAGTTTTCTATTGGCTCCAATCTTAATCAGGCATTCATTAACAATAATTTCAGTGGCGAATTAACCCTGAAACTGCCGCACGATCTATACATCAATACGAATCTTAACTACAGGATTAGCCGAAATGCGCAGTTAAATTTTGATCAACGAATTCCCATCTGGAACGCATCCATGTATCATATTTTGGGTAAAGCTAAACGGGCCGAAATACGATTAACAGCCGTTGACATGCTCAACCGGAACGTGGCTGTTACGTTAAACCGAGGGGTCAACTACACACAATCGGAGACTATTCAGACGTTGGCGCGGTATTTTACGCTGGGCTTTACGTATAATATGCGGGGCGTTCAGGCTAAAATGCGCCGGGACGGATTTTTCTGATCCACTCATAATGTCAATTCCCTTACCTATCATGAAGAAACTATTTATTGTACTCTGCCTGCTAACCAGCTCGATGGCGGTGGCCCAGAAAACAGAAGGTGTCGCTACCTATGTTCGTAAAGAATACTGGCTGAAGATTACGAACCGAATGACGTTTTTGAGTCAGGAGCAAAAGGACCGCATGGCGCAGACATGGAAAAACTGGGCAGATGATAATAAAGGCATCAAGATGAAACTGGCCTTTAGTACCAACGAAAGCCAGTATACGTATAATAGCGATGAACCTGAAGAAGGCGGGTACTCGTGGCGAAAATCAGAGTTTTTCTTATACCGAAATTTCGAGAAGGACAAAAAGACGGATGTTATCGAAATGTTGGGTAAAACGTATATTGTTGATGATTCACTACACGCACCAGTATGGAAAATTGGGAATCAGATTAAAGACGTAGCGGGCTATATCTGTATGAAAGCTGAAACTGAAGACCCAATCAAAAAACAGAAAATCACGGCTTGGTTTGCGCAGGACATTCCTGTTTTGGCCGGGCCGGAACGGGTGAATGGTCTGCCGGGGTTAATTCTGGAACTGGATATCAACGACGGAGATGTTATCATTGAAGCCATCAACGTAACGTTCAGAAAACTAACGCCCGACGATCTTAAATTGCCCAAACTGAAGGGCAAGAAAATTAACGACGCGGCCTACAATACGCTGATCCGCCAATATATTGGGGAGCAAATGACGGCTCACCAAAACCCATATTGGGAGATTCGGTATTAACGGTTTTCGCTCTAAGCCGTGATGTATCTTAAAGCGAAAACCAGTCGGGTTTAATTTCCCAACGTCAACTTTCCCCCAGTTATATACGTCAGTTTGCCTTTCAGCTCCATCGTTTTTGCATTGACTAGTGCATTAATAGACACAACATGATTCGGCTGAATGACAACCCGATCCGTAAGGGCGGGAGTACGGCCACAAGCCCAGGTAGTTGGGTCATTCCAATTGCCTGACTTCACACTGGTTACTATATCGGTATAACACAACGATTGGGCTAATAAGCGCAAATAAGCCCCCTGCGAATAAATGGCCGGTTCGTTGAGTTGCCATGAATTTTCGGGATAGCTGGTATTCCAGGCTTTATACGATTTCTGAACAGGCTGGTTTTGCGGAGGAGCAATTACTGGTCCGGCATAAGCCGCATCGGGGGCGTAGGTAGGGTTAGCACCGCCCATCAGATAGCCGGGTGGAGGATTGAAATCGAATACTGTGCCATCTCCAAACCAGGAATGATACATGGTTGGAGCCGACATTTCGGCCCCGTATGTTCCCATGTTTGTCAGATAGCAATAAGCGGTGGGATTTACGCCGTGCAGGTAATGGATAAAGCCCATGCCTGCATCCCGGTAGTTATTTTTATTATTCGCATCCTGGTTATAGGTGTTCATACTGAAGAACATATTTCCCTGATGCGCTTTGGTTTCGTTACTGCCCCACGTATAATTATCATCTTTCAAAAAGGCCCGGTACGCATCGGACTGGTTTAGATAGGCGGGTAAGTTGTCGCTGTTATTCGTCTTTAAACTAGCTGTGTATGTTGACAAAATAGCGTTTTTAACACTGCTCGTCGCACCCGGAGCGCGGGCGTAGTACAATAGCGCATCCTGATACGTAGCATCAAACGGATAGGCGAATCCCCATTGAATCAAGTGGATTTGACTGTAATTCGCATCAAAAAAGGTCTTGTATGAATTGTCGCCAGTCAAAACATACAGGAATGCTGATGCTGCTACGCGCCGGGCCAGCCGGTCATGATCTGCATAAGTTGCTGCCACACTCTGGAAACCAGCATTGTTGAACAACACCGCTGGATTGCTATTGGCCCAGGTAAACGCATTTTGGGCGGCTAACCTAAGGGTATCGCTATACAGTTGCATCCGTGGATTATTGAGCGATTTGAACTGGATGGCGGCTAAGGCAAATACAGCAGCTCCCGTGGAAGTAGCATCGGTACTGGCGGCCCCATACCTCCTGATATGCGTATCAGCACTTGGTGGCGACGTAGCACTAAAGTCCGTTACCGAAACTTTGTGAAGTAATGACCCATTGGTTTGCTGCATACGGCGCAGCCAGTCGAGTTCCCATTTCACTTCGTCTAATAAATCAGGTATGCCATTACCCGATTCGGGAATTGCAAAATCATCGGTCCAGGCTACCGGATTTTCCTGATAGGCCAGCAACATATCAACAAGAGGTCCATACGTAAATGGGACGTATTTGTTGTAATCGCCAGCATCGAACCAGCCGCCTTGCAGGTTTTGCGATGTAGCCGAGGATGCGTTACTCACTAATCGGCAGTCTTTATCCTGTTGGGCACCCAAAAAAGCGGCCCCATCTATCCAGGGAGTTTGGGCGTAAGGCGTTTGTTTAGCAAAACCGCTTCGCTGGTAGAAAAAGACTCTGGCAGCCTGTTTAAGCACATTTTTATAAACTGTATTACCAATCTCAAAGGAATAAGACCGCTTTCTCTGGATTGAGTCATACACATAGTACGTACCCGCGGCCTGTACTTGCGAAAAATCGAACCACCAGACCTTGTCGCCCGACTGGGCATGGGTTGCGCCACTATTCCAGGTTTTGGGTGTTCCCCGAAAAACCACCGCGTCGTTAGCCGTTTGCCTGATTTGATAGTAACTGGATGGTGTAAATGGTTCGGCTGAATTGTAACCAGTTTGCGGATTACTAATGACGGCAATTTTGGTAGCCATTGGCAGGTATCCAAACTGGTCAATTTTTAGATGATTGTTTACTTCAGAGAACGTGTTTAACTGGTAATTTTTGAAAAAACTCCAGATCGTTTGCGCCACATTGAATTGTGAACTCCATCCGTGTGTAGCATCTTTAGTCATGAGCAAAACAACCTTTTTTCCGGACCCGCAAAACGTCAATGAATCTACATTTGGGTTAAAAGCGGTCGTTGAATACGTACCCCAATTGTTGCAGTTCAGACCCGCGTATGTTGACAATGGCCAGGCATAAGCGGGTGTTTTGGGATAAGGAACAATGGGTGGAGTAACTGTGGGATCACCTTTGCTATGAATGTGTAGAATAGGTACTGGCGTGTAGTTAGTAGCGGTAAAGTAAGTATTTAGGTATGTGTCGTTACCCCATAAACTGGCTGCAACCGGCGCAAAAGCCGCAATTTTATTGGGTAAAGCCATGCTTAGATAGTAGCACATAAATCCTCCGCCTGAGTGCCCGGTTACGTAGACACGATTTCGATTTATGCGGTAATTCTGGGCAAAGTAATCAATCAAGTCTGATGTAAATAAAACATCGTCGGGGGCCTTGGGATCGGCTGGTGCTGGACCATTAGAATCACCTGTTGTGCCAAATCCGGGGGCCTTGTCAGCATATTTATTAAATTGAATTCCGCCACCAACGCTAACCGCATCGGGATAAACAGTAATAAAGTTTTGTGTATTGGCAAGTACATCCAGGCCAGCGTATGCCTGAAAAGAAGCACCCGTTCCACCGTCACCGTGATAGGCAATAACGAGTGGTAGGTTGTCTTTATACAGATTGCTGGGTAGGTGGTAGGAGAACGTACGAGCACGACCGCCAGAAACTAATTTTCCTGTACTATTTACAGGTATTTGCGACTTAACTACGAACGAAATAAATAAGCTTATAACCGAAAAGGTAACTAGAGAAACTCTCATAATTCCCAATGTTTACGTTAAATAAAATTGGTCGTGTTACGGAAAATAGGCTGACGGCTACGACACCGAAGAAAGCAATACAGTTGATAAGTAGAATTTAATGAAGCCAACTTTTTTGGGTTTTCGCCGTGACAATCGTTTGGTTTACTCCTGACTTTCGACACGATTTATGCCCAGAGTCAAGCTTGATAGCCGCCACATCGTATACACTGTTATAGGTTGTCAGCATGTTGGTAGAGCACAAACTATTAACCGTATTAGATCGGTGTTTATATACGCTGAATTTACTGTTTCATCTAAATAAGTGGTTGACATTCAGATAGTTACTTTAGGGGCCAATAATTGCTGTCGTAAATGCAACAATTAACTCGCACAAAGCGTATCTGCTTAGTAAAAACGTAAATACCTCTTGGATAAACTAGACTATGCTGCTTATCACTTGTAATTTACGCAAAGCAATATTACTTATTGTTACTATTTTTGTAGAATTATTAACAGCAAGAGCTCAGTTAGTTTTTGAGGCTGGCCAATATCATGTTGATGAAAAGCTTCATTTAATTATTTGCAATAGAATTCCGGCTACTATAGAGTCTGGAACTTCATCTGTCTTTTTCGATAAAAGCTATGTTTTTTCTTCTCCTATAAATACGATTCAAGTTGGTTTGCCTTATAGTGTTTCTTTCAATGAGGATACATACAAACTCTATTTTACTCGTCTGCCGATAGTAACGCTTAATGAGAAAGACAGCATACAGCAGGACATTTATGCCAGTGGTTTGCTTAATATAGATGATACAACAGGAGCGGTATATAAATCAAGTATAGGAATTAAAATTAGAGGGGCTTACTCAAGCACGTTTCCTAAAAAATCGTATCACCTTCAACTCTGGACGGACAGTACCGGCAACACTACTCAGGATGAATCGATCTTCGGAATGCGTAGTGATAAAACATGGTTATTATTGGCAATGTATAATGAAAAATTACGCCTTAATAATAAATTATCACACGATCTATGGTTGAAAATACATAAGCTTTATTACGCTGATTTAGAGTCGGATGCTCATTCTACAATTCGCTCACGATACGTTGAAGTAATTTTAAATGGCGACTATCAGGGAGTCTATCTGTTTACAGAGGATATGGATCGAAAACAGTTGAAATTGAAGAAGCAGACAAATGCAGATAACGGAGGTGAATTATATAAAGGAGACTCATGGGATATTGGCACTTTATTTACCGGTGTGCCAACTCTTCCCAGTGTATCGACAGAGTTATGGGGAGGTTGGGAATTGAGCTACCCAGATACAACTAACTGGAAAAATCTTTACGATTTTACCAACTTTGCTGTAACCTCCTCCGACAGTACGTTTAAACAAAAAATTTCGACGAAAATTAGACAAGATAATTTTGCTGATTATTTTATTTTCTTGAATCTATTACGAGCTGAGGATAATACGGGTAAAAATCTATTCCTGGCTCGAGATAATGTTAATGAGCCTTACTTTATAGCCCCATGGGATTTAGATGGGACATGGGGGTATTATTGGGATGGAAGCCAAAAAAATACTACAAACGATGTGCTATCCAATAGTTTATTTAACCGGCTCCTCACTACTCAATCATTTAAAAATCAACTCACTACACGTTGGTTTTCGCTACGAAAGACGACTTTGTCGATAGATAGTTTATATGGGTCAATTAATGCTAATTATGAATTTTTATCCAAAAATGGTGTCTATGAAAGAGAAAATATGAAGTGGGCTGGAGATTTACTTTCGTATGGAAATGATGAACATGCATATATTCAAAATTGGGTGAGCGAGCGGGTAAATTGGTTAGATACTTACTTCAAAAGCATAAATAATGAGCCTACTGTTTATGCTTTCGATGCAACTATTGCTGGAACATCTGTATTGCTGGAATGGAGCGCAAACTGTTCAGACATTTATTCGTTTGATATAGAGCGTAGTACCGATAGTTTAAACTGGAATTTACTTAATACCTATCCTATTATTTCCAACGACTCTACTACCTGCCAATATACGTTTACAGATATTAATCCCAGCGTAGGGAAAGCATACTACCGTTTAAAAGTTGCCGACAAGGAAAGCGCTATTTCTTACAGTTCCGTTCAACAAGTAAAAATTGACTTAACAGCCTTAAAATCCAATGCTGTTCAGGTATTTCCAAATCCAGTTTCAACTACATTGCAGGTGTTGGGAAGTGTAGAAAAAATAAATGTTTATTCCGCTCTGGGAATGGCAATCTATGAATCAGATAGTTTGACGCCTAATACGGTAGACGTAAAGAAATTTCCAACTGGCCTATATCTGGTGCGAGTTACTCAGAAAAATGGTGTTATAAATACGTATAAAGTGTTGGTAAATAGATGATAATAATAATTTTGTTGCGCCTTAATTTAACGTAGTGAGAGGCCAATTCTGGTTAACCACCAGCTCTGACTTCCTGGTGCCCAAAATAAGGGGACAAAAGCGAACATGACCCCAATGGCGGGCAGATATAGATTTAGAAAGATAAGTTTCCCGTGACCCAACCCTATAAGCGGTTGGTTGAGAGCAACGATAAAGCTCGCCACTGAGAGCAGTAGTATCCAAGCCAATTCAGGCCCCATCAAAAAGGTTTGTAATTTTTTACATTTTCCTGAAGCGAAGCCAGCTTACTCTTAAGTTGTAAATCAAGTTCTGAATAGACAGCCTGAAGATCGGTTGGGTTTTTCTGGCAGTATAGTTCGATTGGTATAGATTTGGTGCCGTTATCCTGCACGTCGATCTGTGTAATAGTCGCCCGGTATTTACGGTTGGTGCATTCAATGACAAAACTGTAATGAAATGTATAAACGCCACCGGCTGAACTCTCCGAGCGCGGTACCGTAATCTCCTGCGAAACTCGCCCGACTAAGTCACCGGTTTCTTTGTCACTTAGCGAGAATGTATCGTTAGCTGAATGACACGACTGGACTACCGATAGCCGAGCTCTTCTGAACAGATCAGCCTGCGAAACACTACCACAGTCGGCTATGTCTGTGTAGGTCACTTTTTGGAAAACTACAGGTAGAATACCGTGTAGTTTTCCGTTCGTAATAACTGGTGGGCAACCAGCCAACTCGTAGCTTACGCTTGATAGACAGGTCATTAATAGGCCAAGAGCAACAGTGTACATGATTTATGAAGTTGAATAAGGTGGGAAAAAGCGGAAAGCAATTGTGTAAACCTGCTCAAATGTAGATAAGAGGGTAAGGTCATGTCCAGCCAGACTTGATAACCAGTTGACCTGGGTAAACAACTGGCAGAAAAAGCACTGTAGTTCGCTTTAAATCACTCTAATCAGCTTATCACTCCTCAACGAGCCACCTCAATCTTATACTTCTTCCCTTTCATTTTCTCCTGACTGATCTCTGCCAAAAGATCCTTAACCTTCTCCTGTTTAACAGCGGCAAATGAGATAAAATCCTTAACTTCAATAAGACCTAAATCACCTTTGTCGAGTTTCCCTTTTTGGGAGAAAAAACCAACGATGTCGACTTTGTTGAGTTTGTTTTTTTTGCCACCACTCACATATAGCGTCACAAAATCGGGTGGCTTGGGCAATTGGTTTTTAGTTGAGAGAAACAACTCATCAAGCGATTTATCGAGGTAGGCCGGAGGAGATTCATCATTAGACAAAATTACGTACGCTGTTCCCGCTGTGTGCATCCGGGCTGTCCGACCGTTGCGATGCGTAAACTCGTGTTCCTGCAACGGCAAATGATAATGGATAACGTGTTTCATTTCGGGAATGTCCAATCCCCTAGCCGCTAAGTCAGTCGTTACCAGATACCTGGTACTACCATTTCTGAATTGAATTAATGCTCGTTCGCGGTCGGCCTGTTCCATCCCGCCATGATATACGAGCGAATGAATACCGCGTTCTTCCAGTAATTCGCTGGTACGTTCGGCAGCTTCCCGATGGTTACAGAAGATCAATGCAGATTCCGAATTCAGGGAGCAAAGCAGCAGAAATAACGTGTCAATTTTATCCTTCGACTCCGAGTAGACCACTTTTGTTGTTAACCCCGCCTGTTCATTGGCTTCAGCAGTAAACGTTAGAGTCGTTGGTGATTTGAGCCGGATAAAATCAGGAATAGTGATTCCCGAGGTAGCTGAAACCAGAACGCGTTTTCGGAGATTTCGCAAACCATTGATAATAAAGTCCATTTCATCGTGAAATCCCAACGCCAGCGACTTGTCGAATTCGTCTAGTACCAGTGTATGGATGCCTTCCAGCGAGAAAGATCGGCGGGTAATATGGTCAGAAATTCGGCCGGGTGTGCCAATCAGAACGGCTGGTGGATTGCTCAGATTCTTGATTTCGGTCTCGACTGAATGACCACCGTAGCACACATTTACTTTGTAGCCCGTCGCCATCTTTTTCCACACTTGCTCAATTTGCATCGCTAACTCGCGCGAAGGAGATAGAATAAGGCATTGTACGCTTGTCTGGTCAGGCTTGAGCAAATTGAGAATGGGCAACAGAAAGCCTACGGTCTTTCCGGAACCAGTGGGCGCAATTAAAAACGTATCGTTATCTTGTCGGATCGCTTTTTGAGCAGCTTCCTGCATTGGGTTTAAGGCCGCAATACCCAGGTTTTCCAAGATTTGTGCTTGTTGCTGAGGGGTTATCATACTGTAAAAGTAACCCAAAATACCGGGCTCTCGCTGTGGAGTCTATCAATGATCTGCCACAGTGAGCCTACTTTATTTGTCAATCTCAAATGCAAGCAACACGTTTCCAGGGAGTTCGCCAAATAACCCGTAGCCAGAATTGACAAACACCATACCATCGGCTACCACCGGCGATGGACCATCCAGCGAGCCACCTTGCCCCTTAATACCGTTAACCGTTTCGAACTCCCGCAGCGTATCGTAATCCCAGAGAATTTTTCCGTCTACCGTTGAATAAGCCCGAATATGACCGTCTAATGCTCCGGCGAATACAACACCCGGTATTACTGTCGGCGCGGCTGAGTTGGCTTCGATGCACTGTTTCCGTTCGCCACAGGACGGTGAAGCAGCTTTCCAGATTATCTTACCCGTAGCGACTTCCAGCGCATAAAGTCCTGGGGCCGGTCGATGTAGCGAGTCTGTCTTTCCGAACAGCGCATACTTATTATCAGCATTGGCCGCGTACACGTATTGGCCATCGGTTGCCATACCCCAGTGAATGCCACCCAGCGCGCTGCCTAGGCCAATGGATGTTTTCCAGAGGAGTTTTCCATCATCGGGCGCTAATCCGTAGACCATCGCAGATTTTTGACCGACAACCAGTATGTCTTTGCCGGAAGGCTGTTTCACTAAAATAGGGGCCATGCCAAAATCAAAGTCACTTCCTGGTTTTTCGGGACAGTTTGGACCACCGGGACAGCCCATGTTCCAGGCATCATTCTGGGTTGCCTGAAATGTCCAGGCTAATTTGCCTGTTTTTAGATTCAAGGCCTGAATGGCATCGCTGGTATTGGTCGGTGGGTTGGTATAGTTTTCGCCGGTACCAATGTAAAGTAATCCCCGTTTCGTATCGACGGTTGGACTGCACCAGACGATGGCACCCGCCGGTCCGTAAGATGGCTCTCCATCTTTCTTCTTTCCGGTAATTTTAGCCTCTTCCGCGATAACCCGATGACGCCATACTTCCTCGCCTGAACGAGCCTTCAGCGCGACCACTTCGCCCGACGATGAACAGCAGGGATAGGAGGGGAGCAGGACAGAGACTACTTCCAGTGAAGTAAGGGGTACATAAACGATGTCGTCAAATACCACCACCGAACCCGTGTTAGCGGATTGCGCATGTTGACCAATTCGTTTTTCCCACAAAAGCTTTCCTGTCTTTACATCAAGCGCATAAACATTAGTGCTGTTATCGGCAAAAAATGCCTGTAATCCATTCGCGTTCTGAACGACGCTGATGGCTCCCCGAATGGCTGATTTGGCTGCAAAGTGCCAGCCTATCTTCCCGGTTTGTTTATTCAGACAGTACACATCGCCAAATTGGGTACCTATAATCAGCCAGTCGCCAACGATAGCTGGTTTACTCCTGACCTGATTAACATCTGGAAAAGCAAACGCCCATTTAAGCTTAAGGGAGCCTACTGTAGCCGCAGATATACCCGCCTGCTTAGCTGTGCGATAGCCGGTCCCTTCGAGATCACCACCCCAGCCGGAGTGGAGTACGGCTACTTTTTTCTGAGTCGGTAGAGAAAATTCGGTGTATGCTTCCTTCGGTATAGGTGTTTCTGTCAGCGCTTTATTCGTTAACCACTGCGCAACGGATTTTCGTTGTTCAGGTGTAAGGTCCTGGGCTTGCACGCGCATTTTTCCCGATTCCAAAGCCGCCAGAATCGCTCGGGGTGGCATCTGGCTAAGAATAAAATGGCCTGGTGCTTTCAAGGATGCTTCGGCTTTATGACAGCTGTTGCAGGTCGTCATGTAAACCTGCTGGCCTACTTTCATTACTGCCTGATCTAGTGCCTGTCCTAGACAGGTCGCCATCCAAACAAAGGAAATAACTATAAACAGCCAAAAACGCCTTCTGACAGATTGTTTCGTAGTGTCCATAGCAGGTAAGAAGTTCAGTATCAGCAATCCTGTACACTCGCAAAGAACAACCGATGATACATAAAAGTAGGAGACACCGACAAAGGGGAAAGTCTTTTATGACGAATGGTTATTTAGTTTGGATAAACCTGGGTTAATGTGGAGTGGATTAACCGCTGATAAAAAGAAAGCCTCACTTTTTACAGCGGTTACCGTGTCATAAGTCAGACCAGACTAACAGGCGTGTCAGGGATAAAGCTTACCTTCGTTATCTGTAGATGACACAACTATGACTTTCGACGAACTGAATCTGAATAAACCCCTTCTGAATGCTTTAGATGATTTGGGTTACACAACGCCCACCACTATTCAACAAAAGGTATTCTCGGTCGTGATGTCCGGTCAGGATGTGTGTGGAATAGCGCAAACAGGAACGGGCAAGACATTTGCTTATCTGTTGCCCTGTCTTCGGCAATTTCAATTTTCAAAAGAGAAACTCCCCCAATTATTAATCATCGTTCCTACGCGTGAACTGGTCGTACAGGTAGCCGAAGCGGCTAGAAAGCTAACCACCTACATGAACCTGACGGTGGTAGGCGTATATGGTGGCGTTAATATGAAGGCGCAGCTGGCGGAGGTACAACAAGGGCTGGACATATTGGTCGCTACTCCAGGCCGACTGGCTGACTTGCTGTTGAATGGGGCGTTAAAGACGAAAGCTATCAAAAAACTTGTCATTGATGAATTCGACGAAATGCTGAATCTTGGGTTTCGTACCCAGCTGAAAATAATTCTGGATTTGTTGCCTCATAAACGGCAAAATCTCTTGTTCTCAGCTACACTCACAGACGATGTAGAACAACTAATCAATGCGTATTTCAATAAGCCGGTTCGCGTAGAAGCGGCACCTACGGGCACGCCTTTAGAAAACATTGAACAGACGGCTTATCTGGTTCCTAACTTTTATACGAAGATAAATTTGCTGACGCTTTTGCTGAACCGAAATTCAGTAATGACCAAAGTGCTGGTGTTTGTTGCGACTAAGCAACTGGCAGACCAATTGTATGATCACCTGGAAACGGAGTTCCCCGATCAGCTAAGTGTTATTCACTCAAATAAAGCGCAGAATCAGCGATTTGAGGCTGTCAATAAATTTAAGGATGGCACTTACCGTATCCTGATCGCTACTGATATTATAGCCAGAGGTATTGACGTAGCCGACGTATCGCACGTGGTTAATTTCGATTTGCCGGATGTACCCGAAAACTATATTCACCGAATTGGGCGAACCGGACGAGCTGATAAAACAGGAATAGCCATCTCGTTCATTACGGAGAGCGCAAAAGAACAGCAGGCGGCCATCGAGAAATTGATGAATCAACCGATTCCCCTGCTTCCTTTACCGGAAAGCCTTGTTATTTCAGACGAACTAACCGACGATGAGAAGCCTAAGGTATACATGAAAACCGTTGAGGTCAAAATACCAAAACGGGAAGAAGTGGGTCCGGCTTTTCATGAGAAAAGTGACAAGAATAAAAAGGTAAATGTCCGGCGCGATATTGCCGCTGAAAAAATGCTGAAATACGGCAGACCAATTAAGCGGGTTGGTGGGAAGAAAAAGAGAGAGTAGGTGATTTAATCAATGCCATTTTAGGCCGGTAAATCCGCAACGGATTTTTCCGTTCGATAGACAATCGTCGGGGTATAGTCGGGGTATAATGGGGTTCCAGAATGTTCGTCCGGCTGGTCCTCGCCATTATCTTGGGAAATTACAACGACAAAGACGGCGCAGTTTTTCGTAAACTGCGCCGTCTTTGTCGTTGTTCATTTGCTACGTTTGTAAAAATTAGTCTTTGGCAGGATAAACGCGCCCTGAATCTCAGTATCAAATGTGAGTCAATCGGCTCATTACTGAACCCTAAATACCCCTAAAAAAAGATAAGGTTCCCCGATCTATGCGGAGAACCTTATACTGACTATTCCTAAACCCTTAACCTTTTCTACATGAAAAACTAACTTTTAGTCTTTTCTGTTCCAAATTCCAAATTAAATCGGTACTTGGTTTATCTTACTGAATGTCAGTTGCTTCGGCAACGGGCTGATTGGCATTCCAGAGGAAATTAATCATCCGGGTTGTGTGGTCAGCCTGGTTCATCCAGCGAATGGCGTTTGCATCTTTTTGCTTGGCCAATTTATTTGTTAGTTGAGTAGCTGCTTCGTTGAATTTAGCACGATCGTCGGTGCTGAGAGTCACCACGGCGGATGGACTCTGGTTGTACAACGAGACAACACTCATAAAGTTTTGCCAGTTGGTAGTCTGCGCAAACTTGGCAATGTTTTGTCCGATATATGCAGCAAACTGCATTTGTGAACCATTGACAAGCATAGCACTTGCCGGCTTGTTGGCTGCCGGGCTATCATCAGTGTTGGTGGTGGTAGCCGCGTCTGCCTGAGTAGTAGCTAATCCTAATCCAAGAATTAACGATGCAAAGATAATACGCGATTTCATTGTTTTGTTCTATTTCGTTTTCAATTAGATAACACACAAAGGTCTATTGAAAGTTTGAAAGTGCAAGAGCACTATGTGTCCTGTTCGGAATTTTATTCCGATTTTTATCTTGAATGACCTCGATAATTATTTATAATAATGCGATATATTCAATAAAACGGAATAAAATTTTGCTTAACATGTATATAACTATACTAATATATGCTTCTTGAAAAATGAAAACTTCTTTAAAAAGTTATATCATTGGTTGTAATTATTCATAGCTATTTGTATGCCCATAGTACAAAACGTGAGCGCAGCATTGCTTACCCGGTCTAAATAGTCCGGTAATTGGATCAATTCATCTTCTGGAAATTGCCCCAGCACGAAATCAATTTGTCGGCCTTTCGAGAAATTGTTGCCTATTCCCACCCGAAGCCGCGCATATTCCTGCGTATTTAATACCTCATCAATACTTTTTAAGCCATTATGACCACCCGGTGAGCCTTTAGGTTTCAGACGCAGCTTGCCAAATGGCAAATCCTTGTCGTCCGTAATAATGAGTATGTTTTCGACCGGTATATTCTCTTGCTTCATATAATAAAATACGGCCCGGCCACTAAGGTTCATATAGGTTGTGGGCTTTACAAAGAATAATTGCTTGCCTTTGTGCTGCCACTTGGCTGTGTAAGCCAGACGAGTCATCGAGAAATCAAAAGCATACTGGGCAGCCATTCGGTCGAGGACCATAAAACCAGCATTGTGGCGGGTAAGCGCATATTCGGGGCCGATATTGCCCAGACCAACGATCAGAAATTTCATAAACAATCAATATAGAAGGGCTACCGACTGGCGATAAGTCAGTTGAGTTCCGTCAGGAAATTGACAGTCCAATCGGTAGGCATACATACCTGCCGGTACTGACTGACCATTAATCTGACCATCCCAGAGCGGTTCGCCACTTGAGATGGCAAAATTAGCACGATTATACAGGACTGCACCCCAGCGATCATAAACAATGAATGTAACAACCTTGATGGATGGAAACGCAAAATGAACAGTAAGCGCATCGTTCCGCATGTCTTGGTTAGGCGAGAAAGCCGTCGGTAAATGAATGCGATCAGCACAGTCTAAGGGAATACTAACCGATTGGGTGGTAACGCAGTTCTTGTCGTCTTTTAGGGTCAGGGTATAGGTGCCTGCTTTTAGTCCTGAAAAATTACTGCTTCGTTGAAACGACTGGCCGTCAATGGAGAAATCTACATTCGTTGCAACTGCGCTGGTTGGAATGACAATTGCCCCATTTTCTTCGCCACAGCTTGATGCTATTGTCTGAATGTTAGCCGCTTGCGGTCCGCTGCTGGCTGCTATACTTACCGACTGACTAATTGTACAACCAGTACTATCTTTTGCCAGTAGAGTGTACACACCGGCCTGTAAGCCAGTAAACAGAGTATTAGCCTGAAATTGGCGGTTGTCAAGGCTATAGCGTACGGGGTTTTGGCCACCGGCCACTGTCATGGTAATCTGCCCGTTACTTTGTCCGCAGGTGGTGGGCACGGTAGTTGCGCTTATAATCTCCATTGGCTTGAAGGAAGGCAGACTAATGACTTTGTTAACCTCGCACCCGTTGGCATCGCGTACGCGAAGGGTGTAAGCTCCACCGGGTAGCCGCCCAAAAATCGGGCTGGATTGGAAGCTTACACCATAATCAATTGAGTAGGTTAGTGGTGCCTTACCGCCCGCGGCTATTACGGTCACTTCGCCATTGGCGGTTGCACACATCGGCGGAGTACTTTGCAGGCTACTGATTGTTGGAGCGGCATCAGTTGTAATTGTAACTGGTTGTTCGGCCTGACAGCCAGCAGCATCTTTAGCCACAACTGTGTAGGAGCCAGGGCTAAGACTGGTGAATAAAGGGCTTTTCTGAAACGCCCCGCCATTTAATTTATATTGCCAGCCGGTTGTATCCGAAGCGGCTATCTCAATCGAGCCATTGGCTTTATCACAACCTGTGTTGGTAGATGTTGCTTTGAACGTTGGTGAGGTAACCTCAATCGTAATGGGAACTGCCGGACTTTCGTTTTTATAAAGCGTTTGCGTGATGTAGAAGGTAGTCGTCTGGGTGATTTTGGGACTATACGTATTTCCTATTGCTAGCCTGCTGGTTTTTGCCGCCGATGAATACCAACGGACATTTTTTCCTGTAACAACCAGATTAATTGGCTTGCCTGCGCAGTAAGTTGCACCAGACTTAAGAACAATCCGGTATAACTCAACTTTTCCGCCCGATGCGTCGGTGCAAGTGGTGCCATTTGTGATGCTTTCATAGGTGCCAATCAAGCTTTCGTCAACGGGATTATAGGTCATTGTTCCGCGCCAGAAACAAATATCTTTGACAGTTGTATTACCATTTTTGTCTGATTCATTAAACGTCACCGTCGATGAGTTAACCTGCCCCGAAATATAAGCTAACCCACCAAATGGCACATCCGGGTTGGCCGTCTGCGCTGTACCGGCTAGCGCATTGCCAGTCTGCGTAAGTGTCATTGTATAATTGAAAACGTCTTGTGTCGGCTTGGATGGGTAGGTAACGCCTAACCATAACCCGGCTACGTTCTGCGCCTTGCTTATTGTGGTGGAACTGATGCTAAGTAATAAGAGTAGTCCAATGAAAATGCGGATGACCATGCCCGATAGATTTTATATTCTTACATAAAGCTATAAAGAATGACAGTACTACATTTGTTTGACTTATAAACCGGTGACTGACTGACTTACTCCTATTTTTACCCTATGAATCAACAACGCCTGATCCTATCCAGCCCTTTACTGGAAATTGTTGTGAGCCGACTTGCACAACAACTAATTGAAAATTACCAAAATTTTGCTGACACTGTTATACTGGGTATGCAGCCACGAGGAATTTATTTTGCTGAACGCGTCGCACACGAATTAAAACGTGCGCTGGGCCATGAAGTACCGCTTGGCTATCTGGATGCAACCTTCTATCGTGACGATTTCCGACGGCGCGATACGCCCCTACGTCCTAATACGACTCATGTGCCGTTTATTATTGAAAATAAGCGCGTGATTCTTGTTGACGATGTGCTGGCAACGGGCCGGATGGTACGGGCGGCCCTTGATGCAATGACGGCTTTCGGACGTCCCCGGAAAGTGGAGTTGCTGGTGCTGATTGATCGCCGTTACAACCGCGACCTACCTATCAAACCTGATTATACCGGTAAGCGGGTGAACACACTTGAATCGCAGCAGGTGCTGGTAGAATGGACCGAACAGGGGGCTGAGGCCGACCGGATTTGGTTAGTTGGCTAACGATGGTGGTAGTTGGCAAGGGGTATGTGATAGTGAAAAATACTCAATTGATAACCCAATAGTTACGTATAATAAATAATGGGTGTGTGATAACGGTTGAATCAGGAGTTTTGACAGTTGTATGTCTTATACTGTTATTTGGTGGCATCTAATTGACCATAACCGCCTGCATTAGTGTTATATTCGCCGTGCGTAACAGAATAACAAGTACCATAGAACAGTTGAAGACACAGATACCTTCCCTATTATTTTTTCTGTGGTTATTACTTATTGGGTCGGCAACTGCTGCTCGGGGACAAACTACTTATACGGTGACCGGCCTGGTTACGGATGCAAACACAGGAGAACCCATACCCTTTGCCAGTATTGCGCTGGTGGGTCGCCGAAGTGGAACCGTAACGGACGAAAAAGGTCGTTATACGTTGGTTGTTAAAATTTTAACGGACTCTATAGCCGTTAGTTCACTAAGCTACAAACCTTTACGTCGGGCTGTCGATCCCGAAAGAAGCACACAAGCTATTGATTTTAAGCTCGAATCAGCAGGAAATGCCTTGCAGGAAGTAACTGTCAAAGCGGGTGAAAACCCAGCTTGGCGTGTGCTGCGGCAAGTACGTAAAAATCGCTCGATCAATGATCGCAGACGGCTGTCAGCCTATGAATACGATAGTTATGTAAAGACGGATATTGCCCTTAGCCACGTCTCAGATCGTATGCGGAAGAATCCGCTTATCAAGCGTATCAACGAGGCTATGAGCAAGCATGACTCGATTATTGACAAAGAAGGCCACCGGCTGCTGCCGCTTTTAGCCTCGGAGTCGGTGTCGCGGTATTACTTTAAAGCCAATCCCGAACGTAAACGGGAAGACATCCGCAAAATGCGCATTAAGGGCGTGGCGGTTGACGATGCTGGTCTGAGTTCGCAGTTGCTGGGTGGGACTAATCTGGTGAGCCAGAATTTTTATGATAACTACATTCCTATTCTGGGAAAAGATTTTGCCTCACCTGTTGGCGATAACTGGAAAAACTGGTATGAGTTTTTTCTGGCTGATACCATTCAACTTGGTGACCACATTTGTTATGAAATCCAGTTCGAACCCAAGCGGACCGAAGATCTTGCTTTTATGGGCAAAGCCTGGATTGATACGACATCATTTGCGCTCTGTCAGATTGAAGCCCGGATTGGTAACGGAGCTAACCTGAACTATGTGCATGAATTAACCATTGAGCAGGAATTAGAAGCAACTATCGACTCAACGTCCAGCACATCAGTTACGGCTGGTTGGCTGCCCGTGAGTATTCATCTCAAAGCCGACCTGACCGGTGTTGGCAAACAATCGCTCGGATTGCGGGCGCAGGTTACCCTTCGCAACAGTAACATTGTGGTGAACCGCCCGCGTCCGGCTTCCTTTTATGAACAACCTATTGAACCAAGCGATACGGTGGCAACCAACAACGAGGCCTTTTGGCATACCGTACAAGGTACGCTTGCCGGAGCCGATTCGCTGAATAAAGATGATCAGAAAACCCGCCAGGTAATTGAAAAATTACGGACAGTTCCGGCGGTGAAAATGGCCGAAGCCGTAGGGCAGGTTGCCGTTACGGGGTTTTACAAGCTCGGTGGTTTTGACCTCGGACCTTATCCATACTTGTTGGCTGTCAACAGTGTAGAAGGGTTACGGGTACGGGTTGGTTTCCGTACCAACGAGCAATTCAGCCGAAACTGGATTCTACGTGGCTACATGGCTTATGGTACTTTAGATAAGCAAGTGAAATACGGGGGAGAAATAAATTACCTGTTCTCGCGGCAGCATTGGACCATATTGGGGGTTCGGATAGCTAATGATCTGGATCGGCTTGGACTGACGCCCGAACTAATTGGGGGGAACCGAATCTTTTACGCCCTAAGTCGATTTGGGCGCTATCGGGGTGGCTACCAGAGTTACCAGAAAGAAGCTTTTTTTAAGACGGAGCCGGTTAAAGGAGTTCTTCTAACAGCTACGTTGGGTAGTCGTACATTCGATCCGCTTTTTCCCTTCCATTATCGAACAGAACCCGAACTGGGTGATCAGTCAGCGTTGAAGTCCGATATCTTTGATGCCTACTGGTCGATAGAAGCACGGCTGGCCCGGAAAGAAAAATATATAATGGATGGTAATGACCGTGTTACCCTCGGTACTAAACGGGCCCCCGTCCTGACCATTCGGTATACGCATGGGTCTAAGTCGTTAGGTGGACAGTATGACTATGACCGTTTTACACTGCGGGCACAGCAATCGTTTCGGCTTGGTCCGCTTGGCCGGATGACCTATTTGCTGTCAGCAGGTTACACACCCTCAACATTGCCTGCCCCTTTGCTATTTCCGCACATTGGCAATCCAACTCCGCTGTTGACGGTCAATACCTTCAACCGAATGCAATTTTATGAGTTTGTTAGTGACCGCTTCGTTGCTGTTCACGTTCAGCACCGGTTTGAAGGACTGCTGTTCAATCGAATACCAGGCATTCGGAAATTAAACTGGCGGTTAGTGGCCAATATAGACGCTCTTTGGGGTGCTCAGACCAAAGCCAATGAAGCTGTTCAGTCTATTAAGCCTTTGCCAGGTGGAACGAGGCCTATTTATTTTGGGTCACTCAACGGCGATAAACCGTACATGGAAGTAGGATATGGCATTGACAACATCTTCAAAATAATCCGTATTCAGGCCATTCACCGACTGAACTATCTGGAAGGTGGCCCTAATGGTATCGCGCTTGACTCGTTTGCACTCAAGGCATCGGCATCGTTCAGCTTTTAACCACATTTGTTAATCATTTAAGGGCACAAGTAGTTATTGGTTTGACTAAATAGCCAGTTGATTGCCCATGCCACTTGTCGCCCCTGTTACCGTTCATAAAATTTCTGGTGAAACCCTCACGGAGGTACCTGATTTGCTAGCCGTTGAAGAGCCGCTAGAAATTCGATTGGGTTTTGGTCCTATAACAGACCGGCAGCAGCGGTCAGTATCGGTTACCATGCGGACGCCCGGCCATGATGAAGAACTGGCAATCGGTTTTTTATTTAGTGAAAGCATCGTGCAAAAGCCAACCGATATTATTTCGTGTCGCCATTGTGTACAGGATTCACAAAAAGAAGGTAATGTACTGCGCGTAGAACTGCACCCTGATGTAGTGATGGATTGGTCGCGGTTGGAACGAAATACATTTACATCATCAAGCTGTGGACTATGCGGCAAAACAACAATAGATGCTGTTATGGCGCTTACCCCCGGCCCACTCTCAGCCGACTTCTCTATAGAACCAGCCGTATTGCATGCCCTGCCAGAGCGGGTTCGGCAAACCCAACGGGCATTTGCTTACACGGGAGGTATCCACGCAGCTGCTTTGTTCGACGTCGATGGGAAACTGTTACTGGTTCGGGAAGACATTGGCCGACATAATGCCCTGGATAAACTCATCGGGGCTGCTTTCTGGCAAAACTGGTTACCACTGAGCCAGTTCGGAGTCTTTCTGAGTGGTCGGATTGGTGTTGAACTTGTTCAAAAAAGCTGGCGGGCGGGCGTTCCAATGCTGGCGGCTGTAGGCGCACCATCGAGCCTTGCTGTTCAGATGGCAAAAGAAGCCCAGATGACGTTAGCGGGTTTTGTGCGCGATAATCGATTTAATCTGTACAGCGAACCAGATCGGGTAATTATTGGTCAGGTAATGGCGTTTAAAGCCTGACAACGCTCATCCACTATTCCCTGACGCAACCCAACTAAGCAGCCGGAACCAGCATGAGTAAAGCGCCCGGCTTAATAACAGCTTTTAAGGTTGTAATACGCCCCCGGTATTCGCCATCTACCTGGAAATAGGCTCGCCGGTGCGTTTCAATGGTAACCGATGTTGCCGGAAAAATCTCGATTTTCTTTGGGTCGAATGGTTTATATAGCCAGAAGAGTTTCAGAATTTCCCAAAATGATAATCGGCGGAAGATAACAACTTCAAAATGCCCGTCGCAGGGGTCGCCATCGGGATTAATAACTGCCCCAGTTCCATACATTCGGGCGTTAGCTAGTACAATCATAAAGGCGGCCCGCTGTACACATTCGTCGCCAACCGTGATTGACACGCGCAATAACCGCCTTTTTTGAAGTACATTAATTACACCCCGGAGGTAGCCAAATTTGCCCCGTAGATTATTCTGCTCATAATGTTTGACCAATTGCGCGTTCAGGCCAATATCACTCAGGTGCAGGCAAACGTCGCCATCATTAACTGATAGGATGTCGGTTGCTTTGGGAACACCATTAACCAGCAGAGCTAAACTGCCGTCAACATCGGGTGGGATTCCCAATTCGCGGGCCATTCCGTTAGCCGAACCGGCAGGCAATACCCCCAATGGAATGCCGGTATTGAGGAGTGCCGTCGCCACAATCTTAATAGTGCCGTCGCCCCCAACGGCCACTACACGGTCGGGTTTGTGTTGAGCAATTTGCTGGCGGAGCGTTTCATCGTCGGTTTTACCATCGAAGTAGAACTGATGAACAGTATGAGGTAAATTGGCGAAGTAATTATGGATACCTTCTTCCCAAACAGCTTTGTCGCTTCCACCCGAAACCGGGTTAATTGCAAATAAAAAGATCAACTTCTGAGCAGATTATAAGTTATAAAAGGCAAGTATTGACGTAACGTTATGGAAACTGTGCAACGCCCGCTCATTAATAAACAAAAAATAAGCCTGAAGGGTAAGATAAAACGCTATTTCTTAACATTGCTGCGGCTGACTGACCAGCCCATGGTGAAAGTTTATCGCGGTTTTGGCAATGATAAACGACTAACAATTTATGGCCATGTATTTCGGCAGAGCGCTTTGCCCCGGAAGAAATACCGCGATATTAATTTAGTTAACCTCCTGGCTGTGTTGCGGTTATTTTTGGTTCAGCCCTATCCACACGCTATGGTTCGGGTTCGTTTTGGGAAACAACTCGTTCAGGTTCAGACTGATGTTGATGGATATTTTCAACTCGATTTGCCCTTAACTCAGCCTTTGTCGCCCGGCTGGCATCCGGTGCAGGCGCAACTCGTATCTCAAACAATGACGCCTGAAACAGTACTCGCCGAGGGCGAGGGACAGGTATTAATACCACATCCGACTCGTTTTATTTGCCTTTCGGATATTGACGATACGTTCCTGGTTTCGCATTCGGCCACCATTGCAAAACGATTGTTGGTGCTGTTGACCGAAAACGCCCATAGCCGAAGGCCGTTTGATGGTGTAGTAGCCCATTATCAACTACTTGCCGAAGCTGATAGCGGCATTAGTGCCTCCAACCCGTTCTTCTATGTGTCGAGTAGTGAATGGAATTTGTACGACTATATTCTGGAATTCTCTCGAAAAAACGGCTTGCCCGACGGCATTTATCGCCTTAGTCCCCTTAAACGATTATCTCAATTGCTGAAAACGGGCAAGGGTAAACACCTTACTAAAGTTGATCGGATCGTTCAGATTATTAACATGTATCCGAACCAGCAGTTTATTTTGTTGGGCGACGATTCACAGCAAGACCCCATAATTTATGAGTCTATTGTTCAGCGGTTTCCAAACCAAATTCGGTGTGTTTATATCCGGCAAGTGCATGCTGAACATAAAGCTCGGACAGAAAGTCTGATGGCAAAAATAGAAGCAATCGGCGTAGCTAGCTGTTATTTCGCCCACAGTGCCGATGCCAGACAGCATTCCGTTGATATTGGTCTGGTAGCCACATAGCACACTTTCTAGTCTATAATGGCTCGAATGCAAAAGCAGGATTGACTGATAGACAAGCAATTACTTCGTAGCGATATAAAAGAAATCCAAACTTCCGGCGGGGTCTTTGCTGACAAGATAATCTGTATAATTAATTTCGGCGGCAAGACCGTCAGCTTGCAGGAGCCGGTTGCGGTTCAGGCGGTTCATCAGATCATAGGGAACCTGGAGCAATCGGCGGGGAAGTCGGTATTGCAGATTAAAAATATCGAAGCGGGTCAGTTTCTTGACCGATTCTTTATTCTGCTCGTAATACGTCATCACCTTGTTGTTTCCATGAATACCGCGCGTTTCAACGGCTGGGAAATACCTGGCCATCAGCGACTTTAGCCCATCGGCGTAGTACTCCCGAACGTGCCACGGATTGCGCGTAAGCGAGAATGTTTTATTAACGGTTGTCAGCAATAGTTTACCACCCGGCTTTAACACACGGTGAGCTTCCTTGATAAATAAATCGTCGTTTTCGATGTGTTCAATCACCTGAAACGTCACGATATAATCGAAAGAATTATCCGCTAAACCACTAAGTGGTGGGATATTAGCGGCAATGAATGTCGAGGTTGGATACTCAGCGCCAAGTCCTGTAATTAGCTCCTCATTCTTGTCGATACCCGTATAGTGATTGGCTGCTTTGGTCAGCAGTTCCAGCCCCCGTCCCCAGCCGCATCCAATCTCAAGTACCTGTCCACTTACTATAGCAGCAGCTTCGACATACGGGAACAGCAGTCGTTGGTGAACAGGGTTATCCGATGCGATTTCGGCGGAGGTAATTTCAGTGGTCTTATACATACGTTTGTAATTCAATGCACAAAATTACTCTTTTGCATAAGTAAAGAAAAATGAACGGCTCCGGTAACCGAAAAGAGATGTTTTTTTCGTTATAAATACACATTTCCAACCAGACCTATAAGGCAAGCGCATAGAAAGCCCCATGCGTCCCGGCTTATAGCTTTTATATTGCCTCATCATTTATGCGTACCCTATCTGCTTTACTCCTTATTTGTTTCGTCACGGCCTGTTCGACCGCTAAAAAAACGCAACAGGCCCGCGCTAATGAGGCCTATGATGCCCGCACAGAAGCGCAGCGAAATCAGGTTAGCCGCCCGACTGTGCGTCCTGCTGATGCGCAACGTGACGACGCCGGGCGTAGTGAGCGTCGGAGTGATTCACGTCCAGCCACAGCTCAGACGCCCGCTCCGGTTAAAGTTATGGCTGATGGGCCTGCTTTAGGAACTACCCCCTCAGTATCGACCAAAACGGCTGGTGAGTGGATGGTAACATCCATTAAAGGGAAATTTTTGGCAACCGATACATCCAGCGTCCGAGTGTATATGGACCTAACGGCTAAGTCGCCTACGGGTGAGACGGTGCTTAATCCAACTGATTTTACGGAGCATTTTCTGATTGCCTATGTCATGTATCCTGACTACAACAACCGCGAACGGTTGGGTTACGGAACGGTGCCGCTCAATGCCCAGAACGTACGTGTTCAGGGCGACCACTTAACACTGACATTTGATGTAAAACGTCCCCCGTCGACGGATAAAAAAGATGGCTCTACGGCTGTTCTTCTGACCGAAATAACTGAAGTTAACTCAGGCACGAAAGCACGTAATGACCTGACACTACGCTTTAAAGCCGCAAAATTGAGTGACCGATTTACGCTGTTCGATAAAAACGGAAAGCAACCGCAACTACGCAATTACGTGAACGTGGGCGATACGGTCGTCATACGGGATGTGAATGGGACAAGCAAGCAACTTTTTGGGGTTCGCTACCGCCACGATTTCGAAGCAGCTTCGTCACCGATGAATACCGCGCCCCGTCCGGCGTCCAAATCGTTAGCCCAGGATTCTACCCTAAGCATAACTACGAATCAGCCATTTGTCATTTCTCATGAGGGCCTATATTACTTTGTAGAAGATACGACTGATGCATCTGGTATTGGCCTGGTGGTGACTGATAAACGGTTTCCGAAATTAACTCGTCCTGAGAAACTTATCAAGCCCGTATTGTACATGAGTACCAGTACCGAAATCGGGGAGATGAATCAGGCGAAGGATACCAAGAAGGCATTTGACCGCTATTGGCTGAGTCTGATGTCTGGTAACGAGGAAGTAGCGCGAAAAACGTTGAAAGCTTATTTCGACCGTGTTGAAGAAGCCAACCGCTTATTTACGAGCTATAAAGAGGGTTGGAAAACCGATAAGGGCATGATTTACATCGTACTGGGTGCCCCCGACCGTGTACAACGGAACCGGGAACGCGAAGTGTGGGTTTATAATCGCCGGGCCAATGTCTCGGAGGTTAATTTTACGTTTACCAAAAAACCGAATCAATTTGTCGAGGATCATTACGAACTGGTACGCTATATTGAGTATCAGCCGATTTGGTACCCGATTGTCGAAGCATGGAGAACCGGCGCAATCCGCGAGTAAATCGCCCGAATACCAATAAAAGTTCAACGTCCCGCCCCCAATTTCGCCCCGAACCAGACGAGATGGTGTTTGGTATTCAGTCCGTTATCGAGACGCTTAAGTCCGACCAGCAGATTGATAAACTGTACATGGAGAAGGAGTTGAGTAACCCTGATATCCAGACGCTGGCCTTTCAGAAACGAGTCACGATTCAGCGTGTACCCGTCGAACGGCTTGATCGGTTCACCCGAAAAAATCATCAGGGGGTTGTCTGCCTGATCGCTCAGGTACAATACGTTAAGCTTTCTAACGTGATCGCCGATGTGTTTGAGCGGGGTGAAACGCCTTTTTTCCTTCTTCTGGACCGCATTACAGACGTACGTAACTTCGGTGCTATTGCCCGAACGGCTGAGTGTACGGGGGTGCAATGTATCGTTATTCCGGGTCGGGGTGCGGCTGCTATCAACTCCGACGCCATGAAAACTTCGTCGGGTGCCCTGAATCATATTTCGGTTTGCCGGGAACCTGACTTGACCGAAACTGTAAAATATTTGCAGGCGTCGGGTATCACGGTTGTTGCCTGTACCGAAAAATCGAGCCGTGACCTCTATGAGCGTACGACTGATCTGACTGGCCCGATGGCTATCATTGTCGGATCGGAAGAAGACGGCATCTCGCCCGAACTGCTCCGTATGGTCGATACACACGTTAAAATTCCGCTGCTCGGCGCAGTTGGCTCGCTGAATGTATCGGTGGCTACGGGCGTAGTGTTGTATGAAGCTGTACGCCAGCGTAGTTTGATCATTAATGTAGAGTAAATTTTATCTGAGTGGGGATTCGGCAACGGGTTCCCATCTTTAGGCAGACTTGTTTTCACAGCAGAAAATGGCGAACAGAGTGTTGTTCCGTTCTCATTTTTCGCAGACTAGATAATAAAACTCGTTCTCTAGTTTATAGCCCCCCAAATTGGTCCTGAATGGAGCTATAGCCGTTGTTACAGCCTCAGTAGCTTGCTCCAGCGATGAATTAAGGATGGCCTTTCGAGCCGGTCCCGCCGACAATAGACCCTTCAACGCCGACGATAAATCAGAATACACGAATGGGCTTGATACACTTGTTTTCTGGCCCACCTTGAATCCTGCCTGAGTGACCAAGTCTTCTAACGCGCCATCTTCCGATAACGCAAATGGACCGGGTGTTCCTGGGGGTGGGGGCGGCATCAGAGAACCCAAGGCTTTTAAGTAAACAGCCGCCTGACATTCCTGGGCTTTTCCCCAGATGGCTACCACTACTTTGCCGTCTGGTTTTAGAACCCGATACGCTTCTTTCAACGCCTGGACCGGACTGGCAGCATACTGAAATGAGTTGGTGCCGGTCACTAGGTCAAAAGTCTGGTCAGGATAGGGTAATTCTTCCATATCGCCCGTCTGAAAATGGCCGAGAGGAGTTTTGCTATGGGCAATCTCAATCAACTGTGGTGTTGCATCAAGTCCCGAAACGTCAAATCCCTGTTGGGAAGCCAACCGACAAAACAGGCCTGACCCACAACCAATATCGAGCAAAACGCGGCCTGATGTTTGTTTGAAATCACTAATGATTTGTTCGAACACAGGTTGTAAGGTTGATTCCTGAAAGTCAGCCCAATCCTGAGCAGATGCCCCCCATAGTTCAGCCTGATTTTTTTGCGTTCCCATAATCGTTCCTTACTTTTTCGTACAAAAATATTGTCTTTTTTGCTGGATAATCTATTCAGAGTCAAGCTTATCGACAAATACTCAGTTTTCACTCACGAACGCCTTTTATCGCCGACTAACGGTATAATATTACACAAAACATGTTTATATTACATAGATACTGTTTATCAGGCTGATTGAGTAAATATAGACAGCAATAGCATAAAACCAAGCCCACCGTACATCATGGAAATTTTTGAAACACTTTACAAAGAGTTCACCGGTTTTTTTGGGTACAAGCAACTTTTAGAAATCGTTAAAACGCAGAATTACGAAGCACTGCTGACTCAAAAAGGAATTCAGGCTTTTTTGGGACCCCTAATTCCGCTATTACTTATTATTGAGGTTATCCGGGGATTGTTTTACCGCCGATACTCTTTCCCGCAGTACAAAATCTCCCTGTTTACGTACATCCTGAACCGTTTTGTTTCCAGTTTTCTCTCCATTGCCATGGTCGCGTTCTGCATCGGTTTTTTTGAGCCTTATGCACTTTTCAAGACCACATTTACCTGGTACTGGTTTGTCTATGGCTATGTAGTTTGGGAACTAAGCCATTTTGTCTATCACTATTTTGGGCATAAAGTCAGGCTTTTCTGGTGTCTTCATTCCACTCACCATGCGCCAGAGTACATGAACCTGTCAGTAACGTACGCGCACTTTTTTCTGGAAGCTCCTTATGCCGATATAATCCGTACTACTATCTGTATACTGCTTGGCGTGAATCCTCCGTTGCTTTTCCTGATCATGTTCATTGACGGAACTTGGGGAGCTTTTATCCACGTGGGAGAAAATTTGTTAAAAGATGGTCGCCTGGGGTTCATGAATAAAATTATCCTTACGCCATCGCATCATCGCGTACACCACGCACGCAATCCGTTATATATGGATACGAATTTTTGTAATCTGCTCAATATCTGGGATAAAGTATTTGGCACACTACAGGATGAAAAGAGAAATGTAGAAATTGAATATGGCATTAGTAGACCCATGAAAAAAGGCGATTTCCTGGATGCTTACTTTGGGGAAATTGTCTCGTTAGGGAAAGATGTGTACCATGCTCCTGGACTTAAAAGTAAAATCCTTTATATATTAATGCCTCCCGGCTGGAGCCATACCGGCGACCACAAAACCGCTACCATTGTGAAGGCTGACTATATTAAAGTACATCAGCAGGAGCTTAGTGTGGAGACAAGGCACTGATGCTTATTTGACTAGTATAGACAGTCACATTAAAAAAGCACTGGATTATGGTCCAGTGCTTTTTTTGATTTAAGCCTTACTGCTTTTACTCTTGCTCTTTCCTTTTCCTTTGCTACTTCCCGCTTTCTTACCTGGGGCTGGAGTGCTATCTAGAGAATTAATCCAGACAGCCAGTTTTACCGCGTCTTCCTTTGGCACCTGTTTCATTGGCGCCATTGGCGGGTAGCCCGGCCAGTGAGCTGGAATTGGGTTATAAATCAGGTTGACGATTTCCTCGGTAGAATATTTCTTTTTGGCTACATCGGAATAAGCCGGACCCACTAATCGTTGATTGGGACGGTGACAGGCGATACAGGTGTATTTACTCATCAGAGCATTCATATCTGCCGGAATGTCGGACGTTGGTGCCTGTGCGTTAGCGTCGAATGAGGCTACAGCCAGCGCAGCCGAAGCGAAGAAAATGCCAACTATTTTTTTCATGAGAATCGGGTAAACGGTAAATGAACGAACAGATTGATAAAGGGCAACAAGTCAACCACGCAAAAGTAGAGGGTTTATTACGATAACCCAATTTTGACTTCTGTTTTTCCTATTAAACTAAACGTTGGACAGTTGTTCTCGAAAAACGTTTAAAATTGTCAAAAATAAAAAAATATGCAACCACTCGACCGCTTTTCAGGACATGCCGATCTGTATGCCCAACACCGAATCGACTACCCTTCTGAATTATACGACTTCATACTATCACTTGGTGTTAACCGACAAACGGCATGGGATTGCGCCACCGGAAACGGACAGGTAGCAGGTGCGTTGGCCGAGTTTTTCGACCGAGTTGATGCGACGGACCTTAGTGAGACGCAACTTATTCTCGCCGTTAAAAAACCAGCTATTCATTATCAGGTCAGTTTGGCTGAACGAACACCGTTTGCCGACAATACTTTCGATTTGATTACGGTGGCGCAGGCATTGCATTGGTTCGACGTAAACGCTTTTCATCAGGAAGTTCGGCGAGTAGCAAAACCCGGTGCGGTCATTGCTGAGTGGGGCTATAGTCTGGTGCAGCTTGGGCCGTCAAAACCGGGTCCTGAACTTGACTCGATTATGCTTGATTTTTATCGTAACCGTGTTGGGCCATACTGGGATCCGCAACGGACGTATATCGACAATGCCTATGCCACGATACCATTTCCATTTGCCGACGCGCAACGGGCATCATTCACCGCCCGGCGAACCTGGTCGCTGGAGCAATTTTTGAACTACCTGCGAACCTGGTCGGCAGTGAGGCAATATATTCACGAAAATGAAGAAGATCCGGTCATTGGGCTGCGGGAAGAACTAAAGCCGTTCTGGGGCGACAGTGAACGAGAGGTGCACTTCCCAATATTTCTGCGCGTAGGCCGAATTTGATTTGTACTTTCTGGGTAACAGTTTGGGCTTTGTAAAATTTGGGAATTTTAGGTTCTGCCAACTACTCAAGGCTACCTCTCCAGGTTAGAGTAAACCTGGAGAGGTAGCCTTGTTTTGATTCACTAACGGGACGATTGATCGCTACTAATCTCTTCGTGCAGCAGTTTTTTTTGAAGCGTTGCCAGCTCTCGTTTTTTTGCTACATAAACTCGATGTTCCCATCCTCCGGCAAAATAAGATAGTGCAGCAAATGCCAGGATACCCACTGCTATCCCAATCGATTTTCCACTCTCCCAAATACCCAGTAGACTAAGGGTTCCAATTGGCACTATATTCCAGCGCATTAATCCTGAAAGGCGGACCTGATAGGTTGCCATCTCGAGCGCATGATTCAGTTCGCCAAGCATAGACCGATCGAACTTATTTTCACTTTTTAGCCTGCGAATTCGACTTGCCAAAACATACAAGGCAGTCGCAAACATCCATGCAGCCATCAGATACATAACCAGGCTCTCGGGGCGCTTGAAAAAATTGAGTCCAAGTACAAAAATTCCAGTACCAGCATTCACAAAAATTAAGAGCAACTCACTGAAATTAGCGATATGGCGAGCCTGCTCTTTTTTTGCTAGAATGCGATTGTGCAATGCGTTTTCATTGATAACCCAGAGTGGCTCATTCGTCTGGGAATTCCATATTTTTTGCAGTTCATCGAATTCCATGGTAGTCCTGTTGTTTAGATTTAGTGATAAGCTGTTTTTTGATTCGACTGATTTTTACGCCAACATTTGATTCAGATATACCCAGTATAGTAGCCATCTCTTTATAGCTGAACCCATCTAGAAGCAATAAAGTAATGGAGCGGTCGATTCCGTCAAATTTGTGGATTTCCTCGTAGAGCCAGGTTAAGCGTTCATCAACCTGAATTAATGTTTCCTGTAAAATAGCTTGTACGTTATCGAGTGTTTCCTGAGATTCAGTATGTTTTCGCTCTTTGCCAACCCATTTAATAGCCGTGTTCAGCGCTATGCGATACATCCATGTGGTATTGGACGACTGTTGCCTGAAGGTTGGAATGGAATGCCATACTTGAATTATGATCTCCTGGAAAAGATCATCCTGATCCATAACTGTCACTGCATACGCCCGAACTACTTTAAAGAGTAGGGCCTTGTGCTGGCTTAGCCACTTTTCAAAAATATTATTTTGTTCGCTTTTAGTCATGCCCCCACTTATTTACTCAATTAGTACTAATCTCGGACTGGATTATTACAAGAGAGAAAAAATAATCGGGTCGATTTTATGATTTCACTTCACTCTTTCAGATTCAGGTCAGGTCTTTCCTGTAAAAACGATCGCTGTAGTGTCGATTATTAGTACCGCGCGGTCGGTCCCGCCGACATCATAGTAATCGTTTTTTAGGAAAGCCTTGATCGTTTATACTTCCCAGATCACCCGCATAACTTTGCCATGAACGCCTATCGTCTGGAAAAATTCTAACCAGTGCAACTGCTGGGGACCAAGATGGTCGGTTGGCGATTTTACCTCCACAAACTCATAGTGCCCCTGCTCATTCCAGATAAGTAAGTCCGGGAAGCCGCGCGTGTGTTCGCGGACGTTGTGTGCCATTTCGAGTAAAATCAGGCGTAATTGGTCAACGTCCAGTAACTCAATCATACGCTGAACAAGCGTCAATAACTCGTCCGACCAGTCGACCAACACGTTTGTGATGCCGTATTTGGCGTTGAACATCCGGCCCGTGTGCCGTCGCCAGTCGTCTTTGGTGTTGAGTTCGACAAGTCGCTTTTTTAATAGTTCTTCGCGTTTTAAATAAAAATCGGGCAGGTAAAAATCTGATGGGGCACGTTGCAACGGGTGGTGAATGGCCGATACATTAGCATCATAAATAATGTCCCAGAAAACCAGACCGAATAAGCCACGCCAGGGATAATTTTCCGTAAAGGCTGCGTCGTAATCCTGCTCCAAATAATAATTCATTACACCCGCTTCCACGTGGTGACGGTAGGCTACCGGTATATTTATACTTTCGGCATCAGACAAAAAACGCGTGGTGGCTTTGCGGCTACGTTTTTTCGCACCCGCGCTTAAAATTTTCTCCCGAAAGTCATTGGCAAAATACCGCTCTTCGGCGTTTAGCGGATTTACCGAAATTTCGTCACAGAGGGCGAGGGCTTCGTCCACCGAACCGTTTCTGAATAGCAGACGAACGCGCCGTTCCCGCGCCGGAACCCGGTCTGAGAGCTCATAAACGGCCAATGCCTGGTCAGGTAGTTTTTGCCGCTCTAGAAAAGCTCCCACGCGGCACACCAGTTTTTGATAGCCAGGAATGGCAATTTCGGTTAGTTCAGGACGGGTTTCATTCCAGTTCAGAAACCAGTTGTAAATATCATCGGCGGGTGTTTCGTCTTCTTTAAGATCGTAAAATTCCTCGTTCGTCAGTGAAATCAGTAGCTTATCTTCTACCTCTTTGCGGGTGCGAAAACGAGCTGTTAGTTTGCTTTCGTCATACCGCTCGAAGTTGACCATGCCAAGGTCGCGCACGACGAATTCAGTCATGCTACTGCCCCGGTTACCGAAAAACAGGTATTTAACCATGACGCCTTCGGCCTCGAAGTTCATCTTTACCACTGTCTCATGCGTGGTCAGACTGGTAACGATTTCAGCAAAGTTGAGCTCATGAAGCGCGTAGCGGACAAGGCCTTCCTTCTTCTCTTTGGCTAATGGCCGAATTTCTTCTGGTTCCAAAGGGAGCAGATTAAGCAATTCGGGTTTTGTGAAAACACGCAGGGCCGCTTCACCCATGATTTCGTGGTGAGCTGATAGCCGTTCCACAAATCCGGCTATAATTAACTCGCCAACCGCTGCCGGTAAGTCAATAATTTCGGTGTACTGTAGTTTGTTGATTCGGAAAAAGAGTCCTTTGCGATTACTAAACCGTACATACAAACACTGAGCATCGAGACTCAACCCCTCGAATCGGTGAATAAAGTCCCGTTCGGCATCATTTAACAGATTGCCGTATAATCGTTTGACAAAGTCCAGCACATAGCGGAAATTGTCGAGGTAGTAACGGGGTGTAAGGATAATTTTCTGTCGTCCGACCATGCTATATAAAGAACAAAAAAAACAACCATTTATGTCCCCAGCCGATGTCCTGAATGAGTTAAGTAAACACGAGATTCTACCGCCCGAACAACAAGCTAAAATCGTTGAAATAGAGCAAAATAAGCCTTTTTCGGTACACTGGGAATTACGGTCGATGCTCTACATCGGCATTCTGTTGGTAAGTTCGGGATTAGGGCTGTTGGTCTACGATAATTTTGATCAAATTGGTCACGGTGCATTGTTGGCTGCAATTGCCGTTGCGTGTGTTGGATGTTTTTATTTCGCGTGGCGGTTTCGACCCGAATGGATACCGGCACAGACAAAAAGCCGGTCTACGTTTGGTGATTATGCACTTATCCTGGCTTGTCTGTTATTTCTGACACTGGAAGGCTATGCTCAGTATGCCTACACCATTTTTGGTTCGCGGTATGGGTTGGTTACGCTGCTGCCAGCTGCTCTATTTTTGCCGCTGGCCTACCGATTCGACCATCGGGGCGTTTTGAGTATGGCGTTAACGGCTCTGATCTCGTGGGTCGGCGTCACTGTCCGTCCCCTTGAACTGTATTTTAAAACTAATTTTTTTGATCGGGAAACCGTTTTTTCGGCTATCGGGCTGGCCCTGTTACTTGTTGGTGTGGCACTGGGATTAAAGCGGCAAGGTATAAAACCTCACTTCACGTACACCTATCTGACTATTGCGGGTAACTTGCTGATGGTGGCTCTTTTAGGTGGTTTATTCAACTTCGAAGGGCTTCGCCTGTGGTTTGCACTAGGGCTGGCAGCGGCTTGTTTCGTATTTGATTACTACCACCGAAGCGTTGGATCAGCAGACCATCAGCGCCAGCTAACCAGTGGTACTGATGGTTCATTTCTGTTTCTGCTTATGAGCACCGTTTATGGCTACATTGGCGTTACATACCTGTTTTTTCATTATTTACGTCCCGGTAACGACATTTATTATTGGTACTTCATCGTGACGGGCATTGCGTTGGTTTATTACCTGATGAGCCAATTACCTAAAGGCAACCGAACGAATGAGAGCGTATAACGAAGAGTGGATTTATAACCGCGAAATTCTCGGTCAAACAGCGCGCTGGCATCGGCAGGGCCTCGTATCCGACAAGCAGATGGACACTGCCAGAAAGGTGTACCCAGTGGAATTTCGGCAGACAAATAGTTTTATTGAAATCGGGTTGTTTCTATTCACGACCGTTGCTATTCTGGCTTGCTATCTGCTGCCAGCCAGTGTTTTCTCCAGCCAACTAGACAATCAGACGACCTATGGTCTGTTTAATGTAGCGTTTGGTATTGGCGTTGGGGTAATTGGGCGGGTACTTATCAAGCAGCGACTTTTATACCGAAATGGTATTGATAATGCGTTTGTTATTACCCTGACAGGTTTTTTAGCCTTTGGCCTAAATCAGTTTCTGCCGAACGGTCTTTCCCTCGCTACACATTGTTTAGCTATGTTACCGCTTTTGTTACTGATACTCTGGTATTATGGCGACACACTTATTGCGTTCTTCTGCCTTGCCACCTTTTATACGTTCATTTTCGATACCTTGTTGAAGGTCAGTTGGGGGAAAGATGCCTTGCCATTTGTGATGATGGGTGTTTCGCTAGTGATGTACATACTTGTTAAACAGGTTGTTAATCGAAATACTAGGCAAGTGTACTACACCGATCCACTGAATCTTGTGCAATGGATATCGCTTATTGTACTGGCTGCAAGTGGTAATTATTACGTAGTGCGCGAGTTAAATGCGTTATTGTTACCACATACATCAACTTCGGCGATTGGCATTAAAGGATCGCCCAAAATTGTATTATCGGGCCTGTTTTGGCTACTGACATTTGCCATTCCGGTTATTTATTTGTGGCAGGGTCTAGCCAAGAAAAACCGAATGTTGATTATTCTTGGCGCGTTAGGTATCATGGCCGCTTTTGTAACGATACATGAATACGTTACGCTATTGCCGCTTAACGTAGCGCTTACCAGTGCGGGCCTGACTCTAATCGGGATAGCTGTGCTTGGAATCCGGTATTTGTCGCGGCCTAAATATGATTTTACGGATTCTCCAGACGACGATTCACCGAATGAACTGTTTGTAAACATAGCCAGCATTGCCGCTGTTCAGGCAACCAGCACAATACCTCATGCTCCGAAGGACAACCTGCGGTTTGGTGACGGTGATTTTGGTGGAGCCGGTAGTGAAGGAAAATATTAATGTGTATAAAAACGAATATGCTTGTGTGTAGAGTGGCGAAAGCTATGCGTACGAATATTGATATAAGTGATGAACTTCTCCAGATCGCCATGGAAATTAGTCACGCAAAGACCAAAAAAGCAGTCGTCGAACTGGCTTTACAGGAATATTATTAACATGATGCGTCGGAAGGATTTAGTATCACTATTTGGTCGAGTTGATTGGGAAGATGACTTAAATCAAATTCGAACAGAGACAACTCTCAATGAATGAGATCAATAATTGTCGATATATCCGTATGGATAGACTGTTTTCCCTATCTCATCGCCCATTACGCCATATTCTATAACATTCCAATGCTGCATAATGATATCGACTTCGACCAGATTGCTCGCTTTACGGCACTACGAGTTACTGTTCAGTAGCATCAACAACAAACTTCACGTTCGTGTCTGCCGAAAAACTGCTAAGTTTGGCTTTGTAAACTAACGACCATACGCAGTCGCATGAAAACCGTAGATTCCTACAATTTTGCCGGTAAGAAAGCCCTTGTTCGGGTAGACTTCAACGTGCCGCTCGACAAAGAGTACAACATTACTGACGATACCCGTATCAAGGCAACCATCCCGACGGTTCTGAAAATCGTGAATGACGGTGGTTCGGCCATTCTGATGTCTCATCTGGGACGTCCTAAGGGCGGTCCCGAAGAAAAATACTCACTCAAACACTTGTTACCCGCTTTGAAAAAAGCGTTTGGCCGAGAGGTGAAATTTGCTGATGACTCTATTGGTCAGTCGGCTATCGATCTGGCTGCCAGCCTGAAACCGGGTGAAATTCTGCTACTTGAAAACCTGCGTTTTTATAAAGAGGAAGAAAAAGGCGATGTTGCCTTTGCTGAGAAATTATCAAAACTTGGCGATGTTTGGGTTAACGACGCCTTCGGGACTGCTCACCGCGCCCACGCATCAACGGCTGTAATGGGCCAGTTTTTTCAGGACCGGGTCGCTGGATATGTAATGTTGGCTGAATTAGTCAATGCCAAGAAGATTCTGGAGGAAGCCGAACGGCCTTTTACGGCCATTATGGGTGGAGCTAAAATTTCTGACAAAATCCTGATTATTGAGAAACTGCTCGACAAGGTTGACAACCTTATTATTGGTGGAGGCATGACTTATACGTTTACCAAAGCATTGGGTGGACAAATTGGGAAGTCGCTGCTTGAAGCCGACAAACAGGAGTTGGCTCTTGAATTACTGAAAAAAGCAGAGGCTAAAGGCGTAAAAATTTACATGCCTCTTGATAACCTCTGTGCTGACGGATTTTCGAATGACGCGAATCGTCAGGTTATTGAAACCGGCCAAATTCCTGATGGCTGGCAGGGACTGGATATTGGACCTAAGACGATTGAGCTATTTAAAGATATCGTCTCGAAGTCGAGAACTATCCTCTGGAATGGTCCGATGGGCGTATTTGAATTTGAAAATTTCGCTCATGGTACTAACGCCATTGCTGAAGCGGTAGTAAAAGCAACAGAAGAAAACGGTGCTTTCTCGCTCATCGGTGGTGGGGACTCGGCTGCGGCCATTAATCAGGCTGGCTACGGCGACCGCGTTAGTTACGTCTCAACCGGGGGCGGTGCCTTGCTGGAATATATGGAAGGCAAAACCTTGCCGGGTGTAGCCGCATTGGAATAGTAAATTAATTAACGAACAAATAACCACACGCATTACTTAAAGCAATGCGTGTGGTTATTATAATTCGCTCAAAGCGGCCTTCGCTTTGTTATCGACACTGTTTTTATATTCGTGTCGTTTGAAACTAAGGGCTTTCTGGAAAAATGACCGTGCACGAGGACGGTCATTTTTTTGTTGGTAGACATAACCTAATTGTAAAGCCGCCGTTGCACCGAATGAAAGTTGGTCCGGTTCGCTGAGAGCCAAAGCGCGGCTTAAATAGGGGATGGCTGAATCGAGGTCGTTCCGGCGTTGAAAAATGCGTCCCATGCGATACGTATATTCTGCTTTTTCGGCTGTTACCGGGAACTTAGCTTCGCTATAGGGGCGCAGATAGGCCAACGCGCTATCCGTGAAACCCCCATCGGAGGCCAGACGTGCCCGCATTAGCACTTTCTGATTGGGTGAAACGCCTTTTTGTAAATAAGATTCGGCAAACTTTTGCGCGGCCTTGTCCGACTCGACCGTCGTTCGGCCAACCTTCGTAACATTTTGTAAAAAAAGCCTGGATGCTACCCCACCATCAGTCTGGTTATTGGCTAACCAGTGGCAGAGAAATAATTTGTAATAAGAGTCTTTTAAGAAATTTTGTCCCTTGTATGTGTTCAGAAACTGCTGAAAATGAGTCGTTGACGTTGCATACTCGCCTTTTTGCAGGTAAATGTCACCTAAAATATTTTCGATGATTGGCAGTGCCATATAGTTTTTGCCGCTGGGCCGGTCAGCTAGATAAGCAAGAGCCTGTTCACTATGTCCGTTTTTTTGTTCGATGGTGGCCCCAAAAAAGTGTAGCAGCAGGTTATCGGGATGATCGTCAACTAGATGTTGCAGGGCTTGCTCATCGGCATTGGTGAATTTCAGGACGTAAGCCTGCACCATTAAGTCAATCAATCGGGCTTCGAGTCCGAAGGTTGGGTCTTGCTGGGCGCGCTGTAATTCCTGCTGTCCTTGCCGAACATTGCCATGCAGACCCAGCAGGTTAGCAACCCAAACGTAATTCTCCGGCACAGAGCCAATCATTATGTGTAATGTTCCAAGCGATTTGTAGGTTGGCAGAAAATCAGGAAACCGTTTCTGATTCTCGGCTAATAACTTATACGCTCGGATCACATCCCAACTTGCACTTACTTCCTTACCAAATTTTAACTTGGCAAACGCCCAGTGAAGTCGCACTTCGGCCAGCAATACACGTTGCCAGGGTGAGTTGACATCCAGCTTTTTAAGTGCGTCGAGACGGTCTTCCTCCCGGTCACTCATAGCCGAAAACAGTCGGTCATCGTCGGAGGTGACAAGCATGAGCATGTCAGCATAATCGTCCAGGAAGATACGGACGCCGTTTTTTGTCGATTCGTGCGTCAATGATTGTTGGGCAGGCTGACTGGTTAGTTTTTGCAGGTCAGCATACCTACGTTGAAAGTCCGGGGTCCAGACGAAGTCCTGCGCCTGAACAATCAGCCCACATAACAGCAAGAGAGCTGTGACTGCAATAACGCGGCTGATGGATATATACATGGGTAAATTAACGCTAAATAGGGGAGACAAAGTAACGGCAAGCTGTTCGTATAGACATAAAAAAAGGTCGCCAAGTAGACGACCTTTTTTTATGTTCTGATTGGTAGTGACTACCGGCCACGGCCCGTTAAAGCTGGTTCGGGAACCCCTTCGACATCGGCGAAAATCCGGCCGCAATGTTCGCAGACGATAATTTTCTTTTTGTCTTTGATATCTGCCTGACGTTGGGGTGGCACTACGTTGAAGCAACCTCCGCAGGCTCCGCGTTTCACCATTACAACGGCTAGACCGTTCAGGGCGTTAGCACGAATTTTTTTGTACGAGTTCAACAAACGAGGCTCAATGATGGTCAATGCCTGTTGGTCGCGTTGCTTGATAATTTCCTTTTCTTCTTCCTGGCTTTCCGACGTAATCTGATCCAGTTCCTGCTTTTTGGCTTTCAGATCTTCTTTACGTTCGTTGAGGGCAGCCTGCGTCGTTTTAATTTCTTCTTCCTTGCCCCGAACCCGAAATTGAGATTCATTGGCACGCTTTTCGACCAGCTCAATCTCAAGTGACTGTAACTCTATTTCTTTCGAAATGGCGTCAAACTCGCGGTTATTACGGACGTTCATTTGCTGATCTTTATATTTAATAATCAGCTTTTCAGCGTCTTTCTTAGCCACGCGATTGCGTTCAATTTCTTCGTCAAGCGTCTTAATCTCGGCCTGAAACTTGCCAATCCGGGTTTCAAAGCCAGCTATATCGTCTTCAAGGTCACGGACTTCTTCGGGCAAGCCACCGCGAATTTTAATGAGTTCGTCCAGTTGAGAATCAAGGGATTGCAGTTTCAGAAGAGCGTCTAGTTTTTGCGCAATCGTCAGTTCCATTCGGAATGTAGTTAGTGCTATATGAAGTATCGAACAGGATTCGTGTCCGTTACTGATAAAATTACCGCAAAAGTAGTGAATTTTTTTGCCAAATGCCCGAAAATCAAGTCTTTCGTAAAGACTTCACTTTCATAGTGTCCAATATCGCAGATACTAATACGACCTTCGGCATCGAAAAACTCATGATATTTGTAATCGGCGGTTACAAAAACGTCGGCTCCGGCACGTAGGGCGTCGGGCAATAGAAAACTGCCTACGCCCCCGCACACGGCTATACGCTTGATAGGTCGGTCGGGGAGGGGCGTATACCGAATCAGTTTCAGGTTCATGTGTTCTTTCAAATAGGACAACCACGCCTTGCCCGTCAATGATTCCGGCAACTCTCCTACCGCTCCTGAACCGACCTCCTGATGCTGGTTGTCTAAAGGCGTGAGGTAATAGGCCACTTCTTCATACGGGTGCGCCTGACGAAGGGCTGTCAGTAGTTGGCCCTGCTGATGTGTTGGAAAAATAACCTCAATACGATTTTCGGCTTCTTCGTGGTACTGACCTACCTCACCAACGGTTGGCTGAGCATTCTCGGCGGCCTGAAATGTTCCGGTGCCCTCAACCCGAAAGCTGCAATTTTTGTACTCGCCAATTTGTCCCGCCCCGGCTGCATAAAGCGCATCCAATACAGATTGTGTATGGGCGATGGGTACAAATGTCACTAACTTGGTCAACACCTGCGCTTTAGGCGCTAATATTTTGACATTTTGCAGATTTAATTTCTCCGCAATTTTAAAATTGACGCCCCCTGCCACATTATCTAGGTTAGTATGAGCCGCGTAGAGCGCTACATCATTTTTGATGGCCTTAATGACTGTACGCTCCACATAGGTTTTACCAGTCAGTTTTTTTAGGCCCTTGAATACAATCGGGTGGTGCGCTACAATTACGTTGCACCCGTTGGCAATGGCTTCGTCAACAACCGCTTCGGTAACGTCGAGCGTAACCAATACACCCATAATATCAGTTTTTGGGTCGCCCACCAGTAAGCCAACGTTGTCGTAAGATTCCTGATACGCGAGGGGAGCCAGGGCTTCTATGTGGGCAGCTAGATGGCGAATTTGGGGCATACTAATGGGGAAGACTGAATAAACTGGTGAAGGTTGCCCCGCAAATTACGAAATCTGTCTATTTGAGAAGATTATAGATTTGTATTAAACTAACACAATCTGTCGGTTTATAGTGACTTTCTTCGTTAAAACATATTGGTTCATGTTGGAAATAAGCAGTTACCAAGACTACTAAAACGATAGAAGATGCGACTAAAACCTTTAATGACATCTTTTCTCGCTGTGAAATAACTGAGGTGTTGACAGGAAGCGGTGTAGTGGGAGTGAGTTTAGTAGATACGAATTGATAAGAAAGGGGTGCAGACAAGTAAGATCCGTAATGAAGATGTACCTTTGCCCTATGGAGAACACCGACCAGCCCCGCCGACAACGCGGCCAACGAACCGACACCAAACTGACCGTTTCGGAGCCTACCGAACTAATGACATTTTTGGTTGCCCAATTGCCGCACAAAAACCGGAACAACATAAAGTCGTTACTTAGCAACAAGCAAATTCTGGTTGATGCAAAAGTTTATACGCAGTTTAATCACCCCCTACGACCGGGGCAAGTCGTTACCGTTGCCGGGAACCGTGCTCCCGAAACAACTCAATATCGAGGCTTGACTATTTTGTATGAAGACTCGCACCTCATTGTTATTAACAAGCAGGCCGGGCTGCTTTCTATGGCAACCAACAAGGAACGGGACCGCACGGCTTACAGCATTCTGAGCGATTATATCAAGAAAGAAAATGCCAAGAACCGGCTGTTCATCATTCACCGTCTCGATCGCGAGACATCGGGAGTGATGATGTTTGCCAAGAGCGAAAAAGTGCAACGCCTAATGCAGGAATCCTGGAATGCCACAACCAAAGAGCGAACATATGTAGCCCTGGTAGAAGGTGTATTAGACGCCGAACAAGGCACCATTACATCTTACTTGCGCGAAAGCAAAGCCCTGATTGTGTACTCGAGCCAAAACCCTGACAACGGACAATTGTCAATCACGAATTACCGTGTTCTAAAGGCCACCGCAGATTATACTCTGTTGGAGCTGGAACTGGAAACGGGCCGAAAAAATCAGATTCGTGTACACATGCAGGATATTGGCCATCCCGTTGTGGGCGATGCCAAGTACGGAGCCACAAGTGACCCAATTGGACGACTGGGTCTGCACGCTGAGGTATTGGCGTTCGAGCATCCTATAACGGGTGATCCCATGCGTTTTAACGCACCCGTGCCTAAATCGTTTATAAGTGCCGTTAAAGAAAGGGCTGAATAAGTTGCCGAAAGTGGCCAAGTATTACTAACAACTACCGGTCCATGCGTCACGGCAACTACCTTTGTAGCTACTGCACAAGCCGATATTTGAGAAGCACCCAAATAGCTTCGATGCCATCTAACCACGAAATCTTTTTGCCTTCGGCAATAGAGCGGGGATAGTAACTTATAGGTAGTTCTTTAATGCGAATGCCCCGCTTGGCTACTTTAGCTGTCACTTCAGGGCAAAACTCAAAGCGGGTGCATTCCAGCGGAATAGATCGTAAGAAGTTGGCTTCAAATACTTTATAACAGGTGGGCTCATCAGTAAGACGCTGGTTAAAAAGTATGTTTGTCAACAACGTAACAACTTGACCGCCAATATAAAAGCTATAGTATGAATGGCGATTTTCAGGTTTTAGAAACCGAGACCCATAAATTACTTTTTCCTGTCCCTCGGCAATCGGTTTCACGAGGGCCAGATAATCCTGGGGTTCATATTCTAAATCGGCATCCTGTACAATAGCAATGTCGCCCGTCATGTGCTGAATAGCCGTACGAATAGCGGCTCCTTTGCCCTGATTTTGCTCGTGAAAAATAACTCGAACGTTGGGTATAGACTGAAATGTTGCAAGTCGTTCGCGGGTGCCATCTGTTGAGCCGTCGTCAACAATAATAATTTCTTTCGTTAGTGGAACAGCCTGGATTTTTTCAAGTAGAACATCAATAGATTTAATCTCGTTGTAGGCAGGGATAAGAACAGATAGTAACATAATAACAAATATAAGCGAAAACGGGTAAACAAAATTTTAGGTTACTTACGGACCCAGTAAACCAACGGAAAGCGGGGATTCTTGATCTGTATGAAATTCTTTTGTAGACCGGTCCGCAGTTGCTGGATAGCATATGCATTGGTCGGCTTAGTGAGGGCAGTGCTGTCGTCAATAATACTCGACTGATTCCCAAATACAACCAGCTTCAGGCTAGTGTCTGCCAGCGCACGGCTGTAGGCATCTGGGTGTGAATCAACATAATGCGTGGTTTGCATTTCCGTGTTAATAAAAGGAACGTTCGGCTCACGGTCCGATAGGTAATATAGACTCATTGCGTTATCAAATAGCAGCACCTTTCCGATTGGTCCGGCCTGCTCGCGAATAAACTCCCCAGCCTGTTCCTCGCCGGTATAATCCGCAATACTTACGAATCGCTTGAGGGCAGTGGGGCGATAGAGTAAGCTACTAACCAGCAACAATACACCTACGAGGCCGCCCCCGGTCAGCCATAAACGGTACGGCACATGGGGATGATGGGCCTCATACTGACTGAACCATCGGTCGGCAATAAACCCGAGATGTATCGCAAAGAAAACCGCAGCCGGAAAGAAATAATGACTGGCCTGTGTTTTCAGCATGGCAGTACAGGAAAAACCTGCCAACAGCAACGCCAGCCACAGAGCTGGTGTCTGCTGATACATACTTCGGTAGGGTTGCTTCAACAGGAGCACGAATGATACCGCCAGCAATAAGAGCAACCAACTCAGTTTAACCAGAAATTTAGTTAGAAAAATCGTGTGGGAGGGGTATCCACTGAAGGGATAAATATAAGTCCACTCAAGATGGGCCTCTAACCGATTCGTAGAATAGAAATAAAAGGCTGACAGTAATAACGGCAGCGCAAAGCCCAGTAACACCAGCATTCCCCGGCCTACCATCGGCCAAAACGTGAGCCTGCCTGTGAGCCACAAAACAAAAATAAAGGCCCCAAATCCCACCATATAAAAAGCAGCGACGCTTTTAAAACACATAGCTACTCCCAACAAAACACCCGCACCCAGCCAGCGCCAATCCGACCGACCTTTGTTGCCAACAACCAGAGCGAAGGCGTTCAGGCCACAGATCGCAATCCAACTTTCTGGCTCCAGAAAATTCATTTCCATGAAAAAGCAGCAGGCCGCTGTTACCACGATGGTAATCAACGCGGCCCGTTCGCTAAATATCCGTGCCGCCCGCCAGGCCGACAGTACGCTACCCGTAGCCAGAAGCGTAATCAGTGCCGAAACGCTACTATGATTATACCCGCCCAGTAAACTCAGCAAAACATTGGTCGTTGAATAGAGCAGATATGATTTCGACGGAATAAGGTCGTATAACGCATATCCCTTATTGAGCGTACGTGCAATAACTAAATATTCATACGCATCGTAGCCATAGCCAGAGTTATAGGTAAACAGAAAAAAAACAGGGCAGAACAGGGCCAGAAACAAAAAAAGTCGCGTCATAGAACTCTAACTATCTCGCTTGGCGAGCTACTAAGTAACCAACAAATTTACTGGTTTATGAATAAGTCACCACGCTCCCCAAAACCTTTTTATCAATCGTTCGCTTATTGAGTACAGCTCTATACTACGTTGATTCAGCCTAAAAATCTCTCAGTCAGTTTATTCTTCACCGGGCTTTTTTTTGCTTTCGACACCTAAAAAACGGCATTCAGCCAGAATGTTTTTCGGCTAAACATATATGGTATCACCTTTGAATTATTAATCCAAAAATGTCATGAAAGCCCTGCTACTAGTTCTACTCATCGTTAGTGCGACTACATCGTTTGCCCAAAACCCTACTGTACCGAGTACGCCTACCAGCGGAACATTAACGACACCGTCGAGTAATGTTACTGCTCCGGCGGACTCAGTGCCCGATCCTTTTGGAAAAACTCCAACGAATACTCCTCCCGACAATTTTACGGCACCTGCCGGTTCTACACCGACCAGTATTGGCGGTCCTACTGGCGTACAGCCACAGACAGCACCCACAACGTCTGAAGCTGAACCAATTGCCCGCGGAAATGGCAAGATTAGTGGTTCCTTAATTGACTCTACAAACAATAAACCCGTTGAGTTTGCTACTATCGCCTTGCTCAATACGGCTACCAACAAACCAATTGACGGGACAACGGCTGATGCCAAAGGCAAGTTTACACTTGGCAAACTGGCACCGGGTAAATACCGGCTTCAGTATTCATTTATTGGATATAAAGACAAACGAACCAATATAATTACTATCGATCGTGGAAGCGATATAAACCTCGGAACGATCAAACTTGCAGCCGATGTTCGAACACTCAAGGAAGTAAATGTGGTAGGCCAAGCCGCCATGATTGAAGAAAAAGTAGATCGGCTGGTTTATAACGCTGACAGAGATATTGCTGCAAAAGGGGGCGATGCAGGTGATATTCTTCGCAAGGTACCGATGCTGTCTGTTGATTTGGATGGTAACGTTAGTTTACGCGGAAGTGCCAATGTTACGGTATTGATAAATAATAAGCCCTCGACAATTGTTGCCAGTAGTGTTGCTGATGCCTTAAAGCAGATTCCAGCCGACATGATTAAGACTGTAGAGGTAATTACCTCGCCATCAGCTAAGTACGATGCAGAGGGCTCGGCTGGTATTATCAATATCGTTACCAAGAAAACTACGTTGCAAGGTACCACGTTCGATATTAATGGGGGCGCAGGCAACCGGGGCAGTAACCTGGGCCTGAACGGTAATTACCGCACCGGCAAAATGGGCTTTTCGCTTAGTGGCTTCGGACGCGCTGAATACAATGTGAAAGGAGCATTTGCCAACGACCAGACCACCCGCAATTACGATCAGGCAACCAATACCTACTCGGCCAGTACCCGAACCATCCAAACAGCCAATACACTAAGCCAACGCTTGTTTGGGAACTATCAGTTAGGATGGGATTATGACATCGACAAAAGAACCTCACTCACAGCGAGCATTCGCTATGGTGCCCGCAACGGTACGGCGAATCAATATAACTTGCTAACCCAGACGACCGCGCCTACCAGCTATTTCCCAACCATCAGCGACCGTAATGTGAAGACCAGTGATCTGTCGGGAACGGTGGATGCGAACGTAACATATACCAAAATCTATAAACCTCAGCAGGAGTTTAGTATACTGGCCCTGTTTAGCCGGAATAACCGCACGAATAACTTTGTATCTGACATCCTGGGCGGAACTGACTTCCAGACCATTACGTCCAAAATTAGAAATGACAACCTCAGTTATAACCAGGAGTCTACTCTGCAGATCGACTATCAGACCCCTATTAAAACTAATCAAATACTTGAGTTTGGCGTAAAAGGTATTTTCCGAAAAGCTAACAGTGACTATCAATACTACCTTGCGAACGGAGATACGGGTGATTTCGTAAATGATAATAGCCGCCCAGCCAACACACTGTTTTATAACCAAAACATAGGTGCTTCCTACCTGTCATATACTCTGACAACCAAGAATAAGTATACCGTTAAAGCCGGAGCGCGCTACGAATACACATTTATTGATGCCCGGTTTAGCAATGAATCGGCGGGAACAGCGACAAACATTCCTGACTATGGTACGCTTGTGCCAAGCATCAATGTGTCGAAGAGCCTGAAGGGCGGTAAGATTATTAAACTAGCCTACAATCGTCGTATTCAACGGCCTGGTATTCAGTTTCTTAATCCGAACGTTAACTCATCTAACCCAACCAACATTACACGGGGTAATCCATTGCTGTCACCTGAGTTCACCGACAATATTGAATTCAGCACCAGCGCGAACATCAAAGGATTATATCTGAACGCATCCCTATTTGGTCGGCGAACGAATGGCGAAATTACGGCTGTTCGCGACGTAACAAGCCAGTCGGTTGGTGATCCGATCAATCAGGTATTTCAGCAGGTAATCCAGACCACCTATCAGAACGTAGGTCATGAAGATGCCTACGGATTGAACTTATTTGGTAACGGAACTCTGTTTGGCAAGCTACAACTCGGTGGCGGGCTCGACCTCTACCACGTTAGTCTGACCAACAACAATGCTAACCCAATTTATTCGGCTTCAAATTCAGGATTGGTTATTGGTGGTCGTATTATGAGCAGCATGTCGCTTGCTAATGGATGGGGTTTTCAACTCTTCGGTGGAGGACGGGGAAAACAAGTACAATTGCAGGGCTATCAGAGCGCAATGTATTTCTACAGTCTTGGGGTACGGAAAGAGTTCAATAACAAGAAATCAAGCTTAGGACTTGCTGCCGAGAACATCTTTAACCACCCGTTCACACAACATGCTGAACTGTCCTCGCCCATCCTGACACAAACGAGTAAAACGAGCTATTATAACGCAGGTCTTCGGTTGACATTCACCTACAAAATTGGCAAAATGAGTTTCGACGCTCCACAAAAACGCCGGAAGTCTATTGAAAATGATGACCAGAAAGGTGAAGGCGGTGGTGATCAGCAACAACAGCCAGCAACAACAACTCCAGCTGGTGGTGGGCGAACTGGTGGCGGTGGACGACCCCGGTAATCGTAATAGAATCCTGATAGATGTTAGAATCAATTAGGTATCGAAGTCAATAATAATTAGATTAGGTTGGTGATCAATCCCTCTTGCTTTGCAGGAGGGATTTCTTTTTCAGGGCAGTCAGATTTTATTTTAATCGAAAACCAACTTCTTTAAATTAAACCAGATTAATTTTTACCGTACTTTGCTACGTATGGGTAACGAGATTTACTATCTCAAAAAGCCCAACTGTTCAGAAGAATAAATCGAAAAGAATACCCCATCATTACGTCTTACTTGTATTATGAAATCAAAAAATTTAGTTAGCCTTTCTATTGCAGTCGTGTTTCTTGTGTTGGCTACTACGGGTCTCTTAATTTACTTCGGACAAGGTTCGCACATAATTGACCATACCCACGCTTGGTTTGGTGTCATGTTTGTGGCAGCGGCTGTGTTTCACATTGTTAATAACTGGTCGTCAATAACAGGTTATACCAAAGATCGCCGTACGGGTGGTGTTCGAAAAGAATTTATTATTCCGGCTATCATAGTCATCATTTTTGCCGCCGGTATTGGGTTCGACTTACCTGTCTTTAGCAAATTAGCCAATGCTGGCAAGAACCTGGTGCGAGGAGACAAACCTCGTGGTGGGCCAATGTCGCAAACCACCGTCGATTCGATTGCTCACGCTGTTGAAACTGCCTATGCCAGTGCCTATAGTAAAGGAGATACCGCAGCGTTGGCAACTGTAATGCCAATTAAAACGGCACTACTAACCGAAGCTGGAACAATTTTGAGCGGTTCAGATATGCAGAAGAACATTTTGAAACGGTCGGTTAGTGAAGTCGTTACTGCTAAAGTTGACCGTGCTGAAGCAATTGACGACCACCTGATTGTGGTTCATGGCACCTCCACAAATTCAACATCAGCCACGCCGTCGGTTTATATGCATTTGCTAAAAGAGCAGGATAAGAAGTGGCTAATTGTCGCGGCTCAGCGAGCGTATCCGGCAGTTCAGTAACTAGTAACGATAATCAATTTGAACACCAGCTTACCAATTGAGCTACCTCCATACAAGTCAGTAAAGCAAGTTCGTCAACCATCTGGCGAACTTGCTTTGGTATAGAGCTCGTCCGTTACACTGCAACGAAATGGATGTAGCCAACGTATTAGCTGACATAATACATACCTATCCGCTGTTTGCTGGTTGATATTGTTTTCCCTTTCATTCCGCTTTCCTTATACAATCACTTACACTTATTTCTAGCTACCTGACGCCTGATTAGCGTAGTTTTCGATTTTACGCTAACTAGTAAACTCAATTGACTATCTTTGGATTGATTGAATCAATGCCTACTACCTGATGATTGAATGAAGCAATTAGTACAAATTACGATTGTCTATAGCTTACTACTGATTGGCTTGTCGTTTCCGGCAGCAGGCCAGCTAATGTATACCGTTTCGGGTCGAGTAACAGACGCAGCTACGGGCGAAGGCATACCGTTTGCAAGTATTGCTGTAAAAGGCAAAATAGCGGGTACTACCTCTGATGTGGATGGCCGGTATTCGCTTCGTATAACTCAGCTATCTGATTCGTTACTGGTCCTTAGTTTAGGCTATCGCACAGGATCTTATACCATCTTGCCAAAAACTACCCAAACCATAAACGTTCAGCTGACGGCTACAGCCACGAAATTGAAAGAGGTAAAAGTCTATGCCAAAGGGGGCGACCCGGCCTATCGCATTATGCGTGAAGCGGTTCGTCGGAGCGATCAATTCAACCCGGCACGGTTATCAGCTTACCAGTACGAGAGTTATACCAAGATTGAAGGCTACATCAATAACTTCGCTCAGAAGCGAAAAAACAACAAACGACCGGGGCCGATCAGTCGGCTGTTGGGCAGGCTTCCGGCCATCACAGATGAGAACGGACAAGCCGCCGTACCCGTATTTATCTCCGAAACGGTTTCTACTTTTTACGCCCGCATTAACCCCGACAAAGTTAAAGAACACGTTCTAAAGTCGCACGTAACGGGCGTGGGTGTCAGCGACGGTGGGCTAATTGCCCAACTGACGGGCGCGTCGTTTCAACAGTACAATTTTTACCGCAATTCCCTCAGTATTCTGCAAAAAGACATTCCCTCGCCACTGGGTAAACAATGGGAGACCGTTTATAGATTCAGACTAAAAGATACGGTTATCCTCAATAATGCGGTTTGTTACGCTATCGAATTTACGCCAAAGCGAGCCAGCGATCTGGCCTTTGCCGGAACAGTTTTGGTCGATACGCTTCGAATGGCGTTGGCGCAAATAGACGCCCGAGTCGATAAGCGGGCCAATATTAACTTTGTAGATGAGCTGCATATCGAACAGGATTGGGAAACAACGGTGTCGGGTGTCCGTTTTCCAACCCAAACGCAGGTGACCATTGATACTGATGAACCAACGCCCCGCGCACCAGGGGCTTTGATCCGCTTTTTTACGGCATCCACTAATATTATCGAAAATAAGCCTAAAGACGTTGGTTTTTATGATCCTTCGATTGAACTGGCCGACGATTATCGGGAAGCAGATGCTGCCTTCTGGCAACGTGTACGGCCAACTTCTCTCTCGCCCAGCGAGTGGCGGGCTATGCAGGTGGTCGATTCGGTGCGAAATGTGCCTTTTATAAAAGTAGCCGGTGAAATTATAAAACTTGGTGTATTGGGCTACAAACCGCTGGGAAAATGGAACGTTGACTTGGGTCCGCTCTTGTACTCATATGCCAGCAACACCGTTGAAGGCCATCGGTTTCGACTTGGTTTACGTACAAACACAGGTTTCAGTCGTAAATGGCTCTTGAGCGGCTACCTGGCCTACGGCACTCTGGACCAGAAGTTTAAATACAGTGCTAATATTGAATATATCCTCAGCCGTAAGCCCTGGACAGTCATTGGTGTTCGGCAAACGTATGATTTAGAGCGTGTTGGGGTATCGGCTGATAACATCGGAAATAATTCTCTGTTTGCCGCTTACTCGCGTTTCGGTACCATCCGACGACCTTATTTTCAGGAAGAAAAGCTAGCTTATTTCCGACGCGAAATGGGCCGGGGTTTTACGCAGACAGTGGCCCTGCGTAACCGTAGTTTCGAGCCGTTATTCCCCTTTGCGTTCCAGCCGCAAACAAAAGACCCTGACCAGACGCTTCGGAGCAAATACCAGATAACGGAGCTAATTTCAGAAACACGGTTTGCGCCTGATGAAGTCATGCTGCAAAACGACAATGTGCGGGTTAGTGCCGGCGCCATTCGTAAACCGATTTATACACTACGTTATACACTTGGCCTACGCAATGTGCTTGGTAGTGATTTCACTTACCAGCGGATCGCCCTGACCATGAAGCATTCCTTCCGGATGGGCGTTCTGGGCAGAACCTATTACAGCGTTGGCGCGGGTATAATTCCATCTACGGTTCCCTATCCGTTGTTATACAGCCCGTTGGGTAACGAATCGTCTTTTTATGTTGGCAATGCCTATAACCTGATGAATTATTTCGAGTTTATCTGCGACCGTTGGGCTACAGTACAATTCGAACACAATTTTGGTGGATTGCTATTCAACCGGATTCCTGGCCTTCAGCGGCTTAAATGGCACGAGTTAATTACGGCAAAAGTGCTTGCGGGTAGTGTCTCGTCAGATAATTTAGCTGTTATTCCAGCGGTTAATGATGCGGGGCAAACGGTTGAAGGGTTTAGTTCATTAACCCGAACGCCCTATATTGAAGTCGGTTATGGAATCGACAATATCTTCAAAGTGCTTCGTGTTGATGCCATTCATCGGCTCACCTACCGCGATAACATCGGGCGAACGGGTATTCCCGTTACACCCTTTGCCATCAAACTATCGGGATGGGTATCGTTCTGAAATGAGTCTATCTCAATAACTACTAATGGCTGGATTTTACCGGAATGGTAGCCTTTATCCCCGTCGAAGTCACAACACTGACAGGTGGCTCTAACTTCACAACTTCATTGATTAAGCCTGTGCGAAGGTTAAAGACCCAACCGTGCAAACTCGGGATCTGGTGATTGGCCCACATGGTACGTACGCTGGCCGTTTCGGCTAGGTTATGAATCTGCTCTTGCACATTTAGCTCAACCAGTCGATCGAAACGGTTGTGATCATTCGGAATCTGGTCCAATTCGGCTTGGTATTTAGCTTGAACCTGGCTGATGTTAACGAGCCACTGATCAATAAGGCCCAGTTTTTTACCCGCCATTGCCGCTTTTACGCCCCCGCATTCATAATGTCCACAAACGATAACGTGCTGAACTTTAAGCACTTCAACTGCATACTGCACAACGCTCAAAACGTTCAGATCACCGGGAACGACCATATTGGCAATGTTGCGGTGTACAAACATTTCGCCGGGATCAGCCCCGGTAATCTGTTCGGCTGAAACCCGACTGTCGGAACAGCCGATCCATAAAAAATCTGGCTTCTGATCGGTTGATAACGTATCGAAATAGTCATCGCTGAATTCGATCCGATCCTGAACCCAGGCTTTGTTCATTAACAATAATCGTTCAAATGGGAGCATAGGTTGGAGCAATGCGTTTACGTTGGGCTACCTGACGGAGTTCGTAACTGACACCCATCGTTTTGGCGGTTTGTTCGAAGTCGATCAGAAAAGTATAAATGTCGTTGTCAATAAAGGTGGCATACCGGCCATCAATCAACACAGAATCACCCCGTTTGAGGGATAATAATGTTTCTTTGAGTTGAGGCTTGCTCAAAAAATACATGTCCCGCTGAAACTTCACCAGCACGTTATGCCCCTCACGAATGACGCGAAATGACGACTGCGAATTCGTATACAGAACAAATAGTAGTCCAACCGCGGCCCCAATAGCAATGCCAATGAGCAGGTTGGTGAAAATAATGCTTAACACGGTAACGATAAAGGGGATAAACTGGTTGGCTCCTTCCTGATAAATGCCCCTGATAATACGCGGCTGGGTCAGTTTATAGCCTATCACAATTAATAAAGCAGCCAGACATGATAAGGGTATGTGGTTGAGTACCGATCCGGCCAGAAACAAGGACAGAAACAACAATACCCCGTTAATTATGGTAGACAGCCGCGATTTGGCACCACTCATTACATTAGCGGATGTGCGGACCACAACCGATGTAACAGGCAAACCACCAATCATACCCGATAGGATATTGCCTACGCCCTGCGCCAGTAACTCCTGGTTGGACGATGGGATACGCCGAAGCGGGTCGATGCGCTCGGAGGCTTCAATGTTGAGCAGCGATTCCAGGCTGGCTACCAGCGCAATGGTAATGGCAATAACATAGATTCGAGGGTTGGCCAGAACCGAGAAATCGGGCAGGTTGATGATCGACAGAAACCCTTTATCGGCTGAGACAAGGGGAATTCGAACCATATGGCCACTGGAGTCTCCCAAATACCAGTCCGGCATGTATTGTTTGAATAGATAATTTAGCCCAACACCAACCAGTACCACAGCTAGGGCGGCAGGCAGGAATTTGTAAAACCGACGTTTTTTTGCGGCTACCCGGTCCCAGTAAATCAGAATGCAGAGTGAAACCAAGCTGATAATTACCGCACCGATATTAGGCGTTACAAAAGATTGGTAAATTTCGGTAAGCGTATTCTCCCGATCCGCAAACTGCCCGAATTCGAACTCACCTTCGAAATCGTTGTCCCGACCCAAGGCGTGCGGAATTTGCTTCAGAATAATAACAAGTCCAATACCAACCAGCATACCCCGAATGACCGAATTCGGAAAAAAACTGCTGAGTCGCCCGGCTTTCAGCAACCCCATAACGACCTGAATGAGTCCAGCCAGAATAACAGCCACCAGAAAAGCCTCATAAGACCCTATCGTTCGGATTGAGTCGAGCACGATGACGGCCAGTCCAGCCGCAGGGCCACTTACGCTGACTTCTGAACCAGACAACGCACCAACAATAATACCACCGATAATACCCGCTATCAAGCCGGATATTGAAGGTGCACCCGACGCCAGCGCAATTCCCAGACATAGGGGCAGCGACGCCAGATAGACGGATAAACCAGCGGTTAAATCGCTTGACAAATAAGCCTTACGGTAGTGAGTCAGTGGTTGAAGAGGATTACTGGATAGCATTTGCTGAGTGAATTTGCGTCGTTAACCTATTTATATACTGACACCGGTAAAACGGTAATCAGTTATAACATACACCAGCTCAACAACGTAACGTTTAAAACACACTCACGTAAGCTACAAAGTTAAGTCAGATTAAAAAAAGATTAAAACCCTTATGTGAACTTATTCGCTCTTTTTCAGTACTTCTTCCACGGTTAGGGCCGCCAGTGAAGGGGCCACCAAATCGGCTTGTATGAGCATATCGGGTGAACCAAGACCAACCACAAACATACCGCCCCGTTTTCCTGCTTCAACGCCTGCTACAGCATCTTCAAATACAACGCATTCTGCCGGACTAACCTCCAGTTCGGCGGCTCCTTTGAGAAACACCTCTGGGTCGGGTTTGCCTTTGCTGATTTTTGTGCCATCGATGATTGCATCAAAAGCGTTAGTCATACCGATACGCTCCAGAATAAGAGGGGCGTTTTTGCTGACTGAGCCGAGTGCTGTTTTCAGTCCGGCTTTGCGGACCTGCGAGAAAAAGGTTGCTACACCCGGCAGAATATCATCTGAAGTCATGCGGCTGACGAGTTCCAGATACCAGCCATTTTTCTGGGCGGCTAAGTCGTTTTTTTTGTCATCAGGCAGCGTTATGCCACCCTGGGCCAGAATAATATCTAAAGATTCCATCCGGCTAACGCCTTTAAGACGCTCATTAAATTGCTCCGAAATGTCGAAGCCAAGTTCATTGGCGAGCCGTCGCCAGGCTTGATAATGGTAAATAGCCGTGTCTACAATAACACCGTCGAGATCGAAAAGAAAGGCTTTAATAGGCATATTAATTCAGGTTGTCGAATGGTAAAAGTACAGGTTTTGGATTAGGTTTCAGGATAAAAAAAGAGGTCTGTAGAGTACAGACCTCAGAACCAGAGCGGGAGTTTCCTACCAACAATATATTTCCTATGCGTACTATAGATTATTTCCCTAACTCCAGTACCAGGGCTGTTTTAGCTGGTAGTTTCACTAGTTTTAAATCGGTCAATGTTGCGTCGGTTAATACATTTCTGGCTGATGTGAAGCCTTTCATTCGTTCGGCAAAGCGGGTTGTATCACATGAAACTTCTTTATCGCTGGTGTTGGTCGCAATCATTACTGTTTTGCTGCCATCGTAGCGAAAATACACGTATATACCTTCTTGCGGCAGATATTGCATGAGTTTTCCTGAATGCATCACGGGGTTGTCGCGCCGGTAGGTAGCCAACTTGCGCACAAACTGAAAGGCTTCGTTTTCGCGGTCGTTGCGCCCGGCGGCTTCAAATTTATTTTCTTTGTCGCCGGGGAAACCACCCGGAAAATCACGACGGACTTCGGCATCGGATGGATCTTTAAAATTCTTCATCAAAATCTCTGTTCCGTAGTACATTGACGGAATACCCCGAGTTGTCAACAGCCACGTGAGTCCGATTTTATATTTCTCGAAATCGTCACCAATTACAGACAAATAGCGGTCGGTATCGTGGTTATCCAGGAACGTAACCAACTTGGTTGGGTCTTGGTAAACAACATCCTGCGCCAGCGTTTCGTAGAGTGGAAATGCGTCGTTGTTCTTTTGTTTAAGTGCGTTGTTGGTAATGGCATTATAAACGACAAAGTCAAGGCCACCCGGCTGGTTCGATTTAAACGGAAAATCAATTTTATTCCGGACGTAGTAAGACTGATCCACAACGTTATTTACCGACGATTCGCCGAAGATGTGAATCTTCGGATATTCATCCATCAATGCCTGATTACAGCGATTCATAAACGGCATGTCATTGTATAGATACGTATCTACACGCCAGGCATCAATGCCAAAATTTTCGACCGTCCAGATGGCATGCTGGATCAGAAAATTGGCCAGGTAGGGATTATTCTGATTCAGGTCGGGCAGGAACGGTACAAACCAGCCATTGACCGTAACATTACGGTCAATTTCGGACGCATGCGGGTCTGTAATGGGTTGCTGTTTGTAAGACGTATTGGTATATGTTGGCCATTGGTGCACCCAATCTTTGCTAGGCATGTCCTTAATAAACCAGTGGTTAATACCGACGTGATTATAGACCGCGTCCTGCACGACTTTCAAGCCAGTGGCATGGGCTTTTTTGACGAACGATTTATAAGCCTCATTACCACCAAACCGCTTATCCACAGCGTATTGGTCCGTAAATCCGTAGCCGTGATAGGCCGAGCGCATCACCCCACCCTCATTCGTAAGCGGTTGATTATTCTCCAATACGGGTGTAAACCAAATGGCTGTTGCACCAAGATCTTTTAGGTAATCAAGGTGTTGTGCGCCCCCCATTAAATCCCCTCCATGCCGGTAAAACGGATTGGTCCGGTCGGCGTTAGGATCGGCCATATCTGCGAATTTATCGTTCGTTGGGTCGCCGTTGGCAAAGCGGTCGGGCATGGCCAGATAAATAAAGTCAGCCGACGTAACACCCTGTCCCTTTGGCAACCCATCGCGGGCTTTTAAGTCATAGGGCTGGGTGATTGTCTGATTCCCGCGCTTACCCACAAGTTGAATAGTGCCGGGTTTTGCAGTCGGTGAAATGGTTAAATCCAGAAAGGCGTAGTTCGGGTTTTCGACGGTATGGGCCTTTACCAACTTCACCCCTGCATAGCTGATTGTATACGTTAGCGTTCCGGCATTGGGACCATAGACTAACAATTGGATATTCGGGTTTTTCATGCCGATCCACCAATTTGTGGGATTGACTCGCTGAATCTGGACCGTCTGTGCAAAGGTTGGAAGAACAACCGTTGATAGTAAGGTCACTAAAAAAAAAATGATTCGTTTCATAGATTACTCAGATACAAACGTAATAAGTTCTGGTTTAGACCCAGAATAATGCAACAATAACGCAAAAATAATCCAGCATTTTCGCCAAAAAAGGCCATAGTTTTGCGTCAGTTACTTAACAGGCTGCCATACCCCGAATCGATCTACCCATATGCATATTACATCCGTTGTGCCGGTGATGGATAAACTGATTATCTATCAGATTTTTACACGTCTTTTTGGCAACCAGATAACGACAAATCGTCAGAACGGTAGCCGCGACGAAAACGGGGTTGGTAAATTCAACGACATCAACAATGCGGCTCTGCAAGCCATTCGACAGTTTGGAGCCTCGCATATTTGGTTTACGGGTATTATAGAACACGCTACTCAAACGGATTATTCGGCCAACGGTATCCGCCCCGACGATCCCGCAGTGGTGAAAGGTCGTGCTGGTTCGCCCTATGCCGTTAAAGATTATTACGACGTTGACCCCGATCTGGCCGTAAATGTGTCTGACCGCATGGCCGAGTTCGATGCACTTTTACAGCGAACCCACGCCCAGGGCTTGAAAGTTATCATTGATTTTGTACCCAATCACGTTGCTCGGCAGTATCAGTCTGACGCCAAACCGAGTGGCGTTGCCGATCTGGGGCAGAATGACGACACGACGGTAGAGTTTTCGCCGAACAATAATTTTTATTATCTGCCGGGGCAAACCTTTGTCGCTCCCGATAACACGTTGCAATCGGGTACGCTGCATGAGTTTCCCGCTAAAGTAACCGGCAGCGGCTCAATTACGGCCACGCCCGACATTAACGACTGGTACGAAACGGTTAAGCTCAACTACGGTATAAATATTTTCGACGGGAGCCACCACTTCGATCCTACTCCTGCTACCTGGTATCGAATGCTGGATATCCTGTTGTTCTGGGCTGACAAAGGCGTAGATGGCTTTCGGTGCGACATGGCCCACCTGATACCAGTCGAGTTTTGGCAATGGGCCATTAGCCGGGTAAAGCAACGGTATCCCCGGCATATTTTCATTGCTGAAATTTACGACCCCGGTTTATATCGGTCGTTTATTTTTGAAGGTGGCTTTGATTACCTATACGATAAAGTAGGGTTATACGATTCGGTTCGGCGTTTGATGGAGGGACATGGCTCCTGTTACGATCTCACACGTGTCTGGCAGCAGGAGTCCGGCGATTTTGCGCAACACATGCTTCGGTTTCTGGAAACCCACGATGAACAGCGCATTGCATCGCGGTTTTTCGCTAATGACCCCTGGGCAGCCGTGCCAGCCATGACACTGGCGGCTACTATGCACACCGGACCGGTTCTCCTTTATTTTGGTCAGGAAATTGGTGTACGGGCCGAGGGTTCCGAAGGGTTCAGTGGCGATGATGGACGAACGACTATATTCGACTATTGGGGTTTGACTGAATGGCAGGGCTGGCTTAATAAGGGCTGGTGTGATGGAGCTGACCTAACCGACGATCAGCGCAATTTGCGGGCGTTCTATCAGCAGTTGAATTACCTGATTATCGGTTCCGACGCTATTCAAAACGGCTATTTTTATGACCTGCAATACGCCAATGACAATGGCCAAAGCGTGGGTTACGACGCTCATCAGCTATACAGTTACCTACGCTATACTGACCGTCAGAAACTGCTTATTGTCTGTAATTTTTCTCAGCAAACTACTTACGATACAACGATTAATATTCCTCCTTCGGCGTTCGATGCGATGGGATTTAATTATTCTCAAAGCTTCCAGTTAAACGATATTTTTCTAACCAACGCCCAAATAGATACGGCTGGCCAAGCCGGTGTACCCTTGTTGCTGCCCCCCCGGAGTGTACGGGTGCTGGAAATTAAATCATAAATTTGTGGGACTATTTGTGCCCTAATTCGTTTACAGACAAGGCGCGAAAATATCTATCCATCTATGGCGAAACTGTTTACTACTCTTTTTCTTCTGTTTTTATCACTGGGTACCCAGGCACAGGCTATTACGTCCAGCGAACTGCATTCGCTAACACTTGTGAGTGGTAAAGCACCCGCAGAGACGGCTGTCAGTATTGGCAAGCAGTTTATAGGTAAGCCTTATATTGCACACACTCTCGACCAAAATCCGACGGAACAGTTGGTTGTTAATCTTCGTGAGTTTGATTGCACGACTTACTTAGAAACGGTACTGGCCCTTACCCTTGCTTGGCACGACGTGGCTGACAAGCCGAATCCAGCGATTACTGAACAGACGTTTCGAAACTACCTGACAAAACTTCGCTACCGTACGGGCCGAATTGATGGCTACGCCAGTCGTTTACACTACTTCTCCGACTGGCTTCGCGACAATGAACGCAAAGGACTTCTTTTGGATGTTAGCCATGAACTACCCGGCAATCTCACTGTAGCCAAGCCAATTTCGTATATGACTACGGCGACGTACAAATATCCTCATCTACGCGACCCCGCTATATTCAATCAGGTTGCCCTAACTGAAGCTTCACTGAGTCAGCAGTCTTTTTCGTTTATCCCGGCAAAAAATATTCGGCAGGCGGAGGATCAACTGCACGAAGGTGACATTATAATGCTGATAACTGCCCGGCCTGGCTTAGATATGAAACATGTGGGGCTAGCCGTACGGCAACCTGATGGCCGGATGCACCTTCTTCACGCGTCGTCAGACATGGGTATGGTCGTTATAACGCCTTACCCGATCAGTGATTATGTGCTATGGCATAAACGCCTGTCAGGTATTCGCGTAGCACGTCTACGGCAGGGAGGAGTATTATCTACAGCCATAGTACAGGGAAACTAACCCCGATTTATTCTCCTTCTTCCCAACACATATGTCCAGAGACGCAGCTTTGCTGTTATCTATTCCGCGCTGATTGAAATAAAAGTGTTACATTGTTAACTAGTAAAACACCCCCTATTCGTTCAATGAGCTTTTTGTATATTTATTATGCTTACGTAATAATTTCATAACACCCGTCTTAGCACTCAATTGCCTATTTTCGCTTTATAACTAGCTATCACCTTATAGAATGATACGCAACTGGATAAACGAATTAATGAATTTGGTGGCAGGCAATAGCCGACACGTTACGTATGTAGGGACCTGGCAATTTCTCTTTTTATTTATTTTACTCTTCTTTTTGTCCATTCCGGCCCTGTTATTTTATTTTGCCTAAAATCTTCGTTTTGACGGGCTATTGACGCTACTGAGTTTGATTGTAAGTATTTTAGATTTGTATCTAGCCTTGATTTAATACTGTTCTTAGGGCAAATAGCTATAAGGTTAATCCTATTTAAGTTGAATTATTTGAAAGATAGTTGATAGAAATACCTGATAAAATAGATTTAGCGTAGACCGGATGTACCTTTGACGTACAAAAATAAAGTATACCTTCTCCAACTATGAGAAGATAGGATACGGGGTCGCCACCACCTTCATAATTTACTGCTGCTTCGGCCATATAACTTCTTTGTTGAAGTCGGCATTGACTGAGGTTTTATTAAACCCCAATCAGTGCCTAAAGTCAGTAGTTTCATCGTGTTGACTACCACCATTTATCAACCCCTTCTTAGGTTGTAATTGAGCTTCGGCTATAATAGCAAATTATTCTTCGTATGCCATTTTCATCACTTGGGCTGTCTAAGCCGCTGGTAAAAGCCGTAGCGGCACAAAGTTATACAAAGCCGTATCCTATTCAGCAAGAGGCCATACCTGCCATTTTGCAAGGCAGAGATATTTTGGGTATTGCCCAAACAGGCTCTGGTAAAACTGCCAGCTTTGTGTTGCCAATTTTGGAATTGTTTCAACGGAAACCGGCGGCCAGAAATAGATTTGTGAAAGCCCTGGTGCTGGTGCCAACCCGCGAACTTGCTGTTCAGGTCGCCGATGTTTTTCAAGTTTTTAGCGCGAAACTTCCCCGGCCGGTAAAAACATTAGCGGTGTATGGCGGGGTATCCATCAATCCGCAAATGATGGGGTTACGGGATGTCGAAATCGTAGTAGCCACTCCGGGCCGATTGCTGGACCTGATGTCGGCCAATGCCTTGCAATTGTCGGATGTTGACATCCTCGTTCTGGACGAAGCCGATAAAATGCTTGATCTTGGTTTTGAGGAGGAAATGGAGCGGATTTTTGACCGGTTACCCCGAAACCGACAGACGATTCTGTTTTCAGCGACACTGGGCGATGCCATTCAGGACATTAACGCATCGTTGCTACGTAATCCAGTAAAAATTGAAGTTGTTGAGGAGGAACAAAATCTGGATTTGATTAAACAGATTGCCTACCGCGTTGATGCTGAACGAAAGGGTCCTTTACTGCGCTATTTGATCAAATCAGGTCAAATGAAACAGGTTTTAGTATTTGTATCCTCTACCCGGAGTGCGGATAATGTAGTTGTTAAGTTGACTAAAAATGGTATTCAGGCAGCCGCCATTCACAGCGGACGAACGCAGGGTGCCCGAACGGATGCCCTGACTAAATTCAAAGCAGGAAAGTTAGCTGTCCTGGTGGCTACTGATCTTATATCCAGGGGCATTGATATTCAACTGTTGCCTCACGTCATCAATTTTGAATTGCCTCGCTCGCCAAAAGATTACATTCACCGCATCGGTCGGACTGGGCGGGCAGAAGCAGAAGGTGAAGCGATTTCATTGATCTGTCCGGAAGATGAACATCACTTTAAAATCATTCAGAAAAAGATGGGCAAGCGCGTCGAGATTATCGAAACGGCAGAACTGGATTTAATGGGTTACTAGCTCGTCAATCGATCTGCTTGAAATCTGTCTGATTCTTTGGACGCTTATCGCGAGTTTTGTGTTATTATATTTAAAGTTAATTCATTATTACATACTGGGGCGAAAATCAAGCATTGAAAGTTCTCATCTAGTAACCCAAAGAAGGCTGACAACTTGTCGGCCTTCTTTGGGTTATAAACTAAAAGTAGAGGTCAATAGTCTTCAGAAACCGAGTTCGTCGGCACTGGGCCCGTAGCTGCCCGGAATTGGAATATTTAGTAACCGCAAGAATACGCCTAGCTGCGCCCGGTGGTGAACAATCTGCGAAAAAGTTATTCGAATGAATTCCCCTTTCGTTGATTTATTGTAAATCTGATCACCATTACGGAGAGTCCACATCGGTTCCAGTTGCTCATCTGTTGCCTGGCTGAGTGACGATTCTCCATTGGCTAGAGACCGCTCGAACAAATCCAATAATTCCGCTGTGCCATTGACGTTTATTGGCGTGTAGGGATTGTTCGCAAAATCAAGTTCATCAGTTGTCAGTACCATCGTAACCCAGGTCGGCAATTCAGAAATATGGGTTGTCAACTGGCGGATAGTCATACTTTTAGGGTGCGGCTGCCAGTCGTATTTGTCGTCTGGAACCCGTTCGAGCATTTTATGAGTGGTCTGGGCTTCCTGCTGCATTTCCTTCAATAACCTTTGAACTCGTGACATAATAATTGATTTTGGTTGATGCTACAAAGTAAACGCCACCCACTGACAGCCCTATGTCAGTAGTGTTTTACAGAAATTCAACGATTTTCGTGTGTTGTAGATACGGGTATAAATGCCGCGTTGATTACTAATCATATGCCCTATTTCAATTGATGGAACTCATCTATTGAATTAATTGGCTGGTATTAAACACGTGCTGAGGTACCTATGCTGTCAGTACCGTTTACACAATAACAGGCCGCATGTAATTGGCTAGTCAATTAAACCAAGTCGGTTTACATTAGTCTGATAGTGAACAATAGCTTGAAAAGCTAAGTTGATTACAGGGCGTACTTAGTATATTGCCCACTAAAAAATGACGCTATGAGAACGATTCGTAATACGACCACACTACTTGTAATGACTATTATACTTGGCCATTCGGCAGTGATTCATGCACAATCATGGGCTTCTCAAACCAAAGGAGCCGTTATCGGTGCTGGTACCGGTGCCGCTGTAGGAGCCATTATCAATAAGCGAAACCGCGCCGTAGGCGGTGTAGTCGGTGGCGTGTTGGGTGGAGCAGGCGGATATGCCATTGGTAAGCAAGGCAAAAAACGCTGGAGTCCTCAGGCTAAGGGTACGGCTATCGGGGCTGGCGTTGGCGGAGCTGCCGGGGCTATCATCAACGGACGGAACCGCGCCGTGGGCGGACTAATTGGTGGTGTAGCAGGTGGGGCGGCTGGGTATGCCATCGGTAAACACAAAGACAACAAAAACAAAGAAGCCGCACGAATAGCCGCAGCTAACCGAGCCATGGCCGAGCGTGAAGCTGAAGCCAGGGCTGCCGAACAGGCAAGAGAAGTTGCCAACAAACCCGTTATTGCATCGGCTCCGGATAAAGAAAGCAATGCTGTTCAGCCAAATGTTGTTCAGCCAGTAACTCTGGTTGGAGCCAAGCCCGCTACAGCCTCGTATATGATGAACGCAGGCTATCTGCAAAATGAAACCTACGGTAATCCATCCGCTCCGTATGGTATGTCTGAATACAGACGAAAAAGCTGGTAATCAAGTCGATTGTATTTTTGCTAATCAGTAAGCAACACTTATTAGAAGTGTTGCTTACTGATTAGTACATTATTTTCTCACCATTTTAAAACCTACATCTATGAAATATTTCCTCGGGATAGCACTCATTGCCGTGTCCTTTACGGCTTGCTCCCCATCGGGTGAGACCGTTAATATTCAGGACCTTAACCGGCAGTTTATTGATGCGTGGAATAACAAAAATGCTGATAAGATAACATCTCTGCTGGCTGAAGATATGGATTTTCTTCAGGGAAATGCCCATTATAAGGGCAAGGCAGATGTGACGAAGCAGTGGGTGCAGGCAACTCTACCAACGTTGACGAATTTAAAAACCAATGTTATCAGTTCCGCTACCGACACGCATACCGCTTATGAAGCAGGCACGTTCGCTGTCGATTTGTTGCCTGAAGCGCCCAACCAGCCCCGTGCTTTCGGCGAGGGTAACTTTATTCTCCTCTGGAAAAAAGGCGATGATGGAGTCTGGAAACTTAGTTATGCCCAATTAGAGGATTTGCCGGTGCAGGCCAAAAATTAGACGCCTTTCTGCTTCTGTTCTACGAGCAAGGTCTGTGTTTTCACAGACCTTGCTCATGTTAAAGGGGTATACTTCGTTTTATTTCCCAGTCATTCCATTGAAAATAGAGCGCGGACGGGTGAACATCGCTGGCAAGTGCCATTGGGTGAATACCCTGAACTTATGGCAAAAGGTATTCCACCGACGGGAACAGACAATTATGGGGGCCCTTTAGTGACCGGAAGCGGTCTGATTTTCATTGCGGCTAGTAAAGACGAGCAATTACGGGCATTCGATAAAAAAACGGGCCAAGTGCTATGGCAGGCATCCTTACCGGCGGCTGGTTATGCGTCGCCCAGTACATATGCAATTGGTGGGAAGCAATACATTGTAATTGCCTGTGGGGACGGCAAACTCAACACTAAATCGGGTGATAGGTATGTTGCGTTTAGTCTTGACTAATGGCTCGGCACTGTTGGGTTCTGGTCGTTAAGAATTGATTATAATACTTTTCACACAATCCAGAAGCCTTTTTTGGGTGTATGTATAAGTAAACACTTTTTCTAATTCCTCCTGATGAGGTTTCCACAAATGCTTTTTCTCCGACTGCTCTGGCAGATTCCATGTACACTGCTGATTCTGATTACGGTGTTGTTACTCGCAAACGAATATGCTATGGCCCGGCCTAGTCGGCGGACGAAAGATATTCCCTACACAACGATTGATCCATCTGGCACCGATGCTGAACGACATCTATTGGATGTTTACGCGCCAAGAAAATTATCATCTACTGCCAAAAGACCCGTTGTGATGTTTATTCACGGAGGCAATTGGAATAGTGGCAATAAAAATATCTATACGTTTATTGGTCGGCGGTTGGCTAAGCAGGGCGTGGTAGCTGTAATTATTAACTATCAACTCTCGCCCAATGTGCAGGTACCCGCAATGGCCAATGACTGTGCTCAGGCTGTGCTTTGGACTACGCAGCATATCGCCGAGTATGGCGGTGACCCAGACCGGATCTTTGTGATGGGCCACTCAGCAGGTGGTGGCTTGGCAGCTTTGCTAGCCACTGACGATCAATTATTTGCAAAGATTGGTTTGGCTCAAAATCCTGTAAAGGGCGCTATTCTCGATGATGCAGCCGGGCTGGATATGTTCGATTACCTGACTAAAATGGAGTACTCTAACGATGCGCAATATCTGACTGCATTTGGGAAGAATCCGGCTGTTTGGAAGGCCGTATCGCCCATGTACTATGTTAAGGCTAGTAGTCCACCTATGTTGGTCTACGCAGGTGGCCGCACATATCCAAGCATCACCAACAGCACACAACGATTTCATCAACGGCTTCAGGAACTCAACGTGAAGCACGAATTCAGGGTGTTGCCGGGCAAGAAACACATTGGTATGGTAACGCAGTTGTTTTGGCAGCACAGCATTATTTATCGCGATTTGCTAACGTTTGTGGGGGTAAAGTAGTGAATTGAAAAGCAGGCATGTAGAACTATAATTTACAGGTCATCACTATATGATTAATGCATTATTTGTAGTACAGATCTGTACAGTGGGTTTAAATGACCGTCGAAAAAGTAAAAATTCGCTTACAGATAAATAGGTAAGTATGATAATTAAAAGGTAATTGATTTAATTTCAATGAATTAGGATGATTTATTGACTTGAGTTTTTATTTTTGGGTACTCCTTACTGGACAGCGAAACAGACCATAAAGGGGAATTCTACAACAGGTGGCAAAACGTTTGTGAGCACCATAGTTGCATTATTATACCGTTGCATCCTGTTTTTTTTACCTCGATGTTCTGGGTCCATCATTGAGTCGTATCGAAAACTAATGTCAAGTCGGTAACGATTTGTCGCCCGCCTGTTTTGACCTAGGTTAATTCTATTGTTTGTTTCTCTGCTGACTTTTGTTCTGTTCAACTTACAAAGACAGTAGTAAAGTAAGGTTTATTCTGTTCGCTTTATTAATACGATGACGAGTTTATCCTTTTCTTGAACCATAAACACACGATGTAAGTATGAAAACCAGTAAAACAAAAACTGTTGTATTTGTTACCGGTGCATTTGTCAGCAATAGTGGCTGGGATGAATGGAAAGCGTATTTTGAAAGTAAAGGGTACGACACCATCGCTCCCGCGTGGCCTTTTAAGGATGGCACTGCCGCAGAATTACGAGCCAGACAGCCGAATGACACTGACTTGGCCCATTTGACGTTAGATGAACTGGTTACTCACTATGAGAACATTGTGAAAGCATTACCCGAAAAACCAATTGTGATAGGGCATTCACTGGGCGGGCTTGTTACTCAAATTATTGTAAATCAAGGACTGGCAGCCGCAGGCGTCGCCATTCACTCCGTTCCACCACAGGGCGTTTTCCCTTACGAGTTCTCGTTTCTCAAAGCCGGTTGGAAATCACTGGGCTTGTTTACCTCGCTAGATGAAACCTACCTGATGTCCTTTGAGGACTGGCAGTATGCGTTCGTTAATGAAATGCCACTGGAAGAGCAGCAAGCAGCCTATGAGGCCAACACGATTCCAGAATCAAAAAACGTGGCCAGAGGTGGATTGACTAGTGCTGCTCACGTAGATTATGAAAAACCGCATCCTCCATTATTACTTACGTCGGGTAGCATCGATAATATTATACCTGCCCACCTCAATCACCGGAATTATGAGGCTTATAAAAGCAGTGGTTCAGTTTTGGATTACAAAGAGTTTCCCGGTCGCAACCACTATGTGCTAGGTCAGCCTACCTGGAAAGAAGATGCAGATTATATTTTGGCCTGGCTTGACAAAAATGCATAGCCGTCAAGAATAAATTTTTCTGTTTTCGTTAAAAATACGTCATCCCTACTTAAACGTCGGGATGACGTATTTATGTAAAGCCCGTTCTACTACAAAACTTCATTCTATTTTATTGAGCATTTCCGCCTACTCGTATCCGTGTTTGTATAGGCGAGCTAGACGCAAAATCAACCATATTGTAGTCGAAGAAAAAACTTACTCAAACTGGAACGCGAAGTAAGTACATGTTCCCCGGCTGGTATTTTGAATGGCATGGGGAACGTTGGACTCCAAAAAAATAAGGTCGCCTGCGGTGGCCGGGTGAAGCCCACCTTGTATACTTTCCTGAGCCGTACTATCGACCATGAGTAAGATTTCAGCCGCTCGGTGGGTATGGGGTGGATGGCTCCATAAGTCTTCGTTTAGCGTTGTAACGTGCATCTCAAAGCGTTTTGTCATGGCAGTAGGGCGGTCGAACATACGCCGAATACCGCCTTTATCGTGCGGCTGGAAAGGTACATCGTTCCAATCGACCCAAAATGAACCACCCGCTTTTTTGCCCCGTTCCATATCTTTCGGCTCTTTCGACGCATACCGCATCACGTAGTAAGTAGCCGGAGAGTCTTCCTTATTGTCAAATCCATGTTTGTCGCCCGGCATAAACAGGGCGATACTTCCGGTACCCAGCGTCCTCGTTTTGCCATTGATTGTTATGGTTAGCTTTCCTTCTTTAATGATAATTAATTCCTCGTCGTCATGGGTATGGGCCGGATGCGGAGCCTGATGTGGTGGGAGCGTTGTCGCATGAATCTCGATATGCTGAAAGTCTATCGAAGTGCCTTGCAGAATGGCTCTTTGTTCAGAATTTTCTTTTTTTACCGTTGAGGCTTTTGCCCATACATACACTTTTGACTCAATGGGTTGGGCTAACGTCAATGTAGTTGTTAGAAAAGGCACAACGAAAACAGCGATACATGACTTCATGGAGGATTTTGGCTTTTAATTCCATAAAGCCAAGTATCAGGGAAGGCTACTTCTGGTTTCTTTAAAACAACTGTTGCTGCGATTCTCTAGTGAATACAAAGTGAGACAATTGGTGGTAATTGAGCAATATGGAATGTTATTGCTTAATTACCTTGCGCATAAAGTGCTGATCGCCAATGTGAATGTTTGCAAAATAGAATCCAGTTGGAAAGCTATTTGTGGCTATTGTTCGCGTAACAGCCGGTGCGCTTTTTTCGCCCGTTACCGACGAGTAGAGCTTTCCGCTAGCAGAGTAAAGTTCAATTACATATGCTCCGTTTACGGACGTATTCAGCGTAATACTCAACTCATCTGAAAACGGATTTGGCGTTATCGTAGCTGTCTTGTCATCATTGTTGAAGGCGACACCAACAATTTTTGAATACGTGTAAGTGTTGTCCAGATCAACTTGTTTTAGCCGATAATAAAACGTGCCGCTTCGGGCGCTAACGTCCGTCCATTCATAATTACGGGTAGTAGTTTGTTCAAGTGAAGACGCAATATGAGGGCTTACGGCGTCAAAGCTTACGGCATCTGAACTACGCTCGACCTGATAATAATCGAAACTCTGCTCAAGTGAACTGGTCCAATTTAGCCGTATACCCTCACCAAACGATTGCGCCTGAAAGGAGACCAGCCGCACGGGTAATGCAGCTAAACACCCGCCACCCGCCGATGCATTTGAGCAATTGGGATTAACTGTTGCGCTACCCAATTTGCTGGAGTTGGGGACAGCACCCGGCAGGCAGACATAAACACTGCTGCTGTTCGTTAACACCTGATTGAAGTTACTGACACTGGCCCGAACGGCATAACATCCCTTGCTTGTGGTCGTAGTGGAATTAAGTTGATCATTTTTGGTAAATTGATTTGTGTTGATAACACCATTGTTGAAACATACAGAGCCGCCACCGTTTATACCAAAATTACCATTTACATAAAGCGTCGAACCCTGATCAACAATTAGTTTGCCGTTTAGATCTAAGTTGGCAACGGTAAGTGTCGCGCTGTTTTCAACGATAACTGTGGCCGACCCATTGATTGATGTCAGATTCGTTAGGGTAATGCTACTGCGAATTCGTAATGTACCTCCCCCAATACTGACGTTCAGCGGATTTGTAGCAGAGCTGCCATTGTAAATAACAGTGCCGCCATTCACGTTTCCACCGTTAATTTGGCCGGCACCCGATACACAAATAACGGCTGATCCGCTTAGATTTAAATTACTGATCGAGGACGTGACACAATACGTGCCGGAACTAATGTTTAAGTTACTGCCCGTGAGGTTTGTACAACTGGCGCAGCTGGGTAATGCCGGTGCGCATTGACCCCAAACCCCCGTTTGGGATGTAAACAAAAAACAGAAAGCGAAAATGGCAGGGAAAATTTGTTTCATGCTTTATTGGGATACTGGAGTAACCAAAAATTTATTTTGGTGAATATCAGTAGAAGAGAACTCTATTCAAATGATTTCGGGAAAGAATGTTAGGCTCGCGTGATAACCTTCCGGTAAAACGTCTGTTATCTTAATTCAACGATATGAACAAGCCATGAAGGTTTCGATTCCAACAAAAGCCCTTCTGTGGGCGCTGGCCGGTGTAGGCGCGTGGACAGCCATTAAAGCAACATTGGCTCAGAAACGTAAAATTGATTTTCGCGATAAAACTATTGTTATTACTGGCGGCTCACGGGGATTAGGGCTTGAACTGGCTAGATTATTAGCAAAGGAGGGCGCAAACCTGGCTTTGTGCGCCCGTGATGCAGACGAACTCGACCGCGCCAAATCTGAGTTAGTGCAATTTGGTGTATCAGTTTATACGCAGGTTTGCGATGTTACGAACAAAGTTCAGGTCGAACGCTTTGCTGAAAACGTTCGGCAAGCTATTGGCCCAGTTGATGTACTCATTAATAATGCTGGTATCATCGTTGTGACACCCTATGAACACGCCACAGAAGATGATTTTCGGGAAGCGATGGACACTCATTTCTGGGCAGCTTTCCACATGATTAATGCCGTATTGCCCCAAATGCTGGCGCGTATTAAAAGCACCTCCATGCCGGACATCTCCATGCGGGGCCGCATTGTGAATATTGCATCGATTGGCGGTAAAGTGTCGGTGCCGCATTTGTTGCCTTATTCAACCAGTAAATTTACCCTGGTGGGCTATTCGGAAGGGCTGCGGGCCGAGTTGCAGAAAGATGGAATTTATGTCACGACAATCTGCCCCGGCCTGATGCGGACGGGTAGCCCACGCAATGCCTTATTTAAAGGCCAGAATGAGAAAGAGTATGCTGCCTTTAAAATCAGTGATTCACTGCCGTTTCTGACGATGGGTTCCACTGAAGCTGCCCGCGAAATCGTTGATGCCTGCCGTTACGGTGAAGCTGAACGAATAATAACTCTACCGGCTAAAGTAGCCATTGGGCTTCAGGGACTAGCACCAAATATGATGGCCGAGACGATGGCTGTTGTGAGCAGGATGTTACCGGCACCCGGTGGCATTGGCGAACAGCGGGCTACCGGTAACGATAGCGAAACCAGCCTCTCAGATTCGGCGCTGACAACGCTCACCGACAAGGCGGCTGAGCGCAATAATGAAGCCCTTCGCTGAAAAAATTCGTTGAATTCAAACAAGATTAACTCTTGCTTGTTTAGTTAAAGAAATCCACTTAAAAGGATTAAATCAATCACTCACTAAAGGGTTTAGGCCCAAAATAGTCATGAAAAAAGTACTTGTCGTTTTTGCTGCCCTTGCATTGACACTAAGCGTTGCGCAGGCTCAAGATAGCAAATTGAAGAAAAAAGCTGAAGTTGTTGAGGCAAAAGGTGAAGTAGCTGCTGACAAAGCCGCTATAAAAGCCAACAAAATGGCCCGTGAAGCCGATAAGGCATCTGGCGATAAAACTGCCTTGAAAGCGCATCGCAAAGAACACATGAAACAAGAAGGCGAGTTGATGAAAGATCGCGCCAAGAAAGACGTTAAGGTCGTAAAAGAAAAAATTTAAGCAAGCGGTAAAGGCTAAAAGCAAGAATGCCCGGTTTAAACAAACCGGGCATTCTTGCTTTTAGCTTAGAAAAGGTTAGTAGGTTAATCATCCCCAATGGTTACATCGTGTTTTATGGCTGCTTTCTTAATCCGATCTTTAATTACCACTACTTCATCGGCATCATACTTCGCTGCGTTGGCATTGTGGTTAATCCGAGTCGCCGGCGCGATAATTCCAGGCAACCCGAACGTGCTCTGGCGTATCAATGGGATACTTTTTATTCGTTCGGTCAGCAAACCGGAACGCCGGACCGTGTCCATCGCCATATTTGTGTTCGCCCTCGGTTGTTCGAACCTCGTCTCGTCGGGCAATTTTTGGATCGTTTGCCATAGTTGTTGAGGTTTTAGCTGGATTATTCTAACGATATTCCAGAATCGAATGTTTATCGTTGGTAATACCTTATATGAAAATTATGTCTGTCCTTTTTTCTCCAATTTCCATTCGTAGCATTCACCTTAAAAATCGTATTGTTGTTTCACCCATGTGCCAATATTCCAGCGAAGATGGGTTTTCGACTGATTGGCACCTCGTGCATTTAGGAAGTCGGGCCGTTGGAGGGGCGAGCCTGATAATAAGCGAGGCAGCAGCCGTATCGCCAGAGGGACGCATTTCGCCTAATGATCTGGGTATCTGGAAAGATGAACACATTGCCGGCCTGAAACGGATTACTCAGTTTATTCAGCAAAACGGGGCCGTTGCTGGTATTCAACTAGCGCATGCTGGTCGTAAAGCCAGTACGAACCGCCCGTGGGAGGGAGGTGCAGCCATCTCTCCGACCGACCCGAAAGGATGGCAGACTGTAGCGCCCAGTGCGATTCCGTTCACTGAAGGAAATCCTGAGCCATTGGCTCTGACCGACGAGGGCCTCGAAAAAGTACGGGCTGATTTTGTGTCGGCCACTCAACGAGCTCTATCGGCTGGTTTTCAAGTTATTGAACTTCACGCGGCTCACGGGTATTTACTGCACCAATTTCTGTCGCCGTTAAGTAACCAGCGCACCGATGAGTATGGCGGTTCGTTTGATAATCGCATTCGCCTGTTACTAGAAATCATTGAAGACGTCCAAACAGTCTGGCCTTCAACGCTGCCATTGTTCGTACGCATATCCGCAACTGACTGGACCGAAGGCGGCTGGACAATTGACGATTCTGTACGGTTAGCGGGGGTTCTTAAAAATAAAGGTGTGGACGTTATCGATTGCTCGACGGGCGGCAACGTAGCCAACGCAAAAATTCCAGTTGGCCCCGGCTATCAGGTCCCGTTTGCCGAACGTATCAAACAGGAAACCGGCATAACGACAGCCGCTGTTGGTCTAGTTACAACGGCTGAAGAGGCCGAAGCAATCCTGACGAATGGACAGGCTGATCTAGTTCTATTAGCTCGCGAGTTTTTGCGTGATTCTTATTTTCCGTTGCATGCTGCTCATACGTTAGGCGATGAGATACAGTGGCCTGTACAGTACGAACGGGCTAAACCCCGATGAATAATTGAGGTAAGGTTAAACATTTTGTCGCCAGAAATAGTAATCTTGCCATCAGAAGTCAATCTTGTATAATCACCATTTAACTGAAGAAAATCATGCGTTGGTTAGGAGGACGTGAAAGTGATAATGTCGAAGATCGGCGGGGAAGCGGTGGTGGGGGACTACTCGTTGGGGGTGGTATTGGCACAGTTGTCATAGCTGTTATTGTCATGCTGCTGGGGGGCGATCCGTCAGAAATTCTGAATCAGAGTTCGCCCGATCAGGCAACAGCTCAGGCTCCTGCTGATCAACAGGCCGACGATCAGGCTGCCACATTTACAAAAAAAACGCTGGCCAGTACAGAAGATGTGTGGACAAAAATGTTTGCCGATCAGGGAGCGCAGTATGCTAAACCAACACTGGTAATGTTTCGTAACGCGACCTCATCGGGATGTGGTACGGCCCAGGAAGCAATGGGTCCCTTTTACTGCCCTGCTGACCAAAAAGTGTATATCGACCTCTCGTTTTATGATGAATTGCGTGAGCGCTTCAATGCTCCCGGCGACTTTGCCATGGCCTATGTTATTGCCCACGAGATAGGGCACCATGTGCAGAAACAACTGGGAATTATGGATAAGGTAGACCAGCTTCGCGGGCGTCAGGGTGAGCGGGAGAATAATAAACTGTCGGTCAGGCTCGAATTACAGGCTGATTTTTTTGCTGGTGTCTGGGCGAATCACGCTCAGGGACAAAGCATTGATCTAGATAAAAATGATATCGAGAGCGCACTTACAGCGGCCAACGCCATTGGTGATGACCGGATTCAGAAGGAGACACGCGGCACTGTAGTGCCCGACGCTTTTACGCATGGCACCTCAGCCCAGCGCGTGTACTGGTTCTCGAAGGGATTTAAAACCGGCGACATCAAGCAGGGCGATACATTTAACAGTAATGAAGATGCTAATTTGCAATAGCAGGTTGATAGAAAATCAGGAAGCCGGAATCAGAACGATTCCGGCTTTTTTATTGGTCGATCTGTATTTGGGCTCTGTTCTGCTTATAAGCGTTGCATTGAGCCCACAAGTGCCCTTTTTCTGGTTTGGTATCGCACAATCAGGAGCGTAATAATCAACGCCGGCAAACCCAAAATCACCAAAATCAACCAGGGTATTTCGCTGAGTGGTGCGGTTAGGCCAGCATCATTAAAAACCTGATATTTCAGCAGGTCTTTCTGCAGGCTATTCATATTCGCTACGTCGAACGTTTTGTCGAGATGAATCTTATGTCCGTTTGCATTCCCATCAACCTGAATCGAGAGTGCTTTCTCGTCGTCGGATATTCGCGTTCGTAGGTTCGACGCTACTGCTTTTTGGGCTATTGTAAGCATGCCGATACTTAGTAGCAAGCTCATTAAAAGGAGTTTCATAATTTTATTGGTTTAGTTGGGGGCTATTCACTTCGTAAACTCTTCACCGGGTTCATCAATGCAGCTTTTACACTATGAAAGCTCACCGTTACCAGCGCAATCAGGATGGCGGCAAAACCAACCAATACGAAAATCCATACGCTTATTTCGATTCGATACGAATAGTTGTTCAACCATTTCTGCATAAAAAACCAGGCCAGGGGCGTAGCAATGACTATGGCCAAAATGACCATTTTTACGAAGTCCTGAGAGAGAATATAAACGATACTCGGAATGCTGGCACCCAACACTTTCCGAACGCCAATCTCTTTGGTTCGCTGCTCAATCACCATCAGGGCGATAGCAAACAGACCCAGGCAGGATAGGAGGATGGCGATACCGGAAGCAAGGCTAAAAACCTGCGAAAAGCGTTCCTCTTCCTTATACCAGCTGTCGGTATTTTCATCCACAAATGAACCCGTAAATTCCGATTGTGGCGCTACGTCTTTCCATATAGCTTTCAACTTATCCATTGAACTAGCCAGACTTTGCGGATTGACCCGAACGAAGATGTAGTTTATATCCTCATTGTGAGACAAATACATGGTAATCGGTTTATTCTCACTTGTTGTGGAGTATAAATGAAAATCAGGTACCACGCCAATAATCTGGTATCTGGCACCAGCAGTATCAGTCTGAAAAAATTTGCCAACCGGATCTTTCTCACTGATTATTTTAGCCATACTTTCCGTGATAATCACTCGGTTCAGCGAATCAGATGGATAAGCCGGATTAAATTCACGACCAGCCAACAACTTAATATTGAGGGTTTTGAGGTACTCGTAATCAATATGTACCCAATCGGTCGAGACCTCTTTTTCTTTGTATGTAAATCCCATAACCGACCTCGACGTACTTCTATCCTTACCAAGTCCGAGGTTTACACCGCTCCCCGTGATAGCAACAACGGTGGGGTCGTTTGCTAACGTATTACGCATCCGTCTGAGCGCTTGCCGGCCATCCACTTTATTTCCAACTGGAATACTAATTACCTGTTCTTTCTGAAAACCCAATGGCTGATTCCGCATGTGGTCTACCTGCTGAACGGCAATAATTGTACAACAAATTAATAAACTTGATAGTGTAAACTGCGTAACAATGAGTGAGTTACGTAGTAGACCAGGCCGCTTCAATGTGATTTTTCCCTTCAATACCTCTACCGCATTAAATTTGGACATTTGCCAGGCCGGATACCCACCAGCTATTAGCGTAACCAGCACAAATATGCCCAGTATAAGGGCAATCTTATCGGGTTGTAAGATATAGTCAAGTGTGAGTTTCCCATGAAACGCAGCATTGAAGGCGGGCAAAAGTAGGTACGCGAGAACCATCCCGACAACAAAACCAACGAAGCATATCATAGCCGCTTCGCCCCAGATTTGTACAAAGAGTTGATTTTTAAGTGCCCCCAGCGACTTACGAACGCCAACTTCTTTGGCGCGGGTGAATGAGCGGGCAACGCTCAAGTTGATGAAGTTTATACAGGCAATGAGCAGGATAAAAAGAGCGATGCCCGCCAGCGCATAGACAACGGCGATTGACGTACCCGATCCGCCCGATATGGCTGTATTAAAATGGACATCCGACAGTTTCTGTAATCGAATGGTAAACAAGTCACCGCGCTCATCAGGCTTAGCCCCTTTCTTTTTTAGCCCCTCCAAATTTTCCTGAAAGTACTTAGTCGCAAAGGATTTTAGGCGGGTTTCAAATGTTACCTGATCGACATTAGACGCTAATTTTAGATAAACACTATGCGACATAGCATCCCATTTATCCTTGTCGGACTGATAGTTAACGGAATTTGCGATCTGAATAAAGGCATCGTATTTAATCGATGAATTATCTGGAAAATCGCCCAATACACCCGTTACGATAAAGTCTTTTTTGTTGGCATCAAACCCCAACTGAACTTGTTTTCCTATTGGGTCTTCGTTCCCAAATACGGCCTTCGCCATAGTCTGGCTGATGACGATGCTCCTCCGATCGTTGAGCGCCGTTGCCCGGTTCCCTTTAATCATTGGAAAGGAAAATATCTTCAGAAAGTCAGGATCGGTCAACATGACATTCTTATCGAGAGATTTCCCTTTATACGTCACCACATCACTTCCATTCATTAGCCTCGCTGCGGCTTCAATTTCCGGATATTCTGCTTTTATGGTAGGCCCTAGCGGAAACGGCATGTTACCTGATCGGCTTGCTTTTTCAGGATCATTCGAGAAAAGGTACGTCTGGAAAATACGGTTGCCATCCTGATGAAAGGAATCGAAAGAGAGCTGAAAATAAGCGGTCAAAAACAAAAAGACACTGACGAAGAACGCTACCGAAAGACCAACAACATTGATGGCCGCATAGCCTTTGCTTTTCCAAAGGTTACGGAAGGCGATTTTTAAGTAATTACGTAGCATAGATGGATTCAGTAAAAATGGTTGAGGGTAGTCCCTGATTCGGCTGACCGTCGGTTTATGTGAAGTACGCGTTGTTTTGACAGTTACGTTCGTGTTGTTAAGGAGGCTAATAGCTTGCTGCATAAGAAAGTAAGGACGCACAAACTTGACAACCTCCAGTATGTAAAGCTGACGTGCTTTCTGTTCACCAATTTGATCTACCTGGTCGGCAAACTGCTCATGCAGATCACCCAAAAGTTCTTCCAGCAACTGAGGTGGGCACAGCCACGTTAGTAAGCGGTCGGCCCAAGCGGGGGGAGTAGGGGGGTAATTAGCCATGATTTACGTCAGAGAAGGAGTAGGAATAGAATCCCAAAGCTGGTTGCGAACCTCGCGCATATCGCTCAGGGTTTGCTTCCCCATTGCAGTAATCGTAAATAACCGCTTTCGGCGTCCTCCTCTAGCCGTTGTTGCGCCCCCCAGTTCAGAAATCACGAAGCCTTTCTCTTCCAGACGATACAAGGCAATATGGACGCCACTAAGGCTTATGGCGCGGCTAGTACGTTGCTTCAACTCGGCTGCAATGGTTACGCCATACGCCTGACCTTCCAGTACAGCCACCATCAGTAAGACTATCTCTTCAAATTCGCCTAAGTATGCTCTACTCATGATGGCTAATTACTTCCCTGGTACATTATCTTATCATTTGCTAAACAAATGCCTTGCCAGAATAAGAAAGTGCCATTTCTGCTTAATGGTGGCTTGTCTTTCCTATTTGCTCATAAAAAAACTGTCCAGTAACGGACAGTGTGAGTACGTTTCTGGACAGTTTGATAAAGAAATGAAAATGGAAAATTGCCTATTTCTGGGGCTGTCGCTTCCCTCACAGACTGCATATGTTTACTTCTTCCATTCTGCCAAAAAATCCCCAAATGCAAATTCCAATGCTTGCAGTGCGTCTGATAGCCCGCTGGTATCGTTTACTTTGAGTTTACCTTCGGCGGTGCGAGCAATATCGGCCATACGGGCTACACCAATGGTTCCGGCACTGCCTTTCAGGGTGTGTAGATTGCTTTTTACAGTTGGTATGTCTCCGAGAGCATACGCAGACAGGGCACCTTTTACCAGATCATTAGCCTCCGTGACGAACTCCTCCATAATACTGTCAACTAACTCCTGCCCCCCAATATCAAGTAATTGACCAATAATCTCGTCGTCAATAATGGGTATACTGGGGTCGATAGGTACCAAAGCGGGAACGGACAGTTGCGATGTCACTGTGTTCATGGTCTGTTTGGACCGGTTGGCGTCCGTCAGTTCCTTCACCTTGGCAATCAGGCTTTGGGCACGGATAGGCTTGGCAATATAATCGTCGAGGCCCTGGCTAAGGAAGCGCTCGCGGTCTTCGCGCATCGAATAAGCCGTCATGGCCACAATGATAGGTAGCTGATTGCCAAACTGTTTGCGAAGATGGCGGGTGGTCTCAACACCGTCCATGTCGGGCATCTGAATGTCCATAAAAATGACATCGAACCCGTCGAGTTTATTATCTTTTTTACGCTCTTCGGCTTTCTGTACCTCAATAATAGCCGCCGGACCACTATCAACGGTAGTCACAAGGCAACCTGACTTGCGCAGAATCTCGCTGGCAACTTTGCGGTTTACAGCGTTATCGTCTACCAGCAATACATTGGGGTGATAGGTGCTAAAGAAGTTGGCAAGGGCAACTTCGGCCACTTCCGTTGCTTGCTGCGTAGGGCTAATGCTGGTCTCTTTCAACTCAATTGTGAACCAGAATGTGCTGCCCATACCTACCGTTGATTCGACACCAATCTCGCCCTTCATCAGGCTCGCCAATTCTTTCGAGATGGCTAACCCCAGTCCTGTGCCGCCAAACGATTTTCGCGAAGAGGTATCGACCTGACTAAACGAGTTGAACAGCAGATTGATATTTTGGGGCGAAATACCAATGCCCGAATCCTGCACGGCTACCCGAATTCGATTGAATTTGCCGTGCTTACTAATCAGTGTCACTTCAATTTGTATAGTACCGTTCTCGGTAAACTTGATGGCGTTAGACGTCAGATTCGACAATACTTGCAGGAGCCGGGTCTGGTCAGCTATTACGAACGTTGGCAGATCAGGGCCAATATGGTATGTCAGTTCGTTGTTTTTGGAGTTGGCCTGTTGGCCAAAGAGCGCTATAAGTTTCTCAAAAATCTCCTTAAACGATACGGGTGCTTCATGCAGAACCATCTTCCCGGCTTCAATCTTCGAGAGGTCCAGGATGTCATTCAGAATATTCAGTAATGTTTCCGACGAGCGTTTAACAGTTTTGACATAGCTGCGTTGCTCTTCGTCTAGTTTCGTGTCGTTCAGCAAGTCGATCATGCCAATAACGCCATTCATGGGTGTCCGGATTTCATGGCTCATGTTGGCCAGAAACTGTTCTTTCACTTTCAGAGATCGTTCGGCTTCATCTTTAGCTTTCACCAACTCGGCCGATTGCTTCTTCAGTTCGGTAATGTCACGGGCCAGCACAGCAACGACTGAATCATTACCCCGTGTAGATTCGCCCAGCGTAGAAGCGCCCGGTCCATCGTTCAGCATCAGCATGTTAAACATAAACTGCCGCTCGCTGCCATCTTTTCGACGCATACGGGCCTCGAAATTTCGAAGACTGCGGTTACGGCCAAGTTTAAACATGGCGTGGCGAATGTCCTCCTCCTCGATGAAATATTGGGTTATATCTTGTCCCAGCACCTCGTCGGGTGTGTAGCCCATGCGCTTAAACACCGATGGACTAATCATGGTAATACGCCCTTTTCGATCTACACGGGCGTATATGTCCTGTAAATTCTCAAAAATACCCCTAAATTTCTCTTCGCTCTGGCGCGTGGCAATCTCGGCTCGTTTGCGATTGGTTATGTCTCGCGCAATGCCCGATACTTCGTCAATGACACCACCCGCTAACAGAATTGGGTTGAGGTGAAATTCGAGGTACGTTTCGCCTTTGGGCGTTTCGAAAAATAATTCAAAATTTTGCGCAAATCCCCGAAAAGCTTGTCGGTAGCGATCTTCCAGACGTTTGTGGTTAATATCGCCAATCATGCGCCAGCCAAGATCGGGCGCACTCACCTGGATAGAAGCTGTTACATCCGATTGAGCTTCAATGAGTCGGGCATAATTTTTGTTGAATGATGTCAGTTTCAGTGCCTTATTTACCGACCAGATCAGGTACGTGCTGCTATCAAAAATGGCATTCAGACGAGCGTTCTGCTTATCTAACCGGGCTTCCGATTGTTTGCGGGCAATGGCCAGCGCGACTTGTCCCGAAATAAATTCCAGTAATTCAAGGTCGCGGGGACCATACGTCTGTGCATCATCGTATGATTTCACGCCAATAATACCCGTAATTTCATCGCCAATGCGAAGGGGAGCCGTTAGCATCACCTGAGGTTGAAGCTGACCGTAAAGGTCAATTTGTTGATGATCAGCTAATTGGCGAATGTCTTTTTCGTAAAGGAACAAGGGTTTATTGGCCAGAATTGTGTATTCGAGTAGGCCATTTCCCAGCTTGCGTTTCGTGAATCGCATGTTACCGCCGAAATACTCATCGACGTAATACGGAAACGATAAATAGGTTTTGCTTGAATCGTAGAGTGCAATAAAGAAATTGCGTGCATCGATAATGTTGCCTAGCTCCTCGTGAATTCTGTGGTAAAATTCGTCGAGGTTGGGTGTATTAATTGTCCAGTTAGCAATACTGTAATAAAGCTTCTGCGATTTTTCGGCTCGGATTTTGCCGGTTGTATCGTGCAGGATGCAGCGAAAAGCTGTTGGGCGGCCATTATCGAATCGGCAGTTGACACTTCCCGACAGAAATAGTACTTTCCCAGCTTTAGTTCGAAAAACGGTTTCAATATAAGGGAGTTTGTCTCCTCCCTGAATTCGTTTGAGTAAGCCAAGCGTACTATTGGCGTAATCAGGATGGAGTACGTCGCTTAGGTTGAGTGCCGATATTTCTTCGGAACTGTAGCCTAGTGCTTCGCGCCAGGCACGATTGACGAAAATAAATTTGCCGTCGAGGGTTAGTAGCTGAATCAGGTCGGAGGTATTATCCACCAAATCCTGCAACTGCGCATTGGTATTCGACAGGGCCGAGGCTACCCGCCGTTTATTAGTTACGTCTTCGCCAATAATTGTAAACGAAGAAACATGACCGTTGAGACCATTGATAATGAAGGAATTAACCTGCACACTGCGCAGTGCTCCACTACGGGCCAGCAAGATAATTTCTTTCTGTTCGGGAAAACCACCTTTGGTCAACGCTTCGTGAAACTCGGTTTCGAGCCGGGCGCGGTCGGCTGGCGGAATAAAAACATCGAAAAAGTTTTTACCGATAATGTGCTCTGGTTGCCAGGCAGTTACGCGGTAAGTGTAAGGATTCGCGTAACTAAGGGTTCCGTCGCGCTCAATAGTAAGACCAACCAGATTTAGTTGGTCAACCGTATGTCGAACGTCGAATGCCGGTAACGCATCGGTTACAGCTACGTCGTTGCGTTCGTGGTGAAGCCGATGAATTTCGGCTACCAATTCGTCTTTGGTTTTAGCAGACCAGCGCATGGGTAAGTTGGTAGTTGATATGTCGTCGGACTCTTTAAATTTACGAAAAATGTTGGTTTTTGGCTAGTGCGGAAATGAATGTAAGAAAGGAATTTAGTCTATACGACATTCTTTGGTTGCCTAACTATTGCTTACTTTGCTGAGTCTCACCTGACAAATTATGCTAAAACGATCTATCTGCCTATTGATATTGCTGGCTATGATGGCCTGTGAACCGTTTGACCTGACGAAAAAAAACTTTCCGGTATGTGCTAAACCCTCCGCTGCTATCGGCTATACTGCTGGCCAGCTAGACGTTACGCTTTTTCTCGATAATCCACAGGGTGATATTGGTATTGCTGGTTGGGACCCCGGCGATGGTAAGGGTAAAAATCGCGTTGGAACGCGCGTGACCTACTCCTACGACAAAGCGGGTACCTATACCGTCACGCTTGTGCTTGCCAATTTGTGCGATGATACATTCACCACTACTCGGCAGATTACCGTTAGTAACTAACTCACCATGCGTCTACTTCTTGCTTTTTTTATTTGTCTAGTTGCAGTATTATCGGGCCAGGCGCAAGAGCGTCTTCGCAATGTTCGGATTCGTGTAGTTGACTCGTCACAACTCGAAATCCGGTATGATTTGGTCAATGTCCGACCGGGCGATTCTGTTTATGTTGAAGTACGCAGCCGGTTGCGCGGTGCCCTGCGCATTTTACCTGAATTTGTTCGGGGTGATATTGGTAATCGACTTACAGCTGGTTCTGACCGGCGTATTGTATGGAATGCGCTGGAAAACGGGTATTCACTCAACGAAGAAGTGCAGGCAAAGGTACTCCTCAGAACCGGTCTTCCCGTGTCTCCCCAACCCATACCAGCAGAACCAGCGATTGTGCAGAAACCAGCTACACCACCAATTGCAACGACTCCGACGGCAGAAGTTGTTCCTCCAAAAGCTACCCGAAGTGAACCTGTAGTGGTTACGGAACAGAAACCAATCGTTCCTCCGGTCGAACCGACATTACGACAGGAGAAAAATAAGCGTGCGAAGCCGTCCATTTTTGCGGTCGATTCCAGCACATCTCAACTCGCACCGCCTGTTGTTTCGGCACCGGCACCGCAACCGACGACCACGCGAACTGAGCCAACGGTGAAGCCTGTTGACCCTAGCTTGGCAACCGCCGACCCCGTAAAACCCCGAAAAACGCATTACGCCGGGCCTGCATGGGCACTATTGTCAGTGGTAGCACCGGGTATCGGTAATATTTTCGTGCAGATGCCAAAGCCAAAAGTAGGCCTGCGCCCATTATTGACAGTAGGGTGTTATGGTTTACTGGTTTATGGATTTATGGAGCGGCAGAAATCGCAGGATGACTACAGTAGCTATGAACAGCAGAAAAACATGGCTGCTGGCGAGCCTTATTATCAAACAGCAAACGATCATCACCACCGCTATTTTCTAGCTACGCGAGGGGCTATTGTCGTAGCGGCAGCCGACGTTATTTTGACGTTCATCAAAGGTGTTCACAATAGCCAGTTACAAAAAGAAGCGCGACGGTATCAAAGCCTTACATTGAGGCCGGGTCTTCAGGCTGGGCAGCCAACGGCTGTTGTGCGGTATTCGTTTTAAGAGGAACTTTACAGTAACAGACCTACAAGGTGTCAAAAACCTATGGTTTAACCAAATACATTTATGCGCTTACTCCTGACAATTGGCTTTATAACGCTACTTCTGGTCAATAGCTTTGGCCAGTCGGCGGGGCGACGTGTAAAGTCGGTTACTTGTTCGGCCTCCAGCGAATGGCAGAAGGTGACCCTTAAACAAACCGCCCGATTGCAGGCAAATCAAACCGGCAGTGGGTTAACAGCCCCGGTTCGTCAGGCTACTGCCCCGCCAACCGTCCAACCGGAACTCCCGACCAGAGTAAATTCGAATGTGGCTGTATCGGCTCCCAGTACGGCTCCTTTATCCGGAGGTAATCCTGATTTTCGACCGGCCTTCACGGGTGATTTTGCTACCAATCGTAACGGCTGGAAGGCGGGTAACAAGGGCGATTATTATTACCAGATTGGCTTAGGTCGTTACAGCATCCGCAAGCGCAACACAAACACGCAGCAAGTGGCATTCAGCGCGGTCGAACTACCCGCCGACATAAACCTGAATACGGCTGACATATTTACTATAAAGGTAGATGTGCTGGCGGATTCAGGACGGGTTCCTACAGGTGGGTTGCTATTTGGGGTGAGAGACTCACTCAATTTTAGCGCCTTCACCATGAATGGGAAAGGAGAGGTTTCGATTATTCGAGTAGCCAATGGGAAAACGTTCAGCGATTACATGCCCGGCGATTTCTTCTCACCGGGGGTATCGGTTGAAAAAAACCGTAATCGACTCAGTATACAACGTAAAGGCGATGTCCTGCATTTTTACATCAACGCACAGGAAATTCGGAGTAGTCCCTATCCGTTCAAAATGCTGTCTGGAAATGGTATTGGATTAACATCTTCCGCTTACTGGACATCTTTTCAGAAACTTAGCGTTACGTTAGGGCCGTAATTTGGGAACGTTTAATTATCTGTAGAGCCAGATTTATTGATAGGAAATAACTCTGTCAAAGGCGACGTTTGCCACGCTTTTTGGCTTTGTTCATGGCTCTATTAAAAACCCGACGCAGTACGCCCTAATTCCGAACCTGCTCGCCCGTGCGGTTGATGGTCATGAGTTGGCCATTTAAAAATACGGATGCGGTACTACCCCGAAAGGGGGTCACGGCTTCAAATTCGGGTTGAATAACCCACTCGTCGCGCTCATTAATGTATCCCCACCGGCCTTTACTCCGGGCGCGACGCCAGCCACGTTCATCGGCTCCCAGTTCTACTTTGTCGTAAGGCTTATCACCAAACGCTTCTTCGTATTTTCCCTGACGAGCATCAGATGGTGAAGCTGGTTTTGTTTCTGGCTCGGATGAAGCTATTTTTTCTTCAACTGGCTTACTAACGGGCAAATCGACTTTGTTCGGCTTATCGGGTAGGGGTATCGTAACCGTCGGCTCGCTGGTGGTTTCGGCTGGCGTGTCAGTCGCTTCGGTTGTCTTTGTTTCGGCTTCTGGTTGAGGATCTTCCCGATTTATGTTTGTTTTTTTGCTTGAGCCTTCACCAGACGAAGAACCCGTTGTGCGTTCTGTTTTGTGTTTAGCCTTGGGTGTTCTCTCGCTGGAATTGCTACTTTTTATAAACCAATAGATTACGGCTAGCAAGGCTAACGCGAATAAAACGCCATATATACCACTCCGGTCGGGCTTAATTACCTCCACGTGGACAGTGCTCAGCGGGTTATCATTGGCGTCGAAGAGCGTGTAATCGGTCGTCTTCTGTGGCTTCACCCAACCCCGATTAACTGGCGATAAGCCTTCACCTAAATCATCAATCGTTATCGCCAACAAATTTTCGACTTCCCAGGCGAGGGTGACAGGCTGCCCCTTGCTTACCCGGGCGGGTGTAGCCGTAAACGACCGTACAATGGGGGGAGGTTCTGGCGGACCTTTTGGAGCAACAGGCCGTTCAACTGTAACTACCGGAGGCACAACAGGGACAAACGGTTCAATGGTTGGGCTGGTAGGTTTGATTGGCTCAACAAGTGTAACGGCTGGTTTAGGCGATTCCGGCTCACTCTTTACTAAGTCGTCAAGCGCAGTTCTATTGGTCTGTTCGGTTATAGCAGGGGGAGTAGGAACAACGGCTGGCTCGGTTTGCTGCGCCTTCGCTGCGACTGCCAATCGCTGCAATACAGCCGGTACCCACTGATTTCTGACAAAATCGGCTGATAGTTTGAGCGAGCTAGCCGCGTTTACAATCTGGCTTTGATCCTGATCAATCAGATGACTACGCGAAGGCTGAGCTAATCGAGCAATGCGGGCTTGTATATTTTGAAAAAGCAGATTGTTGTTAGCAACTTCCTGATTTAGTTCAGTTGCCCGTTTTAGGGCATCAGCCAGCGACAGACCAGCCTGTTGGGCGTCCTGAAGATAGCCGTTGTTACGCCAAACGTCGGGGCCGTTGAGCACGATGGCTTCACGAAGTCGGTCGGTCAGTTCGGTTTCTGTCATTGAAAAAGAAAACAGGGTTTATCCTGTATTAAGGTAAAATACCGAATTTCAATCGAACGTCACAATATTACGCCGATAATCCACCGAAATCTTACCAAACTGCGACAAAGCTGACTGACCGAGTAGCAGTGGGGCTTTGGCATTACTAACCACATTGGCATTGACATTTTCAAGAACCCGGTCACCAATCTGTACCGATTTGAGCCGAATAACAGCACCGGGCGAGATGTTGCCATTTGCATCCTGAAACTGCGATTTTCCTACGGCATCAGTCTCGGTGATAGTGCCCTGCTTAACCATAAATTCGGCTTCGGTGGTCGAAATGGATATCAGGCTCGCCCCCGTATCCAGAATAAATTTCATTGGTGTGCCATTGATTATGACGGGTACTTTATAAACACCATTCGCTTTTTCCATTACGACCTCCGTCGAACCACTACCGATTTGGGTCAGCGTTGGTTTTGTGGCCGACTGGATTGTATCGGTTACTGGTTCGTTGGTGCGGCTGTTCTTGTTTCGGCGCGGCTGATGGCTACCCGATCGTGAACAGCCAGAACAACCGGACAAATAAAGAAGATTGCCAAAGAGCAACAGAAATAAGATTATTCGAGCCATTGTCATTAGTCCACAATTTGGCAAAATAGTGTGCGCTGATAGATGGGTTTGATGGATTGATGTCCTATACCATCAAACCCATCTATTCATACCGAATCAGCGCTTTTGTTTTTACTCGCCATACACTGTTTTCGAGGACTGCCTCGCCATCCCGACGCATGGTGATGCGGGTATGTGTGGGGGTATAGCTGTTCTCGCTTTCGCAGGCGGGTTCTATCATGTAGTTCCGATAGGTCAGAAAACGGGCTACCCGACCCGGTTCGGCTTCAAATCTGAATGAGGCAACCGATGGGTTAGCGGCACTGATACTGAACCGGTAAGCTGATTCAGGCGACAGTGAACTAGATTTCTGGGGGAGATCGAACTGCCCGTTTGGATCAGGGGGCGGGAAATAAAATACCTCCGAACGGGCAGGGGTCGGTAAGGGAGCTGCTGTTTGAATGGGAGTAGCTTGTGCCTGTATATGAACAGGAGGAGCGGGTTTGGCCAATGTATCCGGCTCAATAACTGGCTCGCCAGAGCGCATGACAGGCACAGACTTTAGAGTTGCATTGTCGGTCTGTTGCTTCAATTGGCGAATAGCAATCAATGGGTTTTCGGTACCCAATTCTGCCAGAATAGCATCGTAAGCATTGGCTTTCTGCCGAAAATCACCTTGTCCCTGTGGTTGCCGTGGTTCATTTGTCGGTTTGGTACGCAGACCATCATTTTGGCGGCTAAGCCTATTGTTGTCATCTACTAGCCTATCTACCTCATTCTTCAGTGCGCGGTAAGCAAATATATAAACACCACCGGCACCGACTACTAATCCAACAAGTGCACCTATTATCATCATCAGGAGTTGTTTTTCTTCTGCCTCTGTTGCCCGACGTTCCAATTTACTTAGCTGAAGCGCTTCCGGTGTTATACTTGTTTCGTCGCCCGTTGCCGTCTCCGAAGCTGCCGAGGTATTAATGGCCGCTGGCGACGGTTCGGGCGCAATGGCTGGCGGAAGCATTTCGTCAATCTTGGCCAGTAGCTGCGCTTGAACAGCCGGGCTTAGCGGTTTGCCGTAGTTTTTGTCGGCTTTATATTTTGCGTAGAACTGGGCTAATTCCTGACGAATACCTGCATTTGCATCTTCTGGTGACATGGCTTGGAATCGAGCCGTATTTTTCAGACGGCCCAATTCTTCCATTTTAACACCAACTGCATCATAACCGCCGACGGTTCGGATAATAACCGTTGCGTCGCAGCCTTCTCCACAGTTGGTCAATTGATCATAAATCTGCGCGGCTTTGAGGTTATTAGGCAATAGCTGTAAACTCCCAAACACAGCCTTCGCCACATCTTTAGTGAGCGTATCAACAGCCGCCTGATTCGCATTCTGAGCAAAGGTCAGCGATGCTGACGCGAGTAGCCCAACTGTTGTCAGAAAAATTCTATGCGTTTTCATAAAGTAGTCAGGTATGTACGTGTCTGTGGTGTCGCCCATGCGGTTCTTAAACCCGATATTACAGACACATACAAACGTTAGGCCAATGCGTTAGCTAATTTATTGATAGCGCCAATAAGCGGGTAAAAAAACAGCGTTTCTTCAATTGGTGCGCCGAGCGCATCCGTCATGCCGCTGTACTCAGCCGCTACGTCACCTTCTTTCCGCTGAATACCGTCCATCAGCGAGGTGTCCAGATGTGTTCGTAATTCCTGCTGCGCTACTACCAGCGACCGGGCTGACACATTCAGATTCCTGACGAAGCTAAACTGCTGATTAATAGCGAAGAAGAAGTCAATAAATGCGTTGGTCTCCTTCAAGAGCGAGTCAACAACTTCCGGTTTTCGTAAGTCGTCGTAGGTCAGGGTTGAAAATTCATCGTTGAAGGTAGCTGGATATACATAACTAATGGCTTCCGTATCGACAGGCCGACTGTTGGCCGGTTGCATCAAGGCACCTTTGCAGGTAACTTCCTTCGGACCTTTGCGTTCATAGAATAGCGTAAGCCCGCTTGTGTCGTAAGGTTGCTCATATACTTTCTCGAAAATTGCCCGCGCCAATTTTCCCAGCATCTGGTCGTCAGAACTGATAATTGTCAGCACTTTTGAGCCTGTACCGCTAAACGTAATAGCCCCCGGCAGACCAATACCCCGATGCTTCATCAGCCGCGCAATGTGGTAGAGAAGAGCCGTGTAAAACAAAACAAATACTACTTTTAGATCTTCGTCTTTTGCCAGCATGCCGTTGAACGAAAGCATACTTTTGGCTTTTACATCGTTGCTTCTCTCAATCGAGAACCAGAACGCCATAATATCTTCGGAACGGTTCGTATCCAGCATACGCCGGTTGTTATCGCTCAGATTACCAAGGCTCTGACTCTCCAGCAGCGTCTGAATTTTATCGGCATATTTGCGAACAAAACCGTTGTGGCTGGCCGCACCATACTCGCTAAAGGCGTCGCCGTAAATGGCGTTGCCCGCAAACCGGAACGAAGTCAGCAACTTGGGCTCATTGCGCTCATAGACAACCACATCAGATGTTCCACCACCAATATCAACATTGATAACGGGCCGGGCTGATGCGCTCAGCGTTGGGTTTTGTTTGTAGTAATAGAACGGTGCTACCGACTCCGACACCTCGCGTAAACGACCTGGCGACCCGCCAATGTAGCGATCATATAGTTCCTGCCAGTCTGTGCGTAGCTGACTTACACGACCAGGCGTCATACTAGCCGGGAAGAACCAATAAACGGTCGTTTGTGTCAGATTGCCACCCTCAGTCAGCACTTTGTTTTTAATCAGCATCAGCAATTCTTCCAGAAAAGCCTCCACGCGCCGTTCGGTCTGATCGCTGTTTTTAGCCCATTTGAGGTTAGTCGTGATCCGGTTAGAACCCGCCGGTTGCCGCTCTACGTAGAACGGGATGTTAAAATCGGCGAGCGCCTGTGTCTGCTGATTGAAACTCAAATTCATCGGCTCGGCAATGGCTGTACGCGTCGGGAAGCTGTCTGGCCGACCGGGGCCGATCGTTGGTGGTACAAACTCCAGATCATAGAGTAAAAACAACTCAAACAGAGCCGGATTATATTGCGCCGGTGCCACTAGTGTAGCAACCTGCGGGGTTAGTTCGGCCACATCGAACGGACGGGGTGAGCCACCATCTACTTTGTATTCGACGTGGGTGTTAGTCGTTCCAAAATCCACAGAAAACTCAAACTGTTTGCTGCCACCACTGTATTCCTGCCAGCGCGGAATTAGTACGCCGTTCATTTCCCGGCCATCGGCGCGGATATGCGTTTGCAGGTAGTCAAACTCCTCCCGTAGCACATAATATACACTCGACCCGTCAGTATTCTGTTGCCGAACGGTGCGCTGGTGCTTCGATTCGGCTTTTACTTCCGTGTTGTTCTTCTGGCCGAAATACGTCAGATCGTACTGATTTTGGCTATCAAAACCCGACTCGATCAACTGAACGCGATAGTCGGCGGGTACCGTAACCGCGCCCGACCGCACAAATGGATAGATGTTGACCGTGAACGAATTTTCGGTAACTATGCCTTCATTCGTGAGTTCATTGGGTGCATTAGACGAACCAACGGTTGGATTATAAAGCCGCTCGAAGGTTACAAACTGGTTGCCGGGCTGGTTAGGTGCTGTAACAGGAATGTCGAGTGTGACGTTGATGCCGCCACCCTGCGGGGTCATTTTTAACCGAACGCGACCCGTTAACAGATCATCTATATCGAAGAAATCAAAGAAATCTTTTTTTAGAGGTAATAAAAACCCCTTATCGGTGGCGGGGGTTTGCAGGTTACCGTCGAAGAAACGGCCCCGATCGGTTGGAAACGGCAATCGAATAAGGTACGGCTCCAAAAAGTCGCTGACCGTTAGCCAGGGGTAATTTCCCGGCTGGCCCGGTAAAGGCCGTTGGTTTTCACGCCACGATTCGCGGGCGTAGTAGGGGACAGGTGTATTCGAGTTCCACTGTGCCTGCGGGACATAGGTAAACTGCCGAAAAAAGCGATTTTGCAACGCCATCGGACGCGGCTGATTTGGATTCAGGCGAGCATATTTGTCGGATTTGATAATGAAATCACTGACTTGATCAATAGCGCGGGCATCGGATTTTTTCTTGCGGAGCGGGAAACCCAGCACTTCCACCACATCACCCGGACCCGTTGTCAGCTCATCAAAATCCTGATCGAATTTTTCGCGCGTTAGTAGCGGCTGGCCGTTGGGCGACTCGATATGTTCGTAAAATAGCGTTGGATTTTGCTGTTGCAACAGCGTGCGGCTACGGTTGAGGTAGTCATCTACTTCGCGGAACCGGTCGCGGAAGTTGGGCATGAATAACTTAATGGCGTACCAGAATTTTTGGTATTCGATGTCGCGCTGGTGCAATGGGCAAACAGACGCATCAAACATCCGGTCATTTCCCATCGATACATCAACCCAACTCAGGTCATTTCCTGAACTAAAAAACAGCGTTTTGGGCGAAGTGCCGCCAACAACCCGGCCCCGGTAGCTAAGGACAAATAATCTATTGATCGCGTTGAAATTATATTCGGCTGCGTCCTGGTCCAGAAATAGCTTTAAGGCGTCGCCCAGCCGCTTGTGCCCCAGGCTAGGCGATTGCCGAAGCCGGTCGAGGTCCGTGCGAATGTCGAAGGGCGTAATGGTAACAAACGTTTTAAGTTTGTCGTAATTGAAAAATAATTCGCCCACGTCGAGACAATCAGACACGACACGCTGATCGTTGACGGTGCCACTAAGATCAGGTTTAAGGGCCAGATTCAGAAAGGCCGACCGCACTAGATCCATCCGGGCAAAAGGACTCGGAATAGAGGTTGCCTGCTTAGTGGTCTGGCCGCCCTGTGGGTCGCGGATAGCCGCAATCTGGTCGGTACCGAGGGGCTTGCTGACGTACCAGTGAAGCCCTGGTGTTGGGTTATGTAAGCTGAATGTTGTTGGCATAATATTGGTGTTTCAAGTTTGCCGGGGTCAGATCACCGTGGGCCGCGTAGCACGGCCCACTCTTGCGATAGTAAAACCATCCGGTCAGGTGGCCCATAAGGACACAGCCCAGGTGATAAAGCAATCTTGAACGTTGGCTAATTAATAATCCATCACCTTCGGCAGTCGTTCGCGAACAAACTGCTCGGTGCCTTCCGAAAATAATTGTACGAATTTGTCGGCCTCACTACCGTAGGCTTTACCCTCGGCAGTTTTGTTGAGTGTTTGATCTAAATCGTCTACAATATCTAATTTCACATCAGACTCACCCCCAAAGATGCCTTTCTTTTTCGGCTCGAAGCCCCGCACCGTATGGCCGAGATTAGTTGCGTCGAGCAGGAATGGCTCAAACGACCGTTTGTTTTCCCGCATTTCGGAAAGCCACTGCCGGAAGCCCGTATCGAAATTTTTGACGCTGTTGAAAAACGACGAATTCAGAAACGACGTTGAAATTTGAGGATTCGCTTTCGACCATTGTACCGTGCCAGCTGCCTGTCGCAGCCGTTGGCTAAGGTAGGTACTGAACAGGGCCATTTTCGATAACGGCAGGCTGATAAGCTGCTTGGTCGCTCCGGCAAGGTTGCCCAATTGAATACTTAGTCCGTCCTGTTCGATACCAAACTCTTTATAGACCGGACTCGTTGGCCGACCATTGGCAACGGCTAAACTGCTATCGTCCATATTCATAAAATCGACAATAGCCAGCGCCGATGCCATTTCAACAAAGTGAGCTTCGTTTTTCTGACCGCCCGCGCCGGGGTCGTAGGTGTACGCTTTCGTCTGATCGTCGCCGATGTAATAGAGTGCGTTGACCGCCGGGTTGACGCCCTTCTGGTAATAATTAAGCGCAGCTTTGGTTTTGGCAATAAACGAAGCCGGATCAATGAGTTTATTATCGCTGGTCGTCAGGCTGAAATAGGGCATGACCGTCACTGCCCCGATTTTGGCATTGGTCAAAAAAGCCGGATTCGGAATCTGTCCGATGGCCTGTGCTCCCCGAATGTTTTTCAGCAGAATTGGGAACCCAGCCGCGCCCGTACCACCAAAAATTGAACTGACAATAAATATTCGGTCGTTGGCCCCGAAGTTCTCGGCAAATGCCTGAAACACGTCGGAGTAGCGGAACTGGTTTAGCACCGTACTGCCGATGTTGGGATTGCCCACGAAGCCGATGTCCATCTTCGTTTCCAGGTTTTCTTCTGAAAACAACAGGCTGGCGAATGCTTTGCTGGGAGCGTCCAATCCTTCGTAATTTATATAATCCCGGAATTTTTCCTGCTGAACCCCCTGCAATTCAAAGACGTACGTATCCGCAATCGTAGCATTACCACCAATGGCCCGGTTGAGTGTCTTGATTTCGGTGCTGAAAAAGCCCGACGTTGGTTTTGTCTGCAGCCCCGCGCGGATGTTGCCATATTCACGTAGTAGGTCTTTGGTACGCAGCAGATCGTCGTTGGTAGCGTGCGGGTCCAGCACAATCGGAATGATCTCGTCGGTATTATTCATTTTGACGCCCGACGCCAGCAAAAACGTAAGTGCTTTCAACACTCGCGAACCCGTTCCGCCAATGGCGAATACAAATAATTTAGCCATGTTTTTAATTATTTCGAAGGCCAGAGCATGGGCCGGTGTTTGGCATTTTTACTGAAATTTTTCATCACCATCGAGATGATAAAGAAAATAATGACCGTTAATAAGGCCATCTCGAACGCATAGCTCAGAAATACGCTGAAGCCCTGATCGAATAGTGTTCCCTGGTTGGCATCAGCTTCATCGCGCGGAATATCCTGATTGGCCTTCTGGTAGCAGGTGATAAGCGTAATGACAAACAACAGCAGTGCGCTAACACCCGTCATAAGTAGCCAGTGACTCATACCGCTAAAACTTACCTTGTTGAACGGCCATATATAAAACGCGAAGGCCACTACCAAGGCAAGGCCCACCGCCGACCATGTTAGGGGCGACAATAGTTCTTCCTGGTATAAATCTTCGAGTAGGCTGCCGTTAACGAACAGGTTATAAAAATTATAAAGCGACTCTTCCATTCTTTTATTGCGTGAATGATTTAGGAAATGAACAGTCCGCCGTAGCGGTGAATAAATCAGGTTAGTTAATTCAGTGTAATGGTAAGCGTAAAATACTCGGTTTGGTTATTTGGGTTGTAAGCCCGCTCGACGCCCTGCAAGAGATTTTGAATGCCAAACGTCGAATTAGCATCAGGCGAAGCATCGTTTGTGGTGTTCGTGTTGGCAACCCAGTGAGGTGGAAACTGCCGCCGTAGCCGAATTGTCGCCGTACGCTCGCCACGAGCGGGTTTGTTTGTGGTCAGCAACAGTTTATGCGTTGTGCCATTCGCCCCTTCATACGTTTGTACGGCTGAAACCTTGAAGTTATCTTTTCCTTCCACAACATACTGGCTTGCATCGGTTAGCAGCGACGCGGGCAATCGTAAGGCCGATAGATCGACTGCTACCGGAATCGCCAGACTTTTGTCGGTAACGTCGGGTTGCACATCGTCGAGGGCGTGAATGGCTTTGGCATGACTACGGACTTCTTCGTTAGACCGTTTAAAATGCCCTTTGCGGGCGGGGTCAGTTACTAACAGACTGTAAAAGGGGGTAACTGCTTTTGTATCCCGACCAAAGAACCAGGAGTCGGTAAAGCCGGGTAATTGGTCGAATTGGCGGATAGTCTGGTAAGTTTGATCCTGATAGAGCCGTTGCAGCGTTTCATTTCGACCAATCAGGCAGAGATAATAGGGCCGTTCGCCGGTGTACTTTTTCTTGGCGTTATTCCAGCTATAATATGTTCCGTCGAAGTCGGATTTCAATTTTACGACCAGCATCGAGTGCGTACTGGAATAGGGATTAAATACCGTTGTGAGTAGCGAACTGGCGGCATCCAGCGTTTTCTGGGCACTCATACCCGTTAAACTGGGGTCGGAGTAAATCAAATCCGAGACCAACACACTCAGATCATCACCGGACGTATTGCGCAGGATTTCGCTGAAAATACCTTCAAAGTCAGTACTGGTTGTTTTGCCTTTCGTTTTCGCAACTGTAAAGATATTTTTCTCCTTGAAAAACTGTGGCAGCGACAAACCTAAATCATTAACCTCCGTATTCACGACGAATAGCTTCCCCTGACCCGGATTAACCGCGTCGAACTCCGTCAATACGTCGTTTAGCGTGCGCTTAAATGCGCCGTTTCCGCTGGGAGCATCGTAGGGAAACATGCTGGCGCTTGCTTCGAGGTAAACTTTTAGCCGTAACGGTTTGCTGGACGTTACCGCACCTACTAAAGACACCGTCGGAGTTTTGCCGTCTTTAGCTAATTTGCGATAGTCAATAGTACGTTTGATGTAAGTTGATAAGGCATCATCGTCTATACTTCCATCAGCCTTATACAGCTTAGCTGTTTTGTCTTCATCCTTAAGATCTTTCCTTTCTTTAATCAAAAGCGACCGAATGGCTTGGGCTTCGGTAGCATCAAGTTGATTGTCATTTGTCAATGCGTCACTGATTTGACTATTTACCTCATCGACTGGTCCAGAACAGCCAGATAACCAGCCTACCGATAGAACAAGAAGTGACAACAAACAAAAACGGGTGTGAACCATGAATTGGATTTTAAATGATTTTGTTTTTAAGCACACCATATGTATGAGATACAGTGCAACTCAGACGCATTCTGGAAGCCGCAAAAATAGGAATCCTCACACGGGCTACCCCGTCATTAACATAATTCACCTTAAATTTTCTTAAATTTCTATACAACGTAACGAACCAGCCAGCCATTTTATGTCAATCGGTACGGATTAACGATGAACGGACGTTTACCTTTGTAGTTCTGATTACCCCTACCATGACGCTTCGCCACCTTGTACTGATTTTTTTGCTGGTTCTTCCGATTCTTCTCCAAAACTGTGCGCAGGTAGCTCAACCACCCGGCGGCAAAAAAGATACCCTGGCGCCAAAATTAATCAGCAGTTTGCCAGCGTCTCGTCAGTTAAATTATTCTGGTAAGTCGGTCGAGCTGGAGTTTGATGAGTACGTTAACAGCGAGAATCTTCAGCAGAAAATAACGATTACGCCACAGGACAGCAACACGTTCGTGGTGAAATCCTTGCCGCTGGGTATCCGGCTGAATTTTAGCAAGCCTTTTCTGCCCAACACAACGTATACGATTGATTTTGCGGATGGTATTAAAGACATCACCGAGCGTAATATTGCCAAAAATACCAAAGTTGTATTCAGCACTGGCCCTGTTATTGACTCGCTTTACCTAACGGGAAATGTTGTGGACGATGAAAGCCGCCAGCCGCTTCTGGGTTTTGTGGTGGGTCTGTTTGCCTCTACCGACACATTGCCTATTAATCGAAAACGTCCTCAGTATTTTGCCCGAACCGATAGTAGTGGCAATTACCGCATCGAGAATGTGAAGGCCGGGCCATATAAAGTCTATGGCTTCGACGATAAAGATTTGAATTTAGTAAATAACACGCCGGGCGAGCGTGTGGCTTTCCGCGACAGCGTATTGAACCTGACAAGAAACTACACCGGCGTTAACATGGTTGCTTTTCGGGGTTATGGCAAACCGCGTATCAGCCGACGCGAACGTACTGACGAAACATTGGGGCTGGAACTTAGTAGTGGCATTGCCAGCTACAAAATGCGGTTTGGTAGACCTGTCTCAACATCGGCTGCCTCTACAACATCCACCTCTACAACGGCTGTATCCACGACGGCTGTATCAGCAACAACGGTATCCACTACAAGTACAGCGCCTGCGGTGGCCGCATCATCGGGTGACACATTGATTTCATTTCTGGAAAGCCCAAGAATGATTCGGCTTTATAGGCCAGCCAACCGGGCTGCTGGTGACACGCTCCACCTGACTATTATGGCCGAAGATTCGGTTGGAAACCTTACCGAGTTGAGAGAGCGGATTTACTTTTCGCCACTCAAAACAAAGGCCAAGAACCGGACGCCACTAGCGGTTCAGATAACTCCCCCGTCGAACGAGCCGATTGACAAGAATCAGGTGTTTACGCTGACCTTTAATAAACCTGTATTGCGCTACAGTACTGAACGTATTATCATGGGGCCCGATAGTACGAAGCCATTTACCCTAACGCCTTCTGACCTGATCTGGAGTAATAATTTCTCGCATCTGGTTATTAAACAGCCGATTACATTGCGTGATAGTTTGCTGTTCCGGTTATTGAAAGGTTCGTTTATTAGTGTTCAGGGTGACACGCTGGCGCGGTATTCAACTAAATACACCATTGCTGAGGAAGACAGCTACGGCCTGATTGCCGGTCGGATTAATCCCGCTACAGTTGGCTCTGCTGGAAATAAATTTATTGTTGAGTTACTGGACGAGAAATACAAAGTTGTTCGGACGGCTTATGGAACGCCTACTTATAGTTTTGGCCGTCTTAGACCCGGCTTATACCGCGTTCGACTGATTATTGACGCTAACGGAAATCGGAAGCGGGATATTGGTAATGTGCAGAAGGGTGTCCAGCCCGAACGAATTATCTATAATCCCGGTACAGAAGAGAACGGAACCATTCGCGTGAAGCAGAACTTCGAGCTGACCGATATCGATTTCTGAGTTAGATATAGTGCCTTTTTATTACAGGGCTTTTTTGTGCTCTTCGTGGTGTCATGTTTGAGAACCTGACACCACGAAGAGCATAAGAAAGCCTAATTAGCTAATAATTGTTTTTGTAATAAAGCCTTGCCTTTTATTGCAAGCAATATTCTGATAGTTAGTGGTTTAGCTTTTGATTCGTTTATACTTTTCGATAATCACATGGTCAATACCAAGTTTGTCAATTTTTTCAATCCCTTTTTGAATTAGCGTATCATTTACAATTTTAATAACAAATTGGAATTTGTTATTCTCCCATTTCTTATCGACAAAGTAGTCTAGATGCTCCGTGTAGATACTATCAACTAACGTGTATTTTCCTCCGCCTGCCGTGAAGGCATTAGACGCTGAGTCTTTTTCAAGCGTTACAGCGTGGTTTAAGAAAGCGAAATGCGTTGAATTAATGATTTTAATCATTTTATGATTCGGGTTGAACGTAGAAAAAGTCGTGTCCTTTTCTATAGTTGTTGCCGAAACTAATTCCCAAGTTCCATCAATTGGTAAGAGTGGTTGTTTCGTCTTGCAATTACTCAACGTGGACATTACTACAATTAAAATAAGCGCAATTTCGAGTTTCATAATTTTAAGATTTCAAAGAAATAGTTTAGTGTAGGCTTTATTATTTAGGCCTCTTGGGGTGTATCAAGAGGTGCCTGATAGTGACACAATGCTACATTCTTCCGGTATATTTTACAAGGTAGATAGCCAAAAAGCTTAATATATACGTAGCTGAAAAGCTGAAACATGGACGGTTATTTAAACTATAAGTTGTCTATTTTGGCCTAGCAAACTTATCAGAAATGAACGGGTAATGACCCATAATCTGAGTCTTGCTAAGACACAGTTAGAGGTAGTCGCCAATTATTCACTCGTAGCCCCGTACCTTTGCGCCGGACCGCTAGTGCGGCCAGAACCGCCTGCAACATGTACGTTAAACCTAAAAAACAACTCGGCCAACACTTCCTGAAAGACCTGAGCATTGCTCAGCGTATCGTCGAACTCTTGACGGGACATGGCGGCCACGATGGTGAACCGTATAAAAAAGTGCTCGAAATTGGGCCGGGAACGGGTGTTTTGACTCAGTTTTTGCTGCAAGATAGTCGATTTGAGACCTACGTAATCGAGATTGACCGCGAGTCGGTCGACTATCTTAAACAAAATTTTCCGGCGCTGGACGGTCGAATTCTGGCATCTAACTTCCTGACTATCCGGCCCGATTTGCTACCAACAAAAGAGCCTGAAAATACGGAGTCGTTTGCGGTTATTGGTAATTTTCCTTACAACATTTCGTCTCAGATACTTTTTAAAGTGTTAGAAATGCGCGACCGGGTGCCCGAAGTAGTGGGCATGTTTCAGCGTGAGGTAGCGCAACGAATCGCTTCAGGACCGGGTAATAAAGATTATGGAATCTTGAGCGTATTGCTACAGGCGTGGTACGATATTACCTATGAATTTACGGTTGGCCCAGAGGTGTTCAATCCCCCACCAAAGGTTCATTCGGGGGTACTTTCTCTCCGGCGTAACGCGACAGTTGATCTCGGATGCGATGAGCGAAAGTTTACACAGGTCGTCAAGCACGGGTTTAGTCAGCGTCGAAAAACGGTTCGCAATGCGCTTAAACCCCTTAATCCACCAGAAGCGGCCCTCGCCAGCCCATTCATGGACAAACGCGCCGAACAACTGAGTGTGGCGGAGTTTGTGCAATTGACCTTATTAATGATGACGGAGTCGCCAGAACAATAATAAATGATGAACTCGTTATATTATCGTTTATTATCCATAATTCATTCATTGAAACCGTGACTTTCGAACTCACAAAAGACTACCTCGACCGCATCCAAGTAGCCATCGAAGCAGGCAATGATTCGTTGCTGCGGCTGGAGATGGAAGAGTTATATCCAGCTGACATTTCGGGAATTCTTGATGAGTTGGAACCCGCATCAGCCCATTATCTGCTCAGTCTACTTGATAAATCTGTTGGAGCCGAAATTCTGGCTAATCTAGACCAGACTGAGCGCACTAATTTGTTGAAGTTATTTACGTCGTTTGAGATTGCCCCGTTCATTAATCAGATGGATTCTGATGATGCTGTGGACGTACTAAACCAGCAACCAATTCAGATACGGGAAGAAGTAATTGGCTTGCTTGAAGACCGCGAACAGGCCCGCTTTATTCTGGATTTGCTACACTACGAAGACGGTGTGGCAGGCAGTCTAATGCAGAAGGAGCTAATTCGAATCAATGTTAATTTGACGGTAGATGCCTGCATTGAAGAAATTCGCCAGCAAGCCGAAGATGTCGAAAACGTGTATGCCGTTTACGTAGTAGACGATGTTGGTAAATTGCTTGGCCTGGTGTCGTTGAAGAAGATTGTGCTGGCCCGGAACGATGCCAAAATTGCTGATATTTACGACGAAGACGTTGTATTTGTGGAAACCTATCGTTCGGTTACTGAGGTGGCGGAGGTTATGCAGAAGTATGACCTGGATGCTATTCCCGTGGTAAATGTTCAGCAGCGACTTCTGGGCCGAATCACGATTGATGACGTGGTGGACGTAATTACTGACCAGGCTGAAGAGGATATACAGGTTATCTCGGGGCTATCGGGTGAGGTGGAGGAAGATGATAGTGTTTGGCATCGCTCGAAAGTACAACTGCCGTGGCTTGTGGCGGGGGCAGTCGGGAGTTTACTGGCGGCAACAGTCATCAATGGCTTTCAGAGTGAGCTAGGGAAAGTTGCGGCTTTAGCGGCTTTCATTCCTATTATCGGGTCAACGGGTGGCAACGTCGGCATTCAAACCTCATCGTTGATTTTGCAAAGTCTGGCTGACACATCGGGCCTAAGTACAACACTGGGTCGGCGACTGCTCCGAACATTGCTGGTAGCAGTCATTAATGGTCTGGTAGTGGGATTAATTGCGGGTACCTACACCTTCATTATTGGTGAACCACGATTGTTTTTTGTGGTCGCTAGTTCCTTGCTGGCAGTGGTGTTGCTAGCTTCGTTTATGGGCACTGTAACGCCTTTATTGCTTAACAAAATCGGTATTAACCCCGCGGTAGCGTCTGGCCCGTTTATCACAACAGCGAATGACCTGATTGGGATTGGCGTCTATTTTATGATTGCCCAGTGGCTTCTGGCAGAGGTTTAGTTTATACATCCCTTAAGGATAAAGCGTCTGGTACAAAGTACATTACAAAAAAATAGTCTGTTCGCCTATTGGCAATAACGACTGATAACCTACCGATGTCCATGCCCTGTCCGGACGCGACGTCCCCGTCCCATGCCAACGATGCCACCAGAATCAGTTCGTTGTAAGCCATAGCGAAAAACAATGCCATAAAACGTCTTAGAACTATCGAACGAATCGTTGCTAAAATCATAATACCCCGTCGTCAAACCAACGCCGAAATTTGTTGCCACCTGGGCGAAGATATTATAGCTTAATTCCAACATTAAACTTCCTTTCGAGTCGAACACTTTACCGGCGCCAATTGTCATTTCATTGGCAAAGATGCCATAATTGGCTACATCCATTGTTACACGGCCTTCGAGAAACAACGTCGTATCGGGCCGTAACGAATTTCTGCCAAAGGCAATACCCACATCAACAACACGAAACGTCTTCCCAATCTCAATATTTTGTGCGACACGGTCGCTTGTTTTACCTGCTGTGGCATAGATCGAAAACGGTGTAGACCGAATATACCACGGGGCTTGTTTAAAGTTGAAAGTCGCTTTTACAGAATCTGCCGTTGCTAACGACTGACCTAAAAGAACGTTAGTTGAGACGGTCATAATCATCAATAAGCATAAATAGCTTTTCAGGAATAGGTGTTTCATAGGCAAGTAAAAGGAAGCAAATTGCAAGATACTTAGTCTATCCAAGAGGGCAATGGAATGGACTAACTATGGTAGCAAAGCGGTAGTAAGGTAGTTCATATAGGCTGTGAGGTACAGGGTGGATGGGCAAGTAGCTCAACACAGGTTATATAAATTACTAATTAAAAAATAGCACTGACAAATCCGTAGGGAGTCAATAGGGCGTTAGTATAGGCAAAAATCAAACGTCTTAACTAGTCAGCGATTATGAAAACCTTAACAAATCTTTTTGATCGATTCGATCGTTTGGACACTAGTATCAATCGCTGGTTAGTCGCCTACAGCATCTTGTTATTGCGTATTGGGATGGGGATTATTTTCCTGGGATTCGGCATTCTAAAATTCTTTCCTGGTATCAGCCCTATTGAATCACTGGCAACGCGAACTACTACGGTCCTTACGTTAGGGGTATTTTCGGGGCATAGTGCAATGGACTTTGTGGCCGCACTTGAGTGTGTAATTGGTATTTGCTTTGTCTCTGGTCGGTTTTTGCGAGTCGGCGTGTGGCTGATGGCTGCCCAAATGATTGGTGCTATGTCACCTTTATTAATCTATCCAGGTGAGCTTTTTCCTGGCCCTTTGCATGCGCCTACTTTAGCCGCTCAATATATCATTAAGGATATTATATTGGTTGCTGCAGGTATGGTAATTGCATCAACTTGGACGGGTGCCCGTATTGTGGCCGAGCCCCAAAGCCTACGCAGTACGTTGCAAACACGTATTCCCGGCGTATATGGTGTTAAGCGCCTGGCTAGGAAAGTTGCTGCGGTATAAAAAGAAAGGACCGTTGAAGTGTAGCCTGATCCATTGGCGATTAAGCTCTTATGTATGTCTTTGGTTTACTTCGGCTAGGGGTGCAACATCACCACAATAATTGTGTAGAGCCGTTTGACCAAGTTGGCAAAAGAAACTACAACAACGTCTTCCTACAGTAATATACGCATTATAATCCGCCTTTGCCGGGTATCAATTCCATCGCGTTTTGGGAGGACTACTAGTGATTTTGCCGGTTCAGCTAATATAAGTTTTCTCTAGAATGCTGCACGTTAATAATTAACCGGAACGTTGAGTTGGCAAACCTTGGTTTATTGTTGGTAATGCCTTTTAATAGAGAGTGATTTCACCTTTAGAACCAATACAGAATTCATCATCGAAGTGTACACTTCTAACGCTGGAATCCCTCACATTAGGATGTTCTTTCTTGAATCGACTGGTTGCACTTTCCTCGCTAATATTCAGATACGCTTTTTTCCAGGGCTTTGGTGTGATAGAGCCATATCCAGTGACAATTACAAGTGTGTTACCTGTCATAACTGATAATTAGTTAAATATGTATCAATATACGCCTTATTTCTGACTCTAAACACAACGCCGGTAATAGGTGTGAACTGAAAGAAACATGGTCAATCTTATTCTTCTGGGGTATGCCAATATGTTGCCGAAGGCTTATATTGCTACGGATGAAGGATGGATTAATTCTTGAGAGACCCGTTTGTTCTTATCCGTAACTGATAATTTTTTTGACATCTGACTGCCAATGAGCCAGGCTTTTTATTTACCTTTATGTTTTAACTAAAACATATAAATAGCAAATGTCAAACATAGAAACTGAGGTAGGTTCTATTAGTCCACAGGCCTTGATTCGCTATATGCTTTATACAGACGTTAATCGCAGACGTGCTACGCAAGTGGGGTCAGACGCTTGGGTTGACCTGACAACAATCTTGGGTAATAAATACGATTATGGCACTAAACACGAAATAATGTTCAGTGAAATTGATGATGAACCTAACCAATACATCGTGGCTATGATACCTTATATTCGTCAGGTGCCACATCCTGAAAAAGAAGATGAGCTTATACCGCTACGATTTGTCTACTTAGCTTCAGCCGCTTTATGGCCCTTCTTTGACCCCATAGCCGGTGAATCGCTTAATATGGCAATGCTCCCAGAATAAGCAACATGTGTTACCTATATACTACTAACGTATTATAACCTCGTCTTAACGTAACCGCTTCATTACTAGTCTATCTTTAGGCGGACAATAAGTAAGGTTGAACATCATGTGTAATAATGAAACGCCGATCCTTTTGGGATTGGCGTTTTTAGTATTTTCCACACCAGATGAGCCCTTGGCTGGCCCCACCTGTCGCACTGCACGTTTAGTCGAAGGGGTATACTTACTTAATCGCTAAACCTTTAGGAAAGAACCCACAATAAAATTCCAGTAAACGATAGAGATAAGCTAGCTAGAATGGCGATGATATTCAGACAAGCTGGAATGGATTCTTGCCGTTGCCTTTCGGTTATATCGGGATGAAATTCAAAAATCTGCTCGATAAAGTGTCTGACCAGGCTTTTCGTTAATGACTCATATGCTACCATTCTTCTCTTCTAGATTTTTCCGTACAGTTGTTAGACTGAATAATTATAAAATAGGTACAATTTTTTCAGAAAATACTTTAATTATTATTGAATAGGTCTAAAAGTACTGTTTGTTTGCCAAGACTGCATACCATTATTCGTGTTATATGACGCAGTTACATTCATTTCGTGACACTATCTTTTGTCAGAATAATATTTTACTGATTTTACTATCAAAAATATAGTGAGTGGTGTAGTAGACAAGCTATACGTGATTGCACTATCACCCTTCTTTTTCTGTATCACTTCTTCCAAAAATAACTCGATAAAGACCAGTTGAGCGATAAGCAACGGGTATACTTTTTAGGAAAGTAGGTGTTTACTAAGTTTACTAAAACCATTATGCTACCAAGTAGTTAAAGTACAAATTAATCAACGTTCATGAATCATATTTTCACAAAACAAGGTATCCCCTTTCCAAGAGTAAGTGCCACGCTAGCTATTTTGTTCATCCTAGGGATGACCGCCTGTCAAGATCACCGCATCCCTCTATCGGGTCAGGTTATTCAGCCTGCCGGGCCTAAACCCGTTTGGGGTTCCACTATTGGTCCGCAAATGCAAGCCGTTATTGAAGAGCTAGGGCGGCTAAGTCCAACCCCACTCAATCAGCTTACGCCCCAGCAGGCTCGGTTACAGCCTTCGTTTAAGGATGCGGTCAACTCATTACTCGATAAGAACAAGATTCCGCGCCCGACGGCTAATGTCACGGTTAGCCAGCGGATGATTCCAGGAGCCGGTGGGACGCCTATTCGGATTGTCGTATACACGCCTAACAATGTGTCTGGTACGCTGCCTGTCATTGTTTATTTTCATGGGGGAGGCTGGGTAGTTGCTAGTCCGGAGGTGTATGAAAACTCCACGCTGGCTTTGGCCGAAGAGACTGGTGCTATCGTTGTTTCTGTAGACTACCGACTAGCTCCTGAGTACAAATTTCCAACGGCCCATAATGATGCCTTTGCTGCCTATCAGTGGGTGAAGCAAAATGCAGCCAGTCTGAATGGAAATCCAGCTAAAGTTGCCGTAGCGGGGGAGAGCGCCGGAGGGAATATGGCCATTACAGTAGCTATGATGGCCCGTGATCAGCATATAGGCTTACCCGTTCATATTTTGTCGGTATTTCCAGTGGCCAATAACGACCTGAACACCGCTTCCTATAATCAATATGCGAACGCCATGCCGTTGAACCGTCCTCTGATACAATACTTTACAAGTAATTATTTTAACTCGCCTGCCGATGGCGACAGTCCATTAATTTCATTAGTCGATGTAGCAGATTTAAGCGCGCTACCACCAACGACGATTATCGGGGCTGAAATTGACCCGCTACAAACGGAAGGAATGCAGTTACGCGATAAGCTGATAGCGTCTGGTGTGACGGTAACGTATCAGCTGTTTACTGGAGCTACTCATGAGTTTTTCGGTATGTATGCCATCGTCCCCCAAGCACAGCAAGCGCAGGATTTGGCGGCCACACAACTACGAAACGCCTTTAAGTAGCCGATACACGTTCATAATAAACTCGGCTGCCGTACGCTTGTCAAAGCGTACGGCAGCCGAGTTTATTATATTGTACTGGTTATAAGTTTACTACACTACAAAAGATACTACTTCTTACTCATCGTCATCTGCTTTTACGGCCTGTCAGGATACGTATTCATAATTAAATGTGATGCATCGTTGTACAGGCTAAGTCAACCGGAAATTTCAAGCAATTTCTACTGGCAGATACTAATAGCATTTGTGAGCTTGATTTCAATGGACTTATTACTGGTAGTCTGACCAGAATTAACAACGATGGAGTTAAACCCATTGTAGTCTACACCCACTTCGTAATCGGTAGAAGGCTCAAGACCCACTAGTTTTCCCTGTCCAGCTGTGCAAAACGACTGTTGCCAATTGCTGGTGCCCACTTTACGATATCGAGCCCAGGCACTGGGAGAAATTTGCAGGTCGGGTTTATTTTCACAGGAAGCCGTTACTGACACAATAAGGTCAACCAGGTTTTGTGGGTAAGTAACGCTCACTGTATGGTTGCCACATATACTGTTTACCGTCGAAGTGCCAATAAGTTTTCCATCTGGCGAGAACAAGTTAAGTTGGGCAGCTCCTGAAGTCAGTTGGGAAAAAACAATTGAATTATCAGAGGTTGAGCCATTTGCTATATATTGCTGATTCCCGTTATAGAGTATCCAATTCACTGGCTTTCCATCTGGCTTTCCGGTAATTGCCCATTGCCCTCCAGCGGTACAGCTGGTACCGCTGGGAGTCCAGAAAGCAAGGCTATATCCCGACAGATGTGTAATGGGAATAGTAACTTGCAAGCTGCTCCCTTCCTGTTTAACCGCCACATCCCGTTCATAGGTCCATTCGCCGGTATTTTCGGCATAACTGAACACTGGAATTGGATCGCCCGATTTTATTTTTTGACCTGTTTCCGGATTAATCAAGCTAGTAGCTACTTCTACATTAACCATCACTGGCTGGCTGAAGGTAGTAACTTTCTGACTACTTGAATTCGCTATTTCGATAGATACAAACCCGGCTGTTGTGAATGTTCCTTTCACATTTGCATTTCCCTGGTCATCGCCTTTAATCCGGGTTGTAAAACCTCCTGGAAAGGTCCGTAAGGCTGCTTCTGTCTGGCTGGAGTAAGCCGCTACCTGCGTCGATAGGTTACCCACAACAGGTTGCCCCTTAACATCTTTTAGCTGAGTACCAGCCGGTATCGATAGGGTTACATGGTTAGCCATAGAAGCATCAATAGGCGTTGTAATCGATTCATTTGATTTGACATTACCCGTTGCTGACGTTTCGACAACATCCTGCTTTACAATAACCCCAGATGGAGTCGTCGTTTCCTTGACTAATCGAATCTCGAAGGGTGCCGGTTTGGCCTGGTCAACGAATAGGTAAATACTGGAACTGATGTAACCGGGCGCGTCTACCACAATCCGTAGTTCTGCCGGTTTTGCTGCCGATGGAATGCTTCCCTTGAGACCTATAAATAAATCTGCTTTGGCGCTTACAAACGTGGTCGTAGCTAATCCTTCATAAGTGATAACGCGGCTGGCATCGGGTCCAAAAATGCTAATTTGAACAGGAACCTTAAGGGGTTCGACAGTTTTGGCATCAATTACTAATCCTTGAAGGGTTGTTGGTGCGGGTTCGTAATTAATCTTAAAGACAACACCTTTTAGGGGGTCGAGTTGCTGAATGTCCTTTAAATCCTGACAACCCGATACAAGGGCAGCTGTCGCGGTGGACAAAATAATTCCTTTTACAAGGCCTAACCAGCCTGTTTTTTGTTTGACAATCATGATTGTACGACTAAAAACGGGTGGATACGATATTGTAAGAGAGACCAACGCTGATTAAAGGGTAATACTTCAGCGGTTTGAGGTTATTTTCGATGACTGGTCCCTGATCATTGGATGGCTCAAGCATGCCCGTCGTAACGAATGTGATTTTGGGTGATTGCTGATAAAAGATACCCATATCAACCATTAATTTCAGTTTACCGCCTACAAAGGGGTGACCCCAGCCAATGCCTAGATATGGGGCAACTTTATTGAAATTGGCTTCTCCATTCACCGTACCGATCTGGTCAACTGAGAAGACAACATCGTTAAACTTCACATCTTTCGTTGGTTTGCCCAGAAAAGTAATTTGATTTAAATTGCAATAAGCTCCGGTTGTTAACCGAAAATTTACTCGCTTGAAAGGGTAATAATCGACCAGGGCGTTGAATGATGATAGCTTAATCGTATAATCGAAACCAATCTGAAGCTCATCGCTGCTTTTGCCAGAGAGTAAATTTCCTTTGTAATTGAATAGGTTAGCGCCAACTCGTACAGATAGTTGCCGAAAAATAGATTTGTCAACACCAATGCCGAATCCGGCAGTGCTTGCATGAGCGGTGAGGGCTAAGCCTGGCCTATAGCGTGGGAGGGGTTTAGTACTGTTACTGCTTAAATCGGTCTGACTGCGGCCATAAATTGGCAGTAGTATAAATACTAAATAGAGTGAGAGTAGTCTCATGTATGATATTTTATTTACTTATTTAACAAATAAACAACTATTAAGTATCATTTCATAATTATTATTAACTTATAGATTCGTGGCTTTGGTATAGGGTAAGCAGGGGCCTATTTTTCTGAAAATCAGACGATTATATAACAATAGGCAGGATAATTTGTAACGCTAAAGGCTGCTATTAGCCTGAAAAGCATGTAAATGCTGGTAGTAGTCCGCTTAGAATAGCTCTAGAGTGAAATTAACTAAGCAACATGTATCTATTTTTTCAGACTACGCGGAGAGTGTAGTTAGCTATGCCTGTGGAATGGACAGTAAGCAGGTTGAAAAAGGCTATCAGTGAAGCGTCGGCTAGACTTGATTAATTTAGTTTCATCAGCCCGTTGCCATGCTATCGTCACGAGATAATGTGGTATTGGCAGAAATTGGGTTTGGGTAGATCTTATGCAGGTCTATAGCTGTAAAAAGCAGTCTAGCTACTAAAACGCGAACTGGAAGCTATAAGAACTGTAGACTGGTACAAATCGGGCTATCGGTGAGAAGTTATTACCAGCTGGTTTATGGCCCTTTAGTTATACTATTTTATAAGTGCGACCAATTCAGTCTTGTTAAATTTGATCTATTCACTCGTAAATAGAGTGCTCAGTAAAGAAGAAATTCGCAGTATTGAAGCTGTCGTAATGAATACATCTAAAACTAAACCAGTATCTCCAAAACACACACTTGCCGGTCTAATTGACTGAATGTCAATCAGACCGGCAAGTCAAAACTGGATATGTACAATTTAGCCGAATACTCGGATTAGAGGCACGCTGTATTAGCATCAACACCCCAGAAAAGTTAAAGAGATGGAAGCACTGTAAAAGTGATAACATAGACCGTCCACTCTATTTCCCTTCGATGATCCGTAAGAGATTATTTTTGGGGAGCCGTTGATTACCAACAGTTTAACAGCCATTGCTTTAAATTCCTCTGGGTGTCGTTAACAGTTTTCGCAGTTGTTTTATTTTTCTTATATGGCATCTGATAAGCTGGTAAACGTAAAGTCACGGGCTTTTACGGGGGGAATCATGTTGCCATTCATCCGTACCGGAGCGCCCAATGACTCTATATTATTCAGCACAATGACGGCGCTCTCGTTGAAGCGAAAATTTTTCACTGGAAACTTGATTTGACCATTTTCTATGTAGAACGTTCCATCGCGCGTTAACCCCGTTTGCAATAACGTTTGTGGATCGACCATCCGAACGTACCAAAGACGGGTTACCAGGATGCCTTTATCTGTACTTTTGATCATATCGGCTAACGATTGATTGCCTCCCTCCATAATAAATCCGGAGGAGGGCGGGGTGGCTTTTACCCCTTTCTTGTCCGCCCAGAAGCGGGAATAGCTCATATTTTTGACAATCCCTTTTTCGAACCACATTACTTTTTCCTGCGGGCGTCCATCACCAACTCCACCCCCTCCGAGAAAACTCATTGCGGCCAGACGATTCCCCGCGCCCGAAAATGGTTCGCTGGGGGCCTCTGAATTCGTTGGATCAGAATAAATGGTAATCCGTTCGTCAATGAGTTTTTCACCTAGCCGGGTTCCGCCCCCTTTTTTACTCAGAAAACTTCTGCCCTCATCGGCCAGGCGGGTATCCATACCAGACATCATGCTCTGCAGTAACGTACTCATGGCCGTTGGCTCCAGAATGACCGTATATTTACCCGGCTCTATAGACCGGGCGTTGGTGGAGGCCATTGCTTTTTGCACCGCAATGTTCGTTGTTTCGCGGGCATTCAGTTTCGATATATCTGTAAAGTCACGGGTAACGTAACCCGACCCTTTACTATCGGCTGTGCGAACCGTCACGGAGAAATCAGCCGAGGTTGATCGGTTATAGCCAAATAAACCCTTGCTGTTGGCAATAGCCGAAAAACCAGTTGTATCCTGCAAATAGCCGGCAGCCGTCAAGTTCTTTTGCTCACACAGGTCAACACTGTCGAAAGCGACCTGTGCCCGATATTCAGAGTCCATCTTGGCGGTATTTTCCGAATAGGTTGGCGTTTCCAGGTATTTCTGTGGTCCCAGCATGGGCATGTATTCTGGGTTTTCGGGGGCTAGTCTGGCAATTTCTTCGGCGCGTCGAACTGTTCGTTCCAGCGCTCTATCATCGAACTCATTAATAGTTGCCGAACCTGACCGCTTGCCTAATCCGGCAGTAATTAAAAGCGACATATTATCGGCTTCTCCGCCAGAGGAAACGGTGTTCAGGGCGTACCGAATATTACTGCTCCGGGCTCCATTCAGACTAACACTCATTTCATCGGCCTTAGAAAAGGACAACACTTTATCAAGGATTTTCTTTGCTTCTTCTTGGGATATGAGGGCCATATTGTTGATTTAGTTTGGGTATAGTGATGTCGGGGTTTTATGTTGTTGTGTCGGGTTCTCAAACCCGACACATTCGCGTCAGCAACATATGTGTCGGGTTTGAGAACCCGACACAACCTTATTAGATTAGTACGTAGAGACTAAATCTTCCTTGAGGTGTTGAGCACGTTTACGCCGTTGAAACGAGCGGTAGAACTGCCATGCGAAACCGAGTTGATTTGTACGGGCTGTCCTTTGCCATCAAAGAATGTGCCACCCAGACGATAATCCCGTTCGTCGCAGATTTTAACGCAGGAGTTCCAGAATTCCTGCGTGTTGGATTGATAGGCGACATCCCGAAGCATGCCGACAATCTGCCCATCTTTGATCTCGTAGAACAATTGTCCGCCAAACTGGAAGTTATAGCGTTGCTGATCAATTGAATAGGAGCCATCCCCAATGATATAAATGCCTTTCTTGACATCTTTAATCATCTCATCAACTGTGAGTCGATCTTTGCCCGGTGCTAACGATATGTTTGCCATACGCTGAAATTGGGTTACACTCCAGCTATCGCCATAGGCGCACCCCTGCGACTCCGTTTCCCCAAGCATATGTACCTGATCTCGGATGGCTTGGTAGTTGACCAGAATGCCATCTTTGATAATGTCCCACTGCTTGGTTTTAACGCCCTCGTCATCCCAACCTACCTCTCCCAACGAACCTGGCTGTGTTTTGTCGGCGAAGAAGTTAACATCTTTACTGCCGTAATTAAAGGTCTTCGATTTCCATTTATCAATAGTTGCGAACGAGGTACCAGCTAAATTGGCCTCGTAACCCAATACCCGATCTAGCTCAGTTGCGTGACCTACCGATTCATGAATAGTTAAATAGGTGTGTGACGGGTCCAATACCAGGTCGTATTTGCCCGCTTCCACCGACTTGGCTTTCAATTTCTGTTTAGCTTGCTTGGCGGCTGCGGTTACGTCTTCCAGCATGTCGTAGCCTTTATTGTAGCGGGTTGTCACGCCACCTACCCGGTCAGGTGGGGCCGTTTGCAGGTAGTCGTAACTCATGCCCATTGGCGCACTCAGGGAATCCCGGGTGGCTACCAGACCGCTCGCCTTGTCGACGGCGGTGACGGTGAAATTGGGCCAGATCCGGTGAACATCCTGATCGATGTACGAGCCATCGGTCGATGCGAAATATTTCTGCTCATTAATCATGAACAGCACAGAATTGACAAAATTGGCCCCGTTCGCCATCGCAGCCGCATTGACAGCTAGCAGCAAGTCGGTTTTTTCTTTAACCGGTATGTCGAACGAATTTTTCTTAACCGTTGACTTCCAACTCACTTCGCCGAAGCCTTTCTGAGGGGCTAGCTGCACTGGTTTTTTTAGTAGCTTGGCATGGGCTTTGGCAAATGCAACCGCCTTTTCGGCTGTTTTTGCCACCTCTTCTTCACTTTGTGTATTGCCAATAGCGGCAAAGCCCCAACACCCATTGGCAATTACACGTATGCCTACCCCGAACGACTCCGTGTTAATGATGTTTTGGACTTTGTCTTCCCGAGTCATGACATATTGGTTCAGATAGCGGTTAATCCGAACATCGGCGTAGGTGGCTCCTTTGGCCGTGGCACTATGCAGGGCTGCATCGGCCAGCCGTTTCTTAATGGACGTATCTAAACCTGGTTCCATTAATTCTTCGGCGGTAACGGTCCGGGAAAAGGCAGGTAACGTGGGAAGCAAAATTCCGGCAGCTCCCACGCTCATGAGTTGATTAAAGTCGCGACGATTCACTGTATATTTCTCCTATAGGTTAGTAAAAGAGCGGTTCAGCTTTAAATAAACAAGCAGCGTAGATGCCCAATTAAGTTTCGTTAGTTCTTAAAATTATGGAATTTACTATTGCTTATAAGCTATATTATCTACTTTTAATTTTACTTATTGTGAAAAGTAAACTATTTATAAGTTTTGTGCCAAGGAGAGGTTTATATCAGTAATTATTTCGTTAACTGCTCGATCTATCAGGGTGTAAAAAGCCTAAAGTCAGCTTAGATCCAATGATAGCCGGTCTGCTGGTGTAGTCTTATTAGGCAATCCTTTAAGGCAGCGATGCGGGGCCGCCCGGAGCGGCAGACCGTCCAAACAGTATACTCATGGTTATGAGTCGTTGAAGGTAGCTAGCATACGAAAGCACACCATGAAATACTATCGTGGCACAGACTAGAGGCATACGACCTTATTTTGTATACTAAAGTGCTGACAAACAAAAAAGCACTTACCATTTCTGATAAGTGCTTGATTTACATTGGCGGTCCGGACGGGGCTCGAACCCGCGACCCCCTGCGTGACAGGCAGGTATTCTAACCAACTGAACTACCGAACCAACTTTGATCTTCAGTTAACGTTGCCGTCTTTCCTTGATCGTGGCACAAAAGTAGGCTTTTAGGGTATTCTGTGCAAGGGTCTGCCAAAAAAAAATGTGATTAAAATAACTTGCTTCATCCTATACGTTGGGAATCAAGTGGTTCATTGCAATATATTTTATCGTTTGCCTGGATAAAAACCCTCCTTACTTACCCGTACTCTGCTTGATGGCCGCTACTTCGGCTGGATCAACGGGTGTACCGTCCTGTTTGAAGACTTCGTGAAACCAGACAGCCGGTTCCCGTCCATTCACATAAGGCTTCTGCCAGCTATCCCATGGTAAAAAAGTTTGCGTTTTCCCGGCAACAAATCCCCAGTTAATCATACCTACTTTTGCTTTCTTTGCGATGGGCAGATGCGTCTGAAACTTGCTGTTAACGCCCCGCGCCATATATTCAGTGCAGATAACCGGACGACCAAACGTCTGTAAAGCTGGAATGACTTTTTCCAATGCTTCTGGGTTTGAGTACTGATGAAAGGTGATAATATCAGAATTCTCAAGCTGTACCTTTTCCATCGGTGTCCACTTAGCCGAATTCTGCCAGTCGTCGGGTGTGCGATAAATCCAGACGCCCGAAGTTAGTGGTTGGGTGGCTCCGGCGGTTCGTGTCCATTGAAATACCATTGGTAATAGACTCGTAATGATGGCCACTTTCCGGTCTTTAGGCAGTTCTGTTTTCAGGTAATTCTGGCCGTAGTTGTTATCATTGGTGTTGTCTGGCTCATTCCAAAGGTCCCACGCCAAAATGCGCTGGTCATTTTTGAAAGCACCAACTACGCCTTTTACATAAGCTTCCAGGCGCGGGTACTGCGATACATCTGTAAGGGCATCCGCACCCGGACTTTGCACCCAACCCGAATTATGAATTCCGGGTGTTGGTTCGTGTTGCTTACCAAGCTTTGGAAATGGATCCCAGCAAGAGTCGAACAGGACCAGCATAGGCCGGATTTTATGTTTGGCGCAAATTGACAGAAACTGGTCGAGTCGTTTGGTGAAGCCGGCGGGGTCTTGCCAGAGTAAATCATGCAGAAAAACCCGCATGGTATTCATGCCAATGCTTTCGGCCATACTCAGTTCCTTATCAATGGTTTTTGGGTCGAAACTGTCGGCCTGAAACATCTCAAGTTCATTTATAGCGTTGGCAGGCGCATAGTTGGCACCCACCAGGAAGGGCTCTTTTGCATACCAGGCGTTCGCTTCAGTCGCTGACCATCGGTTTGTTTCGGCGTTTTGCTGTGCTAGAGCAGCACTGGAAATGAGAAGAAAAAGTAAAACGGATAAACGCTTCATGAGTAAAGAATTGGTTTTATTAAGCTGTGATGTACTAGTTATTCGCCAGATGGTACGGGCATAGGTGTTTTAGGCGCTGGCTTGCCAAAGTTAGGTGAGCCATCCGTATTCCACGTAAATGGTTGAATATGTGGGGCACGTTTGTTTCCACAACCGTCTGTAGCTGACGGATTCGCGTGGTAAATCATCCAGTCCTGCTTGTTGTCGGCTGAACGAAAAAAGCCGCCGTGACCAGGGGCCCAAACGCCGTTCTCTGGTGCCTGCGTAAATACCGGTCCTGCGCTTTTTATCCAGTTTTTAGAGTCGAGCAAATCACCTTTGCCCGTATAGGTTAATAAGCCGAGACAGTAATCGAGCCAGCAGGCATTAGCTGAATAGACAATGAACAGCTTGTCATTATGGCGTAAGAATTCCGGCCCTTCGTTAACGTATACGTTGGGTACTTCACCGTTCTTCTGCCACGCCTGCGGTACGTCTCCATGCTGCTCCCAGGGTTGATCGGGCTGCGAAATTTTGACGCGGTCGCCATCAATAGTCCAGGGATTTTTGAATCGGGCTATGTAAATATCCTGCCGACCGTTAGACTGGCCTTCCCACCCCGACCAAGCCGCGTAGAGTTGCCCATTGTACTCTATGACCGACATGTCGATTTCCCAGTGATTGGCCTTATCTCCGACTTTGCCCTTCATTGCCCATTCGCCCTGCATAGGATCGGACGAAGGATTTTCAATAACCCAAACCCGATGAGAGAGATTATTAAGTGAGTCGGCTGAGAAGTATACGTACCAATTTCCATTGAAGGAGTGAATTTCGGGTGCCCATAACTCCCTTGAATAGGCTTGTCCAGACGGGGGTGTATAGATGACTTTATGTTCGGCCGTGGCGAGATCGGCCATATTTCTGGTTTTCCAGAGCGTTAAGTTGCTACCCGTGGTATTCATATAATAATACCATCCATCTTTTTGTAATACCCAAGGGTCGGGGCCGGAGTTTTTGACGGGATTTGTAAATGTGCGCTGGGCCTGCAACGTATTGGCTACAAGAAATAAACAAATAAGCGCCCGAATAAAAAAACCTTTCTTTAATAGTACGGTAAGCATGTTGCAGGAAAGCAGTGGTTGCCAGATAAAGGCGAGAACTGACATTTTTACCCTGCGGTGGTTGGTTAATTATACCTGATTGGCTTAGTAAGCAAGCCGTTCTACTCGTGACTGGGTCTGGTTTCACACGTGTCGTCTGTGCATTGACCATAAAACACCAGTGAATGGGACTCCACCTGAAATTGTAGCGTGGTACTCACATTGGTCTTGATCAAGTGTAAACGCGGGTCGCAGAATTCTTTCACCCGATGACAAACGGTGCAAACCATGTGCGCATGCTGTTGCCGTCCCAGCGACTTTTCATATCGACTCTTGCTGTTATCTTCTTCACCAAAATGATGTCGGCGAACTAATCCGCAATCAATCAGAACATCCAGTGTATTATACACCGTTGCCCGACTGACAGGGTACGCTTTCTGATGCATAGCCTGATAAAGCTCTTCGGCATCGAAATGATCATTGCGAGAGTATACTTCGTCTAGAATGGCGAAACGCTCAGATGAACGGCGCAGTCCTTTCGCCAGCAATGATTCTTCAAGCTTGACTCTGGCGGTGGCCAGTAATAAATTAGATTCCTGCATGACGATGTGTTTTTTTAGAAAGGAACCAGTCAGAGGCCAGTTCCTTTTCTCGTTTTTTACTAACCTATGAAGGTATCTTGGATTGAATTGATTAAAGGAAAGGGAATTTACCAGTCCACTGTCAAATAAGCTTCCTGCAAAGCCGCACTAAGCTCGTCGTATTCCTTGAGCGTGATTTGAAAGTTCCTCCCCTGGAAACCAGTTCGTATGCATGTATCCTGTATGTCAAATAGGCCAATCTGATAGACTACGGGCCAACCCCATGGCTGCTGTCAATTAAGCATTGTGTAAGCATCCTGCTTGCTGAACGTCAGTGACGTACCTCTAAAGGAAATTTCGACACTGGCCGCGCTAACTTGTCGATTGGAATCTTGTAAAAACATACGTTGCTCAGTTAGGAAAAGTCAAAAAGTGAGATGTCGCTAGTTTTACTGGCTATTTTTTTCGGTAGACGTTTGCAGAATTTTGTCTACCTGCATGAGTACACCCGCTTCATCCATCATTTGATTTAACTCATCAATCTCTGCGTCCGAGAACATAATAAAGTAGTTCTGCATAGGTGTTTTCAACAGCCATTCTTTACCGTGAGTTGTAAAAAAGGGGCGCATACCCGTTCGTTCTGCAATCATTTGTTTATAGGTAGAAAACTCTATTTCTGATAAAACAAACATTGAGTTCTTGTACGCTACATTATAAGATTGACAGCCTGTGCAAAAGCCGATATAACCATTTTCGTGTTGAGTCAGGTATTTTAATTGATGCTGATGTTCCATATCTGTAAATTATAATGGCTTAGTTAGATTGAATCTTGAGCAGATCATAAAGCCCCAATAATCTCAACGCTTTTGACAGACCAGCCTGAAATAAATCAAACTCTATTCGGGATAAGCTAAATTGAACATCTGGATGGCTGGTATTGATAATCATATGAAGCTGACCATCGGGCATCAACATACCACACTGGTCAAAATTCACCTGGCCTATATTGCGGCACAACTCCACAAATTCAGAGTGATCGAAGCCTAATAGGATGTTTTTAAATGTCAAACCAACCCGTTGGCAATGGGGGCATTGAGCAATACAGAATAGATCCTGATCAAAAAGCAGAGTAGGCTTGCATGTGTTCATTACGGATAAAGTTTAGTATCACCAGTTAATTTGTGCCTGTGCCCGGACGTGAGTTTAATTGTGTGTATCAACCAATTTAATCACAACCGGCACACAGGGCTTAAGATCATTTATTTATTGTCAAGAGTATAGTATCCTACCAAAATGTACAGACTTACTAAGCTGAAAGGGTTGACTAGAGGAATCCTCTTCCCTTTACTTTATTTAGACTAATTTTAAACAAAAATAAAAGAGCATTTCTTTAGACGCAAGGATTTTACGAAGAAGTTTGTCGTATAATTTATTGTGAAATTGTAATTATCAGATTATGAGATGGTTAATCTGAGTCAGATAGTGACGGAAATTCAAAGCGCATCTCGTCCCTTACTACCAACAGTAGTAATTGGTGTTGGTGATGGGGAAACTGGAGCAGGAGTCTCAACTGGCTGAGGTGGTATCAGACCCGGTGTAGTGCGTTTAGTACCGAAGAGTCGGTTAAACGAACGGGTATACAGTAAACTTATGCCTCCTCCTGTCGTAATCGTGCTGTTAAAACTGGACTGGCTTAGAATACTTTGCTGATTGCGGTTGTACACCTTCGCCCGTAAGTGTCCATCGGGAGTGATAAAGTATTCGAGCGTCCACTCGCCTAGCAAACTCGCTGCGTTATATTGACTTTGGCCATATGTGAAGCCACCGTCTCGGCTAATGCGAAGGCGATCATTTAATAAGCGATATGAGAACCGTAGTTGCAGGTTGTTGAGTAAATTTTCGCTTTGGGTGTTACTTGTAAATCCGCCAAATGACACGCCCACATCCAGTTTTTCATTGAGGTTTGAGGCTAAGCGGCTAATCTGATTCGAAAGCAGTTCGCTCACGCTATTCGCCACCCCGCTGTTTACCTGACCCTGATCGAATAGGCTGGTTCCTTCCGATAGTAACTGATTGAACAACAAAACACTGCTAACCTGCCGGGTTAATTCCTGATCGTTACTCTGAATCCGAGACTCGAAAGCCGTTACAGCTTGCCGAAAATCTGACGACGACGGATATTCCTTAATGTCCAGATCGTAACTGATGGCGGGAGTGCCTAATTCGCCGGTTAATTTAATGACTAAATCTACCGGATATCGTCGGCTTTGATCAGTTCTGTTATTTGTCGACGACGTATTAAGGGGTAATAAAGGCGCTAGCGAGGTGTATTGCGTGTAAGCCGCCGTTACATCCAGTAGCGCACCGTATGGGTCACCAGTCCACGTAATTCGGCTGTTAGGCCGAATTTGAAACCGTTTATTAATAATGTTTTGAAAAGTAAACGTGTAATCGCCTTTCAAAATTTCGTAGTTGCCGGTCATCGTGAAGTCGCCTTTGGTATCCACCTTCATCCCAACGCGCCCCTGTCCATAAGCACTGATGATGTCACCCGTTTGGCGATCTAGCTGAATTTCGCAATACGCATCGGGCGTAATATCGAAATTGAAATCCATCTGAATTCTCGATAAATCAATTTCGCCGTCAGACTTACTTGCCGTTTGACTTCCAGGCTTCCCTGATGATGCGCTGGAGGTCCGGCTGACAAATCGAATCTGATCGTCGGCTGCTACAGACGTGGCTCCATCCAGCGGGATGTATATTCGAGTGCCTTTATTACTGGCTACATTGGCGCGAACAGTTAGATTATTCGTCGGCCCGTAGAGTTCCGCCCGTCCGGTCACCACAGCCTGCCCATAAAAAGAATCATTATCCTGGGCAGCTGTATTCATGATTTTGAAATTCTTAAAATCAGCATCGAAGCCGAGGGTAAAATACCGGAAACCATCGTGGTAAACGCCCCCCCGAAGCAAGGCCGTATTACCCTGAGGATCATGTAGGGTAAGCTGACGGGTGATAATCTCGTTTTCACCAAAATAGATTTTGTCGTCAAAGGTGAAATCGGCTTTCAGGTAATCGAACCGCCCACGACCCCCCTGTATGGCTACTTCGCCCTTCAACACCGGCACGGCAGGCTTGCCCGTTACAGCCACTACACCACTCGCTATACCGCCAAGATTCGAAAATAAGCCCTTGGTAAAGGGTTCCAGAAGAGCTAAATCGGCATTATTGACCGTCGCTTGCAGCGCTAGCGGGTTAGCCTTCTGTTGGGGCGTATAATTACCCGTTAGAGTTACTACATCGGCCCCGTTGCGATTCACACGGGCATCTACGTTGAGTCGTTGCGCCAGTTGGTCCCACTCGCCCTGTCCTCGCACGTCGCCAATCAACTCGTTCTCGTATGACAAAGCCCTAACGGACATGGCACTTTCAAGAATCGGCGTATCATACAAGTTTCGAATAGACATGGAGCCATTCAATGTACCTCCGAGCGTTGTATTAAGAACCGAATTCAGGGAGGCTAACAGGAAGTTTTGTGCTTCGACAGCCAGATGTTGCCCTGAATCCGGTGAGATTTTACCCGATGCTTGAATCAGTTGGTTTTCATTCAGCAGGGAGAGGTCCCGAATGGTATACTCGTCGCCAACTTTCCGAATCAAACTTTGCGGATTTAACGTCCAGTCGCCATCCAGCACGCGCAGTTTTGACTGCCGAAATGTTAAATCGATGGCGTCACCTTTGAAACTCAATTCGCCGTTCAGATCAGCCCTGTTTATGTTTCGACCACTGCTATCGGCTTGCTCAATTCGGCTCGTAAAGTCAATGTGGTCAACATCCCACGAGGCTTCCGCCTGAAGGTTACGTGTGGGCAGACGCGAACTAAAAAACTGCCTTTTCGATGAAACAACTGCCGACGCCAGTACGTCTTCACCGTAGGTAAACTTAGAGGTTGTCAAGTCCAGATCGCTCGGTCCAAACCCTATTTTACCGAAACGAAGTGAATCCGTTTTAACAGTGGTCGTCAGAAATAAAGTGTTATCTGCCGTAAAGCGGCCTTCTAATCGGGTTGTAGGGGCCACATAGACCGACGATCCTAAAAACGCCAGTAAGGGCGCGCTGTTCTTCGTGATAACTTGATAGTCAACCCCATATCGCTGGTTAAGATCGGTTGATTTTTTTCCGGTAAGCTGTTCGGCCTTGCGCTTTTTCAGATCGTAGTAAGCCTTCATGCCAGCGGCATCGCCCGCAAAGTAAAGTTGGTACTCCTTCGCCAATTTGGTCAGATCGTCAATGGTGCGCTGAGGCTGGAACGTACCTTGCAAACGGGTGGTTAGAAAGTCGGAATCAAGGTCGAAATAGCGTTGAGTACCACCCGAGTCAGACGCGACCCCGGTTCGCTGTTCAACCGAAGAGGCAAGGGTGAGTTTATCAACAGCCAGGGTACGCCCAGGCCGGTTTAGGGTGAGTGTCGCGTTGGTAAAGACGGCACTACCCACAATATCATCGAGTTTACTACCTTCCAGCTTAACATCTAACTTTGTTTGAACCACCAGCGAATCGCGCAGATAGCCCAACTCGCGTAAATCGGCGTGTTCTACAGTGCCTCGTAAATCGTACTTGTTGCGAGGTCCAACTAAATTAAATTCACCATCAAGATTGAAGGCCAGATTTGGGTCATGAATAGTCAGCTTTCCCTGAAAAAGACCTTGCTGTAAATTTCCCTGAGCTACCACATTGTGGTAGTCGTAGTCTTCCCATCCGAACTGGCCAAACTGCCCATCGAAATCAATACTGGCTCGCTTTAAGTTAGTGCCTCGCCCTGTTATCCGTCCTTCACCATTAAGTTTGCCAAATTGATCGGGCTGATTTATTAACTGGCCGAGATCAAAATTCTCACCTTTTAAGTTGGCCGTATAAGTCGTTAAATCAGAATTTTTAGTGAGTTTCAGCGCCAAATCGCCCGTTACATTACCAATGCCTGTCCGGAAGACTCCTTTTGTTTTGAAATCACTAAACGTACCGGCAAAATTGGCGTTAAACGCTACCATGCCTAGCTTCTGAATCGTCTTGTTAAAGGATGAGTCGGGGTAATACTGACGAATGTCAGCCATGTGAACGACTGAAGGAGTGAAGGCAAAATTGACCGTCGTCTTATCCATATCGGGTAAGCCCTTCCAGGCTATATAGCCCGTTAACTGGCTACGCCCGTTGGGGCCAAACCGCAGGTCGGTATTCTTAAGCCGGAGGTCGTTGACTGTACCGCTAAAGTTGCTTGTCAGGAACCAGGTTTCGTTGAGGCCACGTAGATAATCCGAAAAATAGCCCAGATCTTTTGACTCTACTCTACTATCGCGAAAGTTAGCCTGCATGAGTACCCGGCTATTGAAATCACCAAACGCCGATGGTTTATCGTAGAATAACGTTAGCCCGTTACGGATGATCGAATTGCCAATATGAGCGTATAGCCGGGCTAACTCCATTTTGGTATTGCAGTACAGAAAGCGAGTATCTAACTGCCGTATTTTTATCCTTGAGTCGCGGTCAATGCCTGATAATCCTTTGGCCTCAAACGCAATTGTGTCGCCCAGTACTAAAAAATTGCTAACCTCGGCGGTGAGATTCTGGAGCGTAAAATGGTTATAGTCAAAGCTGGTCGGGTTGTGAAGGAAAGGCTCACGCGGATCTTCGAGTGTATAAGAGCCGTCAACCAAGTGGATATGACCAATGGTGAAAGGGACATTGTGGTTCGGAATACTCGGCTTGGTTGGATCGGCGGTTAGTTCTTCAATACGGGCGATGAAATCATCAAGATTGGTGTCGCCATTCGTCCGATTTTTGATCATTCTGACATCGGGCCGGTACAACACCACTTCGTCTAAATGAATATTATGCGCCGATGAATCAAGTAAATTATGAAGATTATAATCAGCATCAATCCGCTTAACCGTAATCATTGGCCGACCCTGACGATCCTGGATATGAACACCTTCGAGTGTCAGCGAATCGAACCACTTAATCGAAACACCGTCAAGCGTAACTGGAAAACGAAGTTTATCAGATAGCCATTCGGCCCCTTTTTTGGCTATGCGCGTTTGTATAGCCGGGAGTTGTAAGCTCAGCAGGATGCCCAAGGCTAAACCTAGTACCGTGAGAACCAGGTAAAGCAGCGTTTTAAGAAATATGGCGAAAAACTGACGCATCCGTGGCGGAAATGCCTAATCTACAACAAATAACAAAAATTGAGTACACTTTAGACTCTATAAACGAGTGAACGGTTTAGTCATAACTTCCATTGTTCGTTTTGTGAAATCATTATCCATTAGTTTTGTACGGTGAACATTTTAGCCATTGAGTCTTCCTGCGACGAAACGTCGGCGGCTGTTTTAGTCAACGGACATATTTTGTCCAACGTAATTGCTACTCAGTTAATTCATGAACAGTACGGGGGCGTTGTGCCCGAACTGGCCTCAAGAGCGCATCAGCAACATATTTTGCCAGTCGTTGAGCGGGCATTGGCCGATGCAAATCTACCAAAAAATGAACTGTCGGCCATTGCCTTTACGCGCGGACCTGGTTTGTTGGGGTCGCTGCTGGTGGGAACTTCATTTGCTAAATCTCTGGCTCTGGGCCTGAATATTCCGCTCATCGAAGTCAACCATATGCAGGCACACGTATTAGCACACTTCATTGAAACCCCCAAACCCACATTTCCATTTCTGTGTCTAACGGTGAGTGGGGGGCACACGCAGATCGTGCGCGTAGACGGGCCTCTTGACATGACTGTTATGGGACAAACGGTAGATGATGCCGTGGGTGAAGCGTTTGATAAGTCGGCCAAATTAGTAGGCTTGCCTTATCCCGGCGGGCCACTTATTGATAAATACGCCAAAGAAGGTAATCCGTTGGCGTTTAAGTTTCCGATGAGTGACGTGCCCAATTTGGATTTTTCGTTTAGCGGCATCAAAACTGCCGTTATGTATTTCCTGCGAGACAATACGAAGAGCAATCCTGCTTTTATTACCCAAAATCTGGCGGATATTTGCGCCAGTATTCAATACACGTTGATACAAATGCTGCTGACTAAATTGAAACGGGCTGTCCGCGAAACGGGCATTCATGAAATTGCTATTGCCGGGGGTGTTTCGGCTAATAGCGGGTTACGTACAACACTGACACAAATCGGTAATGAACAGGGATGGAACGTTTATATTCCTCGTTTTGAGTATTGCACAGACAATGCAGCCATGATTGCTATGGCTGCCTCATTTAAATATGAACAGGGTGACTTTACGGCACAAACCGTTAGTCCACTACCAAGAATGAGTATGTAAGACAGTGGTTAACAATAGACTGCTCACCCACAATAATTGACTACACCGGACACCAGTAATGACTACCGACTTTTATGACTATCTCCGAACTTCGAATTTATCCTATCAAATCACTAAGCGGTATTTCTGTAAACGAAACCGTTGTTGAAGAGAAAGGCTTTCGCTATGATCGACGGTTTATGCTGGTTTCGCCAATGGGAGATTTTATCACACAGCGTACCAACCACCATATGGCATTGATTGACGTGGCTATTCACGACGATACACTGCGCGTTTGGCACCGACATCACCCGGAAGATGTGCTTGAACTGCCGTTGACTATTCATGAGCAAACGGGCGATTCGACCCCAACCCGTGAAACAATGCTGGTCAATATCTGGGATGATAAAGATGTGGCCGCCCTGACAGTCAGCGAAGAAGCCGACCAATGGTTCACTAAATTTCTCGAAAAACCCTGTCGGCTGGTGTTTATGCCCGACACTACCCATCGCCCAGTTGACCCTGCTTATGCTCGTCAGAAGGATACGGTTAGTTTTGCCGATGGGTATCCCTACCTGCTAATTGGTCAGGCGTCGCTTGATAACCTGAACCAGCGGCTTGCCGAACCAATTTCCATGATACGTTTTCGGCCCAATATTGTTGTGGCGGATAGTTTGCCCAACGAAGAAGACGCCTGGACTCACTTTCGGGTGGGGGGTATAGATTTCTTCGGTGTTAAGCCCTGCGCCCGCTGTGTACTGACTACGATTGACCCGGAAACTGGTCAGCAGGGAAAAGAACCCCTACGCACACTGGCAACTTATCGCCAATGGAAACACAAAATTCTGTTTGGTCAAAATGTATTAGCCAAACCAACGGGTGAGTCCATTTTAGGAAAACTGCATGTCGGTCAATCTATCGAGGTGGTTAGTCGGCAGGAACCGTGGCTAGCTCCGCCTGTTGCTACTATGTCGGGCGTTTAGCCGAAGATGGTTTAAACCTGTTATCAAAAAGTAATTGACCAAAAACGATACCTGGCAGACGAGAGATAGGGGAAGCCAGTCCGTGAATGATCTTCTATATTCTTACTTAACATACTTTTACCCTTACTTACGAATTACATCCATTGCTCAACTATCTACGAAACGTTTACTATCTGAGTTTCCCCGTTGTGGTAGGGGCCGTGCTATCCAACCGCATGGCTAGCCGACTTTCCGACGTTGAACCGGTACACTGGGCGACACCCATTGTGCTGGCGTTAGTCGTGTTTATCATTTATACCGTTGATCGTCTGCTCGACATCAGGAAACCCAATGCCGATTACCCAAACCAACCGCTCACGGCTCGCCATCAGTTTCATCGTACGCATGCTCAGGTGTTGTGGCGCGTTGTCATTGGAGCGACTAGTTTGGCCTTCGTTCTGACGTTTTTTTTGCCGGGTAGTGTGGTCAAATTTGGGATTGTGCTGGGTGGTATTTGTGCGGCCTATGTAGGAGCGGTTTTTCGGCTTCCAGCCCGGCATCCGGCCTTGCTGCTGAAAGAGCCGCTCGTTGCTATGCTCTATGCCGCTGGCGTTTGGGGAAGTGTCTGGGTACAACGACCTTCAGTTAGTAGTATTGAGATTGCAGAAGGGCTGATGTTTCTTGGCATCGCGTTTCAAAATCTTATTCTATTTGCTGTGATGGAACAACTTGAAACGCCTGACCAAAGCCTGTTTTCGTTAGCGACGGCGTGGGGACTGGATAGCTGTGATCTGATTTTACGCTGGTTAACATTCGTGATCGTACTGACGGGCTTTGCTCTCTGTTTTATAACGACAGACCGATTCGCCCAACGCTCTGCGCTGATGCTTGCACTGATGAGCTTAACCCTGTACGGTATCCAACGCTATCCAGACTATTTTCTTCGGAACGAACGTTATCGGTGGCTCGGCGATGGTGTCTTCTGGATGCCTATACTGGTGTTGTAAAAAGTCAATAGGTTGATAAGGTGGAGGTTTGTGCTAATACAGACGTAGCAAGAACAAAAGAACAGAGTGACCTTTGTCCTATGCATATAGAACATCTTGCCTTGTGGGTCCGCGACTTAAACCGGATGCGAACCTTCTACCAAACTTATTTTAAGGCTATTTCCAATGAAAAATACGTCAACGCCGGTAAGGGCTTCTCGTCCTATTTTCTGACGTTTCCCGATGGAGGTACCCGCTTGGAAATCATGCAGATGCCGGGTATCTCTGACATGAAAAATGATGTATTAACTCAATTTATTGGTCTCACTCATTTTGCCGTTTCGGTCGGCAGTGAAGAGGCCGTTCATGGTCTAACCGACCGGCTCCGGGTTGATGGGTTCGTCATTGTTGGCGAACCCCGCCGAACAGGTGACGGCTGCTACGAAAGTGTGGTACTGGATCCGGAAGGAAACCGGCTTGAAATAACGGTCTAAACGAACGAAACAAACAGCTCAGAGTCTATTCGTTTCGTTCGTTTTTGCTTTTATGGCTAACGATTTAGCGCTGACTGTTTCCTTAACATCGCGTTGCGTCAGGATATTGAGAATGATTTCAGTCATGTACTCCCGTTTGTTGAACACGATGTCATGGCGGTTTTCGGGTAGAAGAAATTGCTTCACTCGTGCATTAACTAAGTGCTGTTGCGCAAACCAGACATTAGTAGGATACACTAAATCGTCCCGCTGACCGTGTAACATCGTGATGTTAGCCCGGATTTTTGGCCAATCGGGTAAAATAGCTTCCAGAGCATGTCGGTGAGCCAGTTTTTCGTCATTTGCCAAGCGAAGGAGTGGTGATACCCCCCAGCGAATCAACGGGCTGTCGGCAAAATAGCTGATTGGGTACGTTCGCTCAAGCCCCGGTCCCAAGGCCGACGAAACGAACACGACATGATTGACCCGTCCCGGATTATTCATCGCCAGTCGTGCCGATACCGAGCCACCATAGGATGAACCAACAATCATTAAATAGGGCGCTTTTCGATACCGGTCAATGAGCGGTTGCAGCAATTTAGCCTGCCGGATAATTGATGTTTCAACCCGTCCAAAATCCGAATACCCATAACCGGGTCGGTCAACGGCTACCAACCGAGCACGGTTGAGCAACATCGTATCTTTGAAAAACTCCTTGAAGAATGACAATGAACTTGGTGCACCATGAATAAAGATCACGACCGGCAACGTCGAATCGGCTGGCGAAGCAGACGTTTCTATAAATCGAATTGTTCGGGGTTCTTCGTTACTCTTAGTTCCGTCGTTCTGCTGTTGACTAACGTGGTAATAATGTACAGTCGGGTGGATACGCTGTCCCTGAAACTCTTCGGCTATTTCCTTGTCTGTCTGACGGGAGTCAATGAACCAAGCAGCAACTAACACGCCAACAATCAGTATGAGAATAGTAAATATAGTCCAGCGGAAGATTTGTGTGAATAATTTCATAGTATCAGGATGTAGACCTACAACTACAAATTTCTGGCTAAATGTTTAAATTAGTACAATTGATTTTTTGTCACTACTTGATTGTCATAGCAACTCAGCATATCGGTTAAGCTGCTTTCCGTTTCATTCCGGATAGGTTAATGGCATCAGATGATAACAGTGGGTACCTCTTTTGCCTGCTATCGACCCGCAAACGCCACAATAAACCTCGCTAGTTTAACTGATATACGATAAATTTACTTTGCTAGTTTCTCCAACATCAATTTAGCTTCATAATTAGTGGGATCAATTTTTAATGCCTGCTCAAAGACTGCTCTGGCTTTGGCGACGTCTTTTAATCCATATAAGGCATTGCCTAAAGATACATAAGTCCACACCTGATTCGGGAAGACTTCTGAGGCAATTCGGGCCAATACACAGGCTTGCTGTTACCTTTTAAGCTCATTGAGTCCCTCAAACAGATTCGTATAATCGCGGGTGTCTGGCGTGTAGTCATAGCCAACGGTAAGGATAGTACGAAAGCGTTTCCGGACATTCGAAAAGCCTTTACGATCTATTTCATCGATGACCGAACTGGTAAACTGACGGTGGGGATTTTCAACTTTCCCTGTATAAACAATGTCCAGCACCTTTTGGGTCACTTCAATTGGATTCTGGTATTGATTAATCAGCACAATGACTGTGTACTCATCCTGGGGAACGATTTCAAAATTAGCTGCCCATCCTTTTGACCCTCCGGAATGTGATACCCGCTTACGACCCTGTGGCTCGGTAATGGTCCAACCATATCCGTAATAGCTGTTTATACGACTCATAACATACGGCGTCCACATCGCTTGGCGGGTCTGAGCTGGTATTGTCTTCATAAACCAACGCCCAAATCGCCACAAGTCTGTTGAGTTTGACATGGCCCCGCCGTCGGAGAAGGCGGGCATATAGCTATCTTTTTCGGGAACATAGGCTTTGTCCGTGAACAAGTCATAAGGCGTTGCTTCAGCTGGAGCCTGGAAGCCTTCTGGCCGGAGATATGTATTCGTCATTCCAGCCGGAGAAAGTATACGTTCCTGCCAGACAATTGTGTAGGGTTTACCCGTTACTTTTTCGATGATCTTACCTAATAAAATATAGCCTGAATTTGAGTAACCAAACTCCATTCCAAGCGTATCTTTAACCGTGACACCAGCTACGACAAAGGGCATAATATCGTCAATGGACGAAACCGTTGCGTGTACTTTATCGTAATCTGAATTCGCCATGTAGTCATTTGTGGCACCCGTGTGCGTCAATAAGTGGCGTACCCGAATGTGATTTCCATTGGGTATTTTCCATTCTGGGAGGTAATCATTGACTGTTTTATCCAGATCTATTTTGCCTTCATTGACCAACTGCATGATCAGTGTAGCTGTAAAAATCTTTCCCACAGAGGCAATACTGAACGTAGTAGTTGGCTGGATCGCAATCTTTTTTTCGCGATCAGCGAGACCAAAAACTTTTTGGTAGAGAATGGTATCGCCTTTGGCTAACAGCACACTGCCGCTGAAGTAGCGTTGATGAACATAGCTGTCCATCAACGAGTCTAATTTTTGAGTAAGTAAGGTCTGGCCAAAACTGTAGGAAGTTAGTACCAGCAGCTGTCCTGCCAGCAAAAATTTACATGCATTCATGATGTGGTTGGTTGAATTTATGTAGTGGGAATGATGGAGCAGTTCGAGAAGATACGTTCGAGTGTTTGTTTTAGCTGCTGGCTTTCAGTCTCTTGTAATCCCTGTAAGGCTGTCTCACGATTTTGTTGAATGATGGGTGCCACTGCGCTTATAAGCTGATGCCCGGCATCGGTAGGGCGCATATCCACTTTGCGACGGTCAGCAGAGCTTGTGGTTCGGGCCAGTAGTTCCTTTTTTACTAATAAATCGATTATTCTTGCCACCGAAGCTTGATCTTTAAAAACGTGCTCAGCAATCTCGGCTTGGCCCAGTTCAGGAAATTCCAGAATAACATTTAGCACTAACCACTGGTCAATGGTGATGTCGATGCCAGCACGGTTGATGTTTGCCTGGGCGAATTGCCGATAGCGTTTGATGGTTTTCTCCAGCGAGTAAAAGATGATTTCGTTCAGCATAATACATAGTGATTCCACTACAAATGTATATGTTTTATCATAATATGATATATCATACAAAAATATAATTGTTGAACCCACTTTTGACCAAGCTGACTGCTATTAGGCAATCTGCTTGGTCAAAAGTGGGTTCTGTATAACCTGATAAGTGCTGAAATGAAGGGCCCTGTGTAGCGGTGGTGCCCAATGTCTTACCCGACCGACCGACAAACTAAGTTCAGGCGGTCTTGAAATCTGTATTTATGGCCTGTTGGTTGTATCAGGTGGAGCAGTTGGGTCAGGGGCTGGTGCAATAGGAATAAACGTTGAGTCGCCTGGTTCACCAGAGGTATCGGTTGAATCCGACTCAGTAGTATCTTCTTCATCGCCGGAGGGACCACAGTTTAAGTAGTCCTTCATAATGCCCTCTCCTTTGGGAAACGGTCCCTGCAAGTTCTTAAACCTTGGATCACGGTAGACTTTCTCTAAAAATGTCCCCACCAGCGGCAAGGCTGTTTTAGCCCCTTCGCCCAAATCCGTTGAGCGAAAATGGATACTTCGGTCGTCGCCACCAACCCATGCGCCCACCACTAAATTGTTGGATACGCCCACAAACCAACCGTCGGAATTGTTGGAGGTAGTGCCCGTTTTGGCACCCATTTCATTGTGGTTTTTGAACAGGTCGAATGACCAAAGATTTTGTGACGTGCCACCCGACTCCTGTAAACCACCTTGCAGCATGTACCGCATCAGAAAGGCTGTTTCTGAACTGATTGCCCGTTTATGTTGGCTGGTAAATGTTTCAATTACGTTGCCATCCCTATCTTCAATGCGCTGAACGATTATTGGCTCCGTGGATTCACCATCGTTTACAAAAGTGCAATAGGCACCAACCAGTTCATACAGAGACACATCCGACGACCCAAGCCCAATGGAAGGCACAGCGTCTAAACGGCTCTTGATGCCCATCCGATGCGCGTATTGGGCTACGCGTTCGGGTGTAACACGGTCGGTTAACTGGGCCGTAATGGAGTTTACGGAACGAGCCATGGCCCGGCGCAGGGTCATATTCGAGTAGGAATAATAGCCGGTTGAATTTCGGGGTTCCCAAATTTTGTCCTCTCCATTTTCACGGTATTCTTTACGGAATGGCCTATCCTGAATTCGGTCACAAGGGCTAAGATTGATGAGTGAATCGTCAATAGCGGTGGTATAAACGAAAGGTTTAAAGGTTGAACCCGGTTGGCGTTTTCCCTGCTTCACGTGGTCATACTTGAAATAGTCATAGTCCAGACCGCCCACCCAGGCCCGAATGTAGCCCGTACGCGGGTCCATTGCCACCATACCTGACTGCAAAAAATGCTTGTAATAGGCAATGGAGTCGTAAGGGGTCATTTCTGTCGTTTCGTAACCACGCTTACTGTTCCAGCTAAATACCCGCATCTTATACTTCACGTTTTTCATGTAGTAGTTGATCGAGTCAGGATAAAGTGGCATAAAGCGACGGCTCAGGGATTTGTAGCGTTCGGTTCGTCGGGCTACGGAGTCAATAAAACCTGGCAGCTCATTTCCATCTTCGTCGGTCCAGGGGTTTCGGCCGCGCCAATGGTTATCGAAGGTATGCTGCAACTGCTTCATTTTTTCGCTCGTAGCCTGTTCGGCATACGTTTGCATTCGCGAGTCGACAGTCGTGACAATGCGCAAACCATCGGTATAAAGATCGTAGCCGTTGTTATTGTCCTCTGCCCACTTCTTCACATAATCTAACACAGCATTTTTGAGGTAACTGGCCGGGCCGGAATAGGGGTTTTCGGGGGTGAACTCGGTTAATAGGGGTAGTGCACTAGTTGAGTCTGCCTGTCGTTTGGTCAGGAAATTATATTTGGCCATTTGGCCCAGCACGATATTTCGGCGTTCACGTGAGCGCTGCGGATTCTTGAGCGGATTGTAATTCGTTGTAGCCTTCTGTAAGCCAACCAATACGGCACCTTCCTGCACGTTCAGGCTGTCGGGGAGTTTATTGAAAAAGGTGCGGGCGGCTGTCTTTAGACCAAATGCATTGCTGCCAAAATCCACCGTATTGAAATAATACGTGATAATTTCATCTTTCGAAAAGTTTCGTTCTAGCTTTAACGCCATCAACCACTCTTTCGACTTGTAAACGACTTTTCTAATAAACGGAATACGCGACAAAAGACCCGTACTAGTCTTTTTTCGCGTTTTAAAGAGATTTTTGGCTAACTGCTGTGTAATGGTTGATCCGCCCCCATCACGTCCAAAGCTAATTACGGCCCGACCAATAGCCCGTGGATCAACACCGCTATGATCGTAGAAGCGGGCGTCTTCGGTCGCAATCAACGCATTAATTAGCGACTTCGGGATGTTTTCGTACTTGATAGGTGTTCGGTTTTCAGCGTAAAATTTACCGATCATCACCCCATCCTGCGAATAAATTTCTGACGACTGATTGAGCTTCGGGTTCTTTAACTCCTCCACACTAGGCATGGCCCCAGTCAAATACAGGAAGTTATAGTTAAGGATAAACACGTAGATGCCCAATGCCAGAGAACCCCAAAGTACCCCTTTGGTTATTTTTTTGAGGTAGGGGTAATACCAGGAATCGGGATTAATATACCGGTGGATAAATGAGCGAAATTGATTGCGGTAGTCTTGATAGGTACTAACCCATAAATTGACACGCTCTTCACCAGCAACTCGTGCAAGTTGGCGCCCAACTCCGCGCCTGACATTGCCTCCTAATTTTTGGCGTTTTCTGAATTCGCCAAAAGCGTGCCGAACAGCGCGGAACCGCTCCCTGTATTGACTCATGCGTTAATAGTCGAAGAAAACTTATTATTCCAGATTTGGCTTGCCGGAAAGCTGCCAACTTACCCAGCCGTAAAAATAGCGTAGTAAGATACTCTGAAACGTATTGACCAGACGAATCTGCTGTACTAAACGGGTCAATACGCTTCTGGTAATCCAGACCGGATCTATCCAGACCGGGCTTCAAATATAACGTATTTTCGACCGATGTGATATACAAAAACCGGGTCGTGTGAGCGACCCGGTTTATTTTGATGTAGTTGTTTTAAGAGAAATTAAGAAAAAGAAATATGGAACGAAAGTGAAATTCCTTTTCTATGTATCCTTTATTTCTTCTCAAACGTCATAGCTACGCCGTTCATGCAATAGCGAAGGCCCGTAGGTTTTGGCCCATCATTAAATACGTGCCCCAAATGACCTCCGCAAACGTTGCATAAAACTTCGGTGCGTACCATGCCAAACGCTTTGTCAGATGTCTCCCGAACGGCGCTTTTAGTAATAGGTTCGTAAAAACTTGGCCAGCCCGTACCTGAATCAAATTTTGTAGCAGATGCGAACAACGGAGTATGGCAGGCTGCACAATAGAATGTGCCATGATCATGAATATCATTCAACGGGCTAGTAAAAGCCCGTTCGGTGCCGTGGTCACGCAAGACCGCATACTGGTCTGCCGTAAGTATTTTTTTCCACTCGGCATTCGTTTTTACCACGCGCCGGGGTGGAGTATCGTCTGTTGTAAAGGCTAATCCCGATAACAGACAGGCAGATAGAAAAAATAGCAGGGTGATTTTCATGAATTTTTTGTTGTTATGAGATACTTCTTAGTACAGACAAATAGATGTCAACCGACCACTTTATTTATCAGTCAGACGGCCCGAAAGCTTAACTATACTAGCTGTATAGCCTGACAAAACAGTGTTTTTAATCACAATTAACTAGTAGTCAAAACAGGAAACAGTAGAGTTACGTTCAGGCATTTACCGGAGCAAGAGCCAGCAGCGTCGAGAGAGTAGGCGTAGGGCTACCTCCCCTTTTTTCAACCGTTACCGCGAAGGCATCAGCCCGATTGACGGAACGGTTCAGACGTTGAACCATATCGGGTGCAGTGGATGAGTCAAACACACCGGCATCAACGGGTTTGCCACCTACCATCGACCAAAGCTGGTACTGTTTGTCAGCAGGTAACGGCGGCAATGATTGAACCTGCACGGCTACCTGATGCGTTTGGCTATTCCAGAAAACAAGCATGTTACCCTGGGGCGCTTTCTCGTTGCCCCGTAATTCCAGTGTTCGTGTTCCCGGTTGTCGTAATACAGCTAATGCCTGATCTGTCTGCGTTTTCTGGTCGCGCAACTGGCGTACCTCTGTTTGCATCTTGCTATTGTCCGTACGGATGGAAGCCATCGTTTTCTGGTTTGTCCGTAGCTGCGAAAGCAGAAAGAATGAAAACAGCAGCAATAAAAGGCCCATCGACGCAGCTACAATCCAGGTAACCCGAAACGTGGGTGATGAAGTTGTATCTACCGGCATCGGCCGAACAATGGTCTCCTGTACTGGCCTCCCAAAATCGAGCTGGTCCAGCAATTTTGTTTTTACTGAAGCGGGCGGTTCAACGCTATGCAAAAGGGCATAACTTTCTAGAACTTCCGATAGCTGATCAAGTTCGCGTCGTATGTCAGGATAAATAGAAGACAGGCACTCAACCTCGCGTCGCTCCTGGTCGCTCACCGCACCCATGACGTAAGACTCTAAGATACCAGACGCTATGTATTCTGTGACGTTCATGATTTAAATAATTGCTTTAATTCCTGTAATGCTGCCCTAACCCGGGTTTTTACTGTTCCCAATGGCAGATTCAGTTCTTCGGCGGCTTCTTCGTGGGTGTATCCTGCAAAGTAAACCAGATCAATTAACTGTTTTCGCTCGGGTCTTAGCTGGTTCACAACTTCTTTAATACCGATGTGGTCTGGATTAGGTTGTTCTGTACTGTGTTGCCGATCAACAATATGTACGTTCTCTTCATCGGTTCGGATTGCAGCGAAGGGTTGTGTTTTGCGGGAACGTAGCGAATCAATAGCCGTATTCCTAGCGACATTTAACATCCACGTAAATAAACGCCCTTTGCTGGCATCATAAGCGTCTAAGTTCTTCCAGATTTTAACGAAGATATCCTGTAGGAGATCAGCTGCTTGCTCATCATCGCGCACGATGCGTAGCACAACACCAAAAAGTGCAGGCGAATATTGATCGTAGAGCCATTGGAAGGCCTGCTGATCGCGCTGAGTAAGCTTTTCAATCAGGACACTTTCCGAAACTAATGAGGACTGGCGTTTCACGAGGGGGATGTTAAGAGAGCCAAATATATATAGAATTTTAAAAAATGAACGGATACGTTAGGATAAAGTGAAGCGCTCGTAGCAGTCAGATAATCGTTATTATACTCGTTATGCCTTTACGACATAGCCCATAAACGGGGTAGAGCAACTTATGAATGCCCTACCCCGTTAGGTCTACTTTACTCATTTACACGGTGTTGTTATCAAATAATTTAGTTCTATCGAAAAGCATCTACGCCCGTTTTAGGCATTAATACATTACTTATTCCGTAAACGATTCCATTCGACTGACGGTTGTCTGCCCCTTCAATAGTGGATGTACCACCTTGCTCGTCTGTCAGCGTCATACGGCCATTGGATTCCTGAATTGTTAGAGTCGTGCCCGACAATGTTTTTAACTTTGCTTTGCCGTTGCCCGCTTTGATTTGCCGCGCTAAGTCATCCGAAGTCAACGAGCCATTTACCACATGGTAGGATAAAAGTTGTTGCAAAGCCGCGCGATTGCTGCCTTCCAATAAAGCTCCCTTCGCCGTAGCTGACAGTTTCTTGAATGCCATGTTCGTTGGCGCAAAAATCGTATAGGGGCCGGTTCCTTTGAGCGTTTCCCACATATTGGCCGATTGTAGCGCGTTTTGCAACGTTGTATAATTGGGCGATGAAGACACGAAATCGCCAATGCTGGTATTGCGAACGGTGCTGCCCGCTTTTACCGCCGGGGTTTCACTGGATTTAGCCCCCGATACAGCTGCGGCTGTTCCGGCATTAGAATCTGCCGCACCCGTATTGGATGAATATGAACTACCCGAACTACTTGATGAACCTCGGGTAGCACTATTATTTTGTCCATTGCTCACCTGATTGGCTGTGGGCGAAGACGTCGTTGTAGTCCCGGATGAATTTGGATTACTGCCAACGCCTGTCGGTGCGTTTGTGACATTATTGCTATTGTAATTTGTTGTATTACTGTTGTTGATAGCAGTCCCATCACTGGATGAACTTCGCCGATACCTAGCGTCTTGCGTAGACGTATTTGTGGTAGCATTTGCATTGCCGGCTTTCTGATTGGTTGTCTTTCGGCTACGTTTCATCGCTCGTTTCTGATCGCGGGAGGGTTTGGCAGGCATCGAGTCTGTGGCAATAGCTCCCTGTGGGTAGGTCGTTGAGGTTGCCGTTCCCGTAGGCGTCGTTTGTGCCCAACTAGTGGTAGCAAGTAGCGCAGTTCCTAACGCAAACAGGCTAAGAGGTTGCTTGATTTTCATAGCGTTGTGTATTAAGTGGTGAATCACTTATTGGTGCTACTCTAACCTGATTACCCGTAAAAAGTTTGTGGGTGAGTAGGTATTGTTTGGGTAAAGGCGGGTAGATTTGTTCCAGTCTCAACAAACCACAGAACAATTCCATGCAGTCTATTCTTCCGCTGCCCACCCAGCCCATTAAGCCCGGCACGAGTACAGGACAACACTTTTGGCAGTCCGATGCCGCTAAGACTATTGATTCATATTCTCCCGCCGATGGCCAATTAATTGCCCGTGTCAATGTATCGACCCGTGCCGATTATGACCGTGTTGTTGAAACAGCACAGGCAGCATTTGCTGAGTGGCGATTAGTGCCAGCACCCCGTCGGGGCGAAATTGTTCGGCAAATGGGTGAACAGTTCCGGCGGTATAAACGTGAATTGGGAACCCTCGTTAGCTATGAAATGGGTAAGTCGTTGCAGGAGGGATTGGGCGAAGTACAGGAGATTATTGACATCTGTGATTTTGCCGTGGGACAATCACGCCAGCTTTACGGCCTTTCGATGCACTCCGAACGGCCTGCTCACCGAATGATGGAACAGTGGCATCCGTTAGGCGTGATGGGCATTATTTCGGCTTTCAACTTCCCCGTAGCTGTTTGGTCCTGGAATGCTATGTTAGCCTGGGTTTGTGGTGATGTATGCATCTGGAAACCATCCGAAAAAACACCCCTGACGGCTTTGGCCTGTCAGCAAATTATCAGTGAAGTTTTGCGCAATAACGAGGTGCCCGAAGGTGTATCGTGCATCGTTACGGGTGGGCGGGACGCAGGTGAGTGGCTAGCCCGCGATCCGCGCGTTGCCCTTGTTTCTGCTACAGGAAGCACCCGCATGGGCAAAGCCGTAGCCGAAGCCGTAGCTGGTCGATTGGGACGAAGCCTGCTCGAACTGGGCGGCAACAACGCCATTATCGTTTCGGAACAAGCCGACCTCGACTTAGCGATTCCAGCTATCGTATTTGGGGCCGTTGGTACAGCCGGGCAACGGTGTACTACCACGCGCCGGATTATTGTGCAGGAACGTATTTATGACGAGGTGAAAAGCCGACTTAAACATGCGTACGCACAATTGCGCATCGGCAACCCGCTGGATGAGTCGTTTCATGTTGGGCCAGTCATTGACCAAATGGCTGTAGGCAATTATCAGGTAGCTGTTACAGAGATTAAAGAATCTGGCGGGAAATTCGTAGTGGAGCCCGGTTTAATTGATGGACTGGGTTTTGAATCAGACTGTTATGTGCGTCCCTGCATTGCAGAAGCCGAAAACCACTGGCCGATAGTCCAGCGTGAAACCTTCGCCCCAATCTTGTATTTGCTTAAATACACTACGTTGGAGGATGCTATCGAACAGCAAAACAACGTGCCGCAGGGGTTGTCGTCGGCTATTTTTACGCTCAATATGCGCGAAGCCGAACGATTTTTGTCGGGCGTTGGGTCCGATTGTGGTATTGCCAACGTTAATATTGGTACGTCGGGGGCCGAAATTGGTGGCGCCTTTGGGGGCGAAAAAGAAACGGGTGGTGGACGTGAATCGGGTTCCGATGCCTGGAAAGCCTATATGCGCCGACAAACCAATACCATCAATTATGGTACAACGATGCCCCTTGCCCAAGGAATTACATTTGAATTATGAGGAGTTTATAGAGAGGAATTGTCTTTTAAGTATTCAATCCATTATAACGACTATGTTCCTAAAAATTTTTGCTATCAGTTTGTTCGTGTGTCTTGCTTACAGGGGGGCAGAGGCTCAGGAACTTAACACGTTATCGTCTCAGGAAAAAAAAGAAGGCTGGAAACTACTGTTTAACGGTCGTAACGTAGCGGGCTGGCACACCTATGGCACAAAAGGTGTGGGCTCGTCCTGGAAAATTGATCAGGGGGCGTTGAAATTGGATGTTCCCAATCGAGTTGGTAATAAAGCATCTGATGGGGGCGACCTGGTAACTGATGCTGTGATGCCCGGTGACTTTGAGTTTAAGGCAGAATGGAGAGTTGAGCGGTTTACCAACAGCGGGATTTTCTTTTTTGTGCAGGAAGACCCGCAGTATAAAAACATTTTCGATACGGGCTTGGAACTTCAGGTGCTGGACGATGCCATCTACGAGGGCGCCGATGAAAACAAGCACCGGGCTGGAGACTTTTTTAGCGTGGCCAATGCCAGAGTTCGCGAGTTACAACCTGTTGGTGGCTGGAACAAGGTTCACTTTATCCTGAAAAAGAACAAACTCACAGTCACTCTAAATGGCTTCAGCATTCAGGAACACGATTTAACCAGCGCCGACTGGAAACAGCGTGTGGCTGCCAGTAAATTAAAAAATGCGCCCATCAGTAAAGGTCGCTTTGTAGGGCGCATTGGGTTGCAGGATTGGGGAAGTTCAGTCTGGTTCCGAAATGTGAAGATGCGTTCGCTGTAAGAACTATTCCAGCCGCACCCACATTGTTCCAGAAAGCGTTTCTCCTGGATTCAGAATAGTTAATCCTTCACCATTGTTGAACGCATCAACATTGGCTGTAAGAGGCTCAATAGCAATGCTATCGCGCCGGGTGGGTGTGTAACAGACTAGATAGTTAAGTTTGTTCTCACCCGTTTGTTGACCGACAATCAGCCGGACGCCCGTCTCCAGGGATGTCAAAACGGTTTCGGCAAAGGATTCTGGACTGGTTGAGTCGCTCGTCGGCTCGATAGCAAAAGCGGTATCTAACTTTTTTTCATGCAACTCTATCGTGCCCGCCAATTCTGCCGCCTGCATGCCATGCGGAATCATATTTTTGTCGAGTAGGATAGGCGTTCGGTTGGGTAATGACAAACTCATCGCATCGACAGATTCGCCCGAAAGTGTAAAGTACGGATGCCAGCCAAATGATGCCGGGCAACGCGTTGCACCGGTATTGAGCGCTGAATAACTGACCTGAAGGGCGCACATACGATCATCGGTAGTGTGGTTTCCTTTGGGTAGCAAATTGGCTTGTATTAATGTATAGGTAGCCGTCAGCGCAAAGGGAAAGGGATAACCAACGGTGTCTCCGGCATAATCATATCGTATAACCAGTTGGGCTTGCGTTGGCGTAATCTCTTGACCCACAACAGAAAATGCCCGACCGTGCACAAAACCATGTAGGGCATTGTCACGGTTCACTTCGTTCATCTTCAGGGCGTAATCTTCTCCTTCGAAGTGATAGATGCCGTGCCGAATACGACTTGGAAATGGATATAAAAGGGCACTGGCGTAGCTTTCATCAGCCAGCAGTGTTTGGGGGGAGTCGGGGGCGTGTAGCAAAGCAAATAAGTATTGGCCTTTTCGCAAAACCAATCGTCGGAGAATGCCCCCGAATTCTGGAATGATCGTGATAAACTCACCCGATTCGGTATGTTCGAGTATGTATTCAGTGAGGGGGGCGGTTCCGGTTGGTAACGTACCGAATGGCTGGGTTGATATCTGAAAGGGCATAAAACAAAAGACGTAAGTCAGTAAAACGTAATCCTTCCTGAGTAAGTATTGTTTAGAGGGCACTAAAATATCTTAGTAAAATTTCTGGTTTTAAGCAGTTTAAGCTAAGAACTTACCAATTAGCCTTTCGTAATTTGTCTGGTTGCAGTAGTCGGATGCCTGCTCCACTAGTTTCGATCAGGCCATCGTGTTTGAACTCGCTAAGGGTTCGGATCAGCGATTCGGTGGCGGTCCCGATAATAGCCGCCAGATCATCGCGCGAGAGTTGAATGGGTGGGGCTGGATCACCATTTGGCAACGGCTCCTGAAGTCGCAATAGTGCATCGGCCACCCGCCTGCGTAGTGAACTGTAGGCCATACCCAGCAACTGGTTTTCCCTTTCGCTGACACGCCCCGCCAGCAGACGCACAAACTGACGACTTACGTCGGGTCGTGCCGTAAGCAATTGCCGGAAGTCGTCTTTGGGTATGTATATCAGTTCGGTATCATCGAGCGTCAGGGCTGAATCGGTATAATTTATTTCTTCGAGCAAGGCTAAATCGCCAAAAAATTCGCCCGGCCCGTACATGCCGGTCACTAATTCCTTCCCGTCGTTGTTCGTACGGGTAGTTTTGACCCGGCCACTTTTTAAAAAATAAAGGCGCGTTGGCTCGTCACCTTCGGTATAGACAAACTGCTTTTTGGGGACGTAATGGGTCTTGCGGCCCACCGATAAATCCTGTAAACCACCGGCTGTGCGCGCATCATCCAGAAACTGGTTCAAACCTTCCTGCTGTAGATTATACTTATCCGCCTGAAGGTTGTCTGGTCCAACACTTTGGAATCGATTGAATCGACCCTCTACGGCACTGAGCAGTTCCGTATCGTCGAACGGTTTGGTCAGGTAGTCGTCGGCACCCAGATCCATACCCTTGCGGAAATCGACCCGTTCAGATTTGGCGGTTAGAAAGATAAATGGAATACCGCTGAGTTCGGGGTTTTTATTGACAATATGCAAAACACCATAACCGTCTAAAACCGGCATCATAATGTCGCAGATAATCAGATCAGGATGGTCGGTCAGGGCTTGCTCCACGCCGAGTTTTCCGTTTTCAGCCGTCAGCACGCGGTAGCCGGACAGTTCCAGAATCTCCGCCGTATTCTCCCGAATATCAGCATTGTCTTCAATAAGCAGAATGGTTTTCATAAGGAAATAGAAGCGTAACGGTGGTGCCCTCGCCTAACTGGCTGGTCAAGTCAATCGTGCCGCCCAGCAGTTCGAGGTACTTGGCAACAATATGCAGCCCAAGACCAGTACCCGCAAGGTTAGTGACGTTTTTGGCCCGAAAAAAACGTTCGAACAAGTGTTTTTGATCATCGGCAGAAATGCCAATTCCTTCATCACGAACGGTAATCTGGAAGGCATTTTTCTGGTAATGAACAGCCAACTGAATTGCTTGATTATCAGTTGAATATTTAATGGCGTTGGATAACAGGTTTACTAAAATCTTGCGAAGTAACGATGGATCACTGCGTACTGGCTGCGGTAAATCGAACTGTGTTTGAATAAACTGACCAGCTTTCAGCATGTCATCTAAATCGGTCATTACTTCGTCGACTAATTCGGGTAATTCCACCCATGACCAGGTAGCCGCTACTCGCCCTTCTTCAAGCCGCCCTACCGACAGGAACTCCTCCAGAATATCGTTGAGGTGATTGACTGACGATTTAATACGATGAATGTGCCGAAGTCGCTTGTCCTGCTGGTCGGTAGTGGGGTATTTCTCAATCAGTGATGCCGATGTTAGAATTGCACTCAGTGGCGTTCTGAATTCGTGCGAGGCCATCGATACGAAACGGGACTTTAACTCACCCAGTTCGCGTTCGGCGGCCAGTGCTTTGCCCAACTCATCTTTCGATTGTTCGAGTTGGTGCAATGTTGCCATGAGTGCATGGGTGCGGTCTATTACCTTTTGTTCCAACTCGGCATTAAGTTGCTCAATGCGACTTTTTTGTTCGAGTAACGTATGTTCGGCTTCTTTTTTTGCCGTAATATCAATAATGTATCCTACCGCTAACAGGGCTTTTTGCTGATAAAAATAACTCAGACTGATCTCTGCCGGAAATACTGAACCATCCTTCCGTTTGGCGTAAAGGTCGCGTCCGTGGCCCATAGACCGTACCTGTGGATTCACGTTGAATGAAGCTCGTAACTGAACATGGCGATGAGCAACTGAGTCGGGTACGAGCGACTCAATAGTTAATTCACCCATTTCGGCTTCACTATACCCAAATAAAGAACAAGCATACCGGTTCGATGATACAATTCGACCTCGATCATCGGAAACGACGATGCCAATAGTAGCGTGAGTAAAAACAGCTTCAAAGGAATCGTCGAACATGCGATAGACTAATTATAGTTACAAAGTAAACGTCTATTAAACTAATTGAACTGACAAAAATCAGTTTTTGGATTGATGCGTCTCACGATCTGGTGCGTAGCAAAGGGCCAATTTTACAGCCATTAACCGGATTATTGTCATGGTACCTTACTCTTCGTTAGTAACGACGGCACCTCAATTGCACGTACTATTGGTATTCTCGCCCGCTGCTCCGGTCCAACGTGCCGAAGTAGATTGCTTGTTGGAGAAAGCCCGATTGGTACTGAACCCAACTGTACGGATCATGCGCGTTAGTGAAGCAACTCACCCCGAAGTAGTCCGTAGTTTCGGTTTTACGTCCTTGCCCGCTTTTGTCTTACTTCAGCAGGGGGTGGAATTATGGCGGTATTCGGGTCCTATCGATAGCGATGAACTTGTCTGCCAACTGGGAAACCAGATAGAGAAAATGTCTTTTAAAAACCTTTTATAGCTAATCAGCATGGATAGTACACTGTCAAGCAGTTCGTCAATTATGCCTTTAACGACAGCCTCCTGCCATCAGGAAAATCAGCACTGGCAACTCATTATTCGTCAGCAGGAAGAGGAAATACGCCAACTTCAAACGCTGTTGCTCGATGTAATGAAGCAGTACAACTGCCACAGCCTTCGCCACGACGCGGTTGATTATTGCCGTGATCTGAATGAATTGCAAACCAAGCTTAATCGACTACACCGCGATCTGATTTGTGAATCAGTGGACTGTATGCCCGCTACCGGAAAAACATCCTGTTCTGATGCCCGCTTTGCGTTGTCAGTAACGCTTGAGCGTCATGCTACCGCCCTTATTGGTGAATTTTCCCGAATCAAGGATGGCTGTCTTCAGTTCCTGTCGGGAATGATGAGTTTGAATTTGCTGTGAGTTTGCTGATTAGATGGCCTATTTCATAGAGGGTCGTTGAGTGATGAACCAGAAAACAGTGGGTTCATCGCTCAACGACCCTCTATACTATAACGTGCTTAGCCAGCCTTATTTGGTTAGTAACCCGTGGCATAGAGGAATAGAATCCAATGAACCCGCGGGTAACCGATAGTCCGATAAACCCCGACCAATGAGTAGTAAAGACACAACTACCGTAGCAATAGAGAGGACGCGATTCAGCCATTGGCGACCCACACTTGTTAACCAGCCAGCAACCAGATTAACCCCCAGGAGCGCGGGCAACGTACCCATTCCGAACAGCATCATGTAGGACGCGCCCGCCATCGGCGTGTTTGTTGACAATGTTCCGGCTAAAGCCAGATATGTAAAGCCGCACGGTAAAAGACCATTCAGCACGCCCAACCCGGCAAAACTCACCCAGCCCGGTTGTTGCAAACCGTGCCGGAATATAGTGGTGATCTGCTGATTCAGCCAGGGCCAGTGCAGCCGGGCCGGTAAGCCATTACGCCACACGAAACTCACCAATAGAACTACGCCACAAATGACCGCCAGTGGTCGCTGCCAGCCCAGCAGATTCAGCCCTAAACCCAGTGTGCCAGCCAGTGCCCCCAAAATACCATACGTTGCAATGCGTCCGGTATGATATAAGCTTACGGCTCGCCATCGTTGGCCCGTTGGCAACCGGCCAACGGGCAACGCAGCTACCAGCGGCCCGCACATGCCAACGCAGTGCAGGCTACTGATTAGACCAGTCAGAAAAGCGGTGGCGAGCCAGGGCGACATCATTTACAGAAAAATTTGTTCCTCTTTGTAGTACTCAAGCTGCCCATCCGACCAGGTGAACTGTACGCGCCAGTTCCCTTTGGCCAGGGCTTTGGTAGGAATAACCTGCCGGGTTGGGTGCTTAGCCGGAATCGTTATTCGGAAATCCTGCTGACTGTCGCTGGGACGGTAAAATGTGATTTCTCCTTTTTGGAGAGTACTGGGCAGCACGAAAATAACCTGCTGCTGGTCTGCCTGATACGTCATGGTTGTAGAGGAATTATGGCGGGCGTTAGCTACCCGGTCGATGTGTTGCTGGTACTCAATTTCATTCTGATAATAATTGTCGCTTACCAGATCGACGTGCTGGCGAGTCATCAGGTACACTAACGTGCCAATGAAGCCCGCAAAAAGCACGAACACAAGAATGATTGATTTGCCCCAGTTCATTTCTTTTCAATGTTAAATGAGCGAATGGCTGAGGGTTGACTAACTAAAGCGGTTATTCACTTAGTCAAAACTCATTCAGTCAAAAATTAATTAACAGGTCCCAAAAAGGTCGTTTTGACTTCATCCAGCACGACGCCTTCCGACACAACCTCGACGGTTAACTTCGTGCTGCTTTCGTGGATAGACTTTTCGGGTAACAGAATAAAGAACATTCCTTTCGTCAAGTCATCGGCGGGAACGTTAGCTATGGGTTGTACCATTCGCAGTATAGCGCCGGGATAATCTACGCGGAAGGTAACAGGTTTCGACTGGTGCGTTTTATTGACTAATTCGACCAGATACAGGTTAGATATCAGGCTATGGCCGGGACCGCTTTCGGTTTCGCGCTGGTACAATTGCCCCGGAGCCCGCAAGATGGTCGTGTCGAGGGCGCTGCGGCCTGCGAGCAGGAACACCCACACGCTCATCAAAAATACGAGTACAAGACTGTACCCCATCATACGGGGTGTTACGCGCCAGGGCTGACGGGTTTCAATGCCGTCGAGCGAATCGTAGCGAATCAGACCGCGCGGGCGGCCAAGTTTGTCCATCACGTCATCGCAGGCATCGATACAAAGTGTGCAGCTTACGCACTCCATCTGGATGCCGTTTCGGATATCTATACCCGTTGGGCAGACCTGTACGCAGAGTTTGCAATCGATGCAATCTCCCTTTGGTAGTGAAGAATAGTCAGCTATAGCTACCTCTTTGTTCTTCATTCTCCACTCTTGATTCTTCACTACCTTACCACGCGGCTCGCCCCGCACATCGTCGTAGGTGACAACCATAGACTGCTTGTCCAACAACACACTTTGTAGACGCCCATATGGGCAGATGGTCGTACAGACGATTTCGCGCACACAAGCAAATACGGCATAGAAAACACCTGTGAAAAGTAGAATAGCCGCCAGCCCAGCAAGGTGATTAGCGGGGTTATCGGTGATGATTGCCAACAGCGCATCTTTGCCCACAATGTAAGCCAGAAACGTGTTGCTGATCGCGAATGAAATCAAGAAGAAAATGCTGTGCTTTGCTGTTTTCTTCGCTAGTTTCTCGGTTGTCCAGGGGGACGCATCGAGTCGTTTGCGGGCATTTTGGTCGCCTTCAATCCATATCTCGATTTTCCGGAAAACCATTTCCATGAAAATCGTCTGCGGACAAGCCCATCCACAGAATACGCGCCCATACACGACCGTAAAAAGGGCAATAAAGACGATAAAGGCTATTAGCCCAATCGCTACCAAGTAAAAATCCTGCGGCCAGAACGTAACGCCGAAAAAGTTAAATTTCCGCTCAAGTATATTAAACAGAAATAGGGGTTGCCCGTCATAACTCAGAAACGGTCCGGCAAACAGAGCGGTCAACAATACCCAGGCTACCACCGTCCGCCAGCGATAGTAACGCCCCTTTACCACGCGCGGGTACAGCCACTGGCGATTGTTGTCCTGATTGGCTGTACCCTGCGGAATTGGTCCGTTATCCGGTGTCTGAACGTTAAGTTGGGAATTCATGAGGTTTCGTTGTTAAAAAGCCTTACCGCATTGCTACCTTCGGCGCGGGCGTAGCTGTAACCTTATCACCCTGTGGCTCTTTCGCTCCGGCGGGTTTGGTACCTTGCAGCGATAATACATAGCTGGCTACCTGCTGAATTTGAAGCGGATTCAGTTGTTTTTTCCAGGAAATCATGCCCTTTTCTGGAACGCCTTCCGTTACGGTGTGATAGACTGCTTTGATCGTGCCGCCGTGTAACCAGGAGTCATCGGTCAGGTTTGGGCCAACTTTCCCTTCGGCGTATTGACCGTGACAGGCCGTACAGTACTGAGTAAATAGCACATTTCCGGCTTCGATACCCTTTTTGTCGGCGAGCAACGTGACAGTATTTTCGTTAATTTTACCCGCTACGAGTTTGATATAAGCCGACCGTGCTTTCTCGGCAATGGCCACCTCCTGTGTATATTCCTGCTCCATGATGTTTCCTTTGCCTACAACGTGGTAAATCAGGAGGTAAACTACCGCGAAGCCAACTGTGCTGTAAAACAGGCCCATAAACCAGGAGGGCGTTGGGTTGTCGAGTTCGACAATGCCATCGTAGTCGTGTTCCATCATTAAGTCTTTTTCCTCACTTAATGAATGTAACCCCATTAGCCGTTGCCACAACGGACGCGTATCCACGGGTTTAGCGACGGCTTCCATCTCTGGTGCCAGCGCCTGGCGCAGAATATAAGCCAGATAGAGCGTAATTGTAAGCAATAACCCCGTGCCGACGGTTACGAACATCATCACGACTACCCACAGCAGGTCTTCGCCGGATGTTAGATTCCAGATCGATTTTTCGGTGGCTACGGTCGGGTCGAAGAGAGAAATTAGAAGAAGATTCATTGATTCGAGTCGATTAAACCTCTGTTGATTCGTCCAGTGGCAGGTTGCCCATTTGCTGGAGTTGACTTTTATCGGCAATTATCAGATATAGACTGACCAAGAGAAAAAAGACGAAAAACGTCAGGAATGAGCCGACCATGTATAGGTCAGCGCCGGGGATTTTTGAGATGAATTGCTTGAACATGAGTTTGAGCGAATGGTGAATAATAAATGATGACCGGGTTGCCAGATTGATGAATACGTAGTGCAATAGCCTAGTTTCATCATCTATTTTTGTGACGTTTCCATCTTTTTGATATCCGTTCCTAACCGCTGGATATAGGCAATGAGGGCGACGATTTCTCGGTCGGGTTTGACCTTAATGCCTTCTTTTGCCAGTTGACCACTTACTTCGTTAGCTTGCTTTTTGAGCCCTTCATTCGCGGAAGAAATCGTCTGGTCGTCGTAGGGAACACCTACTTTTCTCAGGGCATTGAGTTTATCTGATGTGTTCGACATGTCGAGTTGCTGGGTAATCAACCAGGGGTATGACGGCATAATGGAGCCTGGCGACATTGACGTTGGTTCGTTCATGTGGTGATAGTGCCAGGAGTCGGGGTATTTGCCGCCTTCGCGGTGTAGGTCTGGTCCGGTACGTTTACTGCCCCAAAGAAATGGGTGGTCATAAACAAATTCGCCCGCTTTCGAATATTCGCCGTATCGTTCGGTTTCGGAGCGAAATGGCCGTACCATCTGGCTGTGGCAGTTTACACATCCCTCGCGGATGTATAGATCGCGGCCCTGCACTTCAAGAGCCGTGTAGGGTTGCACCGAAGGAATCGTTGGTACGTTTGACTCCACCATAAAGGTTGGGATAAGCTCAATCATAGAGCCAATCAGCACCACGACCAGCGAAGCTACCAACAGCGGAAATGGTTTGCGTTCTAACCAGCGATGCCAGAAGGTATCAGAACCCGTTGGGGTGTAAGCTTTGGATAGGGCGTAAGCTTCGGCATCTTCGTTAGCAACCAATTTACCGATGGCCATCGTCTTGAAGAGATTATACGCCATTAAAATAGCCCCAATCAGGTAGAGCGTTCCGCCCACTGCCCGCATCATATGCATGGGTAGAATTTGCAGTGTCGTTTCCAGAAAAGTGGGGTATTTAAGGACACTTGCGTCCGTAAACTCCTTCCACATCAGGCCCTGCGCGAAACCTGCGATGTACATCGGTATGGCGTAAAATAGAATGCCGAGCGTACCAATCCAGAAGTGAAAATTCAGTAGTTTTTTTGAGTACAACGGCGTTCTGAACATACGCGGAATGAGCCAGTACAGCATGGCAAACGTCAGAAAACCATTCCAGCCTAAAGCACCAACGTGTACGTGAGCAACAATCCAGTCGGTGAAGTGGGCAATAGCATTAACGTTTTTGAGCGCCAGCATCGGCCCTTCAAACGTAGCCATCCCGTAAGAAGTCAGGGCCACCACCATGAACTTCAGGATGGTGTCTTCGCGAACTTTATCCCAGGCACCACGCAGCGTCAATAGCCCGTTAATCATACCGCCCCACGATGGCGCAATGAGCATAATGGAAAATACCACCCCTAATGACTGTGCCCAGTCGGGGAGGGACGTGTACAGTAAATGGTGCGGCCCCGCCCAGATGTAGATGAAAATCAAGGCCCAGAAGTGCAGAATCGAGAGCCGATACGAATAGACCGGACGGTTAGCCATTTTGGGTAGGAAGTAGTACATCATGCCCAGATACGGTGTCGTCAGGAAAAAGGCCACTGCGTTGTGCCCGTACCACCATTGTACCAGTGCGTCCTGCACACCGGCGTAGACATAATAGCTTTTGAACAGGCTGACCGGCATCTGAAAGGAGTTGACGACGTGTAGCACCGCAATCGTAATAAACGTAGCGATGTAAAACCAGATGGCAACGTACAGGTGCCGTTCGCGTCGTTTGATAATCGTCCCAAACATGTTGATGCCGAATACAACCCAGATGAGTGTAATGGCAATGTCAATGGGCCATTCGAGTTCGGCATATTCGTGCGAGCTGGTCAGTCCCAGCGGAAGCGTAATGACTGCCGATACAATAATGGCCTGCCAACCCCAGAAGTGAATTTTGCTCAACAAATCGCTGAACATTCGGGCTTTGCAGAGCCGTTGTAACGAGTAATACACGCCCATGAAAATGGCGTTGCCGACGAAGGCGAAAATTACCGCATTGGTATGCAATGGGCGAATCCGGCCGAAGGTTGTGTACTGGTTGCCGAGATTAGCCGATGGCGCGAACAACTGAGTGGCAATCAGGACGCCGACAAGCATCCCGATGACACCCCAGATAATGGTGGCTATGGCGAAGTCGCGGACAATACGGTTGTCGTAGGCGAAACGCTCTATCAGCGTATTACCACTCGGCGGTAGATGCCCAGTCATAACTTGATCTGGATTTTTCCGGACTGGTAATGTAGTAGTGGTGGGTTTATTTATCGAAACATTCATAGTGAACGAGTACAGAGATTACTCTGCGTTTGATTGAGTTTTAGGCGTGTCCGGTGCATCGTCTTCCAGTAGCATTCGAATTGAGGGCGTATAGAGGTCGTCCTGCTGGCCGGTTTTCATCGACCAGAAAAATGCCCCCAGAAAGCCCAGCGCCATTAGTAGACTGATACCAATCATAAAGAAGATAACGCTCATAGCTTTATTGGTTTGCTGGCTCAAAAGTGAGGGGATTTCAGCGGGTGGAAGATGAGTTTCGTCAGACGGGGAGCTGATTTTGGTCGGTTTGGGTATCGGTTGACAAAATTCAGGTAGTCGGCTGATACGCGTCAGAAAATCGGAGACTAGCGGGCGGCAACTTTGCCAACGAAACTGTTCTTTGTTAATTCATGCCTATCGGGCATGGCCTCTTTTATGATTATCCTCGCTTTCTTTCTGGCTCACTGGTACCTATCGGTGCTGATGCAGACCTTATTCCTTCACCGCTATGCCGCCCACCAGATGTTCACCATGAGCCATCGATGGGAAAAAGTCTTTTACGTGCTGACATTCATTGGGCAGGGATCGTCTTTTCTGAGTCCGCGTGCCTACGGTATTATGCACCGATTGCACCACGCCCACGCTGACACGGAACAGGACCCGCACTCGCCACAGTTTTCTAAGAATCTCTTCGATATGATGTGGAAGACCCGGATCTTCTATAGCGAAATCAAGACCAACCGCGACTCTATTCCGGCGAAGTTTAAAAAGGGGGTGCCCAACTGGGAATGGATGGAACGCTTTGGATGCCGATGGCCGGTACGCCTTGCCTGGGGGACGGCTTACACGCTGTTTTATATTCAGTTTGCCACATCGCCCTGGATGTTTTTGCTTCTACCTGTGCATTTTCTGATGGGGCCAATTCATGGCGCTATTATCAACTGGTACGCTCACCGATATGGCTACACGAATTTCAAGGTAGATGATACGGCCAAAAACCTGTTACCGTTCGATTTCCTGATGATGGGTGAATCGTACCACAATAATCACCACAAATATGGCGGGCGAGTTAACTTCGGCGGCTTCCGGTGGCACGAATTCGATCCGGCTTATCCGTTGCTGAAAGTACTTCATGGTCTCAAAATTGTGAAGCTGCGCATGGGGCGCGATGAAGAATATATGTGAGGTTTGGTAATCGAGTGGGTGGGTTGATGCAGTTATACGGCTACTGCTTTAATTGTATTATGTGACTTTTGATTTTTTTGCCGTCCGAATGACCACTTTCAAAAATTCGTGTATCGCTATGAATCGACTACGTTCACTTACTTCCTACGATGTTATTGCCACACTGGCGTGGCTGGTAGCCTTACTGATTACATCCATTTATGGTGTTGGCCTCGCCCGATTTTTCTTCTAAAACCAGACGGTGTTAGGCATCATAAGATAAGTGATGGGTTGGTGTTGTTGACTTAGTTGGTAAGGGACTGTAGATAAGAATCGGGAACTGCCAGTGGATAGTAAGTGAACTTTTGGATATGGCCGTTTAGTGAGCTGACGGTGTTACCATCAAGATTTCCAATCTGCATCTGCGTGACTGTGGGAATTGACATTGTAGATGCCTGGTGAACTGTTCCGCCATTTCGCACCAACGATGTGTTGCCATAATGATAACTAAAGCCACAACGGTTATCTACATTCGCCATTATTCCAACGCTCGCTGGGGCCACTTGATCTATGCCGGATAAGCTGATAATGACGCCCGAAAAGCGTAAGTCCATGCGATTAGGCTTACCCCCACCATTCAGGCTATAGACACCACTATTTACGTGTGCACTTCCTGGTGTAAACTCGACAACAAGACTCCCCTCTAACTGATTATACCAGTCCGAACCAGTGAACTTTATACACGAGTCAGCGCTTCTGGTCACCGCTATCGTTGTGGTTGGAATGTAGGAAGTAGCAAATGCACCGACCTCCAAGTTTGCGTTTGTCACACTACCCGATACAGTAAGTATCAGCGTTCCGGCTGTCGGCCTGAACGTTAGCGATACTCGGCTTGTTAGGTTCGTTCCTGATAGCGTACCCGTTGCGGTTCCCGATAGTGTTACGCTGCCAATCCCGTAGAAAGAAAGTGTGTTTGTGGTGTCTGTGGTCCGTGTAGTCTGTGTGGAAAGAGTGGCTGAGTTAAGCAGTCGGTTCGTTCTTGCTCCCTCCATCAATAAACCCCGACTATTATGTGTAATGGGGTCATATTCGATTCGGGGAACATTAGCTGCAGCGATCTGCATCACACCCGAAATACCCATATAGGTGCCTATGCTGCTACGCGAAAAGATAAGCCCTGCTGGTAACCCCGAACCAAAATCCAGCACTAACGAGGGTGTAAAAGAAGCTACTTGCTGTACTAGAGACTGACTACAGCCGGAGGGAATGAAAAAGGTGAGAACGACAAGTAGTCTGATGTAAATTTGTCTCATTTGCGTAAGTTACATGTTTGATCGTTCTATACTAACATGCTGATGTTGACCCCCGAAAAAGCACAAGTCTATACGGGTAGAGGTATAATTTGCGCTTGTTACACTTTCCGGCACCGGAAACGCTCCATTCCTTCTCCGAAAAAGAGTTACAAGCCAGATGGATGATTAGTGGGTGGGGGATATTTTAGTACACATAAGACAATCTGTTGCGTTAGCAGTGATGATTCTCTCTGGCCTCAATGAACTATAATGCCTCTGACTATCCACGATATTGACTCCGAAGCAGACATTTCGCAATTGGTTGATCAGTTCTACGAACGTGTTCAGAGGACGCCGAACTTGGGCCAATCTTTACTGATGTAGCGCAGGTTGACTGGTCGCAGCATATTCCGCGACTGGTGGCTTTCTGGTCAACGGTTCTGCTGGGGGCGGAGCAGTACAAAGGGAATCCCTTTCTGCCGCACCTTGAGTTGGGCAACAAAACCGCTATTCATACGGTGCACTTCCAGCGGTGGTTAAGTTTATTTAATCAAACAGTAGACGAGTTGTTTGCTGGAGACCGGGCCGAAATGGCCAAAATACGAGCACAGTCGATTGCTGTGGCTCTGCAAAGCAAATTATACGTAGCCGGATTGCTACACCATCCTTGAGAGGGTATTTTTCTTCTAATGGTTTACTGGATTTTCTGTCGGTCAAATCGCCATCCCCGCATTCCCATCGTGGCTATCAGCAACATCGTTGCCGAACTAATCGGCATCAGAATGGCGGCAACTACCGGGGATAAATTTCCTAACAATGCGTAACTCAGGCCAATGCCATTATAGAGCAACGAAACAGCAAAACTGACCCGAATCAGCCGCATACCGAAGCGGCTATACCGCAGAAATTGAGGTAATTGCGTCAGTGAACCGGATTCCATAATGGCATCACTCGACGGTGTAAACTGGATTGTATCGTCTGTAATGGCAATGCCTACATCAGCCTGCTTCAAAGCGCCAGCGTCGTTTAGTCCATCGCCAACCATCATAACGCGGTGACCCTTGGCTTGTAAGTCGCGAACGAAATCCAATTTTTCCTGTGGGCGGCAGTTGAAATACATGTGTCCGGTATCGGGAAAGCATCGTGTCAAGCCGGCCTGTGCATGGTCGTTGTCGCCGGAAAGCAGGTATAATTGATACGTTGGTCTTAGCTGGTTAAGCATGGTTTCTAATCCCACTCGGTATTGATTCGGAAAATTGAAATAGCCTCGGTATTCGTGGTCGATGTTCAGATACACACGGGCTCCGGTCGGCTGGTTAGCTTCCCCCTGATCTGTGTTCTCGAAGATCGCAACTGGGGTTTTTACAAACGAATATTGTCCTATTTTAACGATTCGCCCATCGACAATTGCCTGAATGCCATGCCCAGGTATTTCTGTAAATCCTTCTACGGACATCGGCGCACTTCCAGACAGATAGTTTGCCAGTTTGCGGCTTAACGGGTGAACTGACTGCCGCACCAGCGACGCAATCATCGCTATCTCGATTGAATTCAGAGGTCGGTCGAAGGCTTCAGTAATTTCTGTTTGTGGTGTAGTAAGTGTACCTGTTTTATCAAATACAACCGTATCGCAAGCCGCCATCTGCTCAATAACTTCAGCGTTTTTGAGGAATAAATGGCGTTTTCCGAGTAACCGCAGACCGTTGCCCAAGGCGAATGGGTACGATAAGGAGAGGGCACAGGGACAGGCAATAATGAGTACCGCCGTAAACGCATTAATCGCACGGGCCGGATCGTTGTTGGCGTACCAGTATACGCCCACCCCGGTGGCTATCGTAATGACCGTTAAGGTAAAATACTTGCCAATAGTATCGGCAAAACTCCGAATCCGGGATGTTTCATTTTTTTGGAAAGCGTCATTATTCCAGAGTTGAGTCAGGTAACTTTGCGAAACGTCGCGCACAACTTCTAGTTCGATAGCTTCGCCAACTTGTTTGCCACCCGCGTATAGTAATGCACCGGGTTCTTTCGGTTCCGGCTCCGATTCGCCCGTTACGAAACTATAATCAACCATTGCCTGACCTTTGTATAGCAGCCCATCAGCTGGAATCAACTCATGATTTCGTACCCGGATGCGGTCCCCCTTATGAAGTTGCGCTACGGGTACGGCGGTTTCCTGCCCTGCTTTTATTACCATCACGGCCAGAGGGAAGTATGATTTGTAATCCCGCTCGAACGATAGAAACTCGTGCGTTCGCTGCTGAAACCACTTTCCGCATAACAAAAAGAAAATCAGTCCCGTAAGTGAGTCGAAATAGCCAGCTCCACCAAGGGCCAGCACCTCATAGGCACCCCGGCAAAAGGCGACTAGAATACCCAGCAGGATAGGCAGATCAATATTGATAATGCCTTTTTTTAGACTCGTCCAGACAGACTCGAAATAACTCGATGCAGAATAGAAAACAACGGGAATGGCCAACAGTAAATTGATAATCCCGAATAGATGTTTAAACGAGGGGTCATCAAGTCCGAGGTATTCGGGGAAGCTGAACAGCATAATATTGCCTGCACAAAACCCCGCCACACCCAGTCGGTATAAAAATGGTCGATTGGAGGTACTTTGACCAGCTTTAACTACATCGTTTAGGCTAATTAACGGCTCATAGCCGATGGAACTGAGTAATTCGACCACCTGCCGTAGCGTGAATACGGTCGGGTTGTAGGTGATGTATACCTGCTTCTTCAGGAAATCCACCCGCGATTGTTGAATGGCCGGATTGATTCGGTATAAGTGTTCGAGCAGCCACAGGCACGAGCTACAATGAATAGTCGGAATATAGAAGGTGATCTTCGCCGTTGATTCACTGGAAAACTCCAGCAATTGGGCCACAATGTCGGGGTGGTCCAGAAATTCTAACCGGGTTTGATTGGCTCTGGAATTATACAACTCGCCTACCTTTAAATTATTACCCGGTCTGTTGTGGTCCTTTGGCGTGACTTGTCCCGATTGGTCAATGGCGTAATACTGGCAAAGCTGGTGCTGACTAAGAATGCTGTACACCGTTTTGCAACCATCACAGCAGAACGTTTTATCATCGAGAGCAACACTCTCGTTAGTGCAATCGTTGCCGCAGTGGTAGCAAATGGTTGATGAAATTGTAGCCGTATTCATACCTCGAAATTTGGAAGCAAATTGGCGAAAAACCACTTCCTGACTCCTGACAAGCATCAGTTAATGCCATGATACGACTCAGTATATACTCTTCATGACCAAACCATTTTTGTGCTATTCGTGAAGGGATAGTTATCCCCTCTGCGTACTGGCTTTTGATTAATAGTATCCATGAACTCCCTCATTCAGAAATATAATATCCCCGGTCCGCGTTATACCAGCTATCCAACCGTACCCTTCTGGGATGAAACCACTTTTAGTGAAGCGGCCTGGATTCGTCATTTGCAACGGGCTTTTACCATCAGTAATACAACGAATGGTATCAGCCTGTACATTCATCTTCCCTACTGCGAAAGCCTTTGCACATTCTGCGGCTGCAATAAACGTATTACCCGGAACCACGGCGTTGAGGTTCCGTACATTGATGCGCTGCTGGCCGAGTGGACTCTGTATTGTAATCTACTACCAGAGAAACCACGTATTGCCGAGCTTCACCTCGGTGGCGGTACGCCCAGTTTTTTGCTCCCGAACAACTCGAACGACTTCTAGCGGGCATCTTTCAACGGGCCACACCCACCGAATTGCCTGATTACGGTTGGGAAGGACATCCAAATAATACGACTCAAAAGCATCTGGAGGTTTTATATAACTTCGGCTTTCGGCGCGTCAGCTTTGGTGTGCAGGATTATGACCCAGTCGTGCAACAGGCCATTCACCGACATCAACCCCTAGAAAATGTTCGGCAGGTGACCCACTGGGCGCGGGCCACCGGGTATACCTCTATCAGCCATGATTTAGTGTTTGGGCTTCCATTTCAGACAACTGATTCTATCGAAGACACAATTTATAAAACCCTGACGCTTCTGCCTGACCGCATTGCGTTTTATTCCTACGCCCACGTGCCCTGGCTCAAAGGCAGTGGCGGTGCCGCCTTCGGACAGAGAGGATTTCGGGATGAAGATTTGCCAACCGGCGACGCCAAACGCGAATTATACGAAGTTGGCCGTGATTTGTTGCAGGCCGGTGGTTACTCTGAAATTGGCATGGATCACTTTGCCCGTCCCCACGATTCGCTTTATAAAGCTATGCAGGCCGGAACGCTCCACCGGAATTTCATGGGCTACACAACCACTCAAACACGCGTATTACTCGGCCTCGGTGCGTCGTCTATCAGCGATGTATGGTCGGCCTTTTCGCAAAATGAGAAAGGGATAGATGCGTACATCGATAGGGTGATAGCGGGTCAATTACCCTTACTGCGCGGACATGTTCTAGATGATCAGGACCAGTTTTTACGCCGACAAATTCTGAATATCATGTGCCAGGGACAGACCAGTTGGCATCTTGGCAGTTGGTCAAAGCAGGAGTGGGCCGATCTAAGTGCCCGTCTGGAAGGATTTCGGCTTGATGGTATTTTGGATTATGACACCGAGGGGTTACGGGTGCGTCCCGAAGGCTGGCCTTTTCTGCGGGTTATCTGCATGGCCTTCGATGAGCGGTTAAACTACGCCCAGCCACGATCCCAACTGTTTTCGCAAACGGTTTAATCGTTTCCTCATACCTATCTTATTACGGTTGATAGGCAAATGGAGAAACTTACATTTCTCCTTCAACACCTAACCCAAAAAGGGCAAAATCGTAGCGTACGGGATCGAGAGGGTCAAATTGCCGGAGGGTTTCGGTTAGCTCAAGAGCGGCTTTCCAGTCAGTTTGTGGTCTGGTGAGTAATTTTAGCTGGCGAGCTACACGATTAACATGTACATCAATGGGTATTACTAACTGGCTGGAATGCAGGCGCGTCCACAAGCCGAAGTCAACACCACGGTTGTCATGGCGCACCATCCACCGCAGAAACATCAATAACCGCTTGCACGACGAGTTGCGGGCGGGAGTTGCAATGTGCTTACGGGTTCGTTCCGGAAAAAAATCAGTAAGACCGCAAAATCGATCATGAAAGGCGATAAGAGACGCTTCAACTGTCTGTAAAATGGCAGGAGTGCCGATTACATTTACTGGCGGAATGTCTGACGGGCTACTCAAAAAAGCATCTTCCAGTGAGTCATGTTCCTGATAATAATGCCGGAAGAAGTGAAGAAAGTACAGCGCATCAGTAGCATTGAAGGTGCGGTGTTTGAAGTTCAGAAATCGCTTCAAATCGCTTTCTCCATGATTCCGAATGAAATCATATGGTGTACCATCCATGAGTTCGACCAACTCGGTTGCTTTCTTCAGAATAACCGAGCGGTGCCCCCAGGCCAGCACTGCCGACCAAAACCCCATTAGTTCAATGTCCTGTTTCTGGCTAAAGCGGTGTGGAATACTGATTGGGTCGCGTTCAACAAACGAAGGACGATTGTATTGATCGGCCTTTGTATCCAAAAAATCTTTTAAGGAGGAATAACTTTCTTGCATTCAGTATTAATTCGTCAGCGCTCCGACGATCTGGTCGTTATTTACTTTCTCCTCCGCTAACGACCCAGGCCATCGCTCTGGAAATCCCCGAAAATATGGCTAGCAGGGTAGACATCAGAAACGTGAAGACCGCAATGAATGGATAAGCAAGGGTAAACATAATTGTAAATGTCACGTAGCCCGGTGAGGCTTTCATCTGCTCATCGCGTTCTTGATGACGCCGGGCAATACGTTCTTCTTTAGTTTCCATAAATCAGTTATCGAACAATATAACTTACTTCAGCTCGAAAACGTCGATCTTCTGGTGAAAGTTTCGCGAAAGCCTGCGTCGATAATTTAATTAAAATCTTGTCATTGACTCCCGTATTTGGCAACCGGCCAATGACTTTTACCCAAAGGCTTTGGTTATTAAATTCGTTTCGTACCTGCACCAGTGTCCCAATAGGAGCTGTGCGGTGTAGGGCAAGGTATTTGCCCGATCCATCGTTTCCGTCAATCATTTCGGCCACACCACTGCTGGATAGGCGACGGCCGCGCGTTGGCATTGGCGCGTCGTTTCCTGGACGGGGCGGTTCAATTTCTTCGGCAGCTTTCTCCGCTGGTTTTTCTATTGGTTTCGTAGCGGGCCGATTGTCAGTCTCGGTTGGTTTGTTGTTTACTGGCGAGGGTGGGGTATCATTATGATGCTCGGGTTTTGATTCGGTAGGCGTCGTAGACCGGGGTTCGTTAATGCGTGGTTCGGTGGGATGAGCCGTTACGGGTGGTCGGAGTGCCACATCATTATCACTATGTCGGTTAGGTGTATCAGGTGTTTTAGCGGCTACAGTTGGTGCCGGGGTTGATGGCGTACGGGCCAGATATGCTTTTTCTGAAACGATAAGTGCCTGACCAATAAGTACATTGTTGCCGGGCAGGTTATTCCATTTGCGTAAATCCGATTGCGATACGCCGTACCTACTGGCTAAGCTATACAGCGTTTGCCGTGGTTCAACAACGTGGATGCCAGCTCGTGCCGGATCGTCGATTTTTTTGACCTCTTTCTCATCAGGCTTTAGCGTTTTTACCACTTTAGGCTTCATCGTCTCCGCCATTCTAACTTCGTTTTTGGCCTCTTGCTTTTGACTTGCTTTGTCAATTGCTTTTTTTTCTTCTTTACGGCTTAGCGCATTATCTGGGAGCAAAATCCTGACTAATTGGCCGTACCGAACGCCATCTTTCAAGTCAGGATTCGCAGCTTTAATATCGGCAACTGAGCGGCCATACCGTCGGGCAATGGAGAAAAGAGTCTGGCCTTCATCAACACGATGCAAAATGAAACGCTTACCATCTTTTTTCTCAATGCCAATCGAATCGGCCACCGTCACCCGTATGGATTTGGCCGGATTAGCCAGCGTGACGTGACTATATAATAGTCCGCTTAGTATCCATAAAGCGGAACGAACAGGAAGTTTTTTCATGGGTTATAACAGCCGAAAGGTGGTCGAAGTCAGTACTCAGCGGCCAAGTCTATAAACGGCTCATAGTGTAAAAGTAACGCAAAAATTGGGCTGTTTTTATTAGCCACAAATTTCGGAGCGTATGGTTTAATGTGGGTCAAACATCAGCACTGAATTTACTGGTTTCAATCGAGTTTCGACAAAAATACCTTTTTCTCCTGTTAAAAAACCTTAAAACAGAACCACATGAACAGAAGCGGTCGTTTGATGTTAAACAAGGGACGGTTATTCATTTCGTAGCCAATAAGGCAAAACGAAGGAACCCGTGTAATAACCACCTTCGGAACTATGCAAAATTATTCGATACTCTGGGCCGACGACGAGATTGATCTCTTAAAGCCCCACATTCTGTTTCTGAAAAATAAAGGATACGACGTTACACCCGTTAATAGTGGGGCAGATGCGCTCGATCAGGTTGAGCAAACCAACTACGACGTTGTGTTTCTCGACGAAATGATGCCTGGTATGACGGGGCTGGAAACGCTCGCGCAGATTAAGCAGATGCGCCCGAACCTGCCCGTCGTAATGATCACCAAAAGCGAAGAGGAGCACATTATGGAAGAGGCTATCGGCTCCAAAATTGCCGATTACCTGATTAAACCGCTCAACCCGAATCAAATTCTGCTGTCGGTCAAAAAGATTCTTGACAACAAACGTCTTGTTACCGAACGTACTAACATTGGCTACCAACAGGAGTTTCGCAATATATCTATGCAATACAATGATCGCATGGATTTTGACGAATGGGCTGATGTTTATAAAAAGCTCATCTATTGGGAGTTAGAACTTGATAACTCCCAGGATAAGAGTATGTTGGAAGTTATGAACATGCAGAAAAGCGAGGCTAACTCAGAATTTTGCAAGTATGTAATAGACAATTACGAAGATTGGCTAAACGACCCTAAAACAGAAAGCCCTGTTATGTCGCATCAGTTGATGCGCAAAAAAGTGTTTCCACTTCTGGACGCAAATGCGGCTCCTCTATTCTTTATTCTGGTTGATAATCTTCGTTACGACCAGTGGAAAATTATTGAACCTCTATTAGCTGAATATTTTACGGTTGAAGAGGAATCGTCATACTATTCCATTTTACCGACCACGACTGGATTTGCCCGAAACGCCATTTTTTCGGGAATGATGCCCAGCGAGATGGAGAAAAAGCATCCTGATTTATGGGTTAATGACGACAGCGAAGATGAGGGATTGAACAACCATGAAGATGAATTTCTGCACCGGCAGCTTGAGGCAAGTCGCCTGAATATTAAGTCGTCATACCACAAGATTCTAAACGTTAATCAAGGGAAATCGCTCGTCGATAACTTCAATAATTTGCTACAGAATCAGTTGAACGTGGTAGTTTATAATTTTGTGGATATGCTGTCGCACGCCCGCACCGACATGGCGATGATTAAAGAGTTGGCTCCTGATGAGTCGGCTTATCGTTCCATTACACGTTCGTGGTTCCTGCATTCGCCCCTGCTTGAATTTATACAAAAAATTGCTGCCAAGGGTGGACGGCTTATTATCACGACTGATCACGGGATGATTCGGGTGCAGAAACCAGCTAAAATTGTTGGCTATCGCGAAACGAATACGAACCTGCGTTACAAACAAGGCAAGAACCTCGGCTTCGACGATAACCACCTTTTTGTAGGGCGTAAACCAGAACGGTTATTTCTGCCAAAGCCCCACGTATCAACGGCTTACGTGTTTACGCTGGAGGATTATTTCTTTGCGTATCCTAACAATTACAACTATTACGTTAACCACTATCGCAATACCTTCCAACATGGGGGCGTATCGCTGGAGGAGATGATTATTCCCTTTGCATATTTGAAGGCGAAGTAAATAGGAACGAGCATAAGAAAGGCGGCCCGGGAGAAAAGGAGTTTTAAACTCCTTTTCTCCCGGGCCGCCTTTCTTGCTTAATAGGACACGGCTAATTTAATAATTCGCAAAAATATCTTCCATTACGTAGACGTGTGTACCTAACCATTTGGCGGTGCCGTTTAACTGCGTGAGTTCTATGGTCATGTCATTTCGGAAATCGCTTAAGCAATACTTACTAATGGCCTGCTCCATTGTGTTCAGAATAAAGGCGGCTGCTTTGGTTAATACCCCATCCACAATAATCATTTCGGGGTTAAATAAACTAATAGCAATGGCTAGCCCTTTACCCAGTTGAAAACCAGTTTCATGCAAAATGTCGATGGCATAGGAGTCGCCATCGTGAGCTGCGTTGATAAGTTCATCGATGTCAATTTGGTTAACATTGTCACGAAAGAAAGCCAGTTTGGAAACTTGCCCGGCCAGAATATCGCGCTGTACCCGTCCAACCAGCGCCGACGCTGATGTTATTGTACTGAGACAACCAATTTTTCCGCAGAAACATAACTCGCCTTCCGGATCGACCTGGATGTGGCCTAATTCGCCCGCAAATCCACTCGCTCCATTAAATACTTCACCATTTACAATAATGCCTAGACCAACACCCCAGTCAATAGTTATAGCCAGCACCTGTTTTTTACCCCTTGCCCCCCCAAATCGACTTTCGCCTAGCACCGTTGCCTTCGTATCGTTAATGAGGTAAACCGGCTTGCCGAGTTGATCTGATAACCAATCAGTTATTGATTCGCCTGCTTGAATTATATTCTTATAGGTCAGGTTTAAGCCCCGGCGGGCATCCACCAATCCCGGCATAGATACGCCTATGGCAATGAGTTCATCGGCATTAATATTCGACTCGGCCAGGGCGTTGGTGAAGTAATACGCCAACGACGAAAGAAAGGTTGGGTTGTCGTCAAGTCGTAGGTCGTAGTCACCGCGAAAAATCACTTTTCGCTGGACGTTCATGAATAATATTTTCGTGTCGTGTGTACTGACATCCAACACGGCCACATAATTATGCTTCGTATCTAATCCGAATAATACCGGTCGCCGACCGTTACTACCAATAGCCGTGCCGATGGGCGTTACCCACTGGGTATCAATAAGCTCTTCGACCAAGCCCGTTACCGACGGAACACTGCTATGCAACATCTTCGTCAAGTGGGCCAGCGTACAGGTTCCTTCGGCATATAAGTGAGCCAGCACCTTTCGCTGTTTTTGGTTCTTCTTATAATCGACGACCGACTGTTGAGCAGGTGCCTCCTTATCAAGGACAGGAGATGTATGCATAGGGTATAAACAGAGGAATAATAGTTTCGGAATGACCAACCGAACGTAAATGTCATTTTTATCTGCAAAGTAACCGCAATGGTTGAACTACTTATATTGCTAATAGCTCTTAATTAGTAAAAATCAAGCCCAATTGATAAAATTAACATTAAACAAGCATTAAATATTTATCTACATGAGCAGTATTTTTTTTCTTCTTTCCCAGATATATAATCTAGCCCTGTCAAAAAACTTGTTAATTTAATAATCTTGACCAAAGAACAGACTACTAACCCTAATTACAGTGATTTGGTCTTGAAACTAAACGCACCGACGCGTTAGAGCGGGTAAAGCAACATAAAGTATGGGTATGTTCCCTAAATGACCGGAAAGGGAGTTCTTTATACGTACCCCACTATAAATCAGGGATATACCTGAGGGACCATATCCAACTACTAATGGTTGTTTACAGCCAATTGACTGGGTGCATCAATAGCCAGAAAGCGCACGTTTATGCGAAAACGAAGTAGGAGGGAGGAGTTCTTATCCTTTTAATTCGATCACCTGTCCATCCTGACAGCGGAGTACACGGGCAGGATATTTGTGTAGCAAATCATAGTTATGCGTTGCCATGAGTACGGCAGTTCCGGCGTTGTTGATCGCCTGAAATACTTTCATTATCTGATCTGCTACCGATGGGTCAAGGTTGCCGGTAGGCTCATCGGCAATAAGGATTTGCGGTTCGTTCAACATGGCGCGGGCAACCACTACTCGCTGTTGTTCACCCCCCGAAAGCTGATGGGGCATTTTTTTCTGAGCCGTTCCTAAACCAACCTGCATCAGTACATCCGCAATGCGATTGTTCATCTCCGTCTTGTTATTCCAGCCGGTTGCCTTGAGTACAAACTTCAGGTTTTCTTCAACTGAGCGGTCGGAGAACAATTGAAAATCTTGGAAGACAATTCCGATTTTTCGACGTAGTTGGGGAACATCACGGGGTTTCAAGGCATCGAGTGAGTAGCCCGCTACGAACCCTTTCCCGTTCTGAAGCCAGAGGTCAGCGTATAACGTCTTGAGCAATGACGTTTTACCACTGCCCGTCCGGCCAATAAGATAGGCAAACTCACCCTTGTTAATTTGGAATGATACGTCGCCCAATACCAACTTTTTCTCTTGGTAAATGTCGGCACGTTCGAGTGTAAGAACGGGTTCTGCGGAAAACATATGGAATTAAGCTTTACGAGGTACGGTTGCACGAGCGTCACCATACCGGGACCGCCTACGCGACCATACCTCGTAATTCAAAAGTTACTTTTTCACAGGTAAAGATGCTTTCTCGTGGTCAGCGAGGAATTTAGCTAAGCCACTATCAGTAAGTGGGTGGCTAAGCAGCATCTTCATAACGCTTAATGGCGCCGTCATAACGTCAGCGCCAATTTCAGCGCATTGAATTACGTGCATTGGGTGACGCACAGAAGCCGCCAGAACTTCGGTTGTATAGCCGTAGTTCGTGAAAATCGTTACAATTTGCTCAACAAGAGCCATACCGTCAGTTGCAATGTCGTCTAACCGGCCCACAAACGGCGATACATACGTAGCCCCCGCTTTAGCAGCTAGTAATGCCTGACCCGCCGAGAAAATCAGCGTACAGTTGGTACGGATACCTTTTTCAGAGAAATATTTAATTGCCTTGATGCTGTCGCCACTCATCGGCACCTTTACAACAATATTCTCGTCGATATCAGCCAGTTCTTCGCCTTCCTTAATCATCTCCTCGTATTTGATAGAGATAACTTCTGCGCTAACATCGCCTTGCACGATTTCGCAAATTTGCTTGTAGTGGCGCATTACGTTGTCTTTCCCCGTAATACCTTCTTTCGCCATCAGCGAAGGATTGGTGGTTACACCGTCGAGAATTCCCATATCCTGGGCTTCGCGAATGTCGTCCAGATTGGCCGTGTCAATGAAAAACTTCATGGTTAAATAGTTAAACAGTTAAATAGTCGGACAGGTAAACAGCAAACTACTATTGGCCAGTTGCAGGCTTTAATCGCCCGCTTGACTGACTAACTAATTAGGTGTGTCCCATCCTGGATTTTGCAGATGTGAAGGTACGTATCTTTCCCCGTTCGGGCTTTATATTGTTTGGTAATCAGATTCTCAAAATCGCCGAGGGCTTCTTCCCGCACTAAATTGATGGTACAGCCGCCAAATCCACCACCCATCATACGGGCACCCAGTACGCCTGGTTGTTGGCGGGCAATTTCCACTAAAATATCTAGTTCCGGGCAACTCACTTCATACCAGTGACTTAAGCCCTCATGTGAGCCATACATCAACTGGCCGAACGTGATAATATCGTCTACTTCGAGCGCAGACACACCGTCCAGCAATCGTTGATTTTCCTGGACAACATAGGCACATCGACGATAAATTAAGGGTTCTGTATCGCGTAGATGCTGGTCCAACATGGGCATTGTTACATCGCGCAGGCTCTTGATTTCGGGGTAAAATGTTTGCAGAAATCGAACTCCTGACTCGCATTGGGCCCGGCGCGTATTGTACTCCGATGTGACTAGAGAGTGTTTCACCCGAGAGTCGCAGAGAACAATACTGATGCCATCCATGCGTAAGGGAGCATACGTGTAGTCGAGCGACCGGCAATCGAGTTTTATAACATGGTCGGCTTTGCCCATCATGCTGGCAAACATATCCATGATGCCCACTTTAGCGCCAACGAACTCATTTTCGGCCCGTTGCGATAATTTCACCATAGCCACCCGCTCGATTCCTAAACTGAACAGTTCGTTCAGGGCGAAACCAACACCATTTTCAAGAGCCGCCGACGAGGACAAACCCGAACCCATTGGAATTGTGCCGCCAAAAACGCAGTTGAAGCCACCTACTTTATGGCCCGCCAACTGAAACTGTGATACAACGCCCAATAGGTAATCGGCCCACGTATGCGTAGGTATCAGGTCGGTCAACGAGCCTTGATAGGTTTTGTTGAGATCGTGTGCTATGAAATGAAGTTCATTGTCTGAGCGTGGCCCTACAACTAAATAGATGGCTTTGTCAATAGCCGCCGGGAGCACAAAACCTTCGTTATAATCGGTATGTTCGCCAATGAGGTTGACACGGCCAGGAGAGCAAATCAGAATCGGGCTGCCAGTCTGCCGGGGCAATGCGGCTGGATTGGCTTCAAATGCCTTTTGGAACGAACTGGTAAGCTGACTAAGTAAGTTCATGTTAGCTTGGGGAATTTAGCGGTCTGATACAGCTAAACGCATAACCCGCTAAACAACGTAACTATCAACTATCCTGCTAAACGAAATCTGGCTGGATAGAAACAAAAAATGGCAAACCAATGTCTCACCGCTACGACCACCTACCCTTGCTTCGGTCAAGACCTGGGGGATTCAGCAGGAGCTGGTAGCACCGATTTGCCGATGTAAAGTTACGTAATTGTTAGCCAAACGACCAAATTTCACCCGTACCTTTATACCCAAATTAAGTAAGTATGAAGCGTTCATTAGGGCTAATTTTAGGTATCGTATTCAGTATCAGTGCGTGTAGTTCGTCGGATAAATACGTTGAGCAGGGTCGGATTTATTTAAAAGAAGGTAAATTTAGAGAGGCAATACAGGTGTTGAACCAAGCTATTGAAGCAAATGATAAGAATGCCGAAGCGTTTAATTCCCGGGGTGTAGCCTATTTTGAATTGAAGGAATATGCAAACGCTACCCTCGACTACGACCAGGCTATTAAACTAAAGCCTGAATTTTACCGGTCTTATTACAACCGAGGCTTATTAAAAGTTGCGCAAAACGACCAGGCTGGAGCCTTAAAAGACTACTCGGACGCTATCCGATTGGTGCCCGACACCAGCCGCAGTATTAGCGCCGAACTTTTTTTGAATCGGGGTCAGCTATTTGCGACGCAGGGGCAGATTCAGCCCGCCCTTACCGATTTTTCGCAGGCTATTTCGCTGAATGCAACTAATTCGCAGGCGTTGTATAACCGGGGAAATCTACGGTTTCAGCAGAAAGATCTTGCCGGGGCTATTACCGATTTTCAACAAGCGGTCCGGTTTGATCCTAAGTTTGGGAAAGCTTTTTATGGATTGGGCATTGCTCAACTAATAAAAAATGAACGTGAAAGCGGCTGTTTGAGTTTAAAACAAGCCCAAACGCTTGGCTATGTCGATGCGGCAAATGCTTTGGCTGAATATTGCCAGTAGTGTTTTGGTTCAGTAATTTCTTTACCAACCATTCTTATTAATACATCTGCTTTATTATACTCAACATGAGAAAGACGTTCTCTATCATCTTTGGCCTGCTGTTTGTTTTATTTGCCGCCTTGCAATATAATGACCCCGATCCTCAGGTTTGGATTCCCATTTACGCTCTGGCTGCCATAGCCTGTTTTATGGCTTACGCGGGCGTAGGACGCTGGTGGTTTTTTGTCGTAATGGCCGTTATGTATGTCGTTGCCGCTGTATATCAATGGCCGCCGGTATTTGAAGGATTCCTGTTTAGCGAAGTAGGCATGCGGAGTATGAATATAGAACTGGCTCGCGAAGCAGGTGGATTAGCGATTTGTGCTGTTGTAATGTCTCTGTTGGCCGTACTTACGCGTCAATCCATACGCCGATGAAACTCATTGAGTGTCCTCGTGATGCGATGCAGGGGCTAGCCCATTTTGTGCCGACAGACCTCAAAATTCGCTATCTGAATGCCTTGTTGCAGGTAGGTTTCGATACGCTCGACTTTGGTAGTTTTGTGTCGCCCAAAGCCATTCCGCAAATGCGTGATACAGCCGATGTACTTGCCGGACTTGATTTATCGACCACGAAAACAAAACTGCTAGCCATTGTCGCAAACCGTCGTGGGGCTGAGGAGGCCGTCATGCACTCACAAATTCAATACGTTGGCTTCCCATTGTCTGTTTCGGAAACGTTTCAGCAACGCAATACCAATAAATCCATTGCACAGGCTTTTGCTGACGTAACTGACATTCAGAGTCTATGTGTTCAGGAAGGAAAAGAAGTAGTCGTTTACTTGTCGATGAGTTTTGGGAATCCTTACGGCGACGCCTATAGTCCCGACCTTGTTGGCGAGTTCACCGAAAAAATAGTTCAAATGGGAATCCGTATTATTGCTCCATCTGACACTGTCGGTTCATCGACACCCGAGGCTATTGAATCTCTCTTTCAGTACCTGATTAGTAAATTTCCACAGGTTGAATTTGGGGCGCACCTACACGCCCGACCGGGTGACGGCCCGGCTAAAGTTCGGGCTGCATTACGGGCGGGTGTCCAACGAATAGACGGTGCATTACGGGGCTTCGGCGGGTGCCCGATGGCGTCTGATGACCTTACGGGCAACCTACCTACAGAAGAAATTATTCAAACGATAACCAATGAAGGAATTACGCTGCCGATTGATCAGGAAGCGCTTCAAAAAGCCCTAACGTTGTCAGCAGGAGTATTCTAAGTAATGCGGACGGTCCGCCGTTGCGGTGGAAACCCGTGTAGTCGAAGGTGTGTAGGTGATTAAACGTTTAGGTTTCGGCTGTGCGGCCTTCCGATCACAGTACGCTCTACATAAACATCACCTGAATTTCTTCTTTAACAGCTTTGAGTGCGTCATAGGTAGGCTGCTTGTCTTTCTGGATAATCCGCTCGAAAATTCGTTTGGAAAGTTCGAGGGCAGGTGCGTCGGGGCGTGTATCGCCCGATGCCTGATTGACAAGGGTCATCACGTCGTTCATCGCAGCCTGAATCTGATCCCAGGTAGCCTGACTCATATATACTTGCTGCGACAGGTTATGAGTGTATTCATCCCGAATCTCCTGCAGGAGCCGTTGCTGAAATTCCAGTACCGTTGTTGAACTGCCGCTCAGCCGCAACAATAAGTTATTGGGACTAATACGTTCTAGAAATAAGACCATTCGCTCGTAGGCTTGCAAGCGTATCGGTACAACGGTATCAGTATAGCGGTTTTTAACGTCGAATTTATGACGGTCGGCTTCACGCTCCAATAATAGTTTGACGGTCAGGTACATCCCATATAATACTAAGCTAGCTGGTACGATCAACTTCAGGAAATCGCTCAATAGGTCCATAAAAAGGAAAACGTTGTTTAACTGGAAAACGGTAATTTTACGGTAACCTGCTAACAATTGCTAAAAGATTTATTGATAACGGGCTCCCGTTTACTGCTAATTGACATGCTTGATAATCCTGTTATAGTTCGGCCCGAAGCACGTCAACAGATTCTGGAAACGTTGCAGGCCAATAAAATTCCCGGCGAATATGGTTTACGTGTTGGCGTTAAGGGTGGAGGTTGCGGCTCATCGTGGCTGTTGGGCTTCGATCTGCCGGGACCTACCGACGAAGTGTATAACGTTGAAGGGGTGCTGGTCATTATTGATCGTAAGCATTTGCTCTATGTATTAGGCGCCGAAATTGGGTATGAGCCAGGTGGGTTTACGGTCGAAAAAGGTTGAATAATAATTAGTTAGCCGGGTACGATAAGGAGGCTTGGGAAGTCTATTCATGGATAACTGTCTACAAATAAGTATTCTATGAATTCTGGCATGATTTTAGGACTGTTTTCGCTAAAGACAATACCTCCTGTTTGTGAAGCGCTTTGAAGAACATATTTTTTTATTGTTAGCCGTATTGGCCGTGGCCTTGTCGGTCGTGTGCTTCTTACTGTTGGAGCAAAATGCGCCTGGGGCTACCGATGAGCAATATTTAAGTTCTGTGCAGCAGCGCGTAAAAGAGGAACTACAGGTTAGTGCCGTTGAACTGGACAGTGTAACAGCCTTGCTCAAACGCAAATCAACCCCCACATTTGCTGACCTGAGTATACCCACGAAATATCCTTATTTCGTGTTTCGTAATAAGAAATTAGTTTACTGGTCCGATCATCGATTTATACCGGACTTTGCCCGACTTACCCCTGTAACAACGCCTAAACTGGTTGATTTTGACAAAGAACGTTACATTGTCAGCCACAAGCGGATCGCTGATTGGGCCGATGAACTGGATGTGTTCTCACTCATAAATGTTTACCAGTATTACCACAGCAGTAATGCGTACTTGCAATCCGGCTATAGCCCTAATTTATTCGCGCTCGACCCCGTATCGGTTTCGGATCAGCGGCTAAATGCATTTCAGGCTATTTATGATAACAAATCGGCCTTTTTGTTTTCGGTGGTACCACCGAAAGTAGACGCTTATCGCAATCATTCTACGCCCGTTAATACCGTTATCCTGGCAACACTGGGTGTGATTTTTCTGGGTCTGTATATTCTTCAACTGATGGTTCGGTTGAAACGAAAACGAAAGTACGAAGTCGGGTTTGTCTGGCTGGCGGCTTACCTGCTCTTATTACGGATGGTGATGCTCTATTTTGGCGTACCGTTTCTGTTCGTTGAGCTAGACTTGTTCAATCCCAAATTTTATGCGTCTTCGGTATTGGTACCGTCGCTGGGCGATTTGTTGCTAAATGCACTTGTTGTTACCATACTAGCCTTTTACTGGGTCAGGCATTACTACCGGTCGCATACATATGCCTTTCTTTTACACCTGCCCAACTGGCTGAAAATGCTTATTTCGGTAGGCTGTGTAATCGTTAGCTACGGCGTGTTTACGCTGTGCTATATCGAACTCAATAATATTTACGAAAAATCTCAATTTACCCTTGACATCACCCTTAATATCCGTTTCTCGTTTCTGAAAATTATCTGTCTGGTCGTTTTTATTACCGTTTCTTTCATCTACTTTTTAGTCACGCACATGCTGGCGAGTTTGTTCTTACGCTACAATCGGATCAAGCACATTGGCATAGGCGTGTTGTTGATTATAGCTGGCTCACTCATCAGTTGTGGGCTTTGGTTTGTAATGGACTGGCCGTTGGAGAGTGTATTTCTGCTCAATGGAATTTACTTCCTGCTCATTTATGTAAGTCAATTCACGAAAACGCTCTACGCATTTCGGTACAAAACATCAATCTATCTGTTCTTAGCCGCTTTTGTTTGTGCCGTTATGACCTCCTATGTGGTTTATAACCAGGAAATTAAGAAACAATTGATTCATGAGCAGGAGTTTGCCACTCAGCTACTGGCCGAAAACGATGAGTTTGGTGAATTTTTGATGAGTAAGGCGCAGGAGTCTATCCGTAGCGATGCCGACATTGGCCGGGTATTACAAACCGATACGCTACTGGTGCGAGAGCGTATTCAGCAACGGGTTAAAAGCCTGCATTTAGACAAATATTTCGACAAGTATGACATTGAGGTATTTTCGTTCCGGGCCAACGGACATCCCCTCGATAATAGCCCAAATGCTGTTTCGTTAGCCGCCTTAACGAGCCGTTACAAGCAGGCTAATTACCAAACCGAATATCCCGGCGTTTATTTTATTAACGAAGTCGGTAATCAGTTTGTAAAACAGTATTTATGCTTCGTCTCTATCCCACAGTCAGGGTCTTTGTCGCCTTCTGCCCGACCCCAAGTAAGTTTTTCTAACGACGCAGTAGGCTATGTGGTGCTCGATCTTCGGCTACGTAATGAACGACCTAAAAGTGTATATCCTGAATTGCTGGTCGACACTAAGTTTACTCAGAATTCTGATACACAGGCCTACAGTTATGCTTTCTTTAGTGGCCCGCATGCCGATAAGCATTCAGTAGGTCAGCCGCAAAAACATCAGCTGCTTTACAGCACAGGCAGCTACAATTACGACCGAAAACTCGACCTCCTGTTGTTGGATAACCCAGCTCTGTTTGCTAATGGTCTATCAACCAATGGCTACCAGCACATTGCCAAGCGTGGACAAGATGGCCGAATCGTTGTGGTATCGTCGGCAGAGTACCCGTTTGGGAATATATTTTCCAATTTCTCGTTTCTGTATCTGTTGTTGGTCCTGACAGTAATCGTTGTAATTCTTGGATACGCTATTAATTACGGGTTCTCACAGTTTAGCATTAACTATTCGACCCGGATTCAGATTCTGCTGAATGTTGCTTTTTTTCTGCCCCTGCTATTTGTGATTGTTATTATTGTGAATGTTATCAGTTCAAATTACATCACAAATCAGGAAAGCACGTACATCAGTAATACGCGCAATATTGCCGCTAATTTTCTAACCTATTTAGATGAACACTTACACGCCCAAAAGCGAAGTAAAGCCTCTATGGAGGAAGAGCTAAGCAAAATTGCCCGTGACGCAGATATAGACATCAATTTATTTGACACCCAGGGGCGGCTCTATACGTCAACGCGCCCGTTGATTTATGAAAGTGGCTATCTCTCCAAATACATTAATCCAGAAGCGTTCATTCACATCATTGAGGACAAAGAGAATGAACGATTGCTAAACGAATCGTTGGGTAGCAAGCAATATCGAACGGCCTACGCTGGCATTAAATCATACGATGGGCGACTGCTGGGTGTGTTGAGCATTCCCTATTTTTATGCCCGCCCTGAACTTGACCGGCAAATTATTGAGGTAATCGCATCGGCACTGAGCATCTTTACCGCCCTGTTTCTATTTTTCCTGATTTTATCTTACTTCGCATCGCATGTGTTGACAAAACCGCTGCGGTTACTGACACAAAAGATCAGGAAAACAAATCTCGAACTTCCCAACGACCCGTTGCCCTGGCAATCTGACGACGAAATTGGCCTGCTTATTCGGGAATATAATCGAATGCTGGTCAAATTAGAAGAGAGCAAACAGGCGCTGGCACAGACTGAAAAGCAATCGGCCTGGCGAGAAATGGCCAAGCAGGTAGCACACGAAATTAAGAATCCACTTACACCGATGAAACTGACGCTGCAACACCTACAGCGAACGTTTCCTAATACGAGCGAATCATCGGCGGGCGCAAATGACCCCGCTCGCCGGATTATTTTACGGACATTCGATTCACTTTTAGACCAGATTGATAACCTCAGCGACATTGCTACGTCTTTTTCTGAGTTCGCGAAGATGCCATTGCCCAAAAAGGAAGTTTTTGAGGTAACGGGCGTGTTTAACAAAACGGTCGATCTATATGCCGATGATAAACGTATTTCGCTTCACCGTCAAATAACAGAAGGACCTGTTATGGCTATCGGCGACCGGCAACTTATTGGCCGGATTCTGACCAACTTGCTCATCAATGCGATTCAGTCGGTGCCGCCGGGTCGAAAACCCGTAATTGACATAAAGCTCTACACCAATGCCGACAATGTGCAAATCGAAATTCATGACAATGGAGCAGGCATACCTGAAGCGATCAGAAGTAAAGTTTTCCTGCCGAATTTCAGCACAAAGCGGGGCGGCTCAGGACTAGGGCTGGCCATTGCCAAGCGGGGCGTTGAACACGCCGGAGGCACTATCTGGTTTGAGACAACGGAAGACGTCGGCTCGTCGTTTTTTGTATCGCTCCCGTTAGCAGGCGTTCCGGGGCCGTTGGTGGGTGAGTCGGTTAATTATTAATGGAGGACAGGGGTATTCCTCCGGCAATAAACTTAAGAAGAGAGGCTTAGTCAAGAGTAACATGTTTCCAATTCTCACCCGACCGGATACGATTAAGCTGCGTATGAGTGATACCAAACTGCTTCGCAATCATTTTTAGTCGATTTTTGTCATTGAGTAGCAGTTTTTTAATGATTCTGACTTTGGTTTCGGTAAGTTTATAGTTACGGGTTTGTCGAGGCAACTGGCGATTTTTAAGACTGGGGTTATTTCGATTATGCTCAATCATCTCATCTTTCGTCGCCCACCGCAAATTTTGAAAATAGTTACCCTGCTTGTCGTAATCAAGGTGAATGACGAAAGTTTGATCAGGTTGATCGCGTTTAACGAACTGCTCAGCTACTAATTTATGCACATAGCGGTTCAACGTTTTACCTCCCGAACGAATATTTAGCGATCGGTATCCCTGAATAATTGAGCCTTTTATGAATTTGCTGGTAGGCTGGCTGACACTAATACCAGAACGTGTTGCTGACGCAGACTGAAAACTACGTAACCGGCCGTAATTCGAAACCTCGTAGTGAGGTGGATTTTCAACACCCTCAAACAAGATTTGTACCCACTTCTCATTCCAGAAACTTTGGCTTTCTTTGACGTTCATGAACGAAGCAAATTTTGTGCGTAGCTACTTCTAATAAATATTATTTACTTAATAAAAATACGGTATATTAAGTCAAAAGAAATGAAACGTAAGGCACAACAGATTGAGTATCAATAATCCTGCATCTTTCTTCTTTTACATTCGTATTAATGGAATCTTAACAAGAATAAGCAAAAATGGTTATCTATTTTTTATAGTACATTAACTTTCAAGAGAATTTTTTCCAAAAATCAATGTACTCTTGTATCACACTATACTGATGTAACTATTATCACAACAGAGTTGAAAAGACATTTTTAGGACAACGGTCATGCAATCTGAAACCGCTTATGGTCCGTATTGGTTAAGGTTATAACGAAGTGCAGATTTAATTAGTAGTTATATTTATCAATATAATGAATACAAACGTAAAAAGGACCGTAATTGTTGGAGCGACTGAAAAGTCAGGTCGTTACGCTAATTTGGCAGCGTATAGCCTACTCCGTCATGGGCACGATATTGAACTGATTGGCTTGAAAGAAGGGCAAATTGAGGGTCACTTGATCCATACGGGACATCCTGCTTTGGCCGATATAGACACGGTGACTATGTACGTTGGACCGCAGAATCAGCCACCTTTATACGACTATATCAAAAGCTTGAAGCCACGCCGGGTCATTTTTAATCCCGGTGCCGAAAATCCAGAATTCGAGCGCCAGCTACAGGCTGAAGGCATTGAGCCAATCGAAGGGTGTACGTTGGTAATGTTATCTGTAGGAACATATTAACAGTTGTAGAGCCGCCATACAGTGCGGCTCTACAACTGTTACCACTTGATTAAAGCTGATGCCCAGGTGAAACCGCTACCGAAGGCAGCCAGACAAACCAGATCGCCCGGTTTTATACGTCCTTGTTCATACGCTTCAGTGAGGGCAATTGGAATAGAAGCCGCTGTGGTGTTGCCATACTGTTGAATATTGTTGAACACCTTTTCGTCGGGCAGATTCATCTGTTGTTGCACATAACTCGAAATGCGGATATTAGCCTGGTGCGGCACCAATAGCGTAAGATCGTCGGGCTGGTAACCGTTAGCAGTTAAGCTTTCATTGATAACCTCCATGAATCGCACGACAGCGTGTTTAAATACCGCGTTTCCGTTCATGGTTACGTTATAACTGCTTTCTTCGGCATTCGCATCGGCAACCCAATGCCCTTTACGGCTGCTGCCTGGGTCACGGATGTACAACTCTTCCGCATAACGACCGTCTGCGTGGAGGTGTGTAGATAGCACCCGGTGTTCAGGGTCGGTGGTGGCCTGTAGGACAGCCGCTCCCGCGCCGTCGCCAAAAATAACGGCAACGCTCCGGCCTTCGTTGCTTTTGTTGAGTAATGACGACTGTATCTCCGAACCAACCACCAAAATGGTTTTGTACATCCCGGTCTTTATAAACTGGTCGGCAATTGAGATCGCATAAACAAAGCCGGAACATTGGTTACGGATATCGATAACGCCAATCCCGTCTAAGCCTAACTCACGCTGCATTAGAAAAGCCGAACCGGGGAAATAATAATCCGGCGTAATGGTAGCATAAACGATGAGGTCAACATCGGATGGCTCCAGCCCAGCGCGGTCGAGGGCCATCCGCGAAGCTGCCGTAGCCATACTAGCGTTGGTATCTTTGCCATACGTAAAATAGCGCCGTTGCTTAATACCCGTTCGCTCCTGAATCCAGGCGTCGGACGTGTCCATATACTGGGTTAGATCATCATTTGTGACGATATTATCCGGCACATAAAAACCTAACCCTTTAATACTCGAGTAAACCGTATTCATTCGTTGATGGTAAAATAGTCCTCAAAAATAGCACTTTTGTGGTGAGTGTTCCTCTCCAAATCGATTGTGCTATCAATGTCGGATAAAGACGCCGGTCGTAGTCAGGCCGCGTGCACCTCGAATGAATACTCTTCCATAATTAGATTGGCCAGCAGTTGGCGACAGGCAGAATCCACTGTTACGCGGGCCTGATCTTCGGTTTCAGCCTCTACTTCAAGGCGAATGTGCTTGCCAATACGGACGTTATCGATACTGTCCATCTGGAGATTATGAAGTCCCAGCTTAACGGCTTTACCCTGCGGGTCCAGAATTTCCGAGCGGGTCATGATGTTGATTTCGGCGATGTATTTCATTACTTAAAAAGTGAAAGAGTGTGAGGGCGAAAGACAAGCGAGTTGATTTACTGTTCGCTCTGTACCGACGACCCGGTTTTATTTCGCACCGGCGACCCGATTTTGCTCCTTGGTAAAAAGTGAAACAAGAATGTAAAGTAAAATAATCAATGGAATGGCTGCGTAGTGCAAAAATAGCAAGAGCAACACGGAAGCTATCAGAAAACTGAATTTAATCCGGTTTTCGGTCCAGCCGAAAGATTTGAATTTTAGGGCAAAGAGCGGCAATTCAGACACGAGCATAAACGAAAACGCAATCATCATACCCAGAGCTATGTCGTTCTTCCAAATCGCGTCGTACTGTGGCTGATAGCGTTCCATAAGGGGAAAAGCCCCGATAAGCATAGCGTTGGCCGGAACGGGCAAGCCAATGAATGACTCAGATTGACGCGTATCTATGTTGAAATTTGCCAGCCTCAAGGCCGATAGAACCGCAATTAAAAATGCCCCGTACGAAATCGAACCTAATTCCTGAAACCAGCAAAGCTGAAAGACAATTGTAGCAGGAAGTACCCCAAACGTCACAACGTCGGCCAGTGAGTCCAGTTCTTTGCCGAATGGACCCGAAATGTTGACCAGTCGGGCTACAAAGCCATCGCCGAAATCAAGAACAGCTGCCACACCAATTAACCAGGAGGCTATTTCCAGATGACCGCGCAGGGCCATCACCATGCCAATACAGCCACACAGCAAATTGCCGCAGGTCATAGCGTTGGGAAGGTGTTTGAGTAGATTCATATAAGTATGAACGGACGTATCATCCGTTTGGCCATCGGCATTACTAAGAAAGTTGGCGTGTTAGCCAAACAGACCGGAATCGCACCAGCGACTGGTCCGTTTTTACATCTTCACAAATGGATTCGTTCGTTTTTCCTGACCGATGGTTGTTGGTTCCATGTGGCCGGGATAAACAGTATAATCGTCGGGTAATGTAAAAAACTGTGTTTGGATGCTATTAATGAGATCGGCATGATTGCAATATGGGAAATCTGTGCGGCCTACGCTCCCCCGAAAAAGCACATCTCCGCCAATCACGTAGCGTTCAGCGTGGTTCACAAAGGCTACATGCCCCGGTGCATGTCCCGGTACAAAGATGACATCTAAAACAGTGTTGCCAAACCGGAACTGATCGCCTTCTTTTAGAAATTCATCAATGGAAGAGTGTTCATACCCTCGCAATCCATAAAGAGCGCAACGAGTTGGTACATCATTATAGATAACCATATCCGATTCATGTAGATAAGCTTTAACGTTAATTTTTCGCTTCACATAAGCAACACCAAACACATGATCGAGATGGGAGTGCGTTAAAAGCAAATACTTGACCTTAAGCTTATTGCTGTCAATGAATTTTCCTAATGCTTCTTTTTCGGCCTGTTGATAACAGCCTGGGTCAATGATAACAGCCTCGCCAGTTGCATCGTCGGCAATGACGTAGGTGTTTTCCTGAAATGGAGAAAACTCGAAGGTTTGAATCATAAAAGAGTCGTTAGTGGTTAGTTTCTTCTAGTCACTAACTACTGATTTGTCACAAAAGTAAAAACACCGTTGGTTTTTTACGCAAATCGGGCACTTGTGTTTTCCATTCTCGGATAGTCAGTGTGCGAACGAAGGCATCGGGCGCCGTTAAATTACAGGCTACGCACAGGCGGGTATTGCTCTGGCAATTAGCTAGCGCATCGGCAAAAAGCGCATCATTACGGTACGGCGTTTCCATGAAAATCTGGGTTTGCTGTCGCTGCTGAGCTTCCTGTTCGAGAAAGCGCAAGGCCCGGGCCCGTTCCTGCCGCTCGATGGGTAAGTAGCCGTGAAAGACAAACGATTGCCCGCTCATACCCGATGCCATAAGCGCCAGCAAAATAGACGATGGGCCAACCAGTGGCTCCACGCGCCAGCCGAGTGTATGGGCCATGCCAACCACTACAGCACCAGGGTCGGCAACACCGGGGCAACCCGCTTCAGACATTACAGCCGCATTGCGTTTGCGTTCAGTTAACTCCTGAATCTGACGACGCGTGTCGGCTGGCGGAGTGTCTTTGTCAAGGTCGAAAAACGTGGTTTCGTCAATAACACGGCTTGTTTTCAGGCTACTGATAAGCCGACGAGCTGTGCGGACATTTTCGATAAAATAAGCATCCGTTTTTTCGATAATGTCCCGAACATAAGGCAGAAGCACTAATTCAGCCGTATCGTCGGCGAGTGGAGTAGGAATGAGGTATAGAGTTGGCATTTTTTGTCATGTTAGCCTATACGCCGGTGCGGAAGAAAGGACTTTCGCCGGGCAGTGCTGTAATTGAAAATAGAATTTACGTATCCGAAGTGTGCTTCCACTCTGGCGGTCTAGCTCCGTTATCGCGTCGCCGTTGCGACATGACAAAGTTAACCTTGAATAAACTTCATCAATACCTCAACGAATTCCACTGGTTTTTCGGCTTGCACCCAGTGGCCTGCGCCCTGAATAATTTCGATTTGAGCGTTCGGGAAAATACGTTTGATGCCTGGAATATCTTCATCCAGAATATAGGGCGACTCACTACCCCGTATAAACAACGTTGGATCGGTTACAATGTGGGGATTGGTCAACTCTTCGCCAACGGTATGTAGTTCGCGTTCAATAATGGGTAGGTTTATTCGCCAATCGAACACACCCTGTTCCGTTCGGTATAGGTTCTTAAGCAGAAACTGTCGTACGGGCAGCGAGGGCTCATACTGTTGTAAAATGGCATCGGCCTCATTGCGTCCTTTGATGCCCAAGAGGTCAATCGCTTTTAACCCGCGTATAAGGTCAGCGTGGTGAATGGGATAGAATTTGGGCGCAATGTCTACCACAACAAGTTTCGAAAACCTGGGGGGCGGTCCGTCGTTACGGTAGGTCATTACATACTGCATTACGGTTTTGCCGCCCATCGAATGACCAACCAGAATAGGGTTTTCGAGACCCTGATCAATCAAAAACTCGCGCAGGTCAGCCGCCATACTTTGGTAATCCTGCTCATCGGCACGAGGGGATTGGCCATGATTTCGCTGGTCGAGGGCAAACACACGGTAACCTCGTGCGGCAATAGTTTTACTAATCGTTAACCAGTTATCGGATGAACCAAAAATGCCATGCAAAATGACAATTGCCGGTCCAGTCTCGCCAGTCTGGCGGAAGAATAATTTCATAAACGTAAACGCAGAAGTTGTGCAAAGGTCGCCAAAATGCTTCGCGTTCTTCGCACAACCTTCTGCATCTCACCTTTTAATTTACATAAATTACTTTTTCCCGTTGCTCAACCAACTCGCCGAAGGCTTGCAGATCGAAACCATTTTCGTGGGCTACGCGCTCAAATTCAGCCGTGCTTCCCGGTTCAACAGCAATCAACAAGCCGCCTGATGTCTGTGGATCAGCCAAAATATATTTCTGTATCTCCGTTAACTCGCTGATTTTGTAACCGTAACTTTCCCAGTTACGGACGGTACCTCCCGGGAAACTTTTTTGTGCCAGATATTCCTCAATCACCGGCAATGTAGGAACAGCGTCAAACGTAAGTAGTGCACTTAGACCAGATCCTTCGGCCATTTCGGTGAGGTGACCCAGCAATCCGAAGCCCGTGACGTCGGTCAAGGCTTTCACATACGGTAATTTCCCCAGAACGGCCCCGAAACTGTTGAGTTTTGCCATTTGCGCTGGAGCAATATCCGCGTGTTCAGGCTTTAGGATACCTTTTTTCTGGGCTGTTGTTAAGATGCCTACGCCGAGCGGTTTAGTCAGATATAATCGGCATCCGGCGGTGGCCGTGTTGTTTTGTTTGAGGTACTCAAGCCGGACTCTCCCCGTAACGGCCAGCCCAAAAATGGGTTCGGGCGAGTCGATGCTATGCCCTCCGGCGAGAGGGATTCCCGCTTCCCGGCAAATAGCTCGGGACCCTTCAAGTACTTGGCTGGCTACTTCGGGCGGTATTTTGTCCAACGGCCAGCCCAAAATAGCAATAGCCATAATCGGTTCGCCCCCCATTGCGTAGATATCGCTGATGGCATTGGCCGATGCGATACGCCCAAAATCAAAAGCGTCGTCTACAATGGGCATAAAAAAATCGGTGGTACTGATGATTGCCTCACCATTGCCGAGATCGAGCACGGCAGCATCATCACGAGAGTCATTACCGACGAGCAAATTTGCGTAGTACGGCTGAACCGAAGTCTGATTACTATGCAGAATCCGATCCAGAATCTTAGGCGAAATTTTACAGCCGCAGCCTGCTCCGTGGCTGTATTGAGTGAGTTTAAAGACAGGCGTTTCTATTGGCGTCATAACGAGACAAAACTAAGATAGAAATGATGGACGGAAGCACGTAATCGTCCCTATAGGTACATCTCCATTGGCCGAATGGTTCTTTAAGTATCCAAAGCTATTTAAGTGGTAATGTGGACTTAACAATATGGTAATAGGCCATTATAGAACGTATCCAGTTTGAAATAGACTTATTTGTAGAATTTCGTCTATAGACTTCTATATATTGGTACTTTATTAAGAAGATCTACTTTACAGCTCAAAAAAATAGAGCATATTTGTCTTTAATTGAGAACACATCTGATAGGATTACGTCTCAGTAATATAACCAAACAAACACTTCTATGTATAAAAAACTACTGCAATTTCGAATGGCTTTTATGCTGGTCGGCAGTATTCTATTGGCCGTGCTCGGTGGCAGCACAGCCATGGCGCAGGTAACAACTGCAGTTATTGATGGTCTTGTAACCGACGATAAGGGTGCGGTTTTACCGGGTGCTACGGTTGTAGCTGTTCACACGCCATCAGGTAGCCGTTACGGTACAACGTCTAACGCATCTGGTCGCTATACGCTTCCGGGTGTTCGTGTTGGTGGACCCTTTACAGTAACGGCCACGTTTGTTGGTTTTAAGGATCAGGTGGTAGGCGAAGTCTTTACAAACCTGGGTACCTCTGCCGATGTAAGCTTTAAGATGGCTGACAACAGCAATGTGTTATCGGAAGTAGTCGTCTCGGGTAACCAAGGTGGAATTATTAGTTCTAACCGAACTGGTGCTGCTACTTCGTATGGTCGTGCAACGATCAATACAATTCCAACCATTGGTCGTACGATTGCCGATATTACTAAGTATAACGCTTATGGTAATGGGCAGTCGTTTGGTGGTCAGGACAGTCGCTTTAATAACATTACCATTGACGGTGCCGTTTTTAATAATGGTTTTGGTTTAGGATCATCTGCTCAAGCGGGTGGTCGGACAGGTACAACGGCCGTTTCATTAGACGCTCTTGATGAAATTCAGGTTAACGTAGCGCCTTATGACGTTCGTCAGACCGGTTTTTCGGGAGCAGGCATCAATGCTGTAACGCGTTCAGGAACGAACGATTTTTCGGGCTCTGCTTATTATCTTTTCCAAAACAGCAGTTTAGCTGGGAAAAAAGCTGACGGTAGAGATCTGGCACCCGTGACTATTGATAAAAAGACATCCGGCTTTCGCCTAGGTGGTCCAATTATTAAAAACAAATTATTCTTCTTTGTCAACGTAGAGCAATTTAAGAGCAGCGTACCTGCACTGGATTTTGTTGCCGATCGTGGAACCGGAACCGCTGGTAACGTATCTCGTGTAACAGCGGCTGATCTGGAAGACTTGAGTTCGTTCATGAAAACGAACTTCAATCGTGATCTTGGAGCCATTGATAACTTCAACAATCAGGTGAAAAGTACAAAGGGTTTGATTCGTTTAGATTGGAACATTAACGACAATAACAAATTGTCTGTGCGTTATTCTCACCACGATTCTAAGTCAGATCAGGCAATTAGCAACAGTAATAGTAGCAACACGGCTGGTAATGGTAACCGTACCGGTTATGCCTCTTCGGGTTATGCCGGTAATTTGGCTCTTTCCCCTCAAAATACAGGCTATCAAATCGCCGATAACACCCGGTCTATTGCTGCTGAATTAAACTCTACGTTTGGTGGAAAATTTGCTAACAAACTGGTTGCTACCTATAACAAGCAGATTGAAGATCGTACGTATCTGACTGGTGTCTTTCCAACAATTGATATTCTGAAGGATGGCACTACTTATACATCTATTGGTTTCGATCCGTTCACGCCGAACAACAAACTGAATTATTCAACACTGAATGTTACGGACAACTTCAGTTACTTTGCTGGTAAGCACACGCTTACATTTGGATTATCGTATGAAAAATATACGTCAAATAACGTATTTTTTCCAGCATCGAACGGTGTATATGTGTACAACTCAATTGCCGACTTCAAAACAGCGGCCCTTGCGTCTATAAATAACCCGACTGCTACTACTTCGCCAGTTTCATTGGCCCGTTATAACTTGCGTTACTCGTTGGTACCAGGTGGTGCTGAACCATTACAGACGTTGCACAGAACCACATATAGTGCTTATGTGCAAGACGAATTTCAGATTAATCCGACCTTCAAACTGACGGCTGGTATTCGGGCCGATATTTTCGCTTATGATAATTCGACTGCCGCTGCTTTTACTAACCCGAGAGTATCTAGTCTTGTATATAAAGACGAAAATGGAGCTGATTATAAGCTTAATACCGGTGCTTTCCCAAAAGCTCGTCTGCTGATTTCTCCCCGTGTTGGTTTTAACTGGGATGTAAAAGGTGATAGAAAAACTCAAATTCGGGGTGGTAGCGGTTTGTTCGTATCGCGTATTCCAGAAGTACTGGTTTCTAACCAATTGGGTAACAATGGTGTAAATACGGGCGTCCTTAACTTCCAGAATACGACAGCCTATCCGTTTGTAACTGATCCAAGCTTGCTTCCAGCCGCTGTACGGCCTAACCCAACCAATACTGATGTTTCAAGTTTAACTGGATATGCGGTTAATGCAACCGATCCTAACTTGAAATACCCTATCGTTTGGAAAACGAACATTGCTATCGACCAGCGCTTACCCTGGGGCTTAATCGGAACATTGGAGGTAATCTATAATAAGACACTTCAAGGTCTCCGTTATATTGATGCCAACCTGAAAGGAGCAACCAGCCAACTATCAGGTCCTGACACACGAAGCCGTTTTCCTGCTTTAGGCGTAACAGGTACTGCTGCTATCAACACAGCTCGATATATTAATTACCCATATAACACAAACGCATTTGTCCTGAAAAATACAACCGAGGGTAATGCATATACCTTTACAGCTAAACTTGAGAAACCATCCAATAGAGGTTTTGGTGGTATGGTAGCCTATACCTATGGCCGGGCCCGGGATTTAATGTCAGTAGGTAGTACAGTAGTTGGTAATACTCCAACTGTTGCTGGTCAAAATTATTTGACTCTGTCGTATGGCGATAATGACTTGCGTCATCGGATTATTGGTTACATCAATTATCGCATCAATTACGGTGGCAAATTTGGTGGTTCTACAACGTTTACGCTTGGTGGTACGTCAACCAGCGGTTACAAACAGTCATACATTTATGGTAGTGATCTGAACGGCGATGGTCAGACGAATGATCTACTTTACGTTCCTAAGACGGCATCTGAACTGACATTTGCCGCTCTCACAGTAGGTACTGGAGCCGCAGCGGTAACGTATTCGCCTGAACAACAACAGGCTGCTTTTGATGCTTATATTAACGGCAACGACTATTTGAAAACTCGTCGTGGTCAATATGCCGAACGGAATGGTGGATTTGCTCCATGGTTAAGCCGTTTTGATTTCTCGGCCATTCAGGAGTTTTATATCAAAGTAGGTTCCAAAGACACGAGACACTCGATTCAGTTCCGGGCCGATATTCTTAATGTTGGTAATCTTCTTAACAACAAATGGGGTGTGGGCTGGATTCCAACGACTGCTAACCCATTGGCCATTGCCAGCATTAATGCTACTACGGGTTTGCCAACGTATCGGCTTGCTACGCAGTCCTTAAATGGCAGCACGATTCTCTTGAAAGATTCATTTGTTAAGAGCGTAACGATTGATAACGTTTGGCAGGCGCAGCTTGGCGTTCGTTACTCTTTCTAACTACTTGTTGATTGAATAACCGTAAATCCCCCGCCACAGTCAATGTGACGGGGGATTTTTGTTGAACTAGATTTACGCTATGAAAACAACATTCTTCTTTTTACTGATGTCTCTTCTATCAAATGAGGGGATGGCACAGAGGCTGAACCGGTTTCACGATAGTCAGACAAGTGATGCCTTTTTTCAATACAAAGCGGACCGCAAACGACCGCTTATTTTGGCGCATCGGGGTGGGCCAGGGTCTACAGATACTGAAAACTCAATAATGACTTTCGATAAAACGGCGAAGGCGCTTCCTGATGCTATTATCGAGATGGACGTGCGCTTGACGCGTGATAGCAGCCTCATCCTGCTACATGATGCAACGTTAGATCGGGAATCTGATGATAAGGGGCCCGTAACAGAACGAACTCTGGCTGAATTGAAAAAGATCAGACTCAAAACTCTGGCCGGTGATTTGACTGATCAGTCGATGCCAACCTTTACAGACATACTAACGTGGAATAAGAACCGATATATGTTAGCTTTAGATGTAAAGCCAGGAACGGACCCACTTCGGGTAATGAAGGAAGTTGAGAAGCACCAAGCTGTGTATTCTGTTTTCGTCATTTGTTATTCGCCGGCAGAAGCGCAACGAGTGCGCGACCGTTACCCCTCGCTTTGGCTAGCGATTGGGATTAACGGTATGGCTGATCTGGAGAGATTAGAAAATAATCCGCTACTGTCGGGACGGCTAATCGCGCTGACTCCGCAGAAAATTCAGCCGGTCTCATTTTATGAACGCCTGCATAAACTGGGAATCCCTGCTTCTGTTGGTACCTATGGGGCTGGTCAATTAGATGAAAAACCAATGGCCGAGGTTGGTGCTGGTTACCGGGATTTATTCCGGCAGGGTGGTGATATAATCACTACAGATCGCCCACGTGATGTATCTGCTTTATTTTAACTTATCTGTTTTTGCATGAAATTTTCCCGGCTATTAGTTCTCGGCGCAGAACTATTGTTGTCCATTGCTACGGTAGCACAGCAAATAGGGAAACCGCTGGCCGTTTGGCAGACTGGTCAACTTGATATTCACCATATTAATACGGGTCAGGGTAATGCTACCTTTATCGTTTTTCCAGATGGTACAAACCTGTTAATTGACGCCGGGGCGATTAATACGATTGACTGGCGAACGAATAAGCCACGAAATATCCCAGTCAAGCCTGGTAATGACCGACAGGCAGGCGAATGGATTGCTCGTTATGTGCGCAATGCGTTACGGTTTCAAGCTGATCCGGTCATCAATTACGCCATCATTACGCATTTTCATGATGATCATATGGGTTCACCGCTAAACGTAATCAAGCGAGGGGCAGGGGGATATGTACTAACGGGGATTACAGAGGTAGGTGAACACATTCCTATTCGTAAGGTAATAGATCGTGGATGGCCAGATTACGCCTATCCACGGTCATTTGCCAGTGATTCGATGGTAGTCAATTATCATCGGTTTCTGGATTGGCAAATCAACCATAAAGGATTGATTGTAGAGCAATTTCAGGCTGGACGAAATGACCAAATTGCTTCAGTTAAGCAGCCTGAACTCCGCAAAAAATATCCGTTTGAAGTCAGAAATCTAGCGGTTAATGGTCAAATCTGGACGGGCGATGGAAGCAAAACCCGACCCCTTTTTCCCGACCTAACTTCCTTACCCGCTACAGAGTACCCTAACGAAAACATGTGTAGCATCGCGCTCCAAATTCGTTACGGTAACTTTGATTACTTTTCGGGGGGCGATATTCAGGGAGTACTTCAGTTTGGATCACCTGTCTGGCATGATGTTGAAACTCCATTAGCGAAGGTAGTTGGGCCAGTAGATGTCCAATTGCTTGATCATCATGGTTATGCAGATTCGCAAAATGGCGCACTTCTAGCGAGCTTGCGGCCGCGCGTCTTCGTGATTCCGGCCTGGGCATCCTCGCACCCAGGGCGTGATGTACTCGAACGTATCTTTTCTGAAAAGACATATACCGGCGAGCGCGATGTCTTTGCTACTAACCTACTTGAAGAGTCTAAATTAGCTATTGGTGACTTGCTGCCTCGGCTAAAAAGCCAGTCAGGTCATGTTGTCGTACGAGTTGAGAATGGCGGAAAATCGTATCGCGTACTGGTTTTAGACGATAACGATGAGTTATTTAGCGTGAAGGCAATACATGGGCCTTATCAGGCTCAATAGAACTATATAGTTACGGTGAAACTGTAGCGTTGCCGTTTAGACGATTCATTTTCAGCATATCCGTTCCGGCCTGGTATCCTTGAACAATCATCCGACTGATATCATCGGAGGTGAACTTCATTAAATTGAGATGGAGTGGTTCAGTAGGACGGATTATAGTCAGTTTAAGGCTTCGTCCGTCGAGGTTTTCACGATCGGCAAAACGTTCGGCCCAGGCAATGTCATTGTTTACTAACTGATTGACTGTGATGTCTTTAACCCGATCCATTAGATTTAACAGGTTTCGGTAATTGAACTGTTCGTTATAAATCTTTTTAGCATGACACGCCACACAGGCAATCTCGGTAGCTCCATCTTCAATAGCTACCCGCAGCGGAGCTACTTCACGCAGGCCACCGTCTAAGAAGGCTCGCCGGTGATCGCCCCCGATTTGCACGGCGGGCATTAGAAATGGCAATGAACTGCTGGCATATACATAATCCAGAAAGTGAGGGTCATGGACGTCAGCATAGCGCATATCACCTTCAATAATATCTACGGCTCCGACTTTTAATTTTACCGGTCCGGTCTTAAGGGCTTCCACATCAACATTGTTACGAATTAGGTTCTGGATGGGCGAATTGTCTAACAAACCATCAAACCGGCTCATAATTGTATTGTAACCCATGCGAAAACGTGACCGAATTACGGCTACATCGGTGGGTTTTGTAATATTCCGAATCCAGAACTCAATTAAATATTTGCCAACTTTCTCCCAGTCTACCCGACCGTTTTCGGCTTGCTGACGCGCTGCCTCGTTGGCAATAAACGTGGCATTTAGACTTCCAACCGAAATGCCGTAGAGTTGGTCGGGCACGAAACCCGACTCAAACAAAGCCATAACAGCCCCTACTTGAAACGCTCCTTTCAATGATCCTCCGCCCAGCACAAGAGCGCGCAGGGGAGATTTGCCCGTAGGTAAAATGGCACTTGGATGTGGAAGGGGTGGGGTCGGATTGTCAATCATATAAACCTACGGTAGGTGGTATTACTAGTACATGAGCCCGGTAAGTTGAGACTTTTCAATCAATAAACAAAACGAATTGGTATGGGGATAGTTATGAAAAGGAGACCTGGTTTTCTAAACGGCTTTTTCGGCGTCTGCACTTTCCTTACTATACTTGCTGAAAAAACAGCTATCAGGAAATACTTACCGAAAAACAAGTGTTGCATCGTTTCACTAGTCGATCGTTACTTACCCTTATTAACTGCTGTTAACTGATTACTGCTCACTGATAACTGAAATAATGCCTCTTACCGTCGCCGACATACAAGCCCCGATTGCTGCCGAAATGCAATTGTTTGAGCAGAAATTTAAGGGGCAGATGAAAAGCGATGTTATGCTGCTCGACCAAATCATGAATTATATCGTGAAGCGGAAAGGCAAGCAATTACGTCCGATGTTTGTGTTTCTCATGGCGGGTGTTTGTGGTCCCATTACTGAAGCCACGTACCGGGGCGCGTCGTTAATTGAATTGTTACACACAGCCACTCTTGTTCACGACGACGTGGTCGATGAATCCAACTACCGGCGTGGTTTCTTCTCTATCAACGCGCTCTGGAAAAATAAAGTCGCCGTGCTGGTGGGCGATTACCTACTCTCACGCGGACTGTTGCTTTCAGTTGATAACGGTGATTTCGACTTGCTCCGGATTGTTTCGACAGCCGTCCGCGAATTGAGTGAAGGCGAATTGCTTCAGATTGAGAAAGCCCGTCGGTTAGATATTACCGAGGATGTATATTATGAAATTATCCGTCAGAAGACAGCATCGCTCATTGCTGCTTGTTGTGCGGCTGGAGCGCGTTCGGTAGAAGCTGAAAAGGAGGTCGTCGATAAAGCACATGCCTTTGGCGAGAAAGTTGGTATTGCCTTTCAAATCAAAGATGACCTGTTCGACTACGGAATCGCCGAAATAGGCAAGCCGCTGGGCATTGATATTAAGGAGAAAAAGATGACGCTACCCCTCATTTATGCTCTTAATAAAACCGGTTTTCTTGAGAAAAGGCGGATCATTAATATCATCAAAAACGAAAGTGAGAAGCCCCAAAAGGTCAATGAAGTAATAGCATTCGTCAAAAATTCGGGCGGTATTGAATACGCAACAGAAGCCATGAATCAGTATGTTGCCGAAGCGCAGGTATTACTGAACGCCTTCCCCGACTCGCCCTATCGGCAATCCTTGCACCAGCTTGTACAATACACGATCGACCGAAGCAAATAAGTTTGTACTAGGAGAGATAGGTAAGTAGGTAATGAAATCTTCCACCCATCATTCTACAGGCTGTGTTTCCTTTTGGGTTTTCTTTGAAAATAACCGGTGAAAATCCGGGCTTTCAGTATTCATCCACTTGTCCCAGAACGTGAAATACAAGCCGTAGTTAAACCGAAACTGCGTATGGTGAAGGCTGTGATGTGTCGCACCAATTAACCGGCTCCCCAGCCAGTGCCGATCAAAATTATGTGGATAAATCTCCGTATTCAGGTGATTGATGGCGCTTGACAACGTCATGATTAACAAAATCAGGCCCACCGCTGAGATATGCAGCGGTAATACAAATGTTAAAGCAGGAATGATAATGGCTTGTAAGGTGCTCTCAATAGGGTGAAATGAGAACGATGTCCAGGGTGAGGTCGTAATACTGTCGTGGTGCGTTTTATGTACCCATTTGTATACACCCGGCCAGTGCATCCAGCGATGAAGCCAGTAATAATAAGTCTCGTGAATAAATAGCACCAGCACAATACTGGCCGGATACCAAAGTAATGGGTAGCTCGTAATATCCGTGTAGACCTTTGTGTAACCCCTCTGATAGGCCAAAATGATGCCTATCGCAATACCCGTAAAAATCAGGGACGTAACCATCGACCAGCCAATTTCGCGCCAATCCTGACCAGCTTTTCTGGGACGCGTTTGTACGGCTCGATGCGCGAATTGTTCTTTCAGTGAGACTTTAAACAGCCACCAGAACGTCAGCGAGAACAGGACATATCGCCCAAAAATAGCGATAAAAAGAATTAAGGCCGTTAACCCGAGCGTGGCCGGGCTGGTAATTTGAATCATACGATGCGATAACATAATTCGCTATTGATTCAACCAAATCCATACAACAATGTTGAAAAATAGTGCTTCGATTCTCAATATCACCAGTAGATGTTCCGAGTTTCATTGGAAAGGCTTCACAAACCCTTCATTTTGTTCGTTCGTTAGCCCATTAATTTGTTTGTACATTTGTCGCAGTCACCCAATTATTCAATATAACCGGCATTATGCGCCTGATTTTCTCCGTTTTACTGGTGTCGGTACTCACCACAGCGGCCTTCGCCCAACCTAAAAAAACGTCGGCTACAACGGCCAAAATCAATAGTTCTGCCCGCAAAATGCTGGCGAGGCCAAAACTCGTTGTTGGGATTGTGATTGATCAGATGCGCTACGATTACTTGTACCGTTACTATGATAAATATGGTTCTGGCGGATTTCGGCGCATGATGGACGGCGGCTTCAATGCCCGGAACAACCATTATCATTACGCAGCTACGTATACCGGACCGGGTCACGCAGCCATTTACACAGGTTCTGCTCCGGCGTTGAATGGCATTGTTGGTAATGATTTCTACGAACGAAATCTTGGCCGGCTGATGTACTGCGCCGAAGATACAACCGTCAATACCGTCGGCAATACAGGAATTGCCGGTAAAATGTCACCCCGGAATCTGCTCGTGACAACTATTGGTGATCAACTCAAACTCGCTACCGATGGTCGGGCTAAAGTTATTGGAATAGCCCTGAAAGATCGTGGGGCCATTTTGCCCGCTGGTCATGCTGCCAATGCCGCCTATTGGTTCGATTCGAAAGATGGCAATTTTATCAGTAGCACGTTCTATCAAAATGAGCTGCCGCAGTGGGTACAGACCTTTAACGCCCGCAAATTGCCGGAGCAGTTTATTAACCAGAAATGGGAACCTACTCTGGCTATGAATCAATACACTGAAAGTACTATTGATGATGAGCCTTATGAATCGGTGTTAGCGGGTGAAACTAAGTCTATTTTTCCCCATACGTTTGCTATTCAGGCTGGCGGAAGCAAATATGAGCCGCTTCGCACTAGTCCCTATGGTGACCAGATTACTAAAGAATTTGCCCTGGCAGCTCTCAAAGGTGAACAACTAGGGCAGCATGACGTAACCGATATGCTTTGTGTTAGCTTTTCATCGCCAGATTATATTGGTCATGCTTTTGGTACGCACGCTATTGAAACAGAAGATCAATATATCCGGCTTGACCGACAACTGGCTGACTTACTGAATGAGTTAGATGCTACAGTTGGTAAAGGTCAATGGGTAGCATTTTTATCGGCAGATCACGGCGTTGTCGATGCACCTGGCTTCCTGCAGCAGAATCGGATTCCAGCCGGAGTACGAGGATATGGCGAGATTGGTGAAGCCGTAAAAGCCGCACTTGAAAAAGCGTACGGGCCGGGGCAGTGGATGCTCTCGTACTTCAACCAGCAGATTTACCTCAATCACACGTTGCTGACAGAAAAGAAAATAGCTATGCAGGACGTATATGAGATGCTGCGGGCTGTATTGCTTAAACAGAAAGCGGTAGTCAATGTCGTTAACCTGCATAATCTCGGTGCTGAGGCTCTGCCATTATTGCAGGAGAACTTGTTCCGCAATGTGTATCACCCAAACCGTAGTGGTGATTTCTATGTAATGCAACAACCCGGTTGGCTTGAAGGTCGAAACAAAGGGACAACGCACGGAACAACATACGCCTACGATACTCACGTGCCGTTTTTACTTTATGGATGGGGCATTGTTCCGGGTCAGACTTTTCGTCGAACGCACATTCATGATATTGCCCCGACTATTACGGCCCTTCTTGGACTTCTGGAACCCAGTGGCTGTATTGGTAACCCGTTGGAGGAAGCAATTGCTAAATGAGTGGCAGGATTGCCAGAGAGGTCAATATTTCATCTGCTGATTCACTCATTACCGAAAGTAACTTCTTTAAATCCGAAGTAGCGCTCCTGCCCATCAACGCTGATGGCCAAACGACCGTTGGTATCTATGCCAGTAATAGTGCCTAGAAAAGGCTGACCTTCACTTTCGAAATTATGTTCTTCCTTAGAGCGGTACAGAATCTGTAGGTAATTATTTTTTAGGGTATCGCGCTGACCCGAGAGTAACTGTAAATAACGTTGTTCTAAGGTTTCGCAAAGGCGGCTAAGCAGGCCGGGTAGATCGTAAGCGTTGGGTAAGGGCACTTCATTTTGTAAAGAGGTAGCAGTAGAATAGCCAAATTCTGTTTGGTTCACGTTTAGTCCCATACCGATCACCGACCAGGCAATACCATAGCCATGAAGAGTATTCTCAATTAAAATTCCGCCTAGCTTTTGATCGTTAATATATATATCGTTAGGCCATTTAATGCGTAGTGGCTCGCCAACGAGGGGTTGAAGTGCATCGTAAATACCCAGCGAAATGGCCATGTTGAGCCAGAACTGCTCTGTTGCTGTTAAGAAAGATGGCTTCAAAATCAGCGAAAAAGTCAGGTTTTGTCCTGGGTTGGCTTCCCATTGATTGCCACGCTGCCCCCGACCGGCTGTTTGATTATCCGTTATGACAAGTAGTCCTTCGTTAGGGTCGGTTTGAGCAATCAAAGTAGACGCTTCGTCGTTAGTTGACTGACAGCTTGGCAGATATTGGATTATTTGTCCAATAAAAAGCGTTTTGGGATAGATTTTGTACAAAATATTGTATAGTTTAGTAGTATAGAGAGTTGATGAATGGTGCTATGGACGTTTATGTGTCCAATAGATAACGTACCCGCTGATTGGCTTATCGTGCAATGTTAAAACGAAAGCATGAGAATTAATAAAAATAGTGAGTTTACCGCCGACCAAATACGTGATTTTGTAGTTCGGGGAATGCAGGAGAAGAAAGCACAGGAAATCGTTGTAATGGACCTGCGCAACGTCAAAAATGCCATCTGCGATTATTTTGTTCTTTGTTCGGGTAACTCTGACACGCAGATTGACGCTATATCGACTTCCGTTGAAGACGAAGTTTATAAAGCCAGCAAGCAAGACCCCTGGCACAAGGAAGGAAAACTGAACCGAGAATGGATTTTGTTGGATTACGTCGATGTCGTCGTCCACGTTTTCAAAAAAGACCGGCGCTCGTTTTATGATCTTGAACAACTTTGGGGTGATGCCGAGATCCGGGCTATTAAAGATGATGATATGGTGGTCGCATCTTAAGAAGGAAGTACTGTTATTGGTCCAATTGGTAAAAATCAACCATTGAATTGGGCCGTTTGTGGGGCTGACAAACCGTCTGTCCTAACCGATTCACGATAGAAACAATCATTCGTGAATCGGTGTTACCCTTGAAATCCGTTAGTACAACCTGAGGAAATGGCAGAAAATAATAATAGAAATCCGTTAGCACCCCGTGGTGGGCCGCGTAAACCCAATTTTCAGGGCTGGATTGTTGCTTTGCTGATTGCCGCCATTCTTGGCATAACATTCTTCAACAGAAGCTCAGCTACGCGCGAAATTTCGCAAAAGCGGTTTGAGCGTATGGTAAAAGATCACGAGGTGGCGGAAGCAATAGTCGTTAATGACAAAATTGCTGAAGTAACTCTGACGCAACAAGCCGCACAAAGCCCTAAATATCGCAACTTGTTTGCTGAAAAACCGTATTTTGGCACTAGTCAAGGTCCGCATTTCCAGTTTCAGATAGCTTCTGGGGAAACATTTAAGAAAGATTTAGACGCAATTCAGCAAGGACTTCCTGACAACGAAAAAATCGATTATCGATTTGAACAGCGCAGTGACTTTGGCAGTATTATCAGCACATGGGGCTTCCTTATTGTGATGATTTTGGCGATGTACTTTCTACTCGGTCGCATGTCAGGGGCTGGTGGTCCAGGTGGTCAAATCTTTAATATTGGTAAATCAAAAGCAGCTTTATTTGATGCCGATAGTAAAGTAAAAATCACCTTCAATGATGTTGCCGGCCTGGACGAAGCAAAGGAGGAGATTAAGGAAATCGTTGATTACCTGAAAAATCCAACCAAGTTTACAAAGCTTGGAGCGAAGATCCCGAAAGGCGCTTTGCTGATTGGCCCTCCGGGTACCGGTAAAACCCTATTGGCGAAAGCTGTAGCAGGTGAAGCGGGTGTTCCATTCTTCTCACTATCGGGGTCAGATTTCGTTGAAATGTTTGTTGGGGTAGGTGCCGCTCGTGTACGTGACCTCTTTAAGCAAGCAAAGGAGAAAGCTCCCTGTATCATTTTCATTGATGAAATTGATGCTGTTGGTCGGTCACGGGGACGGGGTTCTATGCCTGGTGCCAATGACGAACGCGAGAATACATTGAACTCATTGCTGGTTGAAATGGATGGTTTCGCCACCGATTCAGGTATCATTATTTTGGCAGCTACCAACCGGCCCGATGTGCTTGATCCAGCGTTGCAACGACCTGGTCGTTTTGACCGCCAGATCAGCATTGACAAACCAGATATTATTGGTCGGGAAGCAATCTTCCGGGTGCATTTGAAGCCGATTAAATTGTCGACTGATGTTGATCCAAAACAGCTGGCTGCTCAAACACCAGGTTTTGCCGGGGCTGAAATAGCTAACGTTTGTAACGAAGCAGCGTTGATTGCCGCTCGTAGCGATAAGGAAGCCGTTGACATGAAAGACTTTCAGGACGCAATGGATCGCGTTATTGGTGGTCTGGAGAAGAAAAACAAAATTATCTCGCCGGAAGAAAAAGAAATTGTAGCATATCATGAAGCAGGTCATGCCGTGGCAGGATGGTTCCTTGAGTATGCTGATCCGCTCGTGAAAGTAACCATTGTGCCTCGTGGTGTTGCTGCTCTTGGTTATGCACAGTATTTGCCACGTGAGCAGTATCTGTATCGCACGGAACAACTCATGGACGAAATGTGCATGTCATTAGGTGGCCGAGTTGCGGAAGATCTGATCTTTGGTAAAGTATCAACCGGTGCTCTGAGCGATTTAGAGCGTATTACCAAGCTGGCATATAGCATGGTAACCATGTACGGCATGAACGATAAGATTGGTAACGTATCATTCTACGACTCGAAGCAATCTGATTATAACTTCAGTAAGCCTTATTCGGAAGAAACGGCTAAGCATATTGATGAAGAAGTTCGTAAGATTGTCAGCCTGGCTTATGATCGGACAAAAGGACTTTTGACTGATCACCGCGATGCATTGGAAATTTTGGCTAAGGAATTATTGTCAAAAGAAATCCTGTATCAAAATGATTTGGTACGCCTAATTGGTAAACGTCCCTTTGAGCGTGAGACCGTTTATGAGGCTTACAAAAACAGAGGTGTAGCTGAGGAAATTAAGGAAGAAATCGGTAGAGAGGCCAAACCTGCTGAAACCGAACCAGAATCGCTACCTATATAATATGAATTATTGTTGACAAAAAAGGCGTCCTGAACAGGACGCCTTTTTTATGTTATTTTTTTCCTAGCTCAATCACCTGCATATCCAGAACTCGACCCATATCGAGCGAGAAGCGGATGGCAGTTCGCATAACGTGGAAACCTGTTTTTCCAGCCGCACCAGGATTAATAAATAATAGATTATTCATGGCCGGATCTCGCATGACTTTAAGAATATGAGAATGGCCGCAGACAAATAAATCGGGTGAATCAGCTTTTAAGACTGGCCGGGTTGTAGGATTATACTTAGGTGGCGTTCCGCCGATATGCGTCATCCAGATATCCAATCCTTCGAGTGTAAAACGTTGATTGGAAGGTAGATCGCTAGTCTCTCGGTCAATATTGCCACATACGATTCGTAATGGGCGAAAATTTCGTAGCTGCTCGTCCACAACGAGGGCTCCTACATCGCCTGCATGCCATATTTCATCACACGTATCGAACTGAGTGAAAATTTGTGGGTCCAGGTAGCTATGCGTATCGGATAAAAGGCCAATTCGAATCATAATAATAGCAAACACATAAGGCGCAGATTTCAGTCAATACTGAGGAATTCCTCTCTATTCACCGAACTCCGCGTTTAAGAGATCGTGGTTGATGAACCCAAAATTAATTCTTTCATCTCGCTGCGAATCTTCTTTTTATCAATTTTACCAACGCTTGTTTTTGGAATGTCCGACACGAATATAATCCGGTCGGGTACGTACCATTTATGTAATTCACCTCGCTCTATTTTTGCCTGTAAATACGCTTTTATACCTTCGGCAGTTAACGAATAACCTGGTTTTAGTATAATGAGTGCATGCGGACGTTCTCCCCAACGGTCGTCGGGTAGACCAATAACGGCTGACTCAGCCACTCCTTCGACCTGCGACAATACATCCTCCATATCCAGCGACGACACCCATTCTCCCCCAGTTTTAATAACGTCTTTGGTACGATCAGCAATGATAACCCAATTGTCAGGCGTAATGCTGGCCACATCTCCCGTATGAAGCCAGCCACCTTTCCAGAGCTCAGCTCCCCGTTCGGAATCTTCATAATATCCTTGCGTGAGCCACGGACCACGAGCTACAATCTCGCCTAAGGAATGTCCGTCATGCGGAACAAATTGACCGTTGTCGTCCATCAATCGCATTTCGACGAAAGGCGCAATCCGGCCAGCTCGTGTACGAAGTTCGATTTGCTCTTCTGGTGAGAGCGTTTTTTCTTGTTCATTAAGGTACCCAACAGCCAGAATCGGGGCTGTTTCGGACATACCGTACCCCGACATAACAGTGATGCCCAGCTCTGTAGCTGCTTTGGCTAAGCCTTTGGTAAGGGCTGAGCCGCCAATCAACACTTTCCAGCGACTAAGGTTCTGGCGAAATTTCTGAGCGGCCGGATTGCTGACGAGCATATTAAGAATCGTTGGTACACAATGCGACAGGGTAACTCCCTCTGTGATAAGCAATTTAAGCAGCAATTCAGGTTCGTAGCGACCCGGATAAACTTGCTTGGCCGACATCATCGTTGCCAGAAACGGAAAGCCCCAGGCATGTACGTGAAACATGGGCGTTATGGGCATATACACATCCGTGGATCCTTTGAATGGCATCGCTTCGTAGCCGATGATGTACGTCAAGAGACCCATTGTGTGCATGAATAACTGCCGATGTGAAAAATAAACACCCTTTGGACTACCTGTTGTACCAGTAGTGTAAAAGGTTGTAGCCCAAGTATTTTCGTCGAAGTCCGGGAATTCGTACTGGTCAGATGCTTTGCTCAATAAGGCTTCATATTCGCCGGAGAAGCCGTTTGGTATCTCATCAAGTGTGTTAATCCTGGCCGTACCAGTATAAACTTTATCACTCAGAACGACATATTTCTCAACAGTTGTAAGCTCTCCTTTAATAGCCGTTAGAATGGGCAGAAAATCTTCATGAATTAGTATAACCTTATCCTTAGCGTGATTTATGGTATACTGAACTTGAGCGGGTGGTAGCCGGACGTTGACCGTGTGTAAGATGGCACCCACACTAGTAACGCCAAGAAAACATTCGAGATAACGATGGCTATCCCAGTCTAACACTGCAACTGTATCGCCCGGTTTAACATCTAATTCAGCCAATACGTTAGCTAATTGCCGAACACGTTGATTAAATTGGATGTAGTTTATCCGAAATAAATCCCGGTAAACAATTTCACGTTGAGGTTCGTATCTGAGCGACTGCGCTAGCAGATTTTTTATGAGCAAAGGTGGCTCATGTGCCTCAGCGGTACGGGGAATGAGTTTTGTCGGAATCATAATTACCTAACGGTATTTACTGAAAATACAGATAAATCGAAGGTAGAATTGAATAATGGAAAGAAAAAATAGTAGGTAATAAAAAAAGTCCGACTTCCGAAAAATAGGAAGTTGGACTTTTGAGTAAACGTCAGTGCTGTGTCAGTTTTAGCGTAAAAGACACAAGCTGGCTTTATTATTATCTGAGTTGGTATTTTATAAAGTCTATTTTATCGTTGTTCAACCGGGCGAAAAGCTAAAAATAAACCCACTCCTAGAACGATAGCAGCACTTACCCCAATCAGTATGCTGTCGGACTGCGTTGTTTTCGGTTGTGTGTCTTGCTCATGTGATTGATCGGTCTGAGGCTGATACGTTCCGTCAGTCACGTCCAGAATTAATTGTGTTGCCTCTTCAGGAACGTCAAGTTGGGGGAAATGGCCGGAATGTGAAAACCAATGCAGATGAGCATCCGGGAATAATCTTAACGCGAGTTTCGACTGGCTAGGTAGGCAAACCAGGTCCTGACGACCCCAACCAATAACCAATGGCAGTTGAATAGAGCCAGCCGGAGCGCCTTGTTGCTTTTCGCCATAAGCCAGATTTGTCAGCAATTCGCTAAAGGTGGGAGTGGGAATAAACGTCCGTAACTCGTTTAAAGCTACTTGAGCCGGAATTTTCCAGGGACGAGCCGAAAATTGAGCAAATAGTAATGTTCGACTAACTGGATTATTAGTTAGTGTGGGTAATACGGGTTGTAGCTGTTTGACCAACTGAGCCGATAAGCGAACAGAATGATAGAAAAAAGGAATTTCCCAACCCTGCCAGAAACCACCCGGATCAAGCGATACGACTGCACCGAGTATACCGCCCCGCCGGGCAAGTTCAAGTACCAGTCGTGCCCCCATTGAACTACCCACAGCATCGACACCTATGAGATTATTCTCTGCCAAAAAGTCAGTTATGGCATCGGACAGGGTACCGATAGATACCTCACCCGTCAGCGGTGGTGTGTCGCCAAAACCGGGTAAATCCACAGCAATGACATCGCGCTCAGCGGCTAATCCGTCAATTATCCGATCCCATGACCGGTGACTGCTTCCAATACCGTGAATCAGTAACAGTGGTTTACCAGTCCCGCGCCGGACATAATTCATAGTTGTAGGTAGTTGAGTTTTAATCGTTGTTCACCGGGTTTCAGTCTACGTGAATAGCCTGCCGCAAAGCAACTTAAAACTGCCCTCAGCGACCATGCTATCGAGCGAGGACAATCAAATCAACTCCATTAGGGATGTAATGTTTTTTGTTGTCAAACCACTTCGTGTATAGTAGTTAGTCCACACGAATAAAAGTAAGGTTTGATCAGTTCGTTTTTACCTAAACTGCCTAAAGGAGTGTGCGATGCAATGAAGGCTATGTTTTTGGCAAACAAAACGGTTCTAAAGCGGACTTCCGACCTGGAAACGACCACACGGCGGCTGAATAGCTGATTAACCCTATCAGGCTTTTCGACGCACTATATAAACTGTAATAATTACAGCAGTAATCCGGCAAGAGTCGCCGACATATAGCTGGCCAGCGTGCCGCAAATCAGTGCTTTGAATCCGATTCGGGCCAGATCGCTTCGGCGTTTGGGAGCTAATTCGCCAATACCACCAACTTGAATAGCAATGGAGCTAAAATTGGCGAAGCCACAGAGCGCGAAGCTGACAATAGCGATTGTTTTAGGGTCAAGTGTTTGCTTGATTTTTACCAGTTCTAAGTAGGCCACAAACTCATTAACGACCATTTTAGTGCCCATTAATGAACCCGCTGCCTGTATGTCTTTACTTGGTACACCCATTGCCCAGGCAAAGAGAGAGAAGAATTTGCCCAGAATAAAATTGAGGCTCAGGTAATCTACGTTGAAGATGTAGAAGCCTACTCGAAACATAAGACTATCGACCAGAGCAATCAACGCAATGAAACCGATTAGCATGGCAATCACATTGAAGCCCACTTTCAGCCCTTCGCTGGCCCCCGCTGCAATAGCATCTAACAGGTTAGCATATATTTTTTTAATCTCTACCTTGACGGTTCCCTGTGTTTCGGAAATCTGCGTCTCGGGCATTACGATCTTGCTGATAACCAATGCACCCGGCGCGGCCATGATACTGGCTGCCAGTAAATAAGGAGCTGGTACGCCAAGGGAAATATACACAGCTAAAACGCCCCCGGCTATGCAGGCAAACGAGCCGGTCATACTGGAAAGTAGTTCGGAGTTGGTCATGCCGTTGAGATACGGCTTAATCATGATCTGTGCTTCAACTTGCCCCACAAATGTACTCGCTACGTTTGAGAGAGCTTCGGCTCCACTCACGCCCATAAGCCACTTCATTGCCTTTGCCATTACAGCTACCACCCGCTGCATAATACCCAAGTGGTAAAAAATATTGACCAATACGGCCACGAAAATGATCGTCGGAATGACTTTAAAGAAGAAGATAAAGTTGTTCTCAGGACCGAAGGCTTTACTAAGAACATCGGGTTTGACGAGCGATGAAAAGACGAACTCGGCACCTTTGTTGGCCTTTTGCAGCAACCGGTCAACGTAATAACCAAGTCCCTGAAAAAGGTTTCTTCCGAAGTCTGTTTTTAAGACAAATACCGCCAGGCCAAGCTGAAGAGCAAGCCCTACGCCAACAGTACGATAATTAATTGCTTTACGATTGTCAGAGAGGGCATAGGCGATACCCAGAATTAAAACGATGCCAATTAGTCCAGTAAAACGCTCCATTCAGGGATGATACAATTACAGTTAGGTCGGCGAATATACAAAAAGTAGAGATGGAACGAACCCAATGGAAAGAGAGGAAAACGAAAACAGGCTGAATAGACGAATTATATTCGCTTATTCAGCCTGTTAGCTTGTTGAGAAACCTGTTTAAATGAGCGTAGTCAGATCAAGTACAAAACCGGGCAAGACATCTTCACCCGACAATTGACCAAAGCCAGTAACCTCTTGTAATGCCAGAATGGGTCGGTAGATATACGTTGACTGGTTAGGTAGATCAATTAACCAGCCCAATCGACAACCATTTGCCATCCAGTTATCCACTAGTGCCTAGATATTAGCGATAGCTCGCTCGGCACCTTCCTGGTACTCTTCTTCAATCTGGGCTACTTCTGCCGATTTAATTTCGGGGTCGAATAGCCGGGCATCCATTGCTTCCTTCTCCGTCACTTCAAAGAATCGTTGGTGTATGTTAAACGGCTTATCGCCGGTTGGTACCTCGCATTTTTCGAAATTACCGTCTTCCTTCAATTCATAGGCATTGACGTTATCAAGCAGGTTATCTTTTAGGATCAAAATAGCCTGTTGTTTCACGCGATGATCTGCCAGAATGAACAATGACTCAATACGACGATCGAAACTACGCACCATTACGTCTGCGCTGCCACCGTATACTTTCGGGTCGCCATTGTTATGGAAGTAATAAATGCGGGTGTGTTCCAGAAAATCGCCGACAATAGATCGCACGGTAATGTTTTCGCTCAAACCAGCCCGGTGGGGACGCAAACAGCAAATACTGCGCACAATTAACCGAATTGGTACGCCAGCCTGCGATGCCTTGTATAACTCATCAATCACCTGCTTGTCTTCCAGAGAGTTGACCTTGATGCAAATGCCGCTCAATAGACCACGTTGGGCATTGTCGGCCTCCAAACGGATCAGGCGAAGCAACTGTTCCCGCATGTCGCGCGGAGCCGTAATGAGGTACTGATATTCATTGGGTATCGAGTGACCTGTAATGACATTGAAAAACTCAGAGATGTCGTGCGTATACGTCTCATTTGTTGTCAGCAGGCCAATATCGGTGTACAGTTTAGAGGTATCTTCATTGTAGTTACCCGTAGCCATGTGGGCATATCGTACAACGCGGCTGCCTTCATTGCGTACCACTAGCAGTAGCTTTGTGTGCGTTTTAAAACGGCTGATGCCGTAGATAACAAAGCACCCTGCTTTTTGTAATCGCTGCGCTTCCCGAATATTGTTTTCTTCGTCAAAACGTGCTTTTACTTCGAACAATACGGATACGTGCTTGCCATTCTCCGCGGCTTTTAACAGCGCTTCTGTGATACGAGATCGCTTGGCCAGTCGATATACAGTAATCTTGATCGCCAGCACATTAGGATCTTCGGCTGCTTGTTCGAGTAACTGAAGTACAGGTTCAAAATTGTTGTACGGATGGTGCAACAATAAATCACGTTGCTTAATAAGCTCAAAAATGTCGTCGGTTTTATCACGGCCTAATCCCAGCGGAGGAACTGGCGCATGGGGTAGGGGCATGTCATCCTTAAACTCTGGATTGCCAATAATTTGCCACAAGGCCGAAAAGTCGAGCAGTGTGTGCGATTCAAATATATTTAAATCATCAATTTCCCAGCGTTTCTTAAGCAGATTCAGCATCCAAGGCGAACTCACTTTAGATTGACTATCTGCCCCACTGTTTTCAGTTTCAATTTCGACACGGGTAACGCGGCCCAATCGTCGATTCTTGATTTTTTGCCTAACCTCATCAATAAAGTCTACTTCGTCGTCGTCGTTCTCATCGAGCGTGAAGTCGCCATTACGCGTGATACGAAATAGATTTACCGCCAGAATTTCGACATTTCTGTAAAGCTTCTTGATGTTCTGGCGGACAATTTCTTCAATGGAAATAAAAACCATTATGTCCTCGCGCTCGAACGTTATGAACCGGGGAAGGTTAGCTGGAATCTGAACAAACGAAAGGCGCTGACGGTCGTCTTCGTCTTCCGAGCGTAAACTTACCAGTTCAGTTCCATCCGTATTTTGCGTGACAACCCCGAAGATGAGCACTTTAGCCAATAAAACCGGAAAGGTATGCGTGTAATCATACAACATTGGGGTCAGCGTTGGATAGATGGCCCGGTCGAAGTAATTGGTAGCCTCTTCCTGCTCGTCGAGAGTCAGATTTTCGTACGTAACCAGTTCGAGCCCATTTTCGGCAAAAATTGGGAGTAACTGTTCGGAAAAGACAGTCTGTTGGTCCTGAAAAAACTGATGCGCTGCCGTGTACAACGCCTTGCGAAACGGTACTTCGCGTAGCCCCGAGTAATCTACCCGCTGTTTATGATAGTCCAGATAGTTATACAAACTACCCACACGAATCATAAAAAACTCGTCCATATTGGAGGCCGAAATAGCCAGAAACTTTAGCCGTTCCATGAGTGTACGGTCTCCCAGCGGAGGTTGCGCCGTACGGGCCTGATCCAGAACGCGCTCATTGAATTTGAGCCAGCTCAAATCGCGGCTTAAATAATCGCTCTGATCAATGACGCTGCTAACTTTTTCGCTAACTTTTGCCATTTTATCTGTTCCCTGAGCAGGCGCGTTGGCCTGTCGGTGTGTAAAACGGGAAACCAGGTTGCCCAATATCGTGCGGTTAGAGTTGAGGGAATAACGCATACTTATTTCAAAGCTTTGAAGTACAACAAAAAAGCGGACTAAAGAAGCCCGCTTTATGTTATCATTCAGTTAAACATCCACTCGGGCATACTTGGCGTTTCGTTCGATGAACTCACGTCTGGGGGCGACTTCATCACCCATCAGGGTAGAAAAGACGTGATCAGCATCGGCAGCTGACTCAACTGTTACGATTTTCAATGTTCGGGTATCGGGGTTCATCGTGGTGCTCCAGAGCTGTTCGGCGTTCATTTCACCTAAACCCTTGTACCGTTGAACACCCACGTTTTCTTCACGACCGCTACCCGCCAATTCTCTCACAGCAGCTTCGCGTTGTGCTTCCGTCCAGCAATACCGCTCTTCTTTGCCCTTTTTAACAAGGTAGAGAGGAGGCTGAGCAATGTAGATGTAGCCATTGTCGATCAGCGCCTTCATATTGCGATAGAACAGCGTCAAAATCAACGTACGGATGTGACTACCATCTACGTCGGCATCGGTCATGATGATAATCTTGTGATACCGGAGTTTGTCCAGGTTCATCACAGTCTCATCATCCTTCTTTTCGAGCCGTATACCCAGAGCCGTCCAGATATTTTTTATTTCTTCGTTTTCGTAAATCCTGTGCTCCATAGCCTTCTCTACATTCAGGATCTTACCACGTAAGGGTAAAATGGCCTGAAATGCCCGGTTACGGCCCTGCTTGGCTGTTCCACCGGCTGAGTCGCCTTCCACGAGGTACAATTCACATTTTTCTGGATCGGTATCGGAGCAGTCAGCAAGTTTACCGGGCAGACCCATGCCACCCATAAAATCCTTGCGTTCGGTCATGATGCGCTTGTAGGCCAGATCGGCGGCAATCCGCGCCTGAGCTGACACCAGCACTTTTTTAACGATGCCCTTCGCCGTATTCGGGTTTTCTTCCAGCCATGTTTCAAGAAGGTCGGCCATTGCCTGGCTCACCGCACTCACCACATCCTGGTTGCCTAGTTTGGTTTTAGTCTGTCCTTCAAACTGAGGTTCCTGAACCTTTACCGAAATAACGGCGGTTAGGCCCTTCCGGAAATCCTCACCACTGAACGTTACCTTACCCGAATTCTTTGGCAGTACACCGGGATTCTTGTCGGCATAATTTTTCAGTACTCGCGTTAGGGCAGAGCGGAAACCCTGCACGTGTGTACCACCCTCGTGGGTGTTGATGTTGTTAACGTACGACAGGACGTTTTCACCAGCCTCATAGTTGTAAACCAACGCGACCTGCACAGGAGTTGACCCTTTGGTACTCTCCATATAAACCGGCTTCATACCGTCGAGCGCCGGGCGGGTTTGATCCAGATATTGAACGAATTCAACCAGACCACCTTCCGAGAAGAAATCGTCCTCACGTAGTGGCTGCCCGTTTTCGTCCAGCTCACGCAGATCTTTCAGGAAAACGTGGATGCCTTTGTTCAAATAGGCTAGCTCGCGCAGACGGCCTGCCACGGTATCGTATTTATAAACCGTTTCGTTAAAAATGCTGGCATCAGGCTTAAAGTGTACGGTCGTACCAGACTCTTCAGTCTCACCAATTAGGCGGACAGGGTATTGGGGATAACCTATTTTATATTCCTGTTCGAAAATCTGACCTTCCCGACGGACTTCTACGCGTAAATCGGTTGAAAGCGCATTAACGCAAGAGACGCCTACGCCGTGTAGCCCACCAGAAACTTTATAATTGTCTTTATCGAATTTACCACCAGCGTGCAGTACGGTCATAACTACCTGAAGGGCAGAAACACCCATTTTGGTATTGATGCCAGTCGGGATACCCCGGCCGTTATCCTGCACAGTTATTGAATTATCAGGATTAATCGTTACGCTAATTTTGTCGCAGAAGCCAGCAAGCGCTTCATCAATGGAATTATCCACAACCTCCCAAATAAGGTGGTGGAGACCACGTGTACCTACGTCGCCGATGTACATGGATGGACGTTTGCGAACGGCTTCCAAGCCTTCTAACACCTGGATGTTATCGGCACCATAGTTGCTTAACGCGGTTTCAACAGGAGCATCTGCTTCAATTAGTTCGTTGGTCATATCAGAATGGGAGCGTGTCAAAAATTTGTTGTTTTGGGTCCAGAAAAAGCTAGATTATGTGGATCTATCAGATTGTAAAAATACAAAAATAATTGGTCTTTTCCTACCGCTATTTGCTGAGATTAGCTTAATATACGAAAAAATAAATTAATCATCAAGCCACTGGATAGATAAGGGCTTTTTGTTCGCTTTGACCCCTTTTTATGCTTATTTCTCCGCCATTAAATCCTCGCGTAAAGGATAGGAAAAAGGTGAATTTTTAACGCCTTTCTTCAGATAGGCCATTTCTCGAAAAAGTATCATTGAGAGGACTAGCTGACGAGGGTAATTTGACCTGATTTGCCATAGGTATCCTAAACGGGTTTACCCTACGTGCCGACGAGCGTTTTTTGCTTCGTTTTGTAAAACTGATCATAAAAAATAAAGCCGAATCGTTTTGATCCGGCTTTATACTAACGCACAAAAAAAAGTCATTAATCTTCTGGATACGGAATGTAAACAAAGCCCGCAAAATCGCCATGTACAACGAACAGGCAGCAATATTCATCGGGCTTTTTGTAGTTCTCTTTCCACAAATCGACTGAGTCAGGGCCGATTAACTCGCGTTGAATAAACTCATCAACAAACGATGCTTTATAATTCCACAGATTGTCCATATCGTTAACTGCAATTAGCAGTTGCCCTACGGGAACGTCACGGCGTGACGCTACAAAGACGGGATATTCCGAAAATCCACGTTTCCTGATTTGATAAGAAGCATCTTTTAATTGATCGGCCACCTTCACAAAATCAGACGAAATAGTACCCATTAATTCTCGGTTGACATCGTAAGAATTGGCGTCGTCAAGTAGCGTATTTTCGTTGCTATGATTAATCATGGTTGAATGATCCTTGTGGTGACGGTTCCTTAAAACCGACATTAGTTTTGAATAGATGCATTGGTTCCAAGAAACCAATACCACGTTACATTAGAACCGGGCGGCCAGCAAGAGGTCTAAATCTTTGAAACGCATATTGAACTTGCGTGCGATGTAGGCATTGGTAAGCGTTCCCTTGTGAGTATAAACACCTTTCATAAACCAACGGTTCGCATACATCATCTGTTCAATACCACCGGTAGTGCCGGTTTCGAGTAAAAAAGGAAGAAATATATTACTCAGGGCCATGCTGGCCGTGTAGGCTACGCGGGCGGCAATGTTTGGTACGCAGTAGTGAATGACCCCCATGTGCTTAAACGTGGGCTGTTTATGGGTTGTCATGTGGGACGTCTCGAAGTTTCCTCCCTGATCAATCGACACGTCGATGATAACCGAATCTGGTTTCATGCGCCCAATCATTTCTTCGGTTACGACTATAGGGCTAAGCCCATCCTCGGCCCGCATGGCTCCAATAACCACATCGGCCCGCTGAATGGCTTCCGCAAGGGTATCTGAGTCGATAATAGACGTATAAACGTGTTGCCCAACTGCGTATTTAAGCCGCTGAAGTTTGTACAGATGCTTGTCAAATACTTTTACATCAGCTCCCATACCGAGGGCTGTGCGAACGGCATATTCGGTAACCGTTCCGGCACCGAGCATAACAACTTTCGTTGGTGGAACGCCCGTGATGCCTCCCAGAATAATACCCCGCCCATTATCAGCATTACTCAAATATTCCCCCGCGATGAGCATAACGGCACTCCCCGCAATTTCGCTCATAGAACGTATTACGGGAAGGTTACCACCCTGATCTTCAATATATTCGTACCCAAATGAGGTTAGATTCTTGCTGTTGATTTTCTCGAAGTAAGTCCGGTCATGAGCGGGTAAATTCAACGCCGAAATAACCGTGCTTCCCGATTGTACATACTCAAATTCCGCATCGACAAGCGGCTCGACTTTCAGGATTAGATTGGCCTCATAGACTTCTTTGGGCGACTGGGCAATCTGCGCTCCTGCCTCGCTGTATTCGGTATCAGAGAATTTAGCCTTCTCGCCCGCCCCCTTTTCAACAATAACATTATGGCCGTTCCTCACCAGAATAGCCACCGCTTCGGGCGTGAGCGCAATGCGGTTTTCCTGAAGAGATACCTCTTTCGGAAGGCCAATGAGTAGGCTGTTCCGGCTGGTCTTTACCGCCAGCGGAGATTCCTTCGGGTACAGGGCCGTTTGCTTGGCCAATTCCTCAAATCCAGTCACTTTTCTATTTTTTTACGGTTTACAATAGTTGGTTAATAAATGCCCTAATAACAGGGAACCAACTGCTGTAAACTATCCAATTACCTTAGTTTCAATGGCTCGGCGACCAACTGAATCTACCGAAATGTGAATTTGATAATACGTGGCAGGCCACAGCGACGAGATACGCTCCGGCCATTCAATAAAGCAGTAATTATCTGAATCCATATACTCTTCAATGCCAATATCCAGCGCTTCGGCTTCGTTGCGAAGTCGATAACAATCGAAGTGATAAACTGAATGACCTTCGTGTGTGGTGTATTCATTCACAATCGAAAACGTTGGACTTTGTACCATACTCACTACGCCCAACATCCGGCAAATAGCCTTAATGAGTGTCGTTTTACCTGCACCCATTTCGCCCTCAAATAGCCACACCGACTGATTGCGCCCTTCAGCCAGCAACCGATGGGCTACGGTGTCGAGTTCGTCAATATGGTCAAGGTGCAGGATCATGAGCGGTTTTTTAAAAACTCCCGCAAAGATATAGATTTTTAAGCGGTCCACTTAGTTCGCATGGGGCGACTTAGTAGCCGGTTTGCTTCGGCATCTCCCTGAAATTGTTCTGTAGCCGGATTCCAGCGGAGTGGACGACCGAGTTGATAAGCAATATTGCCAAGCGTGCAAACCGAAGCCGTTCGGTGCCCTACTTCTACATCGCAGATTGGGTTTTTCCGGCTTTTGATAGCATCTAGGAAATCTTTGTAATGATTATCACTGAGATAAACACGTTTTTCACCTTCGCCAATAACCTTGTCCTTCAATGTTTCGGGCGTGGTCGTTAAATTTCCCCGGCTTACAGTCACTTCACCTTCGGTACCGATAAATTGGCAGAATTGAGGGCCATCAATGGGGTTGTGGTGCATTTCTATACCGTTGGCATAGCGATAGACTAAGCCCTTGCCCTCTTTGCCGGGTATCGCTTCTGTCGGACCGGAATTGTCCATGTCTAACCCCCACTGGGCAATGTCGAACATGTGCGCACCCCAATCCGTCATGCCGCCCCCGCCGAAGTCTCGAATGTCGCGCCACTTACCCCAGAACGCATCGTTTAGGGTAGGGTTCAGCGCGATGTTGTAAGGCCGTTCAATGGTGTTGGGTCCGAGCCAGGCATCCCAGTTTAGGCCGGAACGAACCGTTTCGGCGGTTAAATCGAACGTATGAGGAGGCCCGCCAACATTGACATTCACCATTTTTATCTGACCTATGTAGCCATTGCGAACCAACTCAACGGCCTGCCGAAACTCTTTCCATGACCGCTGCATACTGCCGGTCTGAAACACGCGCTTGTATTTACGTGTGGCCTTCACCATATCGCGACCTTCCTGAATGGTGAGTGACAGGGGTTTCTCGCAGTAAATATCTTTTCCGGCTTTAGCCGCCTGGATAGCAATGGGGCTGTGCCAGTGGTCGGGGGTGGCAATGACGACGGCATCAATACCTTTGTTACTCAACAAGGTTCGATAGTCGTCGTAGCGCAAGCAACCGCTATACGATGCTTTAGTAGCTTTGTCGGCATAATATGTATTTACAGCATCAGCGAACGTGGCTACTTTAGACTGGTCAACATCGCAGACAGCAGTAATACGAGCATCGTTTTTTAGAAATTGTCCCCGCAAACCAACACTCTGCTTCCCAAGACCAATAAATCCCACGGCAATCTGGTCGCTGGGGGCCAGAAAGCCGCGACCCAGCACGTGACGCGGAACAATAGAGAAGACCGATAAGCCTATGGCTTGTTTTAGAAACGTCCGGCGGTTGGCTGCAACAATTGGTTTAAACATGAGCCTACAGAGTTGAAAAACAAAAAGTGGGTAATGAGTAAGCTATACTTACCAATTACCCACTTACTTGCTGATGTTGACCAAATTAATTATAGCCCGAATTCTACATCAGCGTTTCCTTGCGGTCTATTTTGGACAAGATTGCCTGCGTTTCTTAGGTCAGTTGTAATTCATCAATCACACGCTGTACTTTCGCTTTTAACTGAGCGTAGGTGTCGTCAAAGGCTTCTTTGCTTTCGAGCGGCTCACGAACGCTAACGTAAAACTTTATTTTCGGCTCTGTACCCGATGGTCGTGCTGATACTTTTGTGTCATCGGCAGTGAAAAATTGAAGCACGTTCGACGATTCGATACCCATTTTTCCCGCTTCAATCGCTGATATCTGGCCACTTTGTGCGTCTAGACGCGTTAATTCTTTGTAATCGTCAACCCGAACCACCGGCGATCCGGCGATTGATTTAGGCGGATTGGCCCGGAAATCGGCCATCATTTGCTGAATTTCTTCAGCTCCAGCTTTTCCTTTTTTCGTTAGTGAAACCAGCGATTCGTAATAGAAACCATTTTCCTGATACATGGCCATCAGCATATCGAACAGGCTTTTACCCTGATCTTTAGCATAGGCGGTCAGTTCGGCAATAATGGCGCAGGAGGCAATAGCGTCTTTATCGCGCACAAAATCGCCGATCAAGTACCCATAGCTTTCTTCGCCCCCGGCAATGAACTGTTCTTTACCTTCGAGTTCACGAATAACTTCAGCAATGTATTTGAAGCCTGTTAGCGTGTTGTAGCAGGTTACACCATACCGTTTGCACATCTGATCGATAAGGTCGGTTGTAACGATGGTCTTAGCTACAAACTCCTTGCCGGTCAGTTTGCCCGCGTCTTTCCAGGCATTGAGCAGGTAATAAATAATCAGGCTGGCCATCTGGTTGCCGTTGAGCAACTCAAATTCGCCGTGGTGATTGCGGGCACCCGCGCCGACACGGTCAGCATCGGGGTCGGTGGCCATAATCAGGTCGGCATTGAGCGAATTGGCCAGATCAAGCGCCAACTGCATAGCCGCCCGTTCTTCGGGGTTTGGCGATTTCACTGTTGGGAAATTACCATCTGGAACAGCCTGTTGCTCAACAATATGAACGTTGGTGAAGCCTAACGCATCGAGTACACGGGGCACGAGCGTAATACCCGTTCCATGAATGGGTGTGTAAACGATATTCAGGTCGGCCTGGCGTTTGATAACATCCGGGTTGACCGCATTCGACTTTACCCGCTCCACATAGGGCGCGTCAATTTCTTCGTCAATCAGCTGAATTCGCTCAGGAACGCCTTCAAACTTGATGTCGTCAATAGAGGTGATTTTATTCACCTCGTCGATAATAGCTTTGTCGTGCGGAGCAACCACCTGCCCACCATCGTTCCAGTAAACCTTATAGCCGTTATATTCCGGTGGGTTGTGCGAAGCCGTAACGACAATACCGCTCTGACAACCCAACTGACGAATGGCAAATGATAGTTCGGGCGTTGGGCGCAGGTCGCTAAAAAGGTACACCTTAATGCCATTAGCCGAAAAAATATCGGCAACCAGACGCGCAAACTCCGGGCTCATCCGGCGGCTGTCATGGGCAATGGCAACGCTAATATCTTCGCCCGGAAAGGCTGCGTTAATGTAGTTGGAAAGTCCCTGCGTAGCGGCTCCAACGGTATAGCGGTTCATGCGGTTCGAGCCCACGCCCAAAACCCCCCGCAGGCCACCGGTGCCAAATTCCAGGTCGCGGTAGAACGAGTCGTTTAATTCGGTCGTGTTGCCGGAATCAATCAGGTGTTGAATCGATTCTTTAGTAGCGGCATCGTAGTTGCCACTAAGCCATTTATCAACACGTTGCTGGGTAGGAGAGTCTAGGGTTATTTCCATTGGTTAAGGGTACTGATTTGAATTTGGTTTATTTAAGTCAGACGTTTATAATTTGTAATGAAAACAGCGCATTGATGAACTAGTGACGCGCTAAGTTGCATAGAATCATTGTTTTTCCTGCATAAGTGACTCAGCAATTAGCTCATCAAACACTCTTATCTTATCAATTCGGTTATGATGCAATGACTTCGTTTAAGATTCTAAACTGGTTAAAATACTGGTTGTCAACTAAACGAAATGGTTTTGGCAAGATATGAGAATAACTTCAACAACAGGGACGCATTGCAGATGCCCTTTAATCAACTAGACGAACGGGTACGTATCGAAGAAAGCTGATTTAATTTCTCCGCCAAAATTACAATTCCCCCTTCGTGAACCAAACCTGTAGGGTAGAATCAGGTGCGTTTTTGATCAAACGAACCGGCAAGACCCGCAACCTTATCAATCCCACCAGCCATTGGGTTAAACGGTGTTCGGCTGTACGGTTCCCCCAAATATTTTATTCATTCACGGTGGTCTGGTCCGTCCACCAACAGCCTTTTGCATTTCCAGTGGTAGCCGAACATGAGTTAAGCCAGTTGGTTGACTGGATTGGTAAATCCCTGAAAAAACCCCAACTCCGGTGGGAATTGGGGCAGATACTTATTCGAAAAAACAGGTAGATTATTTTAGAATCGGCTCCAGAGCAACCCGGTTTTCATTGAGCCAGTGGTGAATATCGGTCACGATCTCACGGATGCCGAGTTCAGGTTTCCATCCGGTACGCGCCGTTACGTTCGTGTTGTCAGTGATGTAGAGCCGGATGTCGGCGGTTCGATTTTCGGTAACTTGTTTGATCGGGATAGTCTTGCCGGTTACTTCCTGACAGATTTGGGTCAATTCCTGCAACGACGCGCTACTTTCCAGGCCCCCGCCCGCATTCATAATCTCGCCGTTTACATCGCCAAGATTATGTAACTGCCAGTCAATCAACCGGCAGAGGTCGGAAATATGGAGCATGTCGCGGGTTTGTTTACCCGTACCGCCGTAGCCGATGTAGGCAAGCTGCTGTTCAAAATAGTGTTTGGCAATCCAGAGAACCATAACGCCCTGATCGACCTTACCCATCTGCCACGGACCCGTAATAACTCCACATCGATTAATGACTGTTCGCAAACCGTAAAACTCATTGTATTCCTGAATCAGGAGTTCCGACGCTAGTTTGGTTGTGCCGTAGAGCGATCGTGCCCCAGTAAGGGGAAAATCCTCGGCAATACCCCGCGATGAAACACCTGGCACAGGTTGATTATCGGTTAGGACAAAGCGTGTATCTGTTTCGTCGAAATTGAGCGTTTCGAGGGTTTTAATTGGATAAACCCGACTCGTTGACAGGAAAATGAAGCTGGCTTTGTGCTTTAAGGCGTAGTTTAGGCAGTTGACAGTGCCAAACAGGTTGGTATTTATGAGGTAATCGGGCGTACCATCCAGACCGGCTAACACCGATGGTTCTGCTGATGCTTCGATGACAGTGTCTACGGCAGGCAGGGCGTCAAAATCTTCTTTATTCCGAATGTCGCCGTGCAGAAATTCAATACCGGTTGCTTTCAACCGAGCCAGGCTTAATTCTGATCCACGACGTTTAAGGTTATCGAGTGCAAAGATCTGGTAAGTAGGATAATTCTGTTTCAACGAAATAGCCAGCGATGAGCCAACAAACCCGGCTCCGCCAGTAATGAGAATTTTCATACGTTAAGTTGTAATGCGTTTGAGCTGGACGTTTTCGACCGGGCGGATAACCAATGGTACTTTCTCGATTTTAACCGAACTACTGTCCAGGCCGAACCAGCGATCTTCGGGCGTAGTAAACCCTTTAATGGTAAAATATAAATTCATAATAAACCGTTCGCGGGCGGGTAATTCGTTTTCAAACGACAGAAATTTTTCCAGCACAACGAAGCGAAAATCGCCGATAACATTCTGTCGGCTAAGTGATTCGTAGCGGCTCGTAATATCCACTTCTTTGTTTTTAACCATGTCTTCGATCACCTTCCGAAAGAACAGGTTGATACGTTGCTCAACCCGAAAGCCTAATTTAAACGTCACTTTATAGGCATCGTCGGGAGCAATGGTATTCACTTTATACTCCATCGTATAAGGGTCATCGGTTGTATCGACGTGAACGAACCAATAAATGTCGGCTCGTTTCGGGCGCTTCTGGAAGATGGAATAAATGATTTTTGACTCAATTTCTGACTGCCGGGCTGCATTGCTCATAAACACAATGTGCGTGGCGTATTTCGGAATACTTATGTCGCGGCTGAGTTCTTTAATAGCCTGCGTATACTGATCAATTCGGACATATTCTGTCAGGCGAAGTTTGATCTGGAATGCCTGGAGCCAGATGTACATAATTCCGGCAATGGTAGAGCCGATGAGTACCGATACCCAGCCGCCGTGTGGGAATTTGATCAGATTAGCGACTAAAAACGAGCCTTCGATACCCAAGTAAACAACCAGAAATAACACTACCCACCACGCCTGATACTTATGCGTATAGAGGTAGTACGAAAACAACAGGGTTGTCATCAGCATTGTCAGGGTAATGGCCAGACCGTAGGCCGCATCCATATTTGATGACTCCCGAAAGTAAAGTACTATGCCCACGCAGCCTGCCCAGAGCAACATATTAACGCTCGGTACATAGAGCTGTCCTTTCTGAAGGCTTGGGTATCGTAGTAGAACTTTAGGCCAGAAATTCAGGCGGATGGCCTCACTGATAAGCGTGAAAGACCCAGTAATAAGCGCTTGACTGGCAATAACCGCAGCGGCTGTTGCAATGACAATGCCTATGGTTAGGAACCAGGGGGGCATGATGGCATAGAACGGAATCCGGTCTTTCAGTACTTGTCCCTGCATGCTCACAAGCCAGGCACCCTGACCGAAGTAATTGAGTACCAGACATGATTTGACAAATATCCAGCTCACCCGAATGTTGGACCGACCGCAGTGGCCCATGTCGGAATACAGAGCTTCGGCACCGGTTGTACACAGAAAAACCGAACCTAAAAGCCAAAAACCACCCGGATACTCGACTAATAACCACCAGGCGTAATACGGATTAATGGCCGCCAAAATACCCGGAGCGTGTGCAATCTGAATGGCACCGAGCGTGCCCAGCATCACGAACCAGACGAGCATAATAGGGCCAAAGGCTGTACCGATTACATTGGTCCCGAAAGCTTGAATCAGAAAGAGAATCGTTAAAATCGCGATAACGATTTCAATAATTTGTAGATGGGTAATGGCCGGGTAAAGTAGCCTTAGCCCCTCCACTGCCGACGAAACCGAAATGGGTGGTGTAATTATACCATCGGCCAGCAGAGCGGCACCACCAATAATGGCGGGGAGCGTGAGCCAGCGGGCATGCCGCCTAACCAGTGCATAAAGCGCAAATATGCCGCCCTCACCCCGGTTGTCGGCTCGCAGGATCAGGATGACATATTTAACCGTCGTTTGTAGTGTCAGCGTCCAGAGAACGCAGGAGAGGGCTCCACGCACTACATCGGCCCGAATTATATTTTCGGAACCAATAATAGCCCGGAGCGTGTACAAGGGCGACGTACCAATATCGCCGTAGATGATGCCCATTGCCACCAGTAGACCGGCAGCCGAAACGGTGTCTATATGTTTCTTATCTTCCATAAAATAGGCTTACACCTTCTTGCATTACGAGCGGGTCAAAACGGCGCAAAGATAACCGATGTTTAGCTTCATTAATGCTAAGTTAACCGAAAGTTACATGATATAAGGAGTGCTCAGAGCGAGCCTATAGCTGGTACCAGATAGAACTCCAATCACGGGAAATAGCTTGCTACAACTTAGTATTACTAAGATACATGCTGCCAGCTTATAGTAAAATAATGAGCGCAAAATGTCCTTATAGTTGACATTGACAAACTTTACTGGCTGATCATTGCCCGCAAAGTCGATTTAGTCAGGGGGAAGGGATGTGTATTGTTGATTGACGGAAACCAAAGTATCGCTTAGCCCGTATGTATTGGGGCCGCTCATATAATCTGTTCGGGTTTTGTTTAATTAGGTGTGTTTGGTAGATGGCTCGTTTCGTTAACGAGCCATCTCTTTAACAGTGTAGCTTTTATATCGCAGCAACTTTATCTACGTGGGATAGTTAAATCTCAATAAATTAACCTACTATTTCTGGCTATTTTGAATAAGGGCTACGTAAAACCGGATCATATTCTGGTAATCCTTCACACGTATGCGCTCATTTGTACCATGAACACCTTGCGTTTCGGCATCATTCAGGGGCAAGGGCGAAAACCGATACGTAGCCGGTGTGAGCGCTGAATAAAACTTAGAATCTGTAGCCCCGAGCATAACATAAGGAGCCACCGCTACGTCGGGAAAAATACTCTTGATCGTCTGGTGAATTGTTTGAAAAGCGGGTGCTTCAGGATCTGATAAGGGTACGGGGTCATTCCCTTTACCCAAAATACTGACGGTAATGCTATCGTTGTCAATGACTTGTTTTACCCGCTCAATAACTCCGTCAACCGTATCGCCCGGTAGCAACCGAAAGTTGACCGTAGCCAGTGCATCAATTGGGAGCACATTGTCTTTAGCCCCGGACTTAAAAATAGTGGGTGCCGTTGTAGTACGGAGAGACGCATTAGTCGATTTTGTCTGGGACATTATCCGTTTGATGACCGGTGCAAATAGCCATTGGTTGGCCAAAACGACTCGCTGTCCAAATGGAACTTCTGATGCGAGGTAATCTAATAAGTGATCGACGCCACCATTTAAACGGGCCGGAAAAGGGTTGTGTTCCAGTTTACTAACTGCTTCAGCTACCATACCGATGCTTGTTTGTTCGGGGGGCATTGAGGAGTGCCCACCTTTGCCAATTGCCGTAAGTTCCAGGCTTAGGTATCCTTTTTCGCTAATGCCGATGAGAGCCACTGGCTTTTTGATACCGGAAACACCGTCGGTTTTGATAACTCCGCCCTCGTCCAGAATATAGTCGATTGACACTCCTCGTTTTTTCAGCGCAGCGGCAATAGCTTGAGCACCTTGCCCCGATGTTTCTTCGTCCTGTCCAAAGGCCAGCAGTAAGGTTCGTTCCGGTTGAAAGTTGGTGCGTAACAAATACTCGACCGACTCTAACACGCCTATCATGCCCATTTTGTCGTCAAGTGTGCCCCGTCCGTATAGGTATCCGTCCTCAATGATACCCCCAAAAGGTGGACGTTTCCACATGCCTTGCGTTCCCTGAATGACCGGAACAACATCGTAATGAGCCATCAGCATAATCGGTTTTAGGGCCGGGTTTCGTCCTTTCCATTCGTAGAGCAGACTATACTGGTTGAAGGTCTCTTGTTTCAGGTGTTGGTGAATAAGCGGATATGTTGCCCGTATGTAGGTGAGGAACTTGTCAAACTGTGTCGTATCCGTTAAGGCAGCATCGGTGTACGAAACAGTAGAAATTCGAATGGCTCCGGCAAGCCGTTGAATAGATGAATCGGGTACGACGATCGGTGCGGCTGCTGGTACATTCGTTAATTGGTGTGATGTCAGCCGGAACGTATTAACGAGTAAGACGACAACTAGTAAAACAAGTAGAAAGCCAATGATTCGCAAAAATGATCGCATGAGAAAGTATACAGAGATATTGACGTAGAGAAGTAACGAGGCATAGGAGTCTGCCTATGTGCGTTATAACGGTGTCCAAAATCGCCATTATTCGTCAGTATGCAATATTATTTGGCTGAAACAGTAAAATGGAGTATAAATGAGAGCTATTTGAGCTATCTAATGCAGGAAAAATACTAAATGTAAGTAGTTTATAAACGGACTTCTGCGGTTGAGAACGCTGCCTGTGTCAAGATTATATTAATACAGCGTTCTATTGCTCACCGTAAATCGTCGAGTTACAGGACGATGAAATTATTATCTGCACTCTTTATTGTTCTGCGTTTAGGTCAAGGTATCCCACAATAAATAGCCATTCAAAACGATTATAAGCCATGTCACAAACCACGATAACACCCGCATCCAACCCGGATTAGCAAAACGGCCCATTTTAGCTTTATCATTCGTGAATAAGACTAAGGGGACTACCGCAAAACTAAGTTGCAACGACAGGATAACCTGACTGAAAACGAGTAATTCGCTGGTGCCATGTTCTCCGTAAAGAATAGCCACCACCAGAGCCGGAACGATGGCTACTAAGCGCGTAATAAGCCGACGTAACCAGGGCTTAACACGCAGGTTTACAAAGCCTTCCATCACAATCTGGCCTGCCAGTGTACCCGTTAAAGTGGAGTTTTGGCCCGACGCCAGCAAGGCTACTGCAAACAGAATACCGGCCATCTTGACACCTAGAATTGGGTCGAGCAGACGATGGGCATCGGTAATGTCGGCAATTTGTTGATTACCCGAAAAGTGAAACGCCGACGCCGACAAAATGAGAATGGCCGCATTGATGAAAAATGCCAGAAACAAGGAAACTGTTGAGTCGATGGTGGCAAACTTAATAGCTGATTTGCGACCAATATCATTACGTCCAAAATCGCGGGTTTGTACAATACTAGAGTGCAGATACAAGTTGTGCGGCATAACCGTAGCACCTAATATCCCGATAGCAATATACAGCATGCCCGGATTGGTTACGACTTCGGTACGCGGCACCAATCCAGCTACAACGCTGGCAATGTCGGGCTTAGACACCAGCAGTTCATAGCCAAAACAACCCACAATCAGGAAAATAAGGCTGGCGACAACCCGTTCAAGTAGCTGAAATCCTTTGTTCTGTAAGTATAAAAGCAGTAACACATCTAAGGCCGTAAGGAGAATACCTATGGTGAGAGGCAGGCCAAACAGCAGATTGAGTGCAATAGCAGAACCAATGACTTCGGCTAGGTCGGTGGCAGCAATGGCAATTTCGGCCAGAAGCCACAAACCGATAGCAGTTGGTCGGCTAAAATGATCGCGGCAAGCCTGGGCGAGATCACGACCGGTAGCGATACCGAGTTTTAGAGATAAATGCTGAAGTAGAATAGCGAACAGATTGGAAATCAGTACTACAGATAACAGTCTATAACCGTATCGTGCACCGCCCGCAATATCGGTGGCCCAGTTTCCGGGGTCCATATAGCCCACCGCAACCATCATACCGGGACCAGCGTAGGCGCGTAGCGTCTTGAAAAAGCCCCCACCCGTAGGCACGTGCACTGAACTATGTACGTCGGCCAGGGAGTTTGTATTATTCTCCTGACGCCAGCCTTTCATCGACGTATTCGTTGCTTCCATTTTTTATTATTGTACGTTAACTACTCACGACAGCGTTGTTTGAAAATAAATTAATCCAGATTTGGATACTTACTGACAAACCCGAAATCAGGTAAGTAATCATATAACGTATCAAAGATAAGTATTGTTGAAATAAAAATTTAGATTAGTCTAAATTTTTAGAAAGTTTAACATAAAAACTACCTTTGCCGGCAAACTGTTTTAGTTTATTCAACTGTTCTGAATAAGCAGCCACCAACTTCATGCACTCGTTCACTGAAGAAAATTACCTGAAGACCATTTATTACCTCGCTAATCGTCAGCAGGGTGAAGTCAGTACGAATGCCCTGGCCGAAATGACATCGACAAAGGCCGCGTCAGTAACGGATATGCTTCGGAAACTGGCTGACAAACAGTTGATTCATTATAAAAAATATCAGGGTGTCCGCCTAACGGAAGAGGGCGAACGGCTGGCCTTGCAAATTATTCGGCGGCATCGGCTTTGGGAGGTCTTTCTGGTTCAGAAACTCGGTTTTGGTTGGGATGAGGTCCATGAAATTGCGGAAGAATTGGAACACATTCGTTCAGAAGAGTTGGTGACCCGTTTAGATACGTATCTGGGTCATCCTCAATTTGATCCGCACGGCGATCCAATTCCTACGCCCGCCGGACAAATGCCCGAAATGGGCTATCGGAAACTGTCAGAGGTGACGGCTGGGGAAGGCGTTTGCCTGATGGCGGTGCTGGAACACTCGACTGAATTTTTGAAACACCTCAATCACTCGAATTTAACCCTCGGCTGTATTGTAACGGTCAACGAGATCAATGCCTTCGATAAGTCGGTGCTGGTGCAGATTGAAACCGGTCGCACTATTTTTATCAGCTATGAGGTTGCCAAAAATTTGTTGGTAAACTAATAATAACGCGCCGTCGGTTTTAAGAAACCGCTGTGCGAAACGGCTCAGTAGGCCAGTTTTTAAGGAACCGACATCATAAAAAATGAAACTATTAGACGGCTATATTCTCAAACGCTTCCTTCAAACCTACATCTTCGTCGTGCTGGTCATTGTACTTGTAGTGGTTATGATTGATTACACCGAAAAGGTGGATAATTTTCATAAAACTCATGCCCCCGCCAACGCAATTCTGTTTGATTATTACCTCAATTTTATTCCGTACTGGGCCAATTATATTAGTCCGTTGATGGTCTTTATTGCTACGGTATTTCTAACATCACGGTTGGCGGCCCGAACCGAAATTATTGCCATTCTGAGCAGTGGTGTTAGTTTTGTCCGGTTGTTGTTTCCGTATATACTGGGTGCATCGGTGTTGGCTGTAGCCACCTATTTCATGGTTAACTATATAATTCCGAAGGCTAACAAAACCCGGATTGCGTTTGAGATAAAGTACATTAACGACGCCTATACATACTCCGGACGAAATGTACATTTGAAAATTGCCCCGAGTACCTATGCCTATCTGGAGAGCTACAATAACCAGAGCAACACCGGGTATAAGTTTACGATGGAGCGCGTGGAGGGCAACCAACTCAAGCAAAAACTTTCTGCTGACCATATTGAGTGGGACGCTAAAAAGAAGAAGTGGACGATCTATAATTATAAGATACGCACCATCAACGGCTTAAAGGAGACGCTTACGCCCGGCGTTCGCATCGACACAACGCTGAATCTGAAACCCGACGATTTTGGCTCTAATTTTAACCTTTACGAAACGCTCACCCGCCCCGAACTCAATAAGCGAATTGAGCTATTACAAAGTCGTGGTGCCGACGGTGTAGAGACTTATCTGCTCGAAAAATACAGCCGTGATACCCGGCCATTTGCCATTATCATTCTAACCGTCATTGGCGTAATCATGTCGGCCCGCAAGAGTCGCCGGGGGGTGGGCTGGCAAGTAGCACTGGGTTTCTTTCTGGCCTTTACCTATCTCTTATTTTTTATGTTGGCAAAAGGCATCGCCGAATCGGGTAACCTCAATCCAATAGTGGCGGTCTGGTTGCCAAACGCTATTTTTGCGGCTATTGGAGTGCTCTTGTACAATACCATTCCGAGGTAAGTTGTAAAGAGTGGTGCATGATAAAGAATGAATGTTCACCAATCTGGTATCATTTTTTCTTTATCACGCATCACTATTAATCCGTCCTTCATGGTTCACAAGCCTTCCTCAACCGACTACTTTCAACTTCATTTCATTGTTCTGATTTGGGGGTTTACGGCTATTCTGGGTAAACTGCTGGAACCACTCGACTCGTCGGCAGTGGTTTTATTTCGCACACTGCTGGCCGTTTTAGGCGTAACTATCGTGTTACTAATCCGCAGGCAGAACATACAGGTTTCGTCAGCTGATCGATGGGGGTTGCTGGCTACGGGCGGGCTAATTGGCTTGCATTGGGTCTTATTCTTTTTGGCGGCCCGGTTGTCCAACGTTTCGGTTTGTTTGGCTGGTATGGCTACCAGTTCGCTTTGGGCGAGTGTGTTGGAACCGCTTGTGCTACGTCGTCGGGTGCGTCCCATTGAGGTAGCCCTGGGCGCGGTTGTCATGGCTGGCCTTTATGTGATTTTCCGGTTTGAGTTCGATAAAGTTGTGGGGCTTGCAGTTGCCGTAGGTTCGGCTATGTTATCATCACTATTTACGATTATCAACAGTCGCTTTACGCACCGATATGATGCATTGGTCATCTCGTTTTATGAAATGATTGGTGCTGGGCTGGCTGCACTCGTCCTGTGGATTATAGTCCGGATGGCTGATCCACTCGAAGCGAATTCTACGGTGCAATATGTACCCGATTCGCCCATGCAATGGTTCTGGTTGCTGGTGCTGTCGATGATTTGCACCGTTTATGCGTACACAGTTGGAGTCCGGTTGTTGAGAAAGTTTTCGCCTTACCTGGCCATATTAACCGTAAATTTGGAGCCGGTGTATGGAATCGCACTGGCAGTGCTAATTTTTGGTGATACCGAACATATGACATCGGGGTTTTATGTGGGGACACTTGTCATTCTGGTAGCCGTACTGTCTTATCCATTCCTGAACCGACAAAAACCTACGTCAACTACACCCACCGGGGGCGATCTGGAGATAGATTTACATTAATAAAAAACAGGATAGAGGGCAAAAGTAAGGGCCTGATTTACTTCCGTACGATTTTTTGCATGAAACATCCGCTTATTGACCGGTTGGCGACCGTAATCGTTATCCTCTTGTTTTTACTGGCTTACGTGCCATTGTTGCTGCTGTCCCTTCACAATCATCCATCGGCTGCCGACGATTATTGCTTTGCCGATACAGCCGTGCGGTATGGATTCTGGCAGGCCCAGAAATTTTATTACGACGGATGGACAGGGCGCTATTTTTCCAATATGCTGGTTCATGGTAGTCCGCTGGTGTGGGGTTGGTATGATGGATACCGGTTTATTCCGGCCCTGATGGCTACAGCCCTGGCTGGCTCCATCTATGCATTAGCCAGTGAATTTTTACGGGGTGAGTCGCTAAAAAGTCGTTTAGTAGCGACGGGTGTGCTATTTTTCCTGGTTGTGATCGCCCTGCAAAGTACGGTCGAAGCATTTTTCTGGACAGCCGCTATCGCCACGTACACTGTTCCAACTATACTGACTATTTACTTGCTGGCCGTCATTATCCGGTGGTATCGACTACAGGCGGGCCCGATGAAATGGATAACGGCTTTATGGGCTGGCTTTCTTGTATTTGCCAGTGTTGGCTCCGGCGAAACGAACCTGATCCTCTTAATTTTATTGTTACTGACTATTGTGGGTTACCGACTGGTATTTCTTCGTCGCTTCGACCCTCTGCTGATCTGGTTGGTACTGGTGGCGCTGGTATCGGCTTGGTTGTTGTTTCGGGCACCGGGCAACGCCATTCGAATGGGTAGTAACCAGGCGAAGGCTGGCGAATTAGTTAAGTCTGTAGGATTATCATTTTTCTGGCTGGCCCGGTCTATGGCTGAGTGGCTTATTAAGACGCCCATTATACCCTTTTCGCTACTTTTTATACCCGTAGCCCGGCGGCTGGTTCGACATGGTAGTTCTGTGCGCGAGTTGTTTTTGCTCCCGGCTGGCTTACTAACCATTGTCTATCTGGGGTTATTGGCCGCCACAATTTTTCCATCCTATTACGGTTTGGGTATTCCTCCTTTCGCCCGAACCATGAACATTCTGTTTGTTTTCTTTGCCCTGGGCTGGTTCTATGTGCTGACCGTTTGGGTTGGTTGGCTGGACCGGCGAGGGCGTAGCCTGACACTTGTTCAAAAGTGGCCCGCACCGGTATGGTTACTAACGGGTATTTGGCTACTTGGTAGTATCGTATTTAGCAAGTCTATTAATCAACTCTATACAGATTGGTTAAGTGGTCATGCAGCTACCTATGACCGCGAGATGACGGAGCGCCATCGCCAACTAATGACATCGGCTGATACCGTTCGTTTACGGCCTATTAGTGTATATCCGCCCACTTTATTCGTTGAAGACATTAAGCCCGACCGTACCCACTGGTGGAACCGTTGCCAATCGGGTTATTATGGCCATAAAGTACTCGTTCTTGATTCTACCCTCACCGCCACCGCCAATTAGTAAAGGCTGTATGTCCTCTGTCTGCATCATTATTCCGTGTTATAACGAAGCCACTCGGCTCCCGGTCAATGTGTTTCTATCGTATATGCAGCAGGGCGAAAATGTGCATTTTTGTTTTGTAGACGATGGCAGCACTGACGATACTCAGACAGTGTTGAAAGCAATGCAGGCGCAGTATCCAAACCGAATTGAGGTTTTAATTTTAGATCAAAATCAGGGTAAAGCCGGAGCCGTACGGGCGGGTATGCTGCATTGCGCCGATAAATCATTCAATTATTTGGGTTTTCTGGATGCTGACTTGGCCACGCCACTGGGAGCCATTGCTGATTTAACCACTGTTCTGGAGGCTAACCCGGCTCTCGATTTGGTAATGGGGTCGCGCATTAAGTTTTTGGGTGTCGAAATTAAACGCGACCCGTTTCGGCACTACGTTGGCCGGATAATTGCAACTATAATTAGCAACATCCTGAAACTTCCCGTTTACGATTCACAATGTGGGGCCAAACTATTCCGCCGTGATCGTGTCGTTGCCTTGTTCCAAGAGCCGTTCATTAGCCCGTGGCTGTTCGATGTGGAGTTGCTGGCCCGACTTATCCGGCAATACGGTCGACCGGATGTATTAGAGCACATTGCCGAATATCCCTTGCGACAGTGGATTGAGCAAAGCGATTCGCGCATCAGTTCAGGCTATGTTTTCAAAATGTGGTATGAACTATACCGAATACAACAAAAATATAAAAATGTATGACTCGACTATACCGGCTATTGTCGTTTCCTCCACTAACGCTGGCTTTTTTGCTGTTGCCTATTGCGGGTTTCTTTATTTACTTTTTCGCACTGCGCTACAACATTCCCTGGTTCGATGAGTACGAAAATATTCCGTACTTTCTGGACCGTTTCCTGAATGCTCATTCGTTTAGTGAGCGCATAACTGCGTTAGTACGGCCCAATAACGAACACCGGGTTGTCTATGCCCGGCTGGTGGTGCTATGCCAATATTTTCTGACGGGTGGGCTGAACTTTGCCAACCTTATGCTCTGGGGGAATATGGCTTTAGTGCTAATTTTCTTCCTTCTTTATCGGGTACTGCGCAGTCAGGAGAAACGTTCAACGCAAGCCCTGATCGGCTTGTTGCCGGTGCCTCTGTTGCTTTTTACGGCACAAAATTACCTGCTCACTTTCACCGCGATTTACACACTCCAATACTTGGCTATTATTGGTCTGGTGATGCTTACGTTCTTCGTATTAGCGACCAATAAGCCGCTCAATTTTGGTCTTGCAGTAGGCTTAGGTTTACTGAGTACGTTCAGTATGGGTAACGGTTTGTTGCTGTGGCCTGCCGGAGCGGGCATGTTGCTTCTCCAGCGACGGTGGCTGGCATTGGGTATTTGGCTGGTTGTCGGCGCTTTGGGCGGTTATCTCTACTTTTTGGGCTACCCGGTGCAGCAGGGTAATGCCGATGGGTTTGCCTATGTACTGGCGCATCCCGGACAGATTGTTGCCGGATTTCTGATTTTTGCGGGTAGCGTATTCGACTTTTTCCCGACGCTTCCGGTCGGAAATCGGGTTTATCTGCCATTTGTTGGTGGCTTGATTATCGTGGTTAGCCTAGGTTACTGGTTGGTAAGAACCCTGTTTCAAACGAAAAAGAACACCTCTTTTTTTGATGCGTTTATTTTTGGTGTGGTGCTGTTCTTACTGGCTAACATCGGCTTGATTGCCCTGTTCCGAATTCGGTTTTATTTCGGGATGGTACTGCACAGTTCCTATCGAACATACGCGCTGGTACTGTGGGCAGTAGCTTGCATTTTGCTCTACAATCAACTGTCCGATAAGAGACGAACGCAGCTTTGGCCGGTGGTCTGGCTACTCTTTCTAGGGGTCAATGTGATAACCTACCTGACTTATCTGCCCGAAGCCATAGAACGACGAAAACACTTACAGGGAATGGTTTTTAATCAGGTACACAGTGATGTTGGGCTTGGTGGTAGTCGTAATACCGAGTTGGCCCGTTATATCTCGGACTTAACAACTCTGATGCACAAGCAAAACTGGTATAACTTGCCGAACCCGACGATCACGCCCGACGAGAAAAAACTACTTGGCCCTGTTCCGACGCCCCTGCTTACTAAACCATTGAATGTTCTCCAAAAGCCTGATTATGTAGTCGTGAGCAGTGATGAATCTGCGTATAGCCCCGGTTTAAACAAGGGTACGTACCTGATTATGAGATCGAACCGCTATACCTATTTGATGTTTGCCAATAAAAATCGTCCTCTGGGCCATAACCCCTGGCAGGTATCTCCCGGCTTCTCAGCCGCCATGCCAAAATTTATGATTCAGGCGGGCCATTACCAATTGGGTTGGTTTCGCACGTACCCGGAACACAGCGAAGTTCAGTTTACGAACCAGTTTGTTGAGGTGCAGTAAAGTGGTTGTTTCCTGAATCGTAACTGGCCTGGTTGGACTGTACGATAAAGGATTGGCCTGTTTTAGAATGAAAAGGTTTACTTTTGCCAAGTCTGCCACTGACCAATTACAACTGTTTTGTCGAATCCACAGATTTCTATTATCGCTCCGTTATATAACGAAACCGAGTCGTTGCCTCGTCTCATTACCCGGTTGAATGCCGTAATGGATAAGTCGCCCCTGACCATCGAAGTAGTTCTGATTGATGATGGAAGTCGCGATAATACGGCTGTACTAATGCAGCAGCTAGCCCTGACCGACAGGCGCTATCAATGCATATTTCTGTCGCGCAATTATGGGCATCAGATTGCGCTCACCGCTGGTATTGCGTCGGCTTGTGGAACCGAAGCGTTGTTTATCATTGACGGTGATTTGCAGGACCCACCCGAATTATTAACGGAGTTTTATCAGAAATATCAGGAAGGCTACGATGTCGTGTATGCCGTGCGCAAGAAGCGTAAAGAAAGCTTGTTTAAACGCATGGCCTATTCTTTATTCTATCGGTTGATTCGGTCGATTTCTTATGTCGATTTGCCGTTAGATAGTGGTGATTTTTCGCTTATTAGCCGCCGGGTAGCCGATATATTGAAGCAAATGCCCGAAGAAAGTCGATTTATTCGGGGAATGCGAAGCTGGATTGGCTTCCGCCAGATTGGTGTCGAGTACGAACGGGATGCCCGCCTGGATGGGGAGTCTAAATACTCGTTCGGTATGCTGCAACGCTTAGCCTACAACGGCATTTTTAACTTCAGCGAATATCCAGTCAAAATTATTACGCGAATGGGTATGGTCACGATTAGTATAGCCGCCATTTACCTCATTCAGACGCTAATTAAACGGTTTGTTTATCATGATGTGCCACAGGGATTTACGGCCCTGCTGTTCGTCATTGTACTTTTTAGTGGTGTACAACTGATTGCCCTGGGGCTGATTGGCGAATACGTCTTGCGCATATTTTTTCAGGCCAAAGGACGCCCACTTTATGTAATTCGGGAGGTTATTCGGCAGCAGCAACGTCAGCCTTTGCCGGGCCACAGTGCCGATATATCATTTCCTGCCTCTCAGCCCACCACCTAACAACCTACTATTCATTGTCACAAACCCTGATGGCATTAGATAAAATCTTAACCGCCTTTCCTGACCGCATCAATATTGTTATTCCTTTATTTAATGACTGGCAGGCTCTCGGACTATTATTGGAACGTATTCAGGCGGTAAATGACCCCATTCTAACCAGCCGGTTGGCCTTTCTGATTGTAGACGATTGCTCGTCGACAAACTATGAAACGTTGCCTGCCAGCATCGGACAGTCACTGTCGGTGTTGCGCCTGTTTCGAAATGTTGGGCACCAGAAAGCCATTGCCCTCGGCCTGTCTTATTTGGCTTCATTACCCGATCAATACCCAACTATTGTAATGGATTCTGACGGCGAAGACCGACCCGAAGATATTGTACAGCTTTTGCAAACGGGAGCCGCCAACCCCGGTTGCGTTGTGTTTGCCCACCGCGCCAAACGGCACGAAGGCTTGCTGTTTCGGCTGTTCTACGAGGTTTACAAAACTGTATTCCGATTGCTAACGGGTAAGGTAATTACGTTTGGTAACTTCAGCCTTATTCCCGCCAGGCAATTACGCAAGCTGGCGCACGTTTCCGAAATCTGGAATAACTACCCCGGCGGAGTCATTCGATCGCGATTGCCTTACACGGCTGTACCATTGGAACGTGGGCGTCGGTTGGCAGGTGAATCCAAAATGAACTTTGTTTCCTTAGTGTTGCATGGGCTTAGTGCGGTGTCGGTACTGATGGACACGACCGCCGTTCGGCTGGCCCTTTTCTGCGTTATGATGGTGGTGGCGTCGGTGTTTGGTATTGGCGTGGTAGTGGCCCTTCGCTTGTTTACCGATACTGCCGTGCCGGGATGGGCCAGCTACTTAGTCTTTTCATTCCTGATTGTTATTCTACAGGCTTTCCTGATTTCGTTGCTGTTAGTTTTCATTGTCCTGTCCTACCGAACGCAGCCCCAGTTTATTCCAGCGCGGCAATTTCAGGATTTTGTCGAAAAGGTCGAGAAGGTATACTAGTGGAGTGCTACGTTTATATATAGTAAGTTGGCGATGGGAAAAATTGAAAAGACAGCTTGCTTCTTATCAGTCACGTAACACTTATTAACTTGCCATTTACTGCCTGCCACTTACAACGTACTAATGCTTTTTAATTCACTACAGTTTTTACTGTTTTTTATTGTCGTTACGCTTAGCTACTTCAGCCTGAAGTGGCAGGGGCGATGGATGCTATTGTTGGTAGCCAGTTGCTACTTCTACATGGTTTTCCAGCCAGCGTATATTGTTATTCTCTTTCTTACTATTGTCATTGATTACATCGCCGGAATCTGGATTGAGAAATCGAGTGGAAAAGCACGACGATGGCTATTGATTCTATCGCTGATTTCCAACCTGGGTATTCTGGCCTTTTTCAAATACCTCGGCTTCTTCACCGAAAATATTGCCAGCTTATTCGGTGCGCTGGATATGCCACATATTGCTACAACCGTTACCGAGCAGGTGAACCGAGTGTTTGTGAAAGTGTTGCATGTGTTCGGGCAAAGTGGTATTTCGTCCTATAAAAACAACATGAGCATTCTGCCCATTGGCCTGTCATTTCACACGTTTCAGGCCATGAGCTATACGATTGAAGTGTATCGGGGTAATCAGAAAGCGGAGAAACATTTCGGGATCTACGCGCTCTATGTGATGTTCTATCCGCAATTGGTGGCGGGCCCAATTGAGCGGCCACAAAACGTACTCTGGCAGTTTCACGACTACTTCAAATACGATGTCGAGAATGTAAAGGCGGGGCTAATGCAAATGGCTTTCGGACTATTCAAGAAACTCGTTATTGCCGACCGGCTGGCGATGCTCGTTGACCATGCCTACGCCGACCCATCCCAACAAAACGGCCTGACGTTACTGGCGGCAACATTTTTTTACACTTTCCAGATTTACTGCGACTTTTCGGGCTATTCCGATGTGGCTATTGGGGCTTCGCGGGTTATGGGCTTCACGCTCATGGAAAACTTTCGAACGCCTTACATTGCCCAGTCGATTTCGGAATTCTGGCGACGCTGGCATATTTCACTCTCAACCTGGTTCCGCGATTACTTGTACATTCCGCTTGGGGGCAATCGCAAAGGAGAGTTTCGGCAATATCTGAATATGCTGATTGTCTTTTTAGCCAGTGGTCTCTGGCACGGACCAAACTGGACGTATGTAATTTGGGGCGGACTAAATGGCCTCTATCAAATTCTGGCCGTTCTGCGCGATAAACTGCTGGCACGAATGGGCTTTTCGAGTACGCCACCGAGTCTGGTAACGTCGCCGGTTCATGATGCCCAAAGTCGTAAATCACCCATACGCGTGACGGTTAACGTGTTGATTACGTTTATCTTGATTATGCTGACATGGGTATTTTTTCGCGCCCACAACCTTGGCGATGCGTTCCTGATTCTACAGCGGATTGCAACCTTATCAATCAGCGACCATATCGATAGCCCAATGAATTCGGTAGAGATGTGGTTCAGTGTTGGGCTTATTGCGTTTCTCTTGCTGAAAGAACAATTCTACCTCACCATTCCAACTCGTCATACCACCCGCTTCGCTGTGTTGTTCGTGGTAATTACATTTGCGACCTATTTATTTGGCGTCTTCTCCTCAAATCAGTTCATCTATTTTCAGTTCTGATCTGAGATTAAGTTGATAGTAATACACTACCTATTTGCAATTCGCGGATTGCAAATAGGTAGTGTATTAACAGTCTGAAATTAGAGCAAACCTTACTTTATCTGTGCAAATGTTAACGCTACACCGTTCATGCAGTAGCGCAGGCCGGTTGGTTCAGAACCGTCGTTGAAAACGTGGCCGAGATGCGCATCGCAAACGGAACAGCGAACCTCGGCTCGGTTGCCGTCGGATTCAGTATAAATCGCATTTGGAACGATGGGCGCGTAGAAACTAGGCCATCCCGTGTGTGAATCAAACTTGGTTTCAGAGCGAAAAAGTGGATTGTGACAGCCCACGCAGGTATACGTACCCAGTCGGTGTTCGTGGGTCAGGTCGCTACTATTGGGCCATTCGGTGCCACTTTCGCGGATAATGTTGTATTGAGATCGCGTTAATAGTTTTTGCCAATCGGCATCGCTCTTTTCAACTCGGCGGTTACCAGGCGATGTCGCATCAAGAGGACGTTGGTGCGGTGGTCTGGGCGTAGCAAGGTAAGTGCGGTAAAGCCACAGGCCGCCAATTAGTAGTACCGCTAATAGTATGAAAATCTTGTTCTGTTGCATCTGTAAAGGCCCAAAGAAGCTTTTACATAAAACACCAAACAGGCAGTCTACCGTTCACCAAATCTTAGCGTCCGATGGCTACTTTACGCAAAATCGAATCAATCACCTGCAAGGTCGTTACGCCATCGGCTTCTGCTTCGTAGTTGAGCATAATGCGGTGGTTAAACACATCTGGTGCCACTTCCTTAATGTCTTCTGGCAGGACGTAATCACGACGGTCGAAGTAGGCGAGGGCTTTTGCTGCCAAGTTCAGGTTGATACTGGCGCGGGGCGACACACCGTATTGAATGTAGCGAGCTTCGTCGCGGAGATTGTACTCCATAGGCCGGCGCGTGGCAAACACTAACTCAATAATGTAGCGCTCGAGCGTTTCCGAAATAGTGATACCATTAATTTCGTCGCGAATAGCCGCCAGTTCCACCTTCCCCAATACGGGCTGCACCTCATAATCGAAATTCATGTTCGACATCCGGCGCATCACTTCCAGTTCCTCTTCTTTGTTCAGGTAATCCACAAATACCTTCATCATAAACCGGTCTACCTGAGCTTCGGGAAGCGGGTAGGTACCTTCCTGCTCCACAGGATTTTGGGTAGCCATTACCAGGAATGGCCGGTCAAGCACAAAGGTTTCTTCGCCAATAGTTACCTGCTTTTCCTGCATCGCTTCGAGCAGGGCAGCCTGCACTTTTGCGGGCGAACGGTTGACTTCATCGGCCAGAATCAGGTTGGCGAAAATAGGTCCCTGTTTCACCTCGAACTCGGCAGTTTTCTGATTGAAAATCATCGTCCCAATCAAGTCGGCTGGTAACAAATCTGGCGTGAATTGAATTCGCTGGAAATCCAGTTCCAGTACTTTTGCCAGCGTATTAATTGTCAGTGTTTTGGCTAAACCTGGAACCCCTTCGAGTAAAATATGTCCGCCGGTAAACAGCCCGATGAGCAATCGGTTGAGCAATCGGTCTTGCCCAACTACGACCTGGCTCATCTCGCTGAATACTTCGCGGATTTTAGTATGGTAAGTGAACGAGGTAGTTGATTGCATAAAATAAGGTGTAGGTCGTAAGTCAGCAATTAGTGCCTGATACAGCGTTAATCCACTTGCGTCAGCTACTTATCACTTACTGACTTACCACTTTGTTAAAACGTTATCCGAATACTTCGGTCTTTGCCGTGAATGTCTTTATATACGTGAATCTTGGTAAATCCCCGTTCGGCGAATACTTGACGAGTAGCCTCGCCGAAACGTTCGTTGATTTCAACGTAGCAAGCGCCATCTTTGGTGAGGTGCCGAACGCAGAAATCGGCAACCGCTTTATAAAAAACCAATGGGTCGTTGTCTTCCACAAACAGCGCCAGACCAGGTTCGTAATCCAGCACATTCCGATGCATGTCGGCTGCTTCTGAGCGGGTTACGTAAGGGGGGTTACTGACTACACAATCGAAACGACGGCTAAAATCGGTCGGCACGTTAAGGATATCCTGAATCTCAAATTTAACGTCAGCGTTAAGGTTTTCATTGTTATGCTGCGCCAACGCAAGAGCCTCCGTCGAAACATCCCAAGCCGTCACAACCGACTGGGGTAAGAATCGAGCCAGGGTAATGGCGATGCAGCCACTACCCGTACCGATGTCCAGAATAGGCACATCATCGGTGCGGTCGGCAAAGTCATGCATAATAAGCCGTACTAAATCTTCGGTTTCAGGCCGGGGAATCAAGACATCAGGCGATACTTCGAACTCTAAACCACAAAAAATCGTCGTGCCAATAACGTGCTGAATGGGTTCCTGCCGGTTTAATCGTTCCAGAATCTTAAACCAGTCGGGTTCGGTACGGTTTGGTGGTAGCGGTTTATCGGTGAGTACATCGGTTTTGCGCAGACCGAAATAGTGGTCGATCAGCATAAACGCCATTTCCCTTGCTTCTTCGGGCGGGTAAGCCGTAATATTTTTGCTGAGTCGTTCGTATAGAGGTTTGGCAGTCGCCATTTTGTTCGGGTCGAGTAATTTTGTCAAAAATAGGAAAGTTTAGGCGGTTCCCGCCGGGATTTGTAGCGTTCCATGTCCGGTTTAGGCTGGTTTGAGGTAAATCTTGACTTCAACTACCCAAACCGAACGTGATACGCCATACATCAAAACTCGTAAATAGCGTCCCGATTGTGATGAATGAACGTTTCATGCTGCGTGCTCTCGAACTGGCTAGCCTTGGTCGGGGTCATGTTAGCCCTAACCCGATGGTTGGCTGTGTAATTATTCATGGTCCCGAAAGCGATGAGCCGAATGCTGAACCGCGCATTATTGGCGAGGGCTGGCACCAGCGTTACGGCGACTGGCATGCCGAAGTTAATGCTATTCGCTCAGTACGGCCTGAGGATGCTCACTTGCTAACCGAATCAACGGTTTATGTTACACTTGAGCCCTGTTCGCACTGGGGTAAAACGCCCCCCTGTGCCGATTTGCTCATCGAAAACCGGGTGAAGCGGGTTATCTGCTGCAATGATGATCCCAATCCGTTGGTGGCAGGGCAGGGGTTTGCGAAATTACGAGCCGCTGGTATTACCGTTGGAACGGGTGTTATGGCCGAGCAGGGTCGTGACCTTAACGCCAGATTCTTTACTTTTTTTGAGCGTAAAAGACCATATATCATTCTGAAATGGGCCGAAACTGCCGACGGATTTATTGCGGGTGAGCAGGGAACGCCAGTCAAAATAAGTGGTGAACTGGCGCACCGTCTGGTTCATCGCTGGCGTAGCGAGGAAGATGCAATTATGGTCGGGACCAACACGGCTCGTCTGGATAATCCGCGACTAAATACCCGTCTGTGGCCAATCCAGGCCGGGCCACTCCAGACCGGTTTTAATAAAAATCCAACGCGCATTGTTATTGATAATCAACTTTCGCTGGATCAAACGTTGAATTTATTCGATGGCTCCCAGCCAACCATCGTTTATCATCAACGCCCGTTAAGTTTCGTACCAGAGCGGCACAATGTTAGTTACTCATTTGCTCCGCAAGATGCAGGACCGTTACTCGTTCACTTAATGCAGGACTTGCACCAACGCAGGATTCAGTCTGTGCTGGTGGAAGGCGGTACAACCTTGTTGAAATCGTTTATGGAAGCTGGCCTGTGGGATGAAATGCGTGTGTTTCGCAGTCCGACAATGCTGGGTGGAGGACGGTTGGCCGATGCGATAAAGGCTCCCGCAGTACGGGGCAATTTGATTAGCCGGGAGAAAGTGGGAGAGGATGAGTTGACGATATATAAAAACAGCCCCGGAAATTAAACCGGGGCTGTATTCTGTTTGGTAAAACGATTCTTATCCGTCAGACATCGGGACTTATTCCGATTGGGCAACGGGTATAGCATTGCCTCCAACGTTACCACTGGCTACCAATGTCGTACCTAACATGATTTTGACATTGGCATTGTAGGTGCTTAGTTTATCATAGAAACCAGCTTCATTAATGACATAGTATTTGTTGCTGGAAAATGATCCCGTAGCCCCACTAATGGCATCAAGCGTTTTGAGTGACTTGGCTGAGCTTTCGGCAACCTTGCCTTCATAAATAGAGGAAGAATAGGCGGTTCCTGTCGTTGTATTATAAAGGCCCATCTCTACCAGCGTAACCGACGTGTTGTACTTGTAAAACACCACGCGCCCGTAAACAGTCGATCCGGTTGCCGAAGTTAATGAATAAGACTTGTAGGTCGTTACGGTACCACCGCCCGGAGACGCACTTACATTCGGTTCGTATTGTTGCTGCTCACATGCACTAAGGAAAGCAAGCATAGACAGAAAGAGGCCCAATGTGAGGATACTGTTTCTTTTGTTGAAAAATAGGTTCATAGCTGGGGTAGCAGTTAGAAGTTGAACATCACACGGCCATAATAATAGGAGCCATTGGAGCCTTGCTGATTGTTGGAATACAGATAAAAACCTTGATTCTCAGCTCGGAGTATTTGAGGATATTTATCGAAGATATTGCTGCCGCCAATCGATACTTTTACGTTACTATTCACGTCGTATCCAAAACTCAGATCGAAAACTGGCTGGCCTGAGAATGTCTGGTCGTAATAATTACCATCTTTATCGGACGATACAGATCGCTCCGTGACCGATCCAAAGTAGGTGCCTCTCAGCATCGCGTTAAATTTATTAAAGCGATACGTAGCAGAACCGATAAGCTTTGTTCTTGGCGTTCCTGTTTCAAACTGGCCTATTACACTGCGACTCAGATACTTTTCAACCACTTGATCTTCAGTAAGATTTGCTACATTCAGGTTAAGCGTCTTCCGGTTGAGGACAGAGTTTTTGCTGAAAATTGCGGCCAGCGTGAACGTCAAACTTTTGGCTTTGGGAAGTACAAGCGTGTAATTTCCAACGAGCTCAATTCCTTTAGAGCGTACATTGGCACCATTGACGAAAAACTGCGCTTCCCCTCCGCCGATTACTTCCTGATAATTATTGCCAACTTCTGATGCGTTGAAATAGCTGGTCTGGAAAATGCGGTTGTCTACATCAATTTGGTAAGCATCTACCGTTACTTCAAATCCATGAACTGGCTGATAGGTAAGGCCAAAACCATACGTCCGTGATTGTTCCTGCTTTAATCCTTTGATGCCCAATACCCGGGCCGCTGTGCTGTTTGTGGGGTAGGTAGTCACATCCAGAGGCTGAGGAATTCCGTTAGCGTCCGGTACGAAAGCCGTAGCCGTGTGGGTATAGTTCAACTCCTGTAGCGAAGGTGCCCGGAACCCGGTTGCAATTGACGCCCGTATGGAAAGGGTTTTCGATAGCGAATACCGGGCTGCCAGTTTCCCGATGGTTACCCCGCCAAAATCAGAGTAATTTTCCAGTCGAAACGCGCCTGCCAGCAAAAATTTTCGAGTGAGTTCCAGTTCGGCGTCCAGATAGGCAGCCATCGTCGTTCTGAATTCATTTCGTTCGTTCTTGGGACCGAACCCTGAAAAGCACTGGCAGTTGGCCGACAAATTCTTAACGGTCACCTGTTCACCGGCATACACCGACACTGGATTTCCGCTTGCATCAACGATAGGTACGGCATTTTCATTTTCCAGGGGTTTTCCATCAGGACCAGTCAGAAGTCCGGCTTTCGATGCCGTAACGATACCGGCATCACCATAGATATAGCTTTCCTCTTGCCCTTTCATGATTTTATAATTCTCAACGCGCATTTCTGCACCAAAGGCGATATTCAGGCCATTCATTACTCCTTTGAAATAGCGGGAAAAATCGAGGTTGGTCGAGTTTTGCGTAAACTGATGCGTCCCAATATTCATATTCACCGGCGAGTTGGAACCCAGAGACGCATTGATCGTATTGACCATACCAATTTTCATCGTGTTGCTCCCGAATGTATTGCTGAAGTCAACACTGAATTCTCCGATTTTACTTTTAATACCGATGGTATTCGAAATGTCTGACGTATTGGAGGTCATCTGCGGCCTGTAGCCGTTGGGATAGAGCAGGTAATTGGTCCGGTCGGTTTGAGCAGGTCGGCGGAAATAGCACGAAAAACCTTCCAGATATTTATAAGAAGCACCACCAAAACTGTAAATAGTCGTGGTGGGGTTTATCTCATACCCCGCATTATAAAAGGTGCTTCCCAGCGTAATAGCGGGCATACCAGCGTAGACCGCAAAATCGGCCTTCGTCAATCCTCGGGCGGTCATTATACCGGCTTCGGTTGTCAGCGCGGCAATTTGTGCTGTGTTACCAGTAGCCTGCGCATTCACCAATTCGGGATTCGTGATTACCGGGTTTCCGTTCTTATCTGTTCTGAGGTTATTAAGATACGTTTTATCGAAAAAGCCAAAGTCGTTCAAAAACGGACGCAGCGTGGGTCGGCGTTGGGTAATCTGACCCGAAATATTAATGTATCCTTTATCACTAAGTTTGAAGCCGTAGTTGGCATCAAATTGATAATTGAATCCATCCGGTTTGCCCGATTTGGTCAGTGCTCCAGCCTGCCCACCCGTATTAGCGTATCCTCCACCGGTAAGGCTGGCTGTTAGTTTATTGGTACCTTTCTTTAAAATAATATTTACAACACCTGCCACGGCATCTGAACCATACTGGGCGGCAGCGCCATCACGAAGTATTTCCACCCGATCAATAGCTGAAACAGGTATAGTCATCAAATCAACGGTAGTAGAGGGGCTACCAACGGCTGTTTCGGTGATGAGCAGGGCGGAAGTATGTCGTCGCTTTCCGTTAATCAAAACAAGTATCTGATTTGGGGCCATGTTTCGTAACTGAACGGGGTCAACGTGCGAGTTTAAGTCTCCTCCCTGCGACCGGACAGAGTTGAAACTGGGAGCCACAAAGGCCAGCATTTGTGCCAGATCCATTTGAGGAAGAGTGCCCATAATATCCTTGATCGAAATTACATCCACCGGAACGGGTGAATCAATGAGAGTACGTCCGACGTTTCGTGTTCCGGTCACAATCAATTCCGTCAATTCATTCACATTCTCTTCTAGCGGAATCTCAAAAGAGGTACGGTCACCTACTTTTATCTCTTGGGCTTTGAACCCGATGAAACTGATCACAAGGACATCATTTGGCGAAGCTTCCAGCGAGAATACTCCCTGATTATCCGTGATCGCCCCTTTCTTTGAATTTCCCTTTACCAAAACATTGACGCCTTGCAGAGCTTCAGATGTAATGCTGGTATAAACCTTTCCCGTTATTTTCCTGGTCTGGGCCAAAGCGTCCGTAGGGCGTATAGCGGCCAGGACCAGCATGATAATAACAGGTATAATGCCATGCTTAAGTAATTTTCTTCTCATGATTCTTATAGGAGTTAAGTTGAACACACTCATTTTCAGGCTACCAGGGCAGATAGGTGAGAACAGCTCTTATGCGCTTTCTCTTCTCAATTCTATCTCATGGACAATCACATTAAAGGGTAGTTGACAAGTTAAATCTTGAGTATATTTATTGTTAAAACTAGCAAATAGAATACCTAGAGTTAGTTTTTCCCGATACGTGAAAACTAACTAAAATAAACACATTAACGTGTGCTACGAATAGCCCAATTATGACCGATTCAGCGGTATAAGATTCCTACTTATGTAACTTCCTATACAAGTTCGTGCGCACGAAACAGGAGCAGTATATTATTGTATTTTTTCAAATGTGCCAATTATAATTATGTCTTCAAAGAAAAATGTAGAATAAAATCTTATAATACTCAATAAATGCAATATATAACTGTATGTCTACTATTTTTTGGTTGATTCCAATTGCGCAGTTGTGAGAACTATAATACTGATTTGTTTTACTTATTGTCGGCTGATGGATACATTCGATTGGGTGTTCTTTCGTCAATACGCCTTTCCCTCAGAATTCGCGTATTAATGGCTGGAACTCACGATGCTCAATTATCTTTGATTGGGTAATTCTACTCTTTTGTCCAAAACAAGCTATTACACCCAGATGAAGTATTTCTTTTACCTATTTCTAGTACTCGGCTACTCTATTTCGGCTCTTGCGCAAAACGCCACTAACTCTGTTGAGGCTCTGCATTTTATTAAGTTAGGCAATACCCTACGAATGGTTGACAGAACGCAACAGGCCATTGATCTACTATTGCGGGCCTTACCAGCGGTGCAGTCAAAAGATGTTTATATGGAAGCCGTTACGTATGAAAACTTAGGGTTTGCTTATAGTGATCTGGAGAACAGCCAGGCTGCGGTGGGCTATTTTAACAAAGCCCATAAATTGTATAAAAAGCTGAACTACGGCGCTAGTGAAGCTGCTATGCAGCAATTGATCGGGGAAATGGCCGGTAAAGATCTGTATGCCGGAATTGACGTTGGAGCATCAGGGGTGAAACTGGCTATTTTCCGTACGACGTTCGAAAACGGTTTTTATAACAAAGACATTAAAGTAAAACCTGTTGCACCCAATGTAACCCTGATTTCAGGAACGGCGCAATCGTTCAAGGATGGGCAGGAGGTAATGAAAGCGTATCTGGACTCAATTCGGCATTACGATATACCCGCCAGCCATATATACATTGCTTTCAGTAGTGGAGTCAACGAAACACTGGGAAAAACGCCGGCTAAGAAAAAGAAACTATATGAGCTGTTTTCGGGGCTGATTACCAACAGCATGCGCGGAAGTGATACTCTACGAATAGACTCTACACTGACAGCCGCCCGCGAAGCCGAACTGTTCCTGATTGGCTCTATTCCCCGTAAGTTATGGGTTACCGCATCCTGTATCGATATTGGAAGCGGCAATACCAAAGGAGGTTATTATGATAGTGGCCGTCGGTTTCACTCAGTTAGCTTGCCTTTTGGCACCAAAACGCTGGCTAATCTAATTGATAATAATCGGTCACTGGCTATTGATGCTTACAAAACAGAAGCGCAGCGGGTAATCAAAATGATTGCGGACACGGCAGTGAATGTCGAGTTCAATACCGCCAGCCCTGGGCTGCACCAACGTAAAACGGTTGCTTTAGGCGGTGGTATTGCCTGGGCTATGACTGCTTACCTGCATCCCGAAAAAGCCGGTACGACCGCCGTACCTCTAACAGTAGCCGATGCAGAGCGATTTGCCCGTTTAGCCCTGACAGATTACCAATCCCTGATTCACCCCGACCTGAGCGACCTGAATGATCCAGTAGTACGAAGAAAAGCGGAAACCGACCTTAATAATGTCCAGAACCAGTTCAACGAAAAACAAGTTATTGCCGGAGCCCTGCTGTTAGAATCTGTTGTTCGGGCTTATGCCAACACGTCTATACCAAAGCGGTTTGTCTTTATTCGGGATTCGGATATTAGCTGGGTAACGGGTAAGTTTCTGGAGACGCTTAACCAAAACTACGAACAGGCTCTTGCGAAAGGCGCGCGGTAGGCGGGTATTGGTTTACGTTAGTTGTTCGCCCGATGCCCAAACTCCTTTTACATTCATCGATTTATCCAGTCGTACCAGATTAGCCACGTATTCAGGCTGAATCTTGCCCAACTGATCGCCCATACCAATGATTTCGGCTGGAATCACAGATGTCATTCGTAACGCATTGGTTAGGGGAATACCCGCTTGCTCAACGGCGATTTTGACACAGTCGATCAGTGTAATGGCTGAACCGGCCAGATTGCCTTCGTTGTTTACGTACCGGCCCGGCCCAATCGTCTTGGACCCATCCAGGTCAGGTTCATAATGCACAACAAATTGCCCTAACTCAAAGGCAGGGCGGGGGGGATTGGCAAACAGCGCGTCAGAAATCAGGAATAGCCGTTCGCCCAGCAGTCGATACGCAATGCGGATTGTTGTCGGATTACAGTGGTAACTATCGGCAATAATGCTAGCCCGAACGGTTGGGTGGTCGAAGACGGCCCCAACTACACCGGGTTCCCGACTCTCGAAACCGCGCATGGCATTGTAAAGATGGGTAGCCAACGGAATACCTTCCGTAAAAGCCGCCGTGGCCTGCTGATAGGTCGCATTGCTGTGGCCGAGTGAAAGGAGGGTGTTCGCGTGCTTTAGTTTTTTAATCGTGGTAAGTTGATCGGGCGTCAGAATTTCGGGAGCCAGCGTCAAAATTCGAATAACATCGGCGTTGGTGCTGAATAGGGTTTCTAGCTCACCTTCGGCAGGTGTCCGAACGTAAGCCATACTATGCGCGCCACGTTTAATCGGATTGAAATACGGTCCTTCGATGTGAATGCCCGGTACACCAAACGGGTTTTCAGCCCGCACAACCTGCACTGCCGCCATCGACTGCTGCATAATGTTGAGCGAAGTGGAGTGAATGGTAGGCAGTAGGGTTGTTGTGCCGTTTCGGGCGTGGGAAATATAAATATGTCGTACTGTTTCGGGCGTTGGCTGATCGTTCAGAAAGAGATGTGAGCCGCCGTAAAGCTGTAAATCTATGAGGCCGGGAATAAGATAATCGCCATTGAGATCAATGATTGTGGTGTTCTCATCGTTGAGATCGATATCAGCAATTGTCGGCGTAATTTCCTCAATGCGACTGTTGGCGACTCTTACAGATGTACCGGGTAACCAATCTGTTCCGGTAAAAACATGGGCATTTATGAACTGATACGTCATACTAGTTAGGACTGAATTCTATTTGGTAACCCAAATGATGACCGGAATGTAGTAGGATTTTCGTTTTTTTGCGAACTATTTCGTGTCAGTACCAATCTGTTTATCTCTTGAACGCTGTTCGTTTAATTCCCCCCGCCACGCCAACGCAGTCCGAACCGGATGGCTCCAGTCCAGTTCAGGCCTATCCAATCCGGGCCACTATTCCATTGGCTTCGTCGAAGAGTGAAAGTAATCGTGCGCTAATCATCGACGCGCTAACTGGATTTCGTTGCGAGTTGCAAAATCTCTCGACCGCTCGTGATACGCAGACAATGATTCGGCTGCTGAAATCAGACGACCAAACGGCTGATGTTCTGGATGCTGGCACGACGATGCGTTTCCTAACGGCTTACTTCGCGGTAACGGGTCAGAAAAAAACGATGACGGGCACGCCACGCATGTGTGAACGGCCCATTGGCATTCTGGTTGATGCCTTACGTACACTCGGCGCGGATATTACATACCTTAAGAATGATGGTTATCCACCTCTGCAAATAAACGGCTTTTCGTCCCCCACTGAATCTGCCAATCGACTGAGCATTCGTGGAGATGTGAGCAGCCAATATATCTCGGCACTGGTAATGATTGCCCCGCTGTTGCCCAATGGCCTGACGCTGGAACTGACCGGAGCTATTGGTTCCCGGCCTTACATCGAAATGACGTTGGAACAAATGAGGTATTTTGGGGCCGACGTTCAGGATGATTGGGAGGCAAAGACGATTACCGTAGCGCCCAAACCGTATACACCCAGGCCGTATGCCATTGAGTCTGACTGGTCGGGGGCGAGTTACTGGTATAGCGTAGCCGCTTTGGTTAGGGACGGAGATGCCGGAACGCTCAATGCCGAAATTAATTTGCTGGGTCTGAAAGCCAAGTCGTTACAGGGTGACAGCGCGATTGTCGACATCATGCGGTCGTTAGGCGTTGAGAGTACATTCACTGATTCGGGGGTTCGACTAACCAAACGACAGGCTGAAGCATCGCTGGCGTGGGATTTTACCGACTGTCCCGATCTGGCGCAGACCGTAGCCGTTTGTGCGGCTATGAAAGGGGTCGTTCTTACCCTAACGGGTATCGAAAGTTTGAAAATAAAGGAAACTGACCGTATAGCCGCGTTACAGGCTGAGTTGCAGAAAATTGGCGCCGAACTTGTGGAGATTGAGCCAAATCATCGGTACGAAGTTCATCAACTGGCGACAGCGCCTAAGGCTCCGGCAACCATCGAAACCTACGATGATCACCGGATGGCCATGGCTTTTGCTCCGGTAGCCATGCAACAGGAAATTATCATTGATGAACCGGGCGTAGTGGCCAAATCATATCCTTCGTTCTGGGACGATATGGCGCGGGTTGTCACGGTCGAATTTATCCTGGAAGAAACGAAAACTGCTTCCTGAAACGTTACGTGTAATCACGCTTTCGCTTTAACTAAACCTAACAACCATGACGCGCCGGGAACAATTTGACCAGCAGGGCTACCTTATTGTCCGCAACGTTTTTACACCCGAAGAAGTGGCCCAACTGCGGCAGTCGGCCTACGAGCATCGGGATCGGCAGCAGCAGCGCGGTCTGGTGGCGCAGGTCAAACAGGCTTCGTCTGTAAAAGGCGATTTGCTGAGTAAAGATGGCTTGGGTTGGTTGATTTATGACCCACGTATTGTGGCTATCGCCAGCGAAATTATGGGTGATACACCCGTTTATTTCTCCGACAGTACGTATCAGATTGGGACCGGCACGAGAGGTTTTCACCGCGACAACATCGACCGGCATCAGTTTGGTCAGGGAGCAGACTGGGACGGCGCATACCCGTTGATTCGCTTCGGCGTCTATTTGCAGGACCATGACACCTACAGTGGCGGGATTCGCTTTAAAGCCGGTAGCCACCAGGCCGCCGATGGGGCCGACGTGTTTGCCGACACCCGCGCGGGCGACATTGTGGTTTGGAACATGCGGACGCTCCACAGTGGTAATGCCCGTCGGATGAAGGTACTGAACAACCTGCCCCTACACGTTGGCCTGGAAAATCGCCTGCCTGATTTTCTGTTCCGCGAACAACAGGGCGAACGGGTTTCCCTATTTTTTAGCTACGGTCTGGAAGGCAAACACCTGGACCGCTATTTGGAGCAACACATTCAGAAACGGGCTGACATGCAGGAAAATGTACGCCTGTCCGCTTACTCATCCGAAACGCTTAAACAAGCCGAACAGAATAACGTGAAAGTGCTGGATGTGAAGAAGTTGGTGTAATGAACGTAGGACAATTGAAGGAAAAAGTTAGGCTGTAGTAATTTCCTCTTCGTAGTGCCCGCCCATACCTATGTAAATAACTCGCTTGTTCGTGCCGGTAAGAATAGCGTCGTAGAAACGCACCCCTGCCTGTGCGATTCCATTCATGAATGCTGGAAAGTCTGTTTTGCCTTCCTGATTATCGCGGATTGCCGCAATCGCTCTATCCCGATCGAAGGCGGACATTATGATCCGGGGTTCCATTATGTTTGTATGTATAGTAGTTTTCCCCTCCGCTAGTTTATACAACATACTACCCGACGACACTTCAACCGTGTATGATTGCACACCGGCATCAACGAGTTTTTGGGCCAAGTCGGGATAGTTTTTTGCCGTGGCATATGCCTGAGTAATCGCTTCTTCCTGTACCATTTCCGCTTTGTTTTTTCTACAAAGGTCGGTCTGGTTGTAAAAACATACTTGTAAAAAATCGTTTTTCTACGTCTGATTAGGGTTTAATGAAGCCTGCATAAACTCGGAAGGAGTTACACCAGTGAATATTTTGAACTCGTTGATGAAGTGAGCCTGATCAAAGTAGCCAGATTCTAAACCAATTTCGGTCAGTCTGCCGGCTGTCGGAAATAATGTAATGGCTTGTTTCATCCTGACGATTGATGAAAACTTCTTTGGCGAGGTGCCGACTACGTTTCGAAAACGCTTTTCGAGTGGACTTTGGCTAATGCAAAGATTCTTCGCCAAGGCGGCAATGCGAATGGTTCCTTTTGATTGGTAAATGTGCTGTAAGGCCAGTGCAACAAGAAGATCTGCTTTTGTTTCCTGAAATCTCGAAAGCAAAAATTGCTCGACAATTCGAATCCGATCCCAATCATCGCTTACTGAGGCTAATTGGTCTTCAATCGAATTGAGCGTAGTAGAATCAACAAACGTATCAAGAGGCAAACTTTCACCAAACAGTTCATTAATGGGTTCGCTGAGAAAAGACGCAGCTCCTGTTTCTGTGAACACAACGAGCACAGAACCAATGGTTGACGAATTTTTGAAAAGGCGAAACCCATCCTGAATGCCCGTAATGCCAGACGTAGCCAACGGCACTTCCGCGGTCTTGTCTACATAAGCGAGTTTTCCCCGATACTGAAAACCCATAACCAGCGATATGTCAGGCAAGACTTTATATGTCCGCTCATCGTTCGATTCCGAAATGACAAACTGCTTGATATAGGGTTTTAACCTATCGCACGGCAGATACGGTTGAAATTTCATCGTTCAGGTATCACTGACGTCAACTTCAGAAAAAGCAAGTTGGCTAGCTAAGTTAACCCAGAATTTCGCAATTGGTCACGCGTGTTGCATCTTTCGTCAGCGACCGCCTAGCCGTTTCTTCGGACCTTTGTGCTGTACTAATCACAACGAATCGCATGAAAACGTTATTGAAATCCGAAGAAGTAATTCAATTTACGGGCGCTATTTACCTATTCACTCGTCTGGACTTCGCCTGGTGGTGGTTTCCCACCTTGATCCTGCTACCCGACGTTAGTATGATTGGCTACTTGATTAATCCGACCATCGGGGCAGTTTTTTATAATATTGTGCATCATAAAGGACTCGGTATCGTACTTGGGTTGCTAGGGCTGATGACGGGTAATCAAATACTGATGCTAACGGGTATCATCCTTTTCGCTCACTCCAGCATGGATCGTATGCTGGGCTATGGCTTAAAATATTCCGACAGTTTCAAGCATACAAGTATAGAAAATTTGTAACGTGCCTTGTCGTGCGTGATTTCATTAAGCCTATGAGTACGCCTGAGCCAGCCGATAAGCACCCGGAGTTTGGCCCGTCCATTTTTTGAAGGATCTAAAAAAGACACTTGGTTCGGCAAAACCCAGCAGATACGCGATGTCGGTGGTACTCAGATTTGGTTCGCGCAGGTGGCTAACTGCCAAATCTTTACGTATTTCATCGAGCAATTGCTGATAGGATGTGCCAGCGTCTTTCAGGTGAAGCTGCAACGTTCGGACACCGATTGCCAGCCGGTCGGCTACCCCTGCCAGAGTAGGTTCTTCGCCTTTCATCATCGAAAGAATTTCTGATTTAACGCGGCTGCTCAACGCTGGTGTTTGAAGCCGATTAAGAATATCGTCAGCGTGTTTCTCAAATAAGGGGAACAGACTGGAATTAGCATTCAGTATGGGCGTATCGAGTAGAGACGCGTCGAGTACCATAACCGTTTCCCTGGCATCGAACGTCAGACGGGCCGGAGCAAACACACGCTCGTGTTCACGAGTATCGGCTGGGCGCGGGTAAGCAAAGTGAATTTCGTTGGCTGTGACGTGCTGCCCCGTTAAGACACGAATGAAAGACAAATACAGGGATAACTCAGAGTCAAACGTATATTCAGGATAAATAATATCAGGACTGGTTATACGTAATGACAAGGCAAACTGGGCACCCGAAGAACCGTCGGACTGAATAAGTTGACCGGTTGTGCAGACACCTTCGCAGGCAATATCCTGATACTGAAAGAGTTTCTCAAATGCGTAGCCTAATGTTGGGCTATTCATCATGACATATGCCAGAACACCTATTGTAAGGGGATTGACCATTTTGCCAATTTTCAGCGCAATATTCGGGTCACCAGTAACGGTGACGATTTCGTGCCAGAGGGCCTGCACCTGCCGAATCTGAACGCGTCCGTCGGGGTCACGAAGTTGATCAGGACTAATACCTACGGCACGGGCAAGTACGTCAGAATCAGCTCCCTGCTGCTGGGCTGCAAACAGAATCAGGTTGATAGAAGCAACGGAAAGAGTATGATCAGTTTGAGCGTCGGTCATGATTTATTTCGTTACGCAAGTTCATAAAATAGGCTGATGCCCGCAACAACCGGCTGCCATACCATGAAAACATTTCTCCATCTACCAGCAACACCTGCGAAGACGGGCAAATTTCCTGTAACTCGTTGATATGTTTCTTCGTAAACGGGTAGGGCTCCGAAGATAGAAAGATTAAATCGGGTTGCACTTTTTGCAGGTCGTCGGGTGTGACTTCTGGGTAGCGTAGTTGATCGGCGAAGGCATTACGGAAACCGGCAACGTCAAGCATCGCATGGATAAACGTACCGGAAGCAGCCACCATGTAGGTCTTACGCCAGATTAAATAAGCAACGGATAGAGTAAAAGAAGACAAACAGGGAAGTAGCAACGACTCGATTTGCTGAGCCAGTTTATCTGATTCTTGTACTCGCCCGACCAAATTACCCACCTCCCGAATCATAGCCAACGCATCAGGTAAAGTTGCTATATCTGTGATATGAACGGGATAATGACGCTGAAGGTCGTCAATCTGCCCGCGCGTATTTTCTTCTTTATTTGCCAGGATAAGGTCAGGTTTCAGCGCATGAATCCGATTAATGTCTAGTGTCTTTGTGCCGCCTACAAGTGCCTTATTTTCAACTTTATTGGCCGGATGAATACAGAACTTCGTGACACCCACAATTTCCTCCTCCAACCCCAGATCGAAGAGTAATTCGGTTTGCGATGGTACGAGAGAAATGATGCGTTTTGGGTTCATAAATAGACATTCAGCGGCTAAAAAAGGCGACTCTGCACCTATTTAACCGCTTTTGGGGAAGTTTTGGCCAAGAGTTCAGATTTTTATGCAACGTTTACTATAAGAATCCTTCATTCGACCATGAAACAGTTCATATTCACCTTTCTAACTGCCGGACTTTGCGCTACGACGCTATACGGCCAAACGCCTAATTCGGGCAAAATCACCTACGAAGGTATGCGCCAGATTGACCGGTCGCAAATGCGTATGGTAATCAACGGGCAGGAAGTTCGGCCCGGCAGCCCTGGGGCTCCCGATGCCCCGGAGGGAGCGCCAGAAGTAATGTCATTTACGCAGAAACTCGTGTTTTCCGGGACGATGGCCAAAGAAGAGCGAGACCGGCAACAAGGGGGCATGTTTCGTCGGACAGCCGATGGCGGTGGGCCGGGTGGCGATAGGCCGAGCGATGGCGGTAACCGTCCTGCCCGCACTATGCGTATGACGCCCCCGTTTGAGCAACAGACATTTCTGGATTTGGCAAACCGCCAGCGCATTGACGTGCTGATAGTTAAGAAAGATTCACTGACTAGCGAAACGTACCGATCTGAAAAGCCAATGCCAGCGGCAACGGATTGGACAGCCGTCGATAAAACCAAGAAAATTGCGGGCTATACGTGCCATAAAGCAACTGCTACGCGCCGAAAAGAAACCTACACCGTCTGGTACACCACCGATCTGCCCTTTACTTATTCGCCCGTTGCCGACCTGACGCCCCCTAAAGGCGTGGTCCTGCAAATTGAATCAGACAGTGAATCGTTTAAAGCTACCGGTGTTTCGCTGGAAGCTGTAGCCGAAGCCAGCGTACAACCGCCTAAAGACGCAAAAAATGTATCGTCTGATGAACTGGAACAAATGCGCCGGAAGGGAATGGCTGATTTCCGGCAGAAAATGATGCAGAACATGCCGCTTCAGGGTGCTAATCGAAATTGACCAAAAAGCCTGCTATGCGCCTTATTCTAATTGTTCTTATAAGCTTTCTGTCGTTTGAGTTTGGCTTTGCTCAATCATCGGGTACTATTCGTGGATCGGTAGTGGATTCGCTATCCCGAAAGCCGCTACTCGAAGCATCAGTGTCGCTGTTATCAGCCCGCGATTCGTCGCTGGTGACATTCGGGATTACCGATGGAGAGGGGAAGTTCGTCTTTCTGAAAGTGGCAGAAGGGCAATATCGGGTGCTTGTTACCTATGTGGGCTATCGTAGCCGCGCCCGTCGTGTTTCGATCACGAAAGATGATCTTACCGGCGATGCTGGAACGATTGATTTGGTCGCGCAATCGCAAACGCTAACCGAAGTGTCAGTGCAGGGAGAAAAAGCCCCGATTGCCGTAAAAGGCGATACACTGGAGTTTAATGCGGGCTCGTTCAAAACCCGCCCGAATGCGCAGGTAGAAGACTTACTCAAGAAATTGCCCGGCGTGCAGGTTGATCGCGATGGCACGGTTACGGCTCAGGGACAGGCTGTTACGAAAGTATTGGTGGATGGTAAGCCGTTTTTTGGCAACGACCCCAAAATGGCTACGCGTAATCTGCCCGCCGATATTATTGATAAAGTACAGCTTTTCGACCAGTTATCTGAACAATCGGCCTTTTCGGGCGTGGACGACGGAGACCGCTCAAAAACGATCAACATTACAACGAAAAAGGATAAACGAAAGGGTTCGTTTGGCCAGCAGACGATTGGGGCCGGGCCAAAGCCCGGCGATGACGCGCGGTATTCGGGTCGGGTAAGTTTGAACCGCTTTAATAATGGCCAGCAGATTTCGGTGCTTGGCATGGCTAATAATGTTAACCAGCAGGGGTTTACGGCTCAGGATTTGGGCCTTGGCGGTAACTTTGGCGGGGCCGGACAAGGCCAGGGCGGGGGAGCCGGTGGTGGCGGCAATGTAATTCGTGGTGGCGCTACCGGAGGGGCCGGTAATGGAAGTGGTCAGGTGGGAAGTAATGCCATTACTCAATCGTGGGCGGCAGGAATTAACTACCGCGATGGGTGGGGAAAGAAAATTGATGTAGTGAGCAGCTATAATGCAAGCAATACAAACACCCTCACCGATCAAAAAAGCCGCAGGGAAAACGTATTGCCCAACCTTAGTACGTCGGGCACAACGACTCCCCGGACGGATTCATCGTTTGTGCGAAACCAGACTAACGGTTCTGATAATACCAATACGAATCAACGCGTCAATCTCCGACTCGACTACCGGCTCGATTCGATGACAACGATTCGGGTCATTCCGAGTTTATCATGGCTGAGTTCAACGTATAGCAACCAAAGTGATTCGAGAACGGTGAACAGCCAGGGCGTGCTGGCAAATTCGAGCACGACCAATTACAATTCAACGGGCGATGGCTTTACCGGTAATAACTCACTATTACTGTTTCGCAAGTTCCACAAGCGCGGACGCACTTTCTCTGTAAACTGGAATGTAGCGTTGAACAATCAGGACAACGCAGGTATCAATCGGTCTGTGAATAAGTTAAGCCGGCCCATCTCAACGACGACTGGTTCGGGAAGCACCGGAATGCCTGATTCGACGGGCTTGTACACGCAGATTATCAACCAGCGAAACGACCAGCAAACGCACTCTATGACGAACAGTATTAATGTAAGTTATACAGAGCCGCTTTCACTACGCCAAACACTTGAGTTTCACTACACACTGTCAAACAACCACAACACATCGAACCGGGCGGTCAATGATTTCAACGAAACGACAAGCCAGTATGATCAACCAAACTCCTTGTTGAGCAACCGTTTTGTAAATGACTACGTAACTAATCGGGGCGGACTTACGTGGCAAACTAAACGATTGAAATATACCTATGCCCTCGGCCTCGATGCGCAGCAGGCGAGTCTGCGGTCAGATAATTTGAGTCGAGAAACAAACCTGAGCCGGACCTTTACGAACCTACTGCCGAATGCGCTGTTTACGTACAACTTTGGCAAGAGCCGCACGTTGCGTCTTACGTATCGTACCCGCATCAACGCGCCCTCAGTCAACCAGTTGCAGCCCGTTCCGAACAACACTAATCCACTTAATATACAGCTTGGCAACGCCGGTTTACAACCTGAATACGCTCACACGGTATCGTTGAATTTCAATCGGTTCGAGCCATCAACGTTCCGTAATCTGTTTGCTTTATTAAACGTTAGTCGGACGGATAATAAAATTGTCAATTCGACAACTTTTACCCCATCAGGAGCGCAAACGACAATGCCTGTAAATACGAATGGATATTATACGGTAAATGGTTCGCTGGTGATGGGACAACCCATTAAACTTGGCCCTCAGAAAGCCAATCTTAGCCTGACAACGAATCTGACCTATAACCGGGGAACGAGTTTTGTAAATAGCCAGTCAAATCAGGCGCAAAATTGGTTGGTTGGGCAGGGAGCGAGTCTAAGTTCTAATTTCGTGGAGAAACTGGATTTGAATCTGGCTGGCAATATCAATCTTCAGTCGGCTAAATACTCGCTGCAACCGCAACAGAATACGACCTTCCTGAATCAGACTATTACGTTTGATGTGTACTATCAACTGCCCCTAAATTTCACCTTCTCGACCGATGTGTATTTCAATCATTATGGCGGAAATTCGGGTAGCGCTAACCAGTCGTTTACGCTCTGGAATGCAACGTTGGCTCGGCAATTATTTAAGCAGAAACAGGGCGAAATTCGGTTTCAGGCGTTCGATATGCTAAACCAAAACCGGAGTATTGTAAGAAACGTAACAGACACCTATACCGAAGAAGTGCAGAGCCGGGTTCTGAACCGGTATTTCATGGTAAGTTTTGTGTATAACCTACGCCGGTTTGGTGCGGGCATTACGCCACCAAGAGATCCCTTTAGTCAGCCAGGGCGGGGCGATGGCCGGGGTCAGGGAGGAGGTTTTCGAAGAAATGGATAATTGATATTTTATATTTTTGTGGTGTCGGTTTGAGAAACCGACACCACAGAAGCCTTTTCGTATGTCTTACTTTATATACCGAAAATCTTCTCCGCCTTTCAAGGCCAGAAGCGTTTCGTACATGAGTTTGATAACGTTTTGCACATCGTCCATGTGAACGGTCTCAACCGTAGTGTGCATGTATTTGAGCGGAAGCGAAATCAGGGCCGACGCAATGCCTTCGGTAGCGTAGGCGAATCCATCGGTATCGGTGCCCGTCGAGCGACTGACGGCCTGACGCTGGAAGGCAATATCCTGCTGTTCTGCCACACCAATCATAAAATCGAGCACATTGTTTTGTACAGCGGGGCCGTAGCACAACACAGGTCCGTCGCCACATTTAAGATCGCCCTGTTCCTTTTTGTCGTACTTTGGCGATTGCGTATCGTGTGTAACGTCAGTGCAAATAGCCAGGTCGGGTCGGAGTCGTCGGGCAATCATTTCGGCACCCCGAAGGCCGATCTCTTCCTGTACGGCGTTGACGACGTAGAGCGTGAACGGCAGCGTTACGTTGTTTTCTTTCAACAAACGGGCGACTTCGGCAATCATGAAACCACCCATGCGATTGTCCAGCGCCCGCCCAACATAATAGCGGTTATTTAATTCCATCAAACCATCGACGAATGTGCAGACCGTTCCAACGTGAATGCCCATGTCCAGTACTTCCTGTTTGGTGGCCGCACCAACGTCAATAAACAGGTCTGTTATTTTTGGCGCCGTGTCTTTGGCAAGGTCACGAACGTGAATAGCAGGCCAGCCAAAAACGCCTTCCACAACACCTTTTTTCGTGTGCAGATTTACCCGCATCGAAGGAGCAATGAGGGCGTCGGAGCCCCCGTTTCGCCGGACGAAGAGGTAACCATCGTCGGAGATGTAATTGATGAACCACGAAATCTCATCGGCGTGGGCTTCAATAACAACTTTGTAGTCTTTTCCCGGCCCTATAACACCAACGGCAGTGCCATACGTATCAACAATGTATTCGTCCGTGTAAGGTTTGAGATAATCCAGCCAAATCTGCTGTCCCGACGATTCAAAGCCTGTGGGCGAAGCGTTGTTGAGGTACTGATACAGAAATTTTTTACTTTGTTCGTTCATTGGATGCTAAAAAATGGGTCTAAAAATTCTTTTAATGGTTTGAGGGTTGGGTATGTGGGGTCAAGGTTCCAGTGGTTTTCATTTCTGTAATCGCGTTGACGCTCTTTTATTTTTTCTTTTTCTGTACCCGACTCACCAACTAATGCTTCGAGATAGGCATATATTTTGGTTTTTCGAGCTGGTAATGTAAATAAGCCCGTCTCAGTCATCGCAGTTTTTTTGCCATTTAGACACGACTCATAGGCTTGCCAACAGTCAAAAATAATTTGGTTCTCTGGATGAATTATAGTTTGAAGAAGGGTTTCTAAATCACCATCAGCTTCATTATTTGGAAGCAAAAAGAACGTAAACCCATGTGTTTGGCTATGGGAGCTAAATAATAAATGATTGTCTGGGTAATGATCTGCGTCGAATATTACAATTACTGGAATACCTAAAAAGTCAGCTTGCTCAAATAAAATACTTAGTTTTTCCAGTTTATTAGCACTATCAAAAGCGTCTTTACCATCCAGATGAATAATGTCACCAAGCTTCCCTAAACTAGCAATACCCAAGGGGTAAGTATACCATTCATTGATTAGGTCTTGGAGAAATTTGGCATCGGCAATACCCTCTACCAATATCTTAATTTTACTCATAATTGGCCTCCTCTTGTATTAACGCCAATACTTAGCGAAAACTCGAATTGCTCGAAGTCATATGTAAACGCTTTCACTTCGCCTTGTTTGTTCTCAAGAAGAGCAATATTGCGGGCTTCAGACTGAAATTGTTTCATATCCTCATCCGAAAGGGCTTCAACAAATGCTTGCTGGCATTCGAGGCTATGAGTAGTGGCGAATAGTTGGACGTTGTATTTAGAAAAGAGCTGAATAATATTTTTCCAGTAAGTTTTTTGATGAGTAAAATGGATACCAGCACCGATTTCATCGACCATTAAACGTCGGTTTTCTGTTATCAGTACTTCTAGGAGAAGACGAAAATATTTAACAGTACCGTCTCCAAAATAAGTAAGTGGATATAGAGTATTGCTATCTGAGAGAATTATCCCTAATACTTCACTGTTTCCAATTTTGTGAGGACGTATTTCTTCGATTTTGGGGATGAATAACCGTAGATTACTCTCGATTTCCTTCCTAATATTTTTATTGGAATTGACGAATTGATAGTAAATGCCTATCAATTCTGATCCATATCCTAGGTTTGCCGATATGAATGGAACATAAGAATCTAAGTTGAAACCGTTGTATTTAGGTATCGCTGACCCTTCAAAATAAGCAGCAATAAGTTGCCAATCAATAAATTTCCCTTCGTTATGTATTTTGGATAGTTTTAACCATTGATCTGGAATTGTAGTGACAACTGATTCTTTTATAGCTGCTTTCTCAGGGTCATAAAGTTGTTGGTGAGGTCTGAGCTCTAGACGCAGATCAATGTTATTTGCTGTAATTCTAATAGGACCTGCTTTCTTAAAAATTGCTTCCCAGAAACGAGTTTGTTGAATTTCTTTGTAAGTAAACTCAGCTTCCTGTGATTGAGCTAGGCCTCTATCCCAGAATGTAATCCAATAGTTATAGGCAAGCCTAGTGATGTTTTCATCAAACGTCAACGCTTCCAGCACTGACGTTTTTCCCACATTATTATCCCCTACAATCAGGTTGAACTGCCCCAGATTGCTCATCTCGAAGGAGTCGAACCGTTTGAAGTTCTCGATTTTGAAGTAGGTGAGGTGTTGCTTTTCCATAAATGACACTGACTTAGCCAACAAAAAGGGGGTGAACAAATGTACTAAACTGTCTTGTACGTTTGGCAGGGCATTCTAAAACCCAATCCGCTCGCGGGTTTGTTCTACGTCCATGTAGCGCAACAGGTCCATCGCAATGCGGTCGTCATATTTACGCTTCCAGTAGTTGGCTTCAAGGCGCAGCTTGTCTAATTCGAGTTGTTGTTTTTCGACTGTCAGGCGGAGTGTTTCGAGTTCGTGGCTGATGAGTTCGTCGGATTTTACCTCAATAACTTGCGCCGAAATAGCTTCGTCGGTGAGCAGGATTAAAGGAGAGATGGCCAAAACGGTTGCAATTTGGGCCAGCCGGGAGAGTGTCAGATCAGTTTTTCCCCGTTCAATATCGCCATAGGCAGTAGTGGACAGGTTGAGCAGATCAGCCATGTTTTCCTGTGATAAACCGCGTTGGAGCCGTTGCAGGCGTATTTTTTCTGCCGGACCATGATTAGTGATGGAGTTCATATCAAGTAATAACGATAAAATCTAAATCAAAACCGACAGGGCTTTTCGTGATGATAACGCAATTTTGTAACGAAACAATTCTCGAACTTACACCAACCGTTCTTGGTTTTCAAATCAAGAAGTAAACCCAATTATGAATAACGAAAAAGAATTCCGCAATTTCGCCGTGCATCACATGGGTCTTAATGGCCTGACGGTGGATGGTTACGTAAAGCACACCATCGAAAGTAATAGGGTTGAAAACATGACCCGCTCGGTCATTGAAGAACGCCCGATGAATTTCCGCGAAGTCGATGTGTTTTCACGCTTGATGGCCGACCGTATCATCTTCATGGGCTTACCCGTCGATGACAACATCGCTAATATCATTGTGGCGCAGTTGCTCTTCCTGGAGTCGGCTGATCCTAAAAAGGATATCCTGATGTATTTAAATAGCCCTGGTGGTTCGGTGTATGCCGGTTTGGGTATCTACGACACCATGCAATATGTTCGGCCCGATGTGGCTACCGTTTGTACCAGTCTTGCTGCTTCTATGGGAGCTGTACTGCTGGCTGGTGGTGCCGCCGGAAAACGCTCAGCCTTACCTCACGCCCGTGTTATGATTCACCAGCCTTCGGGTGGTGCTCAGGGTCAGTCGGTCGATATTGAAATTACCGCCCGCGAAATCGTCAAACTACGCGAAGAGTTATACGAAATTTTGGCGCTTCACTCAGGTAAACCCATTGAGCAAATCGAAAAAGATTCGGATCGCGACAAGTGGATGCGTGCCGAAGAAGCGAAAGAATATGGTTTAATTGATGAAGTATTGCGCCGGGAAAAATAGTCTGAACAGACGGGGTAGAGTCAATAAAGAAACGCGGGAGTTACGCTTAGTAGCTCCCGCGTTTTTGTTGGGTACCCGTTAAGTTTGTGTACAGAGTAAAAAAGTACACCCTACAAAGATCGGAATCTTAACCCGACTTGGCCGTTTGACTACCAATTAATAACTTTGTTAATCTCCAACGACTCAGATTCGCCTGAGTCATTTTTTGTCGCGAAATTAGCGTAATAAAGCGTTTACAAGAACCGTTTAACCAAACTGAATGACAAACGTGAATACGTTTGCCTCATTCGATAACCCCCAGCCCCTTTACACTGCAACCGTTCATGCCACAAATTACTTGCTCGTTCTGTGGACGACGCAAAAACGAAGTACTACTATTGCTGTCGGGTATCGACGCGCACATCTGTAACTACTGCATTGAGCAGGGTCATCAGGTGGTGTTGGACGAAACGCGCCCCAAACGCAGCGACCCAACCGAGATAAATATTAAGCTCATTAAACCGATTGATATGAAGCGCCACCTCGACCAATACGTTGTTGGTCAAGACGAAGCCAAAAAGTCAATCACGGTTGCCGTTTATAATCACTATAAACGATTGATGCAGCCAAATACCAATGATGACGTAACGATTGAAAAATCGAACATCATTATGGTGGGCGAAACCGGCACGGGTAAAACGTATCTTGCCCGCTCGATAGCCAAAATACTCGAAGTGCCGTTCTGCATTGCCGACGCAACAGTTATTACAGAAGCTGGCTACGTAGGTGAAGATGTTGAGACTATTCTGACACGTCTGTTGCAGGCCGCCGACTATAATGTTGAAGCAGCCGAGCGCGGAATCGTTTATATTGATGAGATTGACAAAATCGCCCGCAAGTCAGACAATCCGAGCATAACTCGCGATGTAAGTGGGGAGGGTGTTCAGCAGGCTCTGTTGAAATTACTGGAAGGATCGGTTGTGAATGTGCCGCCCCAGGGGGGACGTAAGCACCCCGACCAGCGAATGATCGCTTTAAATACCGAAAATATTTTATTCATCTGCGGTGGTGCCTTTGATGGAATTGAGCGGCACATTACGAAACGTATTAACACTCGACCAATGGGTTTCACGGGTAACCGACCGCTGAATGAAACATTTGAGCGAGGCCACCTAATGCGGTATATTTCGGCCCTCGACCTGAAATCATTCGGGTTGATTCCTGAACTTATCGGACGTTTACCTGTATTGACTCACCTCGAACCGCTCGACCGCTCGGCCCTGATGCAGATTTTGACGGAGCCGAAAAATGCCATCACGAAGCAGTATGATAAACTCTTTCGAATGGAGGATATTACGCTTCATTGGGACCCCAGCGCCCTGAATTATATTGTTGATCAGGCTTTGCAGTATGGGCTTGGTGCACGGGGGCTACGCTCAATATGCGAGTCAATTATTACTGATGCCATGTTTGAAATGCCTTCGCAAACGGCTGTGAAAGAGCTAACTATTAGTCTGGAGTATGCCCGCGAAAAATTTGGGAAATCCAGTACCCATCAATTTCGTTCAGTAGCGTAATCACTTATAAGCATTCATAAAAGGTCCGCTCTACATCAGACTTGATGTAGGGCGGACCTTTTTATGAATAAGGTATATACCTATACGTAAACCTCCACGAATTGTTCCGTTTGCTGATGCTGAATGAATTTTTTAATCAAAATGCCAACAAATGAATAAAGTTGTAGTTGATGAGAGTGATAATTCACTCGTTCACTTAAAAACAGTACACTATGCGTATGTTCTCCAAACACATCTTCACCGCGCTTTTAGGAGCAGCTATCTTTTCGTCATGCAGCCGTCCAGTGGCTTACATGCAACCTAGCGCGCGTGAACACTTTGTAACAACATCAACTAAAGCAGTACCCCTAACAACCACAGAGAGTTCTGCTCCTGCGGTTATTGAAGCAACGGTTCCTGTAACAGTTGCGACTCCTGCCGAACAGGTTGCCAAGGCTACCACGGCTCTGGATCAAATGGATGCTATGGTGCGCAACGATAGCAAACTAAGTACTGACAAAACGGTTCAAAAACGTCTAAATCGGGTACGGACACTACTAGCTGTAACATCGACTAAAGCAGCTGTGTCACCTACAGAGGTTAGCGCTCCTAAAAAAGCGAACTTGATGGAACGGTTGATACTGAAAAAAATGAATAAGAAAATCAGCAAACAACTAGCTCCGGCTAATCCGAACAAAGCAATGTCCAGTCAGGGTACATTGGCAGCGGGTGCCGTCTTGGTTATCATTGGCCTGCTGCTATTGGTACTAACGTCTGGTACGGCTGCAACGGTTGGCCTTGTGGCTATCCTGGTTGGCGCAGTTATTTTGTTGATCGGGTTGTTGTAACACGCATTAATTCAGGATCTATAAAGTCCCCGTCAAGCTAAAGTAGTACCTCGCTGACGGGGATTTTAATGACCTCTTGAGTACTAAAAACACTTATTTGTATCTATTTTTTCATTAATGTTCCGAATGTCCCAACAAATGCATAAAGTTGTAGTTGTTGAGGATGTTGTACTAATCATTTATTTTAAAACAATCTACTATGAGCATGTTATCTAAACACCTTTTTGCAGCTCTTTTAGGCACTGCCCTTCTTTCATCGTGCAGCCGTCAGGTAGCGTATTTTCAGCCTAGCGCCCGCGAAAGCTTTAAGTCGGCACAATCCGTAACGGTGGCAGCCTCTACGCCTATTGAAGCAGTACAACCCATTGAAACAGCACAACCTGCTGAAATCGCTACGTTAACTCCTGCCACTGCCGTTCCGGTTGAGCAACAAATTGCTCAAACAAAACAGGCAGTAAACGAGGTAGAAGCCTATGTACGTAACGACAGCAAACTGGCATCGAACAAAAAACTGGCTAAACGAATGGTGCGGTTAAACGAACTATTGGCAACAACCAGCAGCAAAGCGATGGTGTCAACAAATGCTGCTTCTACAAAAAAGATGTCGCTGATGGAGCGGACAATGCTCAAAAAAATTGACCAAAAAATCAAAAATCATGTAGCGCCAGAGAAAACTCAGGCAATGAGCAGCAATGTTCGTCTGGGAGTTATCATCGGTATCATTGGTTTGCTTTTACTCATTCTGGGTGGTGGCAGCGTGTTAGGTGTTATCGGTGCGATTGGTCTTATTGTTGGCTTAGTGCTTATTCTGCTTGGTGTTATCAACAACTCATAGAGTACATGAATAAACCCGTATCAATTGGGCTTATTCACGGTCACGGCGTAGATGCTTCCATTTGGGATAGCATCTACGCCGATTTGGCTTTGGATAATTCGGTTCTAAAACCTGACTTTGCCCAACTCACAAATCTCACCACGATTGATGAGTACGCGGATGAACTGTATGCTCGACTACAGGCAGCTAAGGTCGAAAAAGTCGTGCTGGTGGGACATTCGATGGGAGGGTATATGGCCCTTGCTTTTGCTGAACAGCACCCGGAGATGGTGCAGGCATTAGTTCTTTACCATTCTACTGCTACCGCCGACGACGAAAATCGACGTCAGGCGCGTCAGCAAGCTATTGACGGGCTGGAAATGGAGGGACCATCTCCGTTTATTCAGAAGCAGTTGCCAAAAATGGTAGCACCCACATACCCACCCGAAAAAGTGCAACTACTAGTCGAGCGCTTCAAGAGTTTGCCCGCCGACGCGCTTATTGCCGGGATGAAGGCTATTGCGGGTCGACCTGACCGAACAGGTGTTTTGCGAAATGCTCTGTTTCCCGTTTTATTGGTGTTGGGCCGCGATGACCAATTGATTCCCTACGAGAAAACAGCGCAATTAGCCGATTTGTCCAACCAGATCAGCGTTGCCATCATTGAGCAAGCTGGACACTTAAGCATGATTGAGCAACCTATTGCGTCGATTCAGACAATTCGATCATTTATTGGGAAATTCTAATCCATGACAGACACGTATTGGAATAGAGGAGGCTGATTCAGCTTCCTTTTTGCGTTTTAGGCCCTATTTTACATTGATTATCCGTAAACTTGCACCTCAATTATGGTACAGTATTGGATTACTTAACGTATCCGATACGTTTATATCGTCAAACGAATGGCTGAGCTTTTTAATGTTTATCCGCTATACGACATTGAGCCCGTCAGGGCGCAGGGTAGCTACCTCTGGGATGCCGATGGCACCCGTTATCTCGATCTCTACGGTGGTCATGCTGTGATTTCGGTTGGTCATACGCATCCGCGCTACGTGAAAGCACTGACGGACCAACTGAATAAAATTTCGTTTTATTCCAATTCCGTCAGGATTCCCCAACAGCAGGAGTTGGCGAATAAATTAGGGGATCTTTCCGACCATCCCAATTATTCCTTATTTCTGTGTAATTCCGGGGCTGAGGCCAACGAAAACGCGTTAAAACTGGCCTCGTTTCACAACGGACGGACAAAGGTCGTAGCCTTTACCAAATCGTTTCATGGTCGTACCGCCGGGGCTGTTGCTGTTACTGACAATCCGGCTATTGTAGCCCCGATAAATTACAATCAGCACGTTACATTTCTGCCCTATAACGATTCCCAAGCTGCTCTAACGGGCATTACAACCGATACCTGCGCCGTAATTATTGAAGGAATTCAGGGTGTGGGCGGTATACAAGTGGCAACCGACGAGTTTTTACAGACGCTCCGTAAACGGTGTGACGAAACGGGTGCAATACTTATTCTGGACGGTGTTCAATGTGGATATGGCCGGTCAGGTAAGTTTTTCTCACACCAGTTTAGCGGTATCGAAGCCGATATTATTTCGATGGCGAAGGGAATGGGTAATGGATTTCCCATTGGCGGCATTCTGATATCGCCCAAGTTCAAGGCTAGCTATGGACTACTTGGTACGACTTTCGGTGGAAATCATCTGGCTTGCACGGCTGCCATTGCTGTGTTAGACATCATGCGCGATGAGGGACTGATGGAAAATGCCACCCGTATTGGCAATTACTTTATGGAAGGTATTCGGCAGATTGGCGGGTATAAAGACCTGCGTGGTCGGGGCCTGATGATTGGTATCGAATATGATTTTCCCGTAGATTCATTACGTAAGATGCTGTTATTCGAACATAAGCAGTTTACAGGTGTAGCCGGAAAAAATACCATTCGGTTGCTGCCTTCGCTGGCTGTTGGTATTGACGAAGCCGATATGTTTCTGGATGCGTTACGTAAAGAAGTTGCTGTGTTATCGTAAAATACCAAATCATATAGCTATCACTGCCTGAGTTTGCGTCCTCACAGATCATTTGGGCATCAGCTATTAATTAGTAATTAGTTATTCGGATAACGTTTGTGAGGACACAGACCTTGAAATCGATGCGCCTACCTCTGCGTTAAAGTTAATATGAACAATTTTCTTTCCCTTGCTGACGTCACGAACATCGACGCCCTGATTCAATCCGGACTTGCTGCCAAAGCCAATCCCTTTGCCGATCAACTTCTTGGTAAAAATAAAACGATCGGCCTGGTCTTCTTTAATTCCAGCTTGCGAACACGACTAAGCACACAAAAGGCTGCTCAAAACCTCGGTATGAATGTAATGACCATGAACGTTGGTCAGGATAGCTGGGGACTGGAAATGGAGGAAGGTGTGCTTATGAATGGCGACAAAGCTGAACACGTTCGTGAAGCAGCAGCCGTCATGGGCCGGTATTGCAACATAATTGGTATTCGCGCTTTTGCCGAACTCAAAGATCGTGACAAAGACTACCGGGAGCAGGTCATGCACCAGTTTGCTACCTATGCCAAAGTGCCCATTGTCAACCTTGAATCGGCCACGCGCCACCCGTTACAATCGCTGGCGGATTGCATTACAATTGAGGAAGCAAAAAAGGTAACTCGCCCGAAGGTTGTACTAACCTGGTTGCCACACTTTAAGCCTTTGCCGCAGGCAGTAGCCAATTCATTTTGCGAATGGATGAACGCCCGTGTCGATTCAGGAAATGTTGAATTTATCGTGACCCACCCGGAAGGATACGAACTTGCTCCCGAATTTGTCGGTAATGCCCGTGTGACGCACAATCAGGATGAAGCCTTTGCCGGTGCCGATTTTATTTATGGGAAAAATTGGTCGTCCTATACAAACTACGGTCAGGTACTTACACAAGACTCGTCCTGGGCTGTAACAATGGATGACTTACGCCTTACGAATGATGGTAAGTTTATGCATTGCTTACCCGTACGTCGTAATTTAAAAGTGTCTGATGCGGTGCTGGATAGTCCTCAATCACTGGTAATTGAACAGGCTGCCAACCGCGAATGGTCGGCTCAGGCGGTTTTGAAAGAAATACTAAAAAGTATGTAATACCACATTGATTGGCCCGGCAAACACAGACGTTTTTACATCGTTTTTTACTGCCGAGCTAATGTGTTCGCTTAAATCCCATGCAGACGCTTATTGTTATCAAAATTGGTGGAAACGTCATCGACGATTCTGCGGCATTACAACGGTTTCTAACATCCTTTGCTGGCTTGCCGGGATCCAAGTTACTAGTACATGGCGGAGGGAAAATAGCTACGCAAGTGGCTGAGAAATTAGGCATTCCAACAACAATGGTCGAAGGCCGACGCATTACCGATCAGCCAATGCTCGATGTGGTGACGATGGTGTATGGGGGCTTAGTCAACAAGCAGATTGTTGCTAAACTTCAGGCGTTGACCGTGAATGCTATTGGCATGACGGGGGCTGATGCCGGAACGGTGCTGGCTAAAAAACGCCCGGTCAAAGATATTGACTATGGCATGGTTGGCGATATTGAAGAAGTCGATTCGGGACAAATTCAGTTTTTTTTACGTCAGAACCTAACACCCGTTTTTGCCCCTATTACGTATAGTTTATCCGGTGATTTGCTGAACACTAACGCCGATACAATGGCTTCGGCAATTGCCGTTGATATGGTGCGTCACAACGATGTGACCCTACTTTATTGTTTTGAGAAAAAGGGAGTTCTGAAAGATCCAACTGATGATACTAGCGTCATTAGCGAGCTTACGCCCGCTCTTTATGCAGAGTATAAAGCCGCTGGAATCATCAATAAGGGCATGATTCCGAAGTTAGATAATGCCTTCAACGCTTTGGCGAACGGCGTGTCGAAAGTGATTATTTGCCATGCCGACGAGGTGGAAATGGCTGTAAGTCAGGGAGCTGGAACGACGCTGAAATTGAAAGACGATCAGTCAGGAGGCTACCATACTACATCTTGACCTAATGTAGCGTTCTGCTGGAATGCTAACCGATTACGTTACTTATTAGCCAGTAAATGAGCCACGCGTCGAACGCCCATAAATCGACGTTGGTAATAGCTCGCCTGAAGGTAATCGTAGCGGACGCCCCCGTTCCAGGCAGAGTGGATGAATTTAATTCGGTCGCCAATAACCTCTGTAATGAGACCGACATGACCAATTCGATTGCCACCTGAACTGTGACCTTTAAACAGAATCAGATCGCCGGGTTGAGCTTCGTCTTTGTCAATAGCCGAACCTATGTTGCCCTGTGCAGCGCTGGAATGCGGAAGTGAAATGCCAAACTTATTATAACAGAAGCGAGTGAAACCAGAGCAGTCGAAGCCTCTTGTGGTGGTGCCGCCAGAACGATAGCGAATTGAAAGATGCTCCTTGGCGAAGTTGATGACATCTTTAACGAGCGGAATTTGCTCGTAGAAACTTACTTGGTTTGACGTTGTGGCTACGTCAGTTAATTCATTTGTTACACTAGGTACGACTTGTGCTTGAACGATGCCAAACGAGACAGTACAAACTACTGCCAGGAGCATTTTTCTCATCATAAAATTGAGGTCAAATCCGAGTTACGCTCCATAAAAGTAGCTAATCGTGGACATTCTACCTATGGGATGAGAAAAAAGTTCTACACATTAATAGAATTTTTCCGTGCCAAGTTTGATAAGTTACTGACCGTAAACTAATTGAAGGATCGAAAAAGCATATGAAAAATTTGAAATTTAATAATGTGTTTACATCTGGCAAATGCTTTGTAAACGATAAGACGGTCTTTCAGCAGCGGCATATATAGATTACGCGTTGCTGGAAGACCGTCTTTGGTAGGTCGGAGAGATGTATGTGATTTAAAACCAGTTCGCGCCAATAATGCGGAACGGCCAGGGAATTGAGGCCAGAATAAGTACTAACCCCAATCCGTAAAAAATGCCGATTAATCGTTGTTTTGCCGTGGTATCAGATGCCCGTTTTGAGCGTGAATAGCCAATGGTAACTAGCACAATGGCAATCAGCATACCAGCCGTATGCTCCACACTGTAGAATCGGTACAGCTTGTCGCTTAGTAAGCTGAAATTAACTTTGGGGCTCATAAAAAATAGGACCAGACCCAAAATGAGCTGTGTGTGCACCGAAATCAGGGTGAACAGGTACAGTTTACGATTACCATCGGTATAGCCGCTGCGTCCCTGCCATTTGCCGATGGCTACAACTACGGCTGCTAGTAAAAGAATCAGGGCTACCCAGCGAAGCCCTGAGTGGGCGTGTACTAATCCAGAATACATGAGTTAATTAATTTAAGGCGAATTGGTTTGATTGGCAAAGAAACAACCAAATCAGGACTTTTACCTGAAGCCGGGTCGGGGATTCTTCCCAACGATCAAACCAACTGTGATACAGTTTCAGCCAAAAGTGTAACAAATGCTCAACTTACCCCGCCAATCGGTTGTTTAGCGACTATGATTCTTTATAATACAACTTATAGCGTTGCCGATGAGGTGGCCCATGACTGGCTTCGCTGGATGAAGCGCTTCTTTTTGCCCGCTGCAATAGCTACCGAATTACCCGTTAGTCACAAAATTCTCCGCTTACTGACAGAACTCGATAATGGCGGCACAACCTTTTCGGTTCAGCTCGATTTCAACACAATGGCCGACTACGCTGCCTACCAACAGTATCATGCCGACACTCTGCGCCAACGCCTTAAACATCGCTTTGGCAATCAACTTATTTCATTTGATACGCTTTTGGAAGAAGTCTGAAAGCCGTATTAATTCCGTGTGCTCTGCGACTCTTTATTTAGCTTTTTCTGGTTTTGCTGTTTATCGACAGTCAATAAAAAAGCAGGGAGGAGAATCAGGTTGGAGGCCATACCCATTAGTAGCGTAATAGAAACCAGAATGCCAAGCGCAACGGTACCCTGAAAAGTAGATGCGGCAAAAATGGCGAAACCCGCAAACAGAATTATGGCGGTGTAGAACATGCTGATACCAGTGTAGCGGATCGTCTCTGAAACGGCCCGATCTATAGTTATCTTTTGATTCCGTAATTCATCGCGGTATTTCGTAATAAAGTAGATGGTACCATCAGATGATATACCAAAGGCAATACTGAAAATCAGAATGGTCGAAGGTTTCAGGTGGATACCGCAAAAACCCATTATTCCGGCTGTAACAATCAACGGTACCACGCTTGGCAAAATAGCAATCAGACTCAACCGAATATCGCGCAGGAGAATAATCAGAATAACGGAAACCAGTAAAATAGCCAGTGCTGTACTTTCGGCCAGGTTAGTGAGCAGATAATCGTTACCCCGCGTGAAAACAACACTGTTGCCCGTAATATGAACATCGTACTGATCGGTAGCTGCCACGCGCTTTCCGGTTGTACGGTCTATATTGAAAATCGAATCGGCTTTGGGCTGAAGTTCATTTATTAGTTGCGTCGTGCGAACGGTGCCAACGTCAGGCATCTGAAAACTGATGCGCGTATAGCGAAACGTACTGTCTAAATAGGCTTTAAAGGCTAAGCCTCCACTTGCATTCTTGGCACCTTTCAACTGCGGTGCATAACTCGCCAACTGACTCAGTTCGAGTGCGCCCGGCAACGCGTAGTATTTGGGGTCGCCCCCACGGTAGGACTGATAAAGAAACTTGACCGCTTCGACCAAAGAGAGTGGCCGTGTAAACTCGCTGTACTTGCCGAATTCGCGTTCGAGTAACTTGATCTTCGTTAACGTCTGGGGTGTCAATACCCGGCCAGGTCGTTGGGTATCAATGCTTACTTCAAAGGGCATCACGCCCTTAAAGCGGCTTTCGATAAACTTTAAGTCAGTGTAGATCGGGTCATTTTTGGGTAAATCATCCACTACATAGCCAATAGGATTGATCTGTAGAGCACCCACAATAGAGATGGCCGTCACGATAGCAATAAATGTATAAATGGCGGTTCGGCGGGTATGTACCAGATGGTCAACCCAGGTAAGGAAGTTACCAACCTGCCGACGCTCCAAATGTCCGCGTTGTTTAGCAGATGGTGTTGCCAGATAGCTGAAAATACTGGGTATCAGAATGAGCGATACGACGTAGGTAGTCATGATACCCAATGCAGACACCAGCCCAAATTGCAATAGGAGGGGGCTTCCGGTGAAATAAAACACGAAAAAGCCGACACTCGTAGTAACGTTAGCGAAAAAGGTCGTTTCGCCGATTTTCTCCGTAGAAATCGCCAAAGCTTCGTGCTGACTGCGCCCCCGGTTCAATTCTTCGTGGTAGCGATTGAGTAGGAAAACAGTGTTTGGGACCCCAATAACAATGATCAGGGGCGGAATAAGGCCGGTTAGCAATGTAATGTCGTAGCCGAGCAGAACAATATAGCCCGTTGCCCAAATTACGGCCACGCCGACAACCGCCAGTGCCGTCAGCACGACTGTTAGTGACCGAAAGAAATAAAACAGAATCAGCGCCGTAACTAAAAACGCCAGTCCTAAAAACAGAAACATTTCTTTGCTGACTTTCGCTGTAAACTCCGTACGGATGTATGGCATACCCGACATGTGTACCGTGCCGTTGGACTGTGTATCGACGGTTGATGAACCGGCTGACGTTGATGCGATAGAGCCAGCCAGTGTGTGTCGCCGACCAAACGAATCGGCTACGGCTTCTACCTGTCGGACAAGAGCAATCCGGTTTTTAGTGTTCACCACCTTCTGGTCGAATGTTATGGCCATCAAGTGCGCCCGCCCACTGCTGTCGGTCACTAAACCCCGATAGAACGGCAGGGCGGCAATGCGCGTATGAAGACTGTCTAACCCGCTTTGGGTCGTGAGAGGCCGCGAAACCAGCGGCCGAACACGGAAAGTATGGGCTGAATCGTCACGCGTGATCCCGTAGAGATTGGCATTCGACACAACGTCTTTTATACCTTCGATATGCCGGATTTGCTGACTCAATGCATACCAGTCGTTAAAGAACTTAAGCTGGTACATACTATCGGTTTCAATAGCGAGCACCATTACGTTGCCATCCTGACCAAAATGTGACTTAAAGGCTTCGTAGCGCTGATAGTCGGGGTTCGTGACGGGCAGAATTTTAGCCAGTTCGTAAGAGAGCTTGACCTTACTGGCCTGATACCCCATGAACGCTGTGCCGATCAAAACAGCTACCACCAGGGGTATTCTATTTTTTAAAATAAAAGAGGAGATACGGTGCCAAATCATACCTGATTAACGCGAAATAAGTCCGAAAGGTACATAAAAACGATGGCGTATTAGAAAGCAGTTAGGGTATATGTTACTGCTTCGATAGCTTGCGACGGTTAACTATGTACTCACCTTCAATTTATTAATGTATGAAATTTCTTTACTCGTTTGGGCTGGTTTTTGGGTTAATACTGTCAGGCATTGATGCGTCGTGGTCGCAGAGTAATATAGTGATTACTGGGCCAACGTCTGCTACGCCTGGTACATACAATTTATTTGTAGGAACCTTTACAGCTTCTACTAATACGGCAGGTAGTAAAAATGTATCCATCGGTAATTCTAGCGGTAACGGTAACACGTCAGGAAGCGAAAATACGTTTGTGGGTCACCAAGCCGGTTATCTTAATACAATTGGAAATGATAATGCCTACGTGGGAACCTATGCAGGGGGCTTTAATGGAAAAGGTAGCAACAACGCTTTTCTAGGCGCGCAGGCAGGCAGCTTAAACACTGATAGTTACAGCAATGTGTTTGTCGGATATAAAGCTGGTATGTATAATACGGGAGGCTGTAGTAATGTGTTGGTAGGCAGTCAAGCTGGCACAGGATTGTTTCAACAATCTATAGGTAATAATAATGTTATGATTGGCGACTCAGCAGGTTTGTTTCAGAATGGTGCTAATGGTAATGTATTCGTTGGGAGTAAATCAGGCTATACTAACTCGACTGGAATAGACAATGTATTTATTGGCCGATCTGCGGGCTTCAATAATCGTACAGGCTCATCGAACACACTAATGGGGGCCTCTGCCGGTAATAATAATAATGGTTTTGGTAATAGTTTCTTTGGCTCTCGATCGGGTAATCTGACAAGTTCTGGCAATGGAAACTCATTTTTTGGGGAGCTGGCTGGTTCGCAAAATCAGTCGGGTATGTGGAATAGTTCTATAGGCTATCGAGCTGGATTGAAGAATGTAGTGGGGTCTCGCAATGTTGTCATTGGCGATTCGGCTGGTTTTAACAACATGGTTTCAGGCAATGTTATGGTGGGAAGCACAGCCGGTTATACTAATCAAACAGGCGCTAAAAACACCTATCTTGGTTACCAATCTGGCTATAACGCTGTGGCAGATTCCAATACGTTTGTTGGCTATAAATCTGGCTTCAGTACCACCACTGGTAAGGGTAATACATTCTTTGGTTCCGTATCGGGTCGGGATGTCACAACGGGAAGCCACAACACGATTGTGGGTAATGGAGCCGGTACGGCTAACGGCAATGGTGACGACAATGTGTACATTGGCTACACCACCGGGCAGCGTGATAGCGGCTCCCGCAACACATTTGTGGGTATGGGAGCTGATGCCCTGGCGCAAAATTTAACGAATGCAACAGCCATCGGTGCGGGAGCGATTGTATCCGTTAGCGACGCTGTTATACTGGGTAAAGATGCTAATATAGGTATTGGTACAAATGCACCCACCGCCCGGTTGCACATACGTAGTGAGCGGCCCGGTAAGTCAGGACTTCGACTGGAAAATTTAACGAGTAACAGTCTGGTAACCACCAAAACAGACAAAGTATTGACTGTAAATGAGCGGGGCGAAGTACTGCTGGCTCGACCTGCTACGGGTAAACTATTTGTGACAAACAAAGCCGATTGGGCTGACCGGGTTTTTGAACCTGGTTATGCTCTTCGGCCGCTGAAAGAAGTGAAGCAGTACGTTACAGAAAACAAACATTTACCCAATATATTGTCGGCCGATGAGGTTGTTAAAGAAGGTTACGACGCTGCAACGATGGATGCTCACTTACTCGAAAAGATAGAAGAAACAATGCTTTACGTTATACAGCTTAAAGAGGAAGTGAATGTGCTCAGGCGGCAAAATACACGGCTGAAATGCGCTTTGCAGCAGCTGAAAAAAGAGAGAAAAGTTACTGTCTATTGATAAAAACGTACCCCTATCAAACGTCAACTATTCAGTATCGTTAACAGAGTGTAACCGTTTTTTATAGGGTGAAATGAAGGTTTAGTTGGATAATAAGTTGTCAAATTATTGAAATCGCCTTTATACGATTAAAATATTTTGTTACCCTAAACAAAAGCCCTTGTAAATTGTTATCGTTATAGACTTTGTACTTCTCATTAATTTACTAAATCATTTATTATGACAACTCATTCGAACCGCACCGGCACGAATTACTATCGGCATTCCGATCAGATAGAAACGGACGCATCGGTGTGGGGCCATAATCCTAAAAATGTAGCTTTTATTGGCGATTATTTACCCCGCCAATGTGGCATTGCAACCTTCACGTCTGACCTTTATCTTTCGTACAATTCCTTTATTCATGACTCCAGAGCGCTGGTTGTATCAGTTAACGATACGCTCGAGGGCTACGACTATCCAAATGAAGTACGGTATGATTTTTACCAGCACGATCAAGGCGCTTATCGCAAAGCTGCCGAATTCCTGAATTCAAAAGACGTTGATGTTGTCTGTTTACAACACGAATACGGTATCTACGGTGGTTCGGCGGGTAATTATATTCTGACACTTCTGCGTAACCTCACGATGCCCATCGTGACGACCTTTCATACGATTCTGAAAGACCCGAATGAAGACCAGTTGCTGGTGCTGAAAAGCATAGCTGATTTGTCGTCTAGGGTAATTTGTATGTCTGAGAAAGGCCGGGATTTCCTGATAAATATTTACGAAATTCCCGAAGAAAAAATTGACGTTATACCGCATGGTATTCCCGATATGCCCTTTGTCGATCCGCACTTTTATAAGGATAAGTTCGGTATGGAAGGGAAACAAACCTTGCTGACGTTTGGGCTGCTTTCACCAAATAAGGGCATCGAGAATGTGATTCGTGCATTGCCCCGTATTGTAGAGCAGTATCCCGATGTCGTATATATGGTGTTGGGGGCTACCCATCCGAACCTGGTGAAAAATGAAGGCGAAGCCTACCGCGACAGCCTAAAGCAACTGGCCAATGATTGTGGCGTTCGCGACCATATTCGTTTCTATAATCAATTTGTCGAATTAGATGGCCTGATTGAGTATTTGGGCGCTGCCGATATTTATATTACACCTTACCTGAATCCAGCTCAGATCACATCAGGAACGTTATCGTATGCTTTCGGTTGCGGAAAAGCCGTGGTTTCAACACCTTACTGGCACGCCGAAGAACTTCTGGCCGATGGCCGTGGTATTCTGGTTCCATTTGGCGACTCAGAAGCGATTGCCAGTGAGATTATTGGTCTGCTCAGCGATGAGTCCACTCGTCATCACATGCGTAAGAAAGCTTATATGATGGGCCGCGAAATGATCTGGGAACGAGTAATTCAGACGTACGCTGACTCCTTCTCACATGCTCGGCAGGAACGAATGAATACGTTTAATAATCAGGCATTGTACACAGTGGGCGCGCACACCAGTTCAGTTTTTAAGATGCCTGGACTTCGACTCGACCACCTGTTTCGCCTGACTGATTCTACCGGTATTATCCAGCATGCCCGGCATCATCTTCCGTATTATGAGGAAGGCTACTGTACCGACGATAATGCCCGTGCCCTAATTCTGGCATTGACAATTCAAACGGCTGGCCTGGGTGACCAGAAATTAGCGAAGGCTGCCGATAATTATTGCGCCTTCATCAACCACGCCTATACCGATGAGTATCGACGTTTCCGCAACTTCATGAGCTATGACCGTCGCTGGCTCGAAGAATTTGGTTCGGACGATAGCACAGGCCGCACCATATGGGCACTTGGCACGTGTATCGGACAGTCATCGGATCGTAACACCGTTACATGGGCTATGAGCCTATTCGAGAAGGTGTTGCCTACGGTTGTGTCGATGTCGTCACCCCGTTCATGGGCGTTTTCTTTACTGGGTATTTACGAATACCAGAAGAAATTTAACGACGATCGACTGGCCAAAAACATTGAACGACAGTTACTTGACAAACTGATGTTCCGATACACAGAAACCGCGACCGAAGAGTGGCCCTGGTTCGAAAATACGTTGTCGTATGATAACGCTGTACTCGCCCACGTTCTACTTCGTTCTGGCGACGAGCATTTGGTTGGTATCGGACTCAATTCGTTGCGGTGGCTTATAGACCTGCAAACAGCTCCACATGGCCATTTTCAGCCAATTGGCTCAAACGGTTTCTATACAAAAGGGCAAACTCGTGCCTATTTTGATCAGCAGCCACTGGAAGCCCAAAGTACATTATCAGCTTGCTTGGCCGCTTTTTCTGTTACGGGTGACGATGAGTGGCACCGAACGGCCATTCGGATTTTTAAATGGTTCTCTGGATTTAATGACCTGGGCTTGCCATTATATGATCAGCAAACGGGCGGCTGTCGCGATGGTCTGCACATTGACCGGGTGAATCAAAACCAGGGTGCAGAGTCCACATTGTCTTATTTGATGGCCTTGGCCGAGCTATATGCAATCCAGAAACAACGACCTGAAGCAAAGCCGGTAAGCATGTCTATGCCTGCTTTAATGAATGGCTAAAAAAATTAAGCATACTAAGTTAGTGAGTGATCAAGTTGTAAGAGAGTAAGTGGTGTGTAAATTAGTGTTTACCATTTATACATTTAGAACTTGTTACCTGCCATTTGATTACTTACTAACTTATTAGCATAATGAGTATAAAAGCCATTCGCACTGGCATTGTCTTACGGCCAGATCCAACCCGCGTTTTATTTCGCCCCTTTGATCTGGGCAGTACCACCCGAACCCTGAAAATTGTGGCACGGGTTGGTGGTATGACCGATGAGGAGGCCGAACAAAAACTTGATGAAGTTATCCGGGAGTTTGGTGGTCGTCATTATAAACTCGAACGCTTTTTATTGAACCGGTTTGAGCAGATAAAGGCTCACTTACTAACCGATGAACCCCTGACAGACGATAGAAAGCTGCTTCTAGGCGCGTATTTCACAATGGAATATTCGCTCGAATCGGCTGCGCTGTTTAACCCATCCATGATCTGGCATCCAGACCAGACCAATGTGCCACCCGGTTACAAACGCTTTATTTTGAGCTTACGGGCCACCGGTGAAGGTCATGTCTCATCAATCTCATTTCGTATGGGTTATATCGACGAGACTGGGAAAATTGTCTTAAGACAGCCATCGCGCTACGTAACATCTCCCGAAATCGTTCCGAATCACCGCTTCAACCGGGTTATGTTTGAGCGTAAACTGTATGAGTTACGGTTGGAAAATAGTATTCAGGAGAAAATGATGGTGGGCCTCAGTGACGAGTTCAGTTTGTCTGAACTCGAAGCGCAGATCAAACGGGTATCAGCTCAGTTTCGATACAACGCAGAATATGAAACCATTGCGAGCGGATTGCTGGCACTAGCGAAGTCGAACTACGAAATTCACTTCGAAGATGACCAGAGTTTAGACGAGCGGTGTATTTTTCCAAATTCACCTAATGAAACGAACGGTATTGAAGACGCTCGTTTTGTTCAGTTTACCGACGATAATGGCGAAATAACCTACTACGCCACCTACACCGCCTACAATGGTAAAGTCACGTTTCCGCAACTGTTGGAAACGAAAGATTTTACCCATTTCAGCGTCAGCACACTCAATGGTGCCGAAGTCTCGAACAAGGGTATGGCGCTATTTCCGCGAAAAATTGGCGGAAAATATGTCATGATTTCGCGGCAGGACGGGGAGAATATCTACCTGATGTATTCCGACGATTTGTACTTCTGGCAAACTAAAGAACTTATTCTTAAGCCAACATACCATTGGGAATATGTTCAGTTGGGCAACTGTGGCTCACCAATGGAGACTGAGGAAGGTTGGCTCGTCTTGAGTCATGGTGTAGGGCCAATGCGGAAATATGCTATTGGGGCTTTTCTGCTTGATTTGAACGATCCCTCAAAAGTTATTGGCCGCACTAGCGAACCTATCCTGAGCCCCGACGAAAACGAACGCGAAGGGTACGTACCGAATGTTGTGTATAGTTGCGGAGGGGTCATCAATGGTGGTGAATTGATTATTCCTTATGCTATGGCCGACTATGCCAGCAGTTTTGCTACTGTAAATGTGGCCGAACTACTGGCCGAACTGACGGGTCAAAGTAAAAAAGAAGTTGTGCCTGCCGAGGTTGTGGCTTAAAAATACAGTCCATAGAAAAGCCCCGTTACGAACGTAACGGGGCTTTTTGCTAATCATGATAGGCTATTTCAGTTTAATTACTTCATTAATGACTCGGTCGCCACCCGCACCCGCATATTTGTAATTAAGCGTGTAGGCGTGCGTTGTTGGGTCGTATTTATTTTCGCCAAACTGTACTGTTGCTGTGCTGGCAGTACCTTTAGGTGTGAGCGTTACTGTATTATCGGCATTAACCTTCAACCACATTAATGCTGTGGCCCCTAAGTCAGCGTACTCCGTTTGAACGGTCGATGCATCAATGGTTGCTAATGTTTTATCTCTATTTATTGCTCGTGTACCAGCAGTAGGATGATTAAATGTACCGACCGACCGATAATCACCGGCGTAGTCATTCTTGATTTTCAGGAAAATAATTTTCGTGCCATAATTGCTGCTTACAGCCACGTTGTTTGATGCAGTCGTGATCTTCAGCGGCAGTGCATAAGCCGCGTCGTTATAGCCAATTGGGTCTGGCACTTTGTCGGCTCCCGAATAAAAGGTGAGATTAATGGGTGCCAGTCGGCTACCCGCCTTCACCGTTGTGGTTAGCGACGAAATCTGGTATAGCGTTGTGGGCAGCAGCTGATAAGATGTGGTATTAGCCGCGTTGTAGGCATCCAGAGCGGCTTTGTCCAAAGCCAGCGTAACCGTAATGTCCTGTGTAAGCGGTGCCGGAGAGGCAATGTTTACATCGAAACTATAGCTGGTTGGAGCTGTTTGAATAAGCAATCCCTGGTTGTCTGCAATCCCGTAGAATGCCGCCGAGGGAATTTCGGCCACTGCCCCTACGCTCTGAAAATCAGTAAAATGATCGTCGTCTTTTAAGCAGCTGGTCATACTTAGTGCCAGACCACCCAAAACGAAACTATACAAAAGGTTTTTCATGATTGTCAATGGTTATTCCGGTCAGATGCGGCTATAAAAACAGTGCCTGACCGAAGTTGATGATTATTTCACCCAGAAAATCTTGGACGTAAACTGACTGATATCGCCTTGTGCCTTCACCGCTGCGCTATTGTAATTAAACTCGCTTTGCGGATATAAAAGCCGAACCGGAATCTGCTTGACTGACGTGCTGGGGTCTTGTGAAATCGGTACGTTTGGAACGCCCAGCCGTCGATAATCCGCCCAGGCTTCAAAGGGCGACCAACCGTTGAGCGATGCCCATTTTTGGGTAATAATTGCCTGAATTTTATCCGTCGACGTGTCCCAGCCAACGTTGATGGTAGCCTGCGAATAATATGTCATAGCATCAGCCGCCGTCAGGCCCAGATTCACAAACGATTCCGTAATAGCCTGTTGGTAAAAAGTTTTCGGATTGCCAGTAATCCAACCCCGCTGAGCGGCTTCGGCTTGTACGAAAAAGGCTTCGTGCGATGTCAGAATATAAGCCGGTTGGTTTACATTATTTAGCACGCCGGGACCAATACCCGATGTTAAACTATTTACCGCGGGAGCTATCGTGCCAAAAAACGTTCCGTTAAATGTAGTACCTGAACCACCAACGGGGGCATAGAACTCAGCCAGCCGGGGGTCGTTCGTTGATTGGTAGAAGTTGATCCCGTATTTGTTGGCGCGGTTGATATTGTAGGCTTCAATAGGCTGACTGTTAACCTGATAGCCGTAGGTGCCATAAAAAGGACTTTGCTGACCGGATGAGTTGGCATAACCGGGATTGACAGCCGCGTTTTCACCATTCGCCAGGAATCCATACCCCGATGCGTTGATAATAGCTAACTGAGCCTGTATAAAAGCCAACCGGTCTGCTTTTTCGGATTGCCGTAGTAGCATTCGCAGTTTGAGCGTATTGGCAAACCGACGCCATTTAGCAATATCTCCCTTAAACATGATGTCGTTCGTACCCGGATTTAGTACCGTTCCACCCTGAGCCGCGAATTTGTCCGCATCATTGAATAAGGTCAATCCAGCGTCAATTTGCTTGAATAGATCTTCATATACAGTCTTGGCATCATCATAAACGGGCTGAGCCGTACTAAGTCCCTGTAAAGCTTGTGTATAGGGAATATTGCCGTAGGTATCGACCAGAATCTGGAAGTGCAACGCCTTCATAATTTTAGCCATACCCTGCAAAAGCGGCTGACCCAGAGTAGCCCCCTGTTTATCTATATAATCATAGTTTTTCAGAATGATAAACGCATTGTCCCAGATACCCGTGTTAAAACTTGTTGTAAACTGGTAGTTCTTATCCGATGTACCAATTGAGTAGTTACCACTCCAGTTCCAATACCCCATCCAAAGGTTCAGAAAGCTAAAAGAGGTAGAGAAATAAGCCCCTGACGAGCTTAAGGCAGCAGGCAATACCAGCACTGGCGTGGCAGCCGTCACCTGATTGGGATTACTATTGATGTCGAGGTAATCTTTACGGCAACCGGACAAGATGGTCAGTGTTACCACCATCGCCCCGATAGTAAATTTTTTGAGGTTCATGATTTTTGTTGATAAGAGTATGACTTAAAAACCAACACTTAGCCGGAAACCGTACTGGCGGGTCGGGGGAGTCTGATATTCGTTTGTGGAACCTTGAGCGTTACTGTTATCCAGCGAAAACTCAGGGTCAGTGAATACGTTTGTTTTCGGACGTAGCATCAACAAATTGCGACCTGTTATGCCGATGTTCAGCGATCGGATAAACTTGATGTTGCTGAACAGCGTCGGTGGGAAGTTGTAACTCAGGGCTACTTCGCGGAGTTTCCAGAAAGCTGCACTCGTTACATAACTCGAAACGGCGTTGTGATAACCTGAGTTTGTCCAGAATTCCAGATTGCCATCACGGGTTGAGACATTCGTATTCGGCGCGAATGAAGTTGTCCCATCAGCATTGGTCGTGGCCAGCACCGAATTTGGGTAAACGAAGTTTTGCCGTCCGTTATACGTTGAGCGAATGCCCGCACCCGTAAATTCCAGCGCGTTTCCTAACTGGTTGTAAATCACATTGCCGCCCCGATATTCAACTAAGGCGTTCAAGGTGAGTCCTTTAAAGGCAAAGGTGTTGTTGAAGCCAAACCGGTAGCGGGGCTGTGTGTTCCCTAGATATTTGATATTGGGATCCACGATAGGATAACCCGTTGTTGGGTCAACTACCGGGCGACCTACATACTGGCCTGTTGCGTCATAATATGAAGCGGTTGGATCTGTGTTTTGCACCCGAGCAAGATCTGTTCCGTACAGGGCTGGATACGTGTATCCTACGGCTGCATATACATTCGATGCGGCACCAGGGGCATAGGGATTAAAAATACTGCTACCTAAGGGAATATTAATTTTGTCTAACCCGGCATAGACCGACGTTACCCGATTATCTATGTAAGTGAAATTGGTATTAATATTCCATGTAAAGCCACCTGCATTGACAATTGGACGGATCGTTTTTAAGTCGATTTCGAGGCCTTTATTTAGCATAGACCCCGTATTAATCAGGGCTGACGCAAAACCCGTTGTTCGCGAAACCTGGATAGGAACCGTCTGATTTGTTGTTACCATCGAATAATATACGACTTCGGCATTGATCCGGTCGAACAAGCCAAACTCAATGCCTACTTCCTTATTCGTCGTAAATTCAGGTTTCAGATTAGGATCATTCTGCTGTGTACTCTGCGCAAAACCGGGCTGGCTACCATAAGGAAATCCACCACCGGGATTAAAGACGTTCTGTAACTGGTAAGGCCCAACGCTAATATTACCCGCCTTGGCAATGCCACCCCGTAATTTAAGGTATGTCAGCACACTGTTTCCTTTGAGAGCTGGCAGAGCCTCTGTCAGAATTAACGACGCATTGACACCAGGGTAAAAATAGGAGCGGTTACCCGCTGCCAGCAACGATGTATTGTCATATCGCCCGGTAGCGTTGACAAAGGCGAAGTTGCGGAAGCCCGCCGTGAAATCGTAGAAGTAACCAAGCAGGCGGCTCTGATAAGATCCTTCGCCCGCGCTCACATTGCCTAATCGGTTAGCGATGTTGTAGGTTCCTGGTACAACGAGTGAACTTGCAGACGCCGTCAGGTAGCGTACATTGTCAACCCGGCTTTGCTGACCCAGAATTAATTTGGTAGTAAAATCACCAAATGTTGGCGCAACGGTTACCAGTAGGTCACCCGTAAAGCGTGTCGTTGTAACGCTACCATCACCCACATTACCATTTACCTGTTTTAGCGACGAAGCAATGTTACCGGCACTCCAGGGGTCTCCCAGGGCGTAGCTACTAAACGAGACAGCTGCCAGATGCGATTTAGTCTGCGTATTGGCTACCTGACCGTTTATGCGATAGGTAACGTTCAACCACTTAGCCACCTGATAACCAACATCAGCCGATCCCTGAAACGAATATTTGTTGGTAATGGCCCGCGAATTATCGCCGGTTACCTGCCACCAGGGATTCGGATAATATGCGTTAAAGTATCCATTTACATCGCCATAGGGTGAGGTGATATCCTTGATGCGCGGATCAGTCAATGGTGCGTTAGCAGGCTGGTTCAGCAAGTTCCAATATAAAGGTCGGCCCTGACCAAAATCGCCATTTTCCTTGTTCGTATTTTCATACGTAAACTGCGCTTTGGCATTCGTCGTGAACTTGTCAACCACCCGGCCACCATTGACAACGACGTTGGTCCGGTTGTATTTATCGTTTGGAACAATGCCCTTTTGGTCAACGCGCTGAAGACTCAGCCCGAAGTAGTTCTGCCCATCGCCCACTCGGTAAGCCACGTCGTGTTGTTGAGTAACGCCAGTATTGAAAAATGCCCGCCGTTGATCTTTACCCGTCGATGAAAAAGGTACTTTCAAGGTATCGAGCCGGAAAGAACCATCGGGATTCGCAATCTGAACACCGAAGCCTAACGGCTGTATGGAACCATTGAAGGCCGGGCCAAACTGCTGATTTTCGAAGGGAACATATAGCCGCTGTCCGTTAGCATCCAGATAAGGAGCACCTTCACCCCCATTAGAGCTATAGGTGCGCTGTAGGTCAGGCATGTAGGATACGCTTTCTAGTTGCGTATTGTTTGTGTAAGAAATCTGTGGTTTATTATTCAGTGTACCGCGTTTTGTCGTGATAACAAGCACCCCGTTCGCGGCATCGGATCCGTAGAGGGCGGCAGCGCTTGGTCCTTTCAGTACAGAGCTGCTTTCAACATCATTCGGATTAATAGACGACAGATAGCTAATATCGGTAAGTGCTCCGTCGACAACCAACAGGGCCTGGTTATTACCAAGGAATGAACGATTACCCCGAATAGTGAGTCGGGGAGTGGCCCCAACGCCATTATTCACTAAGTTCACTTGTAATCCCGCTACTTTCCCTGATAACCCATTCGCGATGTTAACCGGTGCAGCCTGGTTGATTAAAGTACTGTTGATTTTAGTTACCGACGTACCGATTTCTCGTTCATTACGCCGAATCCCGAATCCCGTAACCACGACTTCGTTCAGCGTTGATGCATCAGCAACTAGTGTTACATTCACTGTATTGCGGTTACCGACTGCTACATCCTGAGATGTGAAACCTACAAATGAAAAGGTTAATGTGGTTCCAGAACCCGCACTAATTCGGTAATTACCGCTGGCATCAGTGGTTGACCCTCGAGTGGTCCCTTTGATAACAACACTCACGCCCGGCAGTGCCGAGCCATCATCAGACGATGTTACACGTCCCGTTACAGTTGCATCCTGTGCTAGCCCTGGCAGGCAGAAAAATAGCGACAAGAGGTAGCTTGCAATTAAAAATTTTCTCATAAAGTTGATGATATTTAAGTTAAGAAAAATAAGTATGCTACTTCTTTTATTGAAGCGATGTAACTCTAAATTACTCTATAAAGCCCAAACTACCTGATGTGTCTATAGTAATAGTAATCTGCATTTAATTGTTTTTTAATAGTATATAACAAATAGTAAAAATCTTGTTTCTAAGTAATTGTACTTAAACTAAAAGGAAATTAGTACTCAGCTTAATGGTCTATTTATAGTTAATAATTTGGCGCTATCTAGATTAAACAATATATTATATTACATATATCATTTTGGGTTACATAGAAGCTAAGAAATAAAATTTTTAACAAAAAGGCAGTTTATTTTTTACTCCTTATAGGTCTTATCCTGAAACTGTATTCAAAATGGGTAAGAATACACGCTTAACTTGTGTTTAGTGTACTCTATGTTAATTGGTTTTATAGAAATAACTGGCTGGTATATAGATAGTTGTAATTCAGTAATTATAAACAGATTATAATAAAACCGAAAACATCCAGGCTTATTTATAGAATAGCGTGAATAAATTAAAATTTTATTAAAAAAATTTTAATAATTGTTTTAAAGGATTACATAATAATAATATGGTGCACGTAATAAAATAGACTTCGATTCAAAATAAAATTTTTAATGCTTATAATTATCCCATTACGCAAGACGCGTTGACGGAATGAGATTAAAGAAATTTTTAATAAGTTTTTAATATATTTGGATGGGTCCAGTCCTCTGTATCACTTCTTAACTTAAACAATGCTCTATGCGTAAATTTTTATTGGCACAGTTAATACTGTGCTTACTCGCTATTCCTGTGCTTGCCCAAGACCGGGCTATTACCGGGAAGGTTACCTCGTCGGAAGACGGCTCTGTATTACCAGGGGTTACTGTCTTAATCAAGGGTACAAATTAGGGAACGACGACTAATTCGGATGGTACTTACCAGATTAGTGCTGCCAAAGGCGCTACACTTCTAATTAGCTTCATTGGTTTTGCTACCGAAAGTGTTAAGCTCGACAATCAGACATCAGTAAATGTGTTGCTGAAACCCGATGCGTCACAACTTCAGGAGATAGTTGTAACGGCCCAGGGTATTCGGAAAAGTCAGCGGGAAATTGGGTATGCCATTTCTAAAGTAGAAACGGAAGATGTAACGGTTGGCCGTTCGCCCCAGTTGGCCCAGGCGCTGTCGGGCAAAGTAACCGGTCTAGCCGTTTATAACGTCAACAACAGCGTTGATCCAGCAGTGAAAGTTGTGTTACGGGGTTACCGCTCCTTAACTGGTAACAACGAAGCCCTGGTGGTTCTGGACGGTATGCAAACGACATCCAGCGTATTGGCTATCATCAATCCTAATGATATTGAGAGCGTATCGATTTTGAAAGGTGGGCAGGCGGCTACCTTATACGGTTCGGCCGGTATTAATGGAGCCCTTATAATTACAACCAAAAAAGGAAAACAAGGCAAGTTGAAAGTGTCGTATTCCAACAGTACGAACTTTGAACAAATCAGTTTCATGCCCCAACTTCAGGACAAATACGGCTCTGGCTCGCACTACGCCACTTCTTTCGGTGGGGCTGGCTACAGCAGTGATTATTTAACCCGACTCAAAGACAACTGGCGTTCGTATGAAAACCAGCAATATGGCGACCAGTTCGATGGTTCTATTCGAATGCAGGGCCGCACGACTGAAGATGGCGGCCAATATTTATTGCCCTACTCAGCCATTCCAAACGCCCGCCGGAAGGCTTTCGATACGGGTGTGTCGATGAATAACCAGGCTAGTTTTCAGGGGGGCGACGAAAGCGGGACGTTCTATATGTCGATGGAAAATCAAAAGATCGCCGGTATTGTGCCAAACGATAAAAGCGAACGCACAGGTACTCGTCTGTCGGCTACCCGAGACTATGGCAAACTGACGGCCAGTTTCAATGCGGGTTATACCCAGGCGGTTTATGATCGTACATCGTCTGACTTTTATAATAACGTACTGAATCAGCCAGCCAATTTACCGCTGAAAGACCTGCGCGACTGGCAGAACAATAAGTTTGCCAACCCCAATGGTTTTTACAACGATTATTATAACAACCCGTATTTTGAGGCCGATAACAACCGGATGAAATACAAGGATGCCAACCTGAACGGTAACTTAAGTCTAAATCTCAAGCTGACTCCCTGGCTGATTATTACTGAGCGCATCGGGATTTTGAACAACTCCCGCACCGGCAAAAACACCACAGGTAAGTTCTTGTATTCTGACTGGGCTAAAAGCAAAGCGTTTATTCCCGCTCCTTTCTTTCGTGATGGCGACGGTACGGGTATCTATCGGGCTATTACTGACCAATTGGGTGGTGTGTCAGATTATTCAAGCACTGAAAATGTAATTAATAATGAATTTCAGGTTCATTTAACGAAAGACTTCGGGCCATTCTCCAACAAGTTGATTCTGGGAAATAGCGTTTATCAACGCACAACCAAGAGCATTGCGGTAGGATCAAGTTCAATTGTTGTACCTGACGTATATAACGTAGCGAACCGTCAGGGTGAATTGACGGGTGGTGAGATAAGTTCGCAGGAGCGCCGGTTTGGGTACTACGCTGATTTAACCTCGAACTATAAAAACTGGTTGATTTTGAACGGAACCTTCCGTTTCGATGCCACCTCACGATTCTACAAACCAGATCGTGCAGCCAGCACCTGGTCTTATCCGTATTACGGTGTCGCTCTTTCGTTTATTGCTACCGATGCTTTTCCGGCTATACGAAGTCAATTTCTAAATTATGCCAAACTGCGGGTAAATGCCAATAAAAACGCCAACGACAACATTCCGTTATATGGCCTTGACCTGGCCTATAATAACGGTACTAGCTTTCCGTATGGCAACACCGTTGGTTTATCGGTAGGTAACACATTGCCCGACGCCAATTTAAAACCTGAAACGGTTTATTCGTCAGAAATAGGTGGCGAATTCCAGTTGCTGAACAACCGCATCAATATTGACGTATCGGCCTATACGCAAACCTCTACAGGACAAGTAATTACTGTTAAGGTGCCAAACTCAACGGGTTTCAATAACCTGCTGATCAACGTGGGCGAAACCAAAAACTGGGGCTATGAGGCTGAGGTTAAATACCTGATTGCCAGAGGTAATAAGTTTTCATGGGATGCCAGCGTTCGGTACTCATATAACGATAACAAAGTTGTTGATCTGTATCCGGGAATCAACGAATTTCAGCTAAACAACACGTTTGCGTACGCGAACACAAACGTTATTAAGGATTCCCGTTTCCCAATTCTGAAAACGGATGGCTATCAGTATGCGCCGGATGGATCGGGCAAAGTACTGGTAAACTCAACCACGGGTTATCCTCTACGTCAGACTACATTGTCGCCACGGGGCGGTGTACTTCCCCGGCACATTGCCGGTCTGGGTTCGAAAATTGAATACGGTAACTTTGGTTTTACGTTTAACTTCGAGTATCGGGGTGGCAACGTAATGTTCAGCGACCTGGGTCGTCAAATGACCTTTACCGGAACGGGCAAGTGGACTGAAAACCGTTCTCCGCAAATTTTCCCGAACTCGGCTTACTTAGGGCCGGATGGAACAACGGTAATTCCAAATACGACTGTTCAGGTGCGCGAGGCTGAGTATGCTTTGTGGGTAGATAACTACCGGCTAATCTCGGAAAACTTCGTTACACCAGCTTGGTTCATCAAACTCAGAGATATTAACCTGGCGTATCGTCTGCCACAAAGTCTGCTGGCCAAAACTAATTTTCTCTCAGCAGCCAGCATTTCTTTATACGGTCGGAACCTGATCACAATTGTCGATAAACTCAATTATTATACAGATCCTGAGTTTAGTAATGTAGGTAATGCAGCACCGGGTAGCACGGCCATTCCTGGTACAACTACCGCCAATAGTGTTGGTATCAACACGACGGGTCAAACTCCGCCAGTACGTCAGTACGGTGTAAACATCAACCTTACATTTTAGTAATCACTGAAATTAACTTGACATGAAACTAAAATCATTATTTATACTTGCCTTCGTACTTCTGGTTGGTAGTGCCTGTAACCAGTCTTACTTAGATATCAATACCAATCCCAATGTACTGCCAACCGCATCGCCGAGTTTTGTCTTTACGAACGCACTGAACACATCGGCAAGAAACATTGCCGGGAATACGGACGGAGCAGGATCAAACGAAATCGGTTTCTACTGGGCGGGCCAGTGGACACAGGGAAACGGGTATATTATTAATACCGCCCAGTTTGGTTACCAATTTACCAATGGCGATTTCAACTATTGGGATACATACTATGACAATCTGGAAGATTATCAATATGTGATCAATAATGCAGATGCCAGTAGCCAAAAGTACCTGAAAGGTCCGGCTAAGGTTATGAAAGCCATGTTGTATCAGCAATTGGTTGATATGTATGGCAGCGTACCGTATACCGAAGCCTTGAAAGGTGGTGCTATACTGGCCCCGAAGTTCGATGATCAAAAAACAGTTTACGAGTCGTTGATTACGCTGTTGGATGAGGCTATTGTCGATTTGAAAGCCAATGTCTTTTCCAGCGCTTTTACGGGTTCAGATATTATTTTTAATGGCAACGTAACCAAGTGGGCTCAGTTTGCCAATTCACTTAAGATGCGACTGCTGATTCGCCAGTCTAAAATTGCAGGTAGAGAGGCTTATATCAAGACTGAAATCAATAAGATTGTGACCGAAGGTTCGGGCTTTATTACAGGAGCTGAGGTTGGCGTGGGTGGCCCTTCATTTTATTTGGCTACCGCCGGAAAACTAAACCCTGTTTATGATCGATGGGGTTATGATGCCAACGGGGCAAAAAGAGCGTTGAATAACTATCCCCGTCTAACGAAGTTTCTTATCGATGGTCTCAAAGCGGCAAATGATACGCTACGATTAAAGCGAATTGCCTATGCCAACGGTGGGGAGAACGCGAGTACTCCGGGTGTAAGTACGCTGAAAGAAGTGGCGGCCAACTACTCGGGTACCCCGTTTGGGGTGAGTTCAGGTTTCTTGCCAGCCAATACAACCTCTTTAGGGCCCAGCCTGCTCGTGAAAGGTGAGTACAATCGGACGTATATTCTTATGACCGCGTCTGAAGTTCAGTTTTTACTGGCCGAAGCCAAACAGAGATATGCGGATATATCGTTGGCTGGTACAGCTAAATCGTATTTTGAAGAAGGCATTGTCCAGTCGTTCCGCGTGCTGGGGGCTAACGTAGCTGGTGCTGCTGCGTTCAAAGGCAGTACGATCAACAACTACGATTGGGATGCGTCAACGGATAAACTGGCCGCTATTGCTATCCAAAAATGGATTGCACTAACGAACTTCAGTGGTCTTGAAGCATGGGCAGAATACAGACGGACAAACTTGCCGGTAACACCGCAAAGTGTTCAGGTACCTGATGCAAAACGCCCTGTACGTTTCTTCTATCCAAACACAGAATCTGGCTCAAACGCGGCAAATGTAGCCGCGCAGGGTACTATCGATGCATTTAGTACCCGGCTGTTTTGGGATGTTGACTAAAACAGCAAAAATTAACTTTGTCGCATTTGTGAGTAATCAGCAAAAAAAGCGGGCCGACAATGTCGACCCGCTTTCTGCATTACGCTTTATCCAACTATTAAAAAATTAAAATCTAAGGGAATTTTACTTCGCCTACTGCTCTGTCAGGAGCAATTAAATCTTTACATATATCAGTTTAACGGGTGAGAATAAATGCCCTGATACGTAACTAATATTAGGCTGGAAATATAGCTGTTAATCAGTTCCTACGGCAGTTAAATAGGTTTGATGTATATTATTCGGTAGGTATATTGATTTTTCGGTAGATACTTTTTTTGCCATATATTAAATTTTTTCAGTATGCTTACGAGCGTGGTGCATACTGAAAAGAGTGTAAACTTTTTATCTAAAAGGAAGTTATTCTATAAGATTAGCCGACTCAACGCCATGAAAGACGAAAAAGATGTAGAGCGCGATGACGCGCAGATAACGGGTTGTACAGAAGGTCCGTTTGGTTCTGATGATACCGATGTCGATCGGCCAATGGAGGATAATAAGAATCAGTTCGAACAGGAAGATTCTGCCAACGGACTCGATAGTCAACAAGTTCGGGGAGGGCAGGACGGTCGCAATAATCGGGGTATTGGAAGCACCGATATGGATAGTAAGAATGGGGTGCTACGAATGGGTGATACAAGCAATAGCACACTTGAAGTAACCCAGGAAGGACTGGATGCGGCTGTTGCGGATAGCAGTAAAACAAACACGGCTACGGTAGGTGTCACAACGAGCGGTCCTGACGATTATGCCTCTGCCGATCAGGTACCGGTACCAAACGCGCAGGAAGCGGCTAAGAAACAGGATGACACACAAGAGTCTGATAGTGAGCAGGAAAAACGTGAGGAGAATGTTGCTGAAACAGGCACTGACCTTACTAATAAGCCTACATATTAAGTACTTTATATAGGGTAACTTTTCTTAAATTCTAAACACTTAAATAACAACGTTATGAGCGTAAGTAGCAATTCCCGCAAAGAAAGCACTGAGTCTTTTGCGGCTCAGGCAATGCATAACACAATGGGTATCCCCCCAGCGTTAGCACAGTTGAATGATAAGAATCTGGATAATGAATTACCATCGCGCGTGGCCGGTAGCAACGACACCGATGTTCCGGGTGATGTAGCTGAAGCAGAGGCTACAGTAGCCGAAGCCGATGATGCCAAGGGTATTACCAGTGAGGATATTGAAGAATCGAAACGAGCATCATGGGGACAGCCACCTGTTTCTGAGGATCCGGCTATAGTAACCGATGCAGATTGGAACACGAGTACCAACGAAGGAACGATTCCGACCACTCGCATTAATGAGCCGGATAAAACATTAGGAAATTCGTAAGTAGACAGAATCTATATAGTTAGTTGTAAACCTATAGGGACATGGACTCTATAGGTTTACTTTTTTAGCTAGTCAACCAACTGATTTTCGCCCTAAAGTGAATCACTCGATTGACTCAATAGCATTTCTACCGCTGGAGTAGGGAGGAGCGTTCCGGCCCGGACCTGTTCTTCAATTTCTGCTAACTGACTCCGTACATTCGGCTGATTATAAAACTGGCCTTCAAGCCGTTGTCGCACCAAAGACCGAAACCAGGTTAGCTGTTGTTCCTGCCGTCGGCGAAGGTGATAGCCGTTTTGAGTGGTTATTTCTTGATGTTCCCGAATAGTTTGCCAAATGTCGTTTACCCCCACGCCCGTTATAGCCGAGCAAGTAAGTACAGGCGCAAACCAGCCATTGCCAGTGGGTGGAAAAAGATGCAGCGCATTTTGGTATTCAACTCGGGCTCTCTTGGCAGATGCCTGATTATCACCATCCGCTTTCGTAATTGCCAGCGCGTCGGCAAGCTCCATAATGCCTCGTTTCATGCCCTGCAATTCGTCGCCTGCACCGGCCAGCATCAGCAGGAGGAAAAAGTCTACCATGCCATGCACAACGGTTTCGGACTGGCCCACGCCTACCGTTTCGACCAGAATAACATCGAACCCGGCAGCCTCGCAAAGAAGCATTGTTTCTCGGGTGCGATGGGTTACTCCGCCTAACGAATCGCCCGCCGGAGAGGGACGAATATACGCGTTAGGATTCATCGAAAGCATTTCCATACGGGTTTTATCACCCAGTAAACTGCCCCCCGACCGCTGGCTGGTTGGGTCAATAGTCAGGACGGCCAGCGTGTGGTTCAAGCTGGTTAAATAGGTGCCGAACGATTCAATAAAGGCACTCTTGCCAACGCCCGGAACGCCCGTAATTCCTATTCGAATTGATTCGCCCGTTTTTGGTAAAATACGCTCCAGTACCTGCTGAGCCAAAACTTGATCATCAGGACGTCGGCTTTCGATAAGCGTGATAGCTTGACTCAGCACCAGACGGTTGCCAGTGAGAACGCCGGTAGCGTAGTGATCGGGCGAGAGTCGATGGCGCATTTAATAGTTTAGTCCAGCTATTTTAAATCCTCCGGCGTTGTAATTTTAATGTTTTCGTATGACCCTGCGATCAGCGTAATCGGAAAACCGGCATAGTCCATAACACTGGCGCAGTCGGTAAAAAAAGGCTGTTCCTGGGTTTGAAATGCCTGTCGAAACAAGTCCAGCCGGAATGTCTGGGGCGTTTGCATTAAACGATACTGGCTGCGGTCAACGGCCTGGCTGCTGCCATCGGCTCGAATGACCCGCACGGAATCTTTCACGGGTACACAGGTAACCGCCGAGCCTGTGCGAGCGGCCGTATCGAAACTGTTCCGAATAATTTCGGAGGAAACAAATGGCCGGACACCATCATGGACAGCCACTAATCCGTTTGGAACCTGAATCGCCTGTAGGCCGTTGCGTACTGACTGAAAGCGTGTACTTCCTCCGATAACCAATTGAACATTAGGGTGGAAGTTATGTTCCATGCAAAGCCTTTCCCAAATGACCAGATCGCGGGCGGGCAGAACGAGAATAAGTTGAATCGTTGCTGCTCTAGTAGGTTCGGTCAGTGAAGACACAGATTCAGGGAGTTGAACCGTCAGAAATCGCTCGATCGTATGCTGAAGAATAGGTTTGCCATTGAGTAGCAGAAATTGCTTCGGTACATCAGACTTCATTCGGTTGCCACTGCCCCCGGCAACAATAATAGCAAAGTTAGTCGTCACGGAGTTGCCCGGCGGGCGATCATTCGTAGTCATAAAAAAAGGGGGCACAAGACCCCCCAAAAGTACTAAATGACTATTGACTAGTAAAGCAGGATGTTTAAATAATCAGCATGGCATCGCCGTAGCTGAAGAAGCGGTACTTCTCTTTGATAGCTACCTGATACGCTTCCTTGATAAGTTCGTGACCACCAAAGGCGCTAGTCATCATTATCAGAATGGACTCCGGTAAGTGAAGGCTTGTTAGCAGCGAGTTGGCAATTTTGAATTCGTAAGGTGGGAAAATAAAGCGATCTGTCCAGCCCTCAACGGGTTTCAACCGACTGTTAGCTGATACCGATGATTCAATGGCTTTGAGGGAAGTAGTGCCAACAGCACACACGCGCCTGCCTGCATCGAGAGCCGTATTGACAATCTTAGCTGAATCTTCGGGAATCCGGTAATTTTCGGAATCTGTCTTGTGTTTGGTCAGGTCTTCAACGTCCACCTGACGGAAAGTACCTAAACCAACGTGCAACGTGACGGGAGCGAAATGAATACCTTTAATCTCCATTCGTTTCATCATAGCACGGGTAAAGTGCAGCCCGGCGGTAGGCGCTGCTACAGCCCCAACATGCTGGGCAAAAACTGTTTGGTAATTATCCCGGTCAGCTTCTTCTGCTTCACGGTTCATTTCGCGGGGAATGGGTGTTTCGCCCAATTCGTCCACGGCTTTCATAAACTCGTCATGGTTGCCATCAAACAGGAAGCGAATTGTCCGACCGCGCGATGTTGTATTATCAATTACTTCAGCTACCAGATCACTATCCCCGAAGTATAATTTATTGCCAACCCGAATTTTGCGGGCTGGATCGACCAGCACATCCCAAAGTTTCATCTCGCGGTTTAACTCGCGCAGGAGGAATACTTCAATTTTAGCACCCGTTTTTTCTTTGTTGCCATACAGCCGTGCTGGAAAAACCTTCGTGTTATTGATCACCATCACATCGCCATCGCTGAAATAACCCAGCATATCCGAAAACTGCTTGTGTTCAATAGTTTTGGCTTTTCGGTCAATGACCATTAGCCGAGATTCACCCCGCTCAACCGGGTATTTGGCTATAAGACTTTCGGGTAAATCAAATTTAAACTCGGATAACTTCATAATGTATTAGCACGAAAAAGAACGGCGTGTTTTTTCTAAAAGGGGCAAAGATAGTCAAAAACCCGGAAAATTTTACATGTTCCGGGTTTTTTTTCTTGCAAATATCGTAAAAATGACTTATTAGGCGGCCGTAACGGGATCTATTGGCTTCACAGCCCCATCGGTATTCACATTGGCGCGTTCTGATACGTTAAATTTTGCCATCAGCTCAGGCGATACTTCGTTAGCGTAAGTACCCTGCGCGGACACAAAAACACCTTTCATACCATTAGAGGCTGTAATAGCATACAATGTCATTTCATCGCCGGGATCCGATGTACCCTCAAATCGGTGGAACTCATCTACGATAAATTCTTCTCCTTTCAGCTTTGTTTCTGTGCTTTTTTCTTCCAGAAAATCTTTTTTCGGGCCAAACTCGTGCGTATAGCCGCGGCTCCGAAGGTCTTCCATTGCTTCGGTCAGGGTGGTGAAATGGGTCATAGTCGTAGAGTAATTTTGTATTAGTGTAAAACTAAAAAGAAGCCAGTATGGTTTTGGCACGAACCGTATAGTAATGTACCAACGCCGATCTAAGCAGAGTAAACATTTACTGGTAAAACCTGATTAGTATTGTGCGTAATACAATGAATAAATACGCCCTGCCATGCTTCGCTCTCCTTATTCGGCTTGTAAATTTCTTATCCTATCACTTTGTCTTACAGCCTGTAACACAACTGACCCGGAGTTTAACGCACCTGTTATTCCGGAACGTATTACATTTTCGGCTGCCCGGCAGTATCCGGAGGGGATAACCTATGCGCCCAGATTCAACCAGTTTCTGGTCGGTTCAATTACGCAGGGAAAAGTAGGAATTGTGGACGAGAAAGGACGCTATGCGGACCTGATTAAAGACGACAAATTGCTGATTAGCAGTGTTGGTATAAAAGTACGGGGTAGCCAACTGTACGTTTGTAATGGCGATCAGGGCGTTTCGGACAAAAGCGAACCGCAAACAGCGTTGAAAACCGCCGGTCTGTTTATTTACGATCTCGCATCGGGTCTGAATCTGCGTCGGGTCGATTTGGCTGCGCTCTTGCCCGATGCCAATCATTTCGCCAATGACATCGCATTTGACGATCAGGGAAATGCCTACGTAACCGATTCATTCGCTCCCGTTATCTATAAAGTCCCATCCGATTCAACCCGGCCAAGCATATTCGTCAACTCACCACTCTTTGCCGGGACACAAGGCTTTAATCTAAATGGGATCGTTTACCACCCCGATAAATACCTGATTGTAGTGAAGTCGAACGAAGGAAAGTTGTTCAGGATTGATCTGGCTAACCCAAACAAGGTTGTTGAAATAACGGGTGCAACACTACCGGGTGGTGATGGAATGCTGCTGTATAAGAACGATTTATATGTTGTGAATGGCCGCAATCGAGTATCGCAGATACGAAGTTCAGACGGTTGGCAAACGGCATCTATCGTTAAAACGGATAGTGTTGGTTACAGTCAGGCTACCACCAACGTGTTAGTGAACGACAAGATTTATACGCTCAACGCCCGTATCGATGAGGTAAGCGCGGCTGTAACGGCCAAAAATCCGGCTCAACTTCAGGCTACTTTATACAGTATTCAGCAGTTTAAATAGTGAGCGGGCAGAAAGGAAAATTTCCTCTTTCTGCCCGCTCACTATTTAAACTCACTTATTTTAATCCGGCAACACCTTTACCATCAAGTCTTTATAGTAAATTACACTTTTGGGATCATGGCCTTGCAGGGCAATGGTACCATGGCTCAAATGGCGTTTGTCTTTGCGTCCAGGTGTACTCAGACTGTCCGCTTCGGTGTAGTCGTTAACAACCTTATCATTGATTTTGATGATTACCTTCTTGCCTTGCACAATGATGTGCTCCGTGTACCATTCTTCATCTTTCACAGACACTTCTTTTACGTCCTGAAACGAATAAACGCTACCGGTTTTGCGCCAGTCGGTATGGCTCTGGTTTACCTGAATTTCATAACCCTGCGAGGGCCAGCCAGTTTCCTGATAGGCTGTATGAATAAACATACCAGAGTTAGCGCCGGGCATTGTTTTAACTTGTGCTTTCCACTCGAAATTTTTGAAATCGTGGTTGCCCACTGGCCCTTCGTAGAATAGGTGCGCCCTTGGACCGGCAACCATGATCGTGCCATCTTTAATACTGAACGTACTGGCATTGTCGCCAACTTTCCAGCCGTTGAATGTCTTGCCGTCAAAAATGCTAACCCAGCCGTCGGCGGCTGGTCGGCTGATGAAACTAATGCACAAACCAAGCAGCAGTGTAGCGGCTAACAGGCGGGGTAGGGTCGTACGCATAAAAAAAAATCTCAAGTTGGAGGTGATGTTTTGTTGATAAAGCACAAGCTCACCAAAAACTAATGTTCATCCGTCAACTTGCTCTTATTAATTGGTATATGGCTGCTACATATCATCATCAACCTGCTAAAATACGCCGGTAGTGCAGCAGAGGGGAATTGAAAGTGAACTGCTCAAAGAAGGGTGTTAAGCAAAATTAAGTAACTTGCTAAACTGTTTATCCGCTCTTCATGCCCGCCAATAGTACCAGCCAAATGCCCGCCGATTTGCCGACTCAACTTTCCTTAGCTCAGCTTTTTGACTCACTACCCGATAATGTTTTATGGATGCGTGCTGTGCGCGATCCAAAGAACCTGTCTGATGAATCGGCGAATAATGTTGAAGAATTGACTCAAAATCAAATAGTTGACTTTGTTGTCGACTATGTCAATCCGAAGGCTCGGCAAACGGTTGCTGGCGGGTGCCAGGTCACCACTGGCAAATCAGTTCGATATGGTAATTCGCCTAATTCAGCCCTTACAGAGCAAAGGTTTCAGCAATTGTGCGATGTGGTTGAAAGTGGCAGGTCAAAGGAGTTCGAGTATTTCGATACTACTCTCGGCCAGTGGCTTTGGGTGACGCGTTCCAAAGCGGGCGATGGGGTGCTGAGCATATCCCGCTCGGTCGCTAGTCCGAAGGAGCTTGTGTTGGAAAATGAACGCCAGCGAACGCTATTAGACCGTGTTCTCAATAGCGCGTTCAATACGGTATTCGTCTACGAAGCTATTCGCGGTCACGACAACCAGATTCAGGATTTTAGCATTCGCCTGGTCAATGAGCGGGGTCGGGCAGATGTGTTGGCGCGTCTAAGAATTGATGTAGAAGGTAAAACATTGCTCACTATAAACCCGGATTCCCGTCAGTCGGGCCAGTTTAACCTGTTTTGTCAGGTTATCGAGTCGGGCCATCCCATTCAGACTGAGCAGTTTTATCCGGTTGCTCAGGCTTGGTATAATACCTCAATTACTAAACTGAATGATGGCGTTGTTGTGATAGGGAGTGACATTACCGAGCAGAAACAAAGCGCCCTCGAAACAGAACGCCAACGAACACTTTTAAACGGTATTCTGAACGCGTCGCAGGATGCTGTTGTCGTGCTGGAGACTATTCGTGAGGAGTCTGGAGAAATTACTGACTTTCGGTTTACCCATACTAATTCAATGGCAACCCAGTTACTTGGTCATTCGGTTGATGGGTTGTTTCAATCTACATTTAAGACGCTCTACCCAGGCCCCTTAGACGCTAGTCTATTTAATCACTGTAAAACCGTAACACAAACCGGCGAATCCTACAAAGGCGAACTACTCTACGAAGCGAACGGACTGGATTGCTGGTATGGAATTTCGGCAGTTAAACTGGGTGATGGCGTGGTGCTGACCTTCACGGATACGTCTGCTGCAAAACGAGCGGCCATGACCATCGAACAGTCAGCAGACGAGCTGCGGACAGTAATTGACTCCGCGCAGGTTGCTATTTTCCTCATCAATCCGGTCTACAATGAAGTGGGCAGAATTGTTGATTTCCGGTTTCGGACAGCTAATCAACTGACGGCTCGTTATGTGAATCAGGACCCCGACGCATTGACTGGCGAATTAGTGAGCCGATGGTTTCCTGACTACCTCACCAATGGGTTGTTCAGGCGGTATGTTGCCATTTTCGAAACGGGCCGGACACAGCATTTCAATTTTCACTTCGAGGCCAAAACTATTGATTCCTGGGAAAACTATACCGTTCTCAAGGTTGGAAATGATGTTCTGGTCACGTTTACCGACTACACCGAACTCAAAAAGCTTCAGCAACGCCTGGAAGCGTCAGCTACTGAATTACAGACAGTTGTTGACACGTGTCAAACCGGAATTTTCCTGTTTAGCCCCGTGCGAAATCAAACAGGTACTGTTATTGATTTCCGGTTTCGAATGGCCAACCAGCACTTAGCCTCCTATGTGGGGCAGAAAGCAGATGCTCTGGTAGGGGCGTTGGGCAGTAAGTGGTTTCCTGATTATAAAACAAACGGGTTATTCGATGCCTATTATAAAACCTATAGTACGGGCGAATCGTACCGGTTTGACTTTCATTATGATGGAAGCGGAATTGATGTCTGGCTCGATATTAAGACGACCAAATCGGGCGACGATGTGTTGGTCACCTTTGGGGATTATACGCCCCTAAAGCAACTCCAGCAGCAACTGGAAAATTCGGTTATTGAGTTGCAGCGGTCAAACAAAAATTTAGAGCAATTTGCTTACGTGGCGAGTCACGATTTACAAGAACCTCTTCGTAAGATTCAGGCATTTGGTGATATTATTCAGTCGCAGTTTGCGCCGGTTATCGGTGAGGGAGGTGCCGATTTGATTGCGCGAATGCAATCGGCTGCTGCCCGAATGCAGGTGCTAATTAAGGACGTATTAGCCTACTCGCGCATCGCTACCAAACGAGAAACTGTTGCACCAGTCGATCTTAATCAGTTGGTGGTCGATGTCTTAAGCGATATTGAAACGGCAATTACCGACAAGCAGGCTGTTATAAACGTTGAGTTGCTCCCTACGGTTCGGGGCGACGCGGCCCAACTTCGGCAACTCTTTCAAAACCTTGTGAGCAATGCGCTAAAGTTTACAAAGACCAATAAAACGACCGAAATCCCCACAATTTGCATCTCAACCAGTCTCGTACACGGTCGTGATCGAACGGAGGTCTCATTGCCGTCTACGGATGCTGATCGTTTATTTCACCTTATTGAGATAGCTGACAACGGTATTGGTTTTGATCCGCGCCACGCTGAACGAATTTTTCAGGTCTTTCAGCGGCTTCATGGCCGAAGCGAATATCAGGGGACCGGCATTGGACTAGCCATTGTTCAGAAAGTTGTCGATAACCATCAGGGCCATATTCTGGCCGAAGGAAGACCGGGACAGGGGGCTACGTTTCGTATTTTATTACCCGTGTAATTCATGCCTATTTACGCTACTGCAACGTACCGATTAGGGAAAACTGACAGTAGTGTTCACCATTTTTGCCTTTCAGTTCGTTACTTTGGCAATCGAATCAATTAGAAGTCTTCATGCGTAATTTCATTTTGTTGGTTTTAGGGCTGGCTTCGGCTGCGTGCAAACTCAGTGTACCCAGTGTTTACGATGTCAATTTTACATCAGATCCGACTGCCACGCCCGTGACACCTGGTCAGATTGACGAAGCGTCGGGAATGGTCGACAGCCGTAGCCAACCCGGTAACATCTGGATTGAACAGGACAGTGGCAACCCTGCCGAACTTGCCTTACTGGGGTATGACGGCAAAGTAAAAGGTAAAATAGCGGTGCCGTCAATTGCCAACCGCGATTGGGAAGAATTGGCTATGGGTCCGGGCCCAAAAGACGGCACGAACTATATTTATATTGGTGAAATTGGCGACAATAATGCCCAATACCAGACAGTACAGATTTACCGCCTACCCGAACCCACCAATCTGCAAACGCCCATTGTGAACACACAGATTGAGCGTATAAATTTTGCCTATCCACAAGGCCCGCGTGATGCCGAAGCCATGTTTGTTGATCCCAAAACAAAAGATATTTATGTAATCTCTAAACGGGAAGAGAAGGTGCATCTGTATGGCTTGTCTTATCCACAAAACACGAATGATCTGACCACGGCAACCGATTACGGTGAACTTCCTTCTTTTGGTGGAGGGCTGGCAAACTACGTGACGGGAGCGGCTATATCTCCCGACGGTAACGAAATTCTAGTGCGAACCTATACCACTGTATATTACTGGAAGCGTGATGCGGGACAAAGTATTGCAGATGCGTTACAATATGGCACCCGTCGTTCCTTAGTTACTCGCCTGGAGCCGCAAGGTGAAGCTATCTGTTTCGATAAAGACGCGAAAGGCTTTTTTACCATTAGTGAGCGGGCCAGCGCTTCATCGGTCAACCTATATTATTACGCCAAAAAGTAGTTGTACCGCAGAAAAGCGTAAGTGACTGACCTGATGTATTGAGAGGTTCCGTCAGTTACTTACGCCTTACTGAGTTATCTTGCCGCATGGATTCATCGATTCTGATTATAGTCCTGAGTTTGTCGGTATTGATTTCCTATGCCTTCGACTTGTTTAGCAGCCGTTTCAAAACGCCATCCGTTCTGTTGCTGTTGCTGTTGGGTATACTAACGAGGCAAGCCACTACGTATTTCGATGTTCAGGTACCCTACGTCAATGCTATTTTACCCACGCTTGGTACGCTGGGTCTAATTCTGATTGTACTGGAAGGTGGCCTTGATCTTGAGCTTCACACCGACCGCCTAAGTGTACTCCGGCGAACGTTACTGGCTTCGTTACTCGCCATTGTGGGCGGAACGCTGCTCATGGCCGGAATGCTCTATTTACTTCTGAACGATTCCTTCTATCACTGCCTGATTGCCGCCCTGCCGTTTTCCATTATCAGCAGTACGGTAACGGTGCAGAGCGTAGAACAACTGTCGGGTGGGCAGCGTGAGTATGCCGTTTATGAATCGGCGTTTGCCAGTATTTTGGGCATTATGGCCTATAATTTTCTGCTGTTGAGTCGGGAATCCATACTGGGAGCCGTTTGGCTTTTCACACGCGATACACTCCTGATGGCCCTCATTTCGTTGGGATGTTGCTTTTTGCTACTCTATCTAATTGGCCGTATCAATCACCGCATCAAATTTCTGCCGATTATTTCGGTACTTTTTTTAGTCTACGCGCTTGCCGAAATCAACCATCTCTCGTCGTTATTACTGATTCTTATTTTTGGTTTGTTTCTCAACAATACCGAGCTGTTTATTCGTGGTCGATTGAGTCTGATTCTGAAAAACGATTTGTTTGAGAAAGAGCTTGACCAACTCAAAAATCTGACCGCTGAAGGCTCCTTTGTGGTGCGTACGTTCTTTTTTTTAATCTTAGGGTATGCGGCTGTCCCTAGTCAATTGGTTGATAGTGACGCACTTATTGTTAGTGCGTTATTCATACTTATTATCATTGCCTGGCGCTGGGTAACGCTTCGACTTACGTATTGGGGTACGCCGGGGCCGTTGTTATGGATTGCGCCACGCGGCCTGATTACGGTTCTACTCTATTTAAATATCCCCGAAGATTTGCGGTTGCAGGGTTTCCGCGAAGGCATCCCCATAGTGGTTGTGGTGCTGTCGTCTCTGGTGGTTATGACGGGGGTGCTGGGGCATAAACCCGTGAAGGATACTAACTAAAGAAGATAGCCTTTACTTCGCCTTCATGTAGTTCCAGAAAATCCACCACCGTCGGGATTGTAAGTAACTCATATTCTGCTCGTTGGCGAAGGCTTCTCGCTCGAAACTAATATTGCGGTAAGCTTCGTAGTGCTGTTTGTACTGAAACCGACGGATGATGTATTCAACGACGTACCACAAATAGAACAGAAAAATTCCTAGTTCTGCCTGTTGGCGCAGATGAATTCGTTCGTGGTTGAGAAGGGTAGGGCCAGGATTCGGATGCCTCACTAAAATAAAAGGAAACAATGCCATCCCATCGGGACCGAGCGAAGAAACGTGGATGACAAACATGGCTATTACTACGTTTACAAAGGAATAACAATAATAGGCGCAATTTTGCGCATACCTACGAACATTGCCTCTATTGAGACTTACAGTCTGTTCTTTATGTCGCTACTACTCATTAGTATTTTTGTTGCCGGCTATGTGCTGATTACACTCGAACATTCGATTAACATAAATAAGACCGCTACGGCGCTCATTACGGGTGTTCTATGTTGGGCAACTTATGCCCTGATGTCGAATGACACCGCAACCATCGGACACCAACTCGGGCATCACTTGAACGACACAGCCGAAATCCTGTTCTTTCTGATGGGAGCCATGACCGTTGTCGAGTTGATAGATGTGCATGATGGTTTCACGCTTATAACAGACCGCATTGCCAGTCGCAATATCCGCACCTTACTCTGGTTAATAAGCCTGCTCACATTTTTTTTGTCGGCCCTATTAGATAACCTTACTGCCTCTATTGTGATGGTGTCGGTGGCGCGAAAGTTAATTCGGGATGTTGAAGATCGACGGGTTATTGCCGGTATGATTATCGTTGCCGCCAACGCAGGTGGTGCTTGGTCGCCTATTGGTGACGTGACGACTACCATGCTCTGGATTGGCAGACAAATTACGACTTCCAGTATCATAAGCTCTTTATTGTTACCTAGTTTGGTATCGATGGTGGTGCCATTGTCTCTACTGACATACCTGTACAAATCCAACTCTCAAGTCAATACATCACTGGATAATTTGGGTATTAGCCGCCCTTACGTAACCCCAACGACCCGGCGCGAACGACGAACTATGCTGGCTATTGGGTTGGGTGGAATGCTGTTCGTCCCTATTTTTAAGACGCTCACGCATTTGCCACCTTACATGGGGATGATGCTGGTGCTGGGCGTAATTTGGGTCGCATCAGAAATTCTGCACAGTGATAAAGACGAGGCTCAACGGAAGAAGTTTACGGCGGCTTACGCGCTAAGCCGAATTGATACGCCCAGTATTCTGTTTTTTCTGGGTATTCTGCTGGCCGTTGGATCGCTGGAAGCAACAGGTGTGCTGCGTTCGTTAGCCGAGTCCTTAAATCAAACCGTTGGCAATCTGGATGTCATTATTCTACTGATTGGCGGTGTGTCGGCAGTAGTTGACAACGTACCCATAGTGGCCGCTACTATGGGTATGTATGACCTGCAAACGTATCCGACTGATGCCAAAATCTGGATATTTCTGGCTTATTGTGCTGGTACGGGCGGGAGTTTGCTACTTATTGGGTCGGCAGCGGGTGTGGCCGTTATGGGTATGGAAAAACTGACTTTCAGTTGGTATTTGCGTAAAATTAGCTGGCTGGTACTAATCGGTTACGTAGCTGGTGCATTGGTATATCTGGCCGAATTTGCGCTGACTAAGTAGCCAATTAATTGGACCATCTGCGTACTTTGTTGTTTGTATATGATACAGTACCTTTGAACATAAATTTTCTCTGAAAAACCATGAAAAAACTACTACTAGTCGCAGGGATAGTGTCTGTATTTTGGCAGTCGGCAACTGCTCAATCAACGCCAACAGCCGACCAGGTGATCGATAAATACGTTGCCTCAATCGGAGGGAAAGATGCGTTGATGAAAGTAACAGATATGACCACCAACATGTCCAGTGAAGGACAAATGGGTGCTATTATGATCACTCGCAAACAGAAATTGCCTAACAAGTTTTCAATGGTTATCAACGCCAATGGCATGGAGGTGATGAAACAAACCGGCGATGGCTCGAAGGTGGTTATGGGTGGTATGCAGGGAAGCCGCACGATCGACGGTCCGGCGGCTCAGCAGATGACGGCCATGAACACGATTTTTCCGGAACTGCATTATACTGAAAATGGGGTGAAGACGACTCTTGTTGGTCCCGAAAAGATAGACGGGAAAGATACCTACAAACTTAGCCATACGACCGCCGATGGTTCGGCGGTCTGGACTGATAATTTCGATGCCATAATGGGCCTGAAAGTACAGTCAGTAATGACGGCGAAATCACAGCAGGGAGAAATGACAACGACCAGTATATTTTCGGACTATAAAGAGGTGAACGGCATCAAATTCCCGATGACCATCCTGCAACAGTCACCCCGTGGCCCTATGACCATGACTATTGATAATGTGAAGATCAACAAGGGGCTGAAAGATTCGGATTTTACGGAAAAGTAAATAATTTCCTTTTAGGAGTCTGATTATAAATTACTAAACTTAAGTTTTTCGTGATAAGCCCTGCTGTGGTTCATATTAATTTAAAATCGTAGCCCGACTTATCGCGAAAAACCATAGAGTCTACTCAAAATCGAAGGGATATTTTGCTTTATCTACGGTCACGTTGACAAGCATAAACTCGGTTTTGCCCCGTAGCATTTGTGTACGCATACTCAACTGGCTGATGGTTGTCATTGCCCCGTTGCTGAACCACCAGACCGTGTGAAGAACTTTCCCTTTCTTGCGTAATTCGCCAATGTAAGCCGGGTGTCCGTCGAGTACGGTTTCCCGAATGCGCCGAAGTTCGTAACCACTGCCCCGCCAGCAAGCAATTGGGTTATGGTCAGCGCTGAACCAGTCGGGTTGGGGTTTCAGGTAAATCAGGATGCCCGGTTTTGCCAATTGTAGTAACCCCGTAGCAAGCGTTTTGCACTGGCAGTCATGTCCATATTTGTACCACCCCGCTGCTATTGACGCAAGATGTACATTGCGGCAATGGGTAAGGCCGGGTTCAACGGGTCGTGATGCCAGCACTAGTACAACTAGGCCAAGCGTCAATAAGCCAGTTCCCCAGCCAAGTCGCCAACCGTTCATCGAATTCTGTGCTTTTGTATACTCCTCAAGTGCAGGAGATGTCCGTGCGAGACGTTGCACAAGCACACCCGCTACCGCCCACATGGGAAGCCATGTATAGACTGCTACACACGCCAAGCCAATACCCTCGTGTGCCCAGGTGCCAGGCATAGCCCCAAAAGCTACCAGCAACATAATTCGAAACAGATTACAAAGAATTGTCAGCCCCAAAACGAATAATCCGTAGGCAAAAACCCATAGAAGGGACACTGATTTATGCGCCTGTCGTTCTTGCCAGATAAGCATAAACAAAGCTAATAATAACGATACACCGGTTAGTTGAAGCCCCGTGCAAGCCGGATCAACGGCCAGTTCAATACCGTTATTAATCAGTATGTTACCTTCCACCTGTACGTTTAATCCGGCTAGCCGAAGAAGATTACCTGCCCATTCGCTGAGTTGTAGTCGGATGGGGAAGGTGAATAAAGCCGAGAAGTAGCGCAGGCCCGGTGACAGGAGTAATAGGGTCAGTAAACGCCCTGTCCAATGGCTTCGGACACTGGTTCCGGGCCAGCTTGCAAAGACGAGCAAGGCTATGGAAAGCAAGGTTGTTAGATCAAGCGACAGCATAGCGTTTTTTCCAGATTAGCCATCCAATCAATCCGGCCACCATAATCAGTAAGGCCCATTCGTGCGGTTCTGGTACGGCTCCTTCTTCTTTCAGCGTTGCATTATCGAGTCCGGAAAAATCTTTCTTGATACCAAATCGCTTATAATCCCGAGCTGTTTCGAGCACGACCAGACTTGATAGGGGCGAGACAACATGCGCTTGCTGTGCTTCCAGAATCAGGGCCTCAGTCTGATAGTTTTTGGCAAAATAATGTTGCCCAATCTGCTGCAATAAGTGATTGTATGTGAACAATCGGGCTAAGTGGTCAGGGGCGACAGACGCTGCTGCGGTTCCGGCCGGGCTTTCCCGAATGGCAATACCCGCTTCGGGCAGTACAACTCGGTTTTGTGTATCGGGCTGGCGCGGAAACTGCTTAGTTTTGTCAAGAAGGCTAATCAGGTCGGTGGTGTTGCCATGCGTAACGTTCAGAACGCGGAGTTCAGCCAATGTTTTCAGGTAAGCAGGCAACTCTCCGATACCCAAATTTGACTCGTAGCAAAAGGTGCGAATGGGTAGCGTCTGTTTTGCCAATATCCCGAAATGGTCAGCAAATTGGCTACCTCTCAAGTCGGTTAGAATGGGGGAGATAGGTGTACCTTTTGTAATGAGCAGGGCAGTTGTCGGGTTTGTAATTCGGTAAATTGGAAACAGACTGAATGATTGTTTTGAGAGCCGCTCATAGGTTGCATCAAGGTCTTGCGCGGTAACTTGCTTCAGCCCATCCTCGAACACCCAGGCCCGACAATATTTCTGCTTCGTTGCAGTCCGGAAAGCCCTTGTAAACTGATCTTTCTCCCAGGATGCATTCACATCTAAATACACATCGGTTGGCGTAAATAACTCATTAACTGGTTTGTAAGCTTCTAGTTGGTAGGCGTGTTCGTTAAGGACAAATACGTCTTTAGATAGGGCTGGTGCCTGAAAAGTCAACTGCCAGTCAGATTCGTAGTTTCCCCGGTGGGTAAGCGTGTTGCCGGTCAATTTGTCAACTATCCAGGGTGTATGTATATCATTGGGCGTCGAAGCAAAATTGATCGTTACCAACTCTTTCGCCGAATTGGCATCAGGTCCGTCGAAGTAGGGATTCTGATACACTAATTTATTGTCAACTACGCCTAACGGTGACGTAATACCGATTTTAACGCGTCGGTCGGCACCAGCCCGGCATGGAAATACGCGCACTGTTACGCGGTCGCCTTCCTGCCAAAATACCACTGATGGGTCGCGGGCAAAACGTCGTGACTCCACATCAACAACGGTCCGGTAAGCCGAATCGGCTTTGGCAACGGTTGTCAGGCGGGCTGGCTCTTCCTTTCCATTGACCCACAGCGACATAGCCGACACGACTGAACCAGTTGGCAGGTGAAACGTTAGCAACGCTTCTTCAGTTGTTTGGCGGGCCTGGTTGCGAATCTGCACAGTCTGTTCAGTATAACTCAGCCGAAACTGCGGCCATATGCGTACCTGCGACACCACATCTTCTACCGTCAGGTGTCGTCCGGTCCAGAATTTTTCTTCGGCACCATGCCGATTTGCCGACAGGACTTTGAGTACCGAAAGTTGGTCTGCATCAGACAGCGCATCGGCTGGAAATAGTCGCGATGCAATGACGACTAACGGGTCATGCTGCCGAACATCATCTAAAGCAGTCAAACCGGCCAATCCCCAGCCGTTCCCCTCAAAAAATCGGCCCCGGTCATATACCCGATTGCTCAGCAGCAACCGATTCGTAATCCAGCTAGGCCGCGTTTGGCCAGCCGGTCCCTGGTCAAGTTTAAGCTGCTGGGCAATAAGGACCCAATCGGGTAAATCGCTGGTTTTACGTAGGGTAGCTTCCTGCTGCGTTTGGTCGATACGATTCAAATTGCTAATCCAACCTGTCATAAACCAACCTATTGCCAGTACTGGTACGGCCAGTCCAACGGCAATCCCAGGTCGCAAATGCTCTTCGCGCTGTGCATCCTGCCAAAGCCGTTTGCCCAGTACAATAGCGAATAGGAGTGGTACGAATGTATGAATGGACAAACCAAGGGCCAGTAAAAGCGGGACACTGACGGGGTACAATCGAACAATATATACGGCCATATAGACAAATAACCACCACCCAAACGCCAGCACGGCATATAACCCCTGCTGCGCCCGAACCGATAGCGACTTTTTCCAGCCGTAAAGTACCATAGCTGCACTGATCGCCACTAACGCCCAGCATAACCACTCAGTCGATTGTTGAAAAACGGGCATCTCGCGGTTCAGCGAATAGGCGCTAATAAGCCATAATAGCATCCCAAGCCACCGCGCAGATCGGCCATCGGGGTATTGTTGTTGACGGAGTTTAAGAAATCCATTCGCCAGTAAAACCAGGGAGAAGGCTACCGCCAGTCCATAATGAAGCATAATAAGTGTCATATTATTGCTCCCTTCTTGACGCGGACCACTTAAGAGGTTGTATAATAAAAATATTACCCCTGATATTGTCAGTAGCAACAAGCCAAGCCCAAAAATCGAATCACGAAACGGCGCCAGAAGGCGGGAGCGAGGGGTAGATGCAGCATAGTCGGCCCTCTGCGATTGAGCCGTATCGAGTTCAACAGAAGGAGTTTTGAATTTTGTTTTCATAAAAGTACTTTGTTTTTCAAAGTAAAAGAGAAAAAATACACACGTAGATAGCCGATAGCTAAACGAGTAGCTTCAGGTGAAACGAATGGTTGTACGGAGGTTTGGTTGTTTTACACGTTTTTGATAAAGGCTTCCAGCGCGTTCAAGTGTTCCGAAAACGCCTGCTGCCCCGCACTTGTAGCTGAGTAAGTCGTATTGGGTTTGCGCCCGATAAATTGTTTTTTTACAGATACATAGCCCGATTCTTCCAGGGCGCGCAGGTGCGTGGCCAGGTTTCCGTCGGTCAGGCCGAGTAACTCTTTTAGCGCGTTGAAACTCATTAACTCATTAACCATCAGGACCGACATAATGCTTAGTCGTGCTTTACTCTCGAAAGCTTTGTTAAATTGAGCCAGCAGATCGTACTTCATGCGGTAGTGCGTTCGTATTTGTAATACATCGCCAGACCATAGACAATGTGCAGAACCCCGAACCCAAGAGACCAGGTTAGTAAGTTATAACCCGGCCAGAATAACGACAGTAAGCCTAGTGCAATTTCGCAGTAGGCCAGCGATTCAACGTCGCGGAGGGTGTATTTGCTGCCGTTGAGTAGGGCCAGACCGTAAAAAATAAGCGTTACCGGAAACGCCAGCCAGATTAAATTGTACTGAAGTAGTGCCAGACAAAACACGCCCCCCGTCGCTAATGGAACAAGCATCGCCCAAACTAATCGCTGCGACGATGTATTCCAAACACTTTGTCCCTGACGCCGGGCTTTACGGACAGTGAAGTAGGTTCCTGACAGTAGGGCCAATATTAAAACAACGACCGCCACCGTTACCAAAAACTGCTTAATGGATGAGTGATCTGCGTCGGTGTAGAGGTCCGGTTGGTAATCGTGTACGGCGGTGAACAGACCCATCCGCATACGCATGTACACTGCGACTGCTCCGCCAAGAGCAATCAAGCCCGCTGATACACCCGATAAGCCGCTCAGCGACAGGAATTTGGAAGAGCGTTCCATTAGGCTACGGATTTCCGTCAGCGTTTGCAGGTGTTCGCGCGATTCGTGCATATGATGAGGGTAAGTAAAAAAATTTCGTTAGTAACTGATTATTAATTAATTAGTTATTGAAAGTGTGTCAATTAATCGACCGCCCAGAATGATAATTCCGACCGTAACGGCTGTAATAGCTAGAATTAGTACGGCACCAGACGAGAGATCTTTGATAGCTTTAATTTGTGGGTGACGACCGGGCGATACAAAATCACACAACTTTTCAATAGCTGTATTGAATGCTTCTGCCGCCCAAACCAAACCGATTTGCACTAATATAATTGCCCATTCTGTGCGGCTTAGGTGTAGCACAAACCCGGTTATAATGATTAGAATAGCCACGAGTAAATGGACTTTAGCATTGTTCTCGAACCGAAACAAGTCTATAATACCCTGCCCTGCAAACCGAAAACTGCGCAGAACTTTACGGAAATCAATCATTTGGCAAATGTATTGTTAAAACAAGCCGATTTTCATCTAACGTATGGCAGACTCTAAGTAAATCAGTTAATAGTGAAACCAGAATCAAGGTTTTCATTGAACAGGCGTTTTTAAGAATCAATGGTTGCGGATTGGTTCATTTTCGTGCTCGACATACCAGTAAAAGGCCACGTAAAAGAGAATTAGAACAAATCCGTACGCTATGGTCAGTTTCAGGCTCAAATGGTCGTGGTAGGCCCGGGCAATTGCCAGTGTCAATGATGAGGGTTTCGTTAATATATCCCAACTGTTCCATCGCCCAAATCGGCCTAAATAAATCCCAAACCCTGATAGAATCTGACTGCCAAGGATCAATGTCCAGGTTAGTAAGTTGCCTGCTAGTGGTCGAATCATTCGATGGACGATAAGTATAGAATATAAGCCCGCCAGTAAACCTGTCAGGGCAAACACGAAGATCGTCATGGTATCGAACCATAGTAAGGGTTGATCGATATTTTGGATATGGTACAGATCGGTAATGATGTAGGGAGCATTGGGCAAAAATACCAGCCACATCGCCAGCCCGCCCAGTAGCAGCCACGGATTCTTGAAACCTGCCCACCGTAAATCACGTAAAACCAGTACTACACCCAGTGGAAACCAAGCCAGAAATAGATTCCAGGTTAGCATAACGAAAAACCACCAATTACCCGTTAACAAACCCCGCGTCAAAACAAGGCTTAGTCCAGTCAAGGTCAGAAGGGCCAACGCGCGTAACCCCTTCCCTGATGGCGCATCACGAGGGGCTATTCTACTAGAATGATAGGAGGAAGATACTATTGTTTGCATAATTTAAAGTACTTTGTATTGCAAAGTAAACACATTAAAAGAATGCCTGTCAAGAAGACAGTCAAAAATATTTTTAACGGTTCAGTATAGAGTCGATTTGCTGCCTAAACTAGCCGGTTTGAACGAGTCGCTTTTTGTCCAAATTCAAGCGGGTCAGATAAGCTTTATTGAAGGCTACCATCATATCGAAGTATTTATAAAACCGCTCAAAATTGTCGCTTTGTAAGTCATTAACAAGGCTGTCACCCATTTTAATGTCTTCGTAGGAGCGCGATGAGTTGAGCTAACCAGCAATAAAATGAGCGTCTTTTGTCATCCCTGTGTAGAAGGACGACAAAAGACGCTCATTAGAAGAAATCTAAACGGTTGCGTTCTCGAAATTAAGAAAACGAGAGCGTCATGGTTAGTACTTCATTTCTCCCCGGTCTTTCTCAACAGCCGTGCGACCTTCCTTCATCCAGATCGGCATAGGCGCGTCTTTGAGATAGTAATCGAAGAACTGGTACAGGCGGATGCTCAAATCTTTTGCATTATGTCGTTGGGTAAGGTTGTGCCCTTCACCATTGTAGACCATCATCCAGACGGGCTTATTCAATCGGCGTAGGGCCGAAAACATCTCGATACCCTGATACCAGGGGACGGCTCCATCAGCGTCGTTATGTGTCATCATGAGGGGCGTTTCAATCCGGTTCGCGAAGAAGAGCGGAGAGTTTTCGATGTAATTCATGGGCTTATCCCAGAGTGTACCACCGATGCGGCTCTGCGTTTTTTCATACTGGAATGCCCGGCTAATGCCCGTTTCCCAGCGAATTCCGCCGTAAGCCGACGTCATGTTAGCCACTGGCGCACCTGCTTCGGCAGCCCGGAACAAGTTGGTGCGGGTGATGATGTAGGCAGTTTGATAGCCACCCCAACTTTGCCCCTGAATGCCAAGTCGGTCACGGTCAACGAAGCCTTTGTCAAGTAGACTCAGCACACCCGGCACAATGCAGTCGTAAGCGTTGGGACCGGGTTGTCCTGTCGTGTACACGATGTCCGGCACAAATACCAGATACCCATTCGAGACGCAAAAGGGAATGTTGATGGTTGACCGGCTTGGGCTTGGAGCCCGATAATCGTTTAATGTTTCGGCATTGCGCTCGTAGAAATACGTAAGCATGGGGTACTTTTTGGCTGGGTCGAAACCTTCAGGTTTGAAAAGCAACCCTTCGAGTCTAATACCATTGGTGCCAATCCATTTTACTATTTCCGCACTCCCCCACCGAATACTATCCTGTTGTGGATTCGTATGTGTCAGTTGAATTGGTGCAGCCAGCGTTGTATCGGTTTGGAATAAATTGACCGGCTCCTGATAGTTTCCTTTGTAAAAGGTCATGACCGGCGCGTTTTTGGCCTTATTCAACCCAAAATAATGGTGATTGCTACGGGTCAATACGGTTGGTTCGGCAACAGCCATCCCATTTTTGCTCTTTAGAATACCTGTTGCCTTGTCGCTTTCCCAAATACCTGTCAGGAATAGTTCAGTTTTTGGGTCAATCGCTTTTTCGATAGAGCCCCCCCGCCGACCGGGTGCATCATCATCGTCGTTGTCCAACTCGGCGCGACGCAACCGGATTTTGTTCTTACGACCCCATCCCGCCGTCAAGCTCGTGGGTTTTTCTTTGCCTGTTGGATCAATCTGCCAGATGTCGTAGCGGTCGTAAAGCCAGAGGTAGCGGTCGCCGGTTGTCCAGCCCGCCGAGCCATAAGAACCGGGTAGGCTAGGCGTGTCGTGCTCTTCATCGAAAAATTTGCTTGGCAAGCCGCGTGTCAGATCGATACGTTTGCCATCGGCGACCGTCCATGCCCGCCAAAGCGAATCGCGCTCATCGAACCAGTAAGCGTATTTTCCTCCGGGCGAGAGTTTAGGTTGGGAAGCCATGATGTCGTTGGCAATCCGCTTCTTGTCGCCTGTTTGTGCATCAACCAGATAGAGGTCCGTATGGCCGGGGTCCCACGAGGCCTGCACCTGATAGGGCAAATCACTTAAGCCCAACAAATAGCGTGTGCTGTTTTTTGGATCGAAGGCAACGGTCGGAATTTCACGGTTGGCTAAGGGCGTAACCTTGCCGGAGGCAAGATCGTAGACGGCCAGGAATCCACGTTCTTTTTCTTCCTTAAGCCGACGTTGCTGCATCGGTTGCAGGCGGCTATCGGTCCAGGTCCAGATGTCCATTTTTACTTTCTCATCCTCTGGCGTCAGCGTGTCTTTCGTGGGCTTCGGGGCAATGGGTGACGTTGAGAAATAAAGTCGTTTACCATCGTCGGCAAACTTCGGTTCGCGAAACTCGTTCACTGACCAACCTTTGGGTAACGCTGGTGTCAGCGTGTCGGCTATGATTTTATACGGCGCTTCAGGTGCTGTGGTTTTACCACGCTTGCCCTTTGCCAAAACCGCTGGCGACAGGTTTTTATAATACAGCGTAAACACTTTTACGTCGCTGCCTGCACTATCGGCCGAAGCCATCCAGGTGAGTTGTTGGCCCGCTTTGTCTATGGCTAATCCTTTGTAAATCTTGCGCTTCGAGCTTGTATCGACGAGCATCGTTTTTCCGCTAGACGTATTAAACAGAAATACGCCTGGAATGCCAGTCTCACCCGTTTTTAGTGAATCACTAGCGGATTCTTTACTGTAAAATACCGCCTGGCCATTGTCTGACATAACCGCGTTCGAGACGTAACGGACTGTCTTGCGGGAGCCGTCGGCCATGTTCAGAATCGTGAGGTCGTCGCCTTTTGGCTTCTTCGATTCGCCTTTTCGGGTAGCTACGGTCGTAGTTGAAACCGGCGGAGATGGTGCAAGCGTATCCTTTTGAGAAACAACTCTTGGGGTGGGTTTCTCTTTGTCGTCTTTACGCTCCTGCACTACCGCCAGCCATGACCCGGTATCCTTGCCGAATACAAAAGACTTTGCGTTGGGTAATTTAGTGGGCTTGCCAGACGTTAGATTTAAGACAAGCAAGCTGTCTTTGGGCATTTCGTCTGGTTTCTTTTTCTTGAGTTTAGCTTTGCGCGTATCTGCTACCGGTACTTTCAACCGCATCACTAAAAACTTGCTGTCAGGCGTAAACTGTGCCATGTAGCCGCGCGGAAAAACATAGTGTGTACGGTTAGTGTTGGTATTGGAAGTCGTTACTTCTAATCGGCCATCGCCATCCTGTGGATCAATCTGATAGGCAATCCAGCGACCGTCATTCGAGATTTTCTCTGATCGAACGCTTTGCCAGCGGTCATAATCGGCAGAGGTAAGTGCGCGCTTCTGGCCTTGAGCGAAGAGAGACGTTGAGAATAAAAGACATAGTAAAAGTTGACGTAAGTGTTTCATTTAGGGAGGAGAGTTAGCAATCACCGAAAATACTAAAAACAAACAATGAGTGAGTTTGTGTCATTTAATCTTACTGATAATTATGAGATTCTTACTATTCATCTTCAGCTGCCTGTCTGTTTCGGCGTTCGGCCAGCAGGCCATTAAGCTCAAGCACGAATTAGACAGCATGTATGTGCTGGATCAGCGTAATCGGGAGTGGTTGACTAAACTGGGTAACAATCAGCCCTTAACCGACAGTTTGAGTGAGGTATATAAGACGGATCGCTCTAAGCTGGCTGGTGTACTTTGGGCGGAACAAACTAAAATTGATACCACCAACCTAGCTCGTGCGGAAGCCATTATAAAACAGCATGGTTATCCGGGGAAAAGCCTGGTTGGTGCGCCCGCCAACGAAGCAATTTTTTATATAATTCAGCACTCCAACAAGATTAACACGTATCTGCCTGCGATAAAAAAAGCGGCTGATCAGGGGGAACTTCCTTTTTATCAGTATGCTATGATGCTTGACCGCTCACTGATGTATGGAGGAAAACCGCAACTATACGGCACTCAGGCATCATGCCGACAAATAAAAAAAACAAAACAGTCGCGGTGCTTTGTTTGGCCCATTGCTAATGCCAAAGCTGTGAATGAACGCCGGAAACAGGCGGGTTTTGAACTCACTGTCGAGGAAAATGCTAACCGCCTAAACGCAGCCTACGAACCAGCCATAACGGTTGATGAAGTACGGCAAACCTACGTTTTTGAGTGAGTTAGTTAATCACTCAGCAATTAACTCTGCCAGCCCCACACCCGAATCGGCTGCGCCGTAGTACACCCAAATTTTTCCCGCTTTGTTGCTGTTATCAGGCCATTGTATCCAGCCATTTGAGAAGACTACATTGGGGAAAAACCCGTCACGTTCCCACGATAGTTCCGGCCTAAGTAGGGGTGTGTCAGAACGGCCTATTATTCTTGATGGGTCATCTCTATCTAGTAACGCCAACGCCAGCGAGTAAGCATGGGTCTCATCGGCACCGTGGTAACAGACTAGCCAGCCGTCGTCGGTTAGCATCGGTTCTGGCCCGGCTCCAATTTTGCCACCTTCCCAGGCAAACTGGTTGTTTATACGTTCCTGGCCGGCTGGCCCCTGATGGGGTCGACCCCGACCACCAAAGACAAATCGGTGATTTCCCCAGTGTATTCCATCGGCTGATTCGGCCAGCCAGACTGAGGGTTTACCAATCTCCGACACCATGGGCCGGTGTAATAGCATGTACTTCCCATTGATTTTTTGTGGAAACAGCGCCACATCTTTATTCGGCGGAGGTAAAATCATTCCGACGCGGTCAACTGTTATGAAATCGGTTGTAACGGCTAATCCCACTCCCGGCCCATGTTCTGACACCGCTGTGTATGTAATCCAATATTTGCCTTCCATAAAGGTAATTCGGGCGTCTTCAATACCGTATGATTCGTCCATTCTGGCTGGGAACAGAAACGGTTTTTCATCAATAGTAAAATGAATACCGTCGGTGCTGCGAGCCAAACGAAGGTGGCTTAACGACGTCAGGTAAACCTTGCCTTGTATGGTTATGACGCGTGGATCATAAGGTTCGCTAGGTTCAGGAAACCGCTTGATAATCAACGTTGGAACCCCATCCTGTTCTTCAATTAACGGTATGACAATATAGCCTTTTTCGGCCTTTGGGGCTTCGGCTACACGCAGGAGAATCAGGACTTCATTGTTGAAAAGACAGGCTGCCGGATTGAAGGCCCCTAATACATCGAAACCAGCAATAGTTGGTTTTACATCGCTTGTTTGAAGAATCGGTTGGTCGACTAGTCGCTGGAGTTGGTAACTTCTCATTGATGCTGATTTAGGGCTGACTGACACGACACTCGTAGGCAGTAACTCACAAACTGAATGCAGTGTTCTGGCTCAACTATATAATTAGTTTTTGGAATGACTAAACCTTCCGGGAAATAGACGCGTTATGAGGGGTGAACTAACTTTTATACTCTATTAACCATGATTTACCAGCCAGCGTTTGATCAGGACGAAGATGTGCTGATGCTTAACCCCGATCCAGAAACAGCCGCCTTCGACGACGATGAAGATGATCTCGACGAGGGGGGAGCCGAATTCGATGAACTGGGCTCTGGTGCTGCCAGCGGCTACGGAGCAGAGGACTTAGATGACATTGAGGATGACTTCACTGAGGACGACCTGGGTGAAGACTTAGACGATGACACCATCGAAGACGATCTGGACGACGATAGCATGGAGTAATGTTAACCTGTGAAAAAGCCGCTAGCCTTTCGGTTAGCGGCAAGTCGTTTCAAGTATTTCCTTACTTAAAGACACTATGACAGATTCAGAAGTAAACCCAGATCCAGACGAAGAATCACTCGTTACAACGGAAAATGCTGTTACCGACGGCACCGCTCCCGATGCTGAAACACAGTCGTCTGCGGCCAGTGAAGCCGGTGACCGAACAACCAAAGGGGGTTCGCGTGCACCTAATGATCCGGCTGAAGGAGAGTAAGATGCCCAGTGCCAGTGCGTTGTAAATGCGTGATGTGGCAATATTTCGCATCACACATTTATAATGTATTGATAACTGAAAGAAGCGTTTGACACTTCATCTCAGTCTCCTGCCATTCGCGCTCAGGAACCGAATCTTCTGTTAGTCCCGCACCAGCGTAAAGAGTAGCCAGTTTGCCTTCCAGTTTCATACAGCGAATGTGTACGAAAAGACTACTTTCTGCTCCTTCATTATTGGTGTTAATATTGACGGGTCCCAAGAAACCACTATAGAGTTCGCGGTCGTGGGTTTCATGCTGGCCAATAAACGTAAAAGCCACATCGCGGGGCATGCCGCACACCGCTGACGTTGGATGCAACAGCCGAAGCATCACAGTGCCAAGTTGCGGATAGCGCACGGCATGCGTATCGACCGTAAAGCAGGTGCTAAGGTGCATTAAATTTCCGGCTATGAGGGTTTTGGGGCCTTCTTCGAGGTATTCACGCAACCTTATTTTTTTGAAACACTCAATAATATAACGGCTCACCAACGCCTGCTCTTCAATTTCCTTCTGCGACCACATCGCTTCCGGGGGGCGTTTGGGGGTTCCATCCGGGTCAAATGCCGACTGTGTTCCAGCCAGCGAAGTCGTTTGGAAAATGCCAGCGGAATTAATACTCACTAACCGTTCGGGTGTTGCACTTATCCAGATTTGCCCTTTCTCCGGAATCGAAACGGCAGACACAAACGCTGTTGGATAAGCCGTACATAGTTTATTGAACAGATCGACCGCGTTTGGGGCATCGGTAAACTGCACCCGCTTTGTGCGCGACAAAACCACCTTCCGAAAATCTCCACGTTGCATGGCTTTAACAGCCACGGCCACATTGCGCACATACTCCACCTGTGCATCCGGGTCGGGTAGGGTCATTACAGCCGTTTGTGCGGATTGCTTTGCCGTCTGACTAGTAATTTGAGACCTTAGTGTTTGCCAAAACTGCTCAGCCGAGGCATTGTTGGCCGCCGTATTATCAGTTTGATCTAGCCGGCTCAGTTCAGACTGGTTCTGATTCGTCTCAGAAAACAGAGCCTGTATGTCAGCTCGAAGAAAAAGTGTTCGGGCACTACTATCCAGAGCGGTCTGGCTCAACGTATTCGTCGAAGCGGTATTGGCGAGATTGTCGAAAGGGCTGATCAAAAATCCAGCGGGTAGTTCATCTAAATCTGCCGATACGCGGGGAAGCACTTCGTCGAACGATACAATCATGTGCTTGTCCTGTTGATTGGGCAAGCGCCAGAGCGCAGCCGGAAAACCAAGTGAATGTGCCGTTTCCCAAAGATTAATCGCACTTGGCCAACCGGTTTGCCGGATGGGTTCAGTGGTTGAACTGGTATTAATAAAATAATCAGGTTGCATAGCCAACAGCCGAGCGGGTTAGGCCCAGCTACAAGGATAACAGTTTGTACACTGAATTTGTGCGCGAGATAGTGAAACAGTCGATATAGTTGGCCTTCGATTAGAGAAGAATTTATACCTACTGGTAAAATCAAGTCTATTTTATAACGGTAAAAAAGAAAACTCTCCGAATCTGAAAAGATTTTCTCTTTTTGCGCCCACGTAACTTAAGTTAATGATGAGCTTCCTTGTTTTCATATCTCAATATCTTTTCCGAATCCTCCCTTTTGCCCTCTTAATCATAGCAGGTAGTCCCTGTGCGGCACAGAAACCGACATTCCGGATAATTGATAAGCCTATTATTTTTGATGAGGAACGTAAGAAGTTGTCGCTCGAATACCTGGCTCAACGGCATGGTATTCAGCAAACGGACCCCACTATCAAACCCAAAATGATTGTGTTGCACTGGACGGCAATCCCGACGCTTGAGGCCACCTTCGATGCCTTTAATCCGAGTGTACTACCGGGCCGGCCTGATCTTCAAGCCGCCAGTCATTTAAATACAGCCGTTCCGTTTTTGGTTGATCGCGATGGGACTATTTTTCGACTTCTTCCCGATACAACCTTTGCCCGCCATTGTATTGGGCTGAATTACTGTGCCATTGGTATTGAAAACATAGGGAACAATGATCTGACGAAAGCGCAAATAAAAGCCAATGTACAGTTGGTGCGCTACTTGAAACGCCTTTACAACATCGAATACCTGATTGGCCATTACGAGTATAAGGATTTCATTGGCACACCGCTTTGGAAAGAAACGGACCCAAATTACCTGACCGGCAAAACCGATCCGGGAAAATCGTTTATGCGTAGCGTGCGAAAACGGGTCAAAGATCTGAATCTGAAGGGAAGCCCGCTTCAGGCAGAATGAATGGTTTCCTTTCGGTCAGGCAAGACAAATTCAGTGATGGAAGGGGTAAATGGTTTGTTTTCTGCGAACTTCGCGGCTGGATAATCTGCTCTCAACTTTATGATCCGCATCTTTCAGCAGGACGCCACTTCCGTCCGAAAAATCCGTGATATTGATTCCTTCTCCAATACTGAACGGACTCTGTGGGTGGACCTTCAAAACCCAACGCCTGCCGAAATTAAGAGCGTTGAAGAAAAATTCGATGTTGATTTTTTAAGCCAACAGGAGCAATTGGAAATTGAAAGCAGTTCGCGCTACATTGAAGAAGATGATTTTTTGATCGCTAATTCCAACTTTCTGGTACCCGATACTGAGCATCGCTATACCAATGTGCCCGTGAGTTTTCTGCTCAAAGATGATACCCTGTTTACTTACCGCAACGCTGATCTGAAATCATTTGCCGACACCGTCAAGCGCATAAAGTCGCGCCGGGCCGTATTTAGCGATGGAGCACAGATTATGATTTCGATCTTTGAATCGCGGATTGATTACGACGCCGATTTAATTGAGCTTGTGTCGGGCGAAATTAAAGCCATCAACCGATTGCTCGATCTCGACGCCAACCTCGACCGTGAAATGCTGCTTAATATCAACGATTATCAGGAACTAACAATGTCGATTCGGGAGAATGTGGTTGATAAACAACGAGTTATATCGTCCATGATTCGTTCCGATGGTTGGTTTAATGATCTGGAACAACAGCGACTCAGAACACTAATCAAAGATATTAATTCGCTGATTGACCATACCAATTTTATTTTCGAGCGGCTTGAGTTTCTGCAAAATACGTACCTCGGTCTAATTGATTTAGAGCAGAACCGAGTCGTTAAAATCTTTACGGTTGTGTCACTGGTATTTTTACCACCAACCTTGCTCGCTAGTATTTGGGGCATGAATTTCGACGAGATGCCCGAAGTCCACTGGAAGTACGGTTACGTTTTCGCGTTGGCGATGATGGTCTTTTCGTCGGCACTGACGGTCTGGATATTCCGCCGTAAAAACTGGCTATAACACAGGGAAAGTGACTAAAACGTACCAGGCCATAGATCGTTTAGTGAGTTACTTCTGAGGTTATTCACGTCTGATTTTCAAACAAATTTCTCCCTTATAATTTATGGAACAGGCGCAGACAAGAATGGAACTCATTTATAGTCAGGTACTAACTTTCGCCACAGTTTACGGTGGGCAGGTACTATTGGCTATTATAACCCTCATTGTTGGTCTTTGGATCATTGGCTGGATTACAAAGTTATTGTCATCCATGATGGCAAAGCGGCACATTGATCGGGATGTGCAACCGTTTCTGTTATCGCTGGTGAATGGGCTATTGCGGGTGTTATTGCTGTTGAGTATTGCCAGTACACTTGGTGTGCAAACAACTTCCTTTGTGGCTATTATCGGGGCGGCTGGTCTGGCTGTAGGTCTGGCCCTTCAGGGTAGTCTGGCGAACTTTGCGGGGGGGATTCTAATTTTGATTTTCAAACCGTTTCGTGTTGGCGACCTGATTTCAGCACAAGGTTTTACGGGGAATGTTGAAGCTATTCGTATTTTCGACACGACACTTGTAACGCTGGATAACAAAACAATTATTCTGCCCAACGGTGCGCTATCAACGACGGCTATTGTGAATATTAGTACCAAAGGCATTATTCGTGTTGATCAGGTATATAGCGTGGGCAGTCAGAACGATATAGATGCGACGAAAACGTCAATTATGAACGTAGTCAATGGGTGTCCCTTAGCCCTCAAAGACCGTCAGCATGATGTATTAATTACGAAATTGAACGCTAACTCGCGGGACTACGACGTACGTGTCTGGACTAAGAGCGAAAATTACTGGGGTACGTATTATTACATGCTTGAACACATAGCGCGGCAATTTGATAAAGATGGTATCGAAGCCCCCAAACCAACGATGTTTATTGTTAATGAGTAGTAGATACTATACCGGCTTTCAACCCGATGTAGCGTAATATCAGATTCGAAAAGCAACGCCCGACTAAACAAATCAGTCGGGCGTTGCTTTTTGTAAATAGACAAGGTTTGTTTGATAGTTCGTTAAACGTTTTAGAGGTTGATAAATCTAACCTCCGAAGCGTTTCAATACGCAGCAGAAAACAACTTAATGACATGACGATTCTGAAAATAATAAATGTGCTTGGCCTGATAGCTATACTCGCTTTAGACCCGTTAGTCTCCCAAAAAGCAGCAGCTCAGCCGGGGATTAGTGTTCCGGTGCAAACGTTTTATAACGAATTGTCTCCGTATGGGCAGTGGGTGCCAAGTCCAACGTACGGATCAGTCTGGATACCCAATGTCGGGCAGGATTTTCAACCATACGCGACTGATGGACATTGGGTTGTAACTGAATTTGGCAATACCTGGGTATCAGATTATCCGTGGGGTTGGGCACCGTTTCACTATGGCCGCTGGTATTTTGATAATCAATTTGGCTGGGCGTGGGTTCCGGGCAGCGACTGGGGACCAGCCTGGGTATCGTGGCGGACAGGTGGCGGCTATTACGGCTGGGCACCACTCGGTCCTGGTTTTGATATCAACGTCAACATTAATATTCCTGCTCCTTACTGGACCTTTGTTCCGCAGATCTATATCACCAGCCCGCAACTGTATAGCTATCGGGTGGCACGGCCTAACGTCGTGAACATTTACCAGAATACCACCATCATTAACAACATCTACCGATCCAATAATCGAGCGTACGTGTACGGGCCGAATCGGGGAGATATTGAGCGTATTACTCGCCATAGCGTCCCTATATACCGAATTGACCCAATGGATAGACCGGGGCGTTCAGTCGTTGGAAACGGTTCGGTAGGTTTTTACCGGCCCGGTCAGTCGCCGGGGTATGGACAGAACTACGGTCGCAACAACCAATTTGATAATTCGTCACGCCCTACCTATAACGGTAATAATGCTCCTGGTCGCGGTAATTATGGCAGCGGAAATAACGTGCAAAATCGAGACTACAACGGCAACAATACGCCGAATCGGGATTATAACGGTAACAATATGCCTAACCGAAATTACGACGGTAACACCAACACGCCAAACCGGGATTACAATGGCAGTTCAACCAGGGGAAACTACAACAACAGTACCCCGGCTGACCGAAGTGAAAATACTACTGTACCAAATTCCGGAAATGCGCCTAATTCTCCGTCTAATCGCTTCGAACCCAGTCGCGGTACTTATTCGCCGGGCAATACCCAATCGGGCGGTTATCAACAGGGCAACGGTCAGCCTGGTGGCTCATCTAACCCACAAGCTAATCCTCCCCAGCAACCAAACCGAACGTTTGATCGGTCGGATCGGCAAGGGTCGATAAACAGTCAGCCAACACAAAGCGGACGTAGCGATGGCGCAGGTTATCAGCGGACACCGGATAATAATAGAGGTGGACAGACTCAACAACGTCCTCAGGAGCAATCTCAACAACAACGGCCAAACGGCGGGGGTGAGCGCCAGCAGCAACAACGAGGGCCACGCTAACTGGCATTGAATTAATTACACAAACGACACGTATCCAGGTAGATACGTGTCGTTTGTGCTTATATCAGGCGAGCGCAAAGACTAACTCATTGGGGATAGTTTTAGCGGGGTCGACAGGCAAGATGTTATACAAGAGAGGGAGCAATGCCAAACGTCTTTTTGAAGGCAAACGAAAAATGAGACAGGTCTTCGAATCTTTGGGGCTATATCTTTTTTATTTTCAAAATTTCCGTAGATACTTCCTTTCGTAAGCTTTGTCGCTTCGGTCGAATCAGAGAGAAGTAACCGCATAGCCTTTCACATTAAAGATACCAGCGGTACATTCAATGATAAGTTGGCGAGTGCTTTCTGATCTTGGTTAAAACTTTACATTGCAGATATACCGTCCGGTACATGAAAGTCAAGATTTATTTAATTCTATTTTTTTGCGTCACTTTTCTTCGTCTGTAAAGGCTCTACGCAAATGACAACTGCTGATTAAGCGGTACTTTTACCCGATATGCGTTATTTTATTGAACTATCGTATCGGGGAACGGCCTATCACGGCTGGCAAACACAGGCTAATGGGATAAGTGTGCAGGTTACGCTCGAAGCGGCATTAACTCAGCGACTTGGTATACCCATTTATGTTATGGGTAGTGGCCGCACCGACGCGGGCGTTCATGCTAAACAACAGTTTGCTCATTTCGATGTTGATGAGCCGTTACCTTTAACCGAAGCGTTTATTTATTCGATTAATTGTATCCTGCCCGAAGACATTGCCATTCACACTATCTTCCCGGTTGGACCGAAAGATCATGCTCGTTTCTCGGCAGTCTCCCGGTACTACCAATATCACATTACCCGCCAGAAAAATGCCTTTCAAACCAGCCTGACGTATCATTTTCGGCCTCATCTAGATGTTGAACGTATGAATGAGGCTTGCGAAATACTCCGGCAACACAGCAACTTTAAGAGCTTTAGTAAAGCTCGCGCCAACGTAACGCATTTTAATTGCCGACTCGATTTTGCCTACTGGCAATATACAAATGATGATTGCCTGACGTTTCATATTAAAGCGAATCGATTTTTGTGGGGAATGGTACGCACTATTGTTGGAACAATGCTTGAGATAGGGCAGGGGCGAATGAGTCTCGACCAGTTCGAGAAAATCATTCTGGCTCAAGACCGCACCGTGGCGGGCCGGGCAGCACCGGCCAATGGATTGTATTTAATTGACATTGGCTACCCGGCAAAGGTTTTACAAGAGCGTACTGTGCAGGCATTAGTGAGCGCAGAACATGGAGAGACGTTGTCGGGTTGACCCGTTCTTACGTCCATTCTGTGCCCATTTTCGGTCTCTTATCCTAAATTTTGTTAAATTGGACCGTTCCCCGGTTGAATCCGTTATTTTTGTCTCATAACACGAACCCCCTAAATGGCTCGTAACAAGAAGAAAGTTGGTGCGTATCCCAGTGGCATGATTTTATTTAGCCTGACACTGGCCTTATTTTTAATTGGTTTCTGCGGATTGCTGGCTATCCAGTCAAAGAAACTGGTAACATACATTCGTGAGAATTATGAAGTACGGGCATTTCTAGATAAAGACCTCAGTACAAAGAAGAGCACCGCTCTATTTAGTACGATTGCAGAGCAACCTTATATTCTGAAAGTGAACGGAATTCCTCAGATTAACCTGGTTACGAAAGAGGAAGCCGCCAAGGAGTTTATTGCCGAAACGAAAGAAGATTTTTCAAAGTTTCTAGGCGAAAATCCCCTGCATGACAGTTACCGAATAAAACTCAGTGAAGGGTATTTTGAGGAATCTAAATTGCAGGAAGTAAAGCGGGATTTAGAGGAGATTGACGGTGTATTTGAAGTGGTTTATCAGGAAAATCTGGTGGACAATATCAACCGAAACATCACGAAAATTTATGCCGTGATGTCAGCCTTTGCCCTGATTCTGTTATTAATTATCGTCGTATTAATGAATAACACAATTCGACTGGCACTTCATTCTCAGCGGTTGCTGATTCGGAGTATGCAGTTGGTTGGGGCTACAAACGGATTTATCACGCGGCCATTTTTGGGGCGTGGTATGTGGCAGGGATTTCTGGCAGGGGTTGCTGCTGTGATATTACTCTTGGTCGGATTGCAGATTGCCATTCATAATTTGCCTGAACTGCAAACATTTCAGGATCCGGAAAAAGTTGTTTTCCTAATGATAGGTATTGTTTTACTAGGTGTGTTAATTGGCTTCCTGAGTACATTCCAGGCTGTTAATCGGTATCTGGGACTGACACTGGACGAACTTTATTAGTTTTTGACTTTTGCTGAATGTCAACACGGTTATTGCACTAATGATTGACGCAAACAAAAACTACAAGTTGATTTTAAGGTTACACAATAAGAATAACTGACGAATGAACATGGCAAAAGATAAACAAGTTGTCGCGCCTACACTAACTCGCGATGAACCAGCCAAAAAAGTAACAGCCACGACAACGGTATATCCAAAAACCGTTCCGACGCGGTCATCAGTTGCAGACCCTATTCGCCGGGATACAGCCTCGTCGTCTGCACTTCCCTTTGGTCGGCAGAACTACACGCTCATGCTGGCGGGTATTGGTATCATCCTGGCCGGATTTTTTATTATGAGCCTAGACAAAGAGGAATTTGGCTTTGGTTTTCTGGGATTAACACTCGGCCCGATTGTCGTTATGGGTGGTTTCGTACTCGAATTTTTTGCTATTCTTGCCCGTCCGAAGGCGTAGTGGAGTGATAAAGGTATAGAGTTGTGAGACGAATTGTTGCTATAACGTTTCACCGTGGCGACTGTCCATTGTAGCGGTTATAAAGTTTTTGAGAAGTAACTTTACAGCTTTATAACTGACTGCTATGGCGGACCATCATCATGGCGGACTGTCTCACAACTGTATACTGTTTAAATGGAACTGATTCACGCCATTGCATTGGCTATTATTGAAGGACTGACCGAATTTTTACCGGTTTCCTCGACAGGCCACATGATTATTTACTCCTCATTGGTGGGCATTGCCGGAAATGAATTTACAAAATTATATACCGTCGACGTACAATTTGGCTGTATACTATCGGTACTGGTACTTTATCACCGTCGTTTCCTGACCGATACCCGCACTGGTACGTTTGTAGTTCCCAACTACCTGAAATCATTGCCGCCCCGTTTGCAACCGATGGCGGATTTCTACAGTAAAATTCTCATTGCCTTCCTGCCAGCCGCTGTCATTGGTTTTCTGCTTAATGACTTTATCGACTCATTGCTCGAAAATGTGGTTGTGGTAGCTATAACGCTTCTCTTAGGAGGCATTGTGCTCTTATTTATTGACCGCATCACTAATCAACAACCTAAAGATGGCGATGTGACAGTGCCGGATGCATTGCGCATTGGATTCTTTCAATGCATTGCTATGATTCCGGGGGTGTCTCGGTCGGCGGCAACCATTATTGGTGGTATGTTTCAAGGACTTACCCGGACACAAGCCGCTGAGTTTTCGTTTTTTCTGGCTGTACCGACGATGGCCGCTGCTTCGGGGTATAAGCTTCTCAAAACCTACAAACTTCTCCAACCGGAAGATTATCAGACGTTGCTCATTGGTAATGTTATCGCGTTTGTTGTTGGCTTACTTGCCATCCGTGGATTCGTAGGTTTTCTGACCCGGTACGGCTTCAAAGTATTTGGTTATTATCGAATTGTACTTGGTTTGATATTACTGGGATTAGTGGCGGCTGGCGTGAAGTTAGACGTGTTATAATTGGCCAAACGTTGAGCGAAACAACACAATCTCCCGATCCAGGGCAGGTTATCTTGATTGATAAACCACTCACCTGGACGTCATTCGACGTAGCGAACAAGCTGAAATACGCCTGTAAATTTAAGAAAATTGGTCATGCCGGTACACTTGACCCACTTGCTACGGGCTTGCTCATTCTGTGCACTGCCAAGATGACCAAGCAAATCGATCAATATCAGGCACAGGAAAAAGAATATACGGGTACACTCGTTCTGGGTAAAACTACCCCTTCTGTTGACCTCGAAACCGCTTTCGACGCTGAGTTTGATACGACTGGTATCACATCCGAACAGATTCAAAATGCTGCTCAACAGCTAACGGGCGACATTTTGCAGGTACCCCCCATCTATTCAGCCATTCGTGTTAACGGCGAACGACTGTACGAAAAAGCTCGTCGGGGAGAAACAGCCGACCTCGTTGAAGGAGGTATTAAGGCACGTCAGGTTACGGTTTCAGAATTTGAGGTCAACGACAATCGCTTTCCAGAAGTGGATTTTCGTATTGTGTGTTCGAAAGGCACTTATATTCGTAGTTTGGTACGCGATTTGGGCTTATTGCTTAACAACGGCGCTTATATGAGTAGTCTACGCAGGACACGCATCGGCAACTTTAGAGTAGAGGATGCGTCCACAATTGAGCAATTTATTACAGCGCATCGTGCTTTACTACCTGATCCTCTACTGACGAACGAATGATTATTTATACAGGCCTCGATGATATCCCACCTTTACCAAACGCTGTTGTAACAAGTGGTACGTTTGATGGGGTTCACCGTGGTCACCAAACCATTTTATCCCGCCTGACGGAAGTGGCGAAGGCAAGCGGGGGCGAATCTGTACTGATAACCTATTGGCCACACCCACGCACCGTGGTGTCGAACGACAGTCAAAACCTGAAATTGCTGACAACACTGGATGAAAAAATTGAACTTCTCGATCAGGCGGGAGTCGATCATTTAGTCGTTATTCCATTTACGCGCTCATTTTCAGAACTGACTTCGGAGGAATATATTCATCAGATTCTGATGGATAAAATCGGTACAAAAAAACTGGTCATTGGGTATGATCACCGTTTTGGACGCGACCGCGAAGGGGGTTTTGATTACATACAGGCGCATCAGAGTGAGTACGGATTCGAGGTAGAAGAGATTCCCCGACAAGATGTCGAAGCAGTAGGGGTTAGTTCGTCGAAAATTCGGGCAGCACTCAGTGAAGGTAACATCCACACGGCGAATCTATTTCTGGGCCGACCTTACAGCCTTATGGGTACTATTGTGAAAGGGCGGCAACTGGGTCGTACAATTGGCTTCCCAACGGCTAATATGCAGGTGGATGATCCCGCCAAACTCATTCCGGCAAATGGGGTGTATGCCGTTGAAGTTGACTATGCTGGGCAAACGTTGAACGGTATGCTTAATATTGGCTTTCGACCGACCGTTGCAGGCACGAATCAAACGATTGAAACCTATATTTTTGACTTTGACAGAGATATATATGGGGAGCATATGACGCTGAAATTCAAAGAATTTCTGCGACCAGAGCAAAAGTTTGAAGGATTGCCTGCCCTTGTTGCACAACTAAAGCGCGATGAAGAGTCGGCGCGGGCAGTGCTCAAACAGTGAATCAACGGCCAATAGTTAGCCCGGCAACATAGCCCGTTGTCCAGGCACTTTGAAAATTAAAACCACCTGTTATCCCGTCTACATCCAGCACCTCGCCTGCAAAAAATAGTCCTGTATGTGCCTTACTTTCAAGGGTTTGTGGGTTTAATCCACTAAAGTCAATACCCCCGCAAGTTACAAACTCATCCTTAAATGTACTCTTGCCAACGACCTGAAACTGGCTGTTGGTAAGTCGTTCGGCAAGACGGTTTAGGGGTTTGGCTGGCAGGTCGGCCCAGCGTTGCGTTTCTGAAATGCCTGCCTCTAAAGCGAAAGCCTGCCAAAGACGAGAGGGTAGGCCAAACGGATTTTGGGAAACTACCTGCTTACGGCCATTTTGCTGACGAAAATCCTGCAAAGCGGCACGCAACTCGTTTTCATTCAGTGTTGGTGTCCAGTTTACGCGAAGTATGAACCGATAGTGAGCATCGGCCAGTTCGCGCGCGGCCCAAGCCGATAGTCGTAACACGGCGGGACCACTAAATCCCCAATGCGTTAATAACAATGGTCCGCGTTGTTCCTGCTTACTGCCAAGTACGGATACTTTCGCATCGGTTACCGATACGCCCGCCAGCGTCAGCAACGGACTACCGGGCGTATTAAACGTGAATAGGGATGGAACCGGCGATAGTAGTGGCTCCGTTTGTTCGGGCAACCAACCGTATCCATCTGCTTTTGGATAGCCACCTGTAGCAATCAGAACACGGTCGGCTGTGATTATTTCTCCGTCTAGTAAATGTAGCTGCCAGCGGTCCTGCTCATCGCGCGTTAGCGAACTGACTCCACAACTGGTGCGAATAGTAATGCCCAATCGGCGAGCGGTATAGAGCAGACAATCCACAATAGTTTCGGAGGTGTTTGTGGTCGGAAACATACGCCCATCGGCTTCTGTTTTCAAGGGTACACCCCGTTTCTCAAACCAGGCAACGGTTGCTGCTGCGTCAAACTGATTCAGCAGGAATCGTAATGGTTTTTCGCCACGTGGGTAATGTTTTACCAACTGACGATTGTCGAAACAGGCGTGGGTAACGTTGCAACGGCCTCCGCCCGAAATGCGGACTTTATTCAGTACAGTGCGGGTCTTTTCAACGATGGTAATGGTTGCCTCCGGAAACCTTTCGGCGGCTGTAATAGCGCCAAAAAACCCAGCCGCTCCACCACCAATTACAATAATATCTAACGAGGACATAAGTTTTTAACAGCGGTTTTTCGTTTACGGTTCATAGCTTACAGGTAGGGTTACCCGTGGAGTAACAAGAACCATAAACCCAAAACCATAAACCGTTCGTAACTTTACCCGTATGTTCTTCAAACCTCGATTTTCAACCAAAAAGTATGCTCGCCGAGGTTTCCGGCTACGCGGTAACACACTCGTGTTGCTATTCGTATTTTTCCTGATTGGCCTCTTTTTGCATTACGGCGGACGGACCAAGCCTGTTGTTGCTTTCTGGAACGACTTCCGGCAAATGATTGGGTTGCGTCATTCTCGATCCGAAACCGGAGAGAATAATCCATATAAAGCCCCTGAACCCAAGGATTCTCCCGACGTAGCAACGGATAACCGGAGTCATAGGAAGCGGTCTGGCGGGTCGAAGTCCAACGAGTCGGATGAGAGTGAAGCCACTGATAACAAAGGCGCTAAGCCATCAGCAGAATCGTCGGGTAACGCGCGTTTTGATTTTGAGAAGCAAGTTGATTTCCTGCTGCCATCAGTCAAACCAGGTGATAATATTATCCAGCACGAAGGGTATACCCTCCGGTATCGAGACCAATATAAAGATGCCGATTGGGTAGCCTATCCGTTATTGGCTTACGAAATAACGGGCGACGCCGACCGCAAATACGAGCAATTTATGCCCGATCCAACCGTTGAGAAAGGTACGGCTGTTCCGTCTGATTACACCCGTTCGGGTTATGATCGTGGGCATTTGGCTCCGGCTGGGGATTTTAAATTTTCGCAGCGAATCATGCGCGAAACCTTCTTCATGAGCAATATTACTCCCCAAGCACCCCAGTTTAATCGGGGTATTTGGAAAGAACTTGAAGAGCTGGTACGAACCTGGGCAATACGCGACAAAGGTGTTTACGTGGTGACTGGTCCCGTTTTGAAACCCGGCTTGCCAACGATAGGGAAGGCTAACGAAATAAGTGTACCCGAAAAGTTTTACAAAGTGATTTTGTACTGCAACAAGCCCGACATTCGGATGATCGGGTTCTTACTAGACAATGAAGCCTCAACTAATTCATTAAGGGAGTTTGTCGTGCCAATTGACCGGATTGAGCAACTGACAGGTATCGATTTCTTTCCTAAAATTCCTGATGATTTAGAACGGAAATTAGAGAGTAAAAGCCGGGATGAAGTAGTGGCTGAATGGTTTAATTATTGACCATTTGGTGAAATAAGCATTGGCGTTTTCCCGTCTGTAATGATAATCTTTGCATTGGGCGATGTAGCCAACTGCCTAAAGGCTTCGATGGTTTTATACTCGATAATCTGCTTGTTCAAGCCTTCAGAAATGATCTTTTGTGAATCGGCTATTCCTCTCGCTTCTATCACTTTACGGTCGGCCTCTTTGTGCTCTTTCTGCAACACAAACTCCATTTGTTGAGCTTGTTGCTCCGCTTCAAGTTTTTGTTCGATGGATTGCGCCAATCCTTTCGGTAGCTGAATACTTTTCATTAGCACGCTCTCAACCACAATACCCCGTACCTCTAATACCTTGTGCATTTCGGTCGCAATTTCTTTCTCGATTTCCTCGCGCTGACCTGTATACATGTCTTTGGCGAAGAAACGAGCACACACATCCGCAGCCGCCGACCGAAATACGCTAATAATAACAACACTCTCGAATTTATCGCCGATAGTAGACAATACCTGTGGAGCCTTCTCTGGCACAATACGGTACAGTACGGCCATTTCGGCACTAATGTTAAGCCCCTCTTTCGACGGAATATTTTCTAAGGCTAGTGGGAGATTAATGGTCCGGGTTGGCACCCGAATAATGGTTGTCGTAAATGGATTATAGGTATGTACCCCAGACCCGCGTACAACGGGATCTAATTTGCCCAGCCGACGTATAACCCCTACTTCGCCTTGACGAATAGTGGTGCAGGCTGTTAACCAAAGGACAGGAAACAGGCAGAGTAGGTGCTTTTTCATGATAGTTAGCGAAAAATAGAATTTCTCCGCTAACTAACTACTGGTTCATTAAACCCTGATTGAAAAAGAGTTAAGGTGTTGTTAAAGTTGTTTGGGCTGCTAAAAATGACTGAAGTTTATTGGGGCGTTGATTTATTTACAAGGCTTTATCTTACGTCTTCTGTTTCTTCTTCTTAGCCGCTGGGAACAGGATATTATTCAAAATCAGGCGGTAACCAGCTGAGTTGGGGTGTAGATTAAGGTCGGTGGGTTCCTCACCAATTTCGTGCCGGTAGTCTTCGGGATCGTGCCCACCGTAAAATGTGAAGAATCCCCGGCCATAGGGAGCGTGGATGTAACGAGCCTCACCTGCCGCGCGATTTTCGGCCAAAATAACTACTTCCGGCTTGATATAGGTTTTCTTGAAAGCGGTTGTCTGGCCCATAAATCCCTTAATGACGTTGGCATGATTCTGGGTCAGCATCGTTGGGATAGGATCGTATTTGGCCGAAAACTGAAATAACGTAAAATAATCGTTGTGTTCGCTCAGGCCACGCTCTTCGGGTTGATTGTCGACATTAGAAAACTCGATCAGATACGGATTGGTATAGACTTGGAAGTTCCTAAAGGCAAATGTCTGGCTATAATCCAGTTTATTATTGGCATTGGGATCGGCAGGGTCGCCGTCGTAGAACGTATCAACAATGTCGGTATTATGGGCAGAAAGCGCAATGTCGTAGGTATCGGTAGCATTACACATAGCGAATAAGTACCCCCCGCCAAGCACAAAATCACGAATCTTTTGAGCCACGGCCAATTTCAACTGTGGCACTTTTGTGAAGCCAAATTTCCGGGTAATGGTTTCAGCCTCATTCTTCTGAGCAATGTACCAGGGCTGGTCTTTGAAGTGAAAAAATTTGCCGTACTGACCCGTAAAGTCTTCATGGTGTAGGTGCAACCAGTCGTATTCGGGCAGTTTTCCATTCATCACTTCTTCGTCGAACACAACATCATAAGGAATTTCGGCATAGGCCATAACCATCGTTACGGCATCATCCCAGGGTTGTTTCGTTTTGGGTGAATAAACGGCTACTTTCGGAGGCTTTTGGAGTTTCACCGCGTCCATATTAGCATCGGGAGCTGCAATCTCACTAAGAATCTGAGCCGATTGAGCATCCGAAATGACCTCGTAGCTGACGCCCCGAATCACCATTTCGTTGATAAAGGCCTGACTTTGGGGCATCATGAATGAGCCACCCCGGTAATTAAGCAACCAATCGATTTCCGTATCGTGGGTTTTCAGCACCCAATACGCAATACCATAGGCTTTTAAATGATTCTTTTGGGTATCATCCATCGGAATCAGAATTTTAGAGGCCCACACCTGACCCGTCAGCGTGAGAATTAGGATAAACGGTAACAGCAGACGCTTCATTGGTTTCCCTGATAAGAATGCTTGTAGTAGTTTTGTCATAACGAAAGATATACAAATATTGTGCGAGATTAAAGGCGAAAGAATGAAAGAGTGAAACCGGGCCATTGGTGCAGAGCGAAAATTGATGCACCAGCCACGCTTTTATTTCGCTATAGTAGTAATCTGATTTCGCTCTTTCACTCAAAAATGAACTTACTCGAAAATATCCGTGAGGGGCTGCGCTCGATTGCGAGCAATCGCCTACGCACTATCCTGACTTCACTCATTATCGCCATCGGCATTACGTCGCTGGTGGGTATTCTGACGGCTATCGACGGGATCCAGAGTTCGGTAGACAGCAGTTTTGCTGGGCTGGGCGCTAATACATTTAGCATTGTGGCTCGGCAGGACGCATTTCGGCGGGGCGGGCGCGTCCAAAAACAGGACGAACCGATAGATTATTTCGATGCGATACATTTCAAACGTCGATTTCCATACGGTGCTACTATCGCTGTTTCAACCGTTGTAGCAGGTGCCGCTCAAGCGAAATTCGAGTCTAAAAAAACGAATCCGAATGTGCAGCTTACGGGTGGAGATGATGCCTATCTGACGGTAAAAGGATTTACACTTCAGAGCGGCCGGAACCTGACACAGAATGATTTAACTTATGCACTCAACGTGGCTGTTATTGGCAGCGAAGTGGCTAATACGTTATTTGAGAAAAAACTAGACCCACTCAATCAAGTAATTCGAGTGTCGGGTACACAGTATAAAATTGTAGGTGTGCTGGCAAAAAAAGGTGGATTTTCGGGTGGTGGCGACGACCGAATGATTTTGATTCCGCTTAATAATGCCCGCGCGCTGGCTGGCAGCCAAAAGCTATCGTTCGATATTACCGCTTCTGTGCCCAATGTTTCGGATCAGGACGAGGCCGTTGGCGAGGCACGGGGGATAATGCGATTAGTTCGGCGTGATCCGCTCGGCCAGCCTGATTCCTTCGATATTGAGCGTGCCGATGAACTGGCGAAGGAAACAGCGAACATCACTGGTTACCTTCGCATTGGTGGGTTTGGTATCGGTTTCATTACGTTGTTAGGGGCAGCAATCGCCTTGCTGAATATAATGCTCGTATCGGTTACGGAACGAACCCGGGAAATTGGCATTAGAAAATCACTTGGTGCAACACCCAAACGCATCCGCGAGCAGTTTCTGATTGAAGCCATCGTTATTTGTATTCTTGGGGGCATTGGTGGGGTTGCGCTGGGTTTAGGCATTGGTAATTTAATCGCTACCGTTGTTAGTCAGGGTAAAGGTGGTTTTGTCGTGCCCTGGGTCTGGATGGGACTGGGTATTGTTGTTTGCGTAACGGTTGGCCTTTTTGCGGGTATTTATCCGGCTGTGCGAGCCTCCAAACTTGACCCTATTGATGCGTTGAGATATGAGTAGGAGGAGAGAAAATAAGAAGACAGCTAGGCACAAATAGAAAAATTTTTATTCTCCCCCTTTTTCCTTTCCTGCTTTTTCTCTACTTTTGCACCCACGTTTGACAAACGTATTTTCGGAAACGGAAACGATTCTGTCGCCGGGATGGCGGAATCGGTAGACGCGATGGTCTCAAACACCCTTGTCTGCAAGGACATGCCGGTTCGAGTCCGGCTCCCGGTACAAGTTTAACGCCTAATTAACTGTATAAAAGTTAGTTAGGCGTTTTTGCTTCGTGCTATATACGGAATAATTCCCAAAGCAAATGAAATCAAGTTTACTCGTCAGTTTCCAATAAGGCTTGTCTGGCTATAATAATGGCTTCCTGCTAGTCTTTTCACTTTACGAATGCAAGCAGTCACAGGGATTCTTACCACTATCTCACACCCGCGATGATAACATGGCGATGGACAACCCTGACATAGCCAAGGTGTCGGAGTCCAGTCCTAGGCTTACTGATTATCCGCCCTACGTATTCGCTTTTCTACAATCAATCGACCGGCAAACTGGTATATCTGGGTAAGCTTTAGAGCACATTCGCTTCGGCGTAAGGGGGCGGCACCCGGTGCGGTGACCTAGGACTGACCGTTTGTGCCATCCAATCATACGAATGTTAAAATTTCTTCTAGATTGCCTGAATCATCCGTTACGTCGTCTACCTTTATGAAGGTCAGTCTAGAGGGTTTTTTATTGAGTTTTGCCTTGATGACGAACCCCTTAAACTAATTGACAGATTTTTGAATCTAAAAATCTGTTTCAATCCCTGAGTTAGCGTTCATTCATGACAACACCTATAAGTACTAAAATCATCTTTTTCATGTCCAACATACGGTTAGCGATTGGGCTGTTCCTGGCAACAGCGAGCATAGTAAGTGCTCAGCAGAAAACAGCCGCTACAACCCCACCCGCAACAACGAATATCATCCCTATTTCGAAGGCTGATTTGGGGACTTTTCCCTATTTTAAAACCCTACCTAATTTTACTCCAATTAATCAAAGTGATTCACTAACCATTGACGAAAACCGGACGTATTTTTTTGATGGAAAAAATTACCTTGCCGTTGATGGGCAGGTGTCTTCCCAAATACTTAGTGTGAAAGATGATAAGAAAAAAATCCCGTCTGAATTTCAGATTATTCAGGAGTTTGATAAAGTAGTTACCACGTTAGGGGGAAAAAAAATATACGCGGGTAAGCTGCCTGAAGAACCGTTAAAGAAAATTGCGGCATACGATCTGGTTGAGCTAGGATCAAAACATCAGGTGGCATCCTCGGCGTATTATGGGGTCGTCGAATACGTTATCAAAACAGCCACTAAGGAAGTCTGGGTTCAACTGGTGCCATCCTCAATTGGCTCTAAATTTATTTCGCTTTTGATTGTTGAAAAGCAGAGTCAATTAATCGGCCTCAATACGAACAAGGAAAATGCCATTCTAAAAGAGCTGGAAAAGAATGGGAAAGCGATAAGCCATCTAGACTTTGAACTCGACAGCGCCGGGCTACTCACGCAATCAAAAGATGAACTGTTACATATCGTAGGTATCTTTCAAGCGCATCCTGAGTGGAGACTGCGAATCGAGGTGAACACGGCGTCAGTAGGTAAGCCAGAGTACAATTTATCGTTGACGGAAAAAAGAGCGGTGGCTCTTAAAGAGGAGTTAGTTGGCTTGGGTGTAAAAGCTACATCGGTCGAGGCAAAAGGGGTAGGTGATACAAAACCCCTGGGTACGAACGATACAGAAAAAGGAAGACTGACCAATACCCGAGTAGAGATTGTAAGACTCTAACGACTGTGTCTGCTTGGTCAAAAACACGCTAACCAAGTAAAAAATGAAGTGTATATGGTACTGATTGAGTTGGACAGATAATAAAATTACCACACGCATCAGCCCAGCATAACAAGGGCGATAATTAATCCAAAGGCATTTTTTATATTTCTGATGGCTTCTACAATGATTAAGTAGTTTGATGGATCTGAACAGGCGGGTAAAAATTTAAGCAATCATGCCAATGATCAGAAACAACAGAAAGCCACCAAAAAACATAGCCGTTAGCCAGGGTTTCTCTTTACTTTCGTGCGCTTCGACCAGGAGTTCCTCCGTGACTAAGAACAGAAGTGCCGCTAAGCCAAACGATAAAACAATATCCAGGCCCTGTTCAGGTAAATTATGCAGCAGGGTTGCTCCAATGAGCGTACTGACAAAGAATGTACCCGATAAACTCAGTAACAATCGAATGACTCGGGAACGGCTTATCCCATCCTCTCTTAAGGATGTAACGGTTGCTAAACCAAGTGAGAATACTTCGACGCCTAGGGCGAATGCCAGTAAAATGCCTTCTTTGGCCCCTGCTGCGAAGCCAATGCCGAGTAGTAATCCGTCAATGAATAGATCCACACCAATAGCCAGTAGAAAAGCGATTGGAAAGGATCCCGGTGTTGATCCTTTAGTAGATGTCGAATCCGGCGTTTCAGCCGATGACTCCGTTAGGTGACGAATGAGTAACATCAGTCCGATACCTAAGCCAAAGCCCACCACCGTCAGCCAGGGGTCATGCAGCCGAACGATATCAGGCAGAATCTCCACGGCAACGACCGAAAAGACCACCCCAGCCGCGAAGTGCAGAATAGCCGAGCGAGCCTGGGTACCCAGACGAATAGATAAAGCCAGTAGTCCACCGCTGGTTAGGGCTACTGTCGGCAATAGCCCATAGGTGATAATCTGTTGAAAAAGAGGTGTCATCATAGCCAGGTTTAGGTTGCTTGGGCGGTCGGGTTAAGCGTGTAAAACAGCCGAATAGCCACGTCCTGATCAGGTTCGGTAAAGCTGCCCGAACGCAGCAGACTAATCTCCAGTCGCTCCCAAACGGCAACCGTATAGTTAATTGACTTTCCGGTTCCTGCTGAGTCATTTAGTGAATGACTCCACAAGACCAGATTATTTTCATCCGTAACCGTCAGGACTAAATCAGCCGGTAATGACTGATTGTCTTCAGCTACCAGTCGGTCGAATCGTACCGCTTGAATACCCTCCCGGGCATGAAAGGCAATCCGATTATTTTCGTGGGTCAATAAGATAGATTCCATGTCAATAGGTATTAGTGAGCGTGTTCTTCTTCACCACTGGCGGCCTGAAGCTGAGACAGAATAGCGTAGGCACCTTTTATCACTACCTGGGTCTTGGTTAAATCGAGATTGGCCGGAAGAATTACCTGGGAATAACCGTCCTCGGTTACGCCCCGGCGAACGGGAATTTGTTTGAACTGCACCGTCGGACCGGCTCGACCAGGCGGCTCGGTCTCACCCGGATGATGATCCTGTTCTTCCTGTTTTGCGTGTTCAGCTTCTTCTTCTGGATTGGTCCGGCGTCCCGGTTCATGTTTTCCGAGTGCCTTCTCATCGGTTTGGATAAAAATATAGTCTTTCCCTTCAGCCGAGACGATAGCTCCTTCTGGTAAAGCGGTGACCCGGCTACTCCCTAAATCAAGCGTTGCTTTGAGAAAGGTATTGGGAGCTAGGCGTGCATCGGCTTGATCAAGTTGAGCTACAACCCGCACAGAGCGATCTGCTTCAATAGATCGATTGATAAGCTTAATATGCCCGGCTCGTTCCCGCCCGTTCTCATTTGTCAACCGGATTGTTACCCGCTGACCCTCCCGAAGTTGAGGCAGATCTTTTTCAAACACGGTTAGTTCCGCGTATAAGCCCTGACTGCTGGTTAGCCCGGCAATAATATAACTGGGTTGTACAAATTGGCCTGCTGTCGCCATGATACGGGTTATGACCCCGGTCACTGGCGCTACAACCGCGTAGAGTGCGCTAAACTTACCGTCTAATGCCGCCTGGGGTGATAAGCCCACCAGCCGTATCCGTTGTGCGAGACCCCTCAGCCGTGCTTGAGTAGCCCCTAAATCCGATTTGGTTTGTTGAAACACTTTCAAGGCACTGACATTTTGTTCACTGAGTTCTTTCTGCCGGGCAAATTCCGCTTCGAGATACGTCAACCGGCTGTGATTTTCCGCATAGTCCTGTTGGAGTTGAATAAGTTCAGGATATTCAATGCGGGCTAACACCTGTCCTTTTAGTACCCGTTGGCCAGGTAGCAATGGAATGGATCGAATAAAGCCACCCAATAAAGCCGATATAGTAATCTGACTTTGTGCCGGTACGGCTAACCGGCCATTGACCAGTAAGCGCTGACCCAAATTTCGGTAGTCAATTTTGCCCAGGCTAACGGCTCCAATACGAAGCTGATCGCTGGTCAATTCAATAACATCGGGTGCCGCAACGGATCGGTCCGCCGAAGCGGTTGGCCCTTCGTCGTGATGAGCCTGGGTTACCGTGTCACTCGGAGATTCAGAACTCTCCCCATCTGAACTTGTCTTTTGCGGGTTGCAGGCGGTTAACGTACCAGCAATTAGCAACAGGGCTACCTTATTTTTATTTCGTTTATTGAATAGCATCAGTTGTGGGATTAAGGCAGACCGAGAAGTTGTTCCAGCGCAATGACGGCCTGATTATATTGATTGATCGTATCCACGTAACCAGTACGGGTCTGGTAGGCCTGCGTGAGCGCCTGCGAGAGTTGCAGATACGCGATTTCCCCGGCGCGAAACGCACGATTGGCTTGATCCGCCAGCAGCCGGGCCGTAGGCAAGCCCGTTTGTTCGTAATACGTCAAGCTGCTTTGCTGTTTGCGAATGTCTTGAATCAGCCCACGCAGTTCACCTTGTAAATTGCGTTGAGCCAGCATCAAATTCGCGTCACTAAGTTGCTGTCCCAATTGGGCGGCTTCAATCCGGGCGCGTTGAGGGCCGGTGAATAACGGTATGGCAATACCCGCCGTGACTCCCTGAAACCGTTTCCCTCCTCGATAGGTCACCTCCTGATTATCGACCGTGTAGGTTCCGATAAGCGATTGATTGAAATACCCTAACGAAAAAGAAGGTAGTAACTTGGCCCGCTCTACATAGGTCTGTCGAACGGCGACTTCGGTTTGCTCCCGCAGCAAAGCCAGTTCTGGGGTTTGAGCCAGTGTTGCCGAATCGCTTACCATTGGTAAAACCCGACGTGTCAGCGTACTATCCGTTAGTTGAAGCGGCTGATTGGTATTGAGCAAGGTTTGCAGGCGGCTTTGGGTAATCTCCCGATCCGCGTACGTTTGAGCCAGCACATTGCGCAATTCGCCAAGTTGGTTGCGGGCGGTTGCCACCTCAACCGTTGTCCCTTCTCCCGTTTTTAACCTTAGTTCAGTAGCCGATTGAAACGCAATTAGCAGACTATCCTGCGACCGTAATAAGTTGCTTCGTTCGGCCAAATACATCAACTCATAATACGCAGCTTTCACCTGGGCTCGTAAGCCATTCTGGGCTAGCCTTGCCTGCACTTCACTACTGCGCACACTGGCATCGGCAAGACGACCTAACTGCCTGATAAGCTTGGGGTTGGGCAAACTCTGCGACAGCGTAAAGTTATTGTCGAAGTTGATACCATTATACTGTCCGCCCATCCAGGACAGGTTAGTCGCACCAATCTCCCGAGCCGCCCGGCGACCAGTTTGCTGGATAGCCGTTGTTAGGGCGCTGATCCGCGCGGTCCCGTTGGCCGTGGTTGCCTGTTGTAAAGCTGTTTCAAGCGAAAGGGATTGCATACTCAATCGGGGCACCTGGGCCTGGGCCGGTAATCCAAAAACCGTAAGAATGCTCGTCACCAATAGAAACAACGCCAGTTTACCAATGGTATCTGGTGCATTGATCCTTTTTTTAGTTATAAAGGGCCCCGTCCCCCCGGCGGTTTGCTCCCACCAATATAAACAGGGCAATACCAGCAACGTCAGCAAGGTTGCCGACACCAATCCACCGATTACAACGGTTGCCAGCGGACGTTGAACCTCCGCTCCGGCTGTGGTTGCTAATGCCATTGGTAAGAATCCCAGTGATGCTACCAACGCTGTCATCATGACCGGTCGCAAGCGGGTAGCCGTACCTCGTAGGATACGCTCTTGTAAGGGTAAATTCGTTTCTGCCTTGAGATGATTGAATTCACCGATGAGCACAATTCCGTTCAAAACCGCCACCCCAAAGAGCGCAATAAAACCAACACCCGCTGAAATGCTGAAGGGCATGTCCCGAAGCCAAAGGGCTATAACCCCACCAATGGCCGAAAAGGGTATCGCGGAAAAAATCAATAAGCTCTGCCGGATCGATCCAAACGTAAAAAAGAGCAACATGAAGATGAGTCCCAACGCAACCGGAACGGCGACACTCAACCGGTCTTTGGCTTCTTCTAAGTTTTGAAACTGCCCACCGTAAGTTAGATAATAGCCTGGGGGAAACTTTATCTGCTGATTTAGCTTTTGTTGCAACTCCCGCACGACACTCTCTACATCGCGTTCCCGTACATTGAAGGCGACCGTAATCCGCCGTTGCGCGTTTTCGCGTTGAATCTGATTTACACTATTTTGAAAAGAGACATCCGCGATTTGGCTCAACGGAATCGCCTGACCATCCACCGACGTCACCAGTAGATTTTGTACATCTTCAAGCCGTTGACGGCTTTGTTGTTCCAGGCGAATGGTCAGATCGTATCGGCGTTCGCCTTCATACACGACCCCAGCCGACGCTCCGGCAAAAGCGGCTTGCAAATACCGATTGGCTTCCTCAACCGACAGGCCAAAACGAGATAAGGCATCGCGGTCGAACTTAACCACAATTTGAGGCAGGCCCGATACCTGCTCGACGTATAGATCCTTTGCCCCCGAAACCGTGGCAGCCACCCGCCCAATACGAGCGGCATAATCAGCCAGCACGGTGAGATCTTCTCCGTAGAGCTTTACCGCAACATCCTGTTTTACCCCTGAAATAAGCTCGCTAAAGCGCATTTGAATGGGTTGCAGAAAGCCGAAGCTTACACCAGGGATCTGATTGAGTTTGTCCTGCATCTTGTCGGCTAACTCCTCCCGGCTTGTGGCGGATGTCCATTCCGAACGATCTTTCAGGATCACCATCAAGTCCGTCGCTTCAATGGGCATAGGATCGGTTGGAATTTCACCCGTTCCGGTCTTCCCAATAGTCTCGATGACTTCAGGGAAATTTTTTTTCAGGATACGTCCAGCCTGAAGAGAAGCATCGGACGATTGAGAGAGTGACGAGCCGGTCATTACCCGCGTCTCGACCGCGAAATCACCTTCATCCAGTTGTGGGATAAATTCGCCCCCTAAGTGACTGAAAATAAAACCGGCGATGGCGAATAGGACAACAGATAACCCGACAACAAGCCCTTTGTGATGAAGTGCCCACCGAATGGCGGGATCATAGGCATTATGAAAGGAAACCATGATGCGATCCGAAATGGTACGGGAGCCTTCGCGTATGGGTTTCTTACTTAAGAGTAAGGCCGAAATCATCGGCACATAGGTTAACGAAAGGATGAAGGCACCAGCAATGGCAAATACTACGGTCTGTGCCATCGGACGAAACATTTTTCCTTCAATCCCCACTAGGGCTAAGATGGGTAAGTAAACGATCAGAATAATGATTTCGCCAAAGGCGGCTGATGAACGGATACGACTGGCTGATTCAAACACCTCCTCATCCATCTCAGCTTGCGAGAGGTGGTGAGAATATTTTTTCTGAGCAATATGATGCAGGGTGGCTTCCACAATAATAACCGCCCCATCGACGATCAAGCCAAAATCGATAGCCCCCAGGCTCATCAGATTGCCGGAAACGCCGAAGATGTTCATCAGCGAAACCGCAAACAACATGGCCAGTGGTATTACGGAAGCGACGACTAATCCGGCCCGCCAGTTGCCCAGTAACAGAACCAGGACGAAAACTACGATGAGCGCTCCTTCAATCAGATTGCGTTCAACGGTGCCAATAGCCCGGTTAACAAGTTTAGTTCGATCTAAAAAGGCGTGAATTTCAACGCCTTCGGGCAATGATTTTTTGATCTGCTCAATGCGTTGCTTGACGTTGCCGATTACCTCGGAGGAATTCGCTCCTTTAAGCATCATGACAATAGCCCCGACGACTTCGCCTTCGCCGTTCCGCGTCATAGTCCCGTACCGTACAGCATGGCCAAATTGAACCTGGGCTACATCGCGCACCAGAATGGGAATACCTGATGGCGTGCGGTGCACCTGGATTTTTCCAATATCCGCCAGGGTGCCAATGAGCCCCTCCGAACGGATAAAATACGCATTCGGTCTACGGTCAATATACGCGCCACCCGCATTCTGGTTGTTGCGCTCTAAGGCCGTAAACAGCTCATCCATCGTAACACCAGCGCCCCGCAGACGTTGAGGATCAACGGCAACTTCATATTGTTTGAGAAAGCCGCCAAAACTACTGACGTCAGCAACCCCTTTAGTACCAAGCAATTGCCGCCGAACAATCCAGTCCTGAATGGAACGTAGTTCCATCGTTGGATAGCGGTTTTCGAAGCCGGGCTTAGCCCGTAATACGTACTGATAAATTTCACCCAGACCTGTTGTTGTCGGGGACAATTCAGGGTTTCCCGCTTCGGCGGGAATTTGAGATCGAGCGGATTGTAGCCGCTCAAAGACTTGTTGGCGGGCCAGATAGACGTCCACTTCATCCGTAAATACAATCGTGACGACGGAGAGACCGAAGCGTGAAATCGAACGAACTTCGACTAGATTAGGGAGTGTCGCCATTGTTTGTTCAATGGGGAAACTAATCAGGCGTTCGACATCCAAGGCCGAAAGAGCCGGGCTTTGTGTGATGACCTGAACCTGATTATTGGTGATGTCCGGTAAGGCATCAATCGGCAATCGTGTCAGGGAATAGCCACCCCAAACCACTAAAACCACGGTAAAGAGCCCAATAATGAGCTTATTCTGAATAGAGAAGCGGATGATATGATCCAGCATACTTGAATCTGAACAAGTGAGTAACAAGAAGATGTCGTTCACGAGCTATCTGCATACGCCATTGCATACACAAGTAGTCATAAACGCAACGCGTGTTCAGACTTAGAGTTGGGGAGGCTGCCAGATCGCGGAGAGCGTATCAGCCCAATGAGGAGTGGTGTAGCGGAAGTTGGTTGCCCTTACAGCTACTGTCGCCACAGAGCCAATCAGCGTATAGCTGTATTGTGGCTGGATCGTAACGATAGTGACACAACATGCACAGCTACAAAAAGGGGTGCATTGATCGTGATGTTCATGTGACGAACCGGGACAAGATCCATCGGCTTTTGTCAGCATGACCGTATGGTCCTGTTTAAGAACAGACTGTAGCTCATCCGCACAAGGCCATACAGACAGGCCCAGCAGATAGAGAGACAATATCGTCGTTAACCATTTCACGACAACAAAGGTACGGCAAAGCTTTGTGCAACAGGTAGTCAAAAACAAGTCCGGTTTTCTTTACACAATCTGTACCAGTTAGGTTTATTTCCCGTTTATCATTTCTCTTTTTTTGTGATGACTCCCTTTTTATCCATTGCCAGTTACGCTCTTTTGCCCGCGCTGGCCCTCACGCTGAGTAGCGTATGGGCCTCCTATTATCCATTGAGCCGGAAAACCAAAAGCGCCATTCTACACTTTTCCGCCGGGGTTATCTTTTCGGTCATCGCCGTTGAGATATTGCCGCAAGTCGTTGAGTATCATGATTGGTTGCTGACCACGTTGGGGTTTGGTAGCGCTATTGGGCTGATGCTGCTAATACGCCAGGTAACGGAAAATACCCACCAACCCGCCCAAAGCCAGCCAACAGCTTCAATTCCGATTACGTTTTTGGTGCTGCTCGGTATTGATGTCATCGTGGATGCGGTGGCCAGTGATCTGCATAATAGTCATGGCTAACAGGTACATATTGGTAGCAAATGACCTCTTGGCTGTATGATATGATTGCTGACAAGTTGCCACTTTTCGACTGATACAGTTACTCGTTTACTCCACTTTGTCTGCGCCTTACTTTATATACTAGTCAACCCTGCTAACTGAAAAGCTTCTTTTAGGTAATCGTTCATCTTTTGATTTGAGATGCTACGAGGTAGTGTGCCTTTATATTTATCGAGCATTGCTACTACAATTACATGGAAGGGAATAACTACTTTATTCGCCGTTTTCTGTTGCTCGACACGAATAAGCCCGTCTTTAATGTATTCTGGTCGGAGATTTGTCGAATCAGAGAAACGCAGCCCAGTATAGCATCCTGCTAAAAAAAGTCTCTAACGCGTTATAATCGCTCTTGGCGGCTTAGAACAAAAGCTTGTAATTGTTATATCGCTCTTTCACTTAAATAGACCGCATCAGCAACTTCATTGACAACTTCAAATGATCGACTTCTGTAATCCTGTTTTACATTAATCCCTTTTGCTGAAGCTTCGTTAAGAAAAGTTTTTAGCATCTGAATATACTTACCAACGTTGTTCTTCGAGAAGTTTCAAGATGATCAAGAAAATTATTAATATGGTCTTTGTCAAATGCGTCAACCACATTTTTAACTCGTTGCTTGACCACATTCCAATGTGCTGGTAGCATCTTAAATCCAGTGCCAACATTGATGCGCTCATTTGAAAAGCGGATGACACAATTTATAGGAGTAGGCTTCTTAGCGTTTGGATCACGAAGAAGAAAGGTGACAGGAGAGTCCGACGAGCGGGGCATAATATAGATAGGAATATACGCTAAGTTGGCTGATTCTCTCTGAGGGGTGGCCAATTTTGTTTTCAGCCGGGTTGGAATTCGCCGGACGAATGGCGACGTTTGCCACTGTTTCTCTGACAACCTGTTTCCAGATATGAACAGCCAGCAACTTACCAGTCTATTTCCGACCGAAGATCAAATTCCAGTCGATTATCGTATCGAGCCCATACACCAGCGCGAATACCTGTTAAATGGCGAAATGCGTCAGTGGCACGGAGCCGTCTCCGACGTTTATTCGCCAGTTTGTATCCCATCGCCCGATGGTACCTTGCAACGAAAACTTGTGGGTAGCTTTCCGGTCACAGGGCCAACGGAGGCTGTCGAAGCACTTGACGCAGCCGTGGGCGCCTATAATAATGGTCGTGGCGAGTGGCCCCAAATGTCAGTTGCGGCCCGCATAGGCTGCATGGACACCTTTGTGGGGAAAATGCTTGAACAGAAGAAACTGGTCGTGAACCTGATTATGTGGGAGATCGGTAAAAACCTCGCCGATGCTACCAAGGAGTTCGACCGTACGGTGAGCTATATTTATGATACCATTGATACCCTTAAAACAATGGACCGAAATTCATCCCGGTTTCGGATTGAAGAAGGGATTATTGGTCAAATCAGACGGTCGCCGTTGGGTGTAGTGCTGGCAATGGGCCCGTTTAACTACCCGCTCAACGAGACATATACGACGCTCATTCCGGCTATTCTGATGGGTAACACTATTTTGTTCAAGACGCCTAAACATGGTTCTCTTTTGCATTATCCGTTACTTGAAGCTTTCCGAACCAGTTTTCCAAAAGGCGTTGTCAATTCGTTATATGGGCGCGGGGCCGATGTTATTCCTCCCGTTATGCAATCGGGTAAAGTGAACGTACTCACGTTGATTGGTTCCAGCCGCGTGGCTGATCAATTGCAACGCCAGCATCCAAAACTGAATCGGTTACGATCCATAATGAGCCTTGATGCTAAAAATGCGGCTATCATTCTGCCCGATGCTGACCTTAATGTAGCCGTAAGTGAATGTCTGCTTGGTACACTGTCTTTCAACGGTCAGCGCTGTACAGCCATTAAAATTATTTGGGCACACCGTTCCATTGCCGACAAGTTTCTGGCGCAATTTGGCTCGGAAGTTAGCAAACTCAAACCTGGAATGCCCTGGGATGCAGGGGTGCAAATTACACCTCTGCCCGAACCCAGTAAACCCGATTACTTGGCAGACTGTATTCGTGATGCAGAAGCTGGCGGGGCATCGATTATGAACGCCGGTGGGGGTGATGTATCTGCGTCGCTGTTCAAACCGGCAGTAGTCTATCCGGTCAAAGAAGGCATGAAACTGTACCGGGAGGAGCAATTCGGCCCCATTATTCCGGTAGTCGTATACGATGATGTAGAGGAATTTATTGAGTACCTTATCACTGACGACCACGGGATGCAGGCCAGTATTTTTGGCAAGGACACTGCCGAAATCGCCCGCCTGATCGATCCATTAGTGAACTTGGTTAGCCGTGTAAACATCAACGCTCAATGCCAGCGTGGACCCGATACGTTTCCCTTTACGGGTCGTAAAGATTCCGCTGAAGGTACGCTGTCGGTCGAGGATGCCCTTCGGTCGTTCTCAATTCGGTCGGCAGTGGCTACGAAAGATACGGCGGCTAACAAAGCGATTCTGAATGATATTGTGGAACACCACAAATCAGAATTTCTAAGTACGAATTTTATTTTTTGATGTAAAGCCGCCCGTCCCGGTTGGCGTGTAAGCTTTCTGCTTACATACTTAGTTTTCTAGCTTAATACATAGCCGATCGGGACGGACGGCTCTACTTCATGCTCACTGCCACTAAGCTTTCTAAAGTATATAACGCTGTTCCCGCCGTTCGCAACGTTTCGCTCACGCTCGAACCGGGCCAAATTATGGCACTGGTTGGAGCCAGTGGTTCGGGTAAAAGTACCTTACTAAACCTGTTAGCGGGATTGGCCGATGCCGATTCGGGCGAGGTTCGGCTGAATGACGAGCGCGTGATGGGGCCCTCGGAGGTGCTGGTGGCGGGCCATACTAACATTCGGCTGGTGCATCAGGAATATCAACTTATGCCAAATGTATCGGTGCGTGAGAATATTACCTATGCACTTCGCTTTTATGAGAAAAGCTACCGTGAGTTTCGGGTGAATGAATTGTTAAAACTCTGTCGCCTGACGGATGTGCAGGACCGGATACCTCGTCAGGTATCGGGGGGTGAAAAGCAGCGTACAGCTATTGCCCGCGCCATCGCCGACAAACCCACTGTATTATTGTTAGACGAGCCATTTAGCCATCTTGACCTTCCCAATCGACTTATTGTACGCGATTTGCTGTTCGACATGGTTCGTCAAGACGATACGTCCTGTTTATTTGTCACACATGATGCTACTGATGCACTATCTCTTGCCGATTCGCTAGGCATTATACGAGATGGGAAATTGATACAATTTGGGTCGCCGGTTGATGTGTATCGTAAGCCTGCAACGGCCTATGCCGCTCGTATGACGGGTATCGTAAATATCTTTAAAGCAAAACATCTCGCTACGCTTAACTTGCCCGAAGTAGCTAATCCAAATGAGTTTATGTGTTTGAGACCAGAACAGATTCATTTGGATGATAGTGGGGTAAAGGGCACCATCCGGGCCGTATTATTCAAGGGTAGTCACTACGAGTTGGAAATCGAAATGTCGCGCTATGTGTGCTTGAATTTACTGACTACACGTACCGATCTGCGAGTGGGTCAGTCAGTGGGCGTTCGCGTTGCCAGTGAGTCGGTTTGGCGACTGAACGGATAATTTTCTGTAACTATTCGGAATGGGGCCGGTTTGTTCAGAAACAAAGCAATTATAAAGGATGGAAACCAGCAAAAAACAGCAGGACCCCGGTATAGATGAGCCAAACGGGACAGGCGATTTTCTAATTAGTGAGGAAACTGAAAACGTAGATGCTTCGGGCGTAGATGATACCTCGACGGGCATGGGTGACGACGATTATCTGGGCAAAACAAATCGTAAAGGCGAGAAGGACGAGGACTGACACTGTCGATCAGTTGTACTGTCCATCAATAACTCAGAAGGCCCATCTTTACATGAAAGATGGGCCTTCTGAGTTATTGATTAGTTGTCTTTCGACTCAAAGCATCCGTTTAATTAACTGCTCTACCGAAATGCCTTCGGCTTCGGCTTTGAAGTTACGCACAACGCGATGGCGAAGAATAGGCATAGCTACGGCCCGGACGTCTTCAATGTCGGGCGAGTATTTGCCGGTTAACAACGCATTGCATTTTGCCGCCAGAATCAACGCCTGTGAGGCCCGAGGCCCGGCTCCCCATTCTAGATATTGGTTCGCATCCGACGCGGCCCTTTCGGTATTAGGCCGGGTTTTGTGAACGAGTGAAACGGCGTACTCAACAACGTTATCCACAACTGGCACCCGACGAACTAAATGCTGAAATTCCCGGATTTCTTCACCTGTAATGACCCGTTGCACATCGTATCGATGGTCGGATGTTGTACTTTTTACGATGTCGATTTCTGACTGGTAAGACGGGTAATCCAAGTAAATATTAAACATGAATCGGTCCAATTGGGCTTCGGGTAGGGGATACGTACCTTCCTGCTCAATTGGGTTCTGCGTTGCCAGTACAAAAAATGGCCGTCCTAAATTGTATTTCTGACCCGCAATAGTAACCGAATATTCCTGCATGGCTTCCAGTAGAGCCGCCTGCGTTTTAGGAGGAGTCCGGTTAATTTCATCAGCCAGAATAATATTGGCGAAAATAGGGCCTTTAATGAATTTGAAATTACGTTCCTGATCGAGTGTTTCGGACCCCAGAATGTCCGAAGGCATCAAGTCGGGCGTGAACTGAATTCGATTGAAATCGAGGTCCAGGGCACCCGCAATAGTCTGAATCAACAGTGTTTTCGCTAATCCCGGTACGCCTACCAACAAACAGTGGCCCTGACAGAAAATTGCAGTCAACAACAATCGCACCGTTTCGTCCTGACCAATAACGACTTTCGAGATTTCGGTTTTTAATTTCTGGTAAGAGGTAGTAAGGGCTTCGGCAGCCGCAACATCCGATGAGTAAGGCACAGGATCTTAATTAGAAATGATAAATGATATAATTATAACCGGGTCGCCGAAGCGTTTATAAGGATGAATTATAAATGATTAACGAGTGTAAGCATTATTCATTTATAACTCATCATTAATTTTAATTACTGCCTCCGCTAAGACTTGCTGCACTGCCCTGGGTTGTGCCAAATATGCGACAGCTATGGAATTCGGGATCAACGGTAATGTACACATCAGCGATTGATTTCTTGAACCAGTCGTCAATAGCACGGTTCTTTTTGTTTTGTAGCACAATCGTCTGCAACTTCTCGAAATCTTTCGTGAAATCAGCTGCGTGAGGGGCAACTTTGCTCTTGAAATACAATAATCGTACCGAGCTTTTACCATCTTCGGTACGGTACGGTAAGGGAGCTGAAATGCTGCCAACTTTCATGGTGTCGAGCATCTGGAACATAGCATATTCCATTGAGCCGTCCATTGCCATCCGACTGCTACCCGATTGCGCATCGCGGAGCAATCCACCCGCATCAGCCGTATTTTTGTCTTCCGAGTAGTCGTGAGCCGCCTTATCGAATTTTAGTGAGTCAATCTGAATTAGGTTTCGTAGGCTATCTAAATAACGTGTTGGCGCTGTCAAGTCCAGACGATTATAGTCTGGCCGAAGCAGGACGTGTCGGGCATGATATTCGGCCCCGCGTATTTCGAGCAATTGAATTAAGTGCAGACCAAAATCCGATTCAACTACGTCTGATATCTGGTTGGGTTTCAATCGTAAAGCAGCTCCTTCAAAGGGGGCTACCATCATGCCGCGCTTGGCAAAGCCCAAGTCGCCACCTTTCTCGGCTGAACCGACATCTTCGGAGTTTTCTTTCGCTAGTTTGGCAAAGTCTTCACCGTTTTCGACGCGTTTTTTGATATCAAGCAGTTTTTCACGCAGCACTTCTTTTTGCTCTTTGGTTGGTTTTGCAAAGCGCACAATCTGGCCCACTTCTACTTCGGCGGGTATATACGGCAAACTATCTTTCGGGATGCCATCATAAAATTTACGAACGTCGCGGGGAGTTACCTTCACATCGGTCGTAATTTTCTGCTGCATTTTCTGGACAATCTTCTGGTCTTTAACCTGTGTCCGTAGCTCACTTTTCAGCATTTCCAGACTTTTCCCGTAGGCTTCCACAATGTTTTTATCGGAGCCAAATTGCTGAACCATGTATTGCATCCGCGAATCGAGTTCGCTGTCCACAATTTTTTCTTCTACGACCACAGAGTCAATTTCAGCTTTGGCCAGCATCATTTTGTTGATGATAAGGCTCTCAAGCAACTGGCACTTTGCCGGGGGCGTCTGGTTCTGCCCAACGTACGATTGGGAAGATTCTTCCAAATCGGACCGGAGCACATAATAGTTATCGACTTTGCCGATGATTTTGTTCAGGCTAATGCCTTGGCCTTGTCCGAAGGTAGGCGCAGTCAGGCACCAGCTAACAAAAACAATGAGCGCACTGCTGATTACTTTTTTCATGTTTTAAAGATAAGCACAGAATGGTTGTTGCTCTGTGTTTTAAGCATTTTTAAGAGTGAAAAACTAGTCTGTCATATTATCGAAGCCGGGTTACCGGATCCGAAGTATAACGGCACACTACTTTACTAACTTCCGAATCTCGTCATTATTGACTTTCACCGGGTACGTTTGTCGGAGTTGAGCCAGCCACTTTTTTTCAAGTGTTGTCTGATATTCATTGATTACGGTTCCTCGGGCTTCGGCAAATGTTTTGGCGCGAGCCGGTTCAATACGGTCAATCTGGACAGAAATGGCCTTTTTATCCCGATGCATAATAGTGCTACCAACTTGCCATTGTTTGATGCCATCCAGGTATGGACTGTCACCCTGGGCAAATAAACCTGTCATAATTGTCACAGCCGAAACGTCGGCAGTACGCGGTGTTCCACCAGAACTTTCCGACCGGAGAGAACCTGCTAGCAGTGAATATTTGCCATTTATTACTTTCGCGATGTCGTCTTTGGCGTTGCTAAAATACTGGAAAGATATATTTCGCTGGGCGTCTTTTATTGCTCCTGGTCGTGCACCCTGAAAATCTTTTTCCATAATGCGATTTAGCGAGACGCCATTTTTCTGCAAATAACTGACCACCGTCCGAATCCGCCCAGCCGATACCGAATCGCGTTCGGTGGGGTCGTGCGAACCGCTTACTTCAACCACATAGTCGGGATTTGTACTCATAACAACTAGTACATCGAACAGGGTTTCGCGAAGGCTGGTTGTCATCGTTGTTTTGTTTTTCTCAAATGTTAGGGGAGCCGCCGAGCGTCGAAGCTGATACGGTGGGCGACCACTAAGCATACTGGTCGCCTGTTTCAGTAAACTATCGTTCTGCGCAACAACTATAGTAGCCATTGCTCGTTCGGGTAAGCGGTATGTGTCCTGATGTTGCTCAAAATACGCTCGTTGGCCAGTCGAATCGGCCATCGAGCGTTCCCAGACGTTCTGCTCCATCACCTGCGAAAGAAGAACGCCATCCCGAATTTCGTTTAGCAACGCTCGGAATTCGGGTGATTTTTTGTCAAGGTTAGTCTCTTCTATGGCTATCAACTGGTCGCCCACAAACCGATCAAACAGTTGACGCATGGCAACTGTTGGCGAGCCACCAACGACTTGGTCTGCCTGTTTATTTCCGGGAATGGCGGCCAATGCCGGATTGCGCTGAGGCTGTTGCCGCTGCCGAACATACGTGAAAAACTGGTCAACCGTGTAGGGCTGATTGCCAACCGTTACAAGAGGCTTGTTTTGCAGAGCCGGATCGAGCGGTTCGGTATAGCGCCATAGACCGTGCAATAAATTGCTGTCGGCCTTAGCGAAAACACTCTCCAAAAGCACTTTATCCTCTCGAACTGCATACTCTTTTCGTAAGCGCTCCACTGTGAACTGCCGTAAAATATCTGCACGGCTGTCAGTCGTAACGCGCTGCCGTAGCGAAGGTCCCAGCGTGGTGTAAGAGTCCAGTCCTTTTCGGTCAACAAGCCTGATAATGTGCCAGCCGTAATTAGTGCGAACGGGTTTTGAATAATCGCCGGGTTTGGTCAGCGCAAAGGCGGCATCTTCAAAAGCAGGCACCCACCGTCCGGGTTCAAATATGGGTAGCACTCCCCCGTTTATTTTGGAGGTAGCATCGTCGGACACCAGTCGGCAAACCTGTTCAAACGGTTCTCCTTTTTGCAGCCTGGCATAAGCCCCATCAATTCGTTCCTGCGCCACTTTCTGACCCGCTTCATCGGCAGTGGGACTTAATCGTACCAGAATATGGGCCACCCGCACCCGACCCCGGCCTGGCCGGCGATTATTGACTTTGATAAGGTGATACCCAAAACGTGTTCGGACGGGTTGCGAAATGCCTCCTGTTGGCGTTGTGTAAATGGCCGTTTCTAGCGGATAAAACACTCCAAAGGCGTTTACATAACCTAAATTGCCGCCGTTTTGGTTCGTGGCTATATCCTGCGAATGCTCCCGCGCCAGTGTAGCAAAATCTGCCCCATCCAAGGCCTGTTTGCGTAATGATAGTATAGTTTGATAAGCCGCCAAGGTGTCGGTAGGTAACGCATATTCAGAAACGGAGATTAGAATATGCGATGCGTTAACTTCTTCCTGCATGCGTTGGTAGGCTTCAGCTGCTAATGACTCCACCAGTACTTTGTCTGTCAGATACGACTGCGCTAATTGTTTGCGGTAGGTGTTCATCTCCTCCCGAAAAGCCTCTGTTGTATCGCGGCCTTCAGATTCGGCGGCTAACACTTTTAACTTTAGATTCGTATATAGATCAAAGTAGTTTTTTACGTCGGTTCGTTGGGCTGAATCGGCCGAAAGCTGATTTTTGGTAAACGACTGAAAAAAATCATCGGTCGTAAAGCCTTTTGTTCCCAGCGTTAAAATAACTGGCTCTGGTGGTGTTTGCTGAACAACCGGTGCGACTGTTTTACAGGCTGTTACAAGAAAAGCCAGCAATAAGCCGCCTGTGAAATGGCGCATAGCGTCTGTAGAGGTGATTTTGGAAGTATTGGTAAAACAGATATGGCGGCAAAAACATTCGGTATTTATAAGCAACGTTACCGAAGCGAGCTTATTGGCGTACGGGCCGGATTTTCACCGACTTAAGGGTAATGTCATACTCAAGTCGATAGTCAAATGAATCCTTTAGGTTTTGCCCTGTAAAAACGGCTGGTACTCGAACAAATCGCTGTTTCTTCTGTCGTACATCTGTTTCGCGCAGTTCTACACTGCTTTGGCCGAGCAGATCATCGTTATCAAGTTTATCCAGCAATTGTAGTCCAACGCCCGAAGCCACTAATCCGGCTGCTACATATTTCAAGGGCGTTAATACTTCCGTTGCCGTTAGCAACAGTCCCGCCGGAACAGAAACTAAATTGTGGATCTTCTGAATTTTCGTCAGAGTCTGCTTCGCCCGGTTGTAATCGTCTATTTCAATTAGAACCAATGAGGCCACAATTCGGCCATTTCGCGGTAGTTCCAACGTGATTGACTTTGCCTGATGTGGTATGGTTTGCAGGTCGAGTTGTTGATTCTTTTGTACTGTTTCGACACCCCAGCCCCCACTAACAACGGCTACGGCTTTATTCTGCGCGTCGTAGCTGGTTAGCGAATAGGCCATCATTAATTCGTCTCGTTGACTTATTGTTTCTTCCAGATTCACGGCTTTCAGCGAACGGGGTGTCAGCTCAGCCGTAAGGATAGGTTGACGGGCACAGCCTATTGTGAAGAGTGCCGCAACTGATAATGGAAAAACGAGTGAACGAATACGCATGATTTTGCCAATCCAGGCAAGGAGTTTTTACTGTTTGTTGTGGTGTTAGGTTCTCAAACCGCTCGTAAGACCCTGCTAATACCACTATTACTACCTTCTCTTAAACACTTGGTTCCTGCTGGCTTAGGCAATGGAAACTGCCCAGGCCCCACACGATATCAGTCGAGTCGATACCAATAATTTTACGGTTAGGAAAGCAAGAACCAATGATATCTAAGGCTGGCTGGTCTTTGGCACAGCGAAACGTCGGGACAATAACGGCTCCGTTCGTAATCAGAAAATTGGCGTAAGATGCCGGTAAACGCAGTCCATCGCTCACAACGGGATCGGGCATGGGCAACTCGACAACGGTTAGTTGCTTTCCATTTAAAAGCCGCATAGTCCGAAGTTCGTGGTGGATATCCTGCAAAAACGGGTAGTTGTCATCGTTCGGATTTGATTCATAAGCCGCAATAACCGTATCCTCGTTGACAAAGCGAACTGTATCATCAATATGGCCGTCGGTGTCATCACCAACAATGCCCTCTTCCACCCACAACACTTGTTGAACGCCGTAATAGTCGCACAGATATTGTTCAATTTGGGCTTGCGTCAGGTGGGCATTACGGTTCTGATTGAGCAAACAAGCGCGACTGGTCAATACCGTTCCGGCCCCGTTGAACTCTACCGAACCCCCTTCCATAATGATACCTACTGTGGAGGCTGCCCCAGTGGATACTGCGGCAGTGGAAGCTGTTGGCGTAACATAATTCAGGTTGCGGTAACGGGCTATTTCTACCGGAATCAAGTCATCGCGGTCGTAGGGGGGGTATTTACCTCCCCAGGCATTATAGCCCCAGTTAACAATCATCCGTTCTTTTGTCTGAGGATTTATCAGAAAAGCCGGTCCGTGGTCGCGGCACCAGGAATCGTTGGTAGGGTGGGGCAGGAGGGTAATTCGACTCATATCAGCCCCCGCTGCCAACAATCGTAGTTTGGCTTCCTGAATAACAGTGTCATTGTGGGCGTTGATACACACCTGCTCACTCTCAGCGATGGCCTTGATAAAGTCAATGTAAGCAGGAAACATTAGCGCCTGTCGCTCGCGGGTCCAGGAGGCTTCGGTATGCGGCCAACTGAGCCAGGTGGCTACATGGGGATGCCATTCGGCAGGAAAGAAAAACCCCTCACGAGCGGGAATCAGCGTAGTTTTGGAAGTGATATTCAAGCGTATGACGTTGGCACTGATGCCGTTTTTTGCAAAGTTACAGAATTAAGCGGCTTTGGTTTGTTAGGTTCTCGTTACCAATTGCGCTATGGTGTCTACGACCAAACCAGTGAAGTCGTCCACAATTAGGGCTGCACCCGTATTTGCCAATTCTTCGCGTGTATGTGTAGTTGCCAGTGCAACGACTTTCATGCCCGCCCGGAGACCCGCTTCAATACCCGCGAACGCATCTTCGAACACTACGCATCGGTTAGGTTCTACACCCACTCGGCTGGCGGCCATCAAGTAAATTTCGGGGTCGGGTTTGCCTCGGTGAATCATGCTGGAGTCTACCACGACATCAAAATAAGGTCTTAGAGGAAGCCCGTCGAGTGTAAACCCAACATTGCTCTCCGGGGCCGATGTACCCACCGCCAGCTTAACCTTCTGCGCTTTTAACGCACCCAGAAAATCCAGTAACCCCGGCGCAGGCTGAAGATGCGGGCGATACAATTCACGATAAATAGCTTCTTTTTCCTCGGTTAGCACAATCAATTCGCCGGGCGAAATTGGCCGCTGAAATACATAAGCCATCGCATCGGCTGAAACGCGCCCGTTGATATTTTCGACATATTGAGCTTTCGTCAAAGGGCGATTATGATGCTGCGCGAATTGTAACCAGGCGTTAACGTGGAAGTCGGTATTATCAACTAAAACACCGTCCATGTCGAAAAGAGCGGCCCACGGAAGAGCCGGAGATGTATTGGGCATGAGAAATAAAGGAGAATGGAGCCGCAAAGAAAGCAGATTACCGCTTAAACCTCGTTGTCTGACGTTGTCACCGGCAAAATATCACCGGCTAAAATGGCTGCTTCATGGAGTAATTCCGTAGACACTAACTCATCGGTCACGTCTTCAATGCGCTCATCGAACGTATCTATACCTTCATCAGTAGTAAACGAAGGTGATTTCATCCCTAGCAGCAACCGCCCCATGTAGAGCAGATTTAGGGAGAAACGCAGTTCGGGTAGCGTGCGACTATGACGGGTTTGGGGTTCGGTTTGCATACGTAATAAAGAATAAATGCCGCGCAGAATATATTATAGGGCCTTTATCTTAAGATTTCTGAAGTAAATGGGCGCTCCGGCATGTTTGCCCTGTAGCCCAATATAGCCATGCAAGGGTAAGTCGGCGGGGGCTTTGTTGAGCCAGGCCGGTACAGTCGAACCATCAGGGTTAGCGGTGGCCGAAGTGAATTTAGACAGGTCTATAGTGTTCACTAATTGGTTGTTGAGCACTACATAAATCATCTTGCCCTGACACGTTACCGTGTATCGATTCCACTCGTCGGGCTTTTTGACCAGACGTTGTTTGATTGCCGCCTGATGCCCAAAAAAGGCTCCGCACTGCCAATTTGTGGGCGAATCAGCCCACTTCTGGGCGTAATCGTCGGCAATTTGAATTTCTACTGAGTTCGGAATCCAGTTAGTCGTATCGCTGGCATGTACAACCACGCCACTGTTAGTGCCATCGGCAGTTTTGAACAGCAAATCCAGCACAAAATCATCGTAGGGTATTGCCGTCCAGATAGCTTTATCGGCAGTGGCCGTCAGAATACCGCCATCATCCATACTCCAAATTCCTTTGGGGTAGCTCGCATCGGATAGATCGCTTGCAAAAAGGGGTTTCCAGCCAGAAGAAGCAGTATTAGGATGACCTTTAGGCGGAATTTGAGCAAACATGCGGACTGTAAAGACTAGTGTGAGGCCTGCAAGTAGAAGATATTGTTTCATGTATATTGTAGAGATAACATATAGATGCGAAACCACTGTACCTGTGGTGGTTTCGCGTCTAAAAACTATTGACTAATGACCATATCTTTTGCCGCAAACGGCTGGCCGAGTTGATTCTCGCTCTGACGGAAGCTTTTCATAATCCAGCCACCACCAATTACATCGTCGCCTTCGTAAAATACGGCAGCTTGACCGGGTGCAATGGCCGATACACCTTCCTGGAAAAGAACCTCAATTTTGTCGCCCGTTTGCGAAATGGTTGCTGGCGTACCGGAGTCTTTATAACGCACTTTCGTGACGGTTTCGAATGGTCCGTTGATGCGGTCGTATTTTTGTAGGTTCAATTTACTCACAATCATCCCATCGCGGAACAGGTCTTTATCCAACCCCAATACCACTTCGTTGGTATCTTTTCGAATCTCAGTCACAAACATTGGTTGGCCAAACGCCATACCCAGCCCTTTCCGTTGGCCAATGGTGTAAAACGGATATCCCTGGTGTTTGCCCATAACGTTGCCGGTGCCTTCCATAATGAAATTGCCTCCGGCTACTTCGGCTTCCAGACCTGGCATGCGCCGTTTCAAAAAGCCCCGGTAGTCATTGTCGGGAACAAAACAGATTTCGTAGGATTCCGATTTGGTAACTAATTCCATGAAGCCGCGCTCTTTAGCCATCTCCCGAATTTCGGATTTCAGCAGGTGACCGAGTGGCAGTTTTGTTCGGCTTAAACTAGCCTGCGATACCCCCCACAGCACATAAGATTGATCTTTCAATGAATCAACGCCTTTAGAAAGAACGAACCTGCCACCAGCTTCTTCCCGAATGTTCGCGTAATGACCTGTTGCAATCGAGTCGCAGTCGAGCCGGTCAGCCCGACGAAGTAAGGCATCCCATTTGATATGGGTGTTGCACATAACGCAGGGATTTGGCGTTCGACCTTCGAGATATTCGCCCGTGAAATGGTCGATAACCGCATCCCCGAATTCTTCCCGAATATCTAAAATGTAATGCGGGAAGCCGAGGCTAACAGCAATGTTGCGGGCATCATTGATGCTATCGAGACTGCAACAGCCAGTTTCTTTTTTGGTACCACCCGAAGATGCGTAGTCCCAGGTTTTCATGGTCATACCAATGACCTCATAACCTTCTTCGTGCAGCAAGACCGCTGCCAGCGAAGAGTCGATACCGCCACTCATGGCGACCAAAATGCGTCCGTGTTTGCTCATTGTGCGATCTGCGAGGGTTCAAAGTCCTCCGATTTTACTGTTTTTGATTAGGTCGATATCCGTTAAAAACGACCTACAAAGATACGAACACAAAGTGAAGGAGTCTTAGTTTCGGAAGAAGGACATTGGTAGGAAACGATATGATTTTGCACATGTATGTTGTTGGTCGTACGTTAAAATGTCTCATCCATGGAACTCCGCACAGGCAACTCCGTTTGTTTGCAAGTAATGTTCATCATAGCTGCTGATATGGCTGATTCTACGATGTACAGTACCCGATTACATCAAGAAATTGGTACGGCTAAACCAACTATTCCCACGGTTTGGAAACATCCAACCACGTTTTGGAAACATAAGGCTTTTCTATTTGCCGGACTTTTGTGCTGTAAATCAAGAAGCGGAATTATGCAAAAAACAATTTTTATTACAGGAGCATCGGCAGGTTTGGGAAAAGCTACGGCTAAATTATTCCAATCGAAGGGCTGGAACGTAATTGCTACGATGCGAAATCCAGAAAAGGAAACAGAACTTGCTCAATTGAAAAACGTTACGCTTTTGCCGCTTGATGTGACCAATTTGGAGCAAATCAAAACCACTGTGGCAAAAGCCATTACGCCGCACAGCATCGATGTTGTATTTAATAATGCGGGTTATGGGTTGATGGGTGCCCTGGAAGCCTTTAGTGATGAACAAATCTTAAAACAGATCAACACCAATCTTTTAGGTGTAATACGTGTTACACAGGCATTTATTCCGCATTTGAGAGAAAAGAAAAGCGGTTTATTTATTAGTACAACGTCCATAGGCGGGCTTTTTGGATTTCCGTTGCATTCTATTTATCACGCAACAAAGTTTGCGTTAGAAGGCTGGTCTGAAGGCATGTCGTTTGAGTTAGGCTTGCATAATATCGGTATTAAAACGGTTGTGCCGGGTGGTATTGCTACCGATTTTACGGGCCGGTCGCTTGACAGGAAATCACATCCCGATTATCAGGGAATAGAGGACAAATTGTTTGCTACTATAGATGGAATGATGCAATCGGCCTCAACTGCCGAACAAATTGCTGAAGTAGTTTATGAAGCGGCAACAGATGGTAAGGAACAGGTGCGCTACCTTGCCGGCGAAGATGCAAAAGCCATGTATGCACGTCGTTTAGAAATAGGCAATGAAGAATTTAGAAAAGAGATCAAACAGCAAATCTTAGGGTAGTCATTCACAAGCAGGCAACTACCCTAAAAGCTGGTTGCTGCTTGTGAATTTGTAAACAGATCATCATGCATATCATTCACTCCATATCCGAAAAACATCGTTTGGTATCCATGCCGGAGCCATTACACCCACTGGTGAGCGTAATCCGCATTTCGGATATGCGTTTTACGGATAGTGAGATATGGGAGCATTTTTCTCTGAATTTTTATTGTATATCACTAAAAAGAAGCGTTCATGGAAAAACGAAATACGGTCAGCAATACTACGACTACAATAAAGGTGTAATGACTTTTGTTACTCCTAAGCAGGTCCTGTCACTTCCTACTCCACAAGCTGATACACTCGATCCAGCATCCGGTTACGCGTTACTTTTTCACCCTGATTTTCTATATAAACATCCACTTGCAACAAGGATCAAAAACTATGGATTCTTTTCCTATACTGTTAATGAAGCGTTGCATCTTTCGGACAAGGAAGAAAAAAATATTGCAGAGATCTTTCAGATGATCGATGAAGAATATCAGCGTATAGACCGGCATACTCAGGATATTATTCTTTCTCAGATCGACCTGTTATTAAATTACAGCAATCGGTTTTACGAAAGGCAATTTATTACCCGAAAAGCCGTCAATCATGATTTGTTAACCAGGATGGAGCAATTATTGAATGCCTATTTTGAGCAAGAAGAGACGTCGAAAAATGGGCTTCCAACCGTCGAATCAATAGCCGAAAAACTTAACCTGACACCTCATTATTTAAGTGATATGTTACGTTCGCTGACAGGTCAGACCGCTCAACAGCACATTCATGAAAAACTGATAGAAAAAGCGAAAGAATATCTGTCTGTAACTAATCTGACGGTTGGTGAAATTGCGTATCAATTAGGATTTGAATACCCGCAATCGTTCAATAAATTATTTAAAAAGAAAACGAATAGTTCTCCGCTGGAATTTCGGCAAACTTTTAATTAATGACCGGAGTAACTGACATTATTTCTATCAATTGTCATTATTGATTTTAACAGTTTGTTTGAGAATAAGACCGGTGTTTTAATCCTATTATTCGATTAGATTTGGCCAAATGTCTGATGCTTTTGAAAATTATTTACGCGAATGGGTCGATATTTCTGATGAAGAATTGCAGCTCATCCGGGCGGCCAGCACAGAAAAGACATTACGAAAATGGCAATCCATACTTCATGATGGTGAAGTATGGAAGATCACCTGTTTTATACTCAGCGGTTGCTTCCGGCTTTATCGGTTCGATGATGATGGCGTTGATCATACACTGCGTTTTGGTGTAGAAAATTGGTGGATCAGTGACCAGGAAAGCTATAATCATGACATGCCCTTCAAGTATAACATCGAAGCCCTGGCCGCAAGTAAGGTTATTATCTGGACCAAAAATGATTGGGAAGAATTAATGATGACGATTCCTGCTTTGACGTTATTTAATGAAAAACTATTGGCCCGGGGATATGAGACCAGCCAACAGCGAATTTATTCCCTTATCAGTTCTTCTGCTGAAAAGAAATACCTGGAATTTCAAAAGACCTATCCTGAGGTATTTAATAAGGTACCCTTACACATGGTGGCCTCTTATCTTGGCATATCACGGGAAACCTTGAGCCGAATCAGGAAAGAATTCACGAAGCCTAAATAAAAACCTCCCGAATCGCTCCGAAAGGTTTTTAAGAATCCTAACACTATTTATTAAGCGATCGGGTGTTTTCCATAAGCATCACTGTTGGTTTGGATCTTTTCACCCAGTTCCAATATCGTAGCCTCATCGAACCAGCGGGCAACCAGTTGGACGTTGATCGGTAATCGTTCGGAACTTAAAGTTATTGGTACGGATAATGCCGGTAAGCCTGTGGCATTGAAGGGCGCTGTGGCAGCCATTACATGATAGGCCGATACCGTTTTTCCGTCAACGACGTATTCCTGCAGGCTGTGTCCGGTCGCGGTCATGGGATTTACAGGTAGCAATAACACATCATATTGCAGGAAGTAATTGGCAAAATGACTTTTTAGCGCTTCTATCCTGCCTTCGGCTTTGACATATTCCGTAGCATTTAGCAACGGATAATCCATGGTTGCCTTGCCTATAACATGCAGATCGGCTTCATGGCCTTTGGTAAATTGTTCCATATAGGGCACTAGTTCACCGTAGATCAGGACAAAATAAGTAGTCAGCCAATCGGTATCTTCCATAAACGGAAGGCGCACTTCCTCCACATCGCAACCAAGGTCTTTCAGCAATTGCGCTGTAGCTTTGACCGTAGCCGTGATTTCGGGATCCACCGGGCCGAACGCAGTATCGGACACCCAGCCTACGCGAATCTTTTGACCCGGTAGTCTAAAATTGGCGGGTTGTGCATCCCTAGCAAAAATGCTATATCCGTCAATGCCATCTGCACCATTGATGATCGAATAACCCAGAGCCACATCTTTTACCGTACGAGCCATGGCGCCTATATGCCAGAACCTGCTCAAAACTGTGGGAAAATGACCCGTATACGGAACCCGACCATGCGTTGCTTTTAACGCAGCAATACCGGTGAAAGCTGCCGGGCCGCGAAGGGATATGGCTACATCGCTGCCTAAACCAATCGGCGAAAGACCGGCTGCAATCACTGCAGATTCTCCACCACTTGACCCGCCGGGCGTGCGGTCAGGATTCCAGGGGTTCAGCGAACGCCCTGTCACTAGGTTATCCGACTCCCAATGGGCAGAAAATTCGGGTATATTGGTTTTCATTAAAGGAATGGCGCCAGCATTCTTCATGCGGGTAACAACGGTGGCATCTTTATCGGGAATGAAACCGGCGAATAGCCTGGAGCCGCGTTGTGTGGGTACACCAGCTGTGTCAATGGCATCTTTGATCGAAAAAGGTACGCCATGCAACGGGCCTAGTACCTCGCCATTGTTCACTGCCTTATCCGCAATAGCCGCTGCCTCGAGTGCCTGTTCGCCCATCAGGGTAACTACCCCATTGATACGCGGGTTGATTTCGGCCACGCGGTCGAGGTGGACCTGTACTACTTCTACCGAAGTGATTTCCTTGTTGCGGATCATCTGGGCCAGAGTACCTGCTTCCTGGTAATAAATCGGGTCTATTTTACTGGTTGGAGTTTTCATCTACTTTGTTTTTAATGGTCAATTCTTTACCACTTACTGGCCGAATTACCTGAACAAAAGTAGATGTGACTGCACACCCGAAACGAAGCCATATGACACAATCTGGCGTTGACATTTGTCACGCTTTTTAACTATTTGAGTGACGATTTCCTGTCGTGGTTTTCATGGAACGTCTCATCCGATACGTTAAGGTTTACACGAAGCCGATCATGACGGGCATGACTGGCCCGGATTAATTTTTGTTTCTTACGAGCCTTAATTGACTGAGCGTAGGATGAATTGAGCAAACAGGACCACACCTTTTATTTGGTGTGTACTAGCCACGGGCGCTTTCTGAGATTGTCACTTTCGGGGTAACTAGCCTAAAGTTTTCGTACTTTGGCGGCATCTTCTTCAGTTAAGAGAGACTAATGGACATGTTGATCAACATATTGGTGGTAGAAGATGAAATGCTCATTGGGGCAAACCGCCAATTCTGACGAAGCTACCTTTAACCGGGCTAAACAGACACGACCAGCCGCTTTCATAACACAACCTTGCAAGCAACTTGATCGGCAACGAGCTATTGAACTCACCATCAGTCGTCTTGGTGTTGCGGGAGAAGAATCCGTATTGAACAGTATTGAAGATGAAGAAAATCCCTTCATTTTAAGTGACTGCATCCTTGTTCGCCGGAATGAGCGAAGGATAAAAATAATGATAATGGATATCCTGTACATTGAAGCCGACAGGAATTACAGTCGCATTTTTACTAGAGAAAAAGAATATTTGTTATCCGTCACGTTCAAGAACATTGAAGAAAAGTTACCCCAGCCTTTTTTTATGCGCATTCATTGCTCCTATATTGTTGTATGCTTGAACTGGATGCCTTTAATAAATACCTACAACGGATTATATCGTTGTCTCTAGAGGAATTTGCTGAGTTTACGGTTGCATTTAACGTAAAGCAGATCAAGAAAAAACAATTCATTATTCAGCCCGACTTTATAGCCAGATATAGGACGTTCGTTATAAAAGGGGCTTTTCGGTCATACGTGATTGACAAGGATGGCGTGGATCATACTATCCAATTTGCGATGGAAGACTGGTGGATTTCCGATATCAACAGTTATATCTATCAAAAACCTGCTACCATGTTCGTCGTGGCTCTGGAAGACAGTACGGTCTTGCAGATTGAGTACGAAACCGAACAGCTACTAAAGCAGGCCAACCCTAAATTTGAACGCTTTTTCAGGATCGTCGCCGAGCGCACGGCGGCTTTTCATCAACGCCGAATCATTTCAGCCCTGACCCGTACGGCGGAAGAGCGCTATACGGATTTTCTGGAAACGTATCCCACTGTCGCCCAGCGGTTACCACAATTTGCCCTTGCTTCTTATCTGGGTATGACCAGAGAGTTTCTGAACAAAATACGCAACCATAAAGTGAAGAGAAAGTGAACCAGTTCACAGGAATAATGTAATCTAGTTCATTTTTCAGGACTTCAACTGACGGCACCTTTGTGTTTGTAAAACAACACGAAAATGTCAGGTAAATTAGAAAATACAGTAGCTGTAATTACCGGGGGTAATAGCGGTATTGGTTTAGGAACGGCAAAATTATTTGCCAGTGAAGGCGCAAAGGTTACCATTACGGGTCGTACTCAATCCACGATTGACACGGCTATCGAAGAGATCGGTCATGGTGCCATCGGTCTTGTAAGCAATGTAGGTGAGGTGGCCAGTTTTGAGCCGCTCTATACTACAGTTAACCGTACGTTTGGTAAAATAGATGTACTGGTCGTCAATGCCGGTATTATGGTCATGGCTCCGCTCGAAGAGTTTACCGAAGAGCTATTTGACCAGATCATTAATATCAATTATAAAGGCGTTTTCTTCACCGTGCAAAAAGCACTTCCCTTTCTGAATGAGGGTGCTTCCATCATTATTACATCGTCTACAGTAGCCAACAAAGGCATACCCAACGGCGCAGCTTATACCTCCTCAAAAGCGGCAGAGCGTTCACTGGTCCGTGCGTTTGCCGCCGAACTGGCGGGTCGGAAAATTCGGGTGAATGCTCTTTCTCCAGGCGCAGTTGATACGCCGATTTTTATAAAAGCAGGGTTGTCCCAGTCAACAGCCGACGGAATGAATAGCTTTTTTGCTAATGCAGTCGCCTTAAAACGACTCGGAACCGTAGACGAGATGGCGAAAGGATTCCTCTTCCTGGCGTCGGATGATTCGTCTTATATGACCGGCGCTGACCTGGTCATTGATGGTGGATTCCGGGATTTGTAAACTCAAAAATTAATAGTGAACAGGGCTTTCTTATTGCCGTGGTGTCGGTTTTAAGAAACCGACACCACGGCAATAAGAAAGCCCTGTGGGAATGCAGAAAATGAATTATTGTTAAAGAAAATTCATCATCGGGTGAAGAATAACCTGGAAGTATTGTTCACCAGAAACTCTACCAGGGCCAAAACCTGGGTGCTGAGGTTAATGAAAGACTATTTCATTAACCTCAGCGATAATATACTTGATTCGTTTGGTGAACACAAAAGGGTGCAAGTGCAGATGGAATATGCCATGAACGCATCGAACATAGATCTGGACTAGTCTAGTCTAGTAGTAATCCTGTCACTAGATTTAGGGCACTTCTTTCAGGGGCGGACTTGCCCGCTGAGAAACGAAATGTGAGTTACACTCGCCTTGTTGGTGACGGCCAATGTCTTGTCAAAAGTGATATACCTTCTTTGTAAGATAAACGAAACGCTTGCTGGATAGGCAACGTATCCGGCTGTACAGCCATTTTCCTAATCTGGTCTGCCACGGGTCAGTTAACATAACAAGGTCAATGTCACTATTTTTAGCTCCACCTGGGATTTTTATTTCTTGATATGTTGGAAATCTTTTCTCCAGTATCTTTTAGCCTCTTTTTCACCAGGATTAACATGCCGGGATTGAATCCACTTGAGTGCCTGTCCAGGAATGCTTCGGCATCCGTTACGTTTTTTAGCGCCTTTTGCCAGTCGACTTGTTCCCAGATGGCCCCCACATCAACTTTCGCAGCTTTGTATAATCCCATGCTGCCTGTAACAACGGAAATAGCTGCCCCACCGCCACCTGCTACCGCTCCTATTGCTTGGGAGCCCACCTCGGTAGTCGCCATCAGTCCTCTGGTTAGACCCTCTTTAGCGCCTATGGCCCCAGACCCTTTTGCTAACTCCTTTCCTCCCAAAACTGCTCTTCCATGCTGCACGCCACCTTCCTGCCGTGCGTTTGCCAGTCCTCTATCTGCAACTGCCCGTGCAGCACCTATCCCTACACCTGCTGCTCCCGAAGATACCGCAATCGCTATTCCGGCAGCGGTCATTGGAATTGCCGCCAGTCCGCCGGTAGCCACAATGGCACTAATCATTAGTCCGGCACCTACCAGGCCCAACGCTATTTGTGCTCCGCTTAATGCCGCCAAACGGTTTCGCCACGTTGTCACATCGGTCTCATTATTCTCAAACAGGGAAATGAGTTCATCAATATTTTGACACCATGCGGCTAGTTCGCTGAAACGTTCCAGTTGAAGTTTACTAGGCATGGGAGTCATGATTCCGCGGTCCCTACTGCTACGCGCCCTGCCTTCCCCTGCGCCAATATCGGCAAAGGAGTCATCCACTTCATACGCTAGCGAAGTGCCCGGTTCGGCAGCAATGAGAGCAAACGGCTGATCTAATCTTGATATGAGTTCAACCCCGGCTTCGCTGGTATTTAAGGGGGCATCACTGATGAGCGGAGTTGATGCTTCATCCCATCCGCCATTGCGGTCCCGCCCATACCAACCTGATTTTCTTACGGTCGCTCCAGTTCCTTGATTCCAATATCTCCACTCCCTCCCGCCTGTGTGCACTGTGTGCGTCTTTTTGGCCACCCAATACCCCCGGGAGCTAATCTTACCTGGCAATGATGCCAACTGTCTCACCTGGCCAACAGCAGCAACACTCGCTTGAGCAACCTGCCGTGGGCTACTTGCTTGATGAGCTATTTGCCGTGGGTTACCACTCACTGCCACTGCCGGCCTTGCACTACTGGAAGAAGCAGGTTCACTAACGGCAGGGCTAACCTTCCGTGGCACAACAGATTTGGGAGCAGATCTAGAAAACATGGGGATAAAGAATTATACGTAACTAACTGATAGAGTCAATAAGTCAAAGTACTCTCCAAGAAAGAGTAATTTAAAATTAATTAATTTAAAGGTAACTTTTTTAGGTAAAATGTAGTATTTCCCAGCGAGTGCTTCGGCGTGTAAGCTGTGTGTGTACGTATTAATAAAGCGTTCCCCAATCACCTTAATTTAAAACTCTGCAACAAGGCACTTGTAACGGTACATTTCATTTCTTAACGGGCAAATTCTACCCTTAAAAGAAGTGCCCCATTTAGTAAGGTTACCTGGCTGCTCTGAAAAACAGTATTGTGCTTATTATCAGTTATAAAGCAGGTATTTCTTGCGCATTTGTTTATACGCTGACAAGCCGGGTTCCCAGCTTTGGCGAATTTCTTTTTCGGATTTACCCGCTATGATCTGCTGCTTTAAGTTTTCTGTGCCAGCTAGTTTGTCAAAATTCCCCATTTGCTTGCTCTGGCTCATATCGAAAAATCGGGCTTTGTCGGGGTAGGCTTTGTATAACTCCATCAGCCATTTCAGATTGAGTTGCTTTGTTTTTCGAAACACGTTGGTATCATACTTTCGTAAATCAAGTCCGTAGCAATCTGTATCCTGATGTAAAGGCGTTTCGCTCATGCCCTTGAGGCTAACCGGTCGAAACGAAAAAGGATACAGACCTTTCAGAGCGGGTGCGCCCAAAACCGTGAAGGGCATATATGTGCCCCGACCCTGGCTGATAATTGTTCCTTCGAACAGACAAAGACTTGGATATAGCATAATGGATTGCTGCGTATTTAGGTTTGGTGAAGGCATTACGAGCAATGTATAGGGCGTATCGTGCGTGTAATTCGCTACCTTAATAATACGAAGTTTGCACGGGGTCTTGTTTGGTAATCCCCATCCTTCTCCATTGATCATTTGGGCAAATTCGGCCATGGTCAGCCCATGCGTAATGGGAATACGGTGCATGCCAATGCCCGAATGGAGATGATCGTCTAAAATGGGGCCATCTACGATAAAACCGTTTGGATTAGGACGGTCCAGAATCAATAATTCTTTATTGTTTTTGGCGCAGGATTCCATCACGTGATTGAGCGTGTTGATGTACGTATAAAAGCGCGCTCCCACGTCCTGAATATCGAAAACCATCAGGTCGATGTCCGCTAATTGCTCCTGCGACGGCTTTGCATTTTTGCCATACAGGGACACAACCTTAATGCCGGTTTTAGGATCGACGCTATCGTCAACCTTAGCGCCATTGCTGGCATTTCCTCGAAATCCATGCTCGGGACCAAAAATTTTCACAATGTCAACGCCCAGGCTAACCAGACTGTCAACGCTGGGTTTACTGCCAATAATAGAGGTTTGATTAACGACCATCCCGATGCGTTTTCCTTTGAGGTAGGGCAGATAGGCGGAGATTTGCTCCGCCCCCGTCAGTACTTTCTGGTTCGCTTTTTTCGGTATGGTGGTGACTACATCAGGGGCAGCTACGAACGAATTACGGAAAAGGCCAACATGTGTTATTGAGCAAAGAAGCCCGATTACCAATGGTAGCAAAACGAATAAAATGATTTTCATGAAGATCAGCGTAGCGGTAGTTGGGCAGCAAGTTGCTGATAAAAGAGTTTGTGAACAAGCCTTGTTATGCCGTTTGTACCGTCTTTGCCAGATTCGTCAAGGATGATTTGATAGGTTGAAAACTGTTGCTAGAACCGAGATCAAAACCATAGCTGCTATTACCGGACGGGCTATTAATCCTGAAAGTAAAGTCCTGTATACCGTGTAGCCTATAATAGTATGAAAAGTTACGCCATGTTAAATTAATAATACATTTAGTACCTGTTTAGAATAAAATAAAACTTTTATGTAGGTTTATCGACCAGTCATCAACAAACCTACGTGTATGCTTGAATTCATAAGATCCAAAAAATTTTACGCAGCCTGCGCGGTCGTTGGCTCGTTGATAGTAGGCTGTCATTCAATCAGTGAGTTGACGCCAGGTGTCAATGACAAGGCTCTTTCCAGTGGAGCCCGAAAGCTGGCTGTATCACTGGCAGAAGGGTTTGAAGTTGGTTCAACTAGCCCCAAAACGGCGTATGATGTGTCGCCAACCGGATCAGCCAGCGGAGATAATGTAACGTTACCCTCCGGCTCGTGGACTATTTATGATGCACTAATTGGTAATTTGAGTGGTGATCTGAAAGCGGGTTCATGGTCGGCTAGAATCCGTAACACAGGTAAAATCACTATGCTGTTCGATGTAACGTCAGGAATTAGCACCGTTACGATCAAACACGGAACCTATAGTAGTGACGCGTCGAGTCAATGGGGATTATGGTATTCGATTAATGGGGGCAGTAGCTGGACACAAACGGGCTCAAACATTACCACAACCTCAACGCTACAGACGCAAAGTTTTACACTGAACGCATCGGGAACGGTTCGGCTGGAAATTCGTAAAGTTTCTGGATCAGCAAATCGAATTAATATCGACGATATTAGTATCAACGATAATGCTGGAGGAGGCACGCCTACAGGCAAAAAGTTTTTGTTTGATGCCAGCCATTATGAAAACGCCGGTAGTGCCGATTGGCAGATTGACGCCGACGGCACCGAAAGTGTTCCGCTCTATACGGGCGGGACAACTGTAGAAACGAAGGCTCAACGGGTACCAACGCCATCCTATACCGGCATCACATCAAGTACTCTAGAAACCTACTGGAAAGGCGGTATATCATCCTGGGCCGTTGAACTGGTTAAACGTGGTAATCTGGTTGAGACGCTTCCAAATGGAACGGCTATCACGTACGGAAACGCTGCCAATCCGCAGGATTTAAGCAATTACGCTGTTTATGTAGTCGTGGAGCCTAACCGTCTGTTCACCGCTTCAGAGAAAACGGCTATCATGAATTTCGTCTCCAATGGTGGTGGATTGATGATGGTTGCCGACCATACCGCTCCGTCGCTGACGGGTACCGACCCTAATGGCTACAACCCATCAGACCGAGACGGCGATGGAGCCGATTCGCCCAGAGTGTGGAATGATCTGATGTCGAACAATGGTATCAACAACAATAAACCGTTTGGCTTTGTCATCGACTACATAGACATCAGTGAACAGCCAACAACCAAAGTATATTCGGGTACTAATACCAATGCGCAAAAAGTACTGGGCGGCCTTGCCGGTACTGCCTCAAAGCTGGCTTTCTATAATGGGACAACTGCGACCCTCTACCCGACAAACAACACAAACGTACAGGGCTTATTCTGGCGGATGAGTAGCACAGTAGGTAGCACAACTAGCGTTATGGCATTGCTTTCTACGTATGGCAGCGGACGCGTGGTATTTGTCGGCGATAGCTCACCAGCCGACGATGGAACGGGTGATACGAATGACAGCTTATTTAATGGCTGGTCGGGAGACGCTCCATCTGGGTATACCTCGCATCCGGCCTTGCACATTAACGCTTCGCTGTGGCTGGCTAAAATCCAGTAAACGTAATGGGGAGTAGGCTAGCTTACTCCCCATTACGTTTACTCACTTCGCAGACTTTTCACAGGGTTCATCAGAGCGGCTTTGATACTCTGAAAAGAGATGGTCAATAAGGCAATGCTTACCGCCAGCAAACCCGCCAAGCCAAACATCCACCAGGCTAGATCAATCTTGTAGGCAAAACCCTGCAACCATTTATTCATGGTGTACCAGGCAATAGGCGAGGCAATGATAATGGCAATAAGCACCAGTTTCAGGAAGTCGGTTGAGAGTAGTGTAACGACGCTACCTATTGATGCACCCAGCACCTTGCGGACCCCGATTTCTTTGGTGCGTTGCTCTGCCGTAAAAGTAGCCAGTCCAAATAAACCCAGACACGAAATGAAAATGGCGAGACACGCAAAGTAGTTGGCCAATTGGCTAACGACCTGTTCGCTCCTGTAAAGTTTGGCGTACTCCTGGTCCGAAAACTGGTATGTGAACGGGAACTTGGGATTCAATTCTTTGCAAACATTCTCCAGACTGGTGAGAGCCTCTTTAGTTTTGCCCGCTTCGATACGAACGAGTATGGTGCCCCACTGTCGTTTTTCATCCAGCCGCATGATCAGCGGCTCAATTGTCTGATGCATTGAGTTAAAATGAAAATCTTTCAAAACGCCAATAATCACGCCTTGCTTTTTACCCCAGATCAGTGGTTGGCCAATCGGCGATCCGGCCAGTCCATTTGTGTGATTTCGGTTTTTATAGCCGATTTTCGCTAAAGCAGTCTCGTTCACCAGAAAACCTACAGAGTCGGTACCAAAGGCTTTCGAGAAATCCCGTCCTTCCTTTACTATCAGATTCATTGTCTTCACAAAATCGTATCCAACTGGCGTATCGGCAAACGATGTTGCCACATTGGGGTCTTTGCCGGGCCATGTGAAATCGCCATTATGATGAGCAATAATGGTGGGCGTTCCGCGCATTTGTGAAATGCTCAGAACACCAGACATTTTGCCCGCTTCTTCCTTAAACAGACTATATTTTTTCGCTAAATCGCCCTCTAACGGAATGTAAATGAGGTTTTCGCGATTGTAGCCAAGGTTCTTCGTTTGAACGTAATCGGTTTGGCGATACATCACGATCATGCCTATAATGAGCATAACCGACAGTACAAACTGAAAAACTACCAAACCTTTGCGGAACGTTGTTGCGCCGGCACCAAACCGCAAACTGCCTTTTAACACCCGAATGGGACTCTGCGATGACAGGAAAAGCGCGGGATAACTACCCGCGACGAAGCCTGTTAGTACGAATAAACCCAGCAATGTTGCCCAGAATATAGGCTGGCTAACCGGTAGGAATAAGTGCTTTCCCGTGAGGATAGAAAAGCTAGGTAAGATCAAAGCTACCAGACTAACGGCGATACAAATGGAGAAGAAAGTGAGTAACATGGCCTCGCCAACAAATTGACCCACCAGCGCAGAACGAACCGCCCCAACGACCTTCCGAACACCAACTTCTTTGGCTCGTTTCGTTGAGCGGGCGGTCGCCAGGTTCATGAAATTGATGCAGGCAATGAGCAAAATAAAAATAGCTACGAAGCTAAACAGGCGCACGTATTCAATACGGCCACCATCAAGATACCCATTTTTAAAGGTTGAATGAAGGTACTTTTCGGAATACGATTGCAAACCCAGTTCCGTGATAAACCGTTTGTCTTTTGCTTTATATCGGTAGATAAAGTCCTTGATTTTCGCTTCGACTTTAACGGGATCTGCCTCTGGTCGCAATTGTAACAGGGTGAATGGGTTGGTGTTATTCCAATTACTAACCCACTCATTTACTTTTATATAGGCTTCCCAGGGTCGTAGGAAATCAAACTGCTGCGACGAATTCGCCGGTAAATTTTCAAATACCGCCGTTACCTGTAAATCATCTTTGTTCTCGTAACGTATCTGTTGCCCGATGGCTTTTTCGGGGCTGCCAAAAAACTGGTTAGCCATTTTTCGGGAAATGGCAATACCGTTTGGTGCGTTTAAGGCTGTTTCGGGAGTTCCCTGCAAGAGCGGGTAACTGAACATCTTGAAAAAATCAGCCCCGGCAAACGTTCCCTCCATTTTATTAATCTTGTCCCCGGCTTCGAAGGTAACGGGGTTGTTCCATTCCATACTACTGGCATACTGCACTTCGGGAATGACTCGTTTAAGCTCGTCCGCCAACAAGCCCTGTGTAAGGTAGTCTGCCTCAATTTTGCCATCGTATTGCTGGCGTTCGTACACTTGATACAACTGCTTTCCGTTGGCATGAAAACCATCTACGCTACGTTCATCCTGAACCCAGAGTAGAATCAGCAAACTACACGCCATGCCCAGAGCAAGCCCCACTATGTTGATGCTTGAAAAGCCTTTGTTGCGAACCAGGTTTCGCCAAGCGATTTTGAAATAATTACGTATCATGTCAGGGCTTAGAGAAAAAGGTGTCGAATAGGGTGCTGATAGTGTTGGTTTGGCCAGAGGCCGCAGCAATTTGAGTACGCTCGCTACGTATCGCCAGCGGGCTTTGCGTTCCCCCGCCGTCCGGACCCAATTCGCATAAAGTTCGAGCAAGTCGCCCTGAGTTTCCTCCAGGGTGTTGGGGTCGCCGAAGTTCTCTAGAATTCTCTGAGCCCAGCGAGGTGGTTTAAGGTTGGCGTTCATGTTTTTTTATGTTGTAGAGACCGGTCCGCCGGTCCCTACAAAATTTACTCGCTACGTAGTGATTTAACCGGATTCATCAAGGCCGCTTTGATGCTTTGAAAACTGACTGTTACCAGCGCAATCGCGATGGCCAGAAAGCCTGCCAGAGCGAAGACCCACCAGTCAAGGTCAATTTTATAGGCGAAATCCTGTAACCACCTATTCATGGCGTACCAGGCCAGAGGTGAAGCAATGACAATAGCAATCACGACCAATTTCAAGAAGTCTTTCGACAGAAGGGCCACAACGCTGGCCACCGATGCGCCGAGTACTTTGCGAACACCGATCTCTTTGGTACGTTGTTGCGCCGTGAACATAGCTAGTCCAAACAGACCCAGGCAGGAGATAAAAACCGTTAGCCCGGCGAAGATGCCGAATAGCTGCCCAACTCGTTGCTCAGATTGGTACACCCTGTTGAACCGCTCATTTAAGAATGAATAGGAAAATGGGTTATCCGTTTGCGTTTTCCAGCGTTGCTCTATTGTTTTCAGAAGACCGGGAACATCTGCCGTACGAATACGTAGCGCCATCTGATATTTATCGGCGCCGGAAAACATAACTAACGGCGCAATGTGTTGATGCATGGACTCGAAGTGGAAGTCCTTTACAACGCCAATGACGGTATACAGACGATGACTTCCCGGACTACCATTGCCAACTGTCCAGATTCGCTGACCGACTGGATTCTTCCAGCCAAACCGTTTGACAGCAGCTTCATTTATCACGATGGCGGTACTATCGGACGGATACGCTTTCGAGAAGTTTCGACCCTGAGCCAGCCGGATGCCTAAGGTTGGCAGATAGTGCTCGTCGATATAATAGTTTTTCTCCCGGTAGATTGTCGTTTTGTCGGCTCCGTTTTCTGGCTGAAAACCATCGTTAGAACTGTTAGACGGCCCAGCAGGTATATACCCCGCCTGCGTAACGTCAAGAACTTGCGACAGCTTCACCAGTTCATCTCTAAACGCGCTGTTTTTTTGACCGAGGGCATATGTATCATGTAAAATCAGCACCTGATCTTTATCGAAACCTACCTTTTTGTTCTGGATAAAATGTAGTTGCTGATAGACGACGATAGTGCCGACAATCATTCCGATGGAAACGACAAACTGGGTCGTAACGAGTGTGTTACGTAGCCAGCCACTTCGGAATCCCGCCCGAATGGTTCCTTTAAGCACGCTAATCGGTTTAAAGGCCGAAAGGAAAAAAGCGGGATAGCTACCGGCCAGCAACCCAATCAGCAAACAGGCCAGCAAGATACCCGGCAACATCCAGCCACTCATAAGGGCACTAAATCCAAATTGCTTACCGGCCAACTGATTGAAGCTGGGCAGGGCTGCCGCTACTATACCAAGCGCTACCAGCAATGCAATGAACGTGAGTAACACCGATTCACTCAGAAATTGCCAGACGAGTTGCTGTTTTACCGAACCCAACACCTTCCGGATACCAACCTCTTTGGCCCGCCCTGCCGATCCGGCTGTGGATAGATTCATGAAATTGATGCAGGCAACCAGCAGGATAAAGACAGCGATGATTGAAAAAATGTAAACGTACTTGATGTCGCTATTCGACTCGATTTCCGATTCAAGGTCTGAATGAAGATGAATTGACGTAACTGGCTGAAGCTGAAAGTCGACGCCATTGCCTTTTCGTGTAAACTCAGTCAGGCTTACACCGAAAAGCCCCTGAATTTCCGAGCCGATGTATTTTTTTGTCAGTTCGGGCAGCTTAGCGCTCAGGTCGTCAGCCGAATAGCCCGGACGTAACACAATGTAGGTGAGTATGCTACTGGTAAGCCACGTTTCGCGCAACTGAATTGAGCGCAGGGAACCGAACATATCGTAGTGAAAGTGCGTGTTTGAGGGGACGTCCTGGCACACACCCGTCACTTGGAAAAGTCCACGAGTACCCAGCGTTAACGTTTGGCCGATTGGGTCATGTTCACCAAAATATTTCCGGGCAATTGTTTCCGTAACGACAATTGTATTCGGCTCTGTTAGTGCTGTTTTAGAATTTCCTTTTAGCAGAGGTATCGAAAAAGTCTCGAATACGTTGGAATCAGCGAAAACGACGTGTTCTTCTTTGAAACTCTCCTGGTTATGTTTAACGATAAACGTCCCTTCCTGATTCAGACGGGTAAACGCTTCTACTCCGGCGTAATCACGTGCCAGCGTCGGCCCAATCGGAACGCTCCCCTGTGCTGCATTGATCTCCTTTCCACCCACCTGACCATGAATAATCATTCGGTAGATGCGGTCAGCTTTAGCGTAGTAGCGATCATAGCTCAGTTCGTGGGAAACAAACAGCACAATCAGCAGACACGTAGCGAGACCAACAGCCAACCCGACACTATTAATGGCGGTAAAGGCTTTATTGAGAACCAGATTTCGCCAGGCAATTTTGATGTAGTTTCGTAACATAGCAGGACTTAGAGAAAAAGGTGTCGAATAGGGTGCTGATAGTTTTGGTTTGGCCAATGGCCGCAGCAATTTCAGTACACTTAGGCTGTATCGCCAGCGAGCGCGTCGTTGGCCCACTGTTTCTACCCAGTAGGCGTAAAGTTCGAGCAGGTCGCCCTGCACTTCTTCCTGCGAGTTGGGGTCTGCCCACCAAGACAGGAGTTTTTCACTCCAGCGGGGTGGCTGTCCAACTGGTTCGGCGGTTCGGTGAGATTGCTTTTTGTTAATTGTACTCATCAGTTACCCATCAGTTGCAATGTTTGTGGGGGTAGTGCCTCCCATAATTGTTCGCGAACCTGTTTAACCTCAAGCAAGGCCTTGCGTCCGGCAGCTGTAACGATGAAAAACCGCTTTCGGCGACCCCCGCGTTCAGCCGTAGCCCCGCCCATCTTGGAGGATAGAAAACCTTTTTCTTCCAACCGTTGTAGCGTCGTGTGAACCGTGCTGAACCCAACCGAACGACCCGTTTTCTGCTCTATCGCCTGCGTAACTGTAACGCCGTAAGCGCTTTCATCGAGAATCGCCACCGTTAGCAGAACTACCTCTTCAAACTCTCCCAGAAAGGCCCTTTTCATGACATAATGATATTATACGATAATGTCGATCAAATGCGGTGCCAACTATCAAAATCGCTCTTTTTCACTCTGAAATGGCGTTTTTAGGAAATTGTGCGTGTATCATCTGTCCGATTCTGGACAATGGGTGTCTGCAAAACGGACACGGCAATCCGTAGTGGGGATTGCCGTGTTATGAAGAAAGAAAAACCTTACTAGTCGCTGCGTAAGCTTTTCACCGGGTTCATCAGAGCGGCTTTTATGCTCTGGAAACTCACCGTCAGCAGGGCAATTCCCACCGCCAGCAGACCCGCCAGGGCAAATATCCACCACTCAATGTCAACTTTGTAGGTAAACTCCTGAAGCCATTTATTTATGGCGTACCAGGCGATGGGTGAGGCAATGACGATAGCGAACAAAACTGGTCTGAGGAAGTCTTTGGAGAGAAGTGAGACAATGCTTGTAACAGATGCCCCCAGTACCTTGCGAACGCCAATCTCCTTTTGTCGTTGCTCGGCGGCAAAAGCACTCAGTCCAAAAAGGCCCAGGCAGGCAATCAAAATTGCTACGGTAGAAAATGCCATAAAGAGTTGCTCAATTCGCTGCTCGGCGCGATACATTGCGTCAAAGTCTTCACTTAAAAAGGAGTAGTCAAAAGGCCGCCCCGGAGCGATCTGCTTCCAGTTTTTTTCAATAAAAGCGAGTGCCGAGGAGACATTAGTGGTATTCAGCCGAAATGAAACGGCATCTAAAGAATACGTTTCGACAGTGCTACCCAACATGGCTGCATCCACGACCAGCCCAACCGGTTCGATGGTGGTGCGTAGTGATTCGTAATGGAAATCCTTCACCACGCCAATAACTGTCAGTTGCTCCCCGCCGGTCTTATGAATAATCTTTCCGACTGGGTTTACGTAGCCAAATCGTTTGGCCGCACTTTCATTAATAATTACGGCTTGATTATCCGCAACACGTCCTTCTGTAAAATTTCTGCCCTTCAGAAGCTGCATACCCAGCGTGGCTATATAATCCGGATCGACCTTCCATTCCTGCATGCCCACAGACTGTTTTTGGTCGGTTTCGTTTTCCGGATACCACATGTCATTGCTCCGGTTGGACGTAACAGGCAGATATCCGCTTACCGTACCCGTTTTTATGGCTGGACTGCGCAGCACTTCATTCTTAAAGGCGATTACTTGCTGTTTGGTCGATTGAGATGTATTGACCACTACCACCTGTTCTTTGTTAAATCCTAGTTTCTTCGTCTGGATATACTGCATCTGCTGATTAATGAGCAGCGTGCCAATGATAAGTAGCACAGACAGGGCAAACTGAAAAACTACTAAGTAACTGCGCAAGCTTTGGCGTCCGGGCATTACCCATACTTTGCCTGTTAAGGCTGTGATTGGTTTGAAAGAAGAGAGGTATAAGGCGGGGTACAAACCAGCAATGACACCTACACATGCTGACCCGAACACCAAATAGAGTATAAATGATGGGCTTATTACCTGACTGATCGATAGGTTTTTAAGGGCAAGTGTATTGAAGGCAGGCAATAGCAAATAGACCAAGCCCAGGCCAACTACTAAGGCCAGAAAAGTAGTTAATAGTGACTCCGATAGAAACTGTAAGACGAGTTCCGCTCTGGTAGAACCGGCTACTTTTCGGACGCCCACTTCCCGCGCGCGTTTGGCTGATCGGGCCGTTGTCAGGTTGATAAAATTAAAAACGGCAATTAGCAAAATGAATAAAGCAATGAGTAAGAAAAGGTACACATACTTGATGCTGTTGGTAGGCGTCAACTCGCCCTGCCGGTCAGAATACAAATGAATATCCGTTAGGGACATCAGGGAGTAATTGAAATAATTACCCGCTTTCCTCGTCTCAGCCAGCGTGGTATTAAAGAATTGACGTAGTGCCGGATCGACGTAAGTTTGAAGGATGCGTTCAAATTTAGCCTCGACCAATCGGGGGTCAGCGTCTGGCCTGAGCAAGACATAGGTATTGAAAATATGGTTGCCCCACTTATTGACTTTAGCGTCTTTGGTTCCGTGCAGAGGCAGGAAGAAGTCAGCCTGAAAATGCGACTGTGCTGGAATATCCTTGATGACTGCTGTAACTTGTCTGACATCATTATCATCAAAGATCAGTACCCGGTTCAACGCGTCGATTGTGCCGAAATACTTTTTAGCAGTACTTTCTGTAATGACGACAGACTGCGGTTCGACCAGTGCCCTTCTGGGGTTTCCTGCCAGCATAGGCAACGTAAACACATCAAAGACAGTCGAGTCTGCATAAAGAACTTTTTGCTCACGAATGCTCGTCTGATCACTTTTTACCAAATGGCTACCATATTTTCCTAACCGGGTAGCCTCCTCTACCTCAGGAAATTCTCGCTTCATCGTTTGGCCCATTGGAGTAGGGGACGTTGCCGCCTTTACGCCCCTGAGCGAAAAGCTGATGTCGCTGTTGATTCGGTAAATCCGACTGGCCTTTTCATTATAGCGGTCGTAACTTAACTCATCTGCTACGTAAAGAATACTTAACAGGCTCACTGCCAGACCAAGAGCCAGACCAAAAATTGTCAGCGCCGAGTAGCCTTTACTTTGAGTTAAATTCCGAGAGGCTATTTTTACATAATTTCGTATCATAATCGGGCCTAGAAAAGATGGTGATAAATACTCACTGGATTTTGGTTTGCTGACGAACGGCCATCCCGGTGGAGGTTTGACAAATCCCAACACATCCCACCAGTATCGCCAGCGTGCTCGACGCTCACCTATGCGCCCGACCTGGTAAGCGAACTCCTCGTGCAGATCGCCCAGGGTTTCTTCTAGCCGATGTGGGGGGCAGACAAATTTGAGCAGTTGGTCGGCCCGGCGAGGTGGTTGGGGATTCATACCTTACTCGCTTCGGAGCGATTTGACTGGATTCATTAGCGCAGCTTTTATGCTTTGGAAACTCACCGTCAGTAGGGCGATTCCTACGGCCAGCAGACCTGCAAGAGCAAATACCCACGGGCTAATTTCAATTCTGTAGGCAAAACCCTTTAGCCAATGGCTTATGGCATACCAGGCGATTGGTGTAGCGACCACAATCCCAATCAACACCAGCTTTAGAAAATCTGTGGAGAGCAACCTTACAATACTAATCACCGACGCGCCAAGGACTTTACGCACCCCAATTTCTTTAGTACGTTGCTCAGCGATAAAGGTGGCCAAACCGAAAAGCCCCAGACAGGCAATGAATAAAGCAAAAATCGTAAATGTCCCAAAGAGAGTAGCTAACCGAGCTTCCGACTTGTAAATGTTGTTGAACGTCTGATCCAGGAAATAGTACTCGAACGGTTTTTCTGCATTTAACCGTTGATACGTTTTCTCAATGCGGTCAACCGTCTGCGGCAGATCAGCACCGGGCTGAATGCGAATGTATAAACTGCCTCCGTTTGCCGCCATTGCGCTGGCGGTGTCTTTGGCGACAAACACCGCCAATGGCTCGTTAGAATCGTTGATATCTGTAAAGTAGAAATTACGCATAATGCCCACGACCTCGCTCTTCTCGTTACCAAATGCTAATTTCTGCCCTAATGGCTGGCCGCCAAACCCCAGTTTACGCACGGCTATTTCATTAAGGACAACTGTGTTGGGAGCGGCCAATTGCGTTGGGTCGGGTTTGCTTTTCCAGGGTATTTGCAGCGTTTCGGCAAATTGATCATCTACCGACAGCACATGAATACTAATATCTTTTTTAGTTGTTGGCGATTGGGTAAAGTAAATGGTTCCGCCCTCTTTATAGAGAACCGACGAGGCAGCGGCTACCCGTTCCACTCCCGGCACCTGCCGTAAGTCGTGCTTGAAAACGCTGTATTGTTTCGCCAGCGACGCATCGACCGGCACCACCAAAACCCGATCTTTATACAAGCCTAACTTTCGGTTTTGCAAGTGCTGCACCTGCTGGTAAATCAGCACACTACACCCAATCAGACCAATGGACACGGCAAACTGCACTATCGTGAAAACGCGCCGTACTTTTGTGCCTCCGTTGCCAGGAGACAGGGAGCCTTTCAGTACATCGACTGGACTAAATGATGACAACAGCAAAGCCGGGTAACTGCCCGAAAGCAAAACGCAGGTAATCAATAAGCCCAATGCTGCCAGCCCAAACATAGGGCTATAGATAAAAGACGGATCGATCTCGAGTTGCAACACTTGATAAAAAGAAGGCCGTAATACCTGAACTAACCCGAGTGCCAAGCCAAAGGATAGCCCCGTAATGAGGATAGATTCGCCGTAAAACTGCCCCGCCAGTTCATGCCGGGCCGCTCCCATAACTTTTCGAACACCCACTTCTCGGGCACGCTGGGTAGCGCGGGCAGTGGTCAGACTCATATAATTGATTAAAGCCAGTAACAGCGTTAGAGCGGCAATACCTAGAAAAATAGTGATGTACCGCGAAGTGGTCGTATCGCCAAAATTCATGCCCAGGTGTACGCTCGTTAGTGGGTCAATCACATATTTTGTGCCTTCCACTTTCGCGCCCGATGTTTTTATCAACGTTGGCAGCGTACGGAGAATACTGGCTGTGTCGGCTGACGAACGAAGCAGGAAAAACGTTTGGAAATTACCATTTTGTACATACTGGCTGTTTAAAGCCACATCGTCGTCTTTTATAAAGCCTTCCCGGAGACGCTCTACCGCCGGATGACTCTTGAGTGAGGCTACAAAATCGAACTGCACGGTTGAGTTCGACGGTGGGTTTTTTAGCACGCCTGTCACTTCAAACTGAAGCTTATTATTGAACATAACCGTTTTGCCGATGGGGTCTTCCCGTCCGAAATAACGTTCGGCGGTGCGCTCGGTTAATAAAACTGTCATGGGCCGTGTCAAAGCCGTTTTAGCTGATCCTTCCACAAGTGGAAAGGAGAAAATCGTTAGAAACGATGGGTCAGCCATGATAAAGTTATTCTCAAAATACTTCCGGTCGGGGCTGGTTTTAATCACAACCCGACCCTGTGGCGTTCCAATACGGACAACATCAAGTACACCCGCATTCGCTTCCTGAATAGCTGGCCCGAATCGTGCCGACATCCGTTCCAACTGAATCTCCTGCTCACCAAACCGCATGTTGGCATAAACCCGAAAAATGCGGTCGGCATTGGTGTGAAAGTGATCGTAGGTTCGTTCGTGAACCACAAACAACAAAATCAGTAGGCTAACGGCAATGCCGAGGGCTAATCCACCGATATTAATGAGGCTGTAAAGCTTACTCCGCCAAAGGTTCCGCCAAGCGATTTTAAAATAGTTTTGGAGCATATCAGGGCTGAAAAAGTAAGGTGAAAAATAATCACTTGAGTTACCGTGTTTGCGTCTTGTGGCGAACGGCCATCCCGGTGGGGGTTTGACAAAGTCCAACACATCCCACCAGTATCGCCAGCGCGCCCGACGCTCACCCATGCGTCCGACCTGGTAAGCAAACTCCTCATGCAGATCGCCTTGCACTTCTTCCAGTCGGTGGGGGGCACAAACGAATTTGAGTAGTTGATCGGCCCAGCGGGGTGGTTGGCAATTCATACCCTATTCCGATCGTAGTGATTTGACCGGGTTCATTAAGGCGGCTTTAATGCTTTGGAAACTTATTGTCAACAGCGCAATGGCAACTGCTAGACTACCTGCCAGAACAAACATCCACCACTCAATGTCAATCTTGTACGCAAAGCCGTTCAACCACTTACTCATGGCCCACCACGCCACCGGCGACGCAAGAAGAATACCGATTGCCACTGGTTTTAGGAAGTCTTGCGAGAGTAACCCAACGATATTGCCCACCGATGCGCCCAGCACCTTGCGGACCCCGATTTCTTTGGTTCGTTGTTCAGCGGTGAACGTTGCCAACCCAAACAGACCTAAGCACGAAATGAAGATGGCCAGAAAGGCAAAGTAATTGGCTAGTTTACTGACAACCTGCTCGCTTTGGTATTGTCGGGCGTATTCCTGATCGGTGAAATAATACGTAAAGGGAAATTTAGGATTCAATTTTTTGCAAATGATCTCTAATTGCGCAAGGGTTTCGGTTGTTTTACCCGCTTCGATACGAACGATTGCATTACCTCCATGTCGTCTGGAATTTGTGTTTAGGTATGCAATCAGGGGTCTTATTGATGTGTGCAAAGATTGAAAATGGAAGTCTTTCAAAACACCAATTATGGCACCTTTATTATTACCCCAGGTTATCGTTTTGCCGATTGGATCTTTATAGCCAATTACTTTAAGCGCAGCTTCATTGATGAGAAAACCAGTAGAGTCTGTGGGGAAATCTTTGGCGAAATCCCGGCCTTCCACGACGTTTAAATTCATGGTTTTTACAAAATCGTATCCTACACCAACAGGCGTAAATCTGACTTTGTCAGTTGGATCGCTACCCGGCCAACTTATTCCCTCAGTACCCGACCCATTTGAGGCTGGTGATTCGGTCATTTGCGATACCTGTTTTACACTTAAAATCTGCGAAATCTCCTCTTTCAGAACGTCGTAATTTTTCGACAAATCACCTTCTAACGGAAAGTAAATGAGATTCTCTCGGTCGTACCCTAAGTTTTTAGTCTGCACATATTCAACTTGTCGGTAAATGATAATCATACCGACAATCAAAATAATAGACAATGAAAATTGAAATACGACCAACCCCTGCCGAAGCCACGTAGATTTTGTGTCAAATTTCAATGCTCCCTTCAGTACGCGAATGGGGTTCAGTGAGGATAGGAAGAATGCCGGATAACTCCCTGCCAGTAAACCGGTAAATACCGTTAATCCACCTAGTATTCCCCAAAACGAAAGGTCATTGATTGGTAGTGCTATTTGTTTGCCGGTGAGACTATTAAAAGAAGGTAATAGCAACCCAACAAATAGGACGGACAGCATGACGGAGAAAACAGTCAATAACATAGCTTCTCCCAAAAACTGACCGACTAATACCGCACGGATTGCTCCAACAACCTTCCGAACTCCCACTTCCTTCGCTCTTTTTGCCGAACGGGCAGTTGCCAAGTTCATAAAATTGATGCAGGCAATCAGCAGAATAAAAACGGCGACCAGACTGAATAGTCGCAAATACTCAATGCGTCCGCCATCTATCTGTGCATTTTTAAAATTGCTATTCAGATAATATTCGTGAAAAGGTTGCATGGCCAATTCCGTATGAAAAGGCTTGTTCGCATCTTTATTAAATTTGTCCATAAAATGCTTGATTTTGGCTTCTACCTTCTCAGGATTTGCATCAGGGCGAATCATAAAAAAAGTGAGCGGGTCAGTGCTTTCCCACCCTTTGGCCCAGGGATTGTCTTCTAAATAGCCATCCCAATTTTGTAAACAGTCAAACGTTAATGTGCTACTCTTGGGTACATTTTCAAAGACTGCTGTTACCAATAGATCCTTGCGGTTGTCGAACCGAATTGGTTTACCAATAGCCGCTTCGGGGCTGCCAAAAAACACCTCGGCCATGCTTCGGGAAATAGCCAGACTATTGCGGTCTTTTAAAGCCGCTTCGGCGGTACCCTGCAAAAGTTTGTAGCTGAACATTTTGAAGAAATCAGCCCCCGCCGTGTTTGTCTGCTGTTTATTTACCTTATTTCCTACCGAAAAAGTTTGACTACTGGCCCAGGAAAAAGCCGTTGATAATTGAATCTCGGGAATCGACTTTTTTAATTCGGCAGCCAGCGGACCGGGCGTCCAAATCACTCCTTGTACTTTTCCGCTGAAATACTCGCGCATATAAATGCGATACAATTGTTGCTTGTTAGCGTGAAAAGCATCTACACTACGCTCGTCTTGCACCCATAGCATAATCAGTAAGCTACAGGCCATTCCCAGCGCAAGCCCGAGCATATTTACTACCGAGAATGTCTTGTTCTTAACCAGGTTTCTAAAGGCAATTTTGGTGTAGTTTCGTATCATAACAGGACTTAATAAAAAAGTGGTCCGGCATTCCGGTGATGAATAGTCAATTGTCGATTTTGGTTTAATGGCAAACGGCCATCCCGGTGGGGTTTTGACAAATCCCAACACATCCCACCAGTATCGCCAGCGCGCCCGACGCTCGCCAATACGCCCGACCTGATAGGCAAACTCCTCGTGCATATCGCCCAGAGTTTCTTCCCGTCGGTGGGGTGCACAAACGAGTTTCAGCAAGCGGTCGGCCCAGCGAGGTGGTTGGGATGTCATTCTTGTCATTCGCTCCGTAAGCTTTTGATGGGGTTCATCAGGGCGGCTTTAATGCTTTGAAAACTGACCGTCAGCAGAGCAATAGTCAACGCTAGTAGACCGGCTATGGCGAACATCCACCATTTGATGTCAATGCGGTAGGCAAAATCCTGCAACCAATGGTTCATGGACCACCAGGCTATCGGTACGGCAATGACAATGGCGATTAAAACGAGTTTGATAAAGTCTTTGGCCAGTAGTTGAATGATGCCGGTTATACTGGCACCCAATACTTTCCGAACGCCAATTTCGCGGGTACGTACTTGAGCCGTATACGCCGCCAATCCGAATAAGCCCAGGCAGGAAATGAGGATGGCAATGACCGCAAAAACAGTAAACAGAAATCCCGTCTGCTGCTCTGATTGATAGAGATCATTGAACGTATCATCCAGAAAGGCATAGCTAAATGGGAAATCCGCGTTGTACTGTTTCCAGGAACGTTGGGACGCAGCAATGGCCTGTTCGGCGTCTTTACCCGTTGTTTTTACGTAAATCGCACCCATGTTGTTGGGATCATACAGGAAAATAGCGGGCTCAATCTTCTGTTTCATAGAGGCAAAGTGGAAATCTTTAACCACGCCAATAATGGTACCATTGCGATTCCATAATCTAAACTGCTTCCCAATCGGGTCTTTAATCCGCGCTGCTTTTATAGCGGTTTCATTCAGAATAAAATGCAGTGAGTCGGCTACGGCACCGGTAAAATTGGCTCCCTGCTGCAACTGCATTTTGAAGAAAGGGATAAAGTCCTTGTCGATTGTCACCGGACGCATCATCATTGTCTCGCCGGTTTCTTTTCCTTCCCAGGCATTATCGCCGGTCTGATTGCCAAGCTGTACTATATTAGAATTGGCCCGAGTAATGGCCGATATGCCGGGCTGATTGAGCAAGTCCGCTTTGATCGCATCATAATGAGTTTTCATGTCCCGCATATCGAAAGCGAACACATGGGTTTTATCGTAGCCTAGCTCCTTGGAACGGATATATTGTAGTTGATTACTAATAATAAATGTACCGGCGATCAGAATTACCGAAACGGCAAACTGAATCACTACCAGGACTTTACGAAAGGAGGCTTCGCTGATACGGCCCGAAACTTTGCCTTTTAGTGCTTTAAGTGGCTCAAGCGAAGAGAGTAATACAGCGGGGTAGATGCTTGACGCAGCCAATGTCCCGGCAATTGTTAAACCAATAACCTGCCAGATGTGGTAGTCTGTGAAATCCAGAGCGAGTTCTTTACCTGAAAGCTGATTGTAGACGGGCAATAAACCATACATCAATCCAATAGCCAATACCGCAGCCAACGAAAAAAGTAGCGTCGTTTCAATCAGAAACTGCAAGAATAGTTGCGTTTTTGCCGCCCCAACAATTTTACGCATACTTATCTCTTTGGAGCGGAGCAGCGACCGGGCGGTTGAAAGATTTACATAGTTAATGCAGGCAATTACTAAGATCAGAAGCGCAATAATGACAAACATCCTGACCGTTTCAATGCCACCATCGGTGCCGTCGGCTTTGTACAGGTGCATGTCTGGTAACGCCTGCAACAGGTAAGTAAGGTCTACATCGTCGGGCTTATTGCGGAGGTGAATATTCCGCAGTTTAACGGCTAGATTGCTTATAGACACGCCCGGTTGAAGCAATAGATAGGTGTTGTAACTAAACTGTCTGAAATCATTATCCATGTTTCTGCCATCCTTTCTTCCTTCATACATGGTTTTAAACAAGAGAGATATCGGCAGAAACAGGTCACCCTGGATACTTGAATTTTTCGGCAAATCCCGAACAATACCACTTACTGTAAAATAGACATTATCATTTGCCGCCAATACTTTACCCAGCGGGTTTTCGTCACCAAAATAGCGTTTGGCCGTAGTTTCTGTAAGAACAATTGAGTGGTTATCGAGAAACGGTTTGGCCGGATTTCCCTGAGTAAGGTTAAAATCAAATACCGAAAATAGGGTTGGGTCAGTAAATGAAGAATTTACTTCATTGAAAAGCTTATCCTTGTACTTAAACAGGGTGTATACGTCATTATGCGTTAAACGAACGGCATCTTTCACCTCAGGCACTTCTCGCTTGGCGAAACTGGCTATCGGCGCTACAGTAGCTGTCCAAATTTGCCGACTGGTTCCGGTGCCTGCCCAATTTTCGAGCCGATAAATAGACGCTGCTTGTCGGTGAAAGCGATCAAATCCTACTTCATCCTGTACCCAGAGCAGGATCAAGATTCCAACGGCCAACCCAACAGTTAGACCTGTAATATTGATCAGCGAATAAAATCTGTTCTTCAATAAATTGCGCCAGGCGGTTCTAAAATAGTTACGTAACATAGCAAGACTGAATAAAGATGTTGTCGAATACGGATAATAACTGGTATGCCGGAGCGTACTACCTGTCGATTTTGGTTTGCTGGCAAACGGCCATCCCGGTGGGGGTTTAACAAAGCCCAGCACTTCCCATCCATAGCGCCAGCGCGCCCGTCGTGCTCCAATCCGCCCAACCTGGTAATTGAACTCCTCATGCATATCGCCCAGGATTTCCTCCAGCCGGTGCGTATCCAAAACCCAGGACAAGAGCCGGTCGGCCCAGCGGGGCGGGGCTTTCATAAACTGGTTACTGGTTTAAAGGGATTCAACAAGCGGCTCCATAAACTGACGCGCACCTCCTGAGTCTCCTGCAATGTCCGGCGACCGTATGCTGTAACGGTAAAGAGTCGTTTCCGACGGCCACCCCGTTCGGCGGTAGGTTCGCCCATTTGCGACTTGAGCATACCCTTTTCCTCTAACCGTTGTAAAGCCGCATGAATCTGGTTCAATCGCACCGACCGACCCGTTTGTTCAATAATTTCGTGGGTGATGGCTACGCCGTATGCGCCAGTTTCCAGTATGGCAACGGTTAGTAGCACAATCTCTTCAAACTCGCCTAAGTAGGTCCGTTTCATAGGGTTGAATTAGTTCTATTTTTGCTGATCAAATGCCTTGCCAATGTAAAAAAAGTGCCTATGCGGGTAATAAAGGTAGTTTTGCTTCCTTGTGCAGATGATAGTTGTCCGAATATGGACATCTCAACGTCCTGAACCGGACGTTCTTTGGATAGGGTTAAAGCTGATTGCTAAGACCTCTTTATCCGTAAATGTTAAATAAACCGGGTAAAGCGGCTTCTGCCCTTCCTTTTGTCCAGAACCATATCCTTCACTTTTCTATGAACTACGTAACAAAATCCCTGCTTTGCGGGCTGCTACTTTCGGTAAGTGCCGTTTCGTTACTGGCTCAGAAAGGGCCTGAGGATAAAGCCGGTTGGAAACTAGGGGCGCAGTCCTATTCGTTCCGGTTGTTTCCGTTTGCCGACGCATTGCGCAAGATTGATAGTTGTGGACTAAAATACGTAGAAGCGTTTCCGGGTCAGACAATTGGCGGGGGAGTGGCCGGAAAGATGGATTTCAGTATGGACGCCACTACCAGGCAGGCGGTCAAAAAGTTGATCAAAGATCGGGGGCTTACACTGGTTGCTTATGGTGTCGTTAATCCTAAAACCGATGACGACTGGAAAGCCTTGTTTGAGTTTGCGAAAGACATGAATATTCTGAATATCAACTCAGAGCCTACCCTTGAGCAAATGCCGTTGGTTCGTAAATTGGCCGATCAGTATAAGATAAATGTGGCATTGCATAATCATCCAAAACCATCTCGGTACTGGCATCCCGATACTGTGTTGGCGGCAATTGGCGGCAGCAAATATATAGGTTCCTGCTCCGATATTGGGCACTGGGTACGTTCGGGACTTGATCCGGTCGAGTGCCTGAAAAAGCTGAACGGCCACGTGTTGGGTATGCACTTCAAGGATGTGAAAAAAGATACGCCCGACCGGGACGCCGGAGCGGGAAAATATCATGATGTTGTCTGGGGAACGGGCGATTGCAAAATCGAAGCCGTTGTTGCTGAACTAAAACGTCAGCATTTTAAAGGGCCAATCTCAGCAGAATACGAATATCACTGGGAAAACAACGGACCCGAAATTGCTGAAAGCGTTAAAAACTTCCGCGAGATTTATAATCGTGTGAAAGTGCAGTAGTATAGAGACCACACCGACGTGTCGGTATGGTCTTTATTTTTATTCAGAACGCAAACTATTCACAGGGTTGATCAAAGCCGCTTTCACGCTTTGAAAGCCAACCGTCAGCAAGGCAATACCTACGGCTAAAAACCCAGCCAACGCAAAAATCCACCACTCGACATCAGTTTTATAGGAGAAATCCTGCAACCACTGATTTAGGGTCCACCAGGCAATGGGGGAGGCAATGATCAGCGCGATGATGATCAATAGTAGAAAGTCTTTTGAGAGCAGCGCTACGATACTAGCCACCGATGCGCCCAATACTTTCCGAACACCAATTTCTTTCGTACGCTGTTCAGCCGTGAATGTTGCCAGCCCAAACAGCCCCATGCACGAAATCAGAATAGCGATGGTCGTTGCCGTATTGACAAGCTGGCCTGTTTTCTGCTCTTTTTCATAAAGCTTGGCAATAGAGTCATCCAGAAACTCATAATCAAACTTATTGTCTGGATACACTGCTTTCCACTGCTGCTCAATGTTCGCCAATGTCGTTGTCAAATCGCTTATTTGGCCCCCTCTGGTCACTAGTTTTACACCAATGTTTTTTGACTGCCGGGGCATATAACCGATAAAAGATGAACTGATTTTTTCGTGAAATGACTGCTCATGAAAGTCGGCTACAACCCCCACAATCGGATACTGTTTACCCTGCATCTCAACAAACTGATTTATTGCTTCGGTTGGCTTTTTGAAGCCCAGGGCTTTGGCATAGGTGGCATTGATCACCAGTTCCCGGAGGGAGTCACTCTTTACATAATTTCGACCCGCCAGCAACCGGAGCTGATAAAGCGGAATGAAATTCTCATCGCCCACTTTTGCTGACACATCCATTTCTACTTCTTTCTTGCCCTTATATTTCAGTTTGGTCATCATGTAGCTTGTGCCCATTGGCGGAAACCATTGCATTGTGACCCGTTCAACGCCTGATAACTGCTTAATTTTTTGTGCTAATACGAGGCTTTTGTCGTCGCGCAGCGTATGAACTTCTATAATGGCGTCGGTCGAAAAGCCTAAATCTTTATTGCGCATAAAATTGAGTTGCCGACCAACCATAAGTGTTCCAATAATAAACACCAGCGACACCGCGAACTGGAAAACAATAAGCCCTTTTCGCAAATACCCTTTCTGACTTCCTTTCAACGCACTTTGGCCTTTTAACGTTAATGCTGGTACGTAGGATGACAATATCCATGAGGGATAAAAGCCAGCTAGTAAGGATGTTGTGACTACGACAGTCGCCAGAAAAAGAAGGGTTTGCAGACTAAATAAGTTGAACGTTAACCCCTGGGGAATCAAGCTGTCAAAGATGGAAAGCATTGGCTTGATAAGCACTAAGGCAACCAACACCGAAATAAGGGTTAGTATAGTGGTTTCGCTCAAAAATTGTATAATCAACCCTTTTCTGTTGCTCCCCATTACTTTCCGAATGCCTACTTCCTTCGCTCGCTTCGATGATTGTGCCGTTGCCAGATTAATGAAATTGATGGCCGCAATTAACAGAATAAAACCAGCTATAGCCATCAATCCATATAGGGTTGGTAAATGGGCTTTGCGCGAATAATTATCTTGATAATCTTCATTGAAATGAAGGTCGGCCAGGGGTTGTAAGCCCGGCACAAATTTCAGATCCTTTCGAAAATGCTTAGTGGAAAATTGCTGGAAGGGTATGGCCAACTGAGCTGACGTTACACCTTTTGGTAGTTTGATAAATGCCTGTGATGCCGACCAAATATCATCCCATTGGTCGAGGTCAATTTCCCGTTTTAACTGACTGGCCCGGATTGTGGCAAATGAAATAAAATCGGTAAACGTAAAATCAGTTGGTTGTGTCCAATCTTTCACAATACCCGCCACACTAACCCGAACCGAATCCTGATAAATAACCTCTTTGCCTATGATTTCTGCGAGCGGCAAATTGCCAAAATAAGTACGCGCTTTCTGTTCAGACAGAACCAGTTTAAATGGTTCATTTAAAGCGGTTTTTGGATTGCCAGCTAACCACTGATAGGTAAAAATATCGAAGTACTGTGGGTCAACAACCACAATATCGGCATTGCCGCCTGTACGTCTTCGGCTCTCAAATCGCTTCGGCTTTTGACTGCCGCTCGGTATCAATACGTCTGATTCAATATTGTAAAAGGCGGCTATAGTTTCAAGTCCCGCAATTTCCTTTCGCAAGGCTAATGGAACCGCATTCGGCGCGAAACCTACCGGATGTTTTTCGCCGGTCGGTCCATACTTAGCCTCACCAACCAACCGATAAATCTGCTCACTATCAGGGTGGAATGTATCATAACTGAGTTCGTAATTGGTAATGATGTAGATTACCAGACAAGCCGTTATCCCTAAGGTCAAGCCAAAAAGGTTTATAGCTGAACTGACTTTATGCTTGGTTAAGTTGCGGAAAGCCGTTTTAAGATAGTTATGTAGCATGACAGGGCTGAATAAAGGGGGTGATGAATAGTTGCTGGTTTGACGCTTAATGGCAAATGGACGCAGAAAACTTATTACTTCCCATGCGTATTGCCGCCGGGCCGCCTTTACACCAATCAGCTCTACATGCCGCTCAAATCGCTCATGCAAATCGCCCTGCACTTCCTCCAGCAAGTGCGGAGCGCAGAACCATTCGAGTAGGCGGTCAGTCCAGCGAGGGGGGTAATGGGTCATAGCTGTAGTGCCGTCCGTCCCGGTCGGCGGAGAAAGAAGGTTTAGATAACAGTTACTCCGCGGTTCGGCTGGTACGCCGGTGCGATATCGCTTGACGCTACTACTCAGTCTTTAAACTTTTCACCGGATTGATCATTGCAGCCCGTAATGACTGCCAGCCAACGGTTAGAAAGGCAATAGAAATCGCAATGAAAGCGGTCACTAGAAAGACCCACACGTTCATGTTTATTCGATAAGGATAGTTTTTAAGCCATTCCTGCATGGCATACCAGGCGGCAGGGAAAGCAAAAATGAATGAGATGGAAACCAATTTCAGAAAGTCGGTTGAGAGTAGTTGAACAATGCCCGAAACCGATGCTCCCAACACTTTGCGGATACCAATTTCTTTAGTTCGTCTTTCGGCTGAAAGTGTAGCTAATCCGAAAAGACCAATGCACGAAATGAAGATGGTCAGGATAGCGCCAAATAGCATCATTTGTTTCCACTTCGCTTCCGACTCATACCGTTTGAGGTTTTCCTGATCCATAAATTTATACGAATATGGATTGAGCGGGAAACGTTTTTTAAATATTTTTTCAATATACTGGAGGCTCGCCGTTTCGGTATTGGGTTGAATTTTAATAAAAGCCGTACCGTATGAATTACTTTGTTTCATCGTAAATAATTGCGGCTTTATTGCCTGACTCAACGATTCGAAATGATAGTCTTTCACAACACCGATTACGGTATATTTTTCGTTCCTAAACCAAAAGTCAACGATCTGACCAATGGGATTTTTCCAGTTAGCTTTTTTAACGAATGTTTCATTGACTATAACTGAATGCGAAGAATCAGATGGGAAATTAGTTGAAAAATTGCGTCCTTTTATGATTGGTATTTTGAGGAGTGGTAAATATGTTTCACTAACTGTTTCGTAGGCAAAATCTACCTGTGTTTCACCATTTACTTTAGCGACTGTGCCCCATCCTCCACCATTTTTTGGCGCTACATTAATGATGTTCTGGTTTTTTGCTAACTCTTCCGTTAATAATTTTACTTCACTGCGTTTTAAGTTCGATTTGTCAATGATGACCAGATTTTTATCATCATATCCCAATTGTTTACTGGTCAAATGATTGAATTGCAAATAGATAGTGAGTGACGCAATAATCAGAAAGGATGCCAGCGTGAATTGAAGCACAACCAATGACTTTTGCAGGTAATTCTTACTCGAAAGATTGAATCGGCTATACAATGTTTGAACCGGACTATAACCAGATAAAACAAGGGCGGGATAAAATCCGGCCAGTAGACTCGTTACAATAAAAAGACTAATGTAGCCCGCTACCAGATTAGTATCCAGTAGATAAGAAAGTGAAAGTGCTTTGTTTGACAGCTGATTGAACGCTGGCAATGCCAGTTCCAGTAAGACAATGGCTAGCACGAAAGCGGCAAAACAGAGGATAAATGATTCGCCTAAAAACTGGATGATTAGCTGATTTCTAGCGCCACCGACCACTTTCCGAACACCAATTTCTTTGGCCCGTTTGAGCGATCTCGCTACGGTTAAATTAATAAAATTGATACAGGCAATCAGCAGAATAAATAAAGCAATACCCGATAATATATACGAAAAGGTAGGATTGCTTTCGTCCACAAGTCCGTTGGTGGCCGGTAGTTCTTTACTCAGGTGCATATCAGTAAATGGCTGGAGTACATACGTTGTTCTGCCTGTTATGCCAAACTTTTTAGCCACTAAGACAATACTTTCCTGGGCATCTGCCAAATAAACCTGATTCATTTTAGCCTCTACAGTTTTAAGGTTAGCTTTGGGGTTAAGAACGACGAACGTATTCAGAAAGACGCTGAACCAACTTTCGTTATCTGCCAATTGCTCTTTATCTATTTCTATCGGCATTAGTACATCAAATTTGATGGACGAATTTTGCGGGCAATTCTTCGCAACTCCCGTTATGGTATAAGGCTCAAATTTGTCATCATCTTTAAAGAACATGAGCTTGCCCAGTACGTTTGTTGTTCCAAAGTTTTCCTCAGCTGACTTTTCCGAAATCACAACCGATTTTGGGTTTTGTAAGGCGGTTTTTGGATTGCCGCTCATCAGTGGAAAAGTAAAAACCGAAAAGAAGCTGGCATCGGCAGAATAGACGGTCTGACTCTTTACCTCGGCACCTTGTTTCAGGTCTCTTCGGCTTTGCTGATACCGAACGAAAGACGCTATTTCCGGAACGCCAGCCTGAAACTTTGGGCCCGGTAAAACACCTGTGTTAGACTGTTGGAATTCAACAATACCGGCTGGTGTCAGACTTTTGCTGGTGATCCGGTAAATCGCCGGATTGTTAGCATGAAACCGGTCATAGCTGACTTCATCTTTGGTATAAAGCATAATCAGCATGGCAGCCGCCAAACCAATACTCAAACCAATGATGTTGATGGCCGAATAAGCTTTGTTTCGGGCCAGATTTCTGAAAGCGATTTTGACATAGTTCTGTAACATAGCAGGACTGAATAAGGGAATTGGCGGATACTCGTTCGGTTTGCGTTTCAGGGCAAAGGGCCGTAAAAAACTTAGCACGCTGAGGCTATACTTTTGATTCGCTTTTGTAGCGCCAACTCGGTCTACATCCCGCAGATAGCGCTCGTATAAATCGCCCTGCACTTCCTCCAGCAAGTGTGGCGCGCAGAACCATTCCAGAAGTCGATCAACCCAACGGGGCGGCTTACCAGTTCGATGAGACTTCATAAGCTAATGGCGGGTAGCGATTGTGGTGAAATAGATTCCCAGAGTTGTTCGCGTGTAGCCCGGATATCATGTAGCGCACGGCTGCCCAGTGGCGTGACCGCAAACAAACGTTTACGCCGACCTCCGCGCTCGGCAGTGGCTTCACCCATATGTGATTTGAGCATGCCTTTTTCTTCCAGCCGATGTAAGACCGCATGAACGGCGCTAATACTCACCGAGCGGCCCGTTTGTCGTTCCAGCTCGTCGGTGATAGCAACCCCATAAGCCCCTTCATTCAGGACCGCCACAGTTAGTAAGACGACTTCTTCAAACTCGCCTAAGTACGTTCGTTTCATAACGGAAGGATAAGATTAACTTTTGTAGAACAAATGCTTTGCCAAACTATAAAAAGTGCTTTTGTGACCTGTATTCCCTTAATTTACAAAGTGTGTCTTGTCCGAAATCGTACACGTTTGTCCGAAGCCGAACAATCCCGACAGGAAGCACGTAATACAATGCGCCCATGTTTGTACCTTCGCGGTCCTGTATAATCCTTATATACTGCTCACTGATACTTACCAATATGGCTCTTAAAACGCTGGTCAAAATATCTAACGTTACAAATCTCAGCGATGCCCGCTATTGTGCGGGTATGGGCGTTGATATGCTTGGCTTTTCGATGGATGCTGACTCGCCGGACTACGTTAGCCCCAAAAAATTTGAAGAAATAAGGGCGTGGGTGGCTGGTGTACAAATTGTTGGGGAGACAACTACGACTGACCCTGAGATAATTGAGCAACTTCTCGAAACCTACCAGCCTGACTTATTACAGGTTGACGAAGCGGCTCTGCTTCCCTATCTTGGTACGTATGGTAAACAACTCATTTTACGGGTCAATCTAGCGCAATTAACACTCGACCAGTTCGATACGCTGTTGCAGACGGGCGTATCCAGTGCTGACTATATTTTGCTTGAAAGCAATGGCCCACTTTATCTAGACACTGATCTGAAAACCCTTCTTCAAAAAAAGGCGATCCGGTATCCAATCTTGTTAGGAATTGGCATATCAGCCGAAAACGTTCAGGAGTTATTAGCCAACTTGTCGGTGCGTGGCATTGCCCTGAGTGGCGGCATTGAAGAACAACCTGGCAACAAAGACTTCGGCGAATTGATGGATATACTGGAAGCTATTGAAGAGGATTAGTTACAATCTATAGCTACTAATCGCTCTTAGACCCGTGTGGGGAACTGCAACTGTTGACTGGCCACTACTATGCATTGCCTACTATCATTGAAAACATACATCCATCAATACGCGTGTCCATTCTTCCGATTCTCCTTTTGCTGAACCTGTCTACCTGCTAGGTTTACATCGGTTTTAAACAACGGTCCGGCGTTCCGGAGAAGCCATGAAAAAACGATTGGAGCGTATTGCTAACCAGGCCCAGATTGGGGGCGTGTGCGCTGGTTTAGCCGATTATTTTGACATTGATCGCACGTTAATACGTGTACTTTTTGTCGTTGGAATTTTCCTGCCACATTTTCCAGCCATCATCATTTACATTATCTTGTGGGTTGTATTGCCCCAACGCCATTTCGATGGGTCTATAAGTTCGTCAACAGCTTTTTCTAATCCTTATTTCTCTATGAATCCCTACAATCCCAACAAACCTGCATCACCCGATCGCTCTGTCATTGGCGGGGCCGTGCTGATTTTCCTTGGTGTTCTGTTCCTGATTGATCGCTACTTCGACATTGATTTCGGGGATCTGTGGCCGTTTGTCCTGATTGCTATTGGTTTGTGGCTGATTTTCAGGGATCGGATTAAAACCCCGTTCGACCAAAACCAGAATGATCCCTACAAAAGCGATCCGACTCAAAATACGCCGAATGACCCTAATGGCACCTTATAAGTGACAGAGAATGCAGGCAATAGGGTTTTATGGTAAACACACCTTATTGCCTGCCTCATACAGACAAAAACGATCATGCAACGAAAAAACGGATTATTCTGGGGCATTTTTCTGCTCACACTGGGTGTGCTTTTTCTGGCCCGGCGGGCAGGCTGGTTAGAGGTGGACTGGCATTCACTCGTGAATCTATGGCCACTTTTGCTAATTCTGGCGGGCGTTAATCTGATTCTGGAACGGCGCGGCAATCCAGCGGCTTTTGTCACAACGGTTATGTTGGCCGTGGCTGTACCGACTACATTGTTTGGCTTTCTTGCCCGCGACCGGAACCACGAAGGATTTAATATGCGCTGGAATCATGACGACGATGATAACGATGACAACAATGAAAGCGACTCGGACGATGATAATGGAAATGACGATAACGATAGTGAAGATGACTATCGTTCGGAACGTGAACGCCGGAATGTAGAAGGTACTGAAGCGCACAGCAACACATTTGCTGAAGCGATGGACGTCGAAACGCGTGAGGCTGTATTGAAGTTGTCGGGTGGTGCCGGGCGATTTATTATTAGTGACCCCACTACCGAACTCATCAAAGCTGATACAAAACAGACTGTTGGGACGTATTCAATGTCTGTGGACCGCGACGAGACCACTCATATTCCAACCGTTGAGTTAAAGCCGACGGAAGAAAATCAGCATGTTGATTTGAAAGACGGCAATTTTGAGAACCGTGTAGACGTACACCTAAATGCAACGCCCGTCTGGACAATGGATGTAGCCCTCGGTGCCGGTCAGGGCGATTTGGACTTGAGTGCTTATGCCGTAAAGAGCCTGAAACTCGCTGTTGGTGCGGCTGATCTTGATTTAAAATTGGGTGCTAGATCCGACCAGACCGATGTGAAATTAAATGTCGGTGCAGCTTCGGTTACGGTTCGGGTTCCGAAAGAAATTGGTTGCCGGATCAAGAAAGATGGTGCCCTGAATATAGAGCAGTTGGATGATTTTACCGATGTAGGTGGGGGTGAGTTTGTCAGTCCTGGCTACGATACCGCCAAAAAGAAAATGACTATCCGCTTCGACGGGGGTATATCGCGATTTAAAGTTGTGCGGTACTAACCGTTTAGTTAAACAAAGAATGGGGTGTTTACGTGAAAAGATGATCGTCGTCTTTTCACGTAAACACCCCATTCTTTGTCGTACGTCAAAGCGATTTTCGAACGACAAGGTGGAACGGATTCTCTACGTGTTCTACACTGGCGTTCAGTACTAATTGGGCCGCAGTTCGCCCCATTTGGGCAAAATCTGTTGACACAACCGTGATGCCGTCCAGCAGAAATTCTTTCAGTGGGGTGTCATTGTACGAAAGGATGCCCACTTCCTGACCGACAATGTATGGTGTTGTCTTAATCCTCTTGATCAACTCGACCAGATCTTCTTCCATCAGGTTAATGTAAGCATGTTGGGGCTGAATCACCTCATCCTGAATGTTGTTGATAACCTGTGCTTCAAAGCCATGTTCGTAACAGAATTTATAGAATCCGTTTAATATGGCCTTCGGATGGTAGGTGTAAGCGGGGAACAGAATACTTAGGGTCGTGTATTTTTTTAGAAGTGGCAGGGCATCCGTCAGCGATTGATAAAGGTCTCGTTCAAAATTTTGGAATACGGCTCCGTAACTCCCCGTTATCCCTTCTACCAGTTTGTCCAGAATCACTAATTTGTGTTTCGGTAAACTATTGATCAGCTCATCGGCTTTTTCTCCCCCCTCAAAAAAATGTCCGATAATAACATAGTGAGTATGATTGCGAGCCTGCCGCTGAATCAAGTCCCGAAACAACCGAAAATCATTGTTGTAAATAAAAAAATCAATAGCCACACCCGGTCCCAGCAGTTCTACAAATGAATCATAAATGATCTTCTTATGGACGCTCAACTTGTTGAATAACAGGAATATTTTTAAGTTGTTCCCCGTTGGCGTATAGTTGATATAAAACCCCTTGCCCTTAACAGCGCCGATAATTTCTTTCTCCTTCAAGAGTTCATACGCTCGTTCGATAGTGCCTTTCGAAATGTCGAATTCGGCGGATAGTTCATGAATGGATGGGAGCTTATCGCCCGGCAGAATATCCCGATTCTCGATTCCTTCAATAATTGAGTTGTAAATCTGCTGGTACTTAGGTGTATTCGAGTAATCGTTAATTTTAATATGATAAAGCATAATAAAGTAGGAGTTGGAGCCAGGTTGAAGGAAAAGTAAGTAGCTGCCAGAAAGTACTGTGTACCTATAAGGGGTCTTAAGAACTTAGGAGTCCCTGCAGGTATATGAAAAGAAGAACACGAAGCTTATATATTGAAAATACTGAGAAAATTATTCAAAAAATGATACTACTGGGTATGTATAGGAAAGTTGTAGAGACACATGTGGTAATATTTGGCTATTAAATTGACTTTTTTTGAAGCCAATTTATATCAATTGCCCTTATCTTATCTAAATATGACCATGAAAAAACTCTATCAGTTAGTGGCACTGAGTATGGTAGTAGGCTCATTGACAAGCTTTGCCCGGGAGCCCAACAATAGTCCACAAAAAAACCGTACGCTTACTAATAGGCTGATCGGACTGAATACCCCAATGCACTCGGATGAAACATTAGCGGACGTTACCATAACGGGTAAAGTGAGTGATGAGAAAGGAGAAGGATTGCCGGGCGTAAGTGTAATTGTGAAGGGATCTACACAAGGAACTACCACCGATGGCACGGGCAGCTTCAAAATTGTAGCGCCAAACACCGATGCGACGCTGGTCTTTAGTTTCGTTGGTTATGGGCGAAAAGAAGTGGTTATCGGTACGCAAACATCGATTAGTGTTACCCTTGCGCCAGACGACCAAACGCTGAACGAAGTGGTTGTGGTTGGCTATGGTAGTCAGTTGAAAAAAGAAATAACGGGCGCTGTTCAAACGGTAAGTGCTCAGGAAATTAAAGATCTTCCCGTTTCTCAAATTGGTCAGAAACTACAGGGCCGTCTGGCCGGTGTTCAAATCAACCAAACCACTGGAAAGCCCGGTCAGGGTATATCCATCCGTATTCGTGGGCAACAGTCGGTCTCAGCCGGTAGCGATCCGTTATATGTGATTGATGGATTTCCAATTACGGGTAGCATTGGGCAAATGAATCCCGATGAAATTGATGATATTACGGTTCTGAAAGATGCCGCGTCTACGTCTTTATATGGCTCGCGGGCGGCCAATGGTGTGGTGTTGATCACGACCAAAAAAGGCAAGCCCGGCCAGACCAACATTAGTTTCAATACGTATGCGGGTGCGCAACAGGTGCCGATGCGGGGACGGGTGAAAATGCTGAACGCCGTTGAGTTCGCTCAATTCAAAAAAGAATACTACCAGGATCAGGGCCAGGCCGTGCCCGTTGAATTTCAGGATCCATCGCAATACGCAGGCAAAAACAACGACTGGTATAATGCGCTGATTCGGGTAGCTCCCGTCCAGAGTTACAATTTGAGTATTTCATCGAACACAGAAAAATCAAATACCTCATTAGTTGCCGGGGTATTTAATCAGCAGGGTGTCGTGATCAACAACGAGTATAAGCGGTATTCGCTCCGGCTTAACTCGAACTATAACCTGTCTAACAAGGTATCTATCGGCTTCAACGTGGCTCCTTCCTATGTGTTCGATAACACCCCTAAAACGGATGGTGATCGGGGCACCGGGATTCTGTTCAACGCGCTGCACACCTGGCCTGTTATGCCCATCTATGATGCTAATGGTGAACTAACCAAGTTTAACAATTTTCCGGGAAGTACGGGCAACATTTTTGCCTATCCGAACTGGGTACGGGCCGCGAATGAACTGAAAAATGAAACGAGAAATACAAACCTGCTGGCGAATGCTTATGTTCAATACCGGCCGGTTGCCGGGCTAACGCTCCGGTCGACCATCAACGTTGAGTATTTGAATTCCAAGTATTTCTTTTTTAATCCGTCGACAGCCACCAATTTCATAAACGTTCCGATACCAACCACCGCCGTTTCGATACGGCAGAGTACGGAAAACATATCGTGGCTCAACGAAAACTTGGCTACCTACTCTAAAACCATCAACAGCGATCATAATTTTGAGCTGCTGGCTGGTTTTACTCAGCAACGTTTCCATCAGGATTTTACGCAGATTCAGGCCAATACGTACGCCGATGATCGGCTTCCAACTATCCAGGGAGCGCTTAATATAGACCGATCAGGTAGCCCAGATAATAATACCAGAAGTGGTGTTCAAGAGTGGTCATTACTTTCCTATCTCTCGCGGTTAACGTACAATTACAAAGGCAAATACCTGTTCACTGCCGCCGTACGTAGTGATGGATCGTCGCGTTTCGGCTCGGCCAATCAATATGGTACGTTCCCGTCGGCTTCGGTAGGCTGGGTACTATCGGACGAGAATTTTCTCAAACCAATCACGCAGGTGTCCTTTGCAAAAGTCCGGGCCAGCTACGGTTTAATTGGTAATAATAATATTGGTAACTATAGCCAATATGCGCTGGTTAACAATACGACAAATGCCGTTTTTGGCAGTAATGTCGCTACAGGTGCAGCATTAACCTCGCTGTCTAACAAGAACTTAGGCTGGGAAAGGACTAAGCAGTTTGACATTGGCCTTGACTTAGGGTTGTTTAACGATCGGATTCAGTTCGTGTATGATTTTTACACCAAACGAACCTCGAACCTCCTGTATGCTGTACAGATTCCGCAGGAATCGGGTTTTACGAACTTCACCGATAACATTGGCGAAATCAAATTCTGGGGTCATGAATTTTCCATCACGTCCAAAAACACAACGGGTAAACTGCAATGGACAACCAATGCCAATATTTCGTTTAACCGAAATATAGTTGTTTCGCTGGCACCTGGAATCGACCGCGTATATGGGGACGATCACATCACGCAGGTCGGACAACCATTTGGTATGTTCTATGGCATGGTTAAGCAAGGGTATTATCAAAACGCCGATGATCTCAAGAATTCGCCAAGTATTCCGGGCCGGTCGGCAGTCGGGACTATCAAGTTTAAAGATGTTAACGGTGATGGTGTCATTACCTACGGTGGTGATAAGGATGACCGGGCGATCATTGGCAGCCCTTTTCCTAAATTCACGTACGGGCTTGTCAACAGCTTTCGCTTCGGCAAATTCGATGCGTCGATTACGGGTTCTGGTTCCTATGGCAATCAGCTTTGGGTACGTCACTTATATAGTACAGCCAACCTGGACGGTGTGTTCAATATGGTGGAAGGCGTAAAAGATCGCTTCCGGGTTAGCAGTGACGGTACGGTTATAACGCCAGGAAAGGGCATGTTTGGCGTAACCAATGGCGGTGGTAACTACACCGGTGTTGAGAGGGACTGGAACAGTTCGCAATTTGTAGCCAATGCGTCGTATTTCACGATTAAAAATATAACGATTGGCTATACGATACCACCGGTGAACAAGCTGTTCAAATCGGCCCGCTTATATGCCTCTGTGCAGCAGGTTTATGTATTCACGAAATACTGGGGTGGACCCAATCCGGAAACGAGTGCTAACGGCGCTGGAACTGGTCCCGGCGATAATTTAAGTCAGGGCGTCGACCTGTCCAACTACCCCGTTCCCCGTACCTACACGCTGGGCGTCAATCTGAATTTCTAGGCTTATAAAGTCTATCAAACTTATTTTTTAACATTCTTACTAGTCACAAAGGATGAAAACAAAACTTATAGCTACCTGGCTTTTAGGCGTTGCCCTAACTGGTTGCCAGAAAGATTTTTTGACCATTGTTCCTCAAACGGCCCTTAGTTCGGCTACGTTCTTCAAAACAGAATCCGATTTCCTGCAAGCGGTTAATGGGACTTATGTGCCACTTCGGTCTAGCTTCAACGATCGGGCATGGGTATTAGAGGAAATGCACTCCGACAATACGTATTATGCCCGGAATACGCTTTATGGGGCTGTAGATCCGACGGAGAACGTCGCTGATTTTGCGGTTCCGACATCTGGCGGGGTCACAGCGAACGACAACGTACTGCAACAATATCGACTCGATTATTTGATTATCTCTCGGGCCAATCAAATTCTGGCGCTAATCGACGGTGCCGGAATAACGTTTAGTTCAGATGCATCCAAGGGCAATCTGAAGGGGCAAGCCTTATTTCTCAGAGCATTCGCTTACTTCGATTTGGTTCGTTTGTTCGGTAAGGTTCCCCTGCATTTAACGCCTGTTGTGGGTCGTGAAGATGCGGCATTGCCCTTATCAACGACCGATCAAATTTATGCGCAGATTGAGAAGGATGCGTTGGCTGCTAGCACCCTGTTGTTAAATAAATTGAACCAGGAACCTGGTCGGGCAACATCGGGAGCCGCAAAAACGCTATTGGCGAACTTGTATATCACGCAGAAGAAATGGGCACTGGCAGAACCCTTAATGAAATCGGTTATTACCAATGACGGGTATGTGCTCATGCCTGATTATAACCAGGCTTTTTCGTTTTCGGCCAGTAACAAGAACAATCAGGAATCGGTTTTTGAGGTTCAGTATTTAGAAGGTTCGGCGGGCTATAGTGGTAGTTTCATTTATCGCTTTATACCCTCTCCCATAACAATCGCTGAATTGAATCCTATTACCGGTACGTCTAATACGCAGCCTACGTCTCAGGAGAGCAATAATATTCCGACGCCGGATCTTATTGCGGCTTACGAAACGGGTGACAAACGGAAAGATATTTCCATTGGTTACGTTACCCTAAGCCAGAGTCTGCGGGTTAACCAGACGTATCCATACATCAAAAAATATGCACGAACGCATGCATTGCATGGTAACACCGGCACGAACTGGCCTGTCTATCGCTATGCAGAAGTGTTATTGTTTTTAGCCGAATCCTTGAACGAGCAGGGTAAAGCTGGCGAAGCCGCTACCTACATAAACCAAGTGCGGGCTCGTGCGGGTCTAGCTGCTACGACAGCATCATCGCAAGCCGATATGCGCGAGGCTATCTTTAAGGAAAGACGCGTTGAGCTGGCCTTTGAAAACAAACGCTGGTTCGATCTGACCAGAACGGGCCGTGTGAAGGAGATTATTAGTGCCTATGGAGCTCGTGTGAAAGCCAATCCAGACGCCTATTATTTCCCTAAAGGCGCGATTCCTCCACCGAATGCCTTCACCGTATTGGATGATTACTATGGTCTTCCGGCGGTTGAGTCTGCATTAACGCCTAATTTCTAATTTCTCAATAAGTCGGCTTCTGGCAAATAACAACCGACTTGTTGACCGGATGTATTGCGCTGGTAGCAATTTTCTCTTCTACAGGAGGAGATGAGTTTTGTGACTTTTTCTTTGTGAAATCAAGGTTGGTTATCTAGAAGCAGAATCGTTTCGGCTCTGCTTCTATTCTTTCACCTATCTATTAATAGACAAAAAGCCGGTATATCGCTATCATCTTATGCTTTATATGAGAAGGTTACAGCACGTTTTCAATTCGACAGCCCACCGAGGCATTGATATTAATTTACTTACTCAATAGTATTATGTTTTTCACGTACAAACCAGCCAAGTTGCTGCTTATTGTTTCGGCTATTGCACTTGCTGGAACATCTTGGGTCAATATGAGCGGAGTAACGTCCGAAACGACCAAAGCAGACAACCCGAAACTTGATAAGTTAAAGCTGCAACCCGGCTTTAAGGCTGAGCATTTATATAGCCCCTCCGATAACAAGCAAGGCTCTTGGGTTGCTATGGCCTTCGACGATAAAGGCCGGATGATTACGTCAGATCAATACGGATTTTTGTATCGGCTGGAATTGCCGCCTGTTGGCTCTGGGATGCAGCAACCTAAAATCGAAAAGCTGAAAGTTGGTATTGTTCAGCCGGGCGATACAACTGTAGGTATGGGCTACGCGCAGGGCTTATTGTATGCCTTCAATAGCCTCTACGTAATGGTGAACAACTGGGAAAACAAAAACTTCAGTAAAGGTAGCGGCCTCTACCGCTTGCAAGACACCGATGGCGACGACCAGTTCGACAAAGTAACCTTACTAAAAGCCCTCAAAGGTGAACCGGGCGAACATGGTCCCCATAGTATAAAGCTTTCACCCGATAAGAAATCATTATACGTCATTGCGGGTAACCATACCGATGTGCCGCAAATGGATGCCTATCGCCTGCCGTCTAACTGGAAGGAAGATAATCTGTTCCCGCAGATAAAAGACCCACGCGGTCATGCTAACAATCGAATGGCCCCCGGCGGCTGGGTGGCTAATGTTGATCCGGAAGGAAAGCGTTGGGAACTGATGGGTGCTGGTTTCAGAAATGCATTTGATATTGCCTTCAATGAAGCAGGTGATATGTTTACCTATGATTCTGACATGGAGTGGGATTTTGGCCTACCCTGGTATCGACCGACTCGTATTTGCCACGTCACCAGCGGTGCTGAATTTGGCTGGCGTACGGGTAATGGCAAGTGGCTGCCCGGTAATCCAGACAATTTACCACCCGTTTTGAACATTGGTCAGGGATCGCCTACGAACCTTGTTTACGGCGATAACGCACGATTCCCACAGCGATACCGTCAGTCATTGTTCGCCTTCGACTGGAGTTTTGGGATCATTTATTCAATTCATCTAAAGCCTAAAGGGGCTACCTACGAAGCTGAGCGGGAAGAATTTATTTCGGGCTCACCGCTGCCTCTGACCGACGGTATGTTCGGACCCGACGGAGCGCTTTATTTTCTGACTGGTGGGCGTCGCCTGGAGTCTGATTTGTACCGGATTACTTATACCGGCACAGAATCGGTAACGCCCGTTGCCAAGGCACCTGTTCTGACAAAAGAACATCAACTTAGAACCCAGTTAGAGCAGTACCATCAAGGCGCTAATCCGGCAGCCATTGCGGCTGCATGGCCCAATCTGAACCATCCCGACCGCTTTGTTCGGTATGCCGCCCGGATTGCTGTTGAACACCAGCCTGTAGCCCAATGGCAGGATCGCGTATTCACCGAAACCGATCCACAACGCTTAACGCAAGCGGCCATCGCGCTGGCCCGGCAGGGTACTCCGGCTCAAAAAAGCCAATTGCTCAACGCGTTGTTGACAATAAAATACGATCAGCTGCCGGAATCTCAGCAGTTTGATCTGTGTCGTGCGTTCGAACTGGTTTTCCTGCGGATGGGCATGCCCGAAGGCGCTGATAGAGAAAAAGCCATTGCTTATCTGAATCCTCACTATCCAGCTAAAACGGCTCTGATAAACCGGGGATTAAGCAAGGTCTTGATTGCTCTGGAAGCACCGGGTGTGGTCAATAAAACGCTGGCGCTCATGGATATAAAAGACGAACCTGGTAGTAAAGACCTTGGACTAGAAACCAGTACAGCTTCTTCCGATCTTATTCTGCGCAATCCGCAATATGGTCTCGATATTGCCAATATGCTGGCAAAGGTGCCGCCCCTGCAACAAACGTTCTATGCCGTAATGCTCAGTCGTGAAGATACTGGCTGGACACCTGAACTTCGGAACAAATACTTCAGCTGGTTTGCCAATGCGTTTAAATATCAAGGCGGGCGAAGTTATGTTGGTTTCATTGACAGAGCCCGTAAACTGGCCTTAAATCACGTACCTAAAGACCAGTTTGAGAAATACAATAAATTGTCGGGAGCCGATTTATTGACTACATCTGGCAACGATTTTGTTAGCGACTTTTCTCCTAAAGGCCCCGGTCGGCCCTGGAAATTAGATAGTGCCTTAATGGTTGTTGACAGTGGTCTGGTTGCCCGTAATTTCGATACAGGGAAAAAGATCTACTCGGCCATTTTATGTAGCCGTTGCCATTCGATGGGGGGACAAGGTGGAGACATCGGCCCTGAACTGACTCAGCTTGGCACCCGCTTCTCAAATAAAGATATACTGGAGTCTATCATTTATCCCGACAAAGCCATCTCGGATCAGTACGTGTCAACCATTTTCACGCTGAAGAACGGTCAGTCGGTATTGGGTCGCCTGGTTAATGAAGACAAGGCTAACTATTCAATTTCTCAGAACCCATTTGCCCCGGATGATCTTCGGAAAGTCTCGAAGAAAGACGTAGTGTCAAAGAAAAATTCAACCGTTTCAATTATGCTCCCAGGCCTTATTAACAGCCTGAATCCTGGAGAACTCAAAGACTTGATAGCCTACCTAAAGTCGGGCGGTAATCAGGACAATGAGGTGTATAAAACGACAGGTGGTGCAGTGAAAGGTAAATAAAGCGTAACGTGGACGGTTCGCTATTGCAGTCTATAGACCAACCGTCCACGCTACCCAAAACCCTAAAAGAGAAATCGACATGGTAAAAAGGATAGCTTCCAGGTTTTTACAAGTAGGACTATTACTAGCGGTCGTGATGACCGCCAGTATCAATATGTCCTGCATGGCGCAAAAGAAGAAAGATGGCTTTGTTAAGATTTTTGATGGAAAAACGCTCAAGGGTTGGGATGGTGATCCAACTTACTGGCGGGTAGAGAACGGTAATTTGGTGGGTGAGATTACGCCCGCTACGTTGCTGAAAACCAACTCCTTTATTATCTGGCGGGGGGGAGAGCCGGGAGATTTTGAGTTTACCGGCGAGTTTAACATCACTAGCGAGGGTAATTCTGGTATCAACTACCGAAGCGAACAGCTAACCGACGTTCCGTTTGCGTTGAAAGGTTATCAGGAAGATATAGATGGAGCGAACCGGTATACGGGGCAGAACTACGAAGAACGTAAACGGACGACGCTAGCCTATCGCGGTCAGAAAACGCTTATAAAAGCACCAACTGGACCGATGACGCCGGAGGAAGTAAGGGCAAATGTTAAAAACAATGCCTGGAGCGGATTGGCAGTCGTTGGGTCGTTGGGTAGTTCAGATTCACTAAAGACATTAATTAAATCTGAAAACTGGAATACATTTCATTTGGTCGTAAAAGGTAATCATCTTCAACACTACATCAACGATGTACTGATGAGTGATGTCACGGATGACGACGCTGTTAACAGAAAAGAAAAAGGTCTACTAGGCGTACAGGTTCACGTTGGTCCGCCCATGAAAGTGCAATACCGGAATCTGATGCTGAAGCAGTTGTAATAAAATTAATATTTTTTCTTTTTTGACAGGATTAACAAGATTTTCATTCAAACACAATCTTGTTAATCCTGTCAAAAAATCTCGTTCTCTATCCCTTGTTAGGTTAAAGCGGCATTGGCCGACGATAATTGAAAACAGTCTTGACTCAACAATCCTGGACGGATAAAGTATCGAATCACACCCAGATCGGCGGTATCGAGACATCAACGCTGGATAATGGCACTGGGCGGGGTACGCGGATTGCTTGGATAAATACCGGAACGGGACTGCGCTATAAAGTGGTCATTGACCGCGCAATGGACATTGCCGATGCCTTTTATAATCAACACAGTCTGGCCTGGCTCAGCCACACGGGTATTACGCCACCCCAACCCTTTTCGGACAAAGGTGCTGGCTGGTTGCGGACATTTGGCGGTGGCTTATTAATCACCTGCGGACTCTCGCACGTGGGTGGTCCCGAACAGGATGAGTACGGCGAGCGGGGATTGCATGGGCAAATAAGCAACTGCCCCGCCGAAATCGAATCCATTATCCAGCCTGATCCCAGAGCGGGTAAACTAGAGATGAGCATCACCGGTATAATAAAGGAAACGAAGATATTTGGGCCTAGTCTGGAATTAAGACGGACCATATCCGGCACACTTGGACAGCCTTTTATCCGGATTCATGATGAAGTCATAAATAGGGGTAATGCACCCGCGCCACACATGCTGCTTTACCATTTTAATTTCGGTTGGCCTTTGGTCGACGAAGGAACCGATATTATCTGGCAGGGAAACTGGCAGGCGCGGGAAGGCGGTATTAACGCTGATATCTTTCATGAAGGTAATACCTTTCGTAAGTGCCCTGCTCCGATAGACGCGCACAGCGGCACTGGCGAAGCAGTTGCATCAATTGATAGTACTCCCGATAGTTCAGGGCAATGTACTGCCGGATTGCATAATGCTCAACTTGGCATTGCGATGGCCTTACGGTTTCAGAAGGCGCAGTTGCCCTGGCTAATTAATTGGCAGCATTGGGGGAAGGGCGAATACGTGACGGGCCTCGAACCATCTACTAATCAGTTAATTGGACAGGCAAAAGCTCGTGAACAGAGCACGCTTATCTTTTTGGCACCGGGCGAAATCCGGACGTACGATTTAGAGATTGAAATCTTACATGAGAAAGTTGCGATCAACGACTTTATGTCAATACATGGTAGCTGACTACTAATAAACCTCTTATGGAAACAACGGAAAAACTGAGTTTAATAGCAAAAGCATTAGAACAGGGGAAGGGAATTTTGCGGCTAACCCCAACGTGGGTACCTCGGTCTTTTTGTGTGCCAGGGCGTCGAATTAAACTTCACCCGGATGATTATTACGTGTTGGGTGGCGAGCGGGGCGGCATCGACGAACGTTGGTTCTCCTCAACGACCCCCGCTAAAAATGGTCCATTGACGAGCGAAAATGAAGGCTTGAGTCATGTTGTTTTCAATGATGACGGCAAGGAAGTTCAGTTTTTGCTGAAGGATGCCGTGAGTGAGTTGAAAGGCGAATTGATCGGCGACCGTTTGTGGAGTGAGTACGGTGCCTGGCCTATGTACTCTAAGTTTTTTGATAATATGGGCCCTCTGCCCCATCACCTGCACCACAACGATGAGCAGGCAGCCCTGATTGGCCAATTGGGTAAACCCGAAGCCTATTATTTCCCGCCCCAGGTGAATAACCACGGTGGTGATTTCCCCTATACGTTTATCGGAATCGCTCCTGGCACCTCGAAAGAGCAGATTAAAGAGTGCTTACAAAACTTCACCAAAGGCGATAACAAGATCACCAATTACTCGTCAGCTTACCGACTGGAACCCGGTACGGGTTGGGATGTGCCGCCGGGACTGCTTCATGCGCCGGGAAGTATGTGCACGTATGAGCCGCAAAAAGCGTCTGATGTCTTTGCCATGTACCAATCGCTGGTCAACGAAGCTATCATTCCTGAAGAACTGCTTTGGAATGGGACGCCCAAAGATCGAATCGGTGATTTTGATCAACTGATGGAAGCCATTGATTGGGAGTTGAATACTGACCCACAAATGATGGCAAACCGATATATGGTTCCGAAGCCGGTTCGGGATGTGGACGAGATGAAAGCCGAAGGCTATAGTGAGGTCTGGGTGTGTTACAAATCAGACGCCTTCAGTGCGAAAGAACTTACCGTTTTTCCGGGAGAAACTGTAACCATAAAAGATAGTGCTGCCTATGGCTTGATTATGATGCAGGGACATGGAAAAATGGGCGATTGGGCTATTGAAACGCCTGCCCTGATTCGGTACGGCCAGCTAACTAATGATGAGTTTTTTGTGAGCGAAAAAGCTGCTCGCGAAGGGATTACCATTGTCAATGCCTCGACAACAGACCCAATTGTCATGCTGAAACACTTTGGCCCAAATAATCCTGATCTGGTTCTGTAGACGTTCACCGGAATTTAGTCCGGTGAGGATAACTAATTAACAATCCTTACTCTTTCTTCTCATGAACGAGAATAACTATCCTAAACTCCACAACGCCATGTGGCCGGGTGTTGTTGGAAAAGGTCCCGATTCCGAACCCGTTGTGGGTTTCGATACCATGCTGGAACTGACAGCTGCGGCTGAAGTAGATGGGGTGAAATTCGATGGCGTCGATCTAGCTCTCTTCGAGCACATTGATGTCAATATATCGGATGATGAAATTAAAAAACTGGCCGATAAAGTAGGCGGATATAACCTTAAAATTGGCTCGTTGGTAGCGCCAATATGGGGTGGTCCGGCTATGGGCAGTAAAGAAGATCGGGCCAGCTTTGTTGAGATGGTGCGTAAATCATGCCATATCGGCCAGAAACTGACTGAACTCGGTATTCGCCCAAGTGGTGTGGTACGCATCGATTCGGCCAGTTCTCCGCACGACTGGGATGCCGATCCGACGGGGAATTCTAAACTCATTGCCCAAACCTTCCGCGAAGCCTGCGATGTAGCGGCTGAATACGGTGAAAAACTAGCTGCCGAAGGTGAAATCTGCTGGGGCGGCATGCATAGTTGGAAAACCATGCTTGAAACGCTGGAAGCCGTTGATCGTCCGAATATGGGTTTTCAGGCCGATATGGCGCACACGTTATTGTACACTTTAGGCTATAACCGGGAACAGGACCGTATTTTACCCCCCGACTTTGATTGGAGCGACCGGGCTACTTTAGAGGATGCCCTCAAAACCATAACCCAGGCATTACGCCCCTGGACCATAGACTTCCACGTTGCCCAAAACGACGGAACGGTATTTGGCTCCGGCTCACACGATAAAACAGGTCGCCATTGCCAGGCATTAGACCCAAATGGTAAACTAGATGTTGTTCATGATGCCGGTTATTGGTTACGCGACGAAAACGGTATACTGACAAAAGCCTTCAAACACATCTGTTGGGATGGCTGTATGTTCCCCAATGCGGTGATGACTAACCAGCATACCTGGAACGATATTCTGGCTACCATGATCAATGTCCGAAAAGCACATGGCTGGTACGAAGCGTAAAAAATGCTTGGTCATGTAGAGACCGGTTCGCCGGTGCGATAATACGTTGCATCTCGGTATGGTTTCGCTGACCCATAAGAGAGTATACAGACTAGTCCAACAATCCTGAACCTGAAAAATGACACCGAAGAAAGAACTAAGAATTGGTTTAATCGGCACCGGTTTAATGGGCCGAACTCATTCTAACGGATATAAACGCATTGGCGACTTCTTTCCCGAACTGGAGTACCGTCCGGTGTTGAAAGCGGTTTGCTCACGCAACGAAGAAAACCTGCGAAAATTTGCCGATCAGTGGGGGTATGAGTCAGTAGAAACCGATTGGAGGGCTATCATCGCTCGGGACGACATTGACGCAGTCGATATTTGTACGCCAAATGATACGCACGCCGAAATCGCGATTGCTGCCGCTGAAGCCGGAAAAATGATCTTGTGCGAAAAACCCCTTGCTCGTACCTTAGCCGAAGCGCAACGTATGGTGGAGGCTGTCGACAAAGCGGGAGTTCAGAATACCGTTTGGTACAACTATCGCCGTGTTCCGGCTGTTACACTGGCCAAGCAGATTATCGATTCAGGTAAGCTTGGCAAAATATTCCATTATCGGGCCAACTTTTTGCAGGACTGGACTATCAATGCAGACCTGCCGCAAGGGGGAGCTGCTCTGTGGCGACTGGATGCCGACGCAGCTGGGTCTGGTGTGACGGGAGATTTGCTGGCTCACTGTATCGACACCGCCATGTGGCTGAACGGTGGTATCACCGATGTATCAGCTATGACGGAGACCTTCGTCAAAGAACGGGTTCATCAGTTAACTGGTAAAGTACAGAAAGTTAGCATTGATGATGCCTGCATTTTTCATTGTCATTTTGAAAATGGCTCGTTGGGTCTCTTTGAGGCTACGCGTTACGCTCGTGGACATAAGGCTTTGTACACGCTTGAGATCAACGGCGAAAATGCGTCCATTCGTTGGGATCTTCATGATATGAACCGCCTGGAATATTTTGATTATGCCGATGAGTCAATTGTCCGTGGTTGGCGGTCCATCCTTGTAACGGATAGTGATCAGCCTTACATGAAACGCTGGTGGATACCGGGAACGAGCATAGGGTATGAGCACACCTTTGTTCACCAGGTAGCTGATTTCCTCAAGAGCCTGGAAACCGGCGAACCCTGTGCACCAACCTTTCAGGATGCGTTGCAAACCCAGAAAGTTTGTGAAGCTGTTCTGGAGTCGGCAGCTTCTAAAAGCTGGAAAGATACCGGTGCCAAGGGTATATAGACCAAGCAGGTTGCAGTAAAGGGAACATTTCTGATGTGTCTCCTCAACAAAATCACCTGACTATATCAATAAGAAGCCTGACCGAAATTCGGTCAGGCTTCTTATTGATATAGTCAGGCTCCTTAATTAATTTGATTATTCAGTTTGTTCAGGAGCATTTTATTGAACATTTGTTCCGTTTTATACAACTCAGCTAACTGAGCCGGTGAAATAACTTTCAGAAACCGACTCATATATTCCTCATCGAGATCGGCAAGTTTTTGTTTGGTCGAGTTAACTTCCCGCAAGCCGTTTACTAATTGCTCATCATTAAGACTGGTACGTGACGGCGCATTATTTAGTTGCCTGACCCGACGGTTCAATTCCTGCTTCTTAGAATTGTATTCGTTGTAAACAGCCCAAAACTGCGGAGCCTGATCGGTAGTCAGGTTTAGGCGATTGGTAATCAAACCAATCTTTGCCGATTCAATTTTCTGCCTTCCGTTAATGTCGTTCTGCGCTTTGGCGAATTGAGTCGTCAGTGTCAGAGCAATCATCCAGCCAATCCATGCGTGTTTCATCGCGGTAAAGTTAACCATTCTAAAATCAGGAGCCGACATTCGGACTGTCAAATACCGTTTCGTCCTTAATATGCTGCTGAATGTCATTGGGCTGCACGTTCAGGTACTGAATGGCAGTCGTATCATTTCCTAATGAATTGTGAAGTTGTTGACTGTCAGCTAATTCATCAGCGTTAACACCTTGCTCGTCGAGGTAAGCTGTAATGATTTCATTACTCACACCGGCCAATGCCTCGCTTGGCAATGACTCCTGGCGTTGGGGCAATGTTTGCCAAACGAGCAAGGCAATCAGGCTGGCCCCAACTAATGAAGCCGTTGTCCGTTGCCAAGACCAGCTAATACTGAATGCTGACTTAGTTCGGTGATTTACACGAGCCTGTACCCGCGAGGGCAGCGTATCGAAATAGCCATCCGGTGCCACAAACGGGTGTTGCCGCATCGGGTGTTCTGGTGGTAATTCGTCAAGCCGGAAGTTATTATCCTCGTTCATGGTAAGTGGTGTGTGTATCACACAATTCAGTCTCTGGTTATTAGTATTTGACAAGGCTGAACGGCTGAGGTTTAATCGGTCGTATCAGTTTTAGTCAGATAATCTTCTATTTTTTTAGTTGCCAGGTGATATGATGCTTTCAACGCACCAACAGACGTTCCGGTAATCTCCGAAATCTCTTCGTATTTCATATCATCGAAGTATTTCATGTTGAAAACTAACCGCTGTTTGTCGGGAAGTTTAAGAAGCGCCTTTTGCAACTTCAATTGTATCTCCTCGCCACTTGGATCGTTGCCTGTAGTAACATAAGCAGAGTTGCTTTCCAGCTTTTCCATCAACTCACCTTCAACATCGCCGATGGGCAGAAAAAACCGTCGTCGTTTCTTGCTAAGGAAGTTAAGGCATTCATTAGTGGCAATACGGTAAATCCAAGTATATAACTGACTATCACCCCGAAACTGTTCCAGGCTTTTCCATACTTTAATAAATGTTTCCTGTACCAAATCGTCCGTGTCTTCGTGGTCGATGACCATTTTACGGATATGCCAATAAATTTTCTGCTGGTACTTGCGTACCAGCAAATTAAAGGCGTAGTTCCGGCTTGACAGGTCGCGGTATTTGGCGAGGATTTCTTCGTCAGTCATTCGTTTATAATGTAGAGACCATCCAGCGCGGCATAGTCACGCCTTTTACACAGTAGCCCTCTTGTGCCGCTAATATGAAACAGCTAGTTAGGGAACGTAAGTATGCCGCACCGATCTCTACTTTCTTGCCATCACTTTCTTCACCTGCTCAACAATTTTGTCGGCGGTAAGGCCATATTTCTGCATGAGTTGATCGGGAGTTGCGCTTTCGCCGAAGGTGTCATGAACGCCTACGTATTCGAGCGGGGCGGGGTAGAAGCGAGCCAATACCTGCGCTACACTGTCACCTAAACCACCATTAATCATGTGCTCTTCAGCCGATACGGCACAACCCGTTTTCTTCACCGATGCCAGGATGGCCTCTTCATCTAACGGTTTAATCGTGTGAATGTTGATAATATCAGCTTCAATTCCTTGTTCGGACAGGATTTCACCCGCTTTAATAGCTTCCCAAACCAGGTGACCGGTGCAGAAAATCGACACATCGCTGCCTTCGTTGACGGTCCACGCTTTGCCAATTTCAAACTTCTGGTCGGCAGGCGAAAAGACTGGAATTACTGGCCGACCAAAGCGTAGGTAAACTGGTCCAACATGGTCGGCAATGGCAAGGGTAGCCGCTTTTGTCTGGTTATAATCACAAGGATTAATGACTGTCATGTTAGGCAGCATTTTCATCATGCCTAAATCTTCCAGAATCTGGTGGGTAGCGCCATCTTCGCCGAGTGTTAGACCCGCGTGCGATGCGCAGATTTTAACATTCTTATTCGAGTAAGCGACCGACTGACGAATTTGGTCATAAACCCGACCGGTAGCGAAATTTGCGAATGTTGTGGCGAAGGGAATGTGGCCACCGATGGTCAGACCCGCCGATACGCCAATCATGTTCGCTTCGGCAATACCACACTGGATAAACCGTTCTGGGTTCTCTTTAATGAAAACGTCTAGTTTGAGAGAACCAGCCAGATCAGCCGTTAGAGCGATAACATTAGGGTGTGACTTACCCAATTCGGCTATACCCGCGCCGAAGCCCGACCGGGTGTCTTTTTGCTCAGTATATTCGTACTTTTTCATGTATTCGTTTGGATATTGAGACGCAACGTGTTTTTAATCCATCGGTGCGGTCTTCTGATCGTATATTTTCATTGACGAGCGGAGTTTTCCTGCTCGGAAGATTTATCTGATGCAAATAGAAATTGCATTAGCACTAGTCTCTACAGACACTAAAATCAATAATCCGTTACGCCCACCGATAAGGGTAACCCGTTCAGGGCTTGCGTTAATTGAGCCGCGTTGGGTGCGGTGCCATGCCATTTGTAGTTGCCTACCATGTACTCGACGCCGAAACCCATTTCGGTGTGCATCAGAATCATCGTTGGAACGTCTGGGTTTTCCTGCGATTTTTGGAGTGTCCGAATTACATCTGCAATATCGTTACCCTCCATCTCATCCACGAACCAGCCAAAGGCCCGGTATTTAGCGGCCAGGTCACGATTGCTGTTTACATTGTCGGTAGTGCCGTCAATTTGGGCGTGGTTGAGATCAATGACAGCGGTAATATTGCCAAGCTTTTTATTGGGTGCAAACTGAGCTGCTTCCCAAACCTGTCCTTCCTGCTGCTCACCATCGCCCATCAAAACATACACATGACTTTTGTCGCCATTGAGTTTCTTCGAGTAAGCCGCACCATTTGCTACCGATAACCCCTGGCCCAGCGAACCCGATGCAATGCGAATACCCGGAAGGTGTTCAGCCGTAGTTGGGTGGCCTTGTAAGCGGCTATCTAACTTGCGAAAAGTCGCTAATTCTTCAATTGGGAAGTAACCCGCCCGTGCCAGCACCGAATAAAATACGGGTGAAATGTGGCCGTTCGACAGAAAGAAAAGGTCTTCGTTGCGACCATCCATGTCAAAGATGGGCTTGCCATCGGCATCTTTTTTTCGGTTCATCACCTCAAAATAAAGAGCGACAAAAAAATCGGTGCAGCCTAAAGAGCCGCCGGGGTGTCCCGAATTAACGGCCGCAACCATACGGAGAATGTCGCGCCGAACGGCGGTTGCAGTGTGTTTGAGTTGTTCGATTTCCATGTAGTAGTGCGGGTGGAAACCCGCTTTTTCAATCAAAAATGACGGGTTTCCACCCGCGTTACGTCAAAATCTGTTTTGCGTGTTCTTTGGTATCTATCTTACTGATAATATCGGTAATAACGCCGTTTTCATCAATCAGAAACGTCGTTCGTACCGTGCCCATGTAGGTTCGGCCATACATTGATTTTTCTTTCCAAACATCGTAGGCTTCAACAACTTTCTTATCGGTATCGGATATGAGTGTAAACGGTAAATCGTATTTTCCAATAAATTTTTTATGTGACTTCTGGTCATCTATGCTTACACCCAAAACTTCGTAACCTGCTGTCTGTAAATCGGCGTAATGATCACGAAGACTACAGGCCTGCGCGGTGCAGCCCGGCGTATCATCTTTGGGATAAAAATAAATTACTACTTTTTTGCCTCGATAGTCAGACAGTTTAATCAGCTGGCCATTCTGGTCAGTACTCGTAAAATCGGGGGCAGGATCGCCGATGTTCAGGCTCATGTAGTTATGGTTTCAGCAACCCTATAAGGTTTGTAAAAACCTTATAGGGTTAATGGTTATCGTCTCTTTCGTCGTTTCGGAGCTGTTTTGCGCCGTACCACTGGATGAGGTACTTCAATAGTTGTGCTGTCAGAGCCTATGTTGCCCGAACGATCTTTCACTTGTATTAGCACCTCGGCACCGCTTTCAAACGGCTCGTCTTCATTCAATTTATCCGACCACAGCAAGGCCCGTTTGTAATCGTATTGCATTAATACCCACTCGCCGTTGACCAACGCACGGAACTCGGAAATTCCCGATAGATCATCCCGAATTTTGGCCGTAATACCTTTGGGCGTAGCGGTCAAAATTTCAACCGCTGGTGGATTGGCATCGGTTAACAATTGAAACCGACCAAGCGAACGGGTTTTAAACTCAATCTTTCCTTTGTTCCATGTCCCACCTAGAAAACTTTCCCGACCACCACTAATCCAATACGCTTTGGTTCGCATAGTATCGATGGCAATTGGATAATTTGGCACATAGTGAACGGTTAGGTAATCATTAAGTGGAATAGTAGCCTGATTAATTTCCAAGCCGCCACCCGGCAACGGTCGCATTGCCAGATGTAACGTATCAAACAACGTTTTTGAGCTAAATTCCAGCCGAGTGTTACCTTCCGTAAAAACCTCCTTCTGGCCTGGTATAATCCGTTTTTTAAAATTTGTTCGTACTACACCCCGACCAAATTGTACTGAGTCGGGCAAAGTCTGACGCAAATCTATAAGATAAATGGCTTGGTTGTTACGGATATAACTAACCGGTTGCTCTGTTACAGTACGTCCAGTGATGAGTTTTGCAACGGGTGGATTGCCTGTCCCGATATTCTTAACCGTTAATTTCAACACATTTTCATCGGTCGTAACGGTTACGGCAGACTCGCTGTCGGCTAATTCCGGCGAGTAACTTACCGAATGAACGGTCAACGAATCCATTGAGGGGGGATTTGTCGTCGCTACTTCGGGCAGAATCGTAAACGTGAGTCGGGCCGCATGATCATAAGCATCATAGAGAATTAGTGTAACCTCGTGAGGTTGCCCGTCCAGTAAGGGCAACCGGCCTCGGTAGGCTGCGTTACTTTGTAACTTGTATAAATTCAGGATATTGCCATCCGCAATGTAAGCCCGGTGGTACCGCTGGCCGGTTATTTGCTCTACCTCGTAGTTTTCATGGATATTCATGAACCGCGTCTGCTCGTTTGGGAAACTGTTCATGTTGTAGGCAAATACCTCACGACCATCGAGCCGGATTTCTAAACAACTGATACCATTGCGATAGGGTGACCCATTGGTTTTATCATACCCTAACACCTCCAAGCCAATTAATCCTGAGGCCGTAATAGGTTTGGTAAGAATGTATGAGCCATCGGCCTGACGAACGGGTGCGTACCCAATGCGCTGATATTCACCATTGATACGCGATGTGGCAGTCATAGTTTTCAGGGCGATGCGCTCAAAATAAGGTGGTACATCATCCTGAATTTCTGAAAAATTGTAGAGTAACGGGTTAATCAAATTATCTTTTGCATCGCGAATTTCGAAATGCAAGTGTGGGCCGCCTGAACCACCCGTGTTGCCCGACGCGGCAATTACATCACCTTTCTTGACCGGAAATTGCCCCGGTTGCGGACGGAGATCAATTTCAAAAGTTTTTTTCTGGTATTGCAGTGTGCGAAGATAGACGCCAAGCGAATCATTTAACTTTTTAAGGTGGCCATAAACGGTGGTGAGGCCGTTGGGATGTTTGATGAACATGACGTTGCCATAGCCACCAGTAAAAACGGCAATCCGCGACACATAACCATCTGCAGCTGCGTGAACGTTCAACCCTTCGCGACCACCGGTACGAATATCCAGGCCCGCGTGGAAATGATTGGGGCGTAAGTCGCCCATACCGCCTGATAGCGAATTGGTAGCACCGGGTTGAATCGGAAATAGAAAATAACCGTTTTCGATAGTGCCGGGTTGAAGATAGCCTGTTGTGGTAGTCGAATTTGTTGGCATTGAATCCAGCCTATTTTGCCCGATTGCCCAACCCGAAGTTAAAAGAGCGGTTCCTACCAACTGATAAATTAATGCTTTTCTCAAAAGTTAAATTAATTGAAAACGTTAGGGTTAGTCAAACTTGACAGTCTAGTTTAACAAATCAAAAACGTTCATTTTACATCAAACGTCAGCATTGGCTTATCGTCAATGAATGCCGTTAGCCGGTCACCAATTTGCACGGGACCAACCCCTTTAGGCGTTCCAGTAAAGATGATATCACCCTGCTGTAGCAAAAAATACCTCGATACAAACGAAATGAGATAGTCAATTTTGAACAGCATCATGCTTGTATTTCCCTGCTGACGGGTCTCGCCATTCACATCTAACCGGAAGTTTAAATTTTGTAAATCGGGAAAGTCTGTCTTAGGCACGAACCCTGAAATAGGAGCGGAGCCGTTAAAACCTTTAGCTAGTTCCCAGGGTAAACCTTTCGCTTTTAATTTGCTCTGAACATCACGGGCTGTAAAGTCAATCCCAACCCCAATTTCATCGTAATACTTATGCGCGAATTTCCCGTCGATGTTCTTTCCTACCCGGTTTATTTTTACCAGAATTTCCACTTCATGATGAACGTCATTGGAGAAATCGGGGTAAAAAAAAGGCTCATTTTTCAACGGAATCGCCGTTTCGGGCTTCATGAAAATGACCGGATCCTCGGGATGTTCGTTGTTGAGTTCCTTAATATGTTCGGCGTAATTGCGGCCAACGCAAATAATTTTCATAGATATAACGCAGAGACAACTGGTGCTTTATTTTGACAATGTATGGATTTTTGTAAACGCTGGCTGACCACATTACATTAAACCTATACGAAGACTACAAATCTAAGGACTAAAGAGGGCCTGACCGCACCGGTTCAGAAAATTTTGAACAATTCTGGTACCTTGCGGGTCATATAAAGCTAGAATACCCAACCACTATAAAACACACACAAATGAAAAGAGTCATAATTGTTATGTTATCACTTGCTTTTGCGGTAACCGCCTGCGAGAAAGTACCTCTTACGGGACGAAAACAACTGATTTTAGTGCCTAATAATGACATGCTCGCAATGAGTTTTACCCAGTACAAAGCATTTTTAGATACCAGCCGGGTGGTCGCTACCAGCAATGGAGATGCCGAAATGGTTAATCGGGTTGGAAATCGTATTCGGCAAGCTGTCGAAAGTTACATGAACAGTAACGGGTATAGCAAACGACTCGAAGGGTTTAAATGGGAATATCACCTGGTGCAGAGTGGTCAGGTGAATGCCTGGTGTATGCCTGGCGGAAAAATCGTTGTTTACTCAGGTATATTGCCCTATACACAGAATGAAGCCGGTTTAGCGACGGTATTAGGGCATGAAGTCTCACATGCTATTGCCGAACATGGTAACGAACGCATGAGCGAAGGGCTGGTTGCCAATGGTCTTCTTCAAGCTGGTCAAGTGGCTACAGGAATTGGTACTTCTGGAAAGAGTGCGCAAACCCAGGCCCTGTTTCAACAGGCATTTGGCGTAGTGGGACCACTGGCCTATCAGTATGGTGTTGGTTTGCCACATAGCCGTAAACAGGAGTCAGAAGCTGATCACCTCGGCTTGATTTTTATGTCGATGGCCGGGTATGATCCCGCTGAAGCCATTACGTTTTGGACACGTATGGCCAAAGCGGGTGGTGGTAAAGCGCCGGCCGAATTTATGTCTGATCACCCTTCTGACGCACGTCGGATTGGTGACTTACAGAAATTACTTCCTGATGCCCAAAAGTATTATGCCAGCAACCGGGGACGGTAGAATTAACCTATTGCCTATACACAGAAAAGCCGAAGCGTGAGCTTTGGCTTTTCTGTGTAAATATCTAACAGAAAAAAACTGCTGGAACTTATAAGGAGGCTATAACCTGACGTACTTTTTCGGCAGCTTCTTTTAACAAGACGGCTGATTGTACTTTCAGACCTGATTCATCAATGATTTTTGCGCCTTCTTCAGCATTGGTGCCCTGCAAGCGAACAATAATCGGAACAGGAATATCACCGATAGCTTTGTAGGCTTCTACAACACCTGTTGCTACACGGTCGCAACGCACGATACCACCAAAAATATTGATTAGAATCGCCTTCACGTTGGGGTCTTTCAGAATAATTCGGAAGCCTGCTTCAACCGTTTTGGCGTTAGCTCCACCCCCAACATCGAGGAAGTTAGCCGGTTCACCACCTGATAATTTAATGATGTCCATAGTGGCCATCGCCAGTCCGGCGCCGTTCACCATGCAACCTACATTACCATCAAGTTTTACATAGTTCAGGTCGTTAGACGAGGCTTCAACTTCGAGTGGATCCTCTTCGGCTAAGTCACGCATCGCCTTCAAGTCGGGATGACGGTACAGGGCATTGTCGTCTATGTCTACTTTCGCATCAACGGCCAGAATCTTGTTATCTGATGTTTTCAAAACTGGGTTGATCTCAAACATGGACGCATCCGTATCGACATACGCTTTATAAAGCGACGTTACGAATTTTACCATTTCCTTAAACGCTTCACCTTCCAACCCCAAGCCGAACGCTACTTTTCGGGCCTGAAATGGCTGTAAACCCACGGCTGGGTCAATCCATTCTTTTGTGATTTTTTCGGGCGTATTCGCGGCTACCTCTTCAATGTCCATGCCGCCTTCTGTGCTAGCCATGATAACATTGCAGGCTTTTGAGCGGTCAAGCAGGATGCCGATGTACATCTCTTTTGGTTCCGAAGGACCGGGGTAATACACATCCTGAGCGATAAGTATCTTATTCACCTTCTTGCCTTCAGGGCCGGTTTGGTGCGTTACGAGTACATTACCGATAAGGTTTTTAGCGATGTCGCGCACATCATCAACCGACTTGGCCAAGGCCACACCCCGCTGCTCACTGCCAACGATTTTGCCTTTACCACGTCCACCCGCGTGAATCTGCGATTTTACAACAACGAACTTTGAGCCGGACTGCGCCATAATTTGCTTGGCGGCTTCAACGGCTTTCTCGGGCGACTCAGCAACGATGCCCTCCTGAATGCGGACACCGTACTTTTTGAGAATTTCTTTACCCTGATACTCGTGTATATTCATGACAACTGCAACAAGGAGGATTGGAAATCGTATTTTTGTGCGGCAAGTTAGCACGAAATGATGAATGATGGATGAGAATGATGAGGTATAAGCATAACGATCTAAACCTCAATTCGTGATTCACTAGTTTTTCATCGCAAAGCGACCGCCGATGGCTGGCGGGTTATTATTCCCTATGAAATCATTACTTCAAACGACCGACATTCGCCGAAACTATGGCGATCTACCCGTACTTAAAGGGATTAATTTAGCTATCGAACCGGGTGAGGTCGTGTCTATTGTCGGCGCATCAGGAGCGGGTAAAACTACTTTGTTGCAAATTCTTGGCACGCTTGACCGTCCCGATTCGGGCGAGCTTCACATCGCCGGACAAAATGTATTTACGCTGAATGACCGTCAACTGGCACAGTTTCGGAATGAACGCATCGGTTTTGTATTTCAGTTTAATAACCTGTTGCCCGAATTTACGGCGCTCGAAAACGTGTGTTTACCGGGTTTCATTGCTGGCAAGGATGAGCGGGCTGTTCGGCAACGTGCTGAATCACTGCTGACGACGCTTGGACTGAAACACCGCTTGACTAATTTGCCTTCACAACTGTCGGGTGGAGAGCAGCAGCGGGCAGCGGTGGCACGGGCATTGATCAATGAACCAGCTATTGTGTTTGCCGATGAACCCAGCGGAAATCTCGATTCGCGTAATGCCGAAGATCTACACCAGTTATTCTTCCGCCTTCGCGACGAACTTGGTCAAACGTTTATTATTGTAACTCATAATGAGGCTTTGGCAGCCCTGGCTGATAGAACTGTAACTATTAGAGATGGTCTCATATTTACTTAGCAGGAAACAGGTAAAATTAAGATTTCGATAAATTTTTCTGAGTAAATATACTTATTTAGAGAGCGAAAGCTAGAAGCATTTAAAGTCGTAATTTATTGGTTATCAATTTGTTTTGAATTTCCGTAAATATTTTTTTAGAGAAAAGACACTAATTTCTGTATTTTTGTTTTATTATTGTGTCGAAAAGAAAAGTTTTTCATAACGTTGAGTAAATCAGAAAGCCAAGAGAGTGTCTCGCTTGGCTTTTTTGTTTGTCAATATGTCGGTTTTGTAAGTATACCTTGTGCAGAGATACGTATACATTTCTCTCTGTTGTCCGTAATCTTCCCGCAGCATCCCATACAAGTTCAGGTCGTAATAGACAGCGTCTGTCTATTGTCCTAATATGGAGGATTTTTTTAACAGTGTGCAGCCAAATCCTTTACTTTCAACTGAATAGAGTATCGTAGATAATAATATATGGTTGTAATTCAGCCAATTAAACGCATAAAAAATGTCCCCAATCTTTCGACGGGGACATTTTTAGTATAAAGTAATCAGCAACTTGATATTACATCATGCCGCCCATGCCGCCACCGCCGTGCATACCTGCACCGCCACCGGCTGGAGCTTCTTCTGGCTCGTCAGCAATGACACACTCGGTTGTTAGCAACAGACCAGCGATAGACGCTGCGTTTTCTAATGCCAAACGCGTTACTTTTTTAGGATCAATAACACCAGCTGCAAACAGATCTTCGTACGTGTCGTTTTTGGCGTTGTAGCCATAACCACCCGTACCTTCTTTTACTTTGTTTACAACTACTGAACCTTCGCCACCGGCGTTAGCTACAATCGTCCGTAGGGGTGATTCCAGCGCCTGACGAATGATATTGATACCAGTTTTTTCGTCTTCGTTGATAGCTGTAATGCCATCCAGAGCCGAGATAGCTCGGATCAGAGCAATACCACCACCCGTTACGATGCCTTCTTCAACGGCTGCGCGAGTTGCATGCAGCGCATCGTCAACGCGATCTTTCTTTTCTTTCATTTCTACTTCGGTAGCAGCACCAATGTAGAGAATAGCCACACCACCCGACAGTTTAGCCAGACGTTCCTGCAATTTCTCGCGGTCGTAATCTGATGTCGTGTTTTCGATTTGGGCTTTAATTTGATTTACTCGACCCGTAATATTTTCTTTCTCACCAACACCATTGACAATAGTTGTATTGTCTTTGTCGATCAGAATTTTTTCAGCCTGACCCAAGTATTCGATCGACGCGTTTTCAAGTTTGAAACCACGTTCTTCGCTGATAACCTGGCCACCCGTTAGGATAGCGATGTCTTCCAGCATAGCTTTCCGACGGTCACCAAAACCTGGAGCTTTCACGGCAGCCACTTTCAGTGCGCCACGAATTTTGTTTACTACCAGAGTAGCAAGTGCTTCACCATCAACGTCTTCAGCAATGATTAACAAAGGACGGCCGGTTTGAGCAACCTGTTCCAAAACTGGTAACAGTTCTTTCATCGACGATACTTTCTTTTCCGAAATCAAGATGAACGGACGTTCCAGATCAACTTCCATTTTCTCGGTGTTCGTCACGAAATACGGCGATAGGTAACCCCGGTCAAACTGCATCCCTTCTACGGTTTTAACTTCCGTTTCAGTTCCGCGCGCTTCTTCAACCGTAATGACACCTTCTTTGCCCACCTTTTGCATGGCTTCGGCAATCATAGAACCGATTTCGTCATCGTAGTTGGCCGAGATCGTTGCTACTTGCTTGATTTTGCTGAAATCATCGCCAACGGTCTGCGCTTGTTGGGCCAAATTAGCTGTTACAGCTATAACAGCTTTCTCGATACCACGTTTTAGATCCATTGGATTGGCACCAGCCGCTACGTTTTTCGCACCGATCGAGTAGATCGCCTGTGCCAATACGGTAGCAGTTGTTGTCCCATCACCAGCTGAATCAGCGGTTTTCGAAGCTACTTCTTTTACTAACTGAGCACCCATGTTTTCCATGGCATCTCTCAGTTCAATTTCTTTAGCAACCGTCACACCATCTTTGGTGATAACAGGTGAGCCGAATTTTTTATCAAGAATTACGTTCCGGCCTTTAGGTCCGAGGGTAACTTTCACCGCATCAGCAAGGGTGTCAACACCCTTTTTAATACGCTCGCGGGCTTCGGTATCGAAGAAAATTTTCTTAGCCATGATTGGTTAATAATGAGTTATTAATGATGATTTAGACCGAAGAAACAAGACGAAAGAAAAAGAATCAAAACAGTCTTTTATCGGTGTCCGTTATCTAACGTCTGCTTACAGGATTGCGAAAATGTCGGATTCACGCATGATCAGGTACTCTTTACCTTCAACGGTGATTTCTGTACCAGCATATTTGCCATACAATACCGTATCGCCCACCTGAACCGTTAGTGGTTCATCTTTCTTACCTGTGCCAATGGCTATCACTGTGCCACGCTGTGGCTTTTCCTTTGCCGTATCGGGAATGATAATGCCGAACGAGGTTTTTTCCTCAGCCGGTGCGGCTTCTACCAGCACCCGGTCGGACAGCGGTTTCACGTTCACTTTAACGCTTTCCATTTCTGCTACCATGATAATGAGTTGATTAAGGTTATTTACTGTTTGTGTATTGTACTTACACGACCGCACGGGCGGCCCCGGGTTCTCGATCGCCAATTACTGTGCCAATACGCTGAACTGCCAAATTTTCCGGTTTCTGACTGACATACTGCCATTCGCTACTTTAGCTAAATTTCCTTCGGTGAATGAACAACCTTTAGCAAATAGAATTTGGCAGTTTGGTAACGATTGGCTAGTTTAACCAAATCATACACCCAAAAATGAGTTTCTCCGGTTTATGAAAAAATTACAATCTGACTGGTTTACGCAAAATTGGCTTGACGCCGAATATCAGAAATACGTCGTGATGGCATACTTGCAAGCGGTTCAGCAGAACTTCGTAGAGCACAAACTTTGCCCGGACCTGCCTGAATTACGCAGTCACTACGATGCTGGTATTCGTTTTTCGAGGGGCAAAGGTACGTTAAATGCTGCGTTTCCCAAGCGTATTAGCCGAGTTACTGGACCACCCCCCCGAATCGAATACAAATCTGAGGTAACGGACTCCGCATTCATGGCAGAAATGGATGCTATTATGGAGTTTGCCTTACCGCGCTTCCAGGCTATGCTGGCTGAAGGACAACAGCGTTGGGCCGATATTGCAAAATCACTTACACTCGCGCCGGTGGGTTTGTTACCCTTACGTCCAGAAGAGGGATACTTGCTTTTAAATGCGACTAATCAGGCCGAAACGCAGGTGTATTATTTCTGCCTGACTCTCTATTCGGATCAGGAGCCGGGTGGGCGGTTAGTACAACTGCGGTTTGTTGAGGTTGTGCGAAAGAGTCTGGTCAATACAGTCGAGAACATAAAGCTCGATCTAATTCGGCGGCATCGACATATGCCCAATCCAGCAACGTTTATATTGGAGAGCCAGCAAACGTACCCTGTGCAAGAGACGCTGTTGCCAATTGCCCGGCAGTTGCTGGCACAGGTAGTCGCCTAAACAGGCTAAACTAAAAAGCCACGCCTGAAAGGGCGTGGCTCGTAACATAGTTTTTTGCACAACTTACTTTTGGGGCGTTGGTACCGGGGTAGGCGTGCCTGGTGTCGGAGTTGCACCAGGGGACTGGCTTGGAACCGCCTGATTTGGTGTAGCACCTGGTGTTGGTGCTGCCGCACCCGGTAGCGTTTGGGTTTGCGCCCGATCTACGTTTGCACTATTGATACCGCCTAGCTGGGTGCGGTCAACCATGATGTAGGTCGATAGCGACAGTACCATAATAGCAATGCCAAGACCCCACGTAATCTGCTCCAGCAGGTCAGTGGTTTTTTTTACGCCCATAAGTTGGTTAGAACCTAAGCCACCGAATTCGCCGGTCAGCCCTCCCCCTTTTGAGTTCTGAACAAGGACAATAAGAATCAGAAGAACGGTGAGAATACAAATGATGACAATAGTTGCCGTTATCATGAAATCAGTGGTCACCGGGTCGCCGGTGCGTTAAACAGTTAGGAGTAAACAGTTTACAGCTCGTTAGGAGTGGTTTCACGATTCAGTCGATCCTCTATCCACACTCGTTAATTCGCTGATTTTTGCCGCAAAGTACGCCTTTTTTTCTGGGTTTTTCTCCATAAGTTTCATATAGATTTCGCGGGCCTTGTCAAGTTTGCCTTGCTTCTCTAATATTTTAGCGAAACTCTCTGTCACCAGACTACCACCAACCGGCTTGTTACGCTTGGCTAAATCTTCCTGGTTGAGTAGCTCACCGGGTTTGGCTCGAACCGGCGAAATGCGGGGTTCTTTCTTAATAAAACTGTCAATCAGATCTAATTGTCGCTGACGTTCGAGATCGGCTACGGATGGCGTAGGTTGAACGGAGACCGTTTCTGCAATCTGTGTAAGATCGTTTTGCAGGTTTGTTTCAGCCAGTGTCGGGTCTTCGGGCGTAGGTACAGTTACAACGGGTTCAGGTAGCTTGAATGCTACATCACCCACGTCGGTAGGCTTATCATCACGGTCGATCTGGCTGGGCAGTCTCAGCAGTGATAGCTTTGGAAAACCATTACTCAACCCCGCTTTTGCTTTGAAGAGTGCGTAGCTTTCCTGTTGATAATCGTCAGGAATCGAGACATGTTTAGTCGATAATTCGTTTAACTTGGTCAACAGATTATCTGACCATTGAAACTCATTATCAATTAGTTTTCGCAATGCGTTACGACTCAGCGCATGAGCAGCTGCCTGGCGGACGTAAGAAATAGCCTGACTCCGCTGGTGTACCGAAGCCGCTTTCGCCGTCAGGGTATGCAGTGTCTGGCAGTACGGGTAGGTAGCCAGACTTTCCCGTAACTGCACAAAGTCGGTAGGCGCAAGGTCGTCGGGGTGGGTGACCCAGTAGGAGAATGTTTCTTTATCGAGAGCGAGCACAGGGCATGTACGATTTAGGAGGTACGGAGTAGGAATTGGGTGTCACGAAAATACCGACTTCAACCGTAAATGGTACTTCGTAACGCATAAATCTTCTTACCAGTCGGCAGCTGTTTTATTAAATATGTCCAGTACAATCTGGTCCAGAATTTTCGGTACCAGACGACTTTCATTCTGGCTAAGGGTTTGGCCTTGTGGAAAGTCCTGATAAAAAGAAAACGGCTGTTCAAAGTTTTTGCTCTCGTCTTTATTATTGTAGAACCGGGCCAAAACCGTGATTTGAAGGCGATTAACACCGGCCTGATCCTGAGCCGTTGGTGCTACCGCCAGAAGATCATAGCCCGTAATATTACCTTCCAGCACCATATCACCATTGTTGGGTACGACTTTCAGATTGGTATAACGCTGGTAATATTCCTTCAGCCGTTCGTTGAACGTCAGTGGCAGGTTGGCCGGACCACCTGCCGTAGCCAGCGTAAAGTTATTCACCGTTACCGATTTAATAGCGGGCGAAAGCGTGGTGCCGGTGAACGAGTAAACGCCACAGGAGGAAATGAGGAATGAAGAGTTAAGAATAAGGAATAAGACTAGTAGCCTTTTTGCCTCTTTAATCTTCACTCTTGATTTTTCCGCGTCGGCGGACCGATTCTTATCTACTAACTTACTCTTCATCAATCTCATACTGTTTGATTTTTCGGTATAACGTACGTTCGGAGATGCCAAGTGCCTGAGCCGCATACTTTCGTTTATTATTGTTGCGCCGAAGGGCTTTCAGGATCATTTCTTTTTCCTGACGTTCTAGTGAGAGCGACTCGTCTTCTTCCGTTTCGTGGGTTACATCTTCCACCTCCGTCACATCATTAATGTCGCCTTCTACATCATCAAAAATTTGTACGGGCGGGTGGCTGCCGTATGTTTCTGAGGGCGGTCCGGTGGTTCGGGCTGCCGTATCTCGGGGTAATTGGGGTGTTTCGGGTCGGAGATTTCCGTTGACAGCGGGTAGCAATCGCGTTACATTCGTATCGGTCAACGGGCGATTATCACCATCGGGCGAAATGGAATCGAATAGGTCTTTATGGGTGTGCAAAATATGCCCTGAGTCCTGATCATTGCCCAACAGCACATCGCGAACGAGTTTTTTGAGGTCGTTCACATCCCGACGCATATCAAACAATACCTTATAGAGCAGGTCACGTTCCGAAAAATTGTCGGCACCAGTACTACCAGTGGCCTGTGGAAATAAGGCCAGCATTCGGCTGGGTTGTTGCGGCTGAGGCAGGTATTTCGTCAGCGTTTCGGGATCAACAGGCTTGTTTTGCTCTGATTCGAGGATAGAAATTTGCTCGGCAATGTTTTTTAATTGCCGGATATTTCCCGGAAACGGATACCTTACTAACTGTTGTTTAGCGCCTTCAGTTAGTTGTAGGGGGTTGATCCGGTAACGCTCGGCAAAATCGCTGGTGAACTTACGAAATAGCAGTTCGATGTCGGTGCCGCGTTCGCGCAGAGGAGGCACGAAAATAGGTACCGTATTGAGTCGGTAATATAAATCTTCCCGGAACTTGCCTTTCTCAACGGCTTCCATCAAATTGACGTTTGTAGCGGCCACCACGCGCACATCCGTTTTTTGGGTTTTCGAAGAGCCCACGCGAATGAATTCACCGTTTTCGAGGACACGGAGTAATCGAGCTTGTGTACCGAGTGGCATTTCGCCAATTTCGTCTAAGAAAATAGTGCCGCCATTTGTCGTTTCGAAATAGCCCTTTCGGGACTCAACGGCTCCTGTAAATGAGCCTTTTTCATGGCCGAACAGTTCCGAGTCAATTGTGCCTTCTGGAATAGCCCCGCAGTTGATGGCAATAAACTGACCATGTTTGCGGGCACTAAGGCTATGAATAATTTTAGAAAACGATTCTTTACCACTACCGCTTTCGCCCGTGATGAGCACGGTTAAGTCGGTAGATGCTACCTGCATCGCTACGTTGATGGCGTAGTTGAGGCTGGGTGCATTACCGATTATGCCGAAGCGTTGCTTAACACTTTGAATTTCCTGTTGATTCATAACTATTGTGGTGTCGGTTTCCACAACGGCGGACCGCTCAAAGCCGACACTCTAAGACAACTTAAGATTGTCGGCTTTGAGCGGTCCGCCGTTGCGGAAACCGACACCACCTGTCAAACCGCTTCCCCTCGCAGTGTTGCCGACGTACATTCTGTTATTAATACGCTGACATACTGTCCTTTTTGATGATTTCCTTTTGGGAAAACAACTAATTTATTCTGGTCACTCCGACCGGATAAGTCATCGTCGGAGCGCCTGGATGTGCCTTCAACCAACACCCGCTGCACTTGGCCAATGTGTCGTTGGTTACGCTGGGCAGAATGGGCTAACTGTCGGTCGATGATTTCAGTCAGTCGGCGTTTCTTGACGTCCTCTGGAATGTCGTCGGGGTATTTTTTTGCCGCCAGCGTACCGGGCCGCTCCGAGTAAGCGAACATGTAGGCGTAATCGTACCGCACATAATCCATGAGCGATAGTGAATCCTGATGTTCTTCTTCTGTTTCAGAGCAGAAACCCGAAATCATGTCGGTTGAAATGCCGCAGTCATCACCTAAAATTTCACGTATACGGTCAATCTTACCCATATACCAGGATCGGTCGTACGTTCGGTTCATCAACGCTAATACCCTGCTACTACCACTTTGGGCGGGTAGGTGAATGTAGTTGCAGATGTTATCGTACCGGGCTATGGTGTGGAGTACATCGTCGGTAATGTCTTTCGGATGCGAAGTCGAAAATCGTACCCGCAGGTCGGGGTGGATACGAGCTACCCGTTCGAGGAGGCCAGCAAAACTTAATGATGAATCAGTCCGACTGTCAGCCGACTTATCATTTGTCATTTCTAATTCATCATTCCACTTATAGCTATCCACATTTTGCCCTAGCAGCGTAACCTCGCGGTAGCCCCGGTCGAAGAGGTCCTGCGCTTCGCGGACGATACTGTATGGGTCACGGCTTCGTTCGCGACCGCGCGTAAACGGTACGACGCAGAAACTACACATATTGTCGCAACCACGCATGATGGACACCAAAGCCGTAACCCCGTTGGAACTTAGCCGAATAGGGGAAATGTCGGCGTATGTTTCTTCGCGAGACAGAAACACGTTAACCGCTTTTTGCCCGGATTCGGCTTCTTCAACCAATTTAGGGATATCGCGGTAGGCGTCAGGACCGGCCACGATATCCACCACTTTTTCTTCTTCCAGAAGCTTGGTTTTTAGCCGTTCGGCCATGCAGCCGAGTATCCCGACCAGCAGTTCGGGTTTCAAGCGTTTAAGACCTGTGAGGTGCTTCAGTCGGTGACGAACTTTCTGTTCGGCATTATCGCGGATGGCGCAGGTATTCAGGAAAATCACATCTGCTTCTGCCGCCGACGAGGTCGTGGCAAAGCCAGCATTGCGCATCACAGCCGCGACAATTTCGCTATCGGCAAAATTCATCTGGCAACCGTAGCTTTCTATATACAGCCGTTTTTTTCCTACTGCCCATTCATCTTCCAACGTATGTGGGAGGTCAATTTGCTCTTTATCGTTGGGTTGCAGTATGGTTAGTTCGGGGATGAGCGTCATAATGGTCAATAATTGATGATCACGGTTCGCCGGAATGCCGGGCCGCCGGAGCAGTCAATTAATAGTTATCAACTATTGACAACCACCAATTGATTTACAAATTTACGAAGAAAGCCCCGATAGTGCTGTCATTTTGGCAGGATTTGACCGTTAAAATAGCTTAACCTCTTGTTTTAGGGTAATCCGTCCGCCAAAACGGTTCTAAAGGCCATGTGTTGTCGTTTGCCAGTGGAATGTGAACTATGAATTAACTAGAATGGATACCCAATACCAAAGTTGATTACCAGTGGGTTAGCGCTGCTGAATAGCTGACCCAGCGAAAACTCGGGGAGGATAAATCGCTTGTCCACCAATTCATTTTTGGTGTCTATGTACCGCCGGGCGGGATCCCAAACTTTGATACCACCATCGAATCGGACAACGAAAAATGAAAAGTCAAATCGTAATCCTACACCGGTTCCAACGGCAATCTGCGGTACAAACGTATCGAATCGAAAGGCGGAGCCGGGGCGGGAAGAATTATTGCCCAGTGTCCAGACGTTGCCCGCATCGACAAAAATGGCTCCATTTACGTCGGCCCCGAGGTGAAACAGACGTCCTCGCAGTTCGGCAGAACTTTCGATGAGTACGTTGCCCGGTTGCTCAAACAGGTATATGAACTGTTTGTTGTCCGTGTTTATAGCTGGTTGTGTTGGGTCATTAGCCTGATAAGGAAAAGCCGAACCTGGACCTAAACGCCGGGGCAACCACGCCCGAACGCTGTTACTACCCCCGGCGAAAAAAAACTTCTCATACGGAACCGGACCACCATTTGGCCCATATCCGTAGGCTAGGCCCGTGTTTATCCGAAAAGCCAATGTTGTACGGCTACGAATAGGAATATAATGCCGGTAATCGACGTTGGCCCGCAGAAATTTATAAAATTGCAAGCCTGTCCCATTGATCGAGTCGCTCCATTGGGCAATGGTTTTATCCGAAAGAAAGTTGAGCGTCGTTCCGCCCGATTCAACAACCGTACGCAGAAAATTAGCTCGACGATTTTGGCCCGGCGTGTTCGTATTATACGTATAGGCCAAGCTGAAACTTGAACTCAGTGACCGCCGGAAACTCAGGTATACAGTACTCCCCTCATTTTTCAGGGTGTTTAGCTGTTGCTTAAACGCGTCGCTGATAACCTTTTCATTGCCATCTCCAGCGTTGATGAGATTAATGTCAGCGATCAAAAAACTAAATAGCTTGGTGGGTGTCGTTTGCCAATTGTAAGCCATTGTGGCTCGCAGGAGTGACCGTCGAAAATCGGGCCGAAACGTGTTGTTAAAACTTAAACTGACCTGTGTTCGGGGAGCATAGCGGGTAAATCGGAAACGAAGACGTCCCGGAAATAAAATCTGCGGAAAGATAAGTGAACTGCTGACACCTAACTCCTGAGATTTATAAACCACACGATCAGGATTATTCGGGTCGGTCACGAAACCCGTCTGGGCCTCAATACCATAGCGGACAGACGTTTCGAAGGTTTCCAGCCCACCAAACATATTACGCACCCTGAAGACAAGGCTACCAAACCCACCGGGGAAACCTTGGCCCTGATACAGCAGGCCCGTAGCACCCCCTTCGGCAGTGGCTTCGTATTTATCCAGTGGCGTCGCGGTGATAAGCGTCCGCAGTTGACGGTTGGTAGTATCGGTGAAATTAAGATTGACGAACTTAAATTGATTCAGCAGAAAGAGTTGCCGTTGGGTATCCCGGTAATTGGTCTGATTATACAATTGCCCCTGGCGAAGTAAGATTTTTGCTTCTAATAACCGGACCGAAATATCGCGTCCGCCCAACAAATAGGTAATGCCCTTACGACTGACTGTATCGAGGCTAACAGGCGCGACGGCTGGCTGAGTAGCGTCGGGGCTGATACGAACTTCCACCTCGCCAATATGGTAAATCGGATGGGATGACTGGCCCGGAGGGTTCGCTAGTTGTAAGGTCACATCAACATTTCGCCGAGTGGAATCGCCGGGTTCGAGGCCGTCGCGGAAACGGCGGTCATTCCCCCGACGAACTGTATCGACGTCGGTTGCCCGAATGTATTGCCGGGAGAACGTGTAGTACCCCTGATCGCGCAATAAGGATTCAATCCGAAGGCGCTCCCCTGACATATTATCAAAATCGAAGCGATCACCGGTCTTCAGTTTTGATTTGTCGAATGATTGCCGAACGATAGAATCTACGCGCGGATCAGCAATTTCGTAGACGATATTTCGTAGATAAAAACCTGCGTTTTCGGTAATTAAATAATTGACTCTAATTTGTCTTCGTCGCAGCGTATCGAGTTTGTAGGCCGTTTGTCCATTGAAAAACCCCCTGTCCGACAGATATTTCTGCATCTTCACGGCATTGGCCTTTGCATCTTTTTCTGAAAAATAGGAAGGTGGCTCGCCGAGATTACGCATTACCCAATTGCCTTCTTCCGCTTTTTGACGAAGGCGTTTTAGTTGGCGACCATAGCGTCGATTTAACTTTTTGAGTTCCTTGGGCTGGTTGGCTGCTAGCTGGCTTTGCTGTTCAAATTCGTTAGTTTGGGTCTGTAACTCACGCAAGGCTGCTTCACGGTCATATCGGCGCTGACCGAGTTGGTACAACCATAATTGGGTTGTGATGGGTAGACCAAGCAGTCGGCGGTTCGGTTTTTGCGGAATCAGGCTTGTGAGGTTTTCGCTCAGAATGGCATGGTTTCCCCGCACCGTCTGAGATGTGAGTATATATTCGTTATTTCGCAGTTGCTTAGAACTCAAACAACCCGACAGGCAAATTACTATCGCCAACAATAGTATTGCTGCTCTATGATGTAGGCTACATGATATGTGGCTCAGTAGCCAATCATACATCACATATTTGACATCATACTTTTTTTTCATGCTTTCTAAAAATCAACTTAAATATATTCAGTCGCTGCACCAGAAAAAATACCGGCAGCAGCACGGCGCATTTCTGACCGAAGGAGCCAAGAGCGTTCAGGAAGTACTTCGGTCCGATTTTCAGGTCGAACTGGTAATAGCGACAGAAGCATTCTACAAAGAAAACGCTCACCTGACAGACTACCAACGAACATCGTTCGAAATCGCGTCAGTGGCCGACCTCGAACGAGCCGGAACGCTCGAAAGTAACAACGCGGCTATCGCTGTGGTGAGAACGAAAGAGAACCGCCCACTATTGGCCGGACCCAACGAGATTGCTCTGATTTTAGACGACATCCGCGATCCCGGCAATCTCGGTACTATTCTTCGCATCGCCGATTGGTATGGTATTCGTAAAATTTTGTGCTCCGAAACCACTACTGATGTGTATAACCCGAAAGTGATCTCGGCCAGCAAAGGTTCGTTCACCCGGGTAAACTGGTGGTATGGCGATATCGTGCAATTGCTGCATCAATCAGCCAGTGTGGTGCCGGTATATGGGGCGTTTCTGGATGGCGACGACGTACATACGCTGGCTTTTGGCTCGTCGGGTTATTTAGTCATGGGGAACGAATCGAATGGTATCCGGCCGGAGGTGGGTCAATATGTTACGCAACGGGTAACGATTCCGCGCTATGGCGATGCCGAATCGCTGAATGTAGGAATTGCTACGGCAGTGCTGCTGGACAACTGGCGGAGGACAATGACCAGCGTTAGTGCTACATAAAGTATATTAACCGTTCGTATGGAGCCGTCCCTTTCCTGGCAAAGCGCACTCTGGCGAACGTTCTAAACTGATTATCTTTATGTATCGTATCGTCAGTTTGTTTTTTCTAATAGTGGCTCTCCCATCCTTTCTTCCTAAGGAGTTATGGCCCGTTGGTCAGCCCGTTTACGAGCAGTTTCTTGCCGATAAAAATAAATTTCACCAGCAGTTGCAGCAATTGGCCAACTCTGTTGCAACTGATGCGCCTGTCGATTCGATCCGGGCGGCATTTAAACGAAGTCGTCGCGACTATAAGCGCATTGAATGGTTATTGGAGTATTATCAGCCATTTTTAGCCACTCACGTCAACGGTCCCCCGGTGATAGAAGTTGAGGAACAAGAGCCGGGACAAGTTCCTATTTTGCCAACGGGATTGCAAGTTGTGGAGCCGTATTTATTCCCATCGTATGACCCATCCCGAAAGGTCGATCTTACCCGTGAGTTAACCGTACTAATTTCATATGCCTCCCGTCTGGAGCAGGGAATACCCGCCGACCGGATAACGGATACGGACATACTGGACGCTATTCGGCAGGAATTGTTCAGGTTAGTAACGGGCGGAATTACCGGGTATGATGCCCCCGAAGTTCGGACAGGTTTATCAGAGGCAGCCCTAACCCTACAAACGCTTCATAAGGTGTTTCAGTCGTACACTGGGCGACTACCTCAACCGATGTCAGGCCACCTGGAACAGCAATGGATGGATGCAATTCGGGTTGTAAATTCAACTACTGATTTCAACGGGTTCGACCGGGTTTCTTTTATCCGACAGCAGCTTTATCCACTTTGTCGGTCTTTGCAAAAGGCCCGGCAGGCACTGGCTATTCCGACTGCCACCAGTGGCCGATTTTTGTCGCCAACAGTTGCGACATTATCTGATTCTGGGGCTTTTCGACCTGATTATTTAATTAATTTCGGTGAGTTTGCCAGTACGCCCCAAAAAGTAGCTTTAGGAAAAACCCTGTTTTTTGACCCATTACTGTCGGGAAACAACGCCCGTAGTTGCGCATCATGCCATCAACCAGAACGGGCGTTTACCGATGGACGAACTAAAAGCCGGTCGTTCAGTGGGCGGAAGCCTGTTCTTCGCAATGCTCCTACGCTGATTAATGCTGGCTTGCAAACGGTTCAGTTTTACGATTCTCGGGTATTTTACCTCGAAGATCAGGCCCACGATGTACTGAAAAATGCGCATGAGATGCGTACGTCGCCCGATGAGATCGTGCAGAAATTGTCGGCTAGCACCGCATACAAGAAAATGTTTACTGATGCTTTCTCCAGTGGACTAATGGCTCAAAACGTTCGCAATGCGTTGGCGTGTTATATTCGTAGCTTAACGGGTTTGAACGCCCGGTCGGACCGCTATCTGCGCGGGGAATCCGTCATCTTCTCGGCTGATGAGCAACTGGGTTTAAATCTGTATTTGGGAAAAGCCCGCTGTGCAACCTGCCATTTCTTCCCGATCTATAATGGCTTCGTGCCACCCCATTACGAAAAAACGGAGAGTGAAATAATCGGCGTACCACGTCGCCGGAAGACTCGTAATGCACAAATTGATACGGATATGGGTAAGTTTAACACCTACCAAAAGAACATTCATCAGTTTGCCTTCAAAACGCCAACCGTTCGTAATGTCGCACTGACGGCCCCGTATATGCACAATGGCTCGTATAAAACGCTGGAACAGGTCGTTGACTTCTACAACCGGGGTGGTGGCCGGGGCATTGGTATTCAACTCGATGGGCAGACTTTATCTGAATCATCCCTTAACCTGACTGGCGTGGAGCAAAAAGCACTGGTCGCCTTTCTTCGTTCCCTGACCGATACAACAGGTCTCACCCAACGCCCTTCCCAACTACCAACCGTTGATGGCAACCAATCCTGGAATAAACGAAAACCCGGTGGCCGCTATTGATCTCCGCTATGACTTCGCATTAGCTACCTAGTTATAGAGCCAGGAAGAGATGGGCATTTGTGCCGTAGGTCAACTTTATGCCTGAGTCGAAAGACACGCGTAAGGCATGAGCCTCTGTATTGGCCGGAATAAGCACAAGGTGCTTAACCTGTAACACATCGCCACTGGTTGGAAGCCGATTGCCCGACCATACGGTAGGGTCGTTCCAGCTTCCCGGTTTAACTGTGAGCATAGTGCCCGAACCAATTACCTGCACGTTAAATGAGTCCTGCACGCAGTTTTTACTGTCTCGCACTACATATGTAGTATTGGTACCGATAGCCGGGTTAACAACAACCGAACGGGCCGACGAGGAGAAGGTCACATCAGCCGAATTACTCCATTGATAGTCACTGATAAATGAGGACGTTAGCGTTGCCGATTGACCGGCGGAAATGGTTAGTGACTGGGGCTTCTCTACGTCTTTCATCACCGTAAATTGGTCGCCAATGGAATAAGGGGATGAATTTGGTTGGATAAATTTTGCGTCCAGCCGGTTATCTTCAACCTCGAAATAAAACGAACCGCCAGCCAGTCGTTGCGTAGAAACCATAACCGGGTGAGGGCTCAAGGCGGGATTATACGCTAGTGCGCCAGCTGAACCGGCAAGCACATAAAGGGTTCCCTGTTTCTTTTTCTCCGATGTCGTTTTATAAGGGCAGGAATTTGCCGAACCGTCATAACGACCTGTGCTATTGTCTTTTGGGAAGCGGTAAGCCGATGGGTTATTCGTAAAATCACTCATCGGACCATACTGGTCGTGGAGCGGGTAAGAGCGTTCATAATTGTGACTGTGGCCCAACAAAACCATATCGACACCAAAGCGTTCGAGAATAGGGTTAATGCGCTGGCGAATGGCGATTAAATCGGGATCAGTTTCAGAGTTATGCGCCCCCTGACTGTAGGGCGGAAAGTGCATATAGACAATTTTCCATTTCTTGGTCGTGGCCGCTAAATCCTGCTTCAACCAAATGGCTTGTGGATGATTGAGCGTATCGGAATAGAACCGCATGTCCATGCCGCCAACATTTCGTTGGCCATATCCATCGAGCATAACAAAGTGAATAGGCCCATAGTCGAACGAATACCACTCTTCGGTGCCTGAAGCAACTCCACCAGCCTCTGCATTGGTTGGGAAACTAAAAATAGAAAAATAAGGAATGTTATGCGTAGCAGCTAGCGTGGGATTGTTGTTATAATCATGGTTACCCGGAACGGCAAAAAGCATTGAATTCTTCATCAGGGTGGTCTGATAAGGTTCGAAAAAATTCGCCTGAAACTGCGGGTCGTCGCCGTCATAGGAATTATCGCCAATGAGCATCCAGAGATCAGTGGGGGTATTTCCTCGAAAGTTCAGGAATGCGTTCCGAACGTTAGTCTGGTTATTGTTAGGATTTTGCCCACAGTCGCCGAAGGAGGAAACCCGAATTTTTCGCTTCGTATCAGCGGGTGGAGCCGTTAAAAAATAATTATCTGTGCCTTGTTGCAGCACCTGGATTGGGGTGCCGATACTGTAGAAATATTGCTTATCGGGCGTTAATCCCGTTAGTCTAATCTCATGTTCGGTGGTGCTGGCTGTTTCGCTGGTGTTGCCCGTTAAGCTACTCACCGATAGCCCGTAGTTGACCTGTCCTATATTGGCTATATCAGTGCGCCAGCGGATGGTGGCACCAGTCTGAGTGCCAAGTTGCAGGTAGGGTCCTCGTGTGACAACGGCAGTTTGAGCAGTTGTTGTCACCCAGTTCAGCCATAGAAAGCTCAGTAGTAGACCTATTTTCATAAAGCCATATTACATAAACGAACTCATTGCCGACTCGTTGGCTAACTCCTCCGCATGTTCCTTGCCTAAATACCGGTCAATGAAATAATGGGCTACATAAAGCACTGGTGTCAGGACAATGGCCGACGTGGCTTTGTAGATGTAGTTGATAATTCCCACCGCCAGTACTTGTGTGAGCGACCAGTTACCGAAAATATAGAACGCAATTCCCAATACCACAAACGAATCGACCAATTGCGAGACCAGTGTTGAGCCGGTAGCCCGAAGCCAGATTTTTCGGTTACCCGTGATTTTCCGGAGTGAATGAAAAATATATACATCCAGAATCTGCCCAATCAAGAAGGCGGTAAGGGACCCAATAATAATTCCCAGCCCTTGCCGAAATATCATTTGAAAGGCATTATTGATATTGATGGGGTTACCAACACTATCTTTTGCATTTACATCGAGCCAGAATTGTGCCGGGGGCAGGATGGTCACGGCATAAATAATCAGGAAACTAAAGCCCACAAATCCCGCTGTCAGAAATGAAATGCGCCGAACGCCCGCCTTTCCAAAATACTCATTGATAATATCGGAGGTGATAAATACGAACGGCCAGATAACGGCTCCTGCGGTGAGGTTGAAGTCTAGAATGAAGTTACCAAACAGGTGAATCTGAGCCGGTTTAGTCCCGAATAATGTTTCGACCGAAAATATTTTAACGCCAATGATTTCGGCAATGAGCGCATTGGTCAGGAATACGGCACTCAGGAAAATGTACAGATTTGTACGCTTATTGGTAAAGGAGGAGGGCATAGCAGAATAGGTTTTATAAACCTATAAGGTTTTAAAAACAGTATAGGTTTCCCGCCAACTATTTTCGCTTATATACCCCCGTTGCAGCCGTTTTTTCGTACCGAAGAGCCAGCGCAGGGGCACGTTGGAATAGCTTTTCGACCACGTTTTCCCGATCTATGATGTAATCGGGCGGATCTTGCCGAAAATGATCGAATACATTAATAACTGATTCGTAATTATCTAAATTTTTGAGGTCATACTTTGCCAAATCCCAGTTTAGATAAGGCGTTGCTAATCTATTTTGGCGGTAGGCACTCAGGTCTTCGCCGATAATGAGTACACGCCGGTTTATGATGTCATTTGGTAAGGGAGACGGCTGCACCTGCAAGCTGCCCAGACGGCCCAGTTCAGCTCCCGGAACCAGACCCAGCGCGCCCTGATAAAACAGCAAAAGCATCAGGCAAAAGGCGATCAGGAAGGTGATTTCGACCAGCCATTTCTTGCGGATATTCTCGAAGTAATAAAAGGCAAAGTAAGCCATTGGCGGCACAAAACTCAAAAATACCATCGGGGCCAGAAACGGCATCAGGGCAATGGTCAACACAGCAATGACAAACCAAATAGCCATAATTTGTTGCACTCGCTGCTGAAAGTTGACGTATCGACCCGCCCGATTGAACAGACTCAGAAATCCTAATATCCCCAGTCCCAGCGGAATAAATAACGAGGCTATCAGCGACTGGAAATCGGATAGTGGGTACTGCCGGACCCGGAACACCGACGCCAGCAGGTTCCGGTTAAAATCGTCAAGACTATCGGAGAGGTAATAAAATAAGACTGTGGCGGCAAATGGGAACAGAAATCCGAACAGCGATAGTGAATACTGCCGCAAGGTAGCACCCGTGTAGAACAGCAGCGACAGGATAGCCCACAGAATAAACAAGGCCGAAGGTAAGTAGAACAGAGCGGCAATGCCAATGTAAAAGCCCACTTCAAACACCTCGTCGGTGGCACCCCGGCGGTCCATTTGCTTAATGAGCGTTCCGAAGGCCAATAGCAGAAAACTCGTTGACATTAGAACCGGTGAGAGCGTCAGGCAGTCAAACGAGAGATGCATGAACAGCATGTAAATCAGACCCGGCCAGAATGACCTGTCTGGATATACATCTCGGTTATTAGTCAGGTAGTTGAAATAAACGATTTGAAAGACAGATACCAACGTTGCCGCTCCGTGGAGCACTAATGGCGACCGGCCAAACACACTGTTTATTCCCCAATAAACCAGCGCCGACAGGGGGCTGACACTATCCCAAATGTCGCGGTAAAGCAAGTTGCCCTGACTCATCTGCTCGCCAACAATCATCCAGTTCAGTTCTGGAATCAATAGCGGAAATGGATGTAGAAGTAGGGGCAACCGGATAAGTATCAGCAATCCCAGCAGACTGACGTATTGGTAAGAAAAGTAAGATTGGAAGAAACGTAGCAAAGGAGTTAACAGTTATTAGATACCGGTGAACAGTTAATTACGAATAGCTTCTATATATGACTAGGTATTGGTAGCTGTTCACGGTAAAATTACAGGCAATTTCGGCAGAACGGAAAAATGGGCGGATATTTGCAAAATAGAGGTTCGGACGAATGTAAACCATTCGCTCATTCGGACCGTTCAATTTAGTACCCAAGTACCGATAATATGGAATCTAAACGACAGCAGAAAGTATCCCGACAGTTACAGAGAGATTTAAGTGAAATTTTTCAGCGTGACGTGCCGCATTTGTTCAATGGTGCATTTATTACCGTTACCAGTGTGCGTATATCGCCCGATTTGAGCGTGGCACGGGTGTATCTTAGTTTTCTGGCTGCTAAGAATAAGCAACTGTTGCTGGACTCAATTTTGGAGAAAGGTAAAGTGCTTCGCCAGCACCTCGGCGACCGTGTCCGGCATCAGCTGCGCATTGTTCCCGAGTTACATTTCTTCCTGGATGACACGGCTGATTATGCCGACAAAATGGATAAACTCTTTTCTGGTCTTGAGATTCCACCCGCCCCGGCGGAAGAGGATGACGATGAATAATGAGCAAATTATGACTGGTCTGTCGTTACGGTGAGTGATTGGTGAAGCTGCTTACGAAAAATATTCACTAACTACGCACTGTAACAGAAGCCCGGTTACTTAGTCAAAACTAGTAGATGAACCTCCCTGTTTGGATTGCCCGTCGGTATTTCTTCTCCCGTAAAAAACGCAGTTTCATCAGCTGGCTGTCTATTTTGTCGATGCTAGGTGTGGGCGTCGGCACGATGGCGCTGGTTGTGGTACTGTCAGTATTTAACGGTATGGAGGAATTAAACCGCCAGATATTCAAGACCTTCGAGTCTGATATGACCGTTTCGCCAAAGCAGGGCAAACGGTTTTTGGCCACACCTTCATTGCTGACACGCCTGCGTCAGACGGCGGGCGTTAATCTGCTGACACCCGTCGCGCAGGATAACGCGCTGGCTCGCTATGGCGCTTCCCAGACCGTTGTGCGACTGAAGGGTGTGGATGACAATTACCTTCAGCGCCGGCAACTCGACTCCTCTCTGCTCGAAGGGAAACTCTTGCTTCGCCGGGAGGGCGTTAATTACGCGATTGTGGCCGATGGGGTTCGCAACGACCTGACGATTTCGCCAGTTGACATTCTGACCCCGCTGGAGATACTTTATCCACAGAGCGGGCAGGCGTTTAGTGTACTTAATCCTGATGCGTTTAATCGCGAAGCGCTGACGGTATCCGGTATATTTTTCATCGAGTCGAAGTACGATAATTTCGTACTAGCGCCAATTAGCAGCGCCCGGACGTTGTTTGGTTATAAACCTGATGAAGTAACGAGTCTCGAAATCCAACTCCAACCCGGTACCGACGAAAACAAAGCTAAACAGGCCTTGCAGGACGTAGTGGGTGCAAACTTAACCGTACAAAGTCGTGACGATTTAAATGTTGACCTCTACCGGGCCATTCGTGTCGAGAAACTATTCGTGGCTCTGACACTTTCGTTTATCATCCTGGTCGCGTCAATCAATATTTTCTTTTCCCTGTCGATGTTAGTCATCGAGAAAAAAGCAGACATCCAAATTCTATACGCTTTAGGCGCAACGAGACCAATGGTTCGTCGAATTTTCCTGACCGAAGGGGCTATTATTGCCTTAACAGGAGCTTTTGCCGGGTTGGTATTGGGCGTTGGTATTTGCTTAGCGCAGGAAAGCTACGGATTCATCCGTATGGGAACGGTAAGCTCAATTATTGATGCCTATCCCGTACGTCTTGACGCCAGCGACATTCTACTAACGGGTGTATTGACCATTCTAATGACTATCTTAACCTCTTGGTTTCCAGCCCAACGAGCCGCTAATATTCGGTAAATGAGCATTGAGAGGCCCCATTCAGCTATACTGAAAAATTATTACTCATTCACTACCGTAGTCCCTTCGGCAACTGTTACGATATACGCTTTTCCTCCTTCCCGCTGAATCGCTTCCGCAACGGCTTCGGAATGTTCAGGGGCATAAGCGAACATACAGCCGCCACCCCCTGACCCATTTATTTTTCCGCCTAAAGCACCAGCGCTAAGGGCAGCATCCAGCATTCGGTCGATTTTAGGCGTCGAAATGCGTTGAGCGTCTCTGAGATTGACTTGATGAGCTGTCAGAAGTTGACCAAAACGAGCGTGATTAAAGGTTTCTGCCGAATTACCTGGAGTCTTCAACAAGGTTAAGGCATCTCGCAGAATATCGCGGTTGGCCAGGTTACCTTTCAATAAAATGTACTCGTCTGTTGTCAGGAAGTCTTTAAATTCGGCGGCTTCGGTACTGGCGGATTCTTCTAACGAAAAATTGGGGTTTATATTTTTCAGATTCTTTATAATGGCCAGCATCCCAAACTTAACCCGCCCCAAAATACCAATGGTATCTTTGGGTTCCTGCGAGTCGCCCAGCACAAACGCGCCTAAAGGTGGATTAAGTTTTTCTAGCCGGATTCTGGGCTGCGATTCCAAATAGATGACATTGCCAACGGCTGTTGAATAATGGTCCATCATGCCACCGGGTTCGCCAAACTCCAGCACCTCGGCTACGTAGGCGAGTTCGGCTATCTGTTCAGCAGGAAGCGTACGCGGTTGATCGGCGAGTTGGGTGAGCACAGTAAGCCACGTAACGAGCAATGCTGACGAACTTGATGTGCCTGAATTGATTGGAATATTACCATGTACGTCGCCTTCGATACCTTTCTCAAACGTGAAACCTTCTCGTAATAAGATATTTACCGCCGAGCGAAAGTAATCCCTAGTTTGTGGGTAAGGCAGCGGTTGGCCATCAAATGGAATGTTGACCGACCCATTAATATCAGGTAAACTCAATCGAAAACCCCGTTGGTCTGCCTGATGAGCCGACACCTGAATTCGACGCGAAATGGCAGCTGCGATCACCGGCAAGCCTAAATAATCCTGGTGTTCGCCAAAGAAACAAATGCGTCCGGGCGTCGAAGCCGTAATGGTAGATCCTGTAATGGGCACGTTGACTGCAATGTTAAAGGAATAATACGTCTTCTACCAACTCGTTTTTTTATGGCCTGAAATAGCGTAGTAGAGTATATACCCGAACAGCGGTAAGAGCAGGGCATACGCCATTTTGGGACTGATGGCATCGGTCAGGTAACCATGCAATAAGGGTAGTAACGCACCGCCCGAAATGCCCATAATCAGTAAGGCTGATCCAAGTTTAGTGAATTTTCCAAGCCGGTTTAGAGCAAGTGGCCAAACCGCGGGCCACACTGGCGAGATGGCAAATCCCATAAGAGCAATGCACAAAACGGAAGCAAACCCATCGGTTACCAACGCGCCTACTGTTAAGACTAAGGCTAATATCATACCATAACGTAAGGCACTTTGCTGAGAAATGAACCGGGGAATGGTAAGTATTCCTAGTAGATAACCCGCTAGCAAACCAATTAGCGTATAGGTAGTGAAATGTTTGGCTTCGTCGTTGCTGAAACCGATGGCACGGCCATAGCTAATGATTAAATCGCCGGTAATAACTTCCGCGCCGACGTAACAGAACAAGGCTAACACGCCCAAAACTAAATTTGGAAACTGCCACACGCTGTCATGAATGGCTAACGCATCGGCGGGAATATCATCCTGTTCTTCTGATACTTCGGGCAGATTTGAAAAACGGATCAGGCCTGCCAGTACGACCAGTACACCGGTTAAGATTAGATAAGGGGTAACGACTTTTTCGAGCGAAGCAGCACCAATTACTTCATTGGCTCCTGACAGCAGTAACCCGCCAAACACAATCTGGCTCAGGATACCCGCCAGTTTGTTGGCAATACCTAAAAAACTGATGCGCTGGGCGGCACTCTCGCGTGGGCCGAGAATAGTGGCGTAAGGATTAGACGCCGTTTGCAGTACGGTTAGCCCGATACCGATGATAAACAAGCCCACCAGAAACAATGGATACGAAACTGACCTGGCCGCCGGGATGAAAATAATGGTGCCAACAGCCATAGTTAGCAATCCCAACGACATTCCATTCTTAAACCCTGTGCGCCTTAGCAACGCCGACGAAGGAATAGCCATCAGCGTATAAGAGATAAAAAAAGCAAACGCGACTAAGGTTGATTGGAAAGACGTTAGACTAAAGGCTTGCTTGAAAAAAGCAATCAGCACACTATTGACCCACGTAACGAAGCCAAAAACAAAGAAAAGGGCACCGATAATGAGCAGCGGGCCGGTATAATTTTGAGTTTTAGTCGGGGCGGTGGGCGTCATGGGCTGATTCGGGGTTAAGAGCAGGTGAAGGAGAAAGAGATTTTAAAATATTTTACAAATTAAAAATAGAAATTGAATTCTCATCAACTATCTGTCAATAGTTGTCGCCCAAGCCGAAAATTGGCTTGTTGGTTTTCCATTTGCCCCGCGTGAAATCGGGAATCTCAACGGGCTTGCTACCGCCGGCTATACTCTGCTCAGACAGTGGGCTAATCGCACTCCAAACAGCCGCATCATATACGTCGATGGGGGGAGCCGTTTTGGCTTTTATTGATTCGATAAAGGCGCGGATAACAAAGAAATCAATGCCGCCATGTCCTGCGCTTTCGGCCGTTTGGGCGTGGCGTTTCCAGAGTGGGTGGTCGTACTTTTCCTGATAGGCAGCAAACGGTTCCCAACTATGCGGCTTTGGCGAAACGCCTTCCAGATAAATCATGTCGTTGTCGTCCATCCAGATGCCGTTGGTGCCCTGCGCTCTGAACCCAAGGGAGTAGGGGCGGGGAGAATTTGTGTCGTGAATAATGACAATATTTTCCCCATTGGCGCACTGAATTACCGTCGTTACTACATCGCCAAGTTTGAAATTGACCTTTGCATTGGGATGATCCGGTCCTCCTTTGTCCACCACATATTTATGTAATCCCCGGCTTTTAGTCGCGGTTGACGTCAGGTGCGTAAACCGATTACCTCGGTTGATGTCGAGCCAGTGCGCCACCGGGCCGAGGCCATGCGTTGGGTATATGTCGCCGTTGCGGTCTACCGAGTGCTGCGTTCGCCAGTGTGCTTCCGAGTAACCTTTCGCGCCAAATTCGGCACCAACACCATTAATAGACTTGCCATCGTTGAATTTAATGTTCCGCAAATCGTGTTGGTAGCCGCAGTGAGCGTAGGTCATTTCTCCAAACATACCCTTCCGAATCATATTCAGCACGGCCAGCACATCGCGCCGATAGCAAACGTTCTCCAGAATCATACAATGCGATCCTGTTTTCTCGAATGCCTCAACCAAATCCCAGGATTCTTTGAGTGTTACGGTAGCTGATACTTCCACTCCGGCATACTTGCCTGCTTTCATGGTTGCCACGGCCATTGGAACGTGCCATTCCCAGGGAGTAGCAATTATAACCCCGTCGATGTCATCGCGTTTAAGCATATCTTTAAACGCTTCGTCGCCTTTACCATACGCCACCGGTGCTTTCCGACCCGCCTTTTCAATCATGGCTGTGGTACGGCTGATAGCTTCAGGTGCAGGGTCGCAAATGGCGGTTATTTCGACATCGTCACGATAGAGAGCCTGCTCAACATGACTGCGCCCCCGCGACCCAACACCAATAAACGCCAGCCTGACTTTAGGGTCTGCGGGCTTGCTACCGGTCAGAATAGCGGGAAAAACAGATGTTGTTGCGACAGATGTTGCTGCGCCAGTAAGAGCGGCTGTGCGAATGAATTGGCGCCGGGTAGGTGTCTGCATAGCGATGCGTTACGTAGAAGGAGTTTACTTGCCAAAGAACGATGTTTCGCGGCACAAAAACATACGTTCAGCAAATTTTACCCGGTAACAATGACTATGGCGTAGGGCTGGTACCAGCGTGGCTTGGCCTTACGCCATGATCTCATTCAATAATTCCACCAAAGCGATCGGGGGTAGGTCACGCCAACGACGAGAGGCTCTCCAATCATGGGCGTTGTGACATCCAGTTTTTGCTCGGTTGCCCGTATTGTAAACCGTTCAATGGGTTCTTTCCAGCCGTGAAGGGCCAGCGAGAATTTCGCCCAGTGAACTGGCAAAACTGTTTTGGCGTGCAGGTCCTGCGCAGCTATGACAACCTCTTCGGGAAGCATATGAATAGTGGGCCAGTCCTTGCCATACTGTCCGCATTCGAGAATTGCCAGGTCGAATGGGCCGTACTTATTGCCAATCTCCCTGAAGTGTTTGCCATAGCCCGAATCGCCACCCAGATAAAGTGAATACCCGTGTAGTTTCAGGACAAAAGCTGTCCAGAGAGTTTTGCCGCGTGCAAAACTGCGGCCCGAAAAGTGGCGAGCTGGAACTGCCGTTAAGTCAATGTCAGGGGTGACACGATTACTTTCCCACCAGTCGAATTCCACAATCCGATCTGCCGGAACGCCCCAGCGTTCGAGGTGAGCGCCCACACCCAATGCTGTATAGAATTTTTTGACTTTGGGAATAAGCTGGATAATCGTCTTATAATCAAGGTGGTCGTAATGGTCGTGGGAGAGGACCAGCATATCAATATCCGGCATGTCGTCAACACCATAAACATTGGAGCCGGGATACGCCCCTCCAACAAACGAAACTGGCGACGCATTGCCACTAAAAACCGGATCGACCAGAATAGTAATCCCCTTTGATTTGATCAGGTAGGACGAATGCCCGAACCAGACAACTGTGGGAATTGAATCGGGGAGGGTTTTGAGATCGGTGCGGACGGAAGGAATCGGTTTTGGAGGAGTATTGTCTTTGGGTTTGTTGAGATTGTCCCACAAAAGGGCCGTGTAAGAGGCACCCTTGCGCATGACTTCCGTTGGTTCCAGATTCTGAAAAGCCCCATCGCGGTAGTTTGGAGAACGTTTTATGCGTTCCAGTCGGAGTGTGGTCGGGTCGCTTCCAAAGGTGCTTTGTTGCATGAATAGGAAGGTAGTAGCAATCAATCCAGTTACGATAAGTATAGTCAGTAGCATAGGTTTGCGCAGGCGTTTCATGGGTGCACAACGGGTAGCAATCTTATCTGGTTCCGTACCTGCCGATGGAATAGATAGGTGGGAACAATACCGGATAAGCGGACGTTATCGACCTAAACCGGGATAGACTTTGTTTAATCTTTTGTTAAAAATGTTGAACAAAGAACATGAACTACCCGTTGAGTTATTGCATACGAAAGAGCGTTTTAGCTACTCGCTCGGCGTCTGCCTGTGTTGTACACAAACTTTGTAACGACAGGTTGATCGAACCCTATTTCGATTCGTTTTTATGAACAATTCCCCCCGGGTTGCTGTGTTTCGAAAGGAACACTTTAATGCAGCTCATCGTCTGAATAACCCTAATTGGTCGGACGAAAAAAACACGCGGGTATATGGTAAATGTAATAATCCTCATTTTCACGGACACAATTACGAACTGATTGTACAGGTTACCGGCCCAATTGACCCCGAAACTGGTTTCGTAATGGATATGAAGTATCTGGGCGACTTAATTAAAGAACACGTTACCGATCGTTTCGATCACACAAATTTGAATCTCGATACCGAAGAGTTTGCCGATTTAAATCCGTCGGCAGAAAACATCGCTATTGTCATCTACAACATTTTACGTACCCAACTAAGCGAGGGCTTAGACCTTAAAATCAGACTCTATGAAACTGAGCGGAACTTCGTCGAATATCCCGTCTAATGGTCAGGCTACGAATGGTAGTCACAACAACGGTCATGGCTTAAACGGGTATCACACCGAACTGCCAGACAACGACGAATTAATGGATGAAATTGGCGATGCCCATGGTGCCGCTGCAATTGATACACCCATGCGTCCTGACGCCTTTGCTATTGATGACGATCTCAAGATTGATCTCATTGAAGAACATTTTCGCGAAATAATGAGCATTCTTGGCCTCGACCTAACCGATGATAGCCTGAAAGGGTCACCCCGGCGGGTAGCTAAAATGTATGTAAACGAAATCTTTAGCGGCCTGAATCCAGCGAATAAACCTGAACCAACGCTGTTCGACAACAAGTTTCGGTACAATGAGATGCTGGTTGAAAAAGACATTATCGTTCAGACGTATTGCGAACACCATTTTGTCCCTATCATCGGAAAAGCTCACGTTGCTTACATCTCCAGCGGAAAGGTTATCGGCTTGTCAAAATTGAATAGGTTTGTCGAATATTTTAGCAAGCGGCCACAGGTTCAGGAACGCTTAACGGTGCAAATTGCCGAGGAATTGAAGCGCATTCTGGAAACCGACGATGTGGCTGTAATTATCGACGCCAAACATCTTTGTGTGTCAACGCGGGGCGTTCGCGATATTAATAGTTCGACCGTTACATCATCTTATAGTGGCAAATTTGCCGAAGAAGCGACAAAGCAGGAACTGCTGCATTATGTTGCTCAACCGAGCGTAACAATTTGATTGAACGGATGATTTAGGATTGTAGGCGTATGATTACACGATCAGAAGCCGCAATCCTAAATCATCCGTTTAGTTATGCAGGGTAAAAATATTCTCATTATTGGCGCCAGTTCGGGCATTGGTCACGCGCTCGCTCAGCAACTCCAGACACAAGGTGCAACGCTATTCACGGCTGGTCGTACTCAGCCCGATGGCATTCAGTCCACGCACATGATGTGGGATGTTACGCAGACTCCCGCCGTTGATGCCTTTAGCCAATTGCCCGATATATTACACGGGCTGGTTTACTGCCCCGGCACCATAAATCTTAAACCATTTCAGCGACTTACGCTGGACGACTACCGGCACGATTTCGAGATAAACGTGTTGGGCGCGGTGAGTGCTATTCACGCGACTTACGCAGCCATCAAAAAGTCCAAATCGGCCAGTATCGTATTGTTTAGTACCGTAGCAGCCAAACTTGGGATGGGCATGCACTCATCGGTGTCGGTGGCAAAATCAGCGGTTGAAGGGCTAACCAAGTCGCTGGCAGCAGAATTAGCCCCGTTCAACGTTCGGGTCAATGCTGTTGCGCCTTCACTGACGGATACGCCAATGGCGGGCTTCCTGCTTGGCGACGATGCAAAACGGGAATCTGCCAACAAACGACACCCGTTGAATCGATACGGCTCTCCGCAGGACATTGCGGGTATGGCTGCTTACCTACTTACCGATCAGGCCAGTTGGATTACCGGTCAGATTATTGGCGTAGATGGGGGAATGGGAAGTTTGAAATAAATTATAATGATGCCGGGATAGGTACTCAGCTTAGGCATCACTTTGCACGTTTTTAGGTAAAATATAAAGCGTTTGTTAGATGGCATATGGGATGCCATCTAACAAACGCTTTATATCGTTATCAACTACCGACTGAAGATTGTGTCAGTTTACCATCAACATTTCGCCAGATACCAAGCGGGTTGGCATTCTGTAAGGCCAGCGGTAGTAATTCATTTGGGAAACTTTGATACGTGAACGGCCGCACGAATCGTAGAATGGCTCCCGTACCAACGGAGGTTGAACGACTGTCGCTTGTAGCGGGGAAAGGTCCACCATGTGTTATGGCTTCAGACACTTCTACACCCGTTGGGTAGCCGCCAAACAATACCCGTCCCGCCTTCGCTTGCAATAAAGAAACCCAATCCGTTTCAGATTGAGTCAGTTCAGTTGGTGTGGCATAGATCGTGGCCGTAAGTTGCCCTTCCAGAGTAGTTAAGCATTCGACTAGTTCGGCTTCCGTTTCGCAAACTACAATTAGCGATGTAGGACCGAAAACCTCTTCACTTAAGGCCGAACTGCTCAGAAAAATAGCTGCACTGGTGCTAAGTACGATGGGTCTGCCCTGCGTTTGACTGTCTTCTGCATCAACGTCAGCTTCGGCTAGTACATGAACACCGGGTATTATTCTGTTTTGTTGAACACCCTTCTGATAGTTGCGGCAGATACCCGCATTCAGCATTGTCGCTGGAGCCGATGAGCGGATTTTCTCAGTCAGTGTTTCTAGGAAAACGGATGTTTTAGGTGAATCAAGCAGGAAAACTAGCCCCGGATTGGTGCAAAACTGCCCCACACCGAGTGTTATGGAAGCGGCTAAACCGGCTGCTACCGTAACGGCTGAATTCGGCCCGGTATCCTGGCTAATAGCTCCTGGCAGAACAACAAATGGATTAACCGCGCTCATTTCGGCATATACCGGAATGGGTTCGGTACGCTCCTGCGCTACTCTCAGCAAGGCCAAACCGCCCGCCCGTGAACCCGTAAAGCCTACGGCTTTCACCGCCGGATGAGCTACTAGCTGTTGTGCAACATCAATATCAGCGTGGAGAAGTGAAAAAACGCCGTCGGGCATACCTGTTTCTAGCGCAGCCGCCACAATTGCCTGTCCCACCAGCGATGAGGTGCCCGGATGCGACGGGTGTGCCTTGACAACTACCGGGCAACCAGCCGCTAAAGCCGATGCCGTATCGCCCCCCGCTACTGAAAATGCCAACGGGAAATTACTGGCTCCAAATACGACTACGGGGCCAAGCGGTATCAGCATTCGGCGCAGGTCTACGCGCGGCAATGGTGTCCGGTCAGGTAGAGCCGGATTAATTCGGGCATCCACCCACGAACCCTCACGCAGTACGTTGGCAAAGAGCCGAAGCTGGCCTGTTGTACGACCCCGCTCGCCCGAAATACGTCCCGTTGGGAGACCACTTTCGAGTACGGCCCGCTCAATGAGTTCATCACCCAGATCCTCTATCTCGGTAGCAATGGCCTCTAAAAAATCAGCCCGTTGGGCAGGAGTAAGTTTAGCGTAGGCTGGGAAAGCTGCGGCTGCTTTTTCAATTGCTTGATTGGCTTGTTCGGGGGAGACATTCGCGAACTCGTCGGCAAGGTTCTCGTGCCGGGCAGGTGCGAAAGCGTGGAACAGATTACCGTCGCCCGAAGTCGGTTTGTTGCCAATAAAACTGACGTTGAGAGATTGTTGCGTGATTGACATATTGTTTGGATTGGTCAAAAAATCGGTATAGATACAGGTTACCGGGAAACAACAGAATAAGCAAAAAAGTGGCCTGACTACGCGACTTCATGCGTGTACAGGCCAAAAAATTATACACTATAGCTCAGCTTTAAACCATTGGGCCAACGCGCTCCAACACGGCCTTAGCTTTACGAATACCATCGTATTCTTCCAGTTTGTCACCTTCATATTCGATGCCGATGGTGCCTTTAAAGCCGCTATCTTTTACAATTTTCATGATGCGGTTATAATCGGTTTCAACGCAATTACCATTGGCGTCGAAGTCGTAAAATTTAGCCGATGCGCCTTTTGCGTAGGGCATTAATTCTTTCGTGCCTTTATAGCGGTCATATTCCTCCAGGCAAGCGTGTCCTTCGCCATGCTTGATGCAGAAGTTGCCGAAATCGGGTAACGTGCCAACGTTTTTCATTCCGACCTGCTTCATCACATTAGACAGCCACTGCCCGTTTGATGAATAGCTACCGTGATTTTCAACGATAACGTTAATGTTCATTGTTTTGGCAAATTCGCCTAGTTTTCCCAACCCCTCGATGGCGGCTTTGGAAACTTCTTCGGCAGTACCTTGCCCGGCGGCATTGACCCGAATCGTTTTACAGCCTAAGAACTTCGCACATTCAACCCACTTATGGTGATTTTCAACGGCTTTCGTCCGTTCGGCAGCATCAGAAGCACCCAGATTACCCTCACCATCGATCATGATAAGGTGGTTCGAGATGCCGTTGTCTTTACAACGGGTCAGCAGATCATTGAGATACGTTTTATCCTCTGCTTTATCTTTGAAAAACTGGTTTACGTATTCAACTACACTGATATCGAACTCTTTACGAGCAATGCCGGGAAAATCTAAATTTGTGATTTTCTTGCCAAACAGGGCTTTATGCAAGGACCATTCGGCCAGTGAAATATCGAAAAACATCTTTTTCATGGGAGTTTCGGCAAAAGCAGTCGGCAGAATGGCCATGCCAGCTAGTGAGCCAGCAGCTAGTTTCAAAAACGAACGACGATTGGGGGTCATAACGAAACGGGTTTACAAGACATGAATTTGGAAAAGCAAACGACTGCTTACCTCATAAAGAAACAAAGCAACGAAAAATTACTCATTCGATTTGACATCTGGTTATGGGTTTAACCAATACCGAATTGTTTTCTTGCGTAATTTGCCCATATCTGTAGACGACTAGTGATGATTACATTCGATACCATTCAGGATGCCCATGACCGTATCCGACCTTACATCCATCGCACATCCGTGCTAACGAACCAAACCATCAACGACCGTGCAGGGGCCGAGCTGTTTTTTAAGTGTGAAAATTTTCAGAAAATAGGGGCTTTCAAAGCGCGGGGCGGGCTAAATGCTGTGTTGCAGGTGGCCCAAAATAAAGAAGGCGTAGCCATTACGACTCACTCATCAGGCAACCATGCGCAGGCCGTAGCTTTTGCCGCCCGTCAGGTAGGAATGCCTGCGTATATAGTTATGCCACGAACGGCCCCAAAGGTAAAAAAAGACGCTGTTTTGGGTTATGGAGCCGAAGTTATTGAGTGCGAGCCAACGCTCGATGCCCGTGAGGCCGGTGTGCGTGAGGTAATGGCGCGCACCGGAGCCGTGCTGGTTCATCCGTTCGACGATGATCGTGTTATTGCCGGGCAGGCCACAGCCGCAAAAGAATTGATTGAGGATGCTGGCGAGGGGCATCCGTTCGATGTGATTCTGGCTCCCGTTGGTGGGGGAGGGTTACTAAGCGGTACTGCTCTAGTAACTCACTACATGTCGCCGATAACCCGCGTTATTGCCGGAGAGCCGGAGGGTGCAGCCGATGCAATTCTATCTTTTCGGAGTGGACGCGTTGAGAAAGCTCCCTACATCAATACCATTGCTGACGGACTTATGACGAGCCTCAGCGAACGTACATTATCCATCATTCGGGCACACGTTACCGATATTTTGACGGTTTCGGATGCCGAAATCGTAGCGGCTATGCGGCTCATTTGGGAACGCATGAAAATTATCATTGAGCCATCGTGTGCGGTGCCATTGGCCGTCGTACTGAAACACAAAGACCAGTTTGCCGGACAGAAAATTGGTCTTATCCTGACGGGTGGGAATGTTGATTTGGGTAAGCTACCGTTTTGATTTTTAGGTAATGACAACCCAACCACAAGATACCGTTTCAATCCGGTCAATTACCCCCGAACAAACCTATCCTCTTCGCCATGCTGTGCTTTGGCCTGACAAACCACTTGACTATGTAAAGGTCGATAACGATGCTGATGGGTACCATTTCGGGGCGTTTCGAGATGAAGATCTAGTTGCTGTAATCTCGCTATTTGTTGACGGAAAAGAGTCTCGTTTTCGGAAGTTTGCCGCCCGCCCTGACCGCCAGCGACAGGGTATTGGAACGCTTTTGCTGAATCACGTCATGGCCGAAGCTCAACGGGTAGGAGCAATGATTATCTGGTGCGATGCCCGTTTAGATGCGGCTGATTTTTACCGTCGGTTTGGTATGGAGGCCGTTAGCGAGGTATTTTATAAAGGCACGATTCCGTATGCCAAATTTTCGCGTACCTTGTAATCACCTGCTATTAGGTATCCTAAAAACCTATAAACCAATGAAATTTACCTTAAACGCTATATTTTTGGGTAGTCTGCTGGCTATTGCTATCAGTACAAATGCCCAAACCACACCAGGCTCGTCGGCTGATTCTACCAGCTTAAAGGCGTATGCTGGTTCCTACACACTTGCTAGTGGTAGTCCGATTCAAACGTACGTCATTACCGTTGACAAGGGGGATTTGTTCGGTGAGGCTGATAGTTATGGAAAAAACAAGCTGGTCAAGCAAGCTAAAACCGACACCTATCAGTCAACGAGTAGCTACGGGTCTATGATTACCTTCATTCGGGATGCAGCTACCAAAGCGGTTACGAGCCTGACAATGTCTGCTCAAGGAACAGAGTTAACAGCTAAGAAAGACAATCCATAACTAAACGAATGTTCAGCGAGTTGAGTAGTTAATTATACAATTAACTCAACGATGAAAACACCAACGCTTTTCCTCACAGCTACTACGCTGTTGGCGGCTGTATTGGCTTGTAGCCAGAAAAAAGAAGCTAATCAAACGGGTGAGGTGGTAACTACTGCCGACACCACGATTAGCTTGCCTGCTCCATATGCCACAAAATCAACCCAAAATTTTAGTAATGTAATTGGCTGGCCGGCTGGCAAAACGCCTTTGGCCCCAGCGGGCTTCACTGTAACTGAGTATGCCCGCGATTTGGCGAGTCCACGCTGGTTATATGTTGCGCCCAACGGAGATATCTTTGTTGCCGAATCAAATACAGAGCGCAAAGGACCTAAAAATGCTGTTATCAGTGCTGTAACCGGAAGGGATAAATCTGAGCGTACAGCCACCAGTGCTAATCGAATTACGCTCCTTCGTGACACCAACAATGATGGAAAACCTGATTTACGCGAACCCTTCCTGACCGGCCTGAATCAGCCTTTTGGGATGTTAGTGCTAGGTAACAGTTTTTATGCAGCCAATACAGACGGGTTGATGCGCTATGACTACAAACCTGGCCAGACGAAAATAACCGCGCCTGGCAAGAAAATTTTAAGCCTTCCTGCCGGAGGGTATAACAATCACTGGACACGCAATCTACTGGCTGGTCCGGATGGAAAGAAAATTTTTATTACGGTTGGGTCGGGTAGTAACGTGGGTGAGCATGGGCCGGAAAATGAAATCCGCCGGGCAAATATCCTGGAAATTAATCCCGACGGAACTGGTGAGCATATATACGCCAGTGGACTGCGTAATCCCGTTGGTATAGGATGGCAGCCAAAAACAAAGATACTTTATGCGGCTGTTAACGAAAGAGACGAGCTAGGCGATGACCTTGTACCCGATTATATGACAAGTGTGAAAGAGGGCGCATTTTACGGTTGGCCGTATTCGTACTATGGTCAGAATGAAGACCCACGTCGGAAAGGTGAGCGTCCTGATTTAGTGAAAAAAGCTATCGTTCCCGATGTGCCGCTGGGCGCGCATACGGCCTCGCTGGGATTGGCCTTTTATGACAAGACAGCTTTCCCCGAAAAATACCGAAATGGTGCGTTTATTGGGCAGCATGGTTCCTGGAATCGTTCGCAACTGTCTGGCTATAAGGTTGTTTTTGTTCCATTTGAGAATGGAAAGCCTGGTAAGCCAGAAGATTTCCTGACGGGATTTGTGGCCGGTAAAAACAAAGATGTATATGGGCGACCAGTTGGTGTAACTGTACTGCCCGATGGATCGATGCTCGTAGCCGATGATGCCTCTGGGCGAATCTGGCGGGTGGCCGCGAATAAACAGTAAGTAAACGAGTGGTGTAAGGTTCGAAAACCTGATACCACTCGTTTGAACAGGCAAGGGGGTGAAGTCGTAAACATTACGACTTCACCCCCTTGCCTGTTTTTTAACTATTCTTTTCTAAAACTGGTATAATACCCGCGCTCGTAAGCCGAGTGTTGTATGATTCTGCCAGTTAGGATCATTCTCAGACTGCATAGGCAAGGTTAGTACTGGACTGGTTTGTACAACCCAATGGCGATGCTGCCATTCTATACCGGCACCCAGTGCAAAACTGTTAATCAGTGCAAAAGGCCGATCGTTATTGGGGACTATGAATTCATCAAATCCACGTTTTTGTGGCATGAATACGGGACAGTAGTACGTTACATTTTCTGAGCTTCTTATATTTAGAGACGTACCGATAGTTGGCAATAACGACAACGTTTGGGTAAGTGGGATTCTGTAGCCGAAGGAAACGGGAATCTGTAAACGAACGGTTTGAGTATTGATATTTAGAATGTCACGTCTGGGGTCGATAGAATGGGCAAATTCCTTCCGGAAATCCCGGCGTGTACGTACGTCGAAATCATAATCGTTTATAAATATACCGTTGTAGGCCGCCTGATTAAGCCCGACACCCACTGTCACATGCTTGCCAATCAATATTTCGGTAAACACACCGGCACTCAACACATGAGAGGCTACTTCACCACCCACACCCGCCCGGAATCGGGTAGCTTTCTGGTTTATTGGCTGGCTAGCTGGTGCCGCCTTCTCAACAACTGCCGCAGCGAGCACTGGTTCAACGGCCACCGCCCGTACTGGTCGTATATTTTTTGCCCGTTGGGCAAGCCTGACAGTCCAATTGATAGTTGGTGTTGACATTGGCAGGCTATTCACGAGCTCATAATTGGCCGATGTAGAAGTCTCGTCTTTCTCATTAACTGATTCAGGCTGTGTTGGTGTCGTTGCCGTAATTGCATTTGTTGTTGGGATATTAACAGAATTCGTTGGAACTGCCTGCTTGTTTTTAATTTCCCGACCTGCTATATATTCGCCTTTCGACCCGCGTTGTCTGGCAAGCTGACGGACTGATTTAGTCGTTGCTATCGAAGAGTTATTGGCTTCTTTATTAACTACACTAGAAGGAGTAGAAGGTGCACCATACGCGTCTGTTTTTGAGTTATAGGTTGTTGAATTTTCTGATTGATCAGGTTGAATTTTTGATGCTGATGGGCGATCAGTCGTTGCATACCGTTGTTCGGTTGTTTTTTCTGAACGCTCAATTACACGCTCTTCTTCGGGCCGTACCGACTGAGATCGTGAAGGCACAGCTACATTACGGGTTATATAAATCGTATCGCGTTGGCGCGGAAGGGCTGCGTAGTTTTCAGACGATGCCGTAGGCTGTTGACCTGTCTGAGGACGTACCCCTTGTGATCGCGTTAATTCGGGAGCGTTAGTTTTTGACGCCACAAGATCAGGTTGCCCCAGACTGGTCTGGTGCGTTGGATGCTTATTTAGTTGGCTAATCGTCTGGCGCAGATTATTAATTTCGCGTCGTTGCCAGAAACTAAAAGTTACCAGCACAACCGTGCTAATGGTGGCCGCGGCCATCAACCAGGGTTTGGCTGCCCACATGCCACCACTAAAGGGTTGGCCAGTGGTAGGCGAACCGGGCTGAGGAATTCCCGTTTGCAGTGAGGCCTGCATCCTGGTCCAATCTTTTTCGGAAAATTCCGGCCGAATACTTTCCAGTTTTCGCCGGATAATATCGGTAAATCGGTCAGTTTTCATGATATGGAATAGAGGCTGTCGAGCCAGTTTTAATGTAGTGAGCTTGTTTGATGAGTTGTTGTAATTTCTGCCGGGCACGGGCAAAATTAGAGCGCACTGTAGCTTCGTTATGACTTAATATGCCGGCAATTTCGTGGAGACTGTACCCATCTACAACGTGCATCATAAACACCGTTCGGTACGTTGGACTTAGCTGCTGTACTAAGCCCAGAATCTCCTCAGCCGCAATCTGATCCACTACATCTTCATCGCAGGCAACTTGTTCGCCCGATTCCAGCGAAGCATGTTGTTCAAACCGATGATTTTTCCGGTAATGGCTAATAGCTGTGTTTACTAAGATCGTTCGCAGCCAGGCTTTGAAGGGCAACGTTTCGTCATAGCTGTCTAAATGTTGAAACGCTTTCAGAAACCCTTCGTTCAGCACATCTTCAGCTTCTTCAACGCTTGAGGTATAGCGCAGGCAGATGCTCTTGGCATAACCAAAGAATTGCTTGAATAACGTTCGTTGCGCACGAGGGTCATTGGTACGGCAAGCCTGAATGACGCTCAGTAGGTCATGGTCGGCGAACGGAGACGATTTTCGAAAAAACAAAGCTTGGTCGGATTTATGTAAATTACTCCTGACTACAAACAGACTACGCTTTTCTAACGCATAACGTTGCAGCTATCATTCAGGTTATTAACTATTTTTTTTGATCACTGCCACACTTATAGGCGTCAGTACGTACTGGCAACAAATGGGTTTACTCACCCCATTTGTTGTTGGCTAATGAAAGTCTTGGTAATTGGTGACGAACATACCTATGGCTATGGGCTGTCGACCGGAAATCTTAGTTATATAGGTCATTTTATTCGGCAAATTGGTCGTGCCGGGCGGGCAGTCTCCGTGGAAGCGTATGCCCATCTAACAATGGCACAAACGATCTATACGCTGGCTCAGCTGCCGTTGAATCGGTACGATCTTATTATTCTTCAACTCGATTATACATTAATTCAGGGATCTTCCTCACAACTGGCTGGTTCGCCACGTATATTGATACCTGTACTTCCGGATTTAGCTCACTCTCCTAAGCCAACTGCTCAGCCAACATTCGGTAGTCACATACGGGCCATTGGTAAAGCCTTGCGCTCATTTGTGTTGCCACCCCAAGATCTTTCACCAGTGTCGCTATTGCTCAATCAATTAAAGCCTTACCGGCATAATGTACTGTTACTAACGCCCTTTTCGCATCAGCAAGTGTTAAGTCGATGGATGCGAAAACGAAGCCGGGCCGTGCTATTGCGAGAAGCAGAGAGACGTTTGATTAGCGTTTTTGATACTGATTCGGTGATCCATCCACGAGAGGAGTATTTTTTGCCGAATGATAACGAGCACTTGAGTTCCATAAGTCATGAGTTATTGGGGCGGTCGTTATTTGATTTTTATCAATCTGCTCCAACTATCGTTACGATTCAGGCTATCCGAAGGGAATAAAAAAGGTGGTGTCAGGTTCTGAAACCTGACACCACCTTTTTTATTCTTAATCCTGATTTTTGTTGACCTACGACCGAAATTCCGGTTTTCTATGCAGCGTGTCGTAGCGAAGCAGAGCTTCCAGATAATAGTAATCGGCATAAATGATGGGCGTATCAACTTCGCTTTTCTGGGGTTTGTGTCCCACGCTGTGTTTCAGAATGAAATTATTGTTCTCGCCTAAGTTGGCTTTATATGTCGGGCTGGATAAACTCTCCAACATCTTTACCGCCGATTGATAATAGATTTTAGATGACGGGCCACCGTATGTGCATAATTCAAGTAGAGCCGAAGCCGTGATAGCACCCGCTGAGGCATCCCGCTCTTCATTCGGAATGGCTGGCGCGTTGAAATCCCAATAAGGAATCTTGTCGGTGGGTAAGTTGGGGTGATTCAGGTAAAAATCGGCAATGTGCCGGGCGTGGTCCAAATACTTTTTGTCTTTCGTTTCTCTATACATGACCGTGTAGCCATATAATCCCCAGGCCTGACCCCGTGCCCAGGCCGAATTATCAGCATATCCCTGCGCCGTTTTTTTTGCCGTTACTGTGCCGTCTGGATTATAACAAACGACATGGTAACTGCTGTAATTAGGCCGATAATGGTTTTTCATCGTGTTGTCAGCGTGAGTTACTGACAGGTTATAAAAATCCTTGTTGCCCGATGTCTTAGCTGCCCAGAACAAAAATTCCAGATTCATCATGTTGTCGATAATGACAGGGTAATCGTACGTCTGAAATTTATTCCATGATTTAATCACACCAACTTTGGGGTCAAATCGGGTTGCCAGCGATTTGGCACCGGTTAATAAAATGGGTGGATACGTGGCATTTTTCGTGAGTCGATACCCGTTCCCAAATGGGCAATAAAGCATAAAGCCAAGGTCGTGTGTACCGGTATTGCCTTGTTCCTTCGCTACCGCCATTGTCCACTTTTGGGCGGCTTCTTTCAAAGCAGGGGCTTTTGTTCGTTCGTATAAGTACCAGAGTGAGCCGCCAAAAAAACCGCTACACCACCAGTCTGAAGACATATTACGGACAGTTCCGTCGGGGTTAGTTGACTGCGGAAATTTAGTAGTGTCCGGGTGTGATTTCAACATTAGAGCATATTGCTGGGCGGCAAAAGCAAATTCATTGTCAACGTTAATGGGTTTTTGGGCGATGGCAACCTGCACTAGTAAAAACAGACAAACAGAGAGATAGCGTTTCATACGTATTTTATATCGGGAAGCAGGCCATTTATAGGTGGAAGACTGGCTCGCTAACACTCTAAGTAGAAAGCTGGCGATTTTTAACTAAGCGAAGACTTTTTAGACGAATTATTTCCTTTACTAACGAGACAGGGGTGATCCAATTTATTGGATCACCCCTGTCTCGTTAATGTATATCTAGTTTTTAAGCATGCAGTTCCAGTTCTTCTGGTTTTACATCGTCTTTCTTCTGTATTTCAGGCTCCACCTGACCATCTTTTCGACGACTCATGTAGGTATAAATAACGGGAACGACATAAAGCGTCAGAATAAGGGAGAACATTAGCCCACCTACAATAACGATACCGAGTGGAATTCGACTTTTCGAGGCTGAACCCAGCGCGAGGGCGAGCGGCAAAGCACCAAAAGCAGCCACAAGCGTAGTCATTAAAATAGGTCGTAGGCGCAGAGCCGCTGACTCTGTCGCGGCTTCAAATTTATTTTTACCCGTTAAGCGCTGCTCATTAGCAAACTCCACAATCAAGATACCATTTTTAGTTACTAATCCGACCAGCATGATGATACCAATCTGACTGAAAATATTCAGTGTTTGGTTAAACATCCAAAGCGAGAGCACGGCTCCGGCGAGGGCAAGTGGTACGGTAATCATAATGATAAGCGGATCGATAAACGAATCGAATTGCGCGGCTAGTACCAGATAAACAAGGATAAGCGCCAATCCGAAAGCAAACAGCGTATTGGAGGAACTTTCGGCATAGTCGCGGGAAGGGCCGGAAAGAGCCGTTTGGAAACTTTCGTCGAGGGTTCTGGCGGCAATAGCCCGCATGGCTTCTACACCGTCACCAATGGTTTTGCCGGGCGCTAGCCCTGCCGATACCGTCGCCGATTTAAACCGATTAAAGTGATACACCTGTGGTGGGCTGCTGACTTCCTGAAATTTCACCAGGTTATCTAACTGAATCAATTGCCCCTGGCTGGAGCGAACATAAAACGACGCTAAATCAACGGGAGCGTCGCGGTCGGCCCGGTCCACCTGCCCAATTACCTGATACTGCTTTCCATTCATTAAGAAGTAAGCCAAACGCCGGTTACTGAGCGCCAATTGCAGTGTTTGGGCTACATCCTGAACCGAAATACCAAGGTTTGTCGCCTTTTCGCGATCGATACTAATGTTCAGTTCGGGCTTATTGAATTTCAAATCAACGTCGGAGTTCTGAAACGTAGGATCTTTCTGTACTTCGTCTAAGAAGAGTGGCAGCTTTTCACGAAGCTTCTCAAAGTTAAGATTTTGAAGTACAAACTGCACCGGTAAACCACCGCCCCGTCCAACCTGAATCGTCTGATCCTGAGTGGCAAACATCCGGGCTTCGTTGAACTTTTTGAGGTTTTTGGTTATGTAATCCACAATGTCCTGCTGCGAGCGTTTTCGTTCGCTGGGATCACTCATGTTAATCATGACAAAGGATGAGTTAACAGCCCCCGCGCCCGAAAACCCTGGTGCTACAACGCTAAAGGCCAGTCTTGTTTCAGGAATGGAGTCGAGAACAAACTGCATTACCCGGTCGGTGGTGGTGGCCTGTGACTCATAACTGGTGCCTTCGGGTGAGGTAATCGCGATACGGGTGCGGCCACGGTCTTCGAGAGGAGCTAACTCAGACTTGAGCAATGATCCCAGACCGAAGATTAACAGCATACATACGCCAATCATAACAAATGCCCACCCCCGCCGACGCATGAAACTATCGAGCGAATCGCGGTACGAGTTGTCTAGCCAAGCGAAAAATGGTTCTGTTTTCCGATAAAACCAGGAGCGTCCATGATTTTTGCTCGTTAGCTTTACACTTAACACCGGAGTTAACGTAAGCGAGACGAAGGCTGAAATTAAGACCGCTCCAGCCACCACAATGCCAAACTCCCGGAACAACCGTCCGACGAAACCTTCAAGAAAAATAATGGGCAAAAACACAATGGCCAACGTGATTGATGTGGCTAGTACGGCAAAGAAAATCTCGTTAGAGCCTTCCCGTGCTGCCTGCTTGGTCTCCATGCCCTGTTCTATCTTCTTGAAAATATTCTCCGTCACGACAATGCCATCATCAACCACCAGGCCCGTAGCCAGAACGATACCCAGCAGGGTAAGTACGTTGATACTAAAATCAGCCACGTACATAATGAAAAACGCACCGATGAGCGACACCGGAATGTCAATCAGTGGCCGGAACGCAATAAGCCAGTCGCGGAAGAAGAAATAAATAACCAATACCACCAGCACGAAGGAGATAAGCAGCGTTTCGCCCACTTCTTCAATGGCTCGTCGAATAAATATACTGCGATCAATGCCAACGCTAACAATAATATCGTCGGGTAGATCTTTTTTTAGTTGATCGAAGCGTTTGTAAAATTCGTCGGCAATACTAACGTAGTTGGCACCAGGTTGCGGAATCAAAACCAGAATAACGCCTACTGCGCCGTTCTGTTTTGAAAGGGTTTCTTCATTCTCTGCGCCCAGAGTTGCATAGCCTACGTCCTTAAAACGCACGATCTGATTACTCGTTTGCCGTAGAATTAAATTGTTAAAATCATCTTCAGTTGTTAGACGCCCCACGGCTTTTACCGTTAATTCGGTGTTGTTACCATACACTTTTCCGCTGGGCAGTTCAACGTTTTGAGCTGTTAGTGCATTCTGAATGTCCTGCGTTGTCATCCGATAAGCAGATAACTTGATGGGGTCAATCCAGAGTCGCATCGCCTGACGTTTCAGCCCGTAGATGTTGGCCTGACTTACACCAGGAATCGTTTGCACCCGCTCCTGAAGCACATTCTCGGCGTAATCTGATAATTGTGTCGGGTTGCGCGTAGTGCTCTGAACCGTCATGAAAATAATCGGTTCAGAGTTAGCATCGGCCTTCGTTACCACTGGTGGGGCATCGATATCCTGCGGGAGTTGCCGCTGTGCCTGGGCTACCTTGTCTCGCACATCGTTAGCGGCCTGTTCCAAGTTCGCATCAAGATTAAACTCGACCGTAATGGTACTGGCACCAAGCGCACTATTGGAGGAGATTGTCCGAATGCCTTCGATGCTGTTCAGCGATTTTTCGATGGGTTCGGTAATCTGCGACTCAATAATATCGGGGTTTGCCCCGGTATAGTTTGTCCGCACCGAAATTACCGGCGGGTCGATAGCTGGGTATTCTCGAACGCCCAGAAAAGTGAAGCCAATAATCCCAAAAAGAACAATGATGATAGACATCACCATGGCAAAGACCGGTCGGTTCAGGCTAAGTTCGGGGAGACTCATAGTGGTTGAGTTTGTGTTTTTTCGTTTTGATTTGTCACTCCTCCATTGGTAGGTAGCCAACGACAAACCATACCTTTATATCAATTAGTGGCTACTTTCAACTCATTACCCGGCAACGATATAACTTTACCAACTTTAACCGGTCCATCAGGTTTGAGAAACAACAACCCGGTTGTTGCCACTGTGTCACCCTTTTGCAAGCCCGATAGAATTTGGATTGTGCCTGCCGTCCGAAGGCCAGTAGTCACATCTTTAAACGTGGCTTTACCATTTTTAACCACAATGACCTGATTGGTTCGGGTTTGTGGAATGACCGCCTGCGTTGGAACGACCAAACTCTGCTCGTTTTGAATCGTTAATGTTACACGGGCGAACGTACCGGGTCGAAATAGCGGTTGTCCATTGCCAGCAGATCCATTGTTAACCCGCGCCCGAATGCGAAGGTTGCGCGTTTGCTCATCCACACCCGGCTCAATGGCATATACAACCCCTTGACTGGTTTTTCCACTTCCATCTACTAAGAACGAAATCTGGCTTCCATTGTGCACGGATGCCCCATATTTTTCGGGAATGGAAAAGTCGAGCTTAAGGGATGATATCTGTTGAAGTCGGGCAATGAGTGTACTGGGTGATACGACAGCCCCGTTACTAACGTTACGGAGGCCAATTACACCAGAAAACGGTGCCCGAATTTCGGTCCGTTGCAGGTTCGCTTTTACCAACTCAATATCGGCCAGTGATGAGCGCAGGTTAGTCGTAACAATGTCATATTCCTGTTGGCTGATACCACCCCGTGCCAGCAATTGTTTATTTCGCTCTTCGGTACGCCGGGCATTGTCGGCCTGTGCCTGAAGTTTCTGAAGTTGTGCCCTTAGGTCAGTGTCGAAAAGCTTAACTAGTAAGGCTCCTTTGGCAACGGGCTGACCCTCCTGAATGTTGAGCTGGATGATACGGGCCGAAATTTCAGGATAAATATCGACCTGCTCGGATGCCAATAATGAGCCGCTGGATACGACATCTTCCCGAAGCCGTTGCGATATGACCACGAAACCATTCACGCTGGCTGGTGCGCCACCGGCCATGCCGCCCTTGCCGCCACCCGACCCTCCTTTAGTGTCTGATCCGCCTTTGCCACCACCTGCCGACGCACCCGGTGCCGGGTGTAATACTTTGTTGTACACAATTATCCCGCCGAGTATTAGGACGACGAGACCGATAGCAATCCATCTTTTCACAGGAAAATATTTTGCAGGAAGGACGTTAGTTTTTAACGGTCGAATGACCGTATTTGTTCTCTTACTGCAAAGCTATCAAGGTTGGCGACTATATCAATCGGCAGATAGCTGAATATGAAGGGATTTTGCGAGAATTATTTGCGTTGATATGAAGAATGTATTCAGCTTCGTATCCGTAAAAATGCTCATTTCTTTGACGATACTTTTAGTTGACTTTTATCGGTTTAGCAAGCTCATGCGATGGTAATGAACTGAATAGCTTCCGTAGATGATGGTATGCTGACGGACGTAGATAAAAGACACTTTCAGGAAGTACTTATAGCCGACTACGAAAAGAAAAATGCACCCCGTAAATGCAATGAAAAGTTCCGGACCCGAGACACTGATTCAGGGTCGGGGATTTACGAATCCATGACCATAAGTAACTCGCTAATCATCATGGCTGTAGCGCCCCAAACACGGTAGCCCTGAATCTGATAAAACGGCGCATCAATCATTGTTCCGCGGACCTCAATCTGACTGTCGCCAACGATGGTTTCATCTAACAACGTATCCAGACTTACTTCGACAACCGCTTCGACCTCGCGTGGGTCGGGGTAAAAGTCCGGTCGGTAAGGCAGCACACCAACAACGGGCTGCACGTAGAAATTGCTTGGTGGAATAAAGAGCTCCGTTAGTAATCCCAGCACTTTTACATCAGATACCCGGATGCCAACTTCCTCCTGAGCTTCACGAAGAGCCGTGCGGGTCAGGTTTTCATCGATTCGCTCAATTCGTCCGCCCGGAAACGCCATCTGCCCGGCATGAACACCGTCATACTGGGGTCTGAGAATCAGGGGTAAATAAATTGAGTGCTGATAGGGATAAAAACAGATCAACACCGCACTTCGGCGTGTTCGCTCATTTGGTTTAATGCCGAGTCGGTAGCGGGAAGCCGATGCCATTTTTTGATGGGCAGTTTCGCCCGGTAGCGGCTTCTGCAACCGTTGACGGAGATGTTCAGTGAAGGTATGGAAGCTGGTGTCAATCATTTATATCATTCGTTGGCATTGATAGTCATTCGTTGACATTAACTGGTAATGATAACGAATGACGGTCAATGACTATATAGTTTCACTAATTCTTCTGCACATCGTTCGCCATCCATTGCTGCCGAAACGATGCCACCGGCATAGCCCGCGCCTTCGCCACAGGGAAACAATCGCCGAACCTCAACGTGCTCACATGTTTCGCGGTGTCGAGGAATACGCACGGGTGACGATGTGCGACTTTCAACGCCAATCACTTGCCCGTCGTTGCTCAGATAACCGCGCATCTTTTTACCAAAATCGCGCAAACCCTGCCGCAATGGTTGCGTAATATAATCGGGCAATACATCGGCCATATCGACTGAGGCCAGTCCAGGCTGGTAGGATGTTGGTAGTAGCTCAGCTGAGATACGCCCATCCACGAAGTCGGCGATGCGTTGCGCCGGAGCTGTTTGTCGGCCATCACCCATTTTGCAAGCCCAACGTTCGAGGTCCTGTTGGAGAGCCAGCCCTGCCAGCGGTCCCTCATCGGCATAAGGCCGCAGATCATCGTCAGCGATAGCCACAACCAAACCCGAGTTTGCGAATTGCGAATCCCGACGTGATGGCGACATACCGTTAACTACTAATTCGCCCGGAGCGGTTGCCGCCGGGACAATAAAACCTCCCGGACACATACAAAATGAAAAAACGCCCCGGTCTACCCCCTTAAAACGTGTTTGCGACACTAAACTATACGAGGCCGCGGGTAGATAATCGCCCCGGCCCAGAGTAGAGCGGCCCACATTGGAGGAACTGGGCAGATGGTACTGAAATTGATCAATCAAACTCTGCTGATGCTCAATGCGAACGCCCATAGCAAAAGGCTTGGCTTCGATACGAACATGGCGCTTGTGAAGCAGATAGAATATGTCGCGTGCCGAGTGGCCCGTTGCCAGGATAACGCCAATGCCAGTCAACTCTTCGCCGTTGGCCAACACAACGCCTTTTAACTCATTCGGGCCAGATGTAGCTCCGGTCAGAATCAGGTCTGTCACTTTGGTATCGAACCGAACCTCGCCCCCGGCATTCAGGATTGTCTCGCGGAGGTCGGTTACTACGTTTGGAAGTTTGTTGGTGCCGATGTGGGGGTGAGCCTCTACCAGAATCTGCTCAGTTGCTCCGTGTGCAACAAAAATTTCTAAAATACGCCGAACGTCACCCCGCTTTGTGGAGCGCGTATAGAGCTTACCGTCGGAGTAGGTTCCTGCTCCGCCCTCACCGAAGCAATAGTTCGATTCAGGGTTGACAATATGGTCTTTATTAATGGCCGCTAAATCGCGTCGGCGGGTACGAACATTACTGCCACGCTCCAGCACGATGGGCTTTATGCCTAACTCAATCAGCCGAAGAGCCGCAAACAACCCCGCTGGTCCGGCACCCACGACAATTGCCTGTGGTGACTGACTAACATCAGTTTGTGGCTTTCGGTACTGGATGAGTGGGGGAGGGATTTCACCGGAAAAAACTTCAGCGTCAACCATCACTCGAACGTTTCGGTTGCGCGCATCAATCGATTGTCGGCGTTTACGCACCACCACATCGTCGGTGTCGGGCAATGAAAGGTGGCTTAATGCCTGGTCCCGGAAAGCTATTTCGTCCAGGGCGAGTTCGGGTGGGAGCGTAAGTGAAAGCTGGTGAATCATCGTCAAAAAGGCCGGTTCGGTCCGTCGTTACGGCTACTCGGCAGATAACAACTTACTGTCTTACTAGCTAGAGCTAGCAATGACAGCGCGAATTGAATAACAGGAAGACAACGGTTTGGGTTCTTTTTAGGCGATTTCGGTAGTATTTGCCAAATCAACGGCAAAGTGTAGTTTCGTCTGAGCACTTCTCTTGTCTGAGATTAAAGTAGAATTTGGCCTAAATGTGCTATCTACATTACTAAACAAGAAGAAAACGACGATGAAATTTAGTCTTTTCGGTTATCTGTTGGTCTTCAGCCACTTTATATCGGCGCAGTCAACTGCCAATCAGCCCGACCGCGATACGCCCTGGTCGCAGCGCATGGTTGCAACGATCATGACCAACAATGCTGATTCGATTGCTTACGTAAAAGAAGGTAAAGATGCCCATTGGGAGTATGAAATGGGGGTTATCTTACAAGCTGTTGAACAGGTATGGTATCGGACCGCCGATGATCGATATTTCCAATATATCCAGAAAAACATGGATCGGTATGTAACCGCTAATGGCGACATCCGAACATACAAAATGGATGATTACAACATTGATTTTGTTACACCCGGTCGGTCGTTGTTGATGCTTGCCCAACAATCATTACCCGGCAACGAAAAATACCGCAAGGCCGCTGACCTGCTTCGCAAGCAGATAACGCAACAGCCCCGCACAAAAGAAGGTGGTTTCTGGCATAAAAAACGGTATCCATATCAGATGTGGCTCGACGGATTGTACATGGCTGAACCGTTCTATGCCGAGTATACCAAATTATACGGACGGTCCTCTGGAACGGAGACTAAAGATTTCGATGATATTGTCAACCAGTTTGTATGGATGGAAAATCACGCCCGTGATGCGAAAACGGGCTTGCTTTATCATGGATGGGACGAGAGCCGGGAGCAAAAATGGGCGAATAAAGAAACGGGTAAATCGCCAAATTTCTGGAGCCGGGCAATGGGTTGGTACGTAATGGCCCTTGTCGATGTGTTGGACTATATTCCACGGTCGCACCCGCGCCGGAACGAATTAATCACGATTTTACAGCGCACTATTCCTGCTATTGTGAAGTATCAGGACCCGAAGTCAGGCTGCTGGTATCAGGTAACAAACCGGCTAGGCGACAAAGGAAACTACCTCGAAGCATCGGGTACGGGCATGTTTATTTACTCAATTGCCAAGGGTGTGCGGCTGGGTTACCTGCCCATGTCGTTGCTGGCTTCTGCCCGAAAAGGGTATGATGGCATGTTGAAAAATTTCATTTCTACGGATGCTAAAGGCTTGATTCACTTGGAGAAGACAGTTCTTGTAGGTGGTTTGGGCGGCACACCTTACCGTGATGGTAGTTATGAATATTATCTGAGTGAACCGCTGCGTCAGGATGATTTGAAAGGTGTTGGTCCGTTTATTATGGCCAGCGTCGAAATGGAGATAGCACGGCCCGGTGATCCGGCTGAAAGCAACGTTGGGAAAGGGAAAACAGTAGCCGTCGATAACTACTTTAATCACGAGTTCCGTAAAGGTATTTCGGGTGAACAGGAGCCGTTTCACTATACCTGGGACGACCGTATGCATTCCGGTTTTTTCTGGTGGGGCAGCATCTTTCAAAATCTGGGGGCTAAAACCGCTACGGTTTTGGGTGCGCCAACAGCCGCTTCACTGAAAGGCGTGGATGTATACATTATCGTTGACCCCGACACCCCAAAGGAAACAGCTAAACCAAATTATATTAACGATGCCGACATTAATGCAATCGCCAGTTGGGTGCAGGCGGGGGGTACGCTGGTGCTGATGGCCAACGATACATCTAATTGTGAGCATATTCATTTCAACCGGCTTGCCGCTCGGTTTGGGATGCAGTTCCTTCCCAAAAATCGCAATATGGTTCAGGGAACGCAGTGGAATCAGGGTACAATTAGCCTACCGGCTGGTAATCCTATCTTTCCTAAAACGAGAACGGTTTATATTAAAGAGCTGGCGCCAATCGATATAAAAGCCCCGGCTAAAGCTGCCGTAACCGATGGGGGCGATGTGATTATAGGCGTTGCCAACGTTGGCAAGGGAACGGTCTTTGCCGTTGGCGATCCCTGGCTTTATAATGAGTATGTAGATGGTCGCCGAATACCGGCCAAATTCGAAAACTTTCGGGCAGCTAAAGAACTGGCAACCTGGTTATTAAACCAGGCAAAGACTGCCTCGAAATCGGCCACAAGTAGGCGGTAACGAAATAGTGGAACACGGGTTGAACAGACAGATGACCCATGTTCCAATCAATTACAACGCCAACGCTTTCAATTGCTTTACGGCATAATTGGCGGCTCTTGCCGTGAGCGCCATGTAAGTTAGAGAGGGATTTTGCGTACTAGTCGAGGTCATGCAGGCTCCATCGGTCACAAATACGTTTTTGCAATGATGAAGCTGGTTCCAGCGGTTTAGTAGCGACGTTTTAGGATTAAGTCCCATACGAACACCGCCCATTTCATGATTTTCACTGCCGGGCAATCGCCCGGTGTCTTGTGTGCGAATATTTTTGAAACCGGCCTGCGTGAACATTTCTGTAAACTGCTCGAAGAAATCCCGGAGAATTTTCTCGTCGTTCTCATCGTATCCCACCGATACCTGCAGTTGCGGAATGCCCCAATTATCTTTCAGCACCGGGTCGAGTTGTACCGTACTACTGACTTTGGGAATAGTTTCGGCCATCATCGCCGAACCCACCTGCCAATCGCCCAAGGTAGTGTTTAACAGACTCTGTTTCAGCGACGAACCGATATCTGCCTGATTTTGAACGGTCGCTCTCGACGCGTAAAATGAAGACGCATATCCACGCAGAAAATCGGTTTCCTGCTTAAACACGTTTCGAAACCGGGGAATATAGCTGCTGTTTGGTCGGCGACCGTCTGTTGTGAAGGCGTCAAAACCTTCATAAGAAGCCGAAATACGGCCCCGGTAGCTATGAAAGGCCATATATTTGCCGAGTAATCCGCTATCGTTTCCCAACCCGTTCGGAAACCGGCTGGAGATTGAATTTAGTAAAATCAGGTTAGTATGAAGCGCCGACGCATTCACGAAGATGATACGGGCAAAATAGTCCGTCAGCTGCTGAGTATGAGTATTAATTACTCGTACACCCGTTGCCTTATTACGCGTTTCGTCGTAGATAATGGAGTGCACGACAGAATCGGGTTGTAGGGTGAGCTTTCCCGTACGCATTGCCCAGGGAATAGTGGAGGCATTGCTACTGAAATAACCACCGTATGGACAGCCTCGCTCGCACAGGGTTCGATGCTGGCACCGCGCCCGGCCCTGTTGAAAATGAATAGGTTTGGGCTCTGTCAGGTGAGCCGCTCGCCCAATAATAACGTGCCGGTCGGAATAGTGTGCGGCTACCTGTTTCTTGAAATACGTTTCAACACACGACATTTCGTGTGGCGGTAGAAATTCGCCATCTGGTAAGGTTGCCAGTCCGTCTTTGTTGCCGGTGATACCTGCGAATTTCTCCACGTGGCTGTACCAGGGGGAAATGTCGGCGTAGCGGATAGGCCAATCGACGGCAAATCCATCGCGAGCCGGGCCTTGAAAATCAAAATCACTCCAACGTTGCGTTTGTCTTCCCCAGGTCAGCGAGCGGCCACCCACCTGATAACCATGCATCCAATCAAACGGCTTTTCCTGCACGTATGGCTGGTCACTGTCTTTAGCAAAAAAGTGCCGCGTATCTTCGTGGAAGGCGTAATTCCGGCTAGCGATGGAATATTCCTGCTGTATGTGAAGCGGAACTTGTCCCCGGTGTTCTAATTCCCAGGGGTTTAGGTTGGCGGTGGGGTAGTCGGTAACGTGGCTCACTTGCCGACCCCGTTCCAGCAATAAGGTGTGTAGCCCATGTTCGGTGAGTTCCTTTGCCGCCCAGCCGCCACTAATGCCTGAGCCGATAACAATGGCATCGTAGCGATCCGTCATATGGGTACGGTTTTCAGGCTATCGGTAAGTAAATTAGCCATGTATGGAAAAGCCTGTAGGATCGATTTTTTAACTATGTAAAGTTGCCTTTCCTGATTATCAATTTTCTGTACAGGTATGGGCTTACAGTCAATTAAGTCAAGGAATTACTTACTTAGGCATATTGACAAAAAAACAGTACATTAGTAACAAGCCCTAACTTTTCGAGTTAATCCCCTATGCAAGCTCCTTCCTTAACTCCGCCCCGGAATAAGGTTGACTCGTTCGAGTCGCCCGATTTCTACTGTCTCGATGACTTACTAACGGCCGAACATAAATTGGTCCGGTCAGCTGTGCGAAATTTTGTTAAACGCGAGATTACCCCCATTGCCGAAGAGTATGCCCAGCGTGCTGAATTTCCTCGGCATCTCGTGTCTAAATTCAGTCAGATAGGGGTATTTGGTGCCACTATTCCGGCTGAATATGGTGGAGGAGGACTTGACCAGATTTCCTACGGCCTGATGACGCAGGAAATTGAACGGGGCGATTCAGGGTTGCGCTCGTGTGTGTCGGTGCAAAACTCATTAGTAATGTACCCAATATGGGCTTTTGGGTCAGAAGTCCAACGACAAAAATATTTGCCCCGGCTGGCCAAGGGCGAATTGCTTGGATGCTTTGGCCTCACTGAAGCCAATCACGGCTCTGATCCCGGCGGTATGGAAACCAATTTTATTGAGCGTAGTGATTATTATTTGCTTAATGGCTCGAAACTATGGATTACCAACGCTGACATTGCCGACATTGCCATTGTGTGGGCCCGAAATGATCAGGGTAAAGTTCGGGGGCTGATTGTAGAACGAGGAATGGAAGGTTTCTCGACTGCCGAAATAAAAAACAAATGGTCTCTACGGGCCAGCAGCACCGGCGAACTGATATTTCAGGACGTGCAAGTGCCGAAAGAAAACCTTCTGCCCGAAGCCTTTGGCCTGAAAAGTGCCCTGAAATGTTTAGAACAGGCTCGATATGGCATTAGTTGGGGCGTGTTGGGAGCCGCTATGGAATGCTACGAAATCGCCCGGCGCTATTCGCTGGAACGCATTCAATTTGGCAAGCCGATTGCCAGTTTTCAGTTGGTACAGAAAAAACTGGCTGAGATGCTAACCGACATTACACAGGGCCAATTAATCTGCTGGCGGCTCGGGATGCTTAAAAACGAAGATAGAGCCACAACGGCGCAGATTTCTATGGCTAAGCGCAACAACGTTGACATGGCTCTTCGGGTTGCCCGTGAAGCCCGCCAGATTTTGGGAGCTATGGGTATATCGGGCGAGTATCCAATTATGCGTCACCTGATGAATCTTGAATCGGTTAGCACATACGAAGGAACCCACGATATTCAACTGCTAATTTTGGGCGCAGAAATTACGGGTATTCCCGCTTTTAAATAAAAATGTTTCGTTTAGAACCATACCAAAGCCGCTTTGAACTATTGCCGTGGTGTGGTTCTAAACGAAACCGCTGATAAGAATTTGTGCCGTTGGTAAACCGGAAAAGACAGGCAATAAAAACTGTATTATGGCGGGTAATGTGTTCTTCGCCTGAATGTTAGTTTACGATGAACCCGCTTTTATCCAGGACTGGCACGCCTGATCATAATATTTAATCACTTTGGCTGGATTTCCTGCTACGACCGAGTAGGCGGGAACATCTTTCGTAACGATGCTTCCGGCTGCTACAACGGCATGTTTGCCAATTTGTACACCAGCCGTAATGACAGCGTTAGCACCAATCCAGCATTCATCGTCAATCAAAATAGGAAGTGCGGTAACGGGCTGTAATCCAATGGGTAAATCAATGGCCTGGTAACCGTGATTAAGGCCGGAAATGACAACATGTTGGGCAATAAGTACTTGATTGCCAATAGTAACTGGTCCAATAATAACGCTGCCAATGCCAATGCGTGAATACTCGCCGATGATCACATCACCCACCCCGTTATTGATGACACAATAATCTTCGACGGTAGACATTTGCCCCAGTTCAAACTTGCGGAAAGGTAAAATGTCCATCCGGGCTGAACTGCAAACATGAGATCCTGCGCCTTTTTTGTGTACCCATGGATTTACCACCCAGCTTACCCAATGACGTGGTCGGGCTTTGTTTCTGGGAATAAGTAGGTAATGGATCCAGCCTTTAACCCGACTGTTTTGATTTATTAACTCAACAATACTCATAGGTATACGGGATTGGCCGATACTAATTGACTCTTATATAAATTATTGATAGCCTCTTTTCGCATTAAACTGAATTTCCTCCGACAATCATGCTTTTTCCAATAGCCAAACACTATTATCCATAGCTGGATAGCCGCAATGAAAAAGGCAAAACTCTTAGGATATATAGACAACAAGAAATTTACCTATGTCATATGTAGAATATAGTTTATTTTAAAATAGATACTATTTGTTAAGTAAATGTATATATTTCCGAAAAATAAAAAACAAATAATACATCAGTTTGTTCATTTACGGGATTATATGCAGACTATTTTAGAGAGAGTCGGGGGAAGTATGAGCCTACACGGTCCTGCAAGTTGCCGTATTATGAATCCAGGAACGATCTAATGGGCCGGCAAGCGGCTTCTTCAACCAACTGTTTTCTGTTTATAGTGGCACAAGTAATGCAATGACCTAGCTGCCAGGCCAGGTTGGTAAACTAAATTGGCTCTACTCCGGCAGTTTACGTTCTGATTGTTAGCCGCTAATACAGCCCTGCAATCTGTATTTTTCTTCATGATAAAGCCAGGTTCAAATAACCACCTGAAGTGAAACAGCCGGATTCCACGCCTGATCAATTGCTTTCTTATTAATAGATACGACCTGTAATCGATGATCATCCTCAACCTATTGGTAGCAATTATTCTTGGGTACACGGCTTTCGGAACCGCCTGTCTTTTTTACTTCGCCGTTACGGGTCGTACTGGGGAAATCAAGTGTACAAACAGTATCAATTCTGCCATGTACCAGCAAATCGTTGTTTTGATATCCACGTATAAGGAAGATTGCGTTATCCTGGAATCTGCCCAGTTGTCACTGTTACAAAACTATCAATCGTCGATGTATGACGTTGTTGTTAGTGCTGATTCACTGAAAGCGGCCACTGTAGAAACGTTACGAAAGCTACCTGTTAACGTAATTGAGGTCACAATTGAAAAGCCAACGAGGGCTACTAAGATAGTTCAGATTTTGCTACCCTCCAGAATGTTGCTGTTATGTTGTCTTGTTGTGAGCACGTTACTTAGTGGAGCACTCCAAAATCACTACTTTTTTATGGCTTCGAGCCTCCAACTCATACTGGTGCTTCTGACACTCTATATATCAACGCCCGTCTCATTAATCCGTCAGCTTGCACTAGCCGAACTGCTGAAGCTACAGTTTTATCTTACTAGTTTCTTGAAACCTACTTATAAGATGCAGACGGCTAAAAATCAGTTTCTGCATACTCTCCACAGGTCTAAACAGGTAAATCAGTAAAAGCGTGAACCAGCGTGTCGGCGGGTTTGAGAATCCGACAACACGCTGGTAGCAAAACGACTAATTAGGTTGTAATTCAACATCATCGGCGCGTCGGGCCTTTTCCCAAACCCCCGACGTATTACCCCGCCAGTAACGCAGAAAGCCCAGAATGGCGCACACGTTCATGAAGGTAAAATAAAACGGCACGAATAACGCTTTCACTCGAATCCGTCTATGTTCCAGTCGATAACCTACATAAGCGGCAGTATAAAAGAGGCATTGGCCTATGAAAAATGCTGTCCAGAAAAGCTGTAAAGGACTCATCGGCGTTTGCGGAAATGGTAGAATCAAGGCCAGATTAGTTAGCCAGATCAACGGCAGGCAAAAGGGCGTAACGGCCCAGCGTAATACCCGATGCGACACGTACTGGAACGATAGCCAGCCATAGCGAACAATATTTAGCAAGTACAGCAAACGCATAATGGACTGGAATCCACCGGCGGCAATTCTGATTTTTCGCTTCTTTTCTTCGTCAATTGAAAACGAGGGACGCTCCAAAGCATAGGCGTCTGGCTCATACTCAACCCGGTATCCTTTACCGGCAATTCGTAGTGAGATAATGAAGTCGTCCAGCAGCGTGTCGGGCTCAACAGTTTCGTAGAGTGGCGCGCGTAGCGCAAACAACTCACCGGCGGCTCCAACAACGGTATGCAATTGAGCATCTTTCCGCTTTAAGTAGGACTCATATTTCCAGTACAAGCCTTCGCCAGAACCAGCAGCTGACTCACTGTCAAGGACTTCTATTCGTTTTTCGCCTGCCACAGCGCCAACAGACTCATCCCGAAAATGACGAACAAGGTTTCGGATCGCCCGGCTATTAAGTTGTGTATTGGCATCGCTGAAAACAACAATCGGTGTCATAACGTGCTGCATGGCCCTATTCATAGCGGCCACTTTACCAGCCCGTTCCAGCCCGCCCAACACCTCAATCTGGCTGTCAACGCCAGCGCGTAGGGACTCCAGATAAGCTGTAGAGCCATCGGTTGAGCCTTCTGTAACAAACAAAAGCCGAAGTTTTTCCGCAGGGTAATCTAATTCGCGAGAATTTTTGAGCTTGGCCAGCAGGAAACTCATTTCGTTATAGGCAGCCATAACTAACGTCACCATCGGCGTATAGGAATCATCATCCACAACTGGCCGAAGGGGTTTGAACAGGCTGCGTACTTTGACCAGTAGTGTAATCAGGATTCCGTATCCTACATACGTGTAGGCAACTATGCCTAGGCACAGGAGGAGAAAAAGTTGCATGATTAGTAGACAATTGAATAAGCGTGAGCCCTGGTATTCTGAGCCGCAGGCGCGTGTGTTTTATAGGTGGCAAGTAACTGCTGGGCTGTATGTTTCCAGGAAAAGTGGGCGACTCGTTCCTTACCGCGCCGAATCAACAGTTGTCGGAGCAGTGACTTGTCGACAAGTTGATGCATGGCTTCGGCGATACTTTGGGGCTGGTGTGGATCGACCAGCAATGCGGCATCACCGGCTATTTCTGGCATAGCGGTCAGGGTACTCGTAATAACGGGCGTGCCACAAGCCATAGCTTCTAAGATTGGCAAACCAAATTCTTCACTGATTGATGGAAATAGAAAAACTTCCGCCAGTGTATACAGGGCCGGTAAATCGTCATTGTGAATAGTACCGATAAACTGACAACGTTCCTGTACAAACGCGTACTCATCAGTTGTCAGTAATGGCTTTATTAAGCTGGAAAGTTCACCACTAATTATCAGGCTAATACCTGGATTCGTTCGACCGTACTTGATGAATGCCTGTAAAACGTTTTTACTGTTTTTACGCGGGTCTGTACTTCCAAAAAAGAAAAAATAACGATCAGGTAATTGATAAGCTTTCCGTACGCTGGCTAAGCGGTCATGAGTCACCGGATCATTAAACCGATTACTAACGCCATTATACAGCACATCGATTTGGGCCTTGGGGATGTTTAGCGCTTCTTTAATTTGCTGAGCCGCAAATCTGGAAACTGTTAGAACGTTGCTGCTGCGGTTAATTAACCGGCCAACCAGCATAGTGCGGTATTGATCTCCAAAACGTTGGTAAGCTGAAGCTGTATTAATGCCCGATGTTTGCCTCAAGAACAGTACATCATGCAACGTCACAATTAATGGTACGCCCGTTAGTCGTGGAGCTATATTACTGGTACAATGCAACACATCTAACTGATAGGTACGCAAGGCTTTGGGCAGTGCCACCTGCTCCCAATAAATAGAGTTCACCCCCGGTACGCTTACTAGCGTAAAGTTACTGTGAATAGTAAGAAACTTTTTATTTTCGCCTGGGCAAACGAATATAAAATACGTATTTACGTGGTCTATTTGCTGGAGTGCCTGAATGAGTTCCAGTGCCGTAATATCTGTTTCGTGTTTGTGCGGGTTCAGCAAGTGCTGAGCTTCGATTCCAATTCTCATACACTTGTCTTTAGCGTTAGTAAATCATCAGGTTACCTTACCTTGACTAGAAGCGAGGGTAATCAGAGAAACAAGCAGTACAGATTTATACATTTTCTTTCTGAAAAACGGCTTTGACGGTCCTGATTAAAATGATCAGATCCGTTTTAAATGAATAGGTTTTAGCGTAGAGTGCATCCAGTTGAATACGTTCCTGATCTGATACGCCAGCCTTTCCTCGTTTCGTGACCTGCCAAAGACCCGTCAGGCCAGCGGGTGCGGCAAACCGTCGGGCATAGGCTGTTGTGGTTAATTTTTCGGCCTCGTAAGGTGGTAATGGCCGATTGCCAACAAAAGACATGTCGCCTTTAAGAATATTAATAAGCTGGGGTAATTCGTCGATACTGCTATTGCGCAGAAATTTGCCGAGCCGAGTTACCCGGGGATCTTCCTTGAATTTCATGAACATAGCCTTTGCTTTTCGAGTGCGCTGAACTTGTTTTTCGCACACTTGCATATTGTCCTGAAACATCGGCTGCTGGCAGGGGGTATTGGCTAGTTGACACGCTTCGCACAGTTCGCCGGGAGCCTGTTCGGGCAGGGCCGATTTGTACATGTTCTGCGATGCCATACCGGCTATTAGCTTATCAGCTCCGGTGCTCATTGTCCGAAACTTATACATAAAGAACAGCTTATAACCCATGCCAATCCGCTTGGATTTGTAAAAAATAGGCCCTTTCGAGTCAAGGCGGATTAAAGCCGCCACCACAATTAACAAGGGTGATATGGCTAATAAAACGCTGAATGATACGATGATATCAAACAGTCGTTTTCCAATTGGAATCCGTTGGCTTCGGGAGTTATCCACTTCGCCCTCTAATTCATTGTATTTCTTACGGCGAATGAGGTAAGCTAACCGTTGCCGGAGAGCCGTTTCGTCGAAGTCCAGTGGGAATATGTCAATAATAGGATGCCCTTCCGCCTGAACGTTTGTGTCGGTTTCTGCATTGGCAGTGAGCAACATGGTTGAGAATTCACGATGAATTCTAGTCGAATCAATGATATTTAAAAATTTGAGGCCGCCCAGGGCATCATTGATAATTACTAAATCGACAGCTTCACTTCCCTGTAACCGCATGATAGCTGCCGCCCGGCTGGAAACAGTCGTCATTGTTATCATCTGAGAAAAAGCCTGCTTAAATTCAGATGCTCTTTGAGGGTCACTTTCGACGTACAAGACGTGAAAATCTTTCTCTTTTGGTATTGATTCCGAAAGCATACAATTTTAGAAAGAGTTACTAACGAAGTGGAGTTAAACGCGTTGAGTCAAAATTTGATCGAAAATTCTGCCGCTCAGTAGTCCGGCGTAGCAGGGCCTTAATTTTAGCTTTCACCTCCAAAGGATTGAACGGTTTCACAATAAAATCATCGGCTCCCTGTTCTATGCAGCTGATTTTTAGTGAGCTATCTTCCATACTTGATAGCACAATGATTGGTACGTTACGGTAAAGTGAGCTATTCCTAATCAGGCCAATTAGCTCCTGTCCATCCAATAGCGGCATCCGTAAATCCGTAAGGATAATATCAGGCACATTCCCTTTTTCCAACCATGCCATAGCTTCTATCCCGTTTGTGCAGGAACTAAGCTCAAATTCTGCGCTTAATGTGTGCTGGATAATTTTCCTTATGTAGACATCGTCGTCTACATGAAGCACATGATATCGGGTTTCCATCAATATATATTTGTTTCGAAAAAATGAGGATTCTATTCAAATATAGTAAACTATAAGTTTATTTGTAAGAAAAAAAGTAAATATAAAGATAGTTTATTGATTACTAAGTGATTTATGTAGAAATATTTATTGATTATATAAATAAAATTATAGTTAGCGAGCACATATATACCAAATTGGGTATGGAAACGTGACTATTACTTGCCTTTAATGATCTTTGGCTTATCAGATCTTATTATTCATTCTGAAAAAAAGTAAAAACATTATACAGACGGTAACTTATATTTACCATATTATCGCTTTGTGTCTCAATTAATTAATCCTTTATAATTGACCTATATTTTATCCTACAGTTTAAGCAGTTGATATTATGTACTATTTAATTAATTAAAACCGTAAAAGGTAAAGTTATAATTGTTAAATTTGGCTAGTAGTAATTTTTGGTGACTTTGGTAATCCTACCCTTTATTAGTAATAAAGCTTGTTAGTATGCTCTGGTAAGCTTCATCGGGTAATGCTTGGCCCTTAATAAAAGCCTATAAAGAATGATCTGGAAACTATATAAAATGATGGCGACGATACTTTTTCGGTGCACTATCCTTGCCTGTTTTAGTGCAGATGCTTCCGGCCAAATTGAAGTGCAGACACAAAAGATTCGCCGACTTAGCCGGATTGTTAGTTGTGTGAGACAGTATTACGGACTACACCCTAACTTCGTTATGGACAGATATGGTAATATTGAGATCTATCTTAAACAGCACCTTTCTGAGCAGGATTGGGCTCTTTTAGCTCAACTACAGGTTATTAAACTCACGCCCGTTCATAGTCACCACAATCAGGTTTTAGATATTGCTTAACCTATACGGTTCACTTTCTATCATAATCTTATTCCTGTTTAAGTAACGTTCAGAGAGAAAGTAGCGCAAAACGGATAGTTCACCTGTTATTTACGCCAGTCAAATAACACTGTACACCCTGCCCCCGGCGCCGTAACCACCCGAAGTGTTCCGCCTTGCTCTTCCACAAGCATTTTAAGAATATTAAGTCCAACTCCAGTACTACTTTCCCGTTGCGAATGCCCGCTTGGTTGGAAAAGCTGGAAGAGGTGGATTTGCTGTTCGTTCGTCATTCCAGGGCCGTTATCCCGAACAAAGAACTCGATGAAATCCCCCTTGTCATTACAGCCAACGTCAATTTGACCCTGAGCTTTGTCATTGTATTTAATGGCATTACTCAACAGGTTTTGAAAGACCTGCTGCAACTTTACTTTTTTGGTGTAAAGCACCGGCATCGGTTCAATAATATGAATTTGGATATGTTTTGGCGGAAACAGCAAGTGGCTTGTTTGTGCTAGAAGTTCGGAGACAGATACCTCTTCAGATGCTTGTTGATCAATGCTTTGCCGCGAATACTCCAATATAGTACTGATCATTGTGGAGAGGTGATACCCGGCCTCTTTTAAATCACCAACATAGTCGGCTAGTTCACTCTGGCCAACGGGGTGGCTATCGTTCGTACTTTCTAATAAGTGCAATAAGGTGATTAAGCCGGTAAGGGGCGATTTAAGATCATGGGCGACTATATATACGAACTTTTCCAGCTGTTTATTAATCGTTGCCAGATCAACCGCCGATCGTTTCAATGCCTGCTGGTAGAACCATAACTGCTCGAATACATTTACTTTAGCCTTGGTTACATTACTGTCCAGGGGTTTGGACAGATAATCAACCGCACCTTCTTCAAAGCCTTTCAGTACATACTGTTCTTCCTTATTGATAGCCGTTACAAAAATGATGGAAATATCGCGGGTCTTTGGATTAGTTTTTAAGAACTTGGCCACTTCAAATCCGTCCATGTCAGGCATCTGCACGTCCAGCATAATCAGGCCAATCTGATCATTCTTTAAGGCATATTTAAGTGCTTCGTTCCCGGAGGTTGCTTTAATGAACTGACGATCACCATTATCCAGCAGTTCTTCCAGAACAAGCAGGTTTTCATCCCGATCATCGACTAGGAGTATTGTAAATGGATTAGATTGTTTCGTAGAGGTTAACATCAAATAGAACTAATTAAAATATGTGTCGGTAAAAATTAGTGGTGAACGTGTAAACGAGTCGCTGAGTTAGTCATGGGAATCAATACATAGATGTTCTTCAGCTCATCGTGTGCGTCGAAAAATTTTGGCATCAGAACTAACTGTTTCAAACTGCGCTCGCAGGTCAGTAAATAAGAGTGATTCTCTGGGACCGATGGCTAAGTAGCCCAACGATGATAGACTATCGTGAAAAAGCCGGATGACATGATTTTGCAGATCTTTGTTGAAATATATCAGCACATTGCGACAGCATACCAGTTGAAACTCATTAAAAACCCGGTCTGTCACTAAGTTATGTTGCACAAATAGTATCGAATCTCTAAAACTCTTGTGCATTATTGCGTGATCGTGATGAGTTGAATAATACGTTGAAAAATCACCGGTGCCACCCGCCTGACGATAATTGAGCGCATATTCATTCATGTAGTGTAATGGTACTAAACCTTGCCTGGCTTTTTCTAGATTGGTGGGGTTTATATCGGTTGCATAGATGCGGCAGCGATCCAGCAGATTAGCCTCTTTTAACATAATAGCCATCGAATACACTTCCTCACCGGTGGAGCAGCCAGCGTGCCATATTTTAATATTTGGGTATGAGGCTAATAGTGGTAATACCTTTTCGCGCAGACTTGCATAAAATGGCGGGTCGCGAAACATTTCGGTCACGTTTACCATAATTGCCCGTAAAAACCAGGCAAAAAATTCGGAATCGTTGGCGAGCTGAAACTGGAGGTCAGAGGCCGATCGAATAGTAACCAGGCTCATACAGCGCACTATTCGGCGTTTTAAGGAAGCCTGGGCGTAATTGGTGAAATCATACCCATAAACAACCTTGATAAGCGTTAGAATCTCTTCCAGTTCTGTGGTGCTAAGTTTGCAATCCAGATTCATAGTCAGGCGGGCATCCAAACAGTCATCACCGTTAGTAATTGGTTAATATCCAGTGGCTTGGTAATGTAATCTGATGCGCCAGCTTCAATGCATTTCTCCCGGTCGCCCGGCATCGCTTTGGCGGTCAGAGCAATTATTGGCAGATCTACAAAGCGCTTATCTGTACGAATCCGTCGCGTGGCCTCATACCCATCCATAGTTGGCATCATAATATCCATCAGAACCAGATCTATCTTAGGGTTCTCGTTAAGGGTTTCAATGGCTTCCTGTCCATCGCTGGCGGTAACAACCGATAGTTTATTTTCTTCCAGTAATGTGCTGATAGAAAACACGTTACGCATATCATCATCAACCAGCAATACGGTTTTTCCCTGCCAGTTTGTTTGGGTCAACAACGGGGGATCAGTGGTTAGAGGTGGATTTATGGATGGAGGTAAGGGATGGATGAGATTTTCCTGTTGAACTTTATACAGAAACAAATCCAACTGATCCATCAATCGATCTTTCGCCTGAACAGAGTTATAAACGACCGTATCAGACAGTTTCTTTAACTGCAATTCATCGAAATCGGAGAGATCTTTGTCTAAATAAATGATTACCGGAATCTGATCGTTCTGCATGGCAGCCTGCAACTGGCGTAACTTGTGAAGGCCCGGTTCCAGGTCTTTACCGATGTCAGCGATTACGCAGTCGTAAGCCTTTTCATGCACTTTTTGCAGCGCTTCATCATTTAAAACGGCATAATCGCATGTAATGTCGAAGTGTCTTTCATCAATCAGTTTCGTCAGTGAGTTATCCGGTAAGTAGTCGCCTGATAGCACCAGCACGTTTTTTATCTGCTCAGTAATACGGTTGTTGATTCGGGTAAAGGCATCTTCCAGATCCTGTTTTGTAAGCGGTTTCTGAATATAAGCCAGCGCCCCCTGCAGTGCCACTTTGGGCGCATCGTTTGCCGATATAACATGAACAGGAATTCGGTTTAAATGCGTATCGTCCTTGAGCAGTTTTAGTACGCTTATGCCGTCTAAAACGGGTAGTTGTAAATCCAGAATGATAGCCGACGGTTCATACCGTCGGGCATAAGCCAAGCCCTCGTCGCCCTGCAAAGCCACCAATGTTTTATACCCTTTGGCGCGGGCAAAGTCCTGTACGATGCTGGCAAAACGAACATCATCTTCTATAATGAGCATTACCTTATCACCTTTTTGCAGGTTTTCCCGATCATCAGCAATGGTACTTTGCTGCGTTAGAGTGGTTGGGTAATTGGTGCCATTGATGCTGGTTGACCTCACCAGCGGCTGAGACGTTGCAATAGATGGCGGGTTAAAATCAGTTGTTGAACTTTCTACTGACAGAGGTAGCCATATGGTAAATGTACTTCCCTTGCCATCTTCGCTTTGCAGGGTAATTTCGCCCCCCAGCCGTTTTATCAATTCCCGACTAATGGACAATCCCAGACCCGTTCCGCCATATTTGCGGCTGGTTGAACCGTCTACCTGCTGAAAAGCTTCAAAAATAAGTTGTTGTTTATCGGAGGGAATACCAATCCCTGTATCTGAAACAGCAATGGCCAGCAGCGAGGTTTCCTTACGAAGATCCTGCCGGGTGAGTGAAGGAACGCCCTGTTCTACCGAGAAAGACAATGTGATTTTACCATCGCGTGGGGTAAACTTGAACGCATTGGATAATAGGTTTTTGAGAATCTGTTCTAATCTCAATCGGTCAGTAGTTACCTCCGCCGGTACAGATTCGTCTATTTTTGTAATTAGCTGTACCTTTTTTTCCTCGGCCACTACGGTGAACAACTGGGTAAGGTCTCGCAAAATACTTTTTACCGATACCGTTTCACGATGTACTTCGATATGACCGGCTTCGATTTTAGCCAGATCCAATATATCGTTGATGAGTTTTAGCAGATCATTACCCGATTTATAAATGACATTGGCATATTCGATTTGCTTTATCGTGAGGTTTTCTAGTTTATTATCTGCCAGGAGCTTGGCCAGAATCAGCACGCTGTTTAAAGGCGTTCGCAACTCGTGCGACATATTAGCTAAAAAGGCAGATTTGTATTGACTGGTCACTTCTAATTCTCTGGCTTTCAGGGAAAGTGATTGCCGGGCAATTTCAACTGCTTCATTTTTCTCTACTAATTCAGCATTAATCTGACGTAGTTCCTCCTGCTGAACGGTCAGTTCTTCCTCCGATGACTGCAAGTTTTCGGCGTGACGCAACAAAGATTCATTGGATTGTCGCAGTTCTTCCTGCTGATCGGCAACCAGTTCATTTTGTTGTTGCACCCGTTGTAAAAGTGTGCGCACCTGCTCGTGAGTTTGTGCTGAATTAATGGCTACCGCCAGCGACTCCATCAGGCGTTTAAGCAGATTTATAACAGGCGGCTCCAGTGTTCGGAAGGAAACCAGCTCAAGCACGCCAATGAGTTCTTTATCTTTACGATACCACAAAGGCACCAGCACTAACTGGCCCGGTTGAGCCTGTCCACTACCCGATTCCAACTGCCAGTATTCGGTCGGTACCTGATTAATAATCGACATTTTTTGACTCTTAGCTGCCTGTCCTATCAGCCCTTCGTCCAGAGTAAATTTACTGGCTACGTTAGCCGGCAAGCCCACGGCTGCTACTCGCTCCAGATAATGTCCTGCCGAATTGTATAAGTACACAGCTCCAGCGGGTAAGTCAAGGTGAGCAGTCAATGTGGCAATAATATTTCTGGCCATATCCTGAGGACTTTCCTGATCCTGCAAACTGTGGCTAATAGCCGACAGGCCAGAGAGTTGCCAGTTTCGTTCTTCGCTCTCCTGATTGTAAGTTTGCAGCGTTGCCAAATTAGTCTTCAATTCCCGTTCGGCTCGGCGACGTTTTCGGAACTCTTCAAAAATGACTAATATTAAAATAGCAATGTTAATAACGGCGACTAGAACCGCTACCCACATAGCACACTCTTCCATGTAGTCGGTATCGGCTTCTTTCTGTTTCCGAACCAGCAACTCTTGTTGAGATTGTTGCTTGATTTGTGTCAACTGGCTGCGAATATTGTCCAGTTGGCTGATGTCCCCCGCCAGATAAGCAATCGTTGCCTTTTCAACCTGATTGAATCGATTCAGTTGGGAGGGTTCCAAAGCCAGTAGATCTTTCAGATCGCTAAGTATTCGATCGATGGCTGATAGCGTCAGTGGGGAAGAATATGATCTGGGTATGGAAGTAATGGCCGCGTTAGGTTGACCAGTGTTCTTGATTTCCAGTAATGTTAGTTGAAGGCTGGCAATCTGTTCCGCTATTTTTTCAACTTTTGTGGAATGTACCAGTAACGCATCATGCCTCCGAAAAGCACTAAAATAGAGTATAATTATTACTGGTACGGTTAGAAAGGTAAGGGCAGTTCCAACATAAATTCGACCAGCTAAAGACTTTATCATTTACCGTATACTGTTATTTTAAACAATAAAGATTTGAATTTTACTATTAGAAAACAAAATTTATCTGATTAAATATATTTAATATATAAGGATAGCACCTATCGAACTGGTCGATTAGAGTTCTCTTAGTAGCCAATTTGTTCTAATCAGTTGACCTCGCAAGTCTATTAACAGACTAAAAGAATAGCTAATCCCTGGTCTGGGCCGATAGAGTTTGTGCCATCTTTCTGTTGTAAAGAAAGAATTGGTTAGCGGCTATAGTGAGGTGATACGTCAGCAATAATTCAACGAATAGTAGATAGGCAGTAAAGTGAGGTTCTCAAACCTGACTAATCCATTTAAATAAGTACAGAGTAATGAAATGGTAGGCCGATAAACCAGCGATTCCAATTGGGCCAGTTCAGAGAGGTAAAACGTAGGAATCAGTGTTTATGGATTTTATAAAAGCAATTAATTCTGGTATGTTAAGGATATGATCAACCGGAGTATGTAGAATAGCTTGTTGCGGCATAAAGGCAACCTGGGCAGTTTCGGGCTGCTGAACGACCAGAAGGCCCCCCGCTTTTTTAACAGCTTTTAGCCCCAATGTGCCATCTGAGTTAGCCCCTGAAAGCAAAATTCCGACTAGTGAGGAACCATACACATCGGCTGCCGATTCGAACGTAACATCTATGGATGGACGACTATAATTGACTTTTTCAGAATCGTCCAGCGAGAAAAAATCACCCTGTTCGATCAGCAGATGGTAGTCGGCAGGAGCCAGATAAATGGTCCCTGGCTCAATTGCATCTTTATCGTCTACTTCGTGCAGGGGGCTGGTTGTTTTAAGCGAAAACAAGTTGGCCAATGTAGAGTCAGCCGTATTTTTACGATGCAGGACAATGATCAGAGCGAACGATAAAGGGGTCGGTAGCGCTGGCAGTAGGCTAAGCAGTATCTCAATACTGCCCGTAGAACCACCCATAACGACGACTTTGTACTTTTTGACTAGCCTATTTTCCGCCATATCTTTTCGCTAGCTATTTGCCTGTACCTTGGCTGTAAGGTTGAGAATTTTATTGTTTCCTTAGCCCCTAAGGCTAAATATCCAAGCGGCCCGATACTCTCGTCGAAAAGTGTAAATACTCGCTCTTGTAAGGCTTTGTCGAAGTAGATCAACACATTACGGCATAGAATTAAATCAAATTCGTTAAACGACCAATCTGATACCAGGTTGTGTGTTGAAAAAACCACTTTTTCGGTTAAGTCATTCCTAAATTTAACGTGGCCGTACTTTGCTGTATAGTAGGATGAAAAATCACTTGTTCCTCCTGACAGAATATAATTTTCTGAGTACTGTTTCATCGGCGTTATCGTAAAGATACCTTCCCGAGCCCTCTCCAGAACTTCCGGGTTTAGATCAGTAGCATATAGCAACGATTTATGAAGCAAATTGGCTTCTTTAAGTAGGATAGCCATCGAATACACTTCCTCTCCCGTTGAGCAACCCGCGTGCCAGATGCGAATGAAGGGCTTAGCTGACAGTGTAGGCAACACCTCTGTTCGAAGGGTTTTGTAAAATAGCGGATCGCGGAACATTTCAGTCACGTTGACTGTCAGCTCCTCTACAAAACGCTTTAGATAATCCACATCCGACCGGAGTTGGTAGCGAAGTTCGGCGAAACTGGGATATTTATCCAGTAGCCACAGTCGATTAATCCGTCGCTTTAAAGAAGCTCGGGCATAGTGGGTAAAGTCGTACCCATGTACCTCAAATAGATCAGTTAGTAACAAATCAATTTCTTCCTCCTCAATCATACTAGCACACTATTTGTTAACTACGTGACAAAAGAAGTAACAATCGATCCACATCAATTGGCTTCGGTATATAATCCGTTGCTCCCGCCCGAAGGCATTTTTCCCGGTCTCCAACCATTGCCTGAGCGGTTACCGAGAAGATAGGCGTATTTTTCCGGTTATCCAGATTTTTGATGCGCGGAATGGCTTCGTAGCCGTCCATGTAAGGCATCATCATGTCAATGAGAATCACATCAATTACTTCATTGGTTTTCAATAAATCCAGCGCTTCCTGAGCATTGCTGCACGCGATACAATCGAATGATTTTGCCCGTAAGGTAGCCGTAAGGGCAAAAATATTTCTGGAATCGTCGTCAATGATCAAGACTCGTTTTTTGCTCATTTTGTTAGTTTTAAGAGACTAATTCGGCTCGTTTCCATCGTGATATAATCGGCTACCCGGCCCTACTTTTTTACGATCGATCATAGAGCCAAACGCGTAATAATGATATAAGTTGCTCAATGTCAACGGGTTTTGTAATGTAATCGGAAGCTCCAGCCTGAATGCACTTTTCCCGGTCGCCGGTCATTGCTTTGGCTGTAACGGCAATAACAGGTAAGGTCTTCCACTGATAATTTTCGCGAATTTTTCGGGCCGTTTCGTATCCGTCCATCTTAGGCATCATCATATCCAGTAAAACGACATCAATGGCTGGGTTTTCGTCTAATTTTTGTAGAGCTTCTTTCCCGTCCAGTGCGGCTATTACGGTCATATTATACTGTTCCAGGGCTTTTGACAGAGAGAAGATATTCCGTACATCGTCATCGGCTATCAGTACTGTTTTTTCGTTGAGTACCTGGCTCAGAGCACCAAGCTTTCTGGCTGCGCCGTTCTTGCCGGTAGCCTGTTTATTTTCCTCAACTAAATGCAGGAAAAGCGAAACTTCGTCGAGCATACGTTGGTAGGAGTGGGCCGTCTTGACAATAATCGAGTCTGCATATTTTTTCATTTTAAGCTCCTCGGACATTGACAGACTTTTGCCAGTAAAGATGATGATGGGCAGGTTTTCCAATCCTGGGTTTTTCCTGGCTTCTTCCAGCGTTTCGCAGGCATTCGTATCGGGAATCCCCATATCCAGAATCACGCAGTCTACTTCTTCACGCTTCAGCGCGTCGATGCCTTCTGAAATGGTGCTTTTTAGTTCAGAAATGATGTTGTAAGTCTCCAGAAAATAAGCCAGTGCTTTGGCATGTATGGCATTATCTTCAATGATCAGAACTTTTTTGGGGTCGCGGTTAAGTACCTGTTCAATCTTTTTGAAGACTTCCTGGAGTTGTTCGAAAGCTACCGGTTTATCCACGAAATCAACGGCACCTTTCAACAGACTTTCATTCTTCATATTGTGAGACGACATGATATGCACCGGAATGGGCCGGGTTTGGGGATTTGCTTTCAGCGCATCCATTACCTCCCAGCCACTCATAACCGGCAGTTGAATATCCAGCAGGATACCAAGTGGTTTGTAGATAGCGGCCAGCCTTAGGCCCTCATCGCCCTGAACAGCTACAATACCTTTGTAGCCCTTTTTGCGCGCATAATCCAGCAGCGATTTGGCAAAGTTCAGATCGTCTTCAATAATCAGGATTGTTTTATCCTGATTGGTAACGCCATCACGATCATCTGAAATAGCTGCTGGAACATTGGCATTGATATAAGATGAAGCCGGACGTGTTTCGACGGATGGCGACTTTGCTATCGGGCTATAATTTTCCTGAACTGAAGGAGACGGAGCATCTTTATAAAGAGGTAAGTGTATCGTAAACTCACTGCCCTTACTTATCTGGCTGGAAAGAGTAATTTCGCCCCCAAGCAATTTCGCCAGTTCGCGGCTAATGGATAAGCCTAAACCCGTTCCGCCGTATTTTCGTTTGGTCGAACCATCTGCCTGCTGAAAAGCCTCAAAGACAAGGGGTTGTTTTTCGGGAGAGATACCAATACCGGTGTCCTTAACCGCAAAACTAACCGTATCTGGTTCTGAAGGCTGTCGTTTAATTGTGAGCGTAACATGTCCACTCGATGTGAATTTGAGCGCGTTAGAGAGTAAGTTTTTGAGAATCTGCCCTAACCGCATATGGTCAGTATTGATAATCGACGGCACATCTGGCTCAACGGTAATGGTGAAATCCAGCCCTTTCTCTTTCGCCAGCAAGCCAAAGAGAGCCTGTAATTCATCCGTAATTTCGGTAATAGAAACAGCCTGATAATCGAGTTGCATTTGACCGGCTTCGATTTTGGACAAGTCCAATATCTCATCAATCAAACCAAGTAAGCCATTACCCGATGATTGAATTACACGGGCATATTCCACTTGATCATTCGTGAGGGTTTCATCGTGATTTTCGGCCAGTAAACGACTTAAGAGCAAAATAGAGTTGAGTGGGGTCCGGAGTTCATGCGACATGTTAGCTAGAAATTCTGATTTATACCGGGTCGTTACTTCCAACTCGTCGGCTTTCTTCTGAATCTCATCATTTTTCTCTTCCAGCAGGAGGCCACGTTCTTCAAGTTCGGTGTTAGTTTGTTGCAACTCTTCCTGCTGAACCCGCAGTTCTTCTTCGGATGCCTGTAGTTTTTGGGCCTGCATTTCCAGCTCCGCATTCAGATTTTCCAACTCGCTGTGTTGAGCCTGTAATTCTTCTCCCTGAGCCTGAGTCTCTTCCAGAAAGTTCTGCAACTTGCTATAATCCAGGGCGGAATTGATGCCGATAGCGATGGCTTCCAGATTGTGTTCTAAAAAGTCGACTTCCAGCGGGTCAGGGTCTCGTAGAAGCCCCAGCTCAATGGCACCTATGCACACATCGGCGTAAACCAGGGGAGCAATGACCAGGGCGGATGGAAGAGAACTACCCAGGGAGGAGGTTATCTGGCTATAATCGGGAGGTAAATTCTGAACAATAATTGTTTTTTTACGCTCAATAACCTGTCCAATAAGCCCTTCTCCGGCTCTAATAGTAGTGGGCACGTATTGGGCGGCATAACTACCGGCCAGGTTAAAACGTAGGTCGTTATCAATCAGGTAGATCGTGCCCAACGGCGCATTTACGTAGTTGGTGATGGTATCGATCAGGCGGTTTGCCAGTTTGGGCAGATCCTTTTCGCCCCGAATGGCATCGCTCAGTTTTACTGCACCGGTTTGCAGCCAGTTTTTATTTTTTAAATCAGTAAACGTTTGTTCGAGCGAGGTCGCCATTTGGTTTAGCGCCTTCGAAATGCGTCCCAGCTCATCATCTCGCGAATCTACACTTCGCACAGAGTAATCCCCCCCGGCGATTCCCCGGGTTATTTCTTCCATAACCGCAATACGTCCCGCCGTTTCAATGTATTTTTCGTCGGCTAGTTTCTGTTGGATAATCCGGTTATCCAGATCTCTTCTGATTCTAAAATACGTGCTAATCGTGATGAGTATGGATACAATAGCCGCGATAATTAGCAGAAAGGGGGTATAGGTGATGTAAATCTGTTGCTGTTCAACGCGATTATTAAGTAGATTTTCCTCCTCGGTTTTTATCTGGCTGATAACTAATCTGAGAGCATCCATAATTTGTTTGCCCTTTACCATTTCTCTATGCCGCTCAGCCGTATCCCGCATGAACCCTTTGTCTCGTTTTGATAGGGCGATAATCCGTCTCATTTGCGCAAATTTGGCTTCATACAAGTTTTTTGCTTTGTCAAGATTCCTCTGCTGGACCGGATTATCGGGGGTCAACGAACGAACCCGGTTATAACTGGTCGTTACTTTTTCGTAACTGCCAGTATAAGGTTGTAAAAAAAGAGGATCGAGAGTAACCAGATAGCCGCGCTGACCCGTTTCCGCATCCTTCATGTAAGAAATAATGTTCTCGGATTCGATCAGTACCTGATTGGTATGATTGACTAATTGGGAATTGCTGATTAGCTTTTGACTGCTGTAGAACGACGCGACGAGGCTAATCAGGAGTAAGAGTGTCGAAAGCGAAAAGACAATTTGTAGTTGTCGGATAACCGAGTTCGATGTGGATGTCTGTGGCATGAGTAAGTAATTAACAACGTTCACCTTGCTTCATTAGCCGGTATCGAACTAGCTTGTTTGATCGGTAAAACGAAAATAAAACGGGCTCCTTCATTAACTCGGCTTTGGGCCGAAATGATACCATGATGCTTGTCGATATTTTTTTTGACAATAGACAGACCAATACCCGTGCCTTCGTAGCTGGTTTGGCTGTGCAATCGCTGAAAAATAATGAAAATTCGGTTCAGGAATTTTTCATCAAAACCAATGCCATTATCGCATACGGTAATCCGGCAAAAATCACCCGTAGCCGAGGGAGTACTGTCAATTGCCTTACTGTCAACTCGTTCTGCGCTAATGTGAATAGCGGGAGGCTGATCTGGTTTGGCAAACTTGAGCGCATTACTAAGCAGATTTTGGAAAACCTGCCGTATTCGAGTCGGTACGGCGTCAATAATGGGTAATGAATCAACCGTAACAATAGCCTCTTTCTGGCTGATTAGTTCGTCGAAATCCAGTAGTAGTTCTTTGAGTAAATCAGTAAGATTGGTTGGTTGAAACGGCTCAGGAACTGATAATTCCGAATAGGCTAATAGATCTTTAATGAGGTTAGCCATACGTGCCGAAGACTGAATCGATCGGTCAAGATAGGCAGATGCTTCGGGGTTATTACTGAGGTATTTTGTTTTAATAGTGTCGTTGAGCAGCTGTATTTTTCGGAGTGGCTCTCTCAGGTCATGCGATACAACCCAGGTGAATTGCTGAAGCTCATGATTGATTCGCTCTAATTCCATATTCTTTATTAGGAGCTCATTCGTCCTTAAATTGACTTGCTGTTCTAGTAATTCGGCTGCCTGTTTTTGCGGGTGAATATCCGTAAAAGTGCCAATCCAACGAGTCAGTACGCCTTGCTGGTAAATGGGGATTATCCGGAGTAAATGATAGACATACGCCCCTGTAGCCAGTGCTTTCAGGCGTACTTCGCGTATGAACTCGGTCCCGCTATCCAATGAATTAGTCCAATCGTTCCAGAAGTCATCATCTGGGTGCGTTGTCGGAAATGTCGTTGAATCGGTGGCGTAGTGAAACCAGTGCTTATTAACATACTCGATTCGGTTATCTGGAGCTACACTAAACGCCATTTGCGGCAAAGAGGCCAGGACAACCTGTAGCTCCTGCATGCGCTCTGCCAATTCATCCTGCGCCTGTTTCCGAACGTCGATTTCCTTGCGTAGCGAAACTTGAGCAGCCCTGAGTTCCTGTTGCTGGTTGTACAGTTTGTGAAACGTCTTAACTTTTAAGACCAGAATATCAGGGTCAGCGGGTTTTGTCAAATAGTCTATGCCTCCTGATGTGTAGCCTTTGGTAATGAATTTTTTATCAGTATTAACGGCTGATAGAAAGATAATGGATGTGTCTTTGGCTTTACTGAATCCTGCAATGGCATTGGCAACTTCATAGCCGTCCATGTCAGGCATCTGCACATCAAGAATAATAACCGAATAATCGGTTTTAAGAATTTTCTTTAACGCTTCTTCTCCCGATTCGGCGGTATCGACCGAAAAGCTGTGCAATTCGAGAATTTTTTTTAGGGGAAGGATATTCTCGGGCCTATCATCAACAAGAAGAATCATGTGTAACGGTTAGTAAAACGTTGATAGAGAACGCATGACGACTGTATTGCGCGTTCGATGCAATTGTTAAGACAGACTGCCTGTTTGGAAAATTGCGTGAAGGTATAACCGCAGTTAACGTGTTTCCAAATCAGGCTGACTGCGGCTATATGATGAACCAATTCCGACCGGGCTATCCAAAGTTTTGTAGAATAAGTATGCTTATGCTGCGTTGGTTTACCAGATTACAGTGAATCGATTCATAGAATTTGAAAGAATAACTCACCAAAGTGAATTATTCTTTATTTTATTTGGATGATACATAGTATCCAGGCCGTTAATTTTTTTAACATTTAATTTACGACTACATTCAATATAGTGTAAACAAACTGATTACCAAAAGGTTGCCGTATTGTCTAATCGGTGACATATTCTGCATCCACTTACTTGCTCTTCTAAATCGACAGTTAGCACTCTTTACTACGTCGATCATGAAATTTCTATCCCCTCCGGCTATCGATGCCATTTAAATGAAACGAGTATCTTCTCGTATTGCTAACCGGCTTAAGAGCTTGGTACACAAGATTTTCTTTCCTCAGACCTCTTAAAAACGTACCGATGAAATCTATTGTGGAGACAATTAAATATCAAGACTGGGCAATAAAGGGTCAAGATTGGTCAATTAGCGAATGGCAAATTCAATTTTTATTTTCCGACCAGCAGCTTCAAGAAGTCAAGAAATTATCAAGAGTAGACAACTGGTATGAAGATCCAATTGTAGCAGATACATACATTGACCGGCTTTCTACTTGCTTTAACAGTATCAAGAAATTTCACACCACATTTGGTAGCCTACCCCAAATTGGTGACCGGTTGTTTGATGATGATTTGGGTATGATTATTCAGAACCGAGCCATTGATGGAGATGTAATGACCATTACGTTTACACTCAGCATTTAGTCAACTATGCCTTCGTAAACTAGTATCTGGCCCCGCTCGGCTTATCAGGTAGTCATATCCTGAGCAAAAGTGATTAAGTAATTTACTACCTGAATGGAATATTGTATTGTTTATATTAGTTCGGCTTTTCTATCTGAAGAAGAGTTAAACCTAATCATGTATCAAAGTCAAAAAAAGAACCGTGCTTTAGGTATTACCGGCGTTTTATTGTACTTCAATGGCAGCATTATTGAAGTGCTTGAAGGGCCGGAAGAAAAAGTAGAAGCCTTATACGAAGTCATTAGTCAGGACAGTAGACATACCCAACTAATTCAATTATACGCGAATCCTATTGAACGCCGATCCTTTCCGAACTGGTTTATGGGCTATAAAACAATATCGGCTATAGAGCTGGAGCATCTAAAAGACGTAGTGCCATTTACAGAAAACTCAGTGTCTGAGACGCTAAATGAGGAAAATGTTATCCTGGCAATGGTGAAACTGTTTTATAAGAACAATTATTGGAATTAACCTTTATTATCTGCTTGGTATTAATTAAAAATGAAGGTATAAATCAGAATACCCCACGCAGGTTATTGACAATTTTAATTAGTTGCTGTGCTTAACGGAACAAGTATGGATGTGGTCAATAGCGGTCATTGAAGCAAAATTTTGGTTTTAGGTAATGAATGCGTCAACTAATTGGTTACGTGTTTGACTCGTATTCAGTAACGTCTAACCTACCTATAGTTACTACATTTACTACCCTATACAACCACCGATTTTGTATTTATGCAATTACTATACTCCTATCTGCGCCATTACTGGGGCTTGCTGGCCCTTGCCCTGTTCTTAGCCACCATCAACCAGGTTTTCTCGTTACTTGATCCTTATATTTTCCGCAAAATCATCGATCAGTTCGTCGTTAAACCTGGTGGAGAACTACCGACGGTAGGCTTCTGGGAGTTTTTGAGCGCCGGGGCTGGCGTCCTGATTTTGCAGGCTTTAGGCGTAGCTATGGTTAGCCGTATCGCCAAAAACTTTCAGGATTACTACGTCAACGTCATCACCCAGCGGTTGGGTGCCCGGCTCTATACCGACGGACTTCGGCACTCGCTGGAGTTGCCTTATCAGGTGTTTGAAGACCAGCGGTCGGGGGAGACGCTAGGTAAGCTCCAAAAAGTGCGGGCTGATGTAGAGAAGCTCATTCAGTCGTTCGTCAATGTATTATTTACGTCCGTTGTCGGCATTGTATTTGTCATGTGGTACGCCAGTACCGTGTATTGGCCCATTGCACCCGCTTATTTCCTGACTATTCCGCTACTTGGTTTCGTAAGTTCGTTGCTAAGCCGAAAAATTAAAGTGGTTCAAAAGACCATCGTGGCTGAAACAACGGCCCTGGCAGGATCAACCACCGAAAGTCTGCGTAATATTGAACTCGTTAAAAGCCTTGGTCTGGCTCAGCAGGAAACCGAACGCTTAAATGCGACAACTGAAAAAATCCTGCGGCTGGAGTTAAAGAAGGTTCGCTATATCCGTTCGCTTTCGTTCGTACAAGGTACGTTTGTGAATCTGCTTCGTAACGCTATTATGCTGCTCATGTTATTCCTGGTTGTGCAGGGACGCATTACGGTTGGTGAGTTTTTCTCGCTCTTTATTTATTCCTTCGCCATTTTCGGACCCTTGCAGGAGCTAGGTAACATTATCAATATTTACCGGGAAACAGAAGCATCGCTGGCCAACTTTCAACAGATTCTCGATACTCCGCGCGATGTAAAACCACTTCATCCACAAGCAATTAATAACATTAAAACTCTCGCTTTCAAGGATGTACGGTTCAAGCATCTTTCAGCCGATGTCCCGGCACTCGACGGTATTTCGTTTACGGCGAAACTTGGCGAAACTATCGCCTTTGTAGGTCCGTCGGGTTCTGGTAAAACAACGCTGGTGAAATTGCTGGTGGGCCTTTATCAGCCTTTAGCTGGCAAAATACTATATAACGGCATCCTCGGTTCGGAGATCGATTTAGACGAGTTGCGCGAGCAGATTGGATTCGTTACGCAGGATACACAACTTTTTGCTGGTACTATTCGAGAAAATCTACGTTTCGTCGCACCCCAGGCTACGGACGACGAATGCCTGTTGGCCTTGCATCAGGCTGCTGCCGATACCCTTCTCAACCGGGCTCCGCAAGGACTTGACACCGTGATTGGCGAGGGCGGGGTGAAAGTTTCTGGTGGTGAGAAACAGCGTCTGAGTATCGCCCGCGCGTTGTTGCGTCACCCAACCTTGCTCGTGTTTGACGAGGCTACATCGGCCCTGGATTCGCTTACTGAGGAAGAGATTAGCAAAACAGTACGTCAGCTTTCGGGGTCGCGGCAACACATTACTATATTAATTGCCCACCGCTTGAGCACTATTTTACATGCCGATCGAATTTTTGTACTGGAACGGGGCCACGTTGCCGAAGAGGGTGGCCATGCTGAACTCCTGATGCAGAAAGGGCTGTATTATGCTATGTGGCGGCAGCAAATTGGCGAACGCAAAGAGATATCACTGCCTGAACAAACATCCTTGCCAGTAAACTAGTGTCGGTTTAACTAATTGCACCACTATCGGACTATCAGCACTAAGGGGGGAAATAGAATTAGAAGTCTTTGATATCTTTATGAGGTTTCCACGAAGTTTTACTTTGCTCAATCTTTGTCGCCTGACCCGAACAGACCCGGCAAAGATACACGACCTCTAAAGACCATCCTTTATCGACATTACCAACCGAAAAGCTGATCTGAGTTCTTGGCGTTAGCCAGACGACATTCCTGATATCACCCAGAAAGGAGGCTTTTCCAGGACCATATTTCTCCGTTAATAGTGCCTCGAAATCAACAGATGCCGCAAGTACATCATCTTTGGTAATGGACGCGGTGGTATAATAATAATAGGATGCAGACAGTAGAGAATCGCCATTAAAATCGTATTCGAGACCAACTTTCCGATCCACAAGAGGTACTTGGGTATAGATTACTTTATCTTTCTTTGTAGAGGATGGCTTGGCTCTTTCGGCTTCTTTAACCTGTTTTGGCGTAAAGCCCCAACGCACATTACGGACATCAGCCGTTGGTTGCGCATTGAGGTGACCAACGGTCGGCAAGAGCATCACGACAAGTAAAAAGAAACGTTTAGAAGGGGTCAGCATAATCGTTAGGCTTGAAGACACAGCAAAGTCATTGCAAGATACGCTGACTGATCTGGTAAATTACTCCTCTACATAGTCTCTGTTTCTTTTGCTTTTAGGCCATTATACACGTCTTGTCGAATGAATGTACGTTTCATCGCATCTGTGGAATGGACTAATACATAACCTGCTTTTTTGAGTTTAGCACAAGAATTTTTTATTCGAAAATGAAAGGATTTATCGTTGGCATTATGAACTTCATCAAACTCGACGAGAATGATTTTAACAGCTAACTTATCCTCAAGCAGTGTATCTATGACCGCATATTCAGCGCCTTCAATTTCCAGTTTTACTACATCTACTTCGCTGTGTCCCAGGGTTTTCATCAAATTGCTTAAGCGATCAACCGGAGCTTCTATATAATTCCCCGACTCTTTAAATAGGTATACAGAATGGGAAGCATAGTTTTCGCGTTGGGGCGCATAAAATCGTAGCGTTGTTTGGTGATCCCAAACGCCAATCGGCACGAAGGTGATCGTTTTAACCTGTTCGTTTGTAATCCGATAGGTAAAAGGCACCTCATTCGCCAACGTAAGGGGTTCACCCCGTTCAGTGTAGTCGTTTAGCTGTTGAAAATGATTGATACCTTCAGGAGTTGGGTCGAAAATGTACACCTGCGCATCATAAATAACTTTGAGCTCCGTATCAAATGAAATATCATCCCCAGCCCCAACACAGTAACAAATTGAGTTGCTAGTCAGCCACTTATCCGGCAGGTGGTAGCCGTGGAATTCGGAGCCTATATGGACCAGATGGCGCAGTGGTTGTACGCCCTGTTGGGGATGAATACCGATTATCTTTTTTGCCAGTTGCGAAAAATTCTCCATTATGACTATAAACGGGGCAAGCAGGTGGGCGATTTTGACAAACAAGATGATTGAAAGCTACCATCAAGCTCTCTAAGCTAACAGATGTTTATCAATTCTCTCCATACGACTACTTCAAAAATTTGTCCAAATTGTCTTTGGTGACCAACTGAAACGGGATAAGTGTTTCTTTATCATAGGCTTGCCCTTTAGCTGCCTTGATAGCCGTCTCAATAGCCTTAGCCCCTTGCTGTTCGGCATTCTGAAAAACTGTAGCGTCCAGCGTTCCTTTTTTTACCGCTTGTAAAGCATCTGGAATCGCATCAATGCTGACAACGATAATCTTGTCTTTCAGGCCCGCGTCTGTCAGGGCTTTTACTGCGCCCAAACCCATTTCATCATTATGGGCAAAAACTGCGTTGATTTTTGGGCCAAATGATTGAATCCAGTTTTCCATTAACGACATCGCCTTGGCCCGATCCCATTCGGCAGTCTGATTGGCAATGAGCTTCAGGTTTGGGTATTGTTTCAGAATTTCCCGTGCGCCCTGTTCTCTTTTTAGTTGGGCGGCCTGACCCATGTAGCCGTGAATCATCACTACATTTCCTATGCCGCCCAATTTGTCGGCAATGTATCTCATGGCTATTCGAGCCGATTCCACGTCGTCGGAACCAACAAACGCCGATGGTTTTGACCTTGTCTCCGAGTTTACGTTGATAATTGGAATCTTTGCGGCTAACGCTTTGGCTACCGCTGGAGAACTGGCTTCCACTTCGCACGGATTCATGATGATTGCATCCACCTTTTGTGCAATAAAACTCTCGACCTGTTCGACCTGTTTCAGTGCTGATCGTTCTGCATCAACGGTAAGTAACTCAATACCTGTCTCCTGCGCTTTCTTGACCATTTCGTCATGCACATTGACGATGAACTCATTCTGCATGCTGAGCATGGTAACGCCCACAACGAGTTTCTTGCTGCCGTCTGTTTGGCTTTTTTCGCTGGTAGTTGCCTGATTACAACTAGTAAATAGAACCGAAATAAAAAGTGCAGTGCTAAAGAATGGTGAAGATATCCGTCTCATTATATACTGATTGTGCTGTTGATTATTCGTTACTGGATTGATTTACACTGTCCAAAACCACGGCTCCGATAATGATGATTCCCATCACTACCTGCTGGTAATAAGATGTTACGTTGAGCAAATCTAGGCCATTGCTGATTACGCCAATTAATAACGCGCCAATCAAGGTGCCTGTCATCGTTCCGGTTCCGCCTGATGTGCTGGTTCCACCAATAATTGCAGCCGCAATAGCGTCAAGTTCAAAACCCGTTCCGGCGTTGGGTTGCCCTGTTGTAATGCGGGATGTCAACAGAATACCGGCCAATGCAGCTAAGCCACCACACAGTGTGTAGACGATCATTTTTACTTTATTCAATTGGATACCAGACGCTTTAGCCGCTTGTTCGTTGCCGCCAACAGCATAGATGTAGCGGCCCAGAACGGTTCTTTTTAGCACGATTGAGCAGAGGATAAAGAGCCCAATCAGGATGATAATTAGCGTTGGTATGCCCAGAATTTTGCCACCACCAATGAAATTGAACGAATCGGACAAATTAGATACCGGACGGCCTTTGCTCAATATAAGTGCCAGCCCCCGGCCAATTGTCATCGTGCCTAATGTGACGATGAAAGGCGGAACGTTGCTTCTGGTAATGATGAATCCGTTGAAGGCACCAAAAAGTAAACCGGCAGATAATCCCATAAGGATAGGAACCCCCACCGGATACGTATCCGGGTGAGCGAAAGAAGCCGCCACGACGCCTGTGACAGCAACCATCGACCCAATTGACAAGTCGATGCCGCCCGCTATAATGACAAACGTAACGCCAAAGGCCAGCAAGGCATTAATGGATACCTGCGTCAAGATGATCATCAGGTTCTGAATGGTCAGAAACGTTGGCGTCAATAGCGAAAGAGCGAGGCAGATTAGGACAAAGGCAATGATAAGTCCGAATTTGCCAATGCCTCTGATACGAGTTTTGTATGAATTTCCAGTCTGCGTAAACTGAGTAAGAATGCCGTTTTTCATTAATTTTAGTGAGATGTTGGCGAGTAGGATTGCATCGCATAACGCATAATAGTTTCCTGGGTAGCTTCTGCCCCTGAAAGCATGGCGGTTTGTTTTCCTTTTGACAGAACAAGCACCCGATCACTCATGCCCAGTATTTCGGGAAGCTCTGATGAAATCATAATGACAGCTATGCCGCTGGCGGTCAACTGGTTGATTAGCTTATAAATTTCAGCTTTGGCGCCTATGTCAATGCCTCGGGTTGGTTCGTCGAGGATGACCAGAACCGGTTTAGCCAGCAGCACCTTTGCGATAACCACTTTTTGCTGGTTTCCTCCACTGAGATAAATCACTTGTTGATTCAGGCTGGACGCTTTTATTTTTAAATCAGCCATCATAGTGGTGGCTGTTTCATTCTCCCGTTTAGACTTGATAAATGGCCCACTCACCAGTGTCGATAAGCTCGCCAACGTGATATTGTGCTTAACCGACAAGCGGGGGATAAAGCCGAATTGTTTCCGGTCTTCACTAACGTAGCCTATCCCATGCCGGATGGCCTCATGCGGAGAGTTGATTTTTGCCTTTTTGCCTTTGATGTATATTTCGCCACTCGTAAAGCGATCTAATCCAAAAATTGTCCGCGCGATTTCGGTTCTCCCCGCACCCATCAGCCCCGCTAGTCCAAGCACTTCTCCAGCATAAACATCAAAGTTGATAGTGGAAAAATGACCGGTTCTGCTGAGGTTTCTAACCGACAGAATCTTTTCTCCTTGGGGACTAAAGTTGGTTGGAAACAGCGTATTGATTTCGCGGCCAACCATCAGTGTTATCAGCGTAGTTACATCAAGTTCAGACGCTGGTTTTGTCACGATGTATTTGCCATCTCTTAGCACCGTGATAGTATCGGCGATGGCAAATATCTCCTCCATCTTGTGTGAGATGTAAATAATAGCTACTCCTTTTTTGGTCAATTCACGGATAATACGAAAGAGTGTAGCAACCTCTTTACTGGATAGGGCGGAGGTCGGCTCATCCATAATAATTATTTTGGCATCGTTCGAAATAGCTTTCGCAATGTCTACCATTTGCCTTTCTGCCACGCTCAAATACTTCATTTTTACAGTGGGTTGGATACTTACGCCCATCTGCTCAAGAAGTTCGCCCGCCTGCTTCGTTAGCTTTTTGTCGTCCAGCCAGCTAAACAACCCGCTATTCGTTTCCCGACCCAGGAATATGTTCTGAGCAACGGTCAAGTCGGGGACAGCCAGAATCTCCTGATGAATCATTGACATACCCTTCTTTAGTACGTCATTGACATTGCTGGTCTTTAGGGCTTTACCGTCAAAAATAATTTCACCGGAATCGGGCGTCTGCAAACCAATCAGCAGCTTCATAAACGTGGATTTGCCCGCTCCATTTTCACCCATTAAAGCATGAACTTCACCTTTCCGTACGGCCAATTGAACGTTATCCAGCGCCTTCACCCCCGAAAATGTTTTCGTTAGTCCGGATACCCTGAGAATATACTCCTGATTGATAGGCATAACCTAATGACTGGTGGCAACTGTGAATCGTACAAGGAACTTAGTGGCAAATTTTACCCTTTCCTTAGTACTTATGCACTTGTTCATTACCTCCTTAAATTCGGGCAGCAACGGAAATTGTTATTATGTCGGGAATGAAAAGGAAGCTGTTTTAATCGACGCGGGTATCTCTTGCCGGGAAACCGAAAGGCGTATGCTGCGACTTGGCTTGTCACTCGACAAGGTGAAGGCGATTTTCGTTTCTCATGAGCATAGCGATCATATTCGGGGGATTCCTCAACTGGCGAAGAAGTATCAATTGCCGGTTTTTATCACACCAGATACCCTGAATAATTCAGGTTTGCCGCAGAAAGGCTTTCCTCTTCGCCCGTTGCGGGGGTATGAACCCGTCTGGATTGGGGAGCTTTGTGTTACCGCTTTCCCGAAGTTTCATGATGCGTCTGACCCGCATAGTTTTCTTGTAGCTGGTCAAGACACCAATGTGGGCGTATTTACTGATATTGGCGCCCCTTGTGAGCATGTCATTCACCACTTTAAGCAATGTCATGCTGCTTTTTTAGAAGCAAATTACGATGAAGATATGTTAGAGAAAGGACGGTATCCGTATTTTCTCAAGAACAGAATCCGGAGCGGAAAAGGGCACTTATCCAATCAGCAGGCGTTGGCTCTTTTTAGAACGCACAAGCCTTCTTTCATGAGCCATGTACTGTTGTCTCACTTGTCGAAAGATAACAATTGTCCGCAACTGGCAGCAGATTTGTTTACCCCCCATATGGATAATACCGAGATAATTGTCGCTTCCCGCTTTGAGGAAACGCCGGTATATAGGATTAGTGCTACGAACGAAACGCGTTGAATACGGTAGTCGGCGAGATAAATTAATAGCGTTTACTGATTAGATAATTCACCTTTTCATCTCTAGTCATAAATACCTTCCCGTTGTAGTAGTCGATAAGTGGTAGCGGTTGTTGAACGGCCTGCTTATTTAATCTTGATCTTATGTCTGATCGTAAAACCCGGCTGGCCATCATTCTGATTACCTCGCTGTTTTTTCTGTGGGGATTTGCCCTCAATCTGAATCCAATTCTGATTCCTCATCTCAAAAAAGCCTGTCAACTGAGTGATGTTCAATCCGCCTTAATTGATTCGGCTTCCTACATTGCTTATTTTCTGATGGCCTTGCCCGCGGGGTTATTTATGAAGCGGTACGGCTATAAATCAGGGATTACACTTGGTTTGCTACTCTTTGCATTTGGTACGTTTTTGTTTTATCCGGCGGCTGAACAGCGGCTGTTCGGCTTTTTTCTGGTGGCCCTGTTCATCATCGCCAGCGGATTGACATTACTGGAAACGGCTGCGAATCCCTACATTACAGTGCTGGGCGACGCTGAAACGGCAACCCAACGACTGAATTTTGCGCAGTCGTTCAACGGGCTGGCTGCTTTTCTGGCTCCACTCATGGGCGGCACGTTTATCCTGTCGGGCAAAACCTTATCCGAACAAGAACAGCAAGCAATGTCGGCTAGTCAGCTTAATGCTTATCTGGCTAAAGAAGCGGCTTCGGTAGAAATTCCCTTTCTGGTCATTGGTATTGTTGTTTTGCTGGTCGCCCTGTTAATCTGGCGAACGCCGTTACCCGACATTATTGAAGAAGCTGACACCTCAGAGAGAGCCAAAGGATCAATTTTTACTGAGAAAAACCTGGTGCTTGGGGTCATAGCTCAATTTTTCTATGTGGGTGCTCAGGTATGCATTAGTAGTTTTTTTATTCGTTTCTCGGATCGCGTGGCGGGTGTTGACGAGAAAACGGCGGCTTTGTATTTGTCCGGTTCCTTACTGGCATTTATGATTGGCCGCTTTTTTGGCACCTACCTAATGCGCTTTGTCTCACCGCCCCGGCTACTGGCCATTTACAGCATCTTAAATGTTATTTTGCTCTTTGTAGCTATCCTGACGCACGGCATGTTTCCAATCTATGCGCTGATTGGCGTCGAGTTTTTTATGTCCATTATGTTCCCAACCATTTTCGCCTTGAGCATTCGGGGGTTAGGGTCAAAGACTAAAATTGGCTCCTCACTAGTTATCATGGCTATTGTGGGTGGCGCGGTTTTCCCCGTCATAATGGGCCGCATTTCGGATTTGACGACCATCCAAACCGCTTACATTGTTCCGGCCCTGTGCTTTTTGATGGTTTTCTATTTCGCGCTGAAAAACAGTACCGTAAAGAATGTAAAACTGGTGGCTTCTCATTAAATACTTACGCGAGCCAGTTCAACTAGACACCCCAATATGGACTCATTAGTGTGTATAACTCCCCGTCAGTTTACGTACAAACAAGCCACAAAGCCCGTTTTGATGACCGGACAGGCTATTCTGAAGATCAGACGAATTGGTATCTGTGGTACGGATTTGCACGCCTTTGAGGGAACACAGCCTTTTTTTAATTACCCTCGAATTTTGGGCCATGAGTTAGCCGGTGATTTGGTTGATGCTGATGGAGCACCCGATTTTATGGTTGGCGAAGCGGTTACATTTATTCCCTACTTCAACTGCGGTTACTGCATTGCCTGTCGCTCCGGCAAGCCCAATTGCTGCGTTCGGCTTCAGGTTAGTGGCGTTCATATTGATGGCGGTATGGTCGAATACCTGTCCGTGCCGTCTTATTCACTGGTGCATGGCGCGGGTTTGAGCCACGATGAATTGGCACTGGTTGAACCCCTGGCCATTGGTGCTCATGGCGTTCGTCGGGCCGATATTCAGCCGGGCGAGGTAGTGCTGGTGGTAGGTGCTGGACCCATTGGATTAGGGACGATGGAGTTTGCCCGGATTGCAGGCGCTACAGTCATTGCCCTTGATATTAACGACGGTCGCTTGGCCTTCTGCCAGAATCGATTGGGGGTTAGTCATACCATAAATGCCCAGTCGACGGACGTAGCCGACCAACTTGCGGCTATTACCAACGGCGATATGCCAACGGTGATTATTGATGCAACCGGAAGTCTTCGCGCTATCAATACGTCGTTTTCATACCTGGCTCACGGTGGTCGCTATGTACTGGTTGGCTTACAGAAAGGGGATATTAGTTTTAGTCATCCCGAGTTTCACAAGCGGGAAGCCAGCTTAATGAGCAGTCGGAATGCCACACGGGCCGATTTCGAACATGTAATCGCCAGTATGAAGGCTGGTCTGGTTGACCCAACGACGTACATCACGCACCGGGTTGGTTTCGATCAGGTAGAAACTGAATTTGAAAGCTGGCTGAATCCGGCCAACGGCGTTATCAAAGCAATGGTGACACTAGCCTAGGTGAAAAGAGCCTTATTCCCAGTCTACTAATAAACGACCAGGCGCATCAGCCAGGCTGTAATTAATCCGCCGTAAGTGCCCAATACGTGACTCAGCACAGCCAGCAATACACCAACAGGAGCCAGGGCCGGATGGAAAATAGAGGCTACTGCTGGCGCGGTTGACACTCCGCCAATATTCGCCTGACTTCCAACCGCCACAAAAAAGTAGGGCGCTCGAATAATGCGGGCAGTGATGAGCATAACCGTAATATGAATGAGCATCCAGATCACCGCTACCAAAAACAAGCCCATGTTTCCGCCTAAATTGGATAGATCAAGGCGCATGCCAATGGTCATAATTAGAAAATAGACAAATAGCGTAGCCAGGTCAGTTGTGCCGAGTTTCTCGAGTTTTCGCAATCGGGTAAACGACAAGCCGATACCGAGGGAGGTAGACAAAATAACAACCCAGAGAAAATTGGATGTGAAAGGATCTAATCCGTAGGCGGCTAAGGGTACTTTGTAGGGTTGAAGGGTAGTCGAAATTACATAAGCCAGCGCGTGTGCAAGAGCCCCACCGCCAAATCCGAGAGCTAAAATGGTACTCAAATCCACCAGGTTGGCTGGTCGATCAGGCTCCTCTTTATAAGCCAGTATGCGCTGTTTTACTTCCTCAATTGAACTCGTATCGGCATGGAGCCATCCGTCAATTTTGTCTCGGTAGGCGGCTCCGTAAATTAAGCAGGCCGTCCAGGTCGTTGACACAACGGCGTCGACAACGAGAATAATAGCGAAAAGAGCTTCGCTGCAACCGTATATTTCTTTCAGGGCCAACTGACTGCTGCTGCCGCCAATCCAACTGCCCGAAATCGTAACCAGACCTTTCCAATAGTCATTGGCAATGGCCTGTTCGCGAAAACCAGGTAGTAGCCACATAACGGCTAACAGGGCAATTGGTGCGCCAATAATGATACCCACCGTCCCTGCCATAAAAGTAATCAGGGCTTTAGGGCCAAGTCGCAAAATAGCCCGTAAGTCAGCCGATGAGGTTAGAAGGACCAAAGCCGCTGGCAAAAGATAAGTCGTTGCCACTTTGTAGAGACTTGATTGCTCACCCGAAATGATTCCGAAACTATTCATCGTAGCCGGAAAAATATAGCATAGCAATAGCGACGGCACGTAGGTGTAGGCCCTCTTCCAGAAAGGATGGTCAGATTGAGACGTTTTGAAAATCAGCGTCAGTAATACTAAAAAAATGCCGAGGATGATGGCATCGTTAGTAATGATCGGCTCTTGCATTGAATGGAATGTTGTGTAGCCGGAAGGCCGCATAGCCGTAAGCTAATAGGTAAATGAAATTTTTAGCCTACAACTACGCGGTCTTCCGGCCACGCTACAATCACTAATAACCGGCTGACTGTCCATCTTTCCGGGACTCTGTAGCGCCGTGATAAACTTTGTTTTTAGCGTCGTACATAATCGCCTGATACCCACCGTACCCGCCAAGACCATAGCCTATCTTATGCCCTTTGCGCATCAAATCACGAATGGTTTCGTAGGGATAACCCGACTCCAAGGTAATTTGCCCGGAATCCAGCATTTTCTCGCCCGTTGGCTCCGACGATCCTGAATGGTCAATACGAGGAGCATCGCCAGCTTCCTGCGGATTCATCCCGAAGTCGATCATGTTCATGATAATCTGGACGTGGCCCAGCGGTTGGAAACCTCCACCCATCACGCCAAAACTCATAAATGGCTGGCCATCTTTAGTCACGAAAGCCGGAATAATTGTCTGGAAAGGCCGTTTGTGTGGAGCAAACGTGTTGTTCTGCCCATCGGTGAGGCTATAGAGTTCGCCCCGATCCTGAAACATGAATCCCAACCCGTCGGCGACCATTCCCGAACCAAATCCCCGGTAATTACTTTGAATCAACGAAACCATGTTGCCTTCCTCGTCGGCCACGGTCAAGTAAATAGTATCCCCTTGTTTCAGGGCTGGGTTGCCCGCATCGACACGACTGGCGGCCCGGTTAAGGTCAATTAGTTTCCCCCGTTCGGCGGCATATTCTTTACTAATCAGTTCCTTGACGGGTATTTTGGCAAAAGCCGGGTCAGCATAATACTTGGCACGATCTTCAAAGGCTAGTTTTTTGGCTTCGATAAAGCGGTGAATGTGTTCAGGACTACCCCAGGGAATTTTAGAAAAGTCATAGGGTTCCAGCAGATTCAGCATCTGTAACGTCGCGATGCCCTGACTATTAGGCGGCAATTCCCACACGTCGTAACCCCGGTAGTTGGTCGAAACGGGTTCAACCCATTCCGATGTATGGTCGGCTAAATCTTTTGCACTGAGATAGCCGCCTACTTTTTTCATGAAGGCATCAATGGTTTGGGCAATATCACCTTTGTAGAATGCGTCGCGGCCACCCTTTGCAATTTTCTCTAGTGTATTGGCGAGGGCCGGATTTTTAAATATTTCCCCGCGCTTCGGCGCAGCTCCCGTTGGTGCGTATGTCTCTTTTACATTCGGGTATTTGCCAAAACGATTGATCATCGTTGCCCAGGAAAGAGACGCTTCGTCGTGAACTGGGTAGCCTTCTCGGGCGTAGCGAATGGCGTGCGACAAAATTTTAGGCATGGGCGTTTTCCCAAATCGCTTGTGCAGTTCAAACCAGCCGTCTACGCACCCTGGCACCGATACAGGCAACGGTCCCTCAGACGGAATATGCGTTAGTCCCCGTTTTTGCAACTCGGCCAGTGTCAGGCTATAAGGTGATCGCCCTGAGGCATTCAGGCCATAGAGTTTTTTGGTTTTGGCATCCCAGACAATGGCAAACAGATCGCCCCCAATGCCGTTAACATGTGGTTCGACTAACCCTTCCATGGCATTGGCTGCAATGGCTGCATCAATAGCGTTGCCGCCTGATCGTAATACATCAATGGCGGCCTGGGTTGATAATGGATGCGAGGTGCAGGCCATACCGTGTTGCGCCATCACGACAGATCGGGTTGCGAAGGCTTTACCCATGAGCCGATCCTGAGCGAACGTCGGTGAGACGAGCGTTAACAGAAAACAGGCCGGCAGGAAGATTTTTTTCATAAGCAGGTTGTATGAGGTACTAAAACCAGTTGTGCCACGATTAATACACCGTGGCACAAGATAATGAAATGCTTATATATTTACCGAGTCACGCCTACTGTGGGTATAAGACAAGTTTATTTTTCGACAGGATTACAGGATTTTTATTGATTAAAAATCCTGTAATCCTGTCGAAAAAAAGAGACACAATCTGTGTCGATAACCACCCAGATCAAACTTGTCTTACATACTCTATCGTTTTATTACTTACCGAGATTGCCGGCTTTTTTCGCTCTCGTACTCGCTTCCAGATAAAATAAGCAATGATGCTCAGGCCAACTGCCGACGGTAAAATTTGGCTGTAAGGTTTATATTGGGGAAAGACTGTACCAGCAAAAGCAGAGGCAAGGGCGCTATAAGCCGACATCATTTTGTAGATGTGTTCGTAGAGCCACCACGTTCTGAGCCGCGTGAAAAGCCAAAAATGCTTTACTAAATCGTACCCTGCCACAAGGACCAATGCCGATAATGTTGGGTAGACCACTGCCGGAGACCAGTTACCACCCGCTACTTGCATCGACCTCAGGTATAGACCACCCACCACGACAACACTGATGGCCAGTAGCACGTCAAACGTAGAGGTCTGCCGATCGCGCAGTCGAACTGCGCGGTAGCCTGAGTAACCTACGTAACCAGCCAACACCGTTAATATGAGCAAAAAAGGATTGGATCGAAAAAAGAGAATACCGACAAAAGCCGAGACAACGACAATTGATAGACTGTACATAAAATAGCGTCCATACCTAATGTGTTGTTGAGGACGGTTCTGGTAGAAAAGAGCTACCAAACCGATGAGTAATCCGATCGTTCCGAAGAACACATGAATGATGATATTGGCCGTATGAAGCGTTTGCATTGGAAACAAATTTCTGGTTGTGTTGACCGGAGTGTTTCCAAAATTGAGCAGACATAGGCCACCCTGCAACACATACGTGACCAGGTGATTTTATCTGTGACGAACGCCTTTCATCACTCAATTGATGGCTGTACTGATTCTACGTCGTAATTTGGCTCAATGAAACGCAACCGGCTTCTGGATAATTTTGTCGTGCGTAACCTGCTGGGTCTACTGGCGCTGCTGTCGGTTCACTACCTCACCGACCTGTATGCTATAGGCCAACGACCGGGATTTTCTAAAGTGTCGCCTTATCTATACCTGCTCTTATTGTACGGCTGGCTGGTTTTCCATAACCGTATTTTATTCGACCGGCTGTTCCTGAAAGGCAGGAAAATGATCTACTTTGGCTGGCTGCTGCTGTTGATGGCGTTGGGGTCATTCAATATGAATTTCATTCTGCATACCGAGTTCAACATCTCTCGTTCGCTGCCTTACTTAGTCAACTTTTGGGTATACACCGTTACGGGTTTAGGCGTTTACATCACCTACCTGTATCTGCGCACACATCCGCAAGCGGTAAGTCTGTCAATACCAACAATTACTGATAGTGCAGTCGAATCAGGCAGTTTTTCGTGTGTAGTGGATGGGAACCGTCAAGTTATTTCATACGCTGACATTCAGTACATCGAAAGCCTGGAAAACTATTTGAAGGTCATAACGAAGCCAAAAATTTACGTTACCCGACTTACGCTGAAAGAAGCCGAGGAGCGATTACCAAAACGGCAATTTGTCCGCATTAGCCGGTCCTATATCGTGAACATGTCTCATGTAGATAGTACAGGGCCGGACGCTGTCTGGATTGGCTCAAAAGAGTTACGCATCGGTAAGGTGTACAAGCGATATGTAGCCGAGCAATTATCGGGTGACTAACTCCTTCAGGTTCAATAGATGCCTGTAAAGGAAAAAACAACCGTTTACTAAAGTGGCCGTCCTTTAACACAAAGGGGCGGGGTAATTAGCGGTTAATGTGTGAATTTAACTCTCATAACTAACCACTTACACCAATGCGTACTAATTTAGTGATGATTGCCCTGTTTCTACTGGCAAGCCTATCCGTGTTTGCTCAGAAAGACATGAAAGCCCCTATCATGGCGGCTAATCAGAAATTTATGGATGCCTTTTCAAAAGGAGCGACTACGCTGAACACGCTGTACACTACGGATGCGCAGTTGTTTCCGCCCAACAGCGATATTATTAAGGGCAACACCGCCATTGGTACTTTTTGGGTAGGAGCTTTTGGGTCGGGTGTTAAGAAGGCCAAACTCGAAACGCTCGAAGCTCAGCAGGATGGTAATTCCATCGTCGAAGTTGGCCGCTACATACTCTACGGCGCCAATGATGCGCAGTTGGATATGGGCAAGTACATGGTGGTCTGGAAGCAGGAAAACGGCGACTGGAAGCTTTACCGCGACATCTTCAACACCAGTACGCCACCAGCTACTGCCTCAAAGTAAAAACCTTATTTTCTACGTAGAATTCAGCCCGCACCATAGGTCAACCTATGGTGCGGGCTGAAATTTTTAACCCATTTCTATTTCTCTTCGCTGGTCGTGTATTCGTACGTACCCAATCCCAAAACTTCACTCGTCTGCTTTCTGAGTTCGTTGCCAAGTTGTGGGTTGTCGGCCAGAATCTGACCATAACTTGGAATCATTTCTTTAAGTTTTTGCTGCCAGACTTCGGTGGCTAGTTGTTCCGGGAAGCAGCGTTTCAATAGATCAAGCATAATGGAAACGGCAGTTGAGGCACCCGGCGAGGCACCTAATAAAGCCGCAATACTACCATCAGCCGCGCTGACCACTTCGGTGCCAAATTCTAGTACACCGCCCTCTTCATCATCCTTCTTAATGACCTGCACCCGCTGACCGGCAATCTCCAATTCCCAATCGTCCATTTGCGCATCAGGGTAATATTCCCGTAACGCATTCAGCCGATCTTCCGGCGATTGCATAACCTGCTGAATAAGGTACTTTGTTAAAGAAACATTGTGCAAGCCAGCCATCAGCATAGGCGCCATATTGCTTAGCTGAATGGATTTCGGTAGGTCCATATATGACCCACTTTTGAGGAATTTAGTCGAAAAACCAGCGTATGGGCCAAACAATAATTCTCGTTTGCCGTCAATCATGCGGGTATCTAAGTGAGGTACCGACATGGGTGGCGCTCCCACCGACGCTTTGCCATAGACTTTCGCCTGATGTTGCTCAATGATTTCAGGATTGACGCATTTAAGCCATTGACCACTTACGGGAAATCCGCCAAACCCCCGACTTTCAGGGATATCTGACTTTTCGAGTAGCCGAAGTGAACCACCACCGGCTCCAATAAAGATGAACTGAGTCTGAACATCGCGGACCTGATTGGTCGTCACATTCTCGACGCGCATTTTCCAGCCACCCAGACTTTTAGACCGCCACAGATCGCGCACTTCATGGGCAAAATGTAGATGAACACCCGGCATATCATACAACCGGCGGAACATGGCTCGGGTTAGCACCCCGAAATTTACATCCGTACCAATATCCATACGTGTAGCGGCTACGGGTTGCGATGGGTCTCGGTCTTGCATGACCAACGGCATCCATTCGGCTAGTTGGGCCGGTTCTTCCGAGTACTGCATACCGTGGAAAAGGTAGTTCTGCTGAAGAGCATCATACCGTTTGCGGAGATACGCCACATTGTCGTTGCCCCACACAAAACTCATGTGCGGAATAGACCGGATAAAATTGGGCGCATCGTTTAGGAAACCCTGCTGGATGAGAAAAGACCAGAACTGCTTCGACAACTCGAACGATTCTGCAATTTTAATAGCCTTCGACGGATCAATAGAACCGTCTTCCTGTTCGGGAGTATAGTTGAGTTCACAGAAAGCGGAGTGGCCGGTTCCGGCATTATTCCATGCGTCCGAACTTTCGGCAGCCGCGCTGTCCAGGCGTTCGTATATGTCGATAGTTATGTCGGGTTGCAGTTCTTTCAGCAACACACCTAACGTGGCACTCATGATACCAGCCCCGATTAACACCACATCGGGACCCTTTTCTACTATTTTATTGCGTTTTGCCATGTTATAAATAGGCCAGTATGTATTCGTATATAGCTACAAAATTGGAAGGTAGGATGTTCCGAAACCATTATTAATTGCTATAAACTTATTTAGGAACTACTCAAAATTGGCTTTGTGCTAAAAATCAAATGCATAAATGAGCTAAAGGCTAATCTAATTATTGGGTAATTTTGGTCCATGATATACCGAATTCGGGCCGTCGGATTACTTTGTTTGTGTATCCTCCTGCTTAGCCAATCCGTTCAGGCACAACCGTTACCAGTAGCCCCTACCATGTCCGACCCGTCGGGTATCAATCAGGGGCGATTTATTGGTGTGCTGGTAGGCACAGCGGCTTTTTATACCATTACGTTGCTCCTTCTGCGTAAACAATGGTACAAGAAAAAAGTCCCGTTTCATTCCTTCAACGACAATGCTGAATGGCTCCAGATGGATAAAGTTGGTCATGCGGCAACCGCCTATTGCATGAGCCGGGGTGGGTATGAACTGATGCGCTGGAGTGGTGTTAACGAGCAAGCCAGCATCCTGACGGGTGGTTTACTTGCCTTATTGTTTCAAACGACCCTCGAAGTTTACGATGGCCACGCCGAAGGCTGGGGGTTTTCTAAAGGGGATATGTTGGCGAACGTTGCCGGAACGGCCCTGTTTGTCGGGCAGCAGTACGGGGGCGGGCAGCAGGTGGTGAGTATGAAATACGGCTTTCGAAAAACAATTTTTCCGCCTTATCGACCGAATTTGCTGGGCAAAACCACAGGCCAGCAAATGCTGAAAGATTACAACGGACAACAATACTGGCTGTCGGTCAATCTGGCATCGGTGCTACCCGTTGGTCCATCATTTCCGCGCTGGCTAAACTTGGATTTGGGGTATAGCGGCAGTGGTATGACTGGTGGACACGAAAATCCTCCCGCAGTTGATAAAGAAGGTAAGGAAGTGAAGTTTGAGCGATACCGTCAATTCTTTATTTCGCCCGATGCCGATTTGTCGCGTATTGGTACATTTTCACCATCACTACAACGATTTATTGGCACGGCGCAGTTCTTCAAAATTCCGGCTCCATCTTTGGAATTTAATCGGGTAAACGGGCTTCGATTTCACCCGTTGCTATTGCCAAAAGAGTGAATCTGTTTAGTTTGGCATGTTGAAATACTGATACTGATTTAGTTAGATGAAATATGCAAGACCTGCCCATATTTCCACTTTCATAACTGTGTTGTTTACAACACAGCAGGATAACTGACCCATCTATTAATTAAGAAGTTGCTTCTTGAACATATTCGGACTAATACCAACCTCTTTCTTAAACAACCTGGAGAAATAAGATAAATTCTCAAAGCCTAGCGCATATGCAATCTCAGACACGGACTTGTCCTCACCTTTAAGCCGATTTTTAGCTTCCGACATTAAATAAATGTGGATATGTTCCAGGGCAGTTTTTCCGCTTTCCTGTTTTAATATGTCGGTCAAATAGCCAGGAGAAAGATGCAGCCGTTCGGCAATATACTGAACAGAAGGTGAACCTTTGACGCCTAGAAGTCCACTAGCGACGTACTTATCTATCTCCTCCGTAAATTTAGTAACGGTTTTGCTCGAAATTTCTGAGCGATTAATAAATTGTCTTTTATAAAAACGTTGGGCATATTTTAACATCGTATCAATAGTCGCCAGAATAATTTCGCGACTATACTCATCGGGATTATTATTGTATTCCTCTTCAATTTTGCGGTATAAGTCCCACGTTGTTTTTTCTTCTCTGGGTGAGAGGTGCAGCGCTTCGTTCGTTTCGTAATCGAAATAATGATATTTTTTTATGTCGGTGTGTAATACATGTCCATTCAGAAAATCTTCATGAATAAAGATCAGAAAACCATCTTCTTCGAAATGAAGATTTTTCATTTCGATAAGCTGCCGGGGTTTAAAAAATACCATAGATCCTGATTCATGATCGTATCTGCTGCGACCATATAGAATGACGCCGGATACTATCTTTTTGAGGCCAATCATATAAAAGTCGCTGGTAAATTCCCGATCACCCAGCGAACAGGTTCCATTACATTGGTAAATGCTGAACAACGGATTTTCGGGAGGAGGGAACCCGTTACCCCGGTGTAATTCACTCAGACTTTTATAATGTTTCATACCTTATTAAATAAATCACAATCTACACAAGTTCATTGAGCAGATTGTGATTTATAGGTTTAAAATGTTTCTGTTTTGTTAATGACCGTGTGCGTCTGCTGCAACTTCTTTCCACTGTTCAAATTCAGCAAGGCGATCTGCGTAAACCTGTTTGACCCCAGGATAAGCCATCTTGCCTAATAGAAAGTGCAACGGAGGATTTTCGCTGTCAATCAGTTGCAAAACCGCAGCAGTTGTGGCTTCTGGTTTGCCCCATGTATCGGGCGTAGCTCCTTCGGCAAATGCTTTTTTAATGGGTGCGTAAATTTCATTTGGCTCTGTCTGAAAAGCTGATGCGCCAGACCAGTCCGTTGAAAAGCCATTCGGTTCAATCAAACTTACGTTTATACCAAAGCTTTTTATTTCAGTGGCCAGGGTTTCGCTTAACCCATTGACGGCGTATTTTGATGCGTTATAAAGCCCTAAAACCGGTAAGGTTACTAAACCCAGAAAGCTTGACACTTGAATTATATGCCCACTTTTTTGCTCTCTCAAAATTGGAACAACAGCCTGTGTCATCCAAAGGACCCCAAAAAAGTTTGTTTCCATTTGGGCGCGGGCCTGTTGCTCAGTTGTTTCTTCAATCGCACCAAATAAGCCAAAGCCAGCATTGTTAATCAATACATCAATACGGCCAAAATATTCCTTTGCCTTATCGACTGCTGCAAAACAAGCCGCTCTGTCATTCACATCGAGTTGAATAGGCAGAATTGCATCGCCATATTGTTCAACCAGGTCAGTTAAGCTTTCCAGGTTCCTGGCGGTTGCCGCCACTTTATCACCCCGTTCTAAAAGGGCTTTTGCCCAAATTTTACCAAAGCCACGGGAAGCACCGGTGATCAGAATTATTTTTTCCATGATGTTAATTAGTCTTGAATTAATCTACGACAAAGGTATCGTGACCCCTTCAGCTGGATTGATACAAAACCCGGAATCATTGACACATTTCTAGACCAACTTTCCACTCCCGTAGAAACGGTTCGGAAAACATACTCTTGGCTTTGGCGTACGTCGTTTTTAGAGTTGTTAAATAGCTTCAACACTAAAAAACCGCGCAGACTCTGCGCGGTTTTTTTAGTAAATGCGTTATTGTTCACACTATTTCCGGCCACCGCCAATATCGAAGCCAATTTTGATGCCCAGATAAGCATTCTTACTATCAATTGTGGTGTTTGTCAATTTAGTTGAGGTTGTCGGAACCGCATTATACTCGACGCCTGCTACAAAGTGTCCTGCCTTGATTCCAGCCCGAATCATAGCACCGAACTTTGTTTCGCTCACGAATGAGACATCTTTCGGCGTCTGATTATCAATAACTGTAATAGTACCGCCCGAGGCAATAGTAAAAATCCCGGCACCAACGCCAATGAAAGGCCGAATGCTACCCGTACCAATCAGGTAGGTGCCCGTTAACAGGTAAGAGCCAAATGCCACCGCATCGCCTGTTGTGGTGTTTCCATTATACGTAACACCACGGGCTATAAAAGCCGACTCTAGCCGTAAACCCACATCAAAATGATCACTGACACCGTATTTGGGCTCTACTGCTAATAAAACTCCGCCAGATATACCACTAGCCAATGCCTTGGCATAGCCCAGCGAAACGTTGACTTTAAAAGGCTTATACTCCTGTGCCGTAACTGAAAAGGCCCCCAGTGTCAACAGCAAGAAAAGAATATGCTTCATGATTTTTGCGATAAATAGTGATAATGAATAGGTAAATTTTCGCGTAAACATACGTTAAGTAACTGTTATGACTATTAGTTGACACAATTGTAAATGAAAAAAAGTTGCCTGAGTCATCCAACTCAGGCAACGTAATGAAATTGCTATATTTTCTCTTTACTATTTTATTTCGCCTGGTATTACCATAATACCTTTCTTCCGGTTCTCACGTAGTATAGTCAATTGAATTTGTCGGCCAATGGTATTATCGGTCAGGAGACGATGTAAATCATCAACCGATGTTATTGATAAATCATTGAAGCCTACAATAATGTCGCCTTGTCGTAATTCATCGTTACCGGCTACTCCGTCGGGCTCAACACTTACTACCATCACGCCCGTTTTGGCCGAAAGCTGATTATACAGCATAATTCGTTCCGTAAGGTTAATCGACTGCCCGGCAATACCCAGATAGCCTCGTCTAACGCGCCCGGACATAATGAGTTTTCCGGCTACCAACGCCGTTAGATTCGATGAAACAGCGAAACAAATACCTTGAGCCGGTAAGATAACGGCAGTATTTACGCCAATAACGTCGCCTTCAGAGTTCACCAGGGGTCCTCCTGAATTTCCGGGATTCAGAGCAGCATCGGTTTGTATAACGTCGTCGATCAACCGTCCTGATTCAGACCGAAGCGTTCGCCCTAAGGCGCTGACAACACCCGCCGTGAGCGAATACTGAAACCCGTAAGGGTTGCCAATAGCAATGGCAATCTGCCCGACCTGTAGGTTTTTTGAGTCGGCAAAGCGAATCGCTTTAAGATTATCGGTATAGATTTTCAGAACGGCAATGTCGGTATCGGGATCACGCCCAATCAATTCAGCGTCACACTCGCGTGAATCGGGTAACAGGATTTTAATCTCCGAGGCCCCGGCTACAACGTGGTTGTTAGTAATGATATAGCCATCACTGGAAATAATAAAACCAGACCCAGAACCACCGTCGGTCTCACCCCGACCGGGCTGAGGACGTTGCGGGCGCATTCGATGTTCGGTCGTTGCTTCGGCTGACGGCTTACGAACCTTAATCTGCACGACCGACGGGCTAACCTTTTTAGCTACATTTACGACTGTATTTGAGTATGTGTCAAGCAAAGCGGCATCCTGTGCCGCTGCTTGTCCGGGTTGCGAAGCCCCATCTGAAAATGTTACAAACTGAGTGTTCATCCGTAAAAGTTGATTAGTTGTACTAAGTACAGACCTCACGATTTATTCCAGTATTGATTTTCAGACTAACAAATAGCTCCTTATCCGCCAGTTTGACATACTTAGTGGCGTAATGCGCGTTCGTGATACAACCGGATAACGATCACTTCTTATCGATTCGGTTAAAATGACAGACTATAAATTATGACATTTGAGGAATACTTAATCCAGAAAAAGATTAGTGCAGACCAGTTTCAACGGGCTGAACCAGAGCGGTATAATGAATGGCAGCGAGAGTTCATGGAAATGCATCCGCAGAGCTTTACCATTCAAAAGAAATTTCTTTTGAATGATACCCGAAGAAAGTACCTTGCTCGTTAAAAGTGTAGTTTGCGGCCTGAAAATCAGGGCGAATTTTGCGGTTTACACCTAACTTCTATTCTACATGAGTCTTACATTAGGGGAATTACGCGGCATTACAGATGCCGTTCTGAACGCCTTGAAAGGGCAAGGTATAAGCGATGGAGATTCGTTGCTTGATGCCACAAAAACACCAACAGATCGCAAAACTCTAGCTTCAGCCAGTGGTGTTGATGCAACTACTATTTTGGAATTGGCTAACCGGGCCGATTTAGCCCGTATTAAAGGAATTGGTCGTGTTTATAGCGACCTGATGGAAGAGGCTGGGGTTGATACAGTAAAGGAACTGGCTCAACGCGTTCCCCAGAATTTACACGCTAAATTGATTCAAATTAATAGTGTTCGACAGTTCACTCAACGACCGCCTTCCGTTGAGCAAATCGGCGACTTTGTTGAGCAGGCAAAAAGCTTGCCCCGTATACTCGATTATTAAAGAAAGCAAACTTGAAAACCTTCCAAAAGACAACAAAATAGCCCGCCCGAATTAAGTATCGGGCGGGCTATTTTGTTGTCTTTATTTATATCACTTTTTGTAATTCTATCGACCTTTGGGTTCATTCAGGTAACGCTCCAGGCGGGTTTCCAACTCAGATTGGCTCAGATTCGTAAATAACTCACCGTTGAGAGCCAGTGACAAACGGCCACTTTCTTCTGAAACGGCAATGACGGCGGCATCGGTGGCTTCGCTCATGCCTAAGGCGGCCCGGTGACGGAATCCCAGTGAAGGGGGTAATTCATCATCTTCCGAAACTGGCAAAATACAGCGGGCCGCGCGAATTCGCCCATCGCTAATTATAACTGCCCCGTCGTGCAGTGGACTGTATTGACTGAAAATAGCCAGTAGCAACGGTTTCGATAAGTCAGCATCAACTACTTCTCCCGATTGCGCAAATTTTTCTAAATCATCATTTTTTTGAAGAACCAGCAACCCGCCCGAAAATTCAGCGCCCAGTGTTTTACAAGTATCCAGAATAGGTTTTAACGGAGTGTGCGTATCTACCCAATCCGAGTCGCGCAGGAGCCATTGCCGAAGCCAGCGGTTATTAGTCAGGTTGGTAGACTTTCCAATGAGCAGCAGGAAACGCCGAATTTCATGTTGAAAAATAATAATTAAAGCTAATGCGCCAACGCTAATGAAATACTCAAGAATGGTGGTCATTAAATTCAAGGCCAGGGCCTTCACAAGCAGATAAGCCAGATAAACCAGCAAATAGCCAATAAATACCCGGCTGGCAACGCTTCCCCGAACGAGATTATAAATCTGGTAGATTAATAAAGCTACCAGCCCGATGTCGAGAAAATCGAGCCAACCAATGTCTAAGAATCCCAGGCGAAAAGCCAGCATGAATAAATTGATAAAGTTTCGGGGTTAAATATAAACAGAAACGAGCCGGTAAGTCTGCCAGTCAATATAAATCAATATAAAGGCAACGAAATCCAGGAAATCTATACTTAAATAGTTGTAGTTTGACCTTCAATGGCTAGATAAGTCTCTGGAAAAATGGACCGGGCTTCGTCTAAAAACAAGTCAAATTGTTTATAGCGCGAGGAAAAATGCCCAATCAACAGTCGGCCTACCTCGGCTTTTGCTGCAATAGCAGCGGCTTGTTTGGCAGTGGAATGATAGACTTCTGCCGCCCGTTGCGCATTGTCTTCCAGGAATGTCGCTTCATGATAAAGCAAATTGACGCCGTGCAATTGCGGCACCAATTCCTCGACATAGCGCGTGTCGGAACAATAGGCGTAGGAGCGGGGCTCAGGACCCGGTTCAGTATAGTCGGCGGTTGCGTATAGAATCTCGCCGTCGGTCCCCAGAATATCCTGTCCATCTTTCAATTGCTTTAGGTAGGCCACTGGCACATCGTCGGGAAGTTTATCGCGCAGTAGATGCGGCTTGTAGGGTTTTTCCCGAAAGAGGTAACCCGTACAATCAATTCGGTGCTGTAACGGAATAGCGTGCACCGTTACCTGCGGATGATCGAGTAGGAGTGTGGGTGTGTTAGGTTCAACAGGTTGAAAATGAATGCGATACCCTAATCTTGAATCCGAAACCCGAAAGATAGTTGTCAGTACCTCATCCAGTCCGCGCGGGCCAAAAAGGTATAAATCTTCAGTCCGTCCACCCAGATTTAGACTTGAGAGTAGGGGGGGCAGCCCAAAGTAATGGTCTCCATGGAGGTGGCTGATGAAAACATACCGTAACCGTCCCGGCCGAATTCGCTGCTCGAGCAGGCGCAACTGCGTACCCTCGCCACAATCAACCAGCATGTAATCGTTGCCAATAGTCAGCAACTGCGCCGTTTGATGGAGCCGTAGGGTAGGCGTAGCTGAGCCTGCTCCCAAAATTGTGAGAGAAAAGGGCAGGTGAGCTGGTCGGCTATGATCGGCTTCCTGATTGGCTAGTGGGTTAGGCCTCAGCATTGCCGACGCTGCCTCCGATGTCGTACTCATCATCCTGTTCGCTGCGAAAATCGTTCTCCAGTTCATTCATAAAAACAGCGTCTATGGCTTCTTCTACCGTTGGCAGAATTGTCAGGTCGCTGATACTGGCCGCGTCTAAAAAGTTAATCAGTTCATCGTTTTTAGTAACCAGAATCAACAGGCCAACTTCATTGGTGCATTGTCGGTTTATCTTTCGGATGGTTATAATCCCGGTTTGATCGATCGATTGCACAGGGGTAATATCAACAATGATATTGCTGTAACCTTCCCGAAACAGACTTCGGCTCAATGTTTCAAACGTAGTAGATACGTCTTCCCCAAACTCGCTTTCGGCTAATCTGATTTGGGCATACTGTTCGTTTTTTTCGATTGTGTAATTCATGTCAATAGGCAATATAGAACGAATAAAGCAAAATAATGTTGGTTGTCCGGCAACCACGGTCTGTTAGTGTAGACAACGGGAACTAGTCTTGAAGTGCCCGTAAAATAGCAGTTTCAATTCGCGCAGATGGATCGGTGGAATCGGCTGGCTGAAAATCCTGACCTGTAACTGTCTCAAACAATTCAATATAGCGGGTAGAAATTTGATTTACCCATTCGTCAGACATTGTCGGAATTGTTTGGCCGGTTTTCCCCTGAAAACCATTTTCAATAAGCCATTCTCTAACGAATTCCTTAGATAATTGTTTTTGCGGTTGACCAGCCTCCTGATTTCCTTCGTAGGTATCGGCGTAGAAATACCGAGACGAGTCGGGGGTGTGAACTTCATCAATCAGATAAACCTTGTCGTTCAGATTGCCAAACTCATATTTGGTATCGACAAGAATAAGTCCCCGCTCGGCAGCCATTGCCGTACCGCGCGCGAAGAGTGCCAGTGCATACCGTTCCAACTGGTCGTATTCAGGCTCAGAAACAATGCCCTGACGTAGAATTTCATCCCGGCTAATATCTTCATCGTGGCCCTCGTGCGCTTTGGTCGAAGGCGTAATGATGGGCGTAGGTAGTCGGTCATTCTCGCGCAGACCATCGGGTAGAGCAACCCCACACAATGTTCGATGTCCATCACGATACTGTCGCCAGGCGTGGCCTGCCAGATAGCCACGCACAACCATTTCAACGGCGTATGGCTCACATTTAAGACCAATACTTACGTTCGGATCGGGCACGTTGAGAAGCCAGTTTGGAACGATGTCGGCTGTAGCTTTCAGGAAATAGGATGCCGTTTGATTCAGAACTTGCCCTTTGAATGGAATAGGGCGGGGTAGTACCACATCAAACGCGGAAATCCGATCTGACGCAACCATAATCAGTTTTTCGGGGAAGGAGTATACATCCCGAACCTTACCGCGATAAAAGGCCGTTTGGCCGGGAAATTGGAAGTTTGTTTCCTGAATAGCGTTCATTTATTTCTAAGGTCAATTTTCGGTAATGGTGGCCCGGTCTTGCGCCATCACAAACCCCTTTACAATTTTTCAATAACAATTGCCGAGGCCCCGCCACCGCCGTTACAAATGCCGACGGCACCGTAGCGGCCCCCATTTTGGTGTAATACGTTTGTAAGCGTTGTTACAATTCGAGCCCCCGATGCGCCCAGTGGGTGGCCAATAGATACAGCGCCACCAAAAACATTTAGTTTCTCCTGCGGAACCTCAAGCACTTTGCTAAACACCAACGGTACAACAGAAAAGGCTTCATTCACCTCCAAAAAATCCATATCGCCTATTTTTAGTCCGGCCCGTTCAAGGGCTAGAGGCACTGCTTTAATTGGGGCTGTGGTGAACCACTGCGGCTCCTGCTCTGCGTCGGCATAAGCCAAAATCCGAGCCAGTGGTTTCAATCCCAATTCATCAGCTTTCCGTTGGCTCATTATTACCAGAGCCGATGCTCCATCACTGATGGGCGACGAGCTGGCTGGAGTGACCGTGCCACCAGGAGTAAAAGCGGCTTTTAGCGTCGGAATTTTGTCGTAAATAACGTTTTTATACTCTTCATCTTCGCTCACTGTAACGGTGCCTTTCCTGCCGACAACATCGACCGGCACAATTTCGGCACCAAAGCGTCCGCTTTGCGTACTGGCTTCAGAACGGCGATAGGATTGCACCGTAAATGCATCCTGATCTTCACGGCTAATGCCGTACTGTTGGGCCGTCTGGTCAGCAAAAACGCCCATAGCGCACTGGTCGTAAGCATCCACCAAACCATCGCGGGCAAGGCCGTCAACTAATTCAGCGTTACCGTATTTATAGCCAAAACGGGCTTTTGGAATGTAATAAGGCGTGTTGGACATACTCTCCATACCGCCAGCCACCACCACGTCGGCCTGCCCCAGTTGAATAGACTGAGCGGCTAACATAATAGCCTTCGTGCCCGATGCACAAACTTTATTAATGGTTGTGCAGGGAATAGTAGCGGGCAAGCCTGCTTTCAATGCTGCCTGCTTGGCAGGTGCCTGTCCTACATTTGCCGATACGACATTGCCCATATACACTTCCTGAACCTGGTCGGGATGCACACCCGCCCGGCTGAGGGCAGCCCGGATAACCGTAGCGCCCAAATCAATAGCCGTTAAGGTTGACAAAACGCCCCCGAAACTACCAATTGGCGTTCGAACGGCAGAAACAATTACGACTTCGTTCATATTGGTTTTGTTGTCTCGTCTATAAACTACTTACCACCGATTTCCTCCCGATGCCGGTTTTGTTGAACGCCGGGCTAAGCGAGTTAGTGCATAGGGTAAATCGTCGCCCTGCATCGCATCGAGAAGTTGCAGCGCTTGTTCCTCCGTCAAATTCAATCGTTGAAAACGACGTAGCAATTCATCCTGCCGTGCCGATCGCTCGACCTGTTGCCCACCAGCCGGACGTGGCTTGTTAATAACTCTCGGCTTTTTGTCGGCTGATTTCTGACGTGGGTTTGTTGCTGGCTTTTTACCGGAGTAGTATTTCTTTACTAATTCAAAATTATACCGAGCTGGTTCATTATCGGCATTTTCAAGCAAAGCTTGTTGAAATAACGTCAGAGCGGTGGCGCTGTCGCCCTCCAGACAGGCCATTACGCCTAGTTGTGTAGCCGCAACTGTCCGTAAATCGGGTCGGTCAGACTGGAGTAATGTTTCATACTGCGGTTTAGCTTTTGTGTATTGCTTCAATTGAAAATACGTGTGGCCCAGGTTCAATCGTACTGCCGGGTCAATGGTTGTTGTCGTGCGACTCAGATAAGCATATAAGGAAAGCGCATGAGTATACTGCCCCGCCTGATAAGCTATTTGAGCTTCCTGACGCATTTGATTATTGCGTGAAATGGGGCTTACAGGAAGTAACTCGTTCCACCAAAGCCAGGCAGTAATCAACAGGTAAATCATCAGGCATTAACGGATGGCGGGCCAAAAATAAGACGAAATAGGGAGATCAACTCACAGCCTGAAGGTTCGAATGGTCACAATCAGGTCCAGAGCCAGCAATCCCAGCGCAACTAAAAGGAAATAATAATATTTATTGGTCGAAACAGCCGCACGATGCTGATCAATTGTCCGGCCCTTCAAGGAGCGTATAATGTCAGCTAATTCATTAACATATAGTCCGTTAGCATCCGCTTCGATATACTGCCCCCGTCCATCCCGGGCCAGTTCCTGTAAAAATGGACGGTTCAGACGACTGCGAACAATTTGACGGTTATCATCTCGCACAAAATTACGGCCCTCCCGGATTGATGAGCCCGCTTCTGTTCCAACACCAACCGTAATCAGGGGCAACCCAAATGACCGCAAACGAGCCAACTCACTTCGTTCGCAAGGGCCAAAGTTCTCACCATCGCTGAATAAGACAATAGCTCTGACACTCTGGTAGGTCGAGGAGTCGGTGACAAGTTTTTGGCGGGCCAGTTCGATTGCATTACATAAATCGGTTCCGCCCGATGGTGATACGCTCGTATGTACTTCACGCATGAACTGCTTAAGCGCATCGTGGTCGGCAGTTAGGGGCGATAGAACAAACGACTCCGGAGCCGCAAGAATTAGTCCGAACCGGTCGGCGGGAAGGGTATCACACAATTGCTGAATATCATATTTCACCCGCTCTAAGCGGGTTGGCACCACATCACCAGCGTTCATTGATCGCGAGACATCCACCAGCAAAAACGTATCGTGGCCGGTAGTGATCAAATCGCCTTCCGCTTCACCGAATGATGGGCCAAGCAACGCAATAATTAATAAAGTTAGATAACTACCGCGCAGGAAAAACTTGGGTACCACGCCCCAGGCCGCCGTATTAAGTTGGCGAGCTAACCGAAATGTACGCCAAATGTAGAGCGCATATAGGCTCATAAACAGGCCGATAAAAATAAATTCGGTACTGGTAAATGGATAAAGCCAGTTCATTTAGAGCAAGTATCAGGCTGATGATGAGCTAAATCGCTCCATGGTGGATAGCCTTAGAAGGGGCGAAATTAGCGATTATGAAAAGATTTTTTGGAATACCTCTTGCTGAAAACGTTAAATTACCCTACCTTTGTATCCCAATCATTCAGGAAGGGAATGGTTGGCTTCGGAGAGATGCCTGAGTGGCCGAAAGGAACAGTTTGCTAAACTGTCGTACTGGTAACGGTACCGAGGGTTCGAATCCCTCTCTCTCCGCTGAGTGAAAAGAGTAAACCTTCGGGGTGTAGCGTAGCCCGGTATCGCGCCTGCTTTGGGAGCAGGAGGTCGTAGGTTCGAATCCTGCCACCCCGACATTGAAAATCAAGCACTTATCAGAAATGGTAAGTGCTTTTTTGTTGTTTGGTTTACACAAGTTTTAACAAAGTGTTTTAGGCGATTTTCTGAAACCTTTATTTTCTACGAAATATATAGAGTGTTGTAACCAAAGTCATCCCTGATCTAAACGGCTTCGATCCTGCTCCCCGCTACAGTATAAAAGCCTAATAATCCTACAGTTAGAGTGTTAGACTTTTTCGCGTTAAGTCGTGTACGGAAACAATAGTTACTGCAAACTATAGCTTTATCTCCTTATTAATAAGTTATGGACCTGCCACCTTTAACTGGACACTAAGTTGAGCATGATCTGACTTGGGCCCGACTACCGGCTCCGGTGTCTTGAGAAACCACTCGTTCCCGGCACCATCTGGTTAGTATCTATGGCGTAATGCCCAATTCATCAGCGGTCACTTTCAGAGAGCCTTTAGCATCCGTCAACTCCACCGCCATTCGTTTAAATTCCTTGTCGTACTGCCTCCTGGTTTTCATGCAGGGCCGCCTGAGCGGTTCACTAAGTTAGATCATGCTTAACTTAATGTCCAGTTAAAGGTAGCAGGTCCAACGTAATGATCTCTATCTTTTCGGACTGGGTCATGTGATGGTATCGAATAGTCGTCGGCTTTAAGCCGCGGTGGCGGACCACCTTTTTTTTAATACCCTATTTTCTAGGCTCAACTCAGCCACCAGTTGTTTGAGGGCTTCATTTTCTGACTTGATGGATTGTACTTCGGGCGCGGTGGCTTCCCGAGTCGTATCACCTGCTAAGCGCTTTTTACCAACTTCTAGAAATTCCTTGCTGCTTCGGCAGTCCGATCCAGCGATAATAAATGTTGGTATTGAGCCCTTCTCGCCGACAGATTTCAGCCACTGACTGTTCGCCTTGTAAACCTTCCAGGACAATCCGGATCTTTTCTTCAGCGGTATACTGACGTCGGGTTTGCCGCTGGATATCTTTAATGATGGATAGGGCTGGTTTTCGTTCCGCCGAAGTCGAGGAGTTGATCGCGGAATGCTTAGAGTGGGATGGTTTGACCGATTTGGACATAACTAAGGTGATTTAGGTGAAACAATTTAGGAAATTGTCTCTTCCCATTTTTACCCCTTTTGTCCACTTTCATTTGACGACGTACACTACCTAAAATTGAAATATGTCATTAGAACACCATCTGCCACATTTTTAACTATTGAATTAATAAAATGCCTCTTTACGGATTAGATGTTTCGCATAATTTAGACGCAAACTCAAAGGCTTCATGACGTTCCACGACCAGGTGTTATGGAAATTGTAAAGGTGATAAGCAGGCGTTATGTCGTTTGGTTGAACGCTATTATAGCGGATTAAAACAGTATGGCTTAAAATTTATGGTAGATGAAGCAGTCGTTGAGGATTGTATACAGGAACTTTTCTTACAACTCTGGCAAAATCGATCTAACATCAATGAAACCGATTCGGTCAAACACTATTTATTAAAGGCCCTACGGCATCACGTCTTTCAGCACTTACGTTCTCAAAAACGGATGGCTTTTGACGAATTGGATTGAGACATCTCACTAACCGAGAGCGTCGATTCGGAAACATTATTGATTCAACAAGAAATATTGACAAGCTTGACAATTAACATTCAGGCTAAATTAGTTACTCTTCCAACACGCGAGCGAGAGGCACTTTATTTATGCTATTACGAAAACTTATCGATTCCCTAGATTGCCGAGGTCATGAACGTCAATCGTCAATCGGCGTCTGACTTTTTGCAGAAAGGGCTGATTAAATTACGTAACAAGTGGCTGGGGCCTGTTTTTTTAAGCTTTTGCATTTTTATTGAAAAAATTTTCCTTTAAGAAGGGTATCACTGGAGTGATTCTTCATACTATTAATGAAAATCGCCGAAAAGTACCAATGGACCTTCCTTTTGAGCATATTTCTACTGTTGAAGATTTTTTAGAAAACGACGCTTTTCGGAGCTGGGTAACTGAACGGCGGCTGGAGGATCAGGTATTCTGGCAGGAATGGCTAGCGCAGCATCCCGAAAAGAGAGATCTCTATGAGCAGGCTGTCGCCACTTTTTTAGTACTGCAGGGGAAACAGATTTCGATCTCTGACCAACAGGTAAAAGATAAAACGGAAGAAATACTAAATCAGCTTGCTGAGGTGCACACGGTCGTAAAGCCTCTTTTTAGCTGGCAATGGGGGCGTTGGGTTGCTGCAGCAGCGGTAGTTGGTTTAGCGGTCTATTGGCAAGTAGGTAATCCCATTTCAAAATCAGTAGAGCTATCCAACAAACCAGTGGTGCAGCCTGTAGTGGTTGCTGACTGGAAGATTGTAAGAAATATAACGGGTCAGCCAGTAGTCGTGTTGCTGCCAGATAACTCTTCAGTTTTGCTATCATCGGGAAGCCAGTTACGTTTTCATAAACAAAACACGCATACGCTTCGGGAAGTGTACCTCCAGGGAGAAGGTTTTTTCGAAGTAAGTAAAAATCCGGCTAAACCTTTTCTTGTTTACACGACCAATTTGACAACTAAAGTACTGGGCACCAGCTTTCAGATACGTTCTTTTGATAAGGAAACAGCGGCTTATGTGAAAGTGAAAACGGGTAATGTGTCGGTTACCCCAGTTGATTCTCCTAGCAAAACGATTTTGCTGACCAGTAACGAACAACTCAGTCTTGAAACCAGAACCGATAAGGTCGTTAAGCAAGATATCATTCCATCGAAAGAGACTTCGTCAGCCATTGTCAATCAGCAATTTACGTTCGAATTCACGCCCGTATCAGACATATTTACCCAACTGGAGTCTAGCTATCATATGCCTATTCGCTATGATCGACAACTACTCGCCAACTGCACCTTTACGGGGCAACTTAACGATGTGCCTTTTTTAGAGAAAATCCGGCTTATCTGTCTAACCACTGAATCTACCTTCGAAATTACTGACAACCAGTTAATTATCCACAGTAACGGTTGTAATTAATTAGCCTTCAACCCTTAACCAACTTACTACCTATGGTATAAAAACTATCTCTTTTTTAACAGAAAAGCGATAGTGCTACCAACACTATCGCTCGAATGTCCCTAAATGTGTCAAATACACACATTAGCTTCTCGATTTGAGAAGGAACACATGTTTTATCACTTTATTCCTAAAAACAACAAAAACGCATAAATGTATGCATCACCTTTCTATCAATCGCAATGTTTGGATCAGGATTATGAAAATTTCAAGCCTGCAACTCTTACTTGCCCTTACTCTAGCCAGTATAAGCTTCGCCCACGATGGGAAAGCCCAGGAACTCTTGAACCGACGCGTTAGTCTCTCCGCCCAAAATCAGGATGTTGAGGTAATTTTCAAACGACTTGAAAAACAAGCAAACGTTCAATTTATATTCAGCCGAGAGATTATTCAATCGAAGCGAAAAATTAACTATCAGGCTAAAAATGAACAGCTTTCCGAGGTCCTGGCTCATATTCTGACACCCCTCAATTTAAGTTACGAAGTAGTTGGTCAGCAGATTCTCATTAAAAGAGACCTTGCGCCCATTACCCAGCCTCAGCAAACCTCCTCCAGCGAACAGAATACCATGGTAACGCAGGATGTGCAGATCGCAGGTCGGGTTACCGCAGAAAACGGAGAGGGCATACCAGGCGCAAACGTTCAGATAAAATCTACCCAACGTGGAACAAGCACGGATGTTAATGGTGCTTATAAGCTTTCCGTGCCGGACAACGCGGTGCTGGTCTTTTCTTATATCGGCTACGCTACTCAAGAGGTGGCGGTTGGGACCAGAACGGTTCTCAATATCACCCTGACTACGGACGATAAAACGCTGAACGAAGTAGTAGTAGTTGGATACGGTACGCAGAATAAACGGGATATCACCGGGGCAGTAGCTTCAGTTACCGAAACGACCCTGAGAGAAGTACCCGCTCCTAATGTGGTCAATCAGCTAAAAGGCCGGGCGGCCGGCCTTACCATTACTAGTAATGGCTCTACACCGGGTTCGCAGGGCCAAATTAGAATCAGAGGAAACCGCACGCTGACCAGTGGTGGAGGGTCAGCGAGTGACGCACTGGATGGTCCGTTGGTGGTAGTTGATGGCATACCCTATAGTGGGCTTAATGACCTTAACCCCGACGACATTGCCAACATCGAAATCCTAAAAGACGCTTCGGCCACGGCCATCTATGGATCGCGGGGAGCTGGTGGGGTACTTCTGGTAACAACAAAGAGGGGGAAAACCGGCAAGCCCGTTATCAGCTACGACGGTTATCAAAGCGTTACGTCCAACATGGGTAAGTATCCTGTATACAACGGGGCCGAATATGCTCAATTTAAAGCAGATGCGACTACTTATAACCGGTCTGCCCCAGGCACTACATCTTACCCACTTACCCAGGCGGAAAAGGATGCACTGGCAGCCGGCGTTTCTACGGACTGGCAGGATTTGATTTACCGGAAAGGCTATACCACCAATCATCAGCTAGGCTTGCAGGGCGGAACCGAAGCGACGACGTATGGTATGAATGTTGGCTATTTCCGGGAACAGGGCATTATTCCCAATCAAAACTTTAGCCGGTTCAACATTCGGGCAACCATCGACCAGCGGATAGGCCGGCGGGTAAAAGTCGGGCTGAATACGTTGAATACGTTGACCTATACGAATACGCCCGGTGGTGGTGGCGTTCCGTCGGGTTTAGTACGGCTAACCCCGCTGGCTTCGCCTTACAATGCGGATGGAACCCTGAATCTGACCCCTGCGATTGGTTCGATTGATGCCGCTACAATTAGTCCCTTGACGCTGCTCACCAAAAGCAGTTCCATACTGGCCCAATCCAGAAACCTCCGAACCTTCAACAGCATTTATGCCGAGGTGAATATTATTGACGGGCTACGGTATCGGTTCAATGCAGGGTTAAACTACAGCCAGGCCGGGGGCAATAACTACGGTGGCCCGTTGACGTATGTGAACACGGCTACAGTGCAATCATCATCCAACGCCAGTATCAACAATGCGGAAACCTGGAATTGCGATTTGCAGCACCTGTTGTACTACGACAAAACAATCGCTCAAAAGCACAAAATCGGGTTTACAGGCTTGTTTGAGGTTGTTAAAGACCATGCATTGGGCAGTAATTTCAGCATAACCGGTGTGCCTGCCGATTACATTAGCAGTTCCAACTTCGGGCTGGCCAGTGGTACACCGGTGGCCGATCCGACCTTGCAATACTTTACCGAACAGGGACTGGTATCCTACATGGGACGGGTAAACTATAGCTATGCGAATAAGTACCTGCTGACACTTACGTTACGACGGGATGGCTCATCTACGCTGTCGCCGGGCCACCAGTATTTCAATTATCCGGCCGTTGGCCTGGGCTGGAACCTGGCCGAAGAAAGTTTCATGAAGAACATTGCAGCCGTCAATACGCTGAAGATCAGAGGTGGATTTGGTATATCGGGCAACCGAAATGTGAGCCCGTATTCTACCTTAGGCGCTTTGTCGGCGGGTTATTACAATTTCGGTCTGGGTACCGCCGGTCAGCAGTTGGCGTATACGGTCACCAGTTTACCCGCTACCAATTTAGGTTGGCAGTCGACAGCACAACTGGACATCGGCGTTGATTTTGGCTTACTCAACAACCGGATTACGGGTAGCGTCGACTATTATAATCAGCAAACAAAAGACATTCTCTTGTCCGTGCCACTGCCAGCCAGTAACGGAGCCGGTTCTACCCTAAAAAACCTGGGGAAAACACAAGGCGAAGGGATGGAGGTTTCGATGACCATTGACGCGATCCGAAAACCAAAAGGGTTTAACTGGAGTGCAGATGTTGTTTTCTTCTTCAACCGGGAAAAAATCACCCAACTCACCACACCCGCCGAGCAATCCAACATAGGGGCTGGCTGGTTCGTCGGACAACCGCTGAGCGTTATTTACGACTACAAAAAAATTGGTATCTGGCAGACGGCCGATAAAGAAAATGGTACGCTGGCGAAACAAACGTCACCGGTTCAATATCCGGGTCAAATTCGGATTGAAGACGTCAATGGCGACGGTAAAATCGACCCCAACGACCGTCAGATTCTGGGTAATTTCCAGCCCAAGTGGGAAGGTGGCTTAACCAACCGGTTCAGCTATAAAGGCTTCGATTTGTCCATTGTTACGTTCGCGCGTATGGGTATGAAGGTGGTAGTACCTTACCTCACCGGAACGTCGGGCGGGGCAGGTGGTTTCCCCTTCTTCAATCAGGCTCGGGTCAACCAGGTAAAAGTCGATTACTGGACAGAAACAAACCCGACGAATGCCTTCCCGGCACCGGATGCGGGCAACTCGGTTGCTTATTTCGCATCGACGCTTGGGTACTACGATGGCTCGTTCGTCAAGATCAGAAGCATCAACCTGGGCTACACCTTATCCGGTCAGTTTCTCAAAAAAATCGGGATGAATTCGGCCCGGGTTTATCTCAACGCCACCAATCCGCTTATCCTTTATTCGCCGTTGGTTCGCGCCCACCTGGCTATTGACCCTGAGGGAAATGGTTACGCCGGTAATGCTGGGGACAACGGAGCAACAGTAGCTACAGGGGCAGGTAGTGCCGGTACTCCATCCCGTGCAATTGTCGTAAATATGAACAACCCACCCGTACGGCAATTCACGTTTGGCGTAAACCTTAAATTCTAATTGTCAACACGATCATGAAAACGATAAAAGTTGGGTTACTTATTGGTCTGATTTCTTTATTGAGCACAGGCTGTGAAAAACTATTAGTAGAGCAGCCGCAGTCACAAGTTGTTCCTACGTATTTCAATAGCCCGGCCGGTGTACTGGGCGGGATAGCTGGTGTTTATAACGATATCCGGTCGGATTGGGGTACCGAAGGATTCACCGTGGAGATGCAGGCGGGCACCGATGAGTTTTTGCAGGGAGCCAGTTCGGGTGGCGTGCCACCTTACACGTATAATGGCCTGAATGGGAGTAACTTTGGTGCGGCTTGGGGCGTAGCTTTTCAGGATATCAACACCCTGAACGGTGTACTTCAATACGGACAAACGGTTGATTTGCCCGATGCTACCCGCAAACAGTATCTGGCACAGGCCAAGTTTTTACGGGCCTTCTGGTACTTTTATCTGGTGCAGACCTTTGGCGATGTTCCGCTGCATACGACCTTTATTACCGTTCCTTCTCAGGCAGATTCGCGTCAGCCGGTGGCTCAGGTGTATGAACAGATCATTAAGGATTTGACCGATGCCATTGCCGACTTGCCTAATCAGCCTACGGCTCCGTTCCTGGGTAAGGCGGCCACCAAACCCGTGGCCCAACTGCTACTGGCGAAGGCGTATCTAACCCGTGGCTGGCTAAACAATACGGCCGCTGATTTTACACAGGCCGCTACGCTTTGTGACGCTATCATCGCCAACAAATCATCGTATGGCCTCGATTTATGGCAGGATTATGGCGATGCCTTTGTACCGGCCAACGACTATGGAAAAGAAACGATGTTTGTCAGCGACCACGTGCTCGACCCTAAGTATGGTTACTATACGGTGGGTGGGGCCGCGGGTGGTGGGGCCGCTCAGAACCTCACTCCCTGGCTTACTAACTGGAATTATCCGAACAACAGCGGCATCAACTCCGTTAAAAATGCTTCAGGTGTTTTAACAAACAGCGGGACATCGGGTATGATCCGGGATTCTTATTATGGACGTCCCTATGTTCGGATGCGCCCGAACAGTGATAAATTGAAGACGGGCGATAATGCGGGCAGGAGCTATTTCCTGGATCAGGCTTTCGTGAAACGGGACATCGACTCTCGGTTTGCCAATTCGTTCTACACCGTTTATATCGCCAATACGGCTGTAACAAATGCGGCCAATACCGCTAACAACATGCGGGGTATTGGCTACACGACGGTTGTGGGTGCTGATACAGCCGTTTGGTTACCAGACTTCGAAGTAGCTGGTGCCCCACAGTTTGTTGGCACGAGACCGTTTAAAGGAATTGTTGTTCCACCCAGCTTGTGGAACAACGGGATTTTTCCTGCTTTGAAAAAGTTTATGGATCCCAGTCGGGGCGCTAACTTCAATGACCCATCGACCCGTCCGGCTGTATTATACCGTTTCTCGGACGTGTACATGACGGGGGCCGAAGCCTACCTGAAGGCAGGAGACGCCACCAAGGCAGCTGCGCTGATAAATGTGGTGAGACAGCGGGCAGCATTCCGAAAAACCAACACAGCCGTTCAGAATGCAGCGGCTGTAATAGCCATAACTATCACGCCTGCTGACGTAACCGTAGACTTTATCCTGGATGAGCGCAGTCGGGAATTCTTCGGCGAATGGCAACGATGGAATGATCTGGTTCGGACCCGTTCGCTGGTTCGTCGGGTGAAAGCCTGGAACCCGGAAGCGGCTCCCTACGTGCAGGATTTTAATTTGCTCAGACCGATCCCGCAATCGCAAATCGACCGGGTTACAGACGGGCCTGCTTTTCCACAAAATCCTGGCTATTAAGGATTAGAATTTAATGTAGCAAAAGAAGTAAGAGGATTAGAAATTGATCCTCTTACTTCTTCTATAAGGTATAGGTTCTTACAATACGCCAATTCGATTATGAGATTACTGGTCTGCCTTTTTTTCTGTCCCAATCTCTGGCCGGTTTTTCGCAAACCAAGTCAGCATTAAAACTTTGGTATAACAAACCTGCCAATGCCGTCTGAGAAAATGCCCTACCCATTGGTAATGGTCGACTGGGCGCAATGGTCTATGGAAACGTAGGAAAGGAAACCATTCAGCTTGATGAACACACTGTATGGTCGGGCAGTCCTAATCGGAACGATAACCCGGATGCGTTGGTTACCCTGCCCAAAATTCGGCAGTTGATCTTCGATGGCAAACAAAAAGAGGCAGAGCAACTTGCCAAATGCCAAAGTCGGCGCTTTTAGCTACGACCTGGTCCACCACAAAGCATTGGCAATTGCTGTTGGCGTGGCTGGGTTAGTGCTACAAAACAATGAGTTGACGTTGGCGGGTATACTGCTCTTTGGCCACTCCTCAATGGATAGAATAATAGGAGCCGGATTGAAATACACGACGGGTTTTGCCAACACCCACCTGAGTGAGGCAGCCGCTCAGACGAAGCCAAATACTGAATTAGCGGTTGCCTGATAGGCAACGAACCAACTACCAGATGCTATTGGCCTTAGACAAATTCATGTAAACAAATGCCTACCGACGCTACCATTTCTTCCGCTTCCGTAAAAGGGCTGCTCTATGCCGTCACGCAATGCGGGGCCGATGCCGGGGCTTTGAGCCAGGCAGTTGCTTTGGATATTGTCCAATTGGAAGACCCCGACGGTCGGGTACCCATGGCGACCATGCAACGCCTGTGGAGCCTCGCTGTACAGGCCTCCGGCGACCCGCACCTCGACCTGCACATGGCCCAACATGTCCACCACAGCAGCTACGGCGTGCTGGCGTACATACTTATGCATTGCCCTACACTGGGTGTGGCCATTCACAAATTGTGCCGCTATCAGGACATCATTTGCAACGGAACGCGCATCAGCCTGCGGCATCTGGGAGACAGTGTGGAACTGGTCGTCGATATAACCAGTCCTACTATCGTGTACCCGCACTTTGTGCTCAACTCCGAGCTAGCCATTTATCTGCATATGTTACGGCTGCTGAGTGGCCAGTCCCTCGCCCCCCAAGCGGTACACCTGGCCTACCCCGCTCCGGCTGATACTCGCGAGCACGTTCGTGTTTTTGCGCCTGCCTCGGTGCAGTTTGGCACCCCCTATTCGGCCCTGCGCCTGCCAGCTACCGTGTTAGCGCTACCCATCCCCACCGCCGACCCGCAACTACTGGCGCTGCTGGAGCCGCATGCCGCTGCCTTGCTGGCTCGCCTAAACGAGCTACCCGCTCTTGCCGACCGCGTACGCCACGAGTTGTTGCGCTTGTTGGTCCAATCCGAACCCAGTCTGGAAGCCGTGGCCGAGGCTCTGAGCCTTAGCCCGCGCATCCTCCAACGGCAACTGCATCAAGACGGCTACAGCTACCAGCAACTGCTCGACGAGGTACGCCGTGAGCTGGCTGAACGCCACCTGCGCGACCATATCCTCAGCATCAAAGACATCGCGTTACTGCTGGGTTTCGCCGAGCCGAGCGTGTTTATTCGGGCGTTTCGTCGCTGGACCGGCCAGACACCCGGTATGTTCCGCCGGGCGTCGTAATAGCTGTGACAAGTACTTGTGTAGATTAGGTAAATTGGCGATTGGGTAACTGTCTATTTTAGAATACCTTGCGAATAAATACCTCATTACCATCTACTTAAGCGCCTGAGTTACCAGAGGTATCCAGCTACCGAAAGAGGTTCATTTCCGTGCCTTTTTAACGCCTTACGCGAAAAGTCAATTCAGGTTACGGAATCTGTCAACAAGCCAGACACCGGCACGCAATAACTTTGCGGTGTACAGGAGGACGGTAGCCAAGTGGCCATATCCCGTACGCGACGGATTATGCTTGATACTTATTAAAGATAAAATCGGGTGGGGTGATTCGTTCGATACACTAAACTGAGTCAAAAAGCCGAGCCAGCTTCTGCTGGCTCGGCTTTTTGACTCAGTGTGATTCTTTAGGTACAGTCAGTTGGAATCGGAGTGGTACCGCACCGGCCACCGCGGGCCGAAGCCAGGGAATAAAAATCCAGTTTCACTCCTCTTTCCCATCCTGACCAGTCTCAGCCTGAATGGGACGTTTAAACGAACGGTGATTGGGTGGACTTGTTCTAGAATCGAATGATTGTACCGATCCCATGAAGACAGGAGCAGGCAAACCTATGCCTTTTCTTTTACTAATCTTGTTCAATAGTCTCTTTGTAGCCGGGTTAATTGAATGATTGCCGGAACTTCAGCGGTGAGAGTCGGGTCTTGGCCTTAAAGAACTTGTTGAACGACTGGGGATGTTCAAAACCCAGGCTATAGCCTACTTCGCTGACCGATAGATTGGTGGTCGAAAGTTTTTCTTTCGCTTTTTCAATTAACCGTTCGTGAATATGCTGCTGAGCATTCAGGCCCGTCAGGGTGCGTAATAAGCTGCTTAAGTAATTGGAGGAGATATGTAAGGCGGATGCCAGATCACCCACAGGCGGCAAACCGGTTTCTATCAACCGATCACTATCAAACTGGGCAGCCAGAATTTCCTCCAACCGGTCTAACAACTGATGACTCTGAATGTTTCGGGTAATAAACTGCCGCTCGTAAAAGCGCTCGGCGTACGTCAGTAAGGCATCCAATTGACTGGCGATGAGTTCCTGACTAAACTTATCGATCGTGGACCGATATTCCTGATCAATAATATTGATGATGCTTCCGATGATCGCTTCTTCTTTATTCGAGAGGAACAAGGCTTCATGGACGGCGTAGTTAAAGAACGCGTAGCTCTTGAGCTTTTTAGCCAGCGGAGTGCCCCAGAGGAAATCGGGATGGATGAACAACAGCCATCCCGATTGGGTCAGTTCCTGACCTTCTTCCAGCTCTACGCTAAGGACCTGGCCCGGCGCCATAAACGTCAGCACGCCGTCATCGAAATCATATGTGGTTTGCCCGTATTTAAGCTTGGCGTTAACGTTCTTCTTGAGGGCTATCGAATAAAAATCAAACACCATGGCTGTGGGTACCCTATTGCCTGAAAGCTTTACATCTTCGGCATTGACCAGGCTGATCAGGGGGTGCTGGGGCCGGGCTAGTCCCCGAAAGTGATGAAAGTCACTGATGGTGTTAAACCGGTGCGGTTTTGCATGTATCATAGTCCAAGGTAATTAATGCGGGTGATAAGCAGTAGCAAATTCGCGGGCAAAATCCGTCATTTTTACCTTGCCCATTACCACCGGCCGATGCTTTTCATAGTCCGCCGACAAATTCCCCTTATGCTGGCTGGCATACATGTCCACCAAACCCTTGGCGATGAGTGATGACAGCCCCGCCGACTCCAGGCCACTTTGCATCTGCTCATCCGATATGATGACCCATTGCAAAGGAGCCGATGGCTGGCTTAGCGCCAAGGGCTTCGATCTCTTGTTTTCTGTCGGCACGGCTGCTGACCACCGTCACGGTGTGTCCTTTTTGGACTAGCTCCTGGGCTAATGGTCTACTGATGTTGCCTAATGAACCGGTTACGATAATTTTCATGGCTTTTCGTTGTTTAGTTGCTACAAAGGTCTAAAGCCATAGACAAAATGAATTAGCCAAATCCACCGGGGTTGTAGTCAAAGCGGTTGTCAGGGGAAAAAGTTGCTTAGAAAATTGACATCTCTTTTGAGGATTCTAAAACAGGAGGTCAATGAACACCATCGGTAGTAGATAGTCAGCTACTGGGTCACCAACCCTTGGGATTATTACGCCCAGTACAGCAGCAAGGTGTATGCTATAGAATATGTTTGACAGTTATTAATAAATTGAGACCTGTTTTCTAAAAAGAATCGCACCTTTTACTGGACGAAAATAGTCGGTGACCCGTCCGGAAATTATCCGATTGTGCAACACTATTGACTACCAAGGACAGGTCAACAACGGTTGAAATTCTACTAGTTGACCGGTTTGATCAAGGGTTGGAAATTTGCTGACAGCGGTCATACCGCCTTTTTGTTTGGTTTTGCCCGATCGATAATTTCCAAGAAATTTTAAGGGATAGATGGCCTTAGAAACAAGGTAAATTCGAGCTCTAAAACAAAATCCGCGAGCTACAGGAACTTAAAGCTTACTACACACGAAAAACGGCCGAAGGCAAGAACGAAATGTTGGTCATTAACAACGTCTGTAATAAGCTGATTCATCGAGTATGTGCTTGCGTCCATCGGAAGGAAAAATATAAAGATTTTTATTCCCCCGTTGTTGCTTGAATCATAGAAATCGGTCCGATGGGATAATGCTGTAGCGGAGAGTTTTTTTAGAAGCCTCAAGTCGGAGTTGGCGTATCAGCAGGAGTTCCAAACTCAAACTATGGCTAAACAGGCAGTCTTCGAGTAGATAGAGATTTGCGGGGTCGCCCGTGCGGTACAATGGCACAGGCCACCCTGCGTCAACGAAGGCACTCAGGATTAGGCTATCTTTCCCCTTTCGACTATTATAACAGGCAATATCAAAATGTGGCTAAGAGATTTGTCCAGTGTTTTGTTGCAAGTCCAGTTGTTTGCTAGTAGAGTAGTGTCGAACAAAGATAAAGCAGACTTGTTCCTAGCACCATGGGTATTTGCGCCAATGGGAAAGGGGGGTTGAGACTCGATGCATGGCCAAACCAATTTGATCAGGTAGCGAACCAAGGCCAGTGTCCATATAGACTTCTATGATCTTTAGCTTTATCAATAAGATAAGTTGATACTTTGCATCGGAAATGGAGCAATTTGTTAGTGTTTGTACTGTCATCCCTCTTCGCTATGCACCCAGCGTTAAAAAAATATCTGGAGGGCAAGATATGCCTTTCAAATCAACAGGAAGAACTAGTGAATAATCACTTTACCCTACGCCTGACCAAACGCAATGAATTACTAGTCGAGAAAGGAGCCATTGCCAGGCATCTGTATTTTGTCTGTAAAGGGTGTCTGCGGATATTTCTCACCAATGAGGATGGCAGTGAGTCCACTCGTTATCTGATCGTGGAGGGGCAAATGGGCACCGCACTCCCTAGTTTCATTTTAAACCAACCCTCGGTAGCATCGATCCAGAGCCTGAGTGCGGCTGAAGTGCTTACCCTGAGCTATGCCGATCGCCAGCTGCTCTTCCAACACGTGCCAGGTTGGGAAACAATGGAGCGTATTCGACTCGAATTAGATTATATCGCATCGATTCAACGGCTTGAAAGCTTAATCACGATGAATGCCAAAGCCCGCTATGACTACTTTCGGCAAGCCAATCCAGCCCTAATTCAACAGCTTCCAGCTAAAATCGTGGCGGATTACATGGGCATCTCTCCGGAAACACTCAGTCGCCTAAAAGCCAAAACGTGATTTGTTGACTTTTGTCAATCGTTTTAACCCGCCGCTTTTGTTGCTTTGTGGAACTCATCCATTATACCCATGCACAAGCTACTGGTCACTGCCTTTTTCCTGCTGGTTCATCCCGTTACGTTTGCCCAGCCCGTGACCTATTCTAAAACAGTGCTGGCCAAGATCAACCAAGTGGAGAATCACCTGGCTGGAGATATCCGCACGCCCGACGATAAAGACGGGAACTTACAGCAACGGATGACGTATTTTGACGTGCCGGGACTAAGTATAGCCGTTATCCATAATTACCAGATTGAATGGGTTAAAGCCTATGGATGGGCCGATACTTCCTCCCATCGTCCCGTCACGCATGGAACCCGTTTTCAAGCAGGTTCCATTAGCAAATCACTCAATAGCGTAGGGGTGTTGAGGCTAGTACAGGATAAACGGATTGACTTGTATGCCGACATAAACCAATACCTGACAAGCTGGCAATTTCCTTATGACTCAGTCGCCAAAGGCAAAAAAATCAGTGTGGCTCATCTGCTAAGCCACACCGCTGGTTTGACGGTTCATGGTTTTCCCGGCTACGCTTCCCACGACCCTATACCCACCCTAAAGCAGATCCTCGATGGACAACTACCCGCCAATACCAAAGCGGTTCGGTCGCACCTTGCACCGGGTTTAATCTTTGATTATTCCGGGGGCGGAACCACTATTTCCCAGGTGTTGCTCATGGATGTAACCCACCAGCCGTATGAGGAGTATATGTGGGAGCGGGTCCTTAAGCCAATGGGTATGATTCATAGTTCGTATAAGCAACCACCTGCTCAAAATACCCTTCTGGCAACGGGTTATGACAACACAGGGAACGAAGTGTTGGGGAAGTATCATATCTACCCCGAACAAGCCGCTGCCGGACTGTGGACAACCCCGACGGATTTGGGTCGCTACATCATCGAAACGCAATTGGCCTATCAGGGTAAATCGAGTAAAGTGCTGTCTCAACAAACGACTCGATTACGCCTGACGCCTTACGTAGATAGTTCCGCGGCCTTGGGGGTGTTTATCAAGCAAAAGGGAGCGGAAAGGTACTTTACTCACGATGGATCAGATGCTGGCTTTCGAGCGACTTATTACGGTAGCCTGAATAGTGGCAACGGGGTGGTTATCATGGTCAACTCCGATAATGGGGACATCCTACCCGAAATCGTCAACAGCGTTGCCCGGGTATATAACTGGAAGGGATTTTATCAGCCTACCACAAAGCTAACCGTCAGTGTGCAAGAATCCATTCTGGATACGTACGTAGGCGACTATGAGGCTACCGAGTTCTTAGCCTTTCCTACGGTTATTTTTTCTATTACCCGAGAAGGCAACCGTCTCTTTCAAACAATAAAAGGCTTCTTTAAATGGGAGCTATTTCCCGAAACTAAAACGAAATTCTTTCTCAAATCCACCCCGGCCACGGTTGACTTTATTAACGATGATTCGGGCAGAGTAGTCAAACAGGTATTCACGTTTGGGGGCGAAAAGACCGAAGCGCTACGAATCAGGTAGGTTTCATTACGAACGTATTCATACGGTCAAAGCAACTACTGTAATTACTGGAAATAGCTACCCCGCTACAGGACAATTCGTTTTTATCGAGGTAAAACAACCAAGGCTCGAATCTACTACGGCCGCCGGTCCCGCAATCAGCATGCCGACCCAGCGGTTCCCGCCGGGATCGGACGTGCCCACTAGTTAGTCCTCCAACATCTCCACGATGAACCCCGAATCGAATGATATTCCTTGTATTACGCCTGTTTAACCCATTTCCGCTTGTTCCAGACCCTTGAAAAAGCACCATCCAGGGTAAATCGCCAAAACCTGGGTTCCCGTACTTTCTCTTCTGGAATCATCACCGTCCAGCACTCGTCATTGGGTAAGTGGATTAATTCGTGAATGCAGTCCGCTTCGACCACGTGGGTTGTACCTGGCGCCCGAAACACATCGGCATACTGCCAATTCCCTTTTTCAGTTAGTTGATAAACCCGCTCCGTATAGCCGCCTTTCAAAATATGAGTCGTGAACCGGAAGGGGTGACAATGAGGCCCCCCCTTGTCGCTGTCCGTAAAGTTATGCACCACCATATGAAAGGGGGTACGCTTACCCTTAAAATCGAATAGGTGTTTGGTAAACTCATTGCTCATTTTTTCTTTTCTGTACTTCATGGGTAAACGACCCTGCGCGGGTAGGTTTGTTGATTCAACTAGGTTGCCGTAAAAATAGGTGTAAGAGGCCTGTAAAGCGGTGCTTGACCCGCTTTACAGGCCGGTATTTTCATTAGCTGCGAGTAGGGAAGCGAAGAAGAAAGCCCTTCATTATGGTAAGAAAATATCCGTAGATTGAGTGTATCAATTGTGAGCAAAGAACCACACTTCAGCCTACCAGTGAAGTAACGAGACGTTTAGGTATCTACTCTTAATAGCCTGAAGGTACCCGGCATGTGTTCAACCAGAAGTATCACACGTGACAACAGCCCGACGAAAAGAAAGGAACTGTCTCGTATGTACTTATTACCTACCTAATCGCTATCGTTCTAGGCCAATAAGTTCGTACCCTAGTATAGGTTGGCTAAGTACAGTTTTTTTATTAACATCCTGATTCCAACTAGGAAAAGTAGAATAGGGTCTTCATGTTCAATCCGTAAAGCGTTCTTCTATGGCGATGTTTCCTGCCCTACTAATCCCATGTCTACTGAGTTTGATTCAAGTAGGGGATGAGCCTAAGGTTCACTTTCATTCGGGAAATTTTTGTCAGATTTTGACGCAGGCCAATCTGAGAAATAGGCCTGTTTTTATTAATGTATCAACCAGCTGGTGTGTTCCCTGCAAAAAAATGGAGAAAGAAGCGTTCAGTACGCCATCCATTGTTCGAAAGATAAATGACCATTTTATTGCTTATAAAATTGATGCCGAAAAAGGAGAAGGGGAATCCATCGCCAGAAAGTATCATGTAACAGCCTATCCGACATTGGTATTTCTAAATCAGGATGGTACCCTGCGACAGAAAACGGTAGGCTATACTACGATCACTACGTTATTGAGTCAACTCGATGCCGCTCTACAGGTGCGTCAGCCGGGACTCTCTTTAACGCAATTTGCCGCCCGCTACAAACAGAGTAATCGACAGGCTTCCTTTCTATATGCCTATTTACAGGCCTTGCGCAAAGTAGACCTTAATGGGGCCGATGTTATTGACGCCTATGCCGCGACGCTTCCCTGTGATCGCGTGTATGCTCCACCCAACCTAACCTTAATGACCCAGATGCTATCGACGTCCCATTCTCAAACGTATGATTTGTTACAAACCTATTTGCGGAGCCAGGGAAAGCAACCCATTGATTTAGACCGAAACAGTCAGCTCATCGCTAGCTTTTCAACAGCACTAGGCTATGATCTACAGGAGGCCATCGAGCGAAAAAATGATGATTTATTTCGGATTATTCTTCACCGAAAGCGTCAATTTACCAAGTTACTGGAAAGGATTACCCCTGAACGAGAAACCCAAATAATTCGCAACGAAACGATCAATTTTTATAAACGGACAGCCAAATTTTCGCCGTATAAATTGGCGATCAGACCCTATTTAACGTACCTCTTAACGCTACCTGACGAGTCGTCTCGAAAAGTAGATTCGCTGAATTTCTCCCGCTACTTATCGGAGATAGCGCCCTTACCTGATTCAATCCGAAAGCAGCAATATGCGCATTATCTAACCGATCGGACCGATACGCAAGCCTATTATATCTCGCTTGATTTAAGTGATATGGCACGCATGTATTTAACCTATGCGACAAATCGGGATGATTTACTCGAAGCCATCAATTGGTCCAAAAGGGCTGTTGACTTAACCCCACACCCTGATTTTTTAAGCACATATGCGGGTTTATTAGCCAAAACGGATCAGGTAGGGCAAGCTATCCTGATTCAGAAAAAGGCCCTGACGGAAGCTAAAAAACGAGGCTTAGCCAGCCAACCTTATCAAGCGGCCCTTGACCAATTAGATCAATCTTCACTCGACCGGTAAACAAATCAGCGGTACGGAACTCAATGGGAATGACGCTTTCTTTCGAGGACTCCATTCTCACTAACCAATTCATCATGACTACACTGAGATACTTTACCTATCCGCTTTTCTTTTTTTTTGGGTTTAGTTTGACTAGTTGTCAAGGAGCTGACACCCTGAAAATAACCCTCCATCGATCGTTTCTGACCGCGTCGAAAATTAATCTAACCTCGGTCGACATGATTTCGATGGAGTCTATGTCAATTGGTCATGTCCTGCACCGAGCGACTAACCAGACCATTCTGGGTGTCATCATTCCGCAATCTCAGTTTGCGTCCCTGGAGATTGATGGTGTTTTTATACCCCTCTTCCTTGAACCGGGGTATGATTTGCAGCTTTATCTTGACACTCTTAGTCGCCAGCCATCGGTTCGATTTGAGGGGCACAGTGCATCCGCCAATACGTATCTGACAAAAGCCAATGCCATTCGGATGCGAGTTGAGCAGTCAGCCGGTAAATTCTATTTTGAGTTATCGGCGGCTGAGTTTGTGACCCATCTGAAAGCAACCAAGGGACTTTATGCGCAACTCGATCAAACGTTTTTAGCGAAGCTTACCTTAGCCGACTCGCTAAAAGAAGTGCTATCTGGCCGCAACCAGGCCAATTTAGCGTTTATGCAGCAGAATTACGCAATGACTCATCCACAACCAAACCAACCCGCTGATCCGCTGAACGTGGCTGGGCCACCTCTCCCCTTTAGCCCCCATTTTATCCAGACTAAAATGGCTGAATATGCGATGGTGATGAATGTATATGTCAGCTACACATTACCGAATCTATTGGGTCTTCAACAGATGTCTAGTGAGCAAAAGTCATTGCTCGTGGATCAGTATATTCAAACCGGTACCTTCACGCCTGCCGAGAAAGAGTATTTGAGGGCTAAGAACGTCCATGCTTGGTTAACGCTCGTGGGGATTTCCCCGGAAACGGACGTTCTTTTTGCCCGCTATAAAACCAGTTTCCCCCACTCGGTCTATTTTCCTACCCTGGCTCAACTCTATCATAAGTGGTCAACGCTGGCACCGGGTCAACCGGCACCGGATTTCTACGGTGTGACACCAATGGGGGATACGCTGGCGCTGAGTTCGTTAAAAGGGAAAGTCGTTTATGTCGATGTGTGGGCTACCTGGTGTGGCCCCTGCCGGGCTGAATTTCCACAGGCGAAGCAATTGCAACAGCAATTTTCAGCCGATTCAGCCGTCGTATTTTTATATGTGTCGATCGATCAGAATCAGGCCGCCTGGAAAAAACTGTTGCAAGAGGATCCTCAATTTGAGGGCGTTCATATAAACCAAGTCTCTACTGAACAGGCTGGTTCTTTGTGGAAACCTTATCTGCTGAGTGGTATTCCCCGCTACCTGCTCATCGACCAACAGGGCCGGATCGTTCAGGCGAACGCTGATCGCCCCTCCTCGGGGAAAGTAGCCGAGGCAATTCAGAAACTACTGTTTTAACGTGAACTACCATCCTGAATCAGTTTATCTACCTGTTGCCCATCCTGATGAAAAAACTATTATTTACGGGTCTAGTGCTTTGTGTTTTGACAACACCTGTGTTAAGCCAATCCAAAACCGTTCGTCCTCGGTCGAGCCTGTCAAAAGACATTATAGGCGTTTGGGCCTTAGTGGACAAATCAACCAGTAAGGTTTCAGCAGGGAATCGGCTTAAACTCATTGTGGATCGCCATTGGAGCCTTACCCAAGCAGACTCAGTCAGCCATGTAACGACCGTTCATCATGGCGGTACGTACACGTTAACCGATAGTATCTATAGCGAACGAGTGGAGTATGCCAATCCCAATACGGCTCGCTACATTGATACGATAGCTAAGTTTTCAATCCAGATAAAAGGCAATAGTATGTATCTAAAGGGTATTGACAATCCTTGGAATGAAATATGGAAACGTATTCGGTGAACCGCCTTAATTCGTATTTGACGGGTCTGGATTAATATAATGGCAGTGGCTGTTGCAAAAGACAGCGGATCTAATCTAGGATAGCCAGAGCAGTGTTACCTGCTTGAACAGCAGACTTTCACAAGGTTTTTCTTACTAAAAAGAAGGCCTTATATTCGCATAAATCTTACTTGGTAGGACTATGAGCAAGAAAAAATTCTTTCCATCTTTCTTTCCTTTCAATATATTTTTCGGTTGGTGGCGCGCCATTTTGGCCTTACTCAGTCTAGCCATTCTAGCATTGGTAAGGATATTTAGTTGAGTGCTGGCTACAGTTTTGCAACAGCCACTTTTGTTATACAACGAGTATGGGAAATGTACAAACTAACTGAGGGTTAGATATTTGTACATTTCCCATACTCGTTGTATAATTAACCTTATGTTAGTGAATTAAAAGTAGTTGGTCGCTTCTTAAGTATATCACGGGTTAATAGAAAAAGTACAAAACTCCAAACTATTGCTGAAAACAACGACCACCTAGCTTGAGGGGCTAGCAAGCTGTAATAGAAGATTGGAGCACTACCATAAAGACCAAATACAATTGAAGTAGTTAGGTAACTGTAAGCAATCTTTGATCCTGTACTTGTGAGTTCCAATGAGTTATAAGTGATAGGCAAACTTTTGGTTAGCAATATGACCAATTGCCAAGCAACCAATGGGGTACCCAATACGAAGCCAACCCAAGCTGGAATGCTCAAACCAGTTTCAAAATGGCCGACGTCTCCGTTAGACGAAAAGGCTCTCAACGGCATGTAACTGTATAATTCGGCTAGATTAAAAACGGCAAACCAGAATAAGGCTTGGGTTGAAAGCGGTCTTCGTTGGGTAGCTAATTTACGTAATCCTACTTGTGAAAGTAAATACAACAAGACATTCGTTACTAAAGCTGCCACTGCAATCAAAGACGCTTTCCAAGGGTAGAATCGAAATATTGGTTCGTAATTAATGTCTTCTTCAGCGTAAAAAAGAGTCCAATCGCCATAAATAATATCGAATGGTTGTGCCTTATAGCCCAACAACCAGCCAACCATACTATGAGACCACTCATGAACTAAGACCATTATATGGTGAGTTGCAATAACTGTGACGACAGTCATCATAAAAATGACAATTCCTCTAACCATAAATTTTGTAGTTGGTCTGTGCTTACTTAATGTGTTGTATAAGTGCCGTCCAAGCTTTCATATTGGTTAGTGATCACTAAATCTTGTTATATAAGTGGTGTGGCTGTTGCAAAACTCTGGAGAAGGGTGATCTACTCTGGTAAGGGTGCCCGACTGGAACCAATTTCACCTTGCAAATTACTGGTTCAAGTCGCTACTTTACTCATTATTGACTTTTGCAACAGCTAGGTCAATTATACGACAAAAATCAGATGCTCTACTTGATGGAAAATCGCTCATTGATTAACGTCCAGTCGAACGGCTGAGCCAACTCGTCGCTGGCTATTAATGGTACTACCCACTACTTTAATCTCCTTCAAAATCACACGACCAGCTAGGTCAGTTAAATACAAAGAGTCTTTAGGAACTAACAAATTATTCTTCCGCTGGTAATCTTGGAGTTGAAAGGAGACAGGTAAAATGTAATGGCCACTATAGTGTAAGCTGAGAGGGGGCAACCTTTTTAGCGCGTTGATAACAGTAGGCTCTAGTCCGAAATAGACTCCTTCGTTGCTGTGATTCAAAATTGAAATCAGTTGAACATGGCCTTTCTGATCCACCGTAAACTCAGCAAAAAGACGGACGTAAATACTCGACCACTGCGCTTGCCGAGGGTACTTGAGTCGGCGAGCGAGCACAGTCGTGAATACGGGATCTTGACTTAAATCATCTTGGGTGAGTTGAGCCGGAGCGGGGCAAAGGTTAAGTAGGAGAATAAGGAGTATTAAGTAGTTCATAGTAGTACTTTTCTCAGCTACTAACCCAAGTGCCTTAGTAAGAGATTATACTTTTATTCCCTTTACATAAAGACAGTGGCTGTTGCAAAAGTAGATCAGTAATATCTTTCCAGGGGTGGTAGGATAAGGGACCGGTGAAATACCGCCTAAATGCTATTTTAATTGAATGAATGGCGAAATTCCAGCGGGGAGGAATTAGTCTTGCTCCTGAATAACTTACTGAACGACTGGGGATGCCCGAAACCCAGCTCATAGGCAATCTCACTGACCGACAAATTCGTCGTCGATAGCATTTCTTTAGCGGTTGAGATGAGTTTGTTATGAATATGCTGTTGAGGGTTTTGCCCAGTCAGCGCCTTCAATACACTGCTTAGGTACGTTGGGGATAGATTCAGTTGTTCGGCCAGATACCCCACGGTTGGCAACCCAATTTTCAGGAGCTCACCGTTGACAAAATAAGCTTCTAATGCGGCCTCAAATCGGTCAAGCAGGTTGTGGTTGGTAATCTTCCGGGTGATGAACTGCCGCTGGTAAAACCGCTCAGCATAGTTAAACAGTACCTCGAGTTGAGCAACAATTATGGCCTGACTGAACTTGTCGATTGGAGCCTGGTATTCCTGCTGAATCTGCTGGATGATGCCCACAATCATTTCGTCTTCTTTTTCAGACAGAAACAGGGCCTCGTGAATAGCGTAGTCAAAATAGTCGTACTGCCGGATGGTTTTAGCCAAGGGAGTATGCCACAAAAAATCAGGGTGAATCATCAACAGCCAACCCGTATGGTCGTGTTGCTCATCGGCCGCAACGGTAAGCACTTGACCAGGCGCTAGAAAGACCATCACCCCTTCGTCGAAATCATACGGCTGTTGTCCGTATTTCAGCTGGCTGTTGAAATTTCGTTTCAAAGCAATTGAATAGAAGTTAATAACCATGCTTTTTGGCTTGGCAATCTTGCGTGGTCTGATGTCCTCAAAGCGGACCACACTAATAAGCGGGTGGGCTGGTTTGGGAAGACCAGCAAACTGATGATAGGCGGATAGGGTATCGATTCGGTGCAGCGACTCGTTTGGCATAATTCGACGGGCTTAAGTCCTGACTTTTTCCAGACAGGCGACGCGTGTTACAGGTTACACAACAAGGTTAACCCTTCGTTAAGTGCAGTCGGCTTTCTTTCGACCAAGCAACTTTTCTAGATCCGGGCTTATGATGTCTTCCTGACCATTGGCAATATCGGTTATAAACCCGGTGATTCGCTGGGCCATTATCTCAGACAAACCTCGCCCCATTAGTTGGTCTGCAAAAGTGGCTGGCTCCACTAGCGTGTAGGTCACGAGCTTGCCAGAAAGGGCTGTGAGGGAAGTTGCTAAATCATAAAACGAATACGACTTACTGCCGGTTAACTGATACGTTAGGTTGCCCTCACAAGTACTAGCCAGGGCACTCGCTATGGCTTCACCCATCTCGCTTCATAGGGCAAGGGCAACGCGGCCTTGCGCGTCCGGTAGGTGAATACCGCGCTCAAAAACGGCGTCTTCACCCACAAACTGCGGAATGGCATCCATGTACAGGATGTTCTGAAACAGCGTGTAGGCCATTCCACTTGCTTTAATGTATTCCTCAGTCTGAAAGTGATGTGAGGAGTCCGGTTTAGCGGCACACCTCACTACCGGCTATCAACAGGATGCGCAAAAGAGTTGCTAGGGTAATTAATTTCATGCCTCGAGCGTAAACATAAAACCACTCAAGTCTAAGCAGATCGGTCAAAATTTACCAGTATACACCCTAAAAATACTTGTTCTATAGGTGCAGTGTCAGTTGCCAGCTTACGGCCTTACCTGCCGGTTCATTGCAACCATCAAAGGCGGTTGAGCGGTTTATACGCCATCCAGTCAACTTCTAATTGATAGGGGTTTTTAGGCGCTTCCGTCGACAGCGGATTCGTTTCAACCGCCCAATTGTTGGTATGCCAGAAATTCATCCGGTACCGCGAGGCATTCTGGGGAATACCCAACGATGACCCCTGGTAATCCCAGAGCACGATTTTGGCACCCGTGGTGGGGTGAATCATCCACCAGCGCAGGCGGTCGGGATACCAGTCGAATCCGTAAGTGTAAAACTGCGAGGAGGCATCGTAGCCGGGCAGAGAGGGCAGCGTTTCGGGCTGGTTCTGCACGCCCGTCAGGGGGGTGGGGGTGCCATCGTAGTTAATCTTCTGCTCTGTGGTGTAAATAATGCCTTTGGCCAGATTGATCGTCCGGCCAACCCGCTGCAAGGCGCCGGTATGCCCTGTCCAGGTGCCGAGGTAGATAATAGTGGGGTCGGCAATGAGCCACTCGATGTCAATCTCGCTCAGGCCGGGAATACTATCGAGGTGATAGGTGAAATATCCCACCACGGCCCCTACATTAGGCTGTATAGTAATCACGGTGGGTACCTTAATTCGCGCCGAATACGTGCCGAAATGCGTGAACTTGGTCGAGATAATTTCGGGTCCCTTCCCGGCCCCGGGTGCTTCGTTGGGATTAATCTTGAAGGAAAGAACATGGCTTTTAGGCTCGGTTGATGAAGTGACACCCTGCGCATATTTGAAGGCGATTTTTTGCCCCGTCGATCCGTAGCTGAAATAGGGGGAAGTGGGCTTAGTGAAGTCTTCTTTAAAGGCTTTCTGGAATGGTTTGGGCTGGGCAGTGGCCGAAAAACAGCCAAGGGCGAGGAGCATGAGCAGATTTTTCATATCAAAACTGTCTAAACGTTTATCAACACCCCAAAACTATAGAAACGTTGATCAGGTCCACTTGGGCGGAACTACCTTTGACGTATCCATTTGAGTGAATTACTAGACAAAGCTACCACTGAAACCTTACTTTTGTCCCCTCCAACCACTCCCATTGGGTAGTTCTACGAATCGGTATGATCCTTTGTGTAGCAAGCCTAACCTTGCCCAAGTTTTTTGAGGAGTTTCATAAATTCCCTATCCGAAACAACTTGAACGAATCACTGCTCATCTAAAAATTGCCGACCGCACCAGCGGTCTGGCCCCACGACGGCCCCCAAAATCCATCACTTATTTTTAAAGAGTCCGCGTAATACGAATAGAGCGTCTTATGAGAATGACGTCAGCTGTTACAAATCTGCTTTTAGTATGAGTAGATGTCCAGCGAAGTCGTGTTCAGGATTGAATCTCAATTGTTAAATAAACGTAACGGGTTCCAACCGATTCGTTCATGATGATGTCTCTATGATAAACAGGTATGCCATGAACTATATCTTTGTATTTTGTTTAGCTGTCAATTCAACTGTCTTTCCCCAGACGCTTTCTGATAAAAGACAGCCCGTATCAAGTGAAGAAAATTATAGTGCCTATCATCGGAGTATCGCTCAGGCCCATAAACGGATTGCTCAGCAAGACTACCAGGGAGCGCTAGATCTGTACCAACAAGTGTTCAACTCGTATCGTTTTGTGTTCCTGAAAGACTATAAAGTAGCCACACAATTGGCGCTACAGCTTGGAAAACAAGAAGACGCGTTCATCTACTTGAAAAAGGCAATGGCTGCCGGATGGAAGTTGAAAGAGGCTAAGAAAGCTAAATTTCTTAAAAAGCTGCAACGCAATCCCGAATGGGAGATGGTTGAAAAACAGCGTGATTCACTCCGATCCGTTTATCAAAAGAGCGGCAACCGTGAACTGCGGAGTATAGTCAAACGACTGTTTAACAAGGACCAGCGAAAGGCACTCTTAGCGCTATTTACGTTCGGTTCTAAACGACAGGAGCGGTATGCCGAAAAGAAGTTTGCTCCTCATAGCGAGAAGCAACTCGCCGAACTTAGCCGGCTTATCAATGCCTATGGCTATCCTGGAGAAAGGCTAATCCATAATAGGTATTGGACGTCGGTTATCCTGAGTCACCATAATTCGATTAGTAGGGCTTATAACTTGACCGATAGCTTGTATCCAGCTATCAGACCCAAGCTGTTGAGGGCAATCAGGTCAGGTGAAATAACCCCCGAGGAATTTGTGCGAATTGATGACTGGTATATAGCTTCCACAAGTGGTGGGCAAGAAAAGCATTTTGGCCATTTGATCAGTTCTCTGACCCGCCAAGAGTTGGAGAACGTAAATCAGTTGCGAGAAGAAATTGGGATGATTAGCGTTGAAACAGCCAACAGTCTGATTGATTTACAGGCTCAAACGGGGATGAATTTTTATTTCCCTTCGGATTTAGGGAAGAAGATAGCTATCGTTAATTAATCCTTAAGCCCGTCTACAAAAAGGTACGGCACAACTGATTATAAAACGCCTATGCCAGTTCATTTTCAGGAGCGTAATCTGAGATTAAGCAATTTCATTTATTAATCAACCTTTTTTTTCCTTTGCCAAGCTAAGTGCCGCTAAACCTTCGCTCGACAGCAGCCATTCAGCCTACAATAGGGATTGAGATTGCACGCCAATAGTCGGTTTAGCGCCTAAAACATAGGTTCTCCACACGTAGCGCCAAGGCACAAACAAAATGGGCAGAAATACCGGCAGAAACACCACGGTCATCCCCTCCGCCGGGGACCCAGCTAACTTATCCGCCTGCCATAAGGGGTAAGCCACTATCAGCAACCAAATCACTTTGTAGCTGATTTCCAACAGTAAGATAGGCAGCATTTTAAGGGGATGGAAGATGCCAAGCAGCGCCAGCAGGGAGAAGGAAGCCCAGACCGACCAGGCCATCGCATTTCTTGGCTCCCAGACCTCCGTGTTGGTGAAGATGTACGTCCAAGCGTCTTTACCCAAAAAAACGAACATCAACGTATACAGGAATCGTAGAAAGTAAATGTTGATTTTGGGCACGCCTTCCCAATGCTGATAATCAGGCTTGACTAAACGTCTAAAGCTCGAACCAAGTAGAGATGTTCGCATGGAGTTGTCAGCTTATTGATGGAGTATCAATGTAATCAGTTCTGTGCTTGGTCTGAATACAAACGGTACGAACGGCTAAATGGAAGGAGGAGTGCTCAACTCTCACTGGTCAACTGCTTGGCTTTATACTTGGTTTTGCCAGCTTCTTTCCATAAAGGCGCATCGCAGACTTTGTGCAACCGGAAACAGGACAAGGCTTGGCCACAAATCGGAGTGGCGAGTGGGAGAGTAAGCGCGGCTATTACCTGTAAAGAATCATCCCCATGAACGCCCCTAACTGAATGCAGTGCAAATGATTAATTCGTCTCAGATAGTAGGGTTTTATTAGACGGTCATTTTTAATAGGTGTCCAATGCTCCACCGTTACGGCTCAGTTATAAAGCATACGCCTTAAGGGCAACACAACTTCGTACACTTATCTAGTAACGGATCGCAAGGATGAGCGCTCCAGGATGATAAATGGGCCTGGTTGTGGCATCCCTAACGTATTTACTCGGTTACGGCCCGGCTCATCCACATTAGCCACGTTTGATAAGCGGGACGCGGAACATTGTCTTCATCGACCAAACCCGTGTCGGCCCATAAGGCAAACAGATCCTGGTAGACACCAGCCTGCTTTAACTGGCTAAGACCCGCATTATAATCTTTGTGGCAAAACCAAATAATGAATTTCCCCTTTCGCTCGTTGACCAGCCCACAGATCAGTTGCAGGTAAGCATCCTGCCAGGCATCTGTGCCAAGTTTGGTCAGCCCAAAAGCAGGTATTGACAGGGACTGGGCTATATAACCCGTCTCAGCGAAACAGAGTGGCTTACCAGGAGCCAAGTCAAGGAAACGGCTAAAATACGTCGCTGGAAATAAGGCCGGATCAGTGGTGCCACCAGCCGACGAGCTGACGTTGGTGTAGGGATACGCACTCAGCGCTAAGTAATCGGTATAAGGTACGAGTTGACGAGCAAAATTTAGCGATTGCAGCGTCTCGTTGACCATAAAACTGAGCAGGATGGGCGTGGTGGGATACGCTCTTTTCAATTGCTGGTAGACCTGACTAACGAACTCTTTGTACTGATCAAACGTAGTGAGATTCCAACTCTCAACATTACTCTCGACGGCATAATTAATGAAGTCGGGCTGTAATGTATCAATCAGCAGCTTCATAAAATTAACATAGGCCGTTACCACCCGGGCATCATTAAAGGGCAGCGCTTCCCATTGATTTTTCGTCGTAGTGGTCAGGGTTGTGGCGTATCGGGAGTAAGGAGCCTTCTGGTTGCGGGTTAAGGCCAGCACCGATGAACTGAGCAGTATTTTTTTTCCAGCTGGGGTTTTGCTTTTGCGGGTTTGCAGGTCGGCCAGCAGCGCTGTTGGCCAGTTGCTGTTGGTATAGGCTTCCTCATACGGAATTCCTTCGTCGAAATGATGCGATATTATATCGCAATGCTCATCAACAAAGCGGTAAGCGGCCTCCACTTCCGGGGTCGTAAAATCAGCTGGCCAGGGGGTTATACCCAGATAGAAGGGGCGGGTTTGAGGGGCAGCTGGTTGCTTGTTGCATGCCGAAGAGAGCAACATACTACCACAAAACAGGATACACAGCCAGTGTTTCATACGAGAGCTTTCAAATCACCACAAGCCAGTTCTTGCCTTAAAAATGAGGCAAATCATGAACTGACTCCTATGGCTGACAGTACCTATATTAGCAAGTTACTAGTTGCCTATATGTGAGTAAAACGGGCCAGTAAGTATTTAAGTATCAATAGCCATGCTTGTCCTTGTGAAGACGGGTTCTCCCTTACTTTCTCACTATACCAACGTATATCAGCGTCTGTTTGAATGCCCATTCAAGAAGCAGATGCATGAAATTCCCGTCGTCTCAAGTGGGAGCGTTATACTGCGACTTTCATCTGATACTTGGAGTTTTGGTATTTAGTGCAAAACGGGGCCAAAATGAAAATAGGGTGTCAGAAAACCCAATACTTAAAGCAGCTAAGCTTACTTTGATTGTTTGCCCGAGTTACTTGCCTTAAAATAGGAAAAAATTGGCTGTGTATAGCTTGCGAATTCGATAGTAAAGTAAATGACCGTTTTCTTTACCGTATCTCAAAGTCAGCACTTTACGGGACTATTTTCATTTTGGCCCCGTTTTGCACTAAAGACCAGTTTTGTAAAATAGTAGTACTAGACTAGACTTGATTCGATGCTAAGTAATTGCTGTAAACAATCCAGGGCATTATTCACAGAACAAGGCCAAATTAAGCGTTAATCAACGGCTTAAGATACCGTCCACAAAAAGCAGTTGTAAGAGAGTCTGCACGGAGGATAAGTTGGCTGTTTCGACATTAACCAGTACATCATTAGCAATATTATGGAGTGCGCTGATCATCATAGTTGTAATCAGTCGTATCTGTTCATCAGGTAAGGCAACAAACTCATCCGTCGCAATGCCGTAACGGATGATACCCATCAGGTACTCGGTTTCAGGAGGGTCCGTGTAGATCCGCATTCGGTTAACCATCTCCGGTTGCTGAGCCATCTCCTGATTCATAATTAGGTATTCCGTCGCTTTAGCGTAACGAAAGTTGAATTTGATCCGGAAGTAAGCCCGCAGTCGCTCAACAGCGGAATGGTGCTGTTGCAACTCGGCTGTCAGTTCAGCTAGGTAAGCCTTTATTTCCCGCTCGACAATAGCCCCAAAAATGGCGTCTTTGTCTTTATAATACAGATACAACGTACTGCGGCTCTTGCCTACCGCCCGAGCAATGTCTTCCATCACCAGTTTGTGATAGCCGAAAAGCTGAAAAAGCTTGGTCGCTCGTTCCAGAATAAGGTTGCGTAAATCGGTTTCCTTGTGAGTTGACAAAGCCATACTGGTTGCTGATCAATGAAGCTTACCCGGCCGGAAGGTGCTGGCTGGCAAACAACGAAAGTAAGATAATTTTGCAAAATTACAACATACTGACAAAATAATACAAAACGTCATCGTGTTATATATGTACAATCAGGCCACACATTGTGATTTATTCAACAGGCAATAGAGTCATGTCGAAGCAAGCAGTTGAAAAATGGCACATCGCCGGGTTCCAGGCCGTACATTCCGCCTGTCAGCAGGGGAGTGAAGCGGCTCAAACGATGCAGCAGAAAAGTACGGATTCTGATCGGAAGCAATTCGCCAGTCAGGTGAAAGAAACGATGGACCGCCACGGCAATACGCTGGCAGATTATCTGAAAGACGCGGGTGCCCCCGTCGACAGTGCGCACGACGAAATCATGGATGGCATTAACCGGGGAACAAAACTGATGCTGGAAGCCGCCGTTGATCCTGCTTCGACCGATATTGCTCTGCTGTCGGGCGGCACGGTAGCCGCCAATTATTTTGTTACTGCCTTCAAAAAAAGCGGAACGCTGGCCCAGTTACTGGGTATCGAAGAACAGGTCGCCGAATTTAGCAAGATGACCGACGAGCAGCAGCAACTCATTGACCGTTACAACGCGATTGCCAACTCGACCATTTACCCCAGGCGTTGACATCGTAGAAAGTCGACAGCGTCGATCTAGCTGAACACTCTCCTGCGGAATCGCCCTTTAAGGCCGTCGGTAGGCGGGTGTTTTGACTGGTCAGCCCGCTTTTATCGGCGTTCCTGTCAAGTACGTCAATGACCCCCTTATTACCCCGCACGCAAGCGATAAATAGCTATGGATACCCGGCAAGTGACTGAAATTTATCGGCTACTAAGCCAGCACTACACCCCCTTCGATCAGACCGACGATGAATGGACGACGAGTGGGATATCAGACACGCCTTTTAAAAGTCTGGTGTCGGTCGCACTTTCAACCATGACGCCCTCCAAACGCACCATTAAGGCGGCACTGGCCCTTTATAAGACGGTGCACACGTTTGAACAACTCCGCGATATCGATGAGCAGGAACTGGTCGAGCGTATCAGGTCGGTGGCGCATTACAACCGCAAGGCCAAAACCCTGAAAACGATGGCCGGGCAGATCATCGATAAATACCACGGGCAGATTCCCCACACCCAGGAGGAGCTGATGGGCCTGAGTGGTATTGGCCGCAAGTGCGCCGACATTATGTTGAACTTCGTGTTTGAGCAGCCTACTATCGCCGTCGATACGCACGTGTTTCGGGTTGTCAACCGATTAGGCATGGTCAGCACGACCACGGCCGAAGCTACCGCCGATGAGTTGACTAGAATTACGCCCCTGGAGTTTCGGCGACACGCGCACGAATGGTTGATTCAGCACGGTGGGAAGGTGTGCATAGCCCGAAAACCGCATTGCGGAGAATGCCCCCTGACCGATCTCTGTGACTACTACACCACTCAGGCAAAACACGCATCCCTGATACAATTTATTAACCCATTAATTGACTACCAATGGCCCAATCATCCATGCTGCCTTTCTTGAAAAAGCTGGCGAAGAACAACGATAAAGGCTGGTTCGAGGACCACCGGGACGAGTACGATGCTGCCCGTCAGGAGTTCGAGCAACTGACTGAATCCGTCATTCAGGAAACGGCTAAGTTCGATGAGTCGATTGCCCACTACGAGCCCAAAAAAGCCATGCTTAGGATTCACCGGGATATGCGGTTCACGAAAAACAAACCGCCTTATCATACTACGTTTCGGCTTGGTCTAAATCCAGTAGGTAAACAGGCTATTGCCGCCAGCTATTACCTGAATTATGAGCCGGGGAATATATTCATGGGGGGCGGGCTGGTTGGCGCGCCCACAGAAGCGGTCAGGAAGGTGCGGGAAGAGATCGATCACAACTGGAAGGAATTTCAGGGGATTCTGCACAAACAGGACTTTAAATCGCTTTTCAACGACCTGCAAAAAACGGAGGAATTTAGTTTAAAGCGGCCACCGAAGGGCTACGCCGAAGACAATCCGGCTACAGGCTACTTAAAGTTGACCGATTTCGTTGCCCGGCGCTGGCTGAAGGACGAAACCCTGTCGCAGCCCGAACTGGTGAGCGAAATTGTCAAGTCGTTCGAAGCAGCCAAGCCCTTCCTCGACTTTGTCAACCGGAATCTGAAATAATATGGATGGCAGACTATAGCGGCCTTCACGACTTAGCGAAACTCACCCAGAATGGATAAACGCCCCGGTATCGACATTGTCTGGTTCAAGCGTGATTTGCGCCTGCACGATCATGCGCCCCTACAGGCGGCTATCGAAGCCGGACGAGGGCTTGCCAATCGGAGGTTACTGTTACTCTATTGCTTCGAGCCATCGGTGATGGCCGATCCAAATTACAATGAGCGGCATTGGCGGTTCGTTCACGAATCGCTGGTCGACCTCAATAAACAAGTAGCGTTGGTGTCAGAAACAGGTCTCCCTGCGCCCGACACCAACGCACCTGCCATCTCGGTTTTTCAACGGGAAGTGGTAGATGTGCTGACGGCTCTACAGACCCAGTACACCATCCACACCATTTATTCCCATCAGGAAACAGGCCTCAAGGTTACGTATGACCGGGACAAAGCGGTTGCCCGCTTTTGTCGTGAGCAGAGCATTACGTGGTCAGAGTTTCAGCGCAACGGGGTCCGGCGCGGGCTGAAAAGCAGCGCCGGTTGGCAGAGTGTCTGGCTTCATACCATGCAGGCAGCACAGCACCAGCCTGACCTGACCCAATGGAAACCAGCCCACGTACCGGCTGACTGGTTTGCCGCCGAGCGGGGCCCCGATCTGCCGGCTAACTGGCAGGTAGCGAACCCTTTGTTTCAGCCAGGTGGGGAACGCAACGGACACCGCTATTTGACGAGCTTTCTGGACGAGCGGATCCGGCTTTATGAAGACTCGATTTCCAAACCGCTGGAAAGCCGCAGGGGGTGCAGCCGCCTGTCGCCTTACCTGGCCTGGGGTTGTCTGAGCGCCCGGCAGGTGTACCAACACTATGTCTACGCGCTCCAACAGCCCGAGCCCAAGGCAACCGGTCAGATTCATGGGTCGACTCTGTTTATCAATCGGTTACGCTTACAAAGCTATTTCACTGAACTCTTCGAGCGCAACGAGCGGATTGAGTTTGTGAACAAAAATCCTGATTTTGACCGGATCGAAAAGCAAGTTAATATCGACCAACTAATCGCGTGGCAGGACGGGCAGACGGGGTACCCGCTGATCGATGCCTGTATGCGTTGTCTCCGGCAAACGGGCTACCTCAACTTTCGGATGCGGGCGTTGCTCACTTCGTTTCTGACCCACCATCTGTTCCAACACTGGCAGGAGGGCGGCTGGCATCTGGCCCGCCAGTTTACGGATTTTGAGCCCGGTATTCACTACGCCCAACTTCAGCTTCAGTCGGGTATTCTGGCCAGTGATCGACAGCCGGTTCGGATCTACAATCCAGTCAAGCAATCAAAAGAGCATGATCCGGAAGGTGTATTCATTAAACAGTGGATACCCGAACTGGCCGTTTGCTCCACGGCTTACATCCACGAACCCTGGACGATACCCGTGGAAGAACAGGACGCTATCCATTTTCATATTGGCGTTGACTACCCCGCCCCCATCATAGACGTCAAAACGACAGGTCGCCATGCCCGTACGCAACTCTACCAGCCGCGTCAAAGCAATAAGAACAAAGCTAGATAGGAGCGTAGGGTGAAGCCGTCTCATCCGTGTACTGAAACGCCCTATTTAAGCGACCGTATGCTACTGGAAACTTTAGTCAGAATCCAGTATGAATCCCTATCTTAACGATCTATTAGGCTATAAGAAAAAGAAAACTCGATACCTATTCCGTTGGAGGGTGGTCGAAGCCTAGCGCGCCGAACGGGTCCAAGCCTCCGAACTGGAAGAAACCCTAGGTATCTCTATGACGGAACTGCGCCGTCTCAACCGCAACTACTTTCGCTACCGTCTACTTCCGTTGACTGTTTATGGTCAACATTTTCCCGGACAAGTCATTTTTCGAGTTCCATCACCAGATTGATTTCCTCAGCAACTGGCATGGGGCCGTATTGATTGGTGTGACGATTCTAGGGGCAGGACTGGCCATTGGTGTGATTGCCTTATCGAGTTACGATTTGAGCGAATTCATTGGATGGCCCGAGTCAAAAAAAGTGATATCAGGGGTGGATTTCGCCAACGTGGTATTCTGGGCTATGTACGACATCCTTTGTATCTGGGGATTATTCTGGCTCTGTTTAGCATTTTTTTATATCAACCCACTTGGGCCAACCTTATTTTTCTATTGGCCGCCAGCCTTTACATACGCATTGGAATTTATTTCGAGGAGCGGAAACTCATCGAGGAATTCAGTGAACTCTACAGGCACTATCGCCGACGGGTTCCCATGCTCGTGTCACACTGGCCAAAACAGGTTAAGACGTACTTCGTTTGATACGTTGACAGAAAGATGCTTTAACATGCTGAATCATAAATACCTGGAAAGGCTGTTGACTCAAGTTTTCTGACTCAGCAACTTGCCGGTTGTGTTGGCTGTTACGCTATCAGCCTATCAATACAAGGACTATTCGATGACATTGACAACCACTTATTTGCAGGAAACATTTGCTGGTATGTTCGAACTAGCGTTATTGACTGAAATGGCGCAGGCAGGACTCTATAAGCGGGTACCCGCGGGCGCTTATTTAATTCGACCAGGCGAATACATTCGGTCCGTACCCATTATTATTCGTGGTTCGGTCAAGATCATGCGACCGGATGAGCTGGGTCGGGAAGCCCTCCTGTATTATCTGGGCGGTTTAGATTCCTGCGCCATGTCGCTTACCGGCTGTCTGGGCCAAAAGAAAAGTGAAATCACGGCCCTGGTCGAAGAAGAAACCGAGATAATTGCCATCCCCATGGAAAAAGTCGATGAGTGGATGTGCCGCTATTCAACTTGGAAACAGTTTGTATTTCATACGTATCAGAAGCGATTTAACGATCTGCTGGCGACAATCGATCAGGTAGCGTTTCATAAACTCGACGAACGGTTACTGGCTTATCTGCGTAAAAAGACCCAAAGCTGCCACTGTACCGTCATTTCAATTACCCATCAAGAAATCGCCCAGGAACTGGCTACCTCACGAGAAGTGATTTCCCGCTTGCTAAAACAGTTAGAGAAAGCAGCCCATATAAAATTAATGCGCAATAAAATTGCCATACTATAGGGGAATTAGTAGCTCCTGTAACATTTGTCACGGAAGGCCAAAAGAGGGCCCGCTACTTTCGTTAAAAAAGTAGCGTTTATGACCACTCTGCAAATAGCTGGTTTCTCTTCGTCCATTCTGATCGGTATTAGCCTGGGCTTACTAGGGGGTGGTGGTAGTATACTGACACTACCCGTTCTGGTATACCTGCTCCACATTAATCCCATCTTATCAACGGCCTATTCCCTGTTCATTGTCGGTACTACCTCCCTGGTGGGGTCAATCAATTATATGAAACAGGGGCTGATTAATTACTCGGCGGCTATTGCCTTTGCGCTCCCTTCCCTGGTTACGGTCATCCTTGCCCGTCAGTTTATGCTGCCTCACATCCCCGCTCAACTTACGCTTTGGACCGGCTTTGTGCTGGCTAAACCAGTCGCGCTGATGGTTCTGTTTGCGCTGATTATGCTGGCCGCAGCCTATTCGATGATTCGGGAGAACGAAGCCGTCTCATTTACTGGGCGGGAGGATAAGGCAACTAATTTTCCTGTCATTGCCCTGGAGGGCGGGCTAGTTGGCCTGGTGACCGGTATCGTTGGGGCGGGTGGGGGATTCCTGATTATCCCGACGCTGGTTCTCTTCGCCCGGTTACCCATGAAAACAGCCATTGGTAGTTCGCTGCTGATTATAGCGTTCAATTCACTCATTGGGTTTACCAGTAGTCTGGCCGATCAGGTAATCGATTGGGGCTTTCTGAGCGTATTTACGGCACTTTCCGTGGGAGGTATTTTTCTGGGTAGTCAGTTAGCCCGCTATATCGCCGGGCAGCACTTGCGGAAAGCCTTCGGGTGGTTTGTCCTGGGCATGGGCGTATTCATTCTGACGAAAGAATTGCTTTTTTAGGTGATTTTGAGGTCTATGTGACAAGTATCACAGAACCGCGGAGATCCTCTTCTTACGTTTGATTCAATCTTCAGAACGCATGTCAACCCAATCGTTTTATGAAAATCGAGCAGATTTATACCGGTTGCTTATCGCAGGGAACCTACTACATCGAAAGCAACGGTGAAGCCGCTGTCATTGATCCCTTACGGGAGGTGGCTTCGTATATGGAGAAAGCCCGAAGTGATGGAGCAACGATAACGTATGTATTTGAGACGCACCTGCACGCTGATTTTGTGTCGGGTCATCTTGACTTAGCCCGGCAGACAGGCGCACCAATCATCTATGGCCCCAACGCACAGACTGGCTTCGAATCGTATAGTGCCCGCGCAGAAGAAGAGTTTCATCTGGGTGCGCTAACGATTCGTGTACTGCACACGCCGGGCCATACGATTGAATCGAGCTGTTATCTGCTCCTGGATGTTGCCCGGCTGCCCATCGCGCTTTTTAGTGGCGATACCTTGTTTATTGGCGATGTTGGTCGACCCGACCTGGCGCAGGGTGCTACATTGACCACGCCGGATTTAGCCGGCATGCTCTTCGATTCGCTTAGAACCCAGATTATGCCCTTACCAGATAGCGTAGTTATTTATCCGGCTCACGGAGCGGGCTCCGCTTGTGGCAAGAGCATGAGTAAAGAAACCAGCGATACGCTGGGCAATCAGAAACGGGTCAATTATGCGCTCCGGGCCGACATGAGCCGGCTGGAATTTATTCAGGAAGTTACCGACGGACTAGCCAAACCTCCAGCCTATTTTCCTGAAAACGTCCGCATGAACCGGGAAGGCTACGAACAGATTGACAGTGTGTTGAAACGGGGAGCGCAGCCACTTAGTCCACAGGCCTTTGACGCGGCAGCCAACCAGACAGGTGCGCTCATGCTGGATACCCGCGATGCTCAGCTCTTCGCTACCGAGTTTGTGCCCAACGCCATTAATATTGGCTTGAATGGGCAGTTTGCTCCCTGGGTGGGTGCACTCATCCCGGACGTGAGGCAGCCAATTTTGCTCATCGCGGAACCAGGTAAAGAGGCTGAATCGCTGGTTAGACTGGCCCGTGTGGGCTACGATCAGGTTATTGGCTACCTGGACGGAGGAATAAACGCCTGGATCAATGTAGGTCTTGACGTTGACCACATTCCGTCTATTTCGGCCGATGAACTGGCCACTCGTTTGGCGCTGAATGAGCTGACACTAGTGGATGTTCGCAAGCCGGGCGAGTTTGCCGCTACTCACCTCGACGGAGCAATCAATCTACCACTCGATACGTTGAATGACAGGATGGCGGAAATCCCAAAAGAAGGTTCGGTATATGTGCACTGCGCAGGAGGATACCGCTCCATGATGGCCCTTTCGATTCTGAAAGCCCGTGGCTTCGATAACCTGATCGATATTGCCGGTGGTTTTGCCGCTATGCAGCAGACCGCGCGTTTCAACATAACTAATTTCGTCTGTCCCGCTACCCAGCGGTAACCTATCAATTTCATGACCGAAAATCATCAGCACTGGGAAACCGTTTACCGGACCAAACAACCCGATCAGGTAAGCTGGACGCAGGCTATTCCCCAGACATCGCTTGTGTTCATTCGCAGTTTCCAGTTACCCAAAACGGCCCCCATTATCGACATCGGCGGTGGCGATAGTACCCTGGTTGATTGTCTACTCGCCGAGGGCTACGAGCAGATTACCGTACTCGACATTTCGGCCCACGCCCTTACCAAAGCGCAACAACGAATCGGCAAGCAGGCAAACCGGGTCAAATGGGTCGTGAGTGATGTGCTGACTTTCCGGCCAACGGCTACCTATGCCATTTGGCACGACCGGGCCACGTTTCATTTTCTGACTTCGACGGACCAGATTGCGACCTATCTCCAGACAGCCCGGCAGGCCGTTACCGGATTCATGACTATGGGTACTTTTTCCGAGAATGGGCCGGACCGGTGCAGCGGATTAGCCGTAAAACAATACTCAGAACCGGAGCTGGAAGGGCAACTAAAGGCGGGCTTTACGAAGCTACATTGCGTGACTGAAGATCACCAAACCCCGTTTGGTACAACCCAAAATTTTCTGTTTTGTAGTTTTAAACGGAATTTACCAAGTAGCTTACAGCCAATCTAGTACCTTATGGAATTTCTGAATACAATCCGTCAGCCCTGGCCCTGGTACGTAGCTGGGCCGCTTATCGGCCTTACCGTTCCAACGCTGCTACTGATTGGCAATAAGTCATTCGGTATCTCATCGTCGCTTCGGCACATCTGTGCAGCCTGCCTGCCCGCTAACATTTCCTTTTTTCACTATGACTGGAAGAAGGAAGCGTGGAATCTGTTTTTTGTGGCGGGTGTGCTACTGGGAGGTTTTGTCGCCACCCGCTTTTTGGCCAACCCTGCTTCGATAAGCATAGCACCGCCGACCGTAGCGGCTTTACAGGCCCTGGGGATTCGGGATTTTTCAGGGCTGATGCCCGCCGACCTGTTCGCCCTGTCGAATCTGTTTACGCTCAAAGGTTTGTTCTTCAGCGTCGTTGGCGGGCTGATGGTGGGCTTCGGAACCCGGTGGGCCGGAGGTTGTACATCAGGGCATGCCATTATGGGCCTCTCCAACCTGCAATGGCCATCATTGGTGGCGACGATTTGTTTTATGGTGGGTGGCTTTGTGATGACGCACCTCTTGCTGCCGTTTATTTTCGCCTGGGTCAACTAAACCATCTTTCCTCTTGAATCAATCCCTTCCCCTAAAGCCGCGTTCATCGACTGGCCCGGCTTCTCTCCACGAAATGCCACTGGCAAAAACTAAACCCGAACGTGGGCTTGTCAACCTAAAGTACCTGATTGTCGGTCTGCTGTTTGGCATTGTCTTTGTCAAAGCCGAAATCATTTCCTGGTTCCGAATTCAGGAAATGTTCCGACTTGATTCGTTTCACATGTACGGGGTTATCGGCAGTGCCGTTGTGGTAGGGCTCCTATCCGTACAACTCATTAAGCGATTCGGTATCAAAACGATAACTGGTGAGCCAGTCTATATTGCGCCTAAGGCATTTCACAAAGGCCAGATCTATGGCGGCCTTATTTTTGGCTTGGGCTGGGCCATTACCGGTGCTTGTCCAGGACCCTTATTCGCTCAGATTGGCAGTGGGTATGGCATTGTGGCCGTTACACTGCTGAGTGCTATCGCAGGTACGTGGCTGTATGGCTACTTCCAGGAGAAACTGCCGCAGTAATCGACCGTTTGCTTATCACCACTGCGGTTTTAAGTACCTATAGTATAATGGCCTGTCCTGGTTCGGTCAGGTAATGAAACTGAATGCCCAGTTTCTCAAAATAGGGCCCGTAGGTTTCATAGCGTTGCTTGAGAAAGAACGATTTGGCATAGCCATCATGGACGGGCAGGATCTGTTTAGGTTGTATCTGTTTGGCAAAATCTGCCACCATGAGCTCGGTCAGAAACGGAGCCATGACGGGCAGCACCAGCAACTCGATCCCCTTATAATTCAGCAGAGAAGGGGAGAACGAGTCCGCGGGATTGATCACCTGATCGTTAATTACAAAGGCAAACATCCTGGGCAGGTGATCATCCAAAACGGGCTCATGCTGAACGCTAATCGCTTGCAGGGAAAACGTACCGAGTTGAAAGGTTCCTTCCTCAATAACCCGCACGGGAATAGCCAGTGGGTGGAGTTTATCGGCCACTTCCTGCGTCGAAAGTACCTGGGCTCCACTCAGGTTTACAATCTGTTTGAGGATATCGACGTCCAAATGATCGGGATGGTCGTGGGTAATGATCACCTGCGCTACATGTCGAAAGGTTTCGGGTTTTACCAACCCCTCGATAAAGGAAAATTTGCCAGGATCGAACAGGAGCTGCTGTCCGTCTTTTTTCCAGTAATAGGCAGGAGTGGATGTATTTGGTGATTTTCATGTGATGATCAGTCTAACTGAATGGATACAACCCAGAAACTTCACCACCCAGTTTCTAGTTAGTAGAAATTAATAATTTATGCTGGATCGAACTATTTGGCGATCTGAAGATCGGGCGTAAGTTCAATTCATACGCGAGATGTCAAGGTCCACTCAAACGACTCCTTCCCCATTTTTTCTGCGTTTTGATCATAGGAGGCTTTGCTTTCACCTTAATCATGCGGCCTGAAGGCTTACAAACATCGCTGGGCTTTGTCGGACTCTTTCTCGTCGGTCTGGGTACTCTATCCAGACCCTACTGACCTGGCGCTTGACGCATAAAACAAGGATGTAACTCAACAAACAAATTAGCCTTGCGTACGCTTCTAAACCTATGAACAACGACACTTCGAGTCTGTTTAACCGGCGGCCGGTTCCCTAACAACGCTAACCGCCCTGCTGGGCACGAACATCGTCTTTGCCGACCGACTTCCCAAACATTACCTGCCATTGGCGTTTGACCGGTACGCTGGAGCGGAACCTACCGATCCAATGACCGCCAAAAATAAGGATTTGGTCATTCTCAACGACAAACCCTGGAACGTAGAAACACCTGCCTACCTGCTCGACGATGCGGTAACCCCCCGCCGACAAGATGTTCATTCGCAACAATGGGCAGATTCCCGCTACCATCGATGTAGCGAACTGGAAGCTGACCATCAACGGTGAATCGGTGAAAGCTCCGAAAACCTATTCCCTGAGTGAGTTGAAAACCAAATTCAAACCCTACACCTATCAACTGGTGGTTGAATGCGGGGGAAACGGACGGGCAGGCTTCTTTCCCGAAACGGTGGAAAATCAGTGGACCGAGGGCGGAGTAAGTTGCGCCGAGTGGACCGGCGTTCGATTGAAGGATATTCTAGCCGACGTCGGCATTACCGACACGGCGGTTTACATCGGTTATTACGGGCAGGACCTGCACCTGAGCGGAGATCCAAACCAACCTGTAATCTCCCGGGGCGTGCCCATCAAAAAAGCGCTCGAAGACGAAACGCTGGTCGCCTGGGCCATGAACGGGAGCTGGTGCATGGCCACCCCCTACGGTTGGTGATTGGCAGCTGGCCAGCGTCGGTGTCTGGCAAATGGCTGCATACAATTGCCATCCGAAACAAAGTTCACGACGGAGCTAAAATGACGGGCAAGAGCTACCGGGTACCGATTCATCCGGTCGTTCTTTGCGTTGATCCGCCGGATAGTAACTTTAAAATCATCGAATCGATTCCGGTGAAGTCCGTCATTACGTTCCCAAAAAAATGTACGGCCTGCCATTCCAGCAAACTGATTTTGCAAAGCCATTTTGACCAGGAAAAATGGATTAAGCGGATTCGCTGGATGCAGCGTACCCAGAAGTTGTGGGATTTAGGCGATACAGAAAAGCCTATCCTAGCCTACCTAACCAAATACTACGGCTGACTGGTTGATTAGGGATGCATAAACGCCCAACCTTGCTGCTGGCGAATAACCAATTCCCCATTCCCATTAGGCACGTAGCTGACAAAGGAGGAAAGATCGTCTTTACTCACCTTTCGTTCGCGCATGGTGTTCTCACACATGGCCAGAATAACGCCCTGATTTTGCAAGTTTTTGATCAGTTCTTCATACGATTTGTCCTTTTGGAAGCCAGCAATGCCTGCTCCTTGCACAACTAACTCGACTTCCAGATTCCCTTTTAACCGTGGATCATCTAAACAATTCTGAATATTTTTCAGGGTTGCTTTGATTTTTGCCTCTTCATCGCTGTTCAGCTGATAAACCTCCTGATTATGATACTTTGTGGTCGTGGCTCCATTAAATGAAGCCGGGTTCGCTGCCTGAGCATGAACTAAATCGGGAATGCTCAAGGAAACGCCAATGGCCAGAAAGAGTATCGTTTTCATCGTGTTATTCTTGTTTGTAATGTAAAATAAGTCGGTACTGTATGTTAGAAATAGAAAGTCGGTTTTTCAACTGAGAGCTTAGCAACTTGCCAGGCCGTCCAGAAGCTCAGTATGTGAATGACGTTACGGTCTATTCTCACCCAATACCCTCGCTACCGAGCGGAAACCTCCCTTGTGCCGACAGTGGACGTTGCCCTGATCGTTTTGATGGCCACGTTATCCCGAATATCGTCGGACCCTTTCACCAGGACCTGATCGGTGGGTTTGAGATTACCGATCACTTCGGTTTGTCCGGCAGTTTCATTTCCGGTTTGTACCGTCACCCAGTGCGTTTTACCCTTAACCACCGTAATGACGTAGCTCCCTTCCATCGAAACGACCACCGCTGATTTTGGTACATACAGGCTTTTGCTTTGCCGCTGGACCGGAAAGCCCACCGTGGCGTACATTCCGGGCATGAGTTGCAGACCTGGATTCTTCACTTCGATCTCAATTAGCTCAGCCCGGACACTGCGTTCGACATTGTAAGAAATCCGGTTAATCTTGCCGGTAAACACCTTACCTGGAAAAGCATTTACCGAGTAGGTGACCGGTGCATCCTGCCGAATCTGGCCAGCATAGACCTCCGGCACTGTTACCTGCAAACGTAGCCGACCGATTTCTTTGAGTTTCAGCATGGGCTGGGCATCTTTCTGGGTTGGACCCACCAGCGCCCCCGGACTAAGAATGCGTTCAGTAACCACCCCGTCGAAGGGAGCGGTGAGCATCAGGTATTGTTTCATTTGCCTGGCTGCTGCAACCCGTTGTTGTTGGCTGGTCAGATTGGCACTGTCGCCCATCACCACCGCCTGTGACTGATCTAACTCCTGGGGCGCCACAGCTCCGGCTGTTTTGGACGCCTGCACTAGTCGCCGGTAGTTGCTTTTGCTGATGTTGAGTCGGCCTTTGGCGGCTGTTAGATCTGACAGCGTCCGGCTTAAATCCGATTCCAGCTCGGGCGCTTCCATGGTGGCCAGCACCTGTCCCCGATTCACTTTAGCGCCCACATCAACGGGCATGCTTTTGATAAAACCGTTCACCTTGGCGTACAGCGCCACATCGTAATAAGGGATAAATTCACCCGGTAAGGCTAGTTGCTTCGCGACGGATTCTACCGATACGAGTACAGTTTGATAAGCCGCCTGACTGACGGCTTCCGCCTGCTCGCCAGTCATTTTTTTGGTGTTCTCATCCGACGAGCAGGCCGGTAGCAGCAAGGCCATTACCAGTAGCAACACACTATAATACAGTAGGTTTTTCATAGAAGTAGAGACGATTGGTGCCCGGCCTGACGTTCGGTGTTCCGGGTATCGGAGACCGGTATTGATAACCGGGCCAAGCGTCAGGTAGTGGGCAGATTAGTTGGGGTGCGTGGTTAAGAGTTGTTTTTTCAGCGGGTCAACGCCGTCATAAAATTCACTTTCTTCATCATTAGGATTCAACGAGGATGATTTGACGGAGGCTTTGCCCTGGACACTGGCAAAAATGACGGGCAGAATCAGTAAGGCCGCAAAAGCCGAGAAAAACAAGCCCCCAATCACCGCCCGACCCAGCGGAGCCGATTGGTCCCCCGCTTCACCCAGCCCCGAGGCCATTGGAATCATCCCGGCAATCATGGCCATCGAGGTCATCATGATAGGTCGTAGACGCATGCCTCCGGCTGTTATGGCGGCCTTCGTCGAATCATTATAGACCAATCGCAACTGTTCAGCATTGGTAATTAGTAAGATCGCATTGGCCACCGATACTCCTACTGACATGATTATGCCCATATATGATTGTAGATTGAGTGTGCTGCCGGTCAGCGTTAGCAAACCCAGTGACCCGGCCAGTACCGCCGGAATAGTCGAGAGCACTACGAAAGCGACACCGAATGACTGGAAATTGGCCATTAAGACCAGGAAAATCACGACAATGGCCAAGCCCAGACCGGTTTGTAAACTACCCAGCGTTTCGCGCAGCAGTTGGGCCATCCCCAGCAACTCGACCACGGTACCCTTTGGCGGGGCTCCCAATCCATCAATGACTTGTTGTACATCGCGAGTGGCTGTACCCAGGTCCTTATTGAAAATATTGGCCGACACGGTCACTAGCCGCCGGGGACCACTGCGGTCATATTCTCCCGGTACCGTCGTTCTGCGGATCGTTGCTACGTCGCCCAGCGTTGGGCGAAGCTGACCTTTCACCAGAGGGATATTTTCCATGTCTTCGGGGGAGCTCATTTCGTATTCGGGCAATTGAACCTGCACCTGATAGGCGTAGCCCGTTTTTCGATCCAGCCAAAGATTTTTGGCCGTGAACCGACTCGATGAGGTGGCGGCTACCAGGCTCTTTGATATATCATCAGCGGTCAGACCGAACTGAGCCGCTTTAATCCGGTCGAATTGAATATCCAGCGTGGGATAATTCAGGGGCTGTTTAATGCGGATATCACGCAGGTACGGAATGGATTTCAACCCATCCAGCAACCGCTTGGCATAGGCCTGGCCATCTTCCAGGCTTTTGCCTCCGACCTGAATTTCAATCGGCGTCGATGCGCCCTGGCTCATGATTTTATCGGTCAGCTCAATGGGTTCGTAGGAAATGCCTACGCCCGGCAGTTGTTTCTTAACCTCGGCCCGAAGCTTATCTCGAAGCACATCCATGTTGCCGGTATAGCCTTCATTCAGGGCCACCTGCACGGTTGCTTCGTGAGGACCGGCGTTAAATACATACAAATTACTGGTCCCGTAACTGGAAGGGGTCATACCAACAAAGGCGGAGGAAATCTCTACATTTTCTTTTCCGACTAATTGCTCAATGATACCCAGCACCCGCTGGACCCGTTCTTCGGTTCGCTCAATACGCATCCCCTGGGGGGCAATGACCCGCACCTGAAATTGTTTGGCGTTACTTTTGGGCAGCATGTCCTGACCGATATGCATAAACAATAGACCCGCTAATCCAAAGGTGATCAGGACGTAACAGCTAATTACCACCGTTCGATGCCGTAGCAGTAATGCGACCAGTGACACGTACCGGGCTTTGAATTTTTCAAACCCTTTCAGTTCATTTTTGCGATTCTTCTCAAAACTTTCATGGAGCTCAACCTCGGCTAATTCCTGCTTATCCAGTACCTCAACAGCCGCTTCGTGTTCCCCTTTGTGATGCGATTTCATCCACCAGTTCGAAAGCACCGGCACCAGCGTCAGGGCCAGAAAAAAGGCCACGATCATCGCAAATCCAATGGAGAGCGAGAGCGGTAAAAACATGGCTTTGGGTACACCACTCATCAAAAAGGAAGGCGCAAATACGGCCAGGATACAGATCAGAATCAAAAACTCCGGGAAGGCAATTTCCAGACAGGCATCGTAAATCGCCCGCGCTTTGGATTTGCCCATTTCCAGGTGCTGGTGAATATTTTCGATGGTCACCGTCGCTTCATCGACCAGAATACCAATGGCCAGCGCTAATCCCGAGAGGGTCATGATGTTGATGGTCTGACCGGCAGCATTGAGCAGCATCACAGATGCCAGAATAGCCACCGGAATCGTCAGGACCACAATCAGGGAACTGCGCCAGTCTCGTAAAAATAGCAGGACGGTTAGTCCCGTCAGGACGGCTCCGATGATGCCCTCGCTCATCAGTCCACTCACCGCATTGGACACATATACCGACTGATCGAACTCGTAGCTGAGCTGGACATCGTCGGGCAGCAAACTCTGCATCTCGGCCAGTTTTGCTTTCAGGGCCTTAACGACGGCCATCGTGGAGGCATCCCCCGTTTTGGTCACTGGAATGTATACCGCCCGTTTGCCATTCACCAGGGCGTAGCCCACTGTTTGGTCAGCCGCGTCATTGACGGTGGCCACATCACCCAGCAGGACGGTTGGCCCCATGCCCATTTTCAGGGGGATTTGTGCAAATTCACTAACGGAATTAATGACCGAGTTCGATGGAGTCATGTAGGCGTAGTCTTTCATCCGCACCACGCCAGCGGGAGAAATCTGATTGGCCTTGACTACCGATTGCACAATCTGGTCGGGCGTCAGGGCGTAGGATTGCATCTTGGCTGGATCGACTCTGATCACCACCGTTCGTTCGTTGCCGCCAAAGGGCGGTGGAGACGAAGCGCCCGGAATCTTAGCCAGCAGAGGCCTGATTTTAGTCGACGCCAGATCCTGAATCTCCGACAAGGACCGGGTCTTGGAATTGAACACCAGCTGACCCACGGGCAGAGTGGAGGCATCAAAGCGCACGACTACCGGCGGCTGGGAACCGGGCGGCAGGTAGGATAATACCCGGCTCACCTGATTGGCGACCTCCCCGGCAGCCTGAGCCATGTTCGTATTTTCGTAAAAGGAACATTTCACCAGCGTCAGTCCCTGCACGTTTTTGACGTCTACGTCTTTCACGCCCGATACGTACAGCATCTGATTCTGGTAGCGGGTGGCAATGAACCCTTCCATCTGGGAAGGCATCATGCCGCCGTAGGACTGGGCGATGTAGATGGTTGGGGCGTTGAGTTTGGGGAAAATATCGACGGGAATGTTCAGCACGGCCATGACCGAGAACACGAGCATTCCCAGCACCAGTACCACAATTGTGACGGGTCGGGTGAGGGCAGAAGCGATGAGTTGATTCATCTGAAGCGGGGTTATTTCGTGGTCAGTTTGATAAAATCGGTTAAGTCGCCTGCCGCAGCCGACTTGAGCAGTAGCGCCCGCCAGACATTATTGGTCGTGACGAACTGGTCAATCTCGGCCCGGTTCAGCAGGATAAACGCCTGGGTGAATTCGTACACGTTCGAGAGACCTGCCGTGTAGCGCGCCTGCGCCTGTTCATACGCGGCCCGCGCAGCACCCAATTGGACGGGGGCCTGCTGAGCGGCTTCATAGGCGTTCTGAATCTGGAGGTCGGCCATTTGCTGCTGAGCCCGGATGCGCAGCACTTCCTGATCGTACTGGTACTGATCGCCCTGCGTTCGCAAGACCTGGGCTTTGGTTTCCTGCCGGGTCCGGAACACATCACTGAACCGCCAAAACGTACTTACCCCCACAAAATAGTTGGCTACCCGAAAGGGCAAACCCGCCCCCAGGGATGAGTTATAGATGAAATTGCCTTCAGGCGTGGTGTTGTCACTAATGCCCGATCCCCGCGCCCAGAACGACCCATTCAGCGAGATAGCGGGTAAATAGGATTTTCGGATCGCTTCTGCCCGGGCCTGGCTGAAATCAATCTGCCGTCGATAAAAAGCCAGTACGGGATGATTAGCCAGATTATCGGCTGAAAACTGAAAATCGGGGGGGATGGAAACCTGAAAGGTATTGGTATCGAGTTGGAACGCCGAACCGGGAAAACCCATAAACTCACCCAATTGCACCCGTTGCTGCTGGGCCATCCGACGACTCTCGATCAGCAGTAACCGGGCTTTGGCCTGTTCCGCGTCGGCCAATACACTATCGACCCCAGGCCGTCTGCCCGAGCGGGTATTGGCCTGCATGACGGTCCGAAAAGACTCGATCCGGGCGAGATTAGCGGCTTGGACCTTAACTGTCTGGTCGACAATGAGCGCCATCAGATAGGTATCGGCCACGCGTACCTGGTGAACAAACAGCTCCTGCCGGTAGTCAGCATTCGCGCGCTGGATAGACGACTTAGACAGGGCTAATTCCGCTTTATTACGACCAAACGTGATGGCTTTCCAATTGACGTTCAGGGAACTCAGACTGCCCCAGACCGCGTCCGCCGTAGGGCCATTGGCTTTAATCCCGCTGGAAACCGAGTTGGTCGATCCTTCATTGGGAAAGGCAGCACCCCGGACGTTGTTGGACGTGGCATATAATGCCTGGGCCTGAAACGAGGCAACGGGCAGGAAACTGGCTCTTCGCGCAGCCAAATCTGCTTTTGTCGCTTCGGTTTCGGTGAGTTTATTTTTAATGGATGGGTAATTCTGTACCGCCAGATCAAGGGCTCTGGCAAGCGTCAGGATCGAATCGGCCGGTACGGATTGGGCCGATACTATGCCGGTGCTGATAAGCAGCAGACCCAAAAGAAATCGACTAGACAATAGGATTTTCATATAGCTAAGAATCAGCGTAAACCAGGTAAGCTTTCTGTCAACAGGAGATTGAATCCTCCGATCAAGGTCCCTGGCGGGTGGACAAGGTGGAGTATGCAGGGCTGGCTGAACTATTCCTGAGGACAGCGATGACGCTATCTTTCCGGGTATTTTCCTGATCACAGGTCGACAGTTGCTTAAGCAGTTGAGCCGCTTCAGTCGCCTGGTCCACTGCCTCCGAGTCAGACGACCCACGAACACCATGACTGTATAACTGGTAGATATTTACGCCCAGCGAAGCCAGAAGGCCGATAGTCAGAATGATAGCTAAGAAATTAATGGAGGCAGTCCGCTTCATAACCCGATCGCCGTTTAAGCCTGGGACAAAGATGAAGCTGTGGGATTAGCGCTGTCTTAGGAGGAGATTAGAATTCATTAGAATCGATCGATGGTGGATCGAATTAGACTCAGGACGTAACGGATCGCCCCGCCCCATTAAGCAGCCGTACTTGTGTTAGCATCCAGAATGGGCAGTTCGACCCGAACCATCGTGCCGGTGGTTGGCGTTGAGGCCAGGCTAATTTTACCCCGGTGCCGCTGAATGACCTGCTGGGTGATTGCCAGCCCTACCCCAAATCCCTCGGCCTGCCCCGCATTTTTACCCCGGTATAAGGGTTCGAATACATGGGGAAGATCGTCGGGCGGAATGCCAACGCCCTGATCGGTAATGATGATCAGGTGTATTCCATCAGCTGGCTGGGTAAATAAATCCACCTGCACCACCTGTCGGGAATATTTGCAGGCATTGTCAATAACGTTCTGGATGGCCGTTGTGAGCAGGATTTCGTTACCCATGACCATGAAAAAGTCATCGTCGGGCATCTCGCCAAACTGAAGTACAAGGCTACAGCCGGTTCGTTTTCGTTTTACCTGACTAACCGCAGCCATGACGCATTCTTCTAGCCGGACAGGGGTCATCGATAGAGAACCGTCGCCCATTTTGGCTAGATTCAGTAAGCTGTTGGTCAAGCCAGCCAATTTGGTTAATTCCCGCATGGCCACCTCCATACTGATCCGGAAGTCAGCCGGATCGGTATCGTACTGATGGGAAGTTTCCAGCGTTCCCAGCACCGTTGTCAAAGGTGTGCGCAGTTCGTGGGACGCATGGGAGACAAACTGCCGCTGGTTCTCGAAGGTGGCCCGTAGCTGGGCCAGTAACTGATTGAAGGTAATTGCCAGTTGGGCAATTTCATCCGTCTGGTTGCCTTCGTTTAGCCGCAGGTTTAGGTGCGCATCCGAAATTGGTTGTACACCCCTGACCATATTGACCATGCTGGCCAGGGGGCGTAAGAATCGCCCCGCAAAGTACCAGCCCGCGACCATGATGAGCAAAAAGCCGCCGACATTAGCGACCAGCAGGATCATAAACAGATTCTGCTGTTTGGAATGGCCCAATCGGTCGTAACCCGTCACAAAGATGGAATATAGGAGGCTTTGATCCTGGTATATAATGCCAACGCCTTCATTTTGATTAATCGTAAAGGGGAGTGGTGTTTTCTGAGTCAGGGACGGGATCAATCGGGCTTCCTTTTGTACGAAAGCAGGCAATTGGTTCGTAAACAGAAGATCACCTTTCTGATCGAAAATACTGATGTGCTCTTCGGTAAGGGTTTGCAGATCTGTGGCATTGAGCGCCCGGTCCAGTACGCCCTGATCGGAATGACGGGAAATCATGACCCGACCGAACAGCCGGGCCTTTCCCTGAAGGCGTACCGTGAATCCCTGTTCCCGGTACACCGAGTAAAATGTATAGACAAAGCTGGTGAAGGCAACTTGGATTGCCAGCACGATGCCCGTAAACAGGAGGGTTAGTTTGTGTCGGATCAGCATAGGTCGGTCGTAGCTGGGCGTACCTTATGAGTCGTGCAATGAGTAGCCCATGCCGATCACCGTGTGCAGGAGTTTGGTCGAAAATTCCTTGTCGATTTTCTTGCGCAAGTAGTTGACGTACACATCAATGACGTTGGTGTTGGAGTCGAAATCCGTATCCCAGACCCGTTCGGCCAGTTCGGCACGGGAAATGATTTTGCCTTTATGCAGCAACATATATTCCAGCAGGGCGAACTCTTTGGAGGTCAACTCGATGCGCTTCTCAGCCCGCGTGACTACTTTGGTATCTAAATTCAGGGTCAAGTCAGCCAAGTGCAATACGGTCGAATGACGGAGCACATGGCGTTTGGTGATGGCCCGAAGGCGAAGCAGCAATTCCTTAAACGCAAATGGTTTGGGTAGATAATCATCCGCACCCGCGTCGAATCCCCTGACTTTATCGTCTAACGAATCCAGCGCCGTAAGCAACAGAACAGGGGTGCGTTCGTTTTCCCGTTTGATGAACTGGCAGAGATCGAATCCATTCATCGACGGTAGATTCACATCCAGAATGACGACATCATACTCGTTTTTCTGGAAGAGCTGCTTGCCAATGTAGCCGTCATAGGCAACGTCGGTGCTGAACGATTCCGCTTCCAGTCCTTTTTTGATGAACGACGCTAAACTAACTTCGTCTTCGACGAGTAAGATTTTCATAACCGGATCACTTAGCCATTCAGACAGCCAAAGTAAGGGAATAACGTTTAAACTGACTACATGGCTGTTCATCGCTCAAAAGACAGCCTCTTTCCATTTGTACTATGTATGCTGCTCTAAAACAAGTGGTGTCCCTCGACGAAGACAGCTGGCTACTTCTTCGTACCGTACTGGTTGAGTACCAACTGGTAAAAGGTGATCTAATTCTGCAACCCGGTCAGGTGTGTAAACACATTTATTTTCTTGAGGCAGGCCTGTTGCGGAGCTTTTATCTCCGCGATGGCGATGAGCGAAACGTTGCCTTTACGCTCGAGAACGGATTTGTTACGGATCTGAAAAGTCTACGCTCAGGGCAAGCTTCCGAATTGAGTATTCAGGTGCTTGAGGCCTCAACCCTGTTTAGTATTCCCAAAGCCGACTTGCTTGATTTGTATCGGCGGTCCCACCAACTGGAGGCTTTCGGCAGACGGCTACTGGAAAGCTTGCTGGAACAGCAGGAAGACTATGCCGCCTGGTTTACCCGCTACTCAGCCAGGGAACGTTATGACCGATTGGTCAACAAGCAACCCGATTTGGTACAGCGGGTTTCATTAGGCCATCTAGCCTCCTTTTTAGGTATTCGCCGGGAAACGTTAAGTCGCATTCGCAGCTTAAAATAGGGCTTCTTTTTTGACTTTTGTCACAGATATTCCGTAAACCGCCCGGCTACTTTTGTGTTGACTTAAAACGTAACGCAATGGCCAATCATCAAACCAAACAACTAATCGCCGATTTTATCGAAGACATCTGGAATCAACAACAGTACGATAAGCTGGGCTTGTATCTTCATCCGGATTACGTCGACCATTCGCTGCCAGCGGCTTTGTCTCCGGACTCAACCGGCTTACTAAACTGGATTCAGGCAACCAGCCAATCATTTGTACATCAGACCCTGATTGACGATCAGGTTACGGAAGCCGGTAAGACGATTCTGAAAATCACCCTGTTGATGACACATGTGGGAACATGGCGGGGCCTAGAGGCCACAGGGGCTCAAGCCAAGACAATGGGCTACCGGTTTTATCGGGTAGCCGATGGTAAAATCATTGAACACTGGGCTATAATTGACGGTACAGCCTTAGAAAACCAGCTAAAACAGCAAGCTAATCAAGGGTGTAAGCTCCCTGAATAGGCTACAAGTAGGCCCACTCCCCCGCGAGAGGTTCGTAGGCTTTAGCCGCCTGGTCTACCGTATCGATGTGATGGATACCGGCTTTAAACAAGACCGTTCCCGCCGACAGCATCATAAAGAACATCACGATATTCGAGCAAAGCATGCCAATATTTACATCAGTTCGCATGGTGTTGATGTCACGCTTATCGACCAGGACGGCGGGTGAGTTGGCTTGCCGGTTCTCGACTTCCATAGAGGCTTGCCAAAAGAAGAGGTAAGGCGATATCGATGTACCCAGAATGGCGACGAGCATACTGGCAAAGTCTTTATTGAGATGAATCGTTGGCAGGATCGTACTGCGGGCAATCAGCCCCCAGTCCTGATGGGTCACGAACGGGATCACCAAGTATAGGAGCAGGGTCAGACAGAGCCATTTCAACACCGAAGCAATTGTCTCGTACGGGAAATAAATGATGACGCCCATCAGGAGACCGGTAAAAAATACGTTAAATACGGCGGTGGGGATAGGTGGAAATAGTAAATGAGCTACCGCACCCATGCCGGTAATATCGGCCCCAATATTGAGCGCAATGGCGGGAAAGCTGATGAGAATAACCAGATACAGCACTGATCGGGAATAATGCTGCTTGATGACACCCGCCAGGCCCTGGGCCGTAACGATCCCCACTCGGGCGCACATCTCCTGGATGGCGGCCATCAGGGGAAACGTGATCCAGGCGGTCCACAGGGTAGCCAGGCCAAACTGGGCCCCGGCCTGGGAATAGGTAGCAATACCAGAAGGGTCATCATCGCTGGCACCGGTAATGATGCCAAGTCCTAATTAGCGAAGAATGCTCCAAATTTTGACTAATAGTTTCATGCACTTAATCGGCTCCGATAGCCTTTTACCACTGGCTACTCAAACAACAATGTCAACTTAGGTATGGCAGGGCGCTGGCTACATATTAACGCTTTCTTAATAGACGCTTTACATCTCGTAACCAAGTTGACAGATGGATGTCAATACGGGAATTAACTGGGTCCAGGTCTCTGATTTCTTTCCCTACGTCAACCTGAATCGCCCGTGATTTGCTCACGGCTAGACGTTGCGAACTATAGAGGCTCCGGTGACCCGACATCATAAAACTAATTACGCAGGAAACGGCTGCGTAGGGCGCTACCGTCGCCCCAAATAATTCAATCGCCAGGATACTCGAAGCAATGGGGGTATTGGTCGTCCCGGCTAAAATGCTCACGAAACCAATAGCAGCAAAGGTAGATTGGTCCGCTCCGACCAGATCGGCAAAGAAACTTCCCGCCGTCGCCCCAATAAACAACACGGGTGTAATCACACTACCACTTCGGCTGATACTGAGCGTAATTACCGTGAAGAGCGCTTTCAGTAAAAAGGCGTACCAGTTTACAGGCAGCCCTTTAATGCATCCCTCCATCAGGTTGAGTCCCAGTCCCAGATAGTCCCGTGAAAACAAACCTGTCAGGCCGACCAAAACAAACCCGCCGAGTAAACCTTTCCAGGGTCGCCAGAGTGGCAGTGCATTGGTGAAAGCGCTACTCTGCTGAATGGCCCGGATCAAGGCGTAGGCGCAGAGGCCAAAAAAGATACCACCCGTGAGGAGCTGAATAAAAAATCCCTGACCAAAAGCGGGAACAAATTTTAGTGGATAATAGAAGAAGGTAACGCCAAGTGCTGACGAAACCTGATAAGCCGTAATGGACGCCACAAAAGCGGGCAGCAACACATCGTAAAAAATAACGCCGACGGCCAGCACCTCAATACCAAATAGAGCGCCCGCGATTGGCGCCCCAAACACGCAGGCAAAACCGGCGCAGAAGCCACAAAGAACCATTTTTCGCCGATCAATGTCATCCACCCGAAATAAATTGGCGCACACACTACCGATGCCCGCCCCAATCTGTGCGCATGGACTTTCTTTACCTGCTGAGCCACCCGTGGCCAGAATGAGCACAACGTTTATAATTTTGGTGGGAATAAAACTACCTTCCAGTTTACCATAGTTTTTGTTGATAGCCTCAATCAATGCATCGGTTCCTAGGTGCTTTTTAAGCACGAACTGGCTAAGCAGGTTGGCCACAAAAAAACTCAGTGGTAGTAAATAAAAAACGTGCTGGTAGTAATTGCTCTGGTCAATGATGTAGTGAATGAACAAAATGAATCCAGAGGCCGCAAAACCAACTAGACCGCCAATCAGGCTGGAAATAAACAGCCATTTAAGGACCGTGAGGAAGAGGACCAGTTCGTCATTGACACGCATGTTCCTTTTAACCATTAAGTTGCCTGCTCAGTTTTGACAAGCGTATTTAGCCAATAAGTTAATCAGCATAAGGGTTATCTGAAATACAAAGAATCTTTACTAAAACCATATGTAGAACTTATGGGATCAGGATAGTAATAAATTGGTTAGGCTGACCATCAACATGATTAGAAACGGTGGCTTTGCGACTTCGTTGACGTAATGACAGCAGCCAGTCAGAAAGTTGAGACGAACACGACATCGGTAGCATGTTGAAACTTGATCTGACTGCCCCTATTTTACCAACCCATCGAACTTACTGCCTTGACTTATGAAGAATTATAGTCGTTTTTTCACCCCGCGTAGCTATTCCAGTAAAACGATATGGTTACCTATAGTGGCCTTTCTAATCAGCACGGTGTTTGCTAATGTAAGCCTGGCACAGGGGCCTAAAGGCATCCGCAAAACGGTAATTACGGGTGTGGTTTCCGATGCGGTGAATGGTAGGCTGATCGACTCGGTCAGCGTTTCAGCCGATGGGGTCACCACACGCTCCAATGTTCAGGGCGTTTTTACCCTCGAAATCCCGGCCAAAAAATCGGCTGTGCCCAACGACTATGTGTTGACCTTTTCCCGGAAGAACTTCAGCCCCCTGAAACGGACCGTTTCGGCTGGCAACGGGTCACGAATTGAGGCCAAAATGAAATCTCCATACCCGCTGCGCAACATACTTCACCTGTTTACAGACCCCGGCATTCCTGAGCGGGGGCCACACGAATCGCCCCCAACGCCAACATGTGCGGACGTAACCGTCGTACCAGACCTGATTGGGGGGCAGCTGGGTCGGCACAACTTTATCTACATTGGCGAAAATCGCCGGCGCATCTGCCTGGTCATCAATGGGAAACTGGCCTGGCACTACGACACAGAAAACGATTGGGAAGACGATGAAATCTGGCTCCTCTCCAACGGAAACATCCTCCACGCCCACATGAAATACATCGAGGAAATAACGCCTAAAAAAGAGATTGTGTGGCGTTATGACAGCCCCAAAGGCACCGAAATTCATACCTGCCAGCCCATTGGCGTTGATAAAGTGCTTTTTCTCCAGAATCAGAGCGATGTAGCCATTGTCAAGTTGTATAACAAAGTCACCGGGAAATACGAGATTGAAAAAGAGCTAAAGGGGTTAGGCAAAGGCCCTCACGGTCAGTGCCGACGATTCCGCATGACCAGTAAGGGTACCTACGTGGCGGGCACCTTGGGAAGCCACACCTTCTATGAATATGACAAAAATTTCAACCTGATCTGGACCCACGATCCGGGGTCAATGTGGGGCGGGGTTCCGCTTAAAAATGGCAACTACCTTTTCCAACGGGAAAATGCCATGACCTCGGTCGAGATAAACCGGGCGGGTGAGATTGTCTGGCAGGTTTCTATTGCCGACATTCAGGACCAACTTAAAAAGCTAGCCCCCAATGCAGGCACAATAACCGCCACTCAGACATGCGAACGGTTATCCAATGGCAATACGGTGATCTTTACGCGGTTTTGTGATGCCAGCCTACCGCAGGCTATCGAAATTACCCCCGACAAAAAGGTGGTCTGGATTCTACAGGACTGGCAGCACTTGGGCGATAGTGTGTCGGCGCAATTTCTGGATGAACCCGGCTACCCGGAGGTACCCGGCGAAACAAACCATTAGGTGTCTTACACTGTGTTGCTACGAGATTCATTGGCCGACAGCGGCATTAAGGTAGGTCGCGATAAGTTGCATCGACTTCTACAAGATCACGATCTCATTTTGCATCAACAACGTCATGCGCCCAAAACGACTGACTCTACTCATAGATTTAAGAAATATCCTGATCTACTTATTAATAGGGTGATAGATCGTCCTAGGCAAGTGTGGGTTAGTGATATAACCTATTTATATATTGGATTTAGCTTTGGCTACTTATCATCGATCACCGATGCCTATTCAAAGATGATCGTTGGGTATTTCCTTCATCCCTACTTAAACACGGAGGGGTGCTTGATCGCTTTAGAGATGGCTCTTATTAGGTGTAACAAAGGGGCAAATGAACTCATCCATCATTCTGATCGAGGCAGTCAATAGTGTAGTTTTCAGTACATACGGAAATTACAGGGGGCAGGCATTTCTATCAGTATGACTCGGCACGGCGATCCTTATGAGAATGCTATGGCTGAACGGGTCAATGCGGGGCCGCCCGTGCGGTATGCTTAAAACGGAGTTTCTACTAAATCAGGTGTTTGGTAGTTTTGATGACGCGAGTCGAGCCGTGGACAGCAGTCTATATAACTACAACCATTTGCGCCCCCACATGAGTTGTGATTACCTTACGCCTGCTATAGCACATTTAATGGATCAGCCACTGAAGAAACAGTGGAAGCCCAAAGTATACAAACGAGGGAAAGGCATTATTTCTACCGAACCAGAAGACAGCATTGACCTATAATTTCTCACCCCAACACTGACAACCTAATTTCAGGATCAGACAATCTGATAACCTATTTCAGTGTAAGACAATAACAAAACCTCAAAAATCTGTTGACAAGTTTAAGCTGGCTTATTACTGTAAAATGTTTCCAAAATAAATACACTTCATCCGTAAATAGGCAGCCCATTTTTCTCCGGATATTAATTTTATGCCATACATTTACAGATACAATACAGATACAATACAGATATGACATTCGAGAATAAGCTTCAGTTCGACTTTACGACCATGCAGGAGGTGATTCGTCGAATTGGCTTAATTGATGCATTTAGAGGAAAGTGGGGAGCCATTGAGCAGAAAAATAATCGATACTTGAGAGAGCTGCGTAGAGTAGCGACAATCGAAAGTATTGGTTCATCAACACGGATTGAAGGGGCTATTCTGACAAATGAGGAAGTTGAGAAGTTAGTTCGAAATGTAAAGATTACGGAATTCAAAACCCGGGATGAACAGGAAGTCTTCGGTTACTATGAAGCATTAGATTTGATTCTAGATTATGCAAAGGAGATTGACCTGTCGGAGGCTTATGTGAAGCAGCTGCATGGTATCTTACTCCGTTATAGTGATAAGGACCAACGGCACCGGGGAGGTTATAAAACGCTCTCGAACCAAGTCGTAGCTAATTATCCAGATGGGAGTCAGCGGGTCATCTTCAATACAACAGCTCCCCATCTGACCGAAACAGAGATGTATGAAATGGTTAGCTGGGTTCATGCTGCCTTAGAAAGCGGTAAAATTCATCCCCTGCTGGTTATCGGGCTATTTATCTATGAATTCTTATCAATACATCCTTTTCAGGATGGAAACGGTCGATTGTCACGACTTATGACAACACTACTACTGCTTAAAATGGGATACGATTTTGCCCAGTATGTATCGTTTGAGAACATTATCGAGCAACGAAAGGCAGATTACTATCGGGGGTTAATGGCAGGTCAGCAATACCGTAGTACAGAAAAGGAGGTGATCGGAGAATGGATGGTATTCTTTCTAGATTGCTTATTGACATTGACAAGTCGTTTAGAAAGCAAATATGCCCTATATAAAGATAAAGGGGGTTATCTGAACGAGCGACAACAGCAGCTACTGGCCGTGCTGCAGGACCACCAACCCGTAAAGGTTGGCGGCTTAAGTGCATTGTTGCCGGATATATCGATAAACACCCTCAAAAAAGATTTACAATATATGGTACAGCAAGGTATACTTGAGCGACTTGGCGAGTTGAAGGCAACTATATATTTAATAAAATCTAAGTAGTTAAAGCGCTTGACCAAGCGTACGAGTCTTATTGCTCAATGATACAGATTGATCTTTAATTTAGAGTTTAAAACCGTTCATGAAAAGGTTGCTTTTTGTGAACGGTCACTATGAAAAGTACAAAATTATAAATGATCAACAGATTACTTTCCTGAACCTAATATATCTGCAAAATACTATTTTACCTGTTTGGTCTATTCATAACATATACTTGGTCTAGTAAATTAACCGATTGGTATACCCGATTTAGCGCGGTCAACAGGCCTTAACAGGAAATAGCCTAAGCCGCTGCTGAACAAGGAGGGATTTGTCAATTTTCGGCAAACGATTGCCGGAACGCCAACGGGGTAAGCTGCGTTTTCGCCTTGAACAGCTTACTGAAGGATTGCTGATGCTCAAAGCCAAGGGCGTAGGCAATTTCGCCTATCGAAAGATCAGTGGTGGACAATTGCTCTTTAGCCCGCTCAATGAGCTTGTCATGAATATGTTGCTGGGCGGTTTGCCCGGTCAGCACTTTTAACAAACTGCTTAAATATTTGGGCGAAACATGCAGGGCCTCGGCCATATAGTGAACCGTTGGCAGCCCGCTTTTTAACAACTCGTGCTGGCGGAAATAATCTGTCAACACATCTTCCAACCGGCCCAGAATCGCGTGATTACTGATTTTTCGGGTGATAAACTGACGGTGATAAAATCGCTCAGCATAGCCCAGCAGAGTTTCGATCTGAGATATAATGATCCCCTGGCTGAATTTGTCCATATTGGCATGATACTCCTGCCGCATCGTGTCAATAATGGTCGTAATGATCGTCTCTTCCTTATCGGACAGAAATAGGGCTTCGGCTACCGAATAGTCAAAGTATTCGTATTGTTTGATGGTCCTGGCCAAGGGCGTATTCCACAAAAAGTCTGGATGAATCAGCAGCATCCAACCCGAACGCTGAGGGCTTGGGTCTGGATCAACTTCAATGCGGAATACCTGACCGGGTGCAATGAAAAACATGACGCCTTCATCAAAATCGTATGCCTGCTGACCGTATTTAAGCTTGGCCGCTACGCCCCGCTTGATGGAAATCTGATAAAAATTCAGCACCCAACTGACCGAACTCATTTCCGGTGTGCGCTGGATGGTGCTGTAATCGACCACGCTGATGAGCGGATGTTCGGGTTTGGGCAGACCCCTGAGCCGGTGAAACTCGCTGATGGTCTTAATGCGCTGAATACTCGACATGGTTACTGTATAATGATCAATTAATTGGAATACGTAAGGGTGTTAACGGAGCCAGTGGAGATTAACCTCTACCAGGACACGTCACCAGAGTCTTTATAGAATTTTGCGGTTGCCACCTCATCCAGTTGGGTCGCGATTCATTCTGGATACAAAGCTACATAGGTCAATCCCGTGGCTTTCAACGTCTCGACGGCTTCCTATCCTCTTTTTGTGCATCACGACTGCCAATATAAATCGAATACCCTACCTCTGCTTGTTGCTTCGCCGTTTCAAAACCGATTCCTTTATTAGCCCCTGTTATAAATACTGTTTTCATTGGAAGTCCTGTTTAGTCGTTGTGATAAGCAAGGGCAAAATCCTGGGCAAAGTCGGCCAGCTTTACCCTCCCCAGCGTTGGCCGGTTACGGTAATAGTCCTTGTACAACTTACCATTACCTTGGCTGGCCTGTAGCTCGACAAAACCTTTGGCCACCTGCTCATTAAATCCGATGTTCAGCCAGCCCGTCAGCAGTTGCTCGTCGGAAATAACGCGCCATTGTAGATCCGGCTTTCCAATGGCTTTGCCCAGCGCTCGGGCGATTTCATTAGGCGAGACTTCATCGCTAGCTACATAGCGAACCATACGACCATCAAACGGTTGGTCCATCTCTTCGCTAATCGCAGCGGCAATATCAATGGGCGATACCCACGGCTCTTTGGTGTCACCCCCGTAGTTGGAAATAATAGCCCCCTGACGTTTAATAGTGGGTATAAACGAGAACATATTGAGGTAAAAGCCGACGGGACGCATGAATTTGATGGCAACTTCCGTGGGTAGCTGCCGCAGGATTTGTTCTACGTTATGATGGAACAGAAGAATGCCATTATCCCGATCCATATCCGCGCCAATACTGCTCAGGTGTACCACCTTTTTGACGCCCGAGCGCTCAATCGCCTGCTTATAGTGCTGACCAATATGGGTGATCTGGCCAATAAAGTCTACCGACTTATCAAAGGTATCCCCGACGGCCTCCATGGTTTCCATGAGGAAAACAATATCGGCGCTGGTAAAGGCTTGGGACAGAAAATTGATATCCTGCATGGTACCAATGGCGGCTCTTGCACCCATCGCTTCAATTTCTTCCTGTCGTTGGGGGTTACTGCTGATGACGGTAACGGAATGCCCTTTTTGCGCCAATTCCTGGGTAAGCGGTTTGCCAATATTACCCAAGGAGCCTGTTAATACAATATTCATGTCTCTATTTTTTTTGTCCATGCAAAAGTCCGCAGCCGGGGCAAAATCATTTTAGCCAAAAGGCTGAATGTTGTAGTCAAAAGGCAGTTGTAAAATGGTTGGTGTATAATTTGGAGATTTCGCTGCCCAGACCACCGCCGGGCACGGTCTGCCGTTGCGGGGAACCGCGCTTAGCGGTGCGGCTCCAATTCAACCCCGCTCGGTGGTCCGATTGATACCGAGTCTGGTGAATTCAGGAAATGCCAACAACTGTATACGACCAATTGTCGTTTATAGTCTTTGTATTCGAAATCAAAACTTGTTGGCCTCTAGCCCTTACCAACTATTAAGCACCAGTATGACGATTGAGAAGTTACTAAACTGGATCACACCTCTAACGCTGGGGACCTTACTGGGTCTGTACGAGATACTACATGGCCTATTTTATGTGCTTTACGGAACACCCGCCCAAAAGAGAGACTATCCGCTCGAGATCGTACTTGGGCTGCCGATAATGGCCGTATGCCTGGGGGGACACTGGGTGATTCGACGGCTCACGCATGATAATACACGCAACATCTGGATCATTGAATCGATACTGGTGGGGCTTATCATATATGGTTTTTATCGATCGTAAAAGCGAAAAGTACCGCAACGAATGTACAGTGAATAGGAACCGGTTGTCGCCGTTGATGCTGGCTGTGGGCAGGATCATCTAGGGCACCCTGTGTTCTCCCTAGACGTACAACCAAATTTAGTTTGTAGCCAGCATTCCATTGCTCTTGATCTCTGTCAGTCTGAATTGGGCACTCCTTCCAACAGATCGATTTTTAGAGCAGCTGGCAGAGTTAGGTATACCGCTACTTTCGTAGCATAAGTAATTCTAATAGATTTTTTTAACCAAAAATATATGTGGCGTCGGCGCAGGGTTGCGGTAGTGGCCGAACGTCTGTGCCATCCGATTTTAATGAGGTTTTTTTTGAGATAATTATAGAGTGAGGGCTAATTACCTAACTCGACCCGTCTTATTCATTAATAAACTGGATAATAAAGCCGCCTTTGGGCGCAAAAGCGTACTGCCAGTTAGACGTGATTGGATAAGTCTCTGTTTTAAATGTCATCAATGGATTTTCGCCTTCCGTAATGACTCTAAAGTTAGAAAAGCCCTTGGCATACTTGACCAGATTTAGCTCGACAGGCACTACTTTATTCGTACCATTGATTCCCACAATGTAAGAAAGGCCCTCCTTCTGACGAGAGAGTATGATCTGTTCCCCCGGTTCAGCCACAATACTTTCCGTTTTATCCCACGTAGCGGGCATGTCTTTCAATAGGTGTCGAACTGGCACAGGCAGTGAATCAAATATCTCTTTTGAATCCGCAAAATTAATAATGCCCGAGGTATAGATCATAGCCGTAGCCAGTTCATGAACTGCCGTGTTCAACCGGGGATATTTTCGGATGGTTAGGGCAAACGGGGTGTAGTCTGTAGGACCTGCTACATTTCTGGTGAAGGGCAATACCGTATTCTGCTCGGCGGCTAGATCCGGATATCTAGGTTCATAAAAATAATGTTCCGTTCCTAAAACCGCTTCGGCTGTCATAAAATTTGGCCAGGTTCGATGCCAGCCTCTTGGAACGGTCGTGCCATGCAGGTTGACCAGTAAATGCTCTTTTGCGGCATCCTCAAAAAGTGACTGGAAGCAGGCCATCACTTCCTGTCGGTCTGAGCACCAAAAATCGATTTTAACCCCTTTGACGCCCATAGCCGCCAATTCTTTGAACTTCATTTTTCGTTTTTCTGGGTCGAAATACGCAGCCGAATAGGCCCACACCATTGGTTTGACACCCTTGGCAGTAGCCTTAGCAATGATTCCCCCTTCCGTATTAGCTTTCTCCCAGCCAGCATCAAACAGCGTATAGCCGAAACCGAAAGAGGCAGCCAGATCAGTGAATGCGTTATACGTTTCAGGTGAACGATCCTCGGGATGGGACCACCATGACCAGGTGGCTTTTCCCGGTTCGATCCAGGACGTATCGTCAAGTTTAGAGGCAGGAGCCAAATCCGTAATCAGGCTTGACAGCAGGATGTCCCCGGCCTGGTCACCAATGATAATCACCCGCCAGGGCATCGTCCAGGGAAGATTGGATGCCGGATGATTGTTGTCGCCCAAGGGAAGGGTATATTTTTCGTCTTGTTCCGCAAAGGCAATTTTATACAGTCCACCCTTGGAATCAGGTTGTAGATGACAACCTGGAAACGACCCATCCGTTGCGGACTCCGCCAGTAAAACCCAGTTTTTGCCCTCATTTACCTGAAAAAGGGCAGGCATGCACCATCCCACAGACGGGTTACGGGGATTACGGATTGAGTCGCCGGGATGTATGTTGAGGTAAAAATCTTCATAACCCGGAGTGACTTTACCCGCTTTATTATAAGGCTGAAACCAACCCTTCGCATTTTTTTCAATCTGAAACCCTGTGCTCTCTGTGTTGATCACCCGTATTTTTTTATCCTGATCCGGAAACCGGTAGCGGAAAGCAACGCCCTCCTTTCCGGTTACCAAATCAATGATCATAAGCGCGCCCGACCTATTTTTAAACGTTATACTCTTCGTGTCAAAAACATGATTTATCGTTTTGAAATTACTCACCTTCAATTCGTATTTCTCCCTTCTGACGTCAATGGGTGAAACGTGAACGAGGGAGAGTCCAGACGTAAAATTCTGATCGTCACCGTTGAGGCCAAGCGGAGAATCGGCAATAATGATTTTATCCCGGTGTGTTACTCGGTACTGCAATTCTCCATTTTTGGTCAACGACAATGTAATTTTATTTGATCCCAGCTTTGAACTCAGGCTCAACGATTGGCTTGCCGCTTTAAAGCCGCTGAACAGAAAAATTGCGCTGGCTAAGACGGGAAGGATTTTGTAAATCAATCCATTCCTCATTCTACGGATTGGGGTTATTCGTGCCAAGATGGGGCAGGCCGTGAAAGCACATAGCTTGTAACGAAAGGTACTTATTCTCATTAGTGAGCGGGTTAACTAAGACCGGTACTGGATAGATTTGATACAGCGAGCGTGGTCTTATCAGGTGGTTGTAGGCGTAAAGGCAGATATCAACCTGTCGATAAGGTTTGCAGAGAGGGCAGCTTAGCGATTGGGTTTAATTGGGTATCGAAGGTATTGTTGTCTTCATTGAGCTGAACGTATTGCTGATTATAGGCCCAAAAACTGGCCGTATCTTTTAGGATTAGGTTCGGATCAGTGATTGGCTTTTTAGAGATGCAAGCACTCATCATCACCATCAGAATTAAGCAGAAAAAGGATACCTAGTGGTCATAGATAGAATCTGTCAAAGCAGCTGGCATTGGATTAGAATTCAATGTTGGAAGGCGGGCTGATATGATTTATACTTGTAGTAGTCACGACTTAACTCAACACAACCCGTCTCTTTCAACGCCCGTTTTTCTAAGGCAGGAATAAAGCGCGTTATTCCTAAATCTCGAATAATAGCAATAGTCTTAAATTACTATCCGCATGGGCGGTCCCATCACGAATCAACGTATTATTTTCGCAGTAGGAGTTGAGTTTGTGCCCAGGCAGCCGTCGCTGACACTTACTGAATACCAATCGTAATCCTACACATTTACAGAAATGCATCTAGTCTAATTTTACTGGCAAGTTTATCCATTTGAATTTTACCAATCTGTTAGCTCAGCACGATTTGACTATCAAATCCTCTCAGAAATTTTCTATTCTATCTATTTCGATTTTTGAAGTGTCGCTGCTTACTGAGTCGTCAATAAGTGCAATTCTAGAGTTCTACGATTTCGTCCACGAAACCCCTTCTTTAATTGAATGCTGTCTCGTAAAGAACTTGTGAGCCTTCTACTTACTAGCCTACACGTACTTCACTGGCCTTAACGCATTTGCTTTGGTCCAGCCCTTACTTTGGCGTACTTGCTGTCGGTCGGCAACAGATAGATTGCCTGGGATCTGACCAAACTTCCTCTTTATTTAACTAAATAAGTATCCTTTTTATGAAAACTATTAAAACCTGTCCCCAGTGTCAGGACACCTTTACCGGGGCTACCAACAAAACCTATTGTTCGGATCGCTGCCGTAATCAGTATTTTCACCGCCAGCCTACCCCCAGACCCGCACCCAAGCCGCTCCCTTGACGGCACCAGGCCCACCAGCCGCGTCGAATCGAGCTCGGGCAGCCAATAATGAACATAACCGCAAAGCGTCGGAGCTCATTCGCGCTCTGCTGGAAGCTAATTTAAGCTATGTGGAGATGGACAGACGCTTAAACCGGGCTGGATTTAAAACCGCCCGGAGTGGCACCTTTTAAGCCACTCAAGTTATGCGATTAGCTAAGCAACAAGCCCAAAGCTGATTTAGTCGGACCACTTTTCCAGGCTTGCCGCAATGCGTAGGGCTCGCTGTATATCTTCCCAATAATAGCCACTCTCATAGCCCGTAGACAAGCGCCGGGCGGCCGGTGCCGTCACAAATAGTCAGAAAGTCATTAGCGGCATCAAACCGCTGCCGCGGACGGTCGCAATTTCTCCGGAGCTGGTTGGTCCTCTTGAGCGGGGAGTTGATCAGACACGCCTTCCATGAGTGCAAAGGTAAACGTAAATGGACATGAAAAAGCCCCATTGGTTGAACCAGTGAGGCTAGGAACGCGTAACAGATATAGAGCGCGGTTTGGGGCGTTTTATTGTGTGCTCTGAAACAGGAGGAGCCTTATTTAGCACATTCTTCCGGTGATTTATCTAATAGCTACCAAGTGGCGTTTTTTGCAACCACCGTTTGTAAAAGCCATAGCAATTTGAGCATCCTACGCCCAGCGTTTTTACCAGCGCCAATTATTATTTGCGAGGCAAGTCCTCACCAACTGCTCGACCAAATGGATGAACTGTTGAACTAGTATTTTAAACACCAGAAACTGCAATCTGAAGGAATACATACCGTAACTTATTTCGTAGACGCTTTGTATTTTCCCCGCATAAGTTGGTTGGTCTCATGTTCTTTTTGCGTTTTGGAATCCTTCTTTTTGTCGAGTACCCAAGCGAGCTTCTTTAGAAGGAAATTCATCATAAAGTGTTGACCCTAAAATAGATCTCAATCATTAATAAGGTTGTTTGGTCAGTCGTTCTAACGGTTGAGCTTGGTGGGCCTTGTCAGCATATTAGTTGGCGGTAGTCATACCACTAGTAGAGTAAGCTATCCTTGTATTAAACGCCATTTGCCAACCGTATGGCAGCTTTAGTATGGGGTAGCTTTTATTATTCCAGTTGGAGTCGCTCAAATTTGGCATTAGTTCGATCGCAGATCAAACCACTGGTGCTTATAGAGCCATCATCGATTTTACCACCTATAAAGGCCACATCAAGCAACTCATAGGATTGGCGGTAAAAGTTTAGTTTCGCAAGAAGCTCTTTTTGTTTATCCGTGTCTAAAAGGGCAAATCGTTCAGCATTACTTTTTTGAAGTCTGCTCATTTTTTGCTCCGCTTTCGTATAATGGTTATTTGTCTTAAGAATGGTATTTTTTATGAATGTACAGCTGACATCATCAACAAGTACAATCTCGGATATCATTTCCCGATTGATAAAATGATTCAGCGCTTCAGCATAATCAAGGTCTGAAAAATCAAATACGGAACCCAAAGCGGTTAAAAAATAAACATCCTGGCCATATTCGTTTCTTATTGTTTGTTCGATATAACAGTCAGGGCATAGCAAGTATAATTTTTTTTCATAAACGTTGTTCTGTTCGGATTAGCCCGACGACGCATCGTCCTATGGCGCTTTACTGAAAAGGAAGCGAAACAGGCTGTCGCGCTGACACCCTGTTTCTGCCTATATGGGCCTATTGACAGTTGACATTCGCCGTTGTGCCGTATGAGCTTATCGTGATTTGGCGGTTGATTTTTCAGGTCTATCTCAATCGAGACGATAAATTTCCTTTATGTTTTCTAATAGTTTTCTAAAGTCAATTTGTAGGTCGATCAATTCGCCCGAGTGTATATCAAAAACCCATCCGTGAACCGTAAGATCTCGATCCTGCTGGGCTTTTTGCACTTCTGCCGTTTTGAGCACATTTATACATTGTTCTTCGACATTCAGTTCTACTAATCGTTTATAGCGTAGTTCTTGGTCTTCAATACCATTTAATTCATCCTTGTGCATTCGGTATACGTCACGAATACTTCTCAACCATGGATTCAATATGCCCATATCTGCTGATTTCATGGCCGCTTGGACACCCCCACAATAGTAATGACCGCACACCACGATGTGATTCACTTTAAGGTGTAAGACGGCATAGTTAATCACGGACATTACACTTAGATCCGTATTGGGAACCATATTGGCAATATTTCTAAGCACAAACACTTCACCGGGTGATACGCCCATCAGTTCTTCGGCTGACACCCGGCTATCTGAACAACCTATATAGAGGATATCTGGCGTTTGCCCAATGGAGAGATCACTGAAGTAATTAGGTTCAACACTCAGCTTCTTTTGCACCCACTGTTGATTGTTTTTAAAGATTCGAGTAATATCCATTTAGGTTCCTTGGGGTTAATTTCCAATCTATTTAATAGCTATTAGCTAAACGAAGCTACTCCTTTTGTGTTTAAACAGGCTGAAGTTTGGCGATTTTAGTGTGGCTGAGCGTACCGACAGCTGAGCAGCAGCCCAGTGGACCTGCTACCTTTGATTGGACATTAAGTTAGATCATGCTTAACTTAATGTCCAGTTAAAGGTAGCAGCTCCAAAGGCCACGAACGCTAAAACATTGGAGCCAATCATTACTGAACATGTAACGTTAGGGGCTAAAATGGTGACCGACGAATGGAAGGCGCACGTTCGTCTGCATAAACTTTACGATTACCTGATAGTAAAGTTTTATCGGCTTCTCATTCGGTCCTTGGCAGAACACCCCTTTTGCGCTAATCCATAATTCCAAGTCCTTATTTCTTAATTTAGATATTACATGTGGGTGGTATGACTCACAAGCATTATTATTACTTCTTAATATCTTTATTATGCTTCACTTTTATCTCTTCTCTCTACTTGTTGGATTGTCGTTCGTATGTCCTGACATGCTGTTCGCGCAGAACAACTATGTAGCTAATACAGCCAATGCTACTGCACCAGGTACTTATAATATATTAGTTGGGCCTGAAGCGGGTAATAGCATTACAACGGGCTACAACAATGCTTTCGTGGGATATAGGGCGGGTTATACGAATACGACGGGCTATCAAAATACCTTTATGGGACATCAGGCAGGTTATACTAATACGACCGGAAACTATAACACTTCTTTAGGATACGACGCGGGTGCTGGAAACACTACAGGCGGATTTAATACTTTTATAGGGGCCAGTGCGGGATTAAATAACACATCGGGTACTCAGAATGTCAATATAGGCAACAATGCGGGCTATTTTAATCAAACAGGCAGTTTGAATACATATGTGGGATTTAATGCTGGATCTTACAACTCAACAGGTACCCACAATACGTACATGGGAAATATCGCTGGCGAATTAAGTACGACAGGTTATGACAATGTCTTTATAGGCTTCTCAGCAGGGGGTACTAACGCAAGTGGCAATGTTAGCACCTTTGTTGGCTCCGGTGCAGGTCGTTCTAATACAACGGGTAGCCAAAACTCCTTCATAGGTTATCAGGCTGGTTACAGTTCCAATGGTATAGCCAACACGTTTATGGGTTACCAAGCAGGCTATAATGTAACTACAGGCCGCAATAACATTATAATCGGCCCCAGTTCTGGAACGGCTGTAGTTAACAGCGATGATAACGTATTAATGGGTTACAACGTCCAATCTGGAGACGGTAATGGAAGCCATAATGTCATTATAGGCGGGGAAGCTGGCGGTGGGCAGTGGGCGGGAGGAAGCAATACCCTGATTGGTCATCAGACCAGCGCCGAGTCAATTAGTCTGCACCACGCTACGGCTATCGGCGCCGGAGCACATGTAGCCACGAGCAATGCTGTCGTCTTAGGCAACAACGCTAATGTAGGCATAGGTACTTCTGCTCCTGTTACTCGACTGGAGGTGGTTGGCGCCACTGATAATGATAGTGGGCTTCGTTTAAGTAAGTTAACCGCTACAAGCCCCACGGCACAGCGTACAGATCAGTTTCTAACGGTCAACGAACAGGGTTATGTCGTCAAAGCTAAGTACCAGTTGCGGATCGTCCATGCAAATGAATGGAGTGATAAGGTTTTCTCCCCTACTTATGTGCTTCGGCCATTGAGTGTATTGGAAAACTACATTCATCAAAATGGTCATTTACCGGGGATACCGTCGGCGGGTGAGGTAGCAGAGCAAGGCGTTGATCTGGCCAAACTAAATGCTGCGTTGCTGGAAAAGATTGAAGAGTTGACCCTATATAGTATACAGTTAGAGAAAACTAATCAGGTAATCCAACAGAAACAACAGACTGATAATCAACAGCAACAAACAGAAATTAATGAATTGAAGCGACTTGTCAAGCGGTTAGTAGAAAAGAAATAATCAATGTGTAGAAAATGGGGTAGGCCAGTGGCAAGCTCACCGTCCCGGCTGCCCTATGGAGGGTAATTGTGGCACTAACAATAGGATTGGGTAATATGAATCGGTTTGGTGCTTAGGTGCGAGTTATTGCGGTCTGGGTAGGTAACACCAATGCCGTGGGTGAACAGTCTTGGTCAGGCTATAGGGTCGGTGTTGATGAGGTGGAGAAACAGACTGGTGGCTGAAGTTTGGCCAAAGGAACTTAGTAAATAGTCAGTATAGAGATCAAGGTTCGTTTGCATGACTAGAGACAATTTGTTCAATTAACTCAGTTGCGTAACTTCAGTTCTATAAATATCAATATTATCATTAGAATCAACTTCAATGCTGAATACATCACATAGTAGGATATGAACAGGGTTAAATACTATGTGCTACTGCTTGACAGGCTGCTTTAACACCCTTATAGGACCTATCTATTGCACCGCTAGAGCAATTCGAACGCCCTTTGACAGTTTCGGATGCCCATTCTATAAGCTCAAAATGCGACCGTTTAATCAGTTCATTTAAGGTAAAAGTAGTGTAGATAGTAAATTGCTATTCGTGCTGTCCTATCAACAAAGAAGCCATCTAGCAAACCTTAAACTCCACTTATATGGGCTACTTTATCACATTCCTGATAGGCGTCTTACTTCTTCTAGGCTCATTGTACTCGTTTTCCACTTCCATTAGTTTCATTAAGACTGGCACCCGTACGATGGCAACAGTTGAAGAACTTCACAGAGAAAGCGGAAAAAAAGGAAAGTCCACCTACCGGCCTATTTTTAGATTTACTACGCTCACCGGCAAAGAAATACATTACCCCTATAAGGTTGCGAGTTCTCCACCTGATTGGGCAGTAGGGGAAAAAGCGACGATTGTTTATAAGGTAGACGACCCCGAAAATCCAATGTTACTAACTTACTTTGGCGCCTTTGGCTGGGCAATCATTGCCTTGGCGATTGCCATAGTCTTACTCATTATTGGTGGAGGGTATTATATATTCGACTATTATGCGAAGCAATTTGTATTATAAGCTTCCGCTCCGCATTCCTCCCGTCGCTCTTGGAGAAGATGCTGACCACTTTTTTTAGTATAGCCCGTTCCAACTGCGCTTCTTTAACCGGGCCGCCAGTGCGGTTCTTTCTGTAGGCACTTGATCTGTTTTTGCTCGTCAGTCAATTCGGTAAGTGGCTCTAAAGGCTAGGCTGATCAGGCTTTTTTTTCGTTGTCGCCATTGGCTAATTCGACCGGCGTCAATACCCAGTTCATTGGAAGCTCGTCGAACTGAGCCTTTTACATAAGACAACTCGATAGCCATCTTCTTGAACGCTTCATCAAACACACGTTTTTCATAGGAGTCAAATTTAATCGGTCTGCTGAAGCGGTTTGTCCTTGAATCTGCTCAAAAAATTCTCCAGTCAAATGTAGCAAGTCCAATTGCCGACACCATTATACCCTGATGGATGGTTATGAGTTGTGTCGGTTTGACTGTCAAAAATGATGCGGTTGAGTTCTACTATTTTTGTTGGTCATCTTACGTCTAAAAGTTTAGTATATTATCATTTAAGTGAGTATTGTATATTAGCTATGATAATTTAGTTTAAATATAAAAAAAATCATAAACTTAGTACTTCTTTGCAATGTTGGAATAATTTACGCTTAACAGGTATGATCTTTCCTATTGAACCTCCCTTCCATAAAGACTTAGAGAACATCCAGGATATAATCCCGTTAGCAATTGTTTACAGTCAACCTATCATCGAAGATGGACGGATTACAGATTTTCGCTTCATCTGGGCAAACGGCATGGCCCAGCAGATGGTAGCTTTCGATTCACTCGAGATCCAGCAGAAAACCTTACTTACCCATCTTTCCAACTCAAGCGATACCAGTGGTTTTGAGCGATTTATTCAGATATGGGAAACAGGAAACAGCCAGCGTTTTGAATGGTGCCAATCCATTGATTTACAAGATCGCTGGTTTGATACCTCTGTATGTAAACAAAAAGATGGATTACTCATGACATTGTTTGACATTACGGCGTCTAAACATGTTGCGCAGGAAGCAGAAAGACAAACAAATTTGTTGAAAAGCATTGTCGAATCATCACCGGCCGCCCTTGCCTTATTTCAACCCATACGTGATACCAAGGGTACTGTCAACGATTTCTATTATGCGTTAGTCAATCCTACTATTGCAAAAACGTTGGGTTATTCGGTTGAGCAACTAACTAACCAAAAAATACTGGATATATTTCCATCAGCTCATCAGCAAGGGAGTATCAATCGCTTAATTGACGTATTGCAGACAAGGATACCGCAACAGTATGAAATGCATTATCAGGCCGATGGACTTGATTTGTGGATGCAGGCACAATTGACGCCTGTGAATGAGGGTGTTCTACTAACCTACCTGGATACAACGGCATTAAAGCAACAGGCGGATCTTGTTCATCAAAGGAATAAGCAACTTCGAGAAGCGAATGATGCTTTAGAACGGAGCAACAAGCGCTTGCGAGTCTTACAGGCTATTCAACGGAGCTTGCTGGATGGCCAATGGACGGATAACCAATCTGAGTTGAGCGTGTTGTCACTGGTTGGAGAGCTTGTGCCTTGTGAACGGTTGGCGGTTTTTAGTTTTGATGAACATACCGATCTGGCCTTTGCTGAAAGTCGTCTGGTCGATGGAAAACTGGAACTAGCACCAGGAACGCTATTGCCTGCCCATATTTTTAGGATAGAACCCTTATTGAGTGGACACCCTCTACGGCTTGATGACCTGGAACCCGCTTTATTTAACCTCCCCGAAGAATTTGATCCTTATCTGATCGGTTACCGGTCGCTACTTATCATTCCGCTTTTTAGTCAAAAACACTATTTAGGCGTTTTTATGCTCTTTGCCCGGTCGCCTTCTTTTTTCACGGATGACTATTTGCAAATTGTGCAGGAGGTAGCCGATCAGTTAGCGATTGTTCTGCAACAGCAGCGACTCCGGAAACAGATTCGGCTGCACACCGACGAATTAGAACAGCGTGTAACTCGGCGCACAACCGAAATCCGGCAGCTTTCAGCCTGGCAACAGGCAATTCTCGAGCATACCGATGTCGCTATTCTGGCCTTGAGTCCTCAGGGTCTTGTTGAAAGTGTTAATCCGGCTCTAGAACGAATGCTAGGGTATAAAGCATCCGAACTTATTGGCAAAAAAAGTCCCTATTTTTTTGATGATTCCGCCTATCTGTCCGAAGCAAGCCAAATGGTAATTCGACACCTTCGCGGGGCTCACTCAACCCGCTTTAACGCGTTTGCTGCGATTCTTCAGCGGTCTGGTCATTTTCAAATTGAATGTACCCTAATCAGCGCCCAGGGCAAACCCGTTTTCGTCCTGTTAACGGCTAGTTCCATCAGGACTGAGAACGGAACGCTTATGGGGTACATCGCCATGGCAACCGACATTTCAGAACTTAAACAAGCAGAAACGCAGCTGCGAGAAAAAAACCAAAAGCTGGCTGCTTTCTTCGATAGCTCACTAGCCTTACATGGTATTGCCAATCAGGATGGTTATTTTATCCAGCTGAACCTGCTTTGGGAGGATGTGCTAGGCTACTCCGTTGAGGAACTGATGGCTCGACCTTTTATTGACTTCGTCCATCCCGACGATCGGGCGGCTACAATACGGGAATATGATCAGCTTCTACATCAAAAAACAACGGTTGCTTTTGTTAACCGATACCGTAATCAAAACGGGAGTTACCGCGTCATTGAATGGCGTAGCAAACTTGTCGATCAATTGATTATCTGTTCCGCACGAGACGTTACTCAGGAACAACAAATGCATCGGTTACTTCGGCGAACTAATCAGCGACTGAAGTTAGCTACTCAGGCTGCTCACCAAGGCATCTGGCAGTATGATTTTAAGGGCGACAAACTAAGCTGGGATAAGCGGATGTACGAAATCCACGGGACCCCCCCTGGAGAGAAGAACAGGCACTTCCATGATTTTTTGGGGAAACTTTCTGATGAGGATCAAGCTGCGCTTAGAAAGCGCCAGGCAAACAAGGATCTGACGAATTTCAATACGGGTGTGATCCGCATCGTCTGGCCGGATGAAACAATTCATTATACCGAATCTCACGGGTTGATCGTTCGCGATAAAAAAGGGCAGCCCTCGCGGGCGGTGGGTGTTGCCTGGGATGTAACCGAGCGTGTAAGAGCTGAGTTGGCACTACGCGAGAGTGAACAGCGATTTCGGGAGATTGCTGATAATGTCGATGAAATCTTTTGGATTTATTCGACGGAGCCAATGGCTTTATTGTACATCAATACGGCTTATGAGCGCGTTTGGGGGCCTACCTGTGCCAGTTTATACAAGAACCCCGCTTCATTTCTAGATTGTGTAGTAGAGGAAGATTTACCGGTTGCCAGGGTCTTTTGGGCGAATTTGCTAGCCGGTCAGGAAAGCCAGAGTCAGTATCGATTTCAGGATACGCAAGGGGCTGTTCGCTGGATCTCAGTGCGCACGTTTATCATGCGGGATGGCGAAAACAAACCCCAACGGCTAATTGGCATTGCCAACGATGTTACAGGCCAGAAAGAAAAAGAAATAGTACTGCAACAAGCTCTGGAACGGGAACAGGAATTGAACAAACTGAAGTCGCAATTTGTAGCAACGGCGTCCCATGAATTCAGAACTCCCCTAACGACTATCCAATCGAGTGTTGATTTGATTAGCCTCTATTTCGAACAACCGACATCGCAGACGTTGATTCAAAAACACCTGGGCATCATTCAACAACAGATTCAAAATTTTAGTGGACTACTATCTGATGCGTTAACCCTGGGTAAAATTGAAAGTGGAAATGTAGCTTTCAGACCGGATTGGGTCGATGTACTCGAACTCTGCCAACAGGTTATAGACATGCATTTCAGTCAGCAGCCAGACGCACGACGTGTACAGCTAGTAATAGAAGGAACGCCGTATCATGCCTGTCTAGACGAAAAGCTGATTGGCTATGTTTTGGTTAATCTATTATCCAACGCCTTTAAGTTTTCCGAAGACGATCCGTTGCTCCGTATTATTTTTCAGGAGGATACGTTGATATGGCAAGTCATTGACCAGGGAATAGGGATACCAGCTGCTGATCTGGCTGGTTTATTTCAGGCTTTTTTTCGGGCTCGCAACACGAGCACCATTCAAGGAACCGGTTTAGGTTTAGTTATTGCCCGTCGGTATGTAGAATTACATAGAGGCTCCCTGGATGTAGAAAGCACGGAGGGAAAGGGAACAACTTTTACCATTACATTACCTACTAAGATAAATCATTGATAATCAATCGGTATATATATATATACTACATACTTTACACCCTATGCCAACGCAAATCTTAGTAATTGAAGATGAAAATCAAATTAGAGAAAATATAGCCGATTTGTTATCGATTAAAGGTTTTGAGGTACAGACCGCTTCAAATGGTCGGGAAGGTATTAGTCAGGCGCTGCTGTCTCCGCCTGATTTGATTTTGTGTGACATCAGGATGCCCGAGGTAGATGGCTATCAGGTACTTGAAGTTATTCGGGGTACACATTCACTGGCGACAGTGCCATTTATTTTTCTGACGGCCAAGACCGATGGCCTGGAAATACGCCAGGGTATGGTATTGGGCGCAGATGATTATCTGACGAAGCCTTTCACGATGAATAATCTATTACTGGCTATCGACAGTCGGCTGAAACGGGAAGCCGTACGGAAGGCGGACTTGCAGGCCAAATTGCGGGACCATCGACATACAATCGGTCAGCTTTCCTCCCATGAACATAATACTCCTTTAAGCGGTATCATTGGGTTTAGCTCTCTGCTACTGGATAATTATGAAGAGTTTGATAGTGAAGAAGTTATAGCCCTGCTGTCGATGATTAAGGCCAGTGGGCTGCGTTTGAAACGCTCATTAGATAAACAGCGACTTATTGAAGTGTTACAACTGGTCAATTCCAGCCATCCTTCCTATCCTTCGTTTAGTACTGGCACAACGCAAATAGACATTGAGTTGGTTGAAAAACAGATGCTCGCTATTAAAGAGTGGCAAAATTGCGAAGTAACTGGTCATCTGGAGATTGAACCGGCTACTCTATCTATTTCAAGTGAGAATCTGACGATTATTCTGACCGAATTGCTCGATAATGCCCTCAAGTTTTCTGACGGATCTACGCCTATTCGATTAACAGGCCATCGGGAGAACGGTGTTTACCAATTATTGATTACTAATCAGGGCCAGCCTTTTAAGCCAGAAGATGTAGACCGAATAGCACCGTATGTGCAGTTTGAGAGGCAGCACTATGAACAGCAAGGGTTTGGGCTGGGGCTGGCGATTGTAAAAAATCTGTTGGCGTTCAACCAAGGCGTATTAAAAATAGGTAGTAGTTCCCATAAAGAAACGACAGTAAGCGTTACGATACCCCTTAATTTACTGAGTGATAACGTAACGCAGTGAGAGAAAGGAAAGAACTGATTATAAGGGCCAACCTATAAGCGTGACAAGCTAAAGTCAAGACTATAATTCAGTTGAATTGTTTGGTGTATAGAAATCAACTGACTTTTTGTTTCATAATATTTTTTGGTTGTTAAGCAACACCTTAACCCCACCAGCCTTATCTGACTGTTCGACTGCAATACGCCTTAATACCCAGGCTTAGTCGTGCCACTCAATCATATATTATTTTTATGGACTGGAGAAAGTGCGCTCAACTCGTACTTTTACATGATGAATAGTAACGATGAAAAATTGATTGCCTTCTTCACAGGGCGCAAATTGCCAATAAAAGGCTACTTTCAAATTTCAACCTGGGATTCAACTTTTGACTTAAGAAATACGGTGGATCTGGCTATTATTGGTCTACGGGCCGGCGATAGCGCAAGTAGAGATATGCTTCAGAGAATTAAACAGAAGTTAGAAACGGTGAACACACAGGATTAAAGAGAATACAACTTATCCCTAATTCATGACATCAACTTAGAAATCTATAGGAGGGGTGAGGGATAAAAGCGGTAGACAACTATACGTTGGGTATTGACATGGTGGAAAAATGTAGAGTGTGCAGCCAGTAAGTAATATCGCGACTAAGCAGTTACAAGAAACGCCAGCTGATGTGCCTCATTTACAAGTTGTTACTACTGTTAAGCTGCTATTGCTAATGGTGTTGGCAATAACAAATGCCGATAGCTCATCATCGCCACAAACTTGTTGATCGTTCTTATTGACTTGTCCTGTCTTCCCATAGGTCAATGTCTCGCAGCTTTTGCAGTTTTTTTTCTTAAATGAGCCACCTTCGCAGGCTGCAAGCGTAAGGAGAAGGATGATTGCAATTAATGATTTTGTCATGTGTTATAAAGTTAACTTACGATACGCCATTAGCCGCAACGCTGATTCAGTAGTAAATCTTGCCAAATACACGACTCATATTCCAGGTTACACCAACCAAAGATGATAACTATCGGTTGCTGTAAGGTGCCATCTGGCCTGACCAAGCGTTTTTATACCTGTTAACTCCTGCCTTTTTAAAACTACAAAATGAAAATTGGGGTTTAGTAGACGTAATATATCTCCAACCACTACCGCTATGGACGCTAACGAAAAAACTGATAAAATTGTTGAGGCCCGGATGAAGCTTAAGCATCGGTTTGAGGAGAAAATGGCACAGACGCCCTCCTTAACGGATGAGAAACCTCGCGGTACTGGTTTAGCAAACCGTCATGGTATGCCAGCTGTTCCCGTCGGGCAGACCGTTACGACAAAGTGGCCGGTGCTGGATTTAGGCTACAAACCGAATATTCCGCTCGACAAGTGGCAACTGAATATTGATGGGGAGGTAAACAACCCCATTCGACTCAAATGGGACGATTTAATGGCTCTGCCACAAGTAGAAGACACCAGTGATTTTCATTGTGTAACGACTTGGTCTCGGCTAGATGTGCCCTGGGTGGGCGTTCGGTTTATGGATATAGCTGCTTTGGTTGACCCTAAAGGTTCGGCTACGCATGTGATGTGTTACGGGTACGATGGCTATTCAACGAACGTTTCGCTTGAGGAAGCGCTTAAACCCGATGTTCTGCTCGTTCATACAGCCGATGGCAAACCATTGACCCTTGAGCATGGTGGTCCACTCCGCATGATTACCCCCCAGCTATACGCCTGGAAAGGGTCAAAATGGATTAAGCGTATTGAATTCCTGACCAAAAATCAACTCGGTTTCTGGGAAGAGCGCGGCTATTCCAACACAGCCTACCCCTGGCGGAATGATCGGTATTCGTGATTGTAGAGACCAGTACGGTCTTTACACAGACTCAATAAAGCCGTAACATAACATGTGGCAGATAGTCATTTGGGCATCTTCTACGCGGCCATAGTGTTCATCCTGAATAACAATTGACTCATGGGCAAGCTCGGCCAGTTTACCACCCTTACCACCAACGAGGGCCATGGTTGTCAGGCCGTTATCATTAGCCCACTGCACTGCCTTAACCACGTTGGGCGAGTTGCCACTCACGCTTAGGGTTAATACTAAGTCGCCGGGGCGGGCGTAATTCTGAAGCTGCCGTAAATAAATGTCCTCGTAGGCATAATCGTTACCAAGAGCGGTAATCCATGATACGTTTTCATTGAGCGACATACAGCGAAAGCGTCGGCCATTGCTGTGGGTGCTCATTTTATCAGACGCGCTTTTGCCGAGGTCAGTGATAAAGTGCGAGACATTGGAGGCACTGCCCCCGTTCCCAAAGGCGAAAAACTGTCGATCATCTTCCCAGCATTTTTTGATTAGATTGATAAGATGCTCAACCCGATCAATTGGAATGGCATCGTAGGCAGCCTTTTGCCGGTCCAGGTAATTCTGAAAATATAGTTGATTCATGGCCTTAGGAAATGGGTATCCAGTTTTCGTTTAATGGGGTGGTGCATCAACCAATCACCATATTGGCGTGACGGACTGCCATTAACGACTACCGAATAGGAAAGCTACGTACGATCAATAACTAATGCTAATGCGCCAACGGGTACCGCATCTTCACCCAATTTAGCAAGCAACACGATGGGAGCGGGATGAAATGTATTCATGACAAAGCGCGGTAATACCTGTCGCACAGCTGCTCGCAGCGGTTCACCAATGAGCGACAACCCTCCACCTAGCACGATAGCATCTGGATGAAATAAATGAACAACGTGCGAAAGTCCCAGCGCCAGCACGGAACCGATTTGTTCGATCAGCATCCGGGCAACTGGATCGCTGGCCTCATACGCCGGATGTAAAAAACGAGCTTCTTTTCCAACCACTCCCGCAGCGTGCGCTTCCTGCACGGCAATTTTTAACGCTGAATCGTTGGGCAGTTGCGGAATCAGGTCACGAATTTGCTTGTCTACTGCCCAGCCCGATACGGTTTGTTCCACCGTTTGACCCGGCATAGTTTCGCCAGGTGGTACAAGCCATAAATGTCCTATTTCGGCTTCTCCGGGCATTGCCCCATGATAAAGCTGCCGGTCGGTGACCATGCCGCCACCAACGCCACTACCAAGTGTAACGTAAAACACACGGCTAAAACCTGTGGCCACCCCCTGCCGTGTTTCGCCAAGAGCCGCAACATTAGCGTCGTTTTCGACCCGTACAAAAGCGCCCGGTACTTGTTGCTGGAGCCAGGTTGTCAGGTCGACACCCGCCCAACCGCCAATTTGATGCGAGGTAGCAATACGCCCCGTTTGCCAATCGACAGGGCCGCCAAAGCCCACCCCAATGGCTTGAGGTGGTTCGGGAAGTTGGCGAATTGTAGTAGCAATTTGCGCTAAAATGCCATCTGCCCCCTGCTCCGCGTCAACAGCGTAGCGGAATCGTTGGGTAATCTGGCCCGTTATATCGCCCGTTACGATCTGCAACTTTGTTCCGCCAATTTCGATACCAAGATTCATGTAGTGTTTTACTTAGTGGCTGACCGTTTTTAATCTAGTGGCAGAAATTGATAAATAACACCGATCAACTTTAGCTGTTTTGTGCTTATTTACCCTGATTCATCGTTGCGCGACCGAGGTAAATTTCATCGCCTTTCAGCGTAATAGTTGTGTAAAAATTGTAGCCATTCTGCACATAACGCATCATCACCCGGTTCGTTTGGTCGGGGCGGGCATAGGCTTTAGTAGCCGATACCAAAATCTGATTTCCATTGACAATTGCCCGTACAAAAGGCAAATCATGGGTTTTCGTCTGATTAGCGTTGTACTTATACCATGTTTGCCCGCCATCATACGAACACTCGGTGGCTTCGTTGAGGTACGTTTCGCGGCCATTAAACAAATCGCCATGATGCTTGAAAAGCCGCCAGAGCCCATGAACATAATGCTCATAACAGGAGTAATCCCGGTCGTTGCCCAATCCTTTTAAATTTGGATCGGTGGGAGAGGGTTGTCCGGGAATAAGGTCAATGTGATCATCCCAGAACAGTACGCCATAAGCACCTGTAAACCAATAAAATATACCCATTCCTTCGGCCACAGCGGGCGGTGCAGCGTGTTCGGCTTTGCTGCTGTTTGGAAGTTCACTCTGGGTATTAAATAACCACTGCCAGGCAATCCGCTTCTTGGAAGATAATTTCATGTTGACCTCCTGTTCGCCCAGCAACGCAGCCAGCCAATGACGATCACCGTCGCCGGTATGCCGGGTCGAATAGTCAAAATCAGGGTATACGTAATACGTGCCGGGCATATGAAAATCAGCATAATCGCCGAATGATTTACCGACTATATCGGTTGGCATCCCGCGTTGCTGACTCGTGGCGGTCTGGCGGGCCGGCATAGTCCAGAGCCATTCCGGACTGGCTTTATAATCTTCGGCTCTTGAATAGCCAACGCTATTATGCAGGACTGGCGCAATAGAACCAATCTGCGTTTGCGGACTAATATTTTCCTTGATTGTTTTAATCATGTACGTATACAGATTGACCTGTTCCTGCCGGTTCCCTACACTAGTATTGTCGTTTTCAATGTCCAGAAAAATAAACCCGTACGTGCTTTTCATCCCGCTGGATGGGCAGTCGCCGAAGCCGAGACAACTTCCGCTCAGTTCCGACGATGCCTGAAACAAGGTATTGCGATTGGCAGGACGGGCTGATGGATCGGCTCGGTTAGGCGCGGAGCGGTACAGTGTCTCATTAGCTTTTTCGCTGTTCTGCGCCCAGCCCAGCCCAAACGAATCTCTGAAATAGCCCTGGTAAAGGATCAATGCCCGCTGGCTGGGCTGTAGCGCACTTTTCCAACCATTTGCCGGGAAGCCATCTTTCCATATTTCGACACCTGTCACCATTCGACTTTGATCGACGGCTGAGAAGCCGCGTCGGAAAAGTTTCGTGCGGTCCTGTTGTACATGCAGGTTTCGCCCGGCTCCGCAGAACGTGATAGTTTTGGTTGCGGGAAGGGCAAAATCACTTACAATATCTAAGTTATAATATCCTTTGCGGGTACTGGGCGTAAAGCGGGAGCGGGGCGTAGCTACTAACGACGTTTGTGTGGGCAGTGGGCCTTGCAAGGGCACAGCCACGACATTTGCAGCCGCAGCCGGACGAAGATACCAGTAGCCAGTGCCCGCCAAACTGACCACTAAACCCAAGGCAAGTAGTTTCATAACCGACTTCATAAATAGAGTGAGAAAAGAGATGAGTGTATGTTATGACTCATCAATATACCGCTTCGTAATAGGCTGATAAGAATCAATACGTCGGTCGCGGAGATAGGGCCAGGTTGTTCGGTATTTGTCGGTAAGGGCTAAATCTATGGTCTGTACGTGAACGAGTTCCTGATCGTGCGGAGCCAGATAAAGCAGTGATCCGAACGGATTGGTTACGAATGATCCACCCCAGAACTGCTGGTCGGCCTCGCGCCCAACCCGGTTCACGGCTACCACATGAATACCATTAGCGATGGCGTGGCTCCGCTGAATAGTCTGCCAGGCGTTGTACTGTTCTTCGTTTTGTTTCGGGTCTGGCTCGTTCGTATCCCAGCCGATGGCGGTAGGATAAAAAAGAATCTCAGCGCCCATCAGCGCCGTAATGCGGGCCGCTTCAGGATACCATTGATCCCAGCAGATGAGTACACCAATTCGGGCAAACTTCGTGTTGAACACTTTGTAGCCTAGGTCGCCGGGAGTAAAGTAGAACTTCTCGTAGTAACCTGGATCATCCGGAATGTGCATTTTCCGGTATTTACCCAAATACGTTCCGTCGGCATCCAGAACGGCTGTGGTATTATGATATAATCCCTGCGCTCGTTTTTCGAACAAAGAGGCCACAATGACGACGCCTAACTCGCCCGCCAACTGCCCCAAACGGGCGGTTGTGGGACCGGGAATGGCTTCGGCGAGGCTGAAATTATGATGATCTTCGACATCGCAGAAGTATAGCGACGTAAATAATTCCTGCAAACAAACGATTTGAGCACCTTTCTGAGCCGCTTCCCGAATGCCGCTGATGGCTTTTTGAACATTTGTCTCGACATCTGCCGAGCAACTCATCTGCACTAAACCGATATTGACGTTCTTAGACATGGAGCAAAAATAGGGGGTTCTGCGTGGATAGACCCAATTCTCAACAAAAAGCTTATCGGGTGGGTTCGGCAGAAAAGTTTTTGAGTTTATCAGTTGAAGTTTGTAGGTTGAGTACCTAAAACCTAAAACTCGATACCCATGACTTCCCGCAGAACTTTCCTGCATACAACGGCGCTTACTGGCGTAGCCGCAACACTATCTCCCAATACGCTATGGTCTGCTACTAAGCCTGCCAAAGATAAACTAGGCGTTGCGCTGGTTGGCTTAGGCTATTACAGCACCGATCTGCTGGCCCCGGCCCTGCAAAAAACCAAAAATTGTTACCTCGCTGGTATCGTAACCGGCACGCCCGAAAAGGCCGAAAAGTGGAAGAAACAGTACAATATACCGGATAAGAATATCTATTCGTACCAAACCTTCGACCAAATTGCCAGTAACCCCGATATTGATGTGATCTATGTGGTACTACCGCCCTCTATGCACGAGGAATATGTAGTACGTGCGGCAAAAATGGGTAAACACGTCTGGGTGGAAAAACCGATGGCTGTGACGGCGAAGGAATGCCAGAATATGATTGATGCCTGTGCAAAAAATAAAGTGTCTCTGGCAGTTGGGTATCGGCTTCAGCATGAACCAAATACGCAGGAATATGTCAAAGCGCTTCGGGATGGAAAAATCGGGAAGATCCAGATGGTAAGTTGTTCGGCGGGGTACAACGACAACCGAACAACGCACTGGAAACAGAAGAAAGAAATGGGTGGTGGCGTCATGTACGATATGGGCGTGTATGTGTTGCAGGGCGCACGATTAGCCACGGGTGAAGAACCCATTGCGGTCACGGCGCAGCAGTATACTGCCCGGCCCGAGGTGTATAAAAATGGGCTTGACGAAACGACAATGGCTCAGCTTATTTTTCCGAGCGGAGCGCGGGCAGCCGTTCAGACGAGCTACGGCATGAATATGAACTTTCTAAACGTAACGGGAAGCAAAGGTACCTTGGTGATGGAGCCTTATTCCGCCTACAACGGCCAAAAGGGACTTTGGAGTGGGGGCGGTAAAATTGAGCATCCCTACGAAGTGCCCTGGCAGCAGACGAAGCAAATGGATGACGATGCCGAAGCGATTATGAACAAAAAGCCGATGCTGGCACCGGGTGAAGAAGGGCTACGTGATATTAAAATTGTAGAAGCAATTTACGAGGCTGCCCGGACGGGACGGGAAGTAAAAATCAGCTAAAAAATTTTATGGTTAAACTTAAATAGATGCTTGTACAAGTGTGCTGTATCGTAGCGCTTTAGTTGACATAGTGTTTTACTTGTATTCTAGTGGTGTTTTTGTTGTGATATATAAAGTCGGGCGACTCATTTGGTGAGTCGCCCGACTTTTGCTTATTTCGCTTGTCAACCCCATATGCCTATGCAACCGACCGATTTTACCAGCCTTCCTGCCGATCAGCAACTCGACACACTTTACTTCACGGGTGACATTCTCGCTAATCGCTACGAGGGCGAGAACATTTTTCTGCTATACAATCTCCGCGATTTCTACGTCGAACTCCGCTACGATGCCTACAATAGCCAGTTGCATCAGGTTACAGCTTTCCGGGATACGGGCAAGCTAGAACCGTATCTGCCATATTTGTCGTAGGTCAGGTGAGGTTGGTTGAGGAGACGGAACTCAAATCAGATCTCTAGTCTACTTCAAAACCTTACATACCGTACCTATTCGCTTAAATCTGAATTTTCTGGCTCACCAGATCAAGCCATAGCTTTCGGCCTTCACACGTCCAGTGGGTATCACTTTTCAAATAAGGTGATAGGGAACTGGTTTTGTAGGCTTCATAGGTGTTGATGGTTGGCACCCGCAATTTTGGGTTCGCCTGAACCCGTTCGATCAGGTGGTTGTATGCGCCCCGGTCAGGTTCCAGAATACTGGCTTTGTTGGGAATGAGAGACAAATAAACAGCGTCGAAACCAAGCCGCTGATAGCGCTCCGCTACGGCATTAACACTATCCACCAGTATAGTGACTTCTTTATCGGTCAGGTTGGCGAAAGACGAATTCATCGTTTTGGTTGTATCGGTATCGCTACGCAGGAATAGCTGCTTATGATCTTTCGACAGACTAACACTTGTGTTTTCCCGGTCAAACCAAGTCAGGGTCAGACTTGCTTTCAATTCTTTGAACCAAAAAGCCCAATCGCGGCTGAATAAAGCCGATTCGAGCCGTTCTTCCATATCACTCCGATGAAATTCATTACTCAGTCGCTGGCGCAGTGGTTGCCGTACTGTGGGGGTTCGACTGGTATCGGTCTCAACAACGAATTCATTGATGGGTCGGGCGAAGTGTTCACGGACGTGTCGTTCTACCGATTCGATTAGTAGTATGTTCCGTTTAGTTGGATCGAGTTGCACCCGTTGCTGATAATCCCAGGCCACGCGTTGGAAATGACTCACTCGAAAGTCTGTTTCTGTAAGGCGCTCTGGTTCCGAAAAACTATCGCCGATGATGTAAAGATGAGTGGAAGCAGTATCACTCGACCGTTCGGAATGCCGCGCCACTGGTGGAGAACAAACCTGTTTTGCCTGCTTGAACTGAGGTAAAGCGGAAAGTCGGTACAAGTCGCCAAACCGATAGTCATCAACAATGATACCGGACTCATAGAGCCAGTGTAATACCGTACTCGACAGGCCACCGCCCCACAGAACGAGGGTAACGGCTAAAATTATATAGCGAACGACGCGCATAGATAGTGAGGTATAAGGCGTAGGATTTACCGAGGCAAAACCTTTATTTATTTACCTTAATCGAATACTGAATAATTGCACGGCCTGTTGTGCGCCACTGAGAATATATAATTCATTCGTACGTTCATCAAACTGCAAGGCTACCGGAAAATCACTCGGAATAGGGCGGTCGTTTACAATGTGGCCGTTCAGGTCGTAAAGCATCGTGAAACCGCCCGATTTAACACTAATCAACTCTATACCTGCACCGAGTCGGTGGTAGCGAACATTGTTCCGTCCTGACTGCAAGGCCCGTACATCAAACCGTCGTTGTCCCTGCTGGTCCAGCACGGATATTTCAGTATCCGTCGTACGAAGGAGTAACCAGTTTGTTTGATCTTCATCGGGAAACAGTCCGAATGAACCATTCCGAACGGGTCGGTACAATTGGGTACGCTTGGCAATCAGACCATTTGCGTTTAACGTAAGCAATTGACCTTCGTCGGTAATAGCCCGAATTTGCGCTTGTCCGGGTGGCAAGAGAGCTGGACTAACGAAACGAATTTCGGGTTCTTCTTCATTGGTACGCTCAATTTGAGTGGGAAAGTGAGGATATTGAGTACCATTCTCACGCCAGTGATTCAGCGTTCCGTCCGCTTGTATACCCAAAATATCCATACCTGTCGGCGTAACTATTACCTGAAAAGGAAGCTGTAACGGGCCTTTGTGCGGAGCCGTCATCAATCGTACAAAGGTTCGGCGCTGGCGGTCGAGGGCGTAAATATGGCCGTCTTTATGGGCAACCAGCGCCACCATATTCCGTTGTTGGCTCCCACGTGGCCGAGCCAGAAAGGATACGTCTATTCCCTTTGGCAGTGGAATGGCCTGGAGAGCCACTTCTTTTCTGATGCGTACAGGGTCGGCAATGTACAAAGTTCGGTCGGTCATGAACAGGTATTGCAACCGGCCATTATTTAGGAAATCTGCGCCTAAGGCATTACTGCGAATGGGTCCGTCGGTGTTGTTCTGTACCAGTTTGTCGCCTTCGGGAGTTACTAAAACAAACTGCCCGGCATTATTCTGGGCATAAAACTGAGCTGAATTGTCACTTAACGTACCCGTTACAATGGGTGCTGAAATTAGGGGTGCGTTAAACTCAGTTTTCTTCTGCAATAGTAACTTATTGAGCACGGCACTGCTGGCCCGACGGGTGGTACGTCCCAGAACCACCGTCGATTGGATATTTTCGTTACCATAGCTGGCCTGATACGCCATATTTTCCAGGTTTGCCAACGCAGGGCTACCCGTTGCCGGGTCAGGCTGAGCGAGTAGGTTTTGCCAGGCCAGTGGCCAACTTGTAAGTACGTTTGTTTGTTCCCGATTCAACCGGGCAAACGCGGTGAAATTGGCCGGGCGGAGGGTTGTGTTCAACAACTCTGCCTGACGTTCGTCGGCTGTCCAGACCGCTCCGCGCTGTACCTGTTGTAAATAATCCTGCATAGCATCTTCGCTGTTGGCAACAATCAGAGAAGAGCCATGCTGCGTTATCCAGCTTTGCGAAAAGCCCGAAAAAAGGCTGCTAAAGAGCGATGCGGGCAACTCAGGTACGTTGAGTAACAATATCTTGTGGCCCAAATAGCTTTTTGGCGAAGCGACTCGTTGAGCCCCCGACCGATAAGCTACCTGTTGATAGGCGTTTGCAAGTTGTTTTCCGTCCTGAGCTGTCAGAATTAAAATTTGCCGTAAGGAGCCCGTCGGTGATTCCAACCGACATAATAGAATATCACTGCCTAATGATTGATACAGAGGTTTAGTTTCAGACTTTATCTGATTAAAGCGTTCGCGCAGAAAATCGCTGGAAGCAGAACCCAATAAGTTGCTGAGTGACTGGCCAAAACGGGCTGCATCGCTGATGCCAATATGGTAAAGGGTGGCAGTTGATTGTGGAATCAGATACGCATGCTGAATGCGTCGGGGTGCCTGGTTGGCAAATAAAGCCGCTACATCCCGCCGACCGCCAATCTGGTCAACGGCATACCCGATTAGGTGAGAGCGGGAAGCCGACTGCCGAAATTGAAGATTTAATTCTTCGGGCAGAAATAGCCGGACTAATGACCCAACGTTGCTAAAGAGTGACTGGAGCACTTCGGGCCGCACCGATAATCCGGCTAAGTGATCGCCATCTACGTGGAAATCAGGCTCCGCCAACGTTAGTTTTAGAGACTGGTGCATTCGTTTTGCGACATTTTCGATTAGAATACCCGACACGCTGCCCACTAGAAAGTTGTCTGTCAGGATGAATGAACCAACCGGCTCATTTCCTCTGGCTACTAAATCAAGAATCTTTTCGCCTGCAAACGTATGATTGAGCACACGATACTGGCGTGGATCGGGATTAGTCAACCGATTTAGAAAAACCTGATCGTTGGCGGTAATTGGAACGTAGAAAATGAAATCAAGCGTCGTTTTGGAAATGGAGTGGAGTGAATATCGAATGTTTCGGCCTGAAACAAACTTCAGGACCGTAGCTGAATCAGCAGTTGAATACAGGAACCGGTCAAGTTTCTGGCGGGCTTCATCGAATATGGGTAACTGCCGAAGCGATATCTGCGTACGCAACACCCGTGCAGAAACGGTGTCCTGTAGTCGGTCGCTGGCTAGTACCAGCAAAGCACCCGACGGCACCAACGACCCAACGGTACGGCTTACCGGGAATAACTGGTGATACCCAAGCCAGCCACTTATAAGCAGAATTACCGCACCGACCCCAATCCAGAGACGCTTATTCATAGATATGTATACGTAGTAAGTGATAAGTGGCTGACGAGTAGATAATTATCCCGCGTCAGCCACTTGCTACTTAATCACTTATAGACTTTACCCTATTTCCCCCACATCGCGTTGGCTGTTTCTGGGAAGGGCATTGTTAATTCAGGAACATTAGCGGCTACCCGGTTTGCCCATTCGACTCCCTGCATCAGCGAGTGATCCTGATTACTAACCTCATATTTCCAGGCACCAAACCGGCCCCTTGAGTAAATGCCAAACGGCTCCAACTTAGGTAGAACTGCTTTCAAAATAGCATCGCGTTCAACAGATGGCGTGGGATAGCCATAGTCAAATGCCATATGAAAAGTCGAAACTACATCGTTGGCTGACTCAATGAGCTTGTCTTCAATCAGCGCACGAATCGTGTCGTCAATCAACGTTTCGCGGTTGACAGGCTTAGCCGAAGATTCACTCGTTTCGGTCATCAACGACCAGTTTTGAGTTATGTCGGGAACGTTGTTGGGACTATAATTGGAGAATACCGTCACCCGGTAATAAGGGCTGTTATATTCTGGAAAATACATCCAGCACATCGTTTCCAGGCTGGGTTTAGGCTTGCCTTTCAGACCAACACCAACCACGTTGGTTGAAGAGTGCTTCAGACCCTGCGCCATTTGCACCGTTTCTGAATCCAGCCCTTCTACCTTTTGTGTAAATAGGTCGAGGGGCACCGTACTCATTAAATAGTCGTACTCAACTTCCTCGCCATCGGCCAAGATAATTTTCTTATCCGGCCCTATTACCTTGTCAACCGTAGCATTCAATTTTACGTACTCACGGCCAACAAGGTCGCCAACAGCTTCCCAGATACCGCCTGTTCCACCTTGTTTCGGAAATTTAAATGTGCTGTTTGGTCCCCAGGAGAAATCATCCTGATTGAAGATGATATTTTTAGTGACCCGTTGCAAGTCAGTGACAGCCACACGTTCACCTACCCAAACCGCGTTCATATCTTCGGGCGGGAAGGCCCATACTTTAAAGTTATATGGAAACATGAACGTTTCTGCTAGTCCTGTTCCGAAGGTTCCCAGAATCCACTCGCGGAAATTAGCGGGTTTCTGGTTAGTTGGGAATTTATAATTTTGGATGATGCCTTCAAGGCATTTCCACATTGTTTCGGGCGTTAGATATTTAATGTTGTTCTGAAACGGATACGGCACAAAGCGGTTTTCAATCCAGACCCACGATTCGCGTTGGTGACTAAGCCAGCCATCTTCGCCCAGGGCTTTCAGCATCAGGTCGTCGAAGTACTTGTAATGCGAAAACTGTACGTGACCACCCACATCCCAGGTGAACCCTTTTTCATCCACAAAGCTCTTCGACAGGCCACCGATACGATTTTCTTTTTCTAAAATGATGAAGTCGGTAATCCCTAATTCTTTCAGGCGATAAGCCGCTCCAAGACCCGTTGGACCGGAGCCGATAATGACATATTTATACTTCATAAGTTGAGCTTTACGAATTAAGGAGTACTATTTTCGGCGTCAGCAATCAACGGCACAGTCTAATTCGTGAGTCGGAATCAAATTATGCCGTTACGGGCTCTTGTTTTTTTAAAGCTTTTACTTTACCACTCAACTCGAAGCGGAATTGCGCCAGTTCTTTAAAACTTTGAATACACACCTTGAGTAGTTTCCACTTCAAAATTGAGACGGTACCCGTTAGACGTTCTTTATGCGTAATAGGGATATCGAAGGTATTGAAGCCTGCTTTCTTAGCCATAACGGCCAGAAAAATATTGGGGGCAAAAGGGGTTGGGTTGGGTAGTTGCGCCAGCAGTTTACGAAGGAATGTGCCTCTGATTAAGCGGAATGGAATATTACTATCCATTATGTATGTTCCGTAAATGAAGGCGATGCTCAGACGAAGAATCCGAGTAATGAGCAACCGAGCCGGAGCGTCGTAGCGTTCTTCACGATAGCCCAGAATAAACGGCGATTCATACCGTTTATCCCATAGTTTTTTAAAGTCGTCGGCAACAAACTGGTCGTCACTATCGGTCTGGAATATGTATTCTGAATCTAGTGCAACGGCCTGCCGATAGCCATTTGCTACGGCGTCACCATGTCCACCGTTAGGCTGATGCACGACCATAAGTTTTGGATATCGACCTTTTATTTGATCTAAGATGGCACCTGTTTTATCACGGGAACCGTCGTTAACGACAATCAAACGGGTGTTTTCGGCAGGAAACTGGCGGGTCAACAAATCAGTCCACTGCTTGACAACAGTTTCGATAACTTCTTCTTCGTTGTAAGCCGGCATTACAATTGACAGCAGGAGACTCATACTCGGATAAATAGTGAATACTGATTAATGTATAAGTAATACGGTTGGTACAGGGAACAATCAATTGGTTGGTCGACCTTTCAGTTTACTGTTGGTGCCATCCGGGTAGTTTACTATACATCTACTAAAGACTTGCAAATATAGGAAATTGTTAGTGGGTAAATGCCCAAACTAGACAGGACCTTACGGAGCGGCAAACGAACATGACCCGTTGAGTGAGGTGGGGTTGACTATATGTCAATACGAAAACCGATCTTTAAGATTATTAACCGGCTTCTCAATCAAAAACCAGGAAATTGTTGCCAGCGCGACAGTCAGGGCCAGATAAAATGAGAACTGGAAGAAATAGGAACTGTTCAGAAATGGCATCATTTCGGAAAGTCGTCGCCAGGCCCGTACAGTAAAATGCGTTGGCTGCGTGTGAAAAACATTGAAAACAAAGTTGTGGAAAAGATACAGCCCGTAGCTTATGCGCCCCATGTACTGACTAACGGGGTTTTCGAGTATCCACTTCATAGGGCCTTTAAACCCGATAACCGCTCGGCCAATGAGAAAGAAACCGATAAATGAAGCGGCCAGTCTCTCCCACACATCAGACATGATATTATGGTGTCCGGCCCAACCTCTGGAGTCGGGAATAGCAGGCAGTACTTTCGTTAGAGTAGTAACAATAATAAATAAAGCAATGCTTATCCAGAGCCAGCGGGTTCGCGAAAATACGTTTCCGAATCGCTCCCGCTCATACAGCCACCAGAAAGCCATAATGGCTCCCAGGCCAAACGAGTCCAGGCAGGCGGGCATTGTTACATATCCAATGAACCACGGCATCCGGGCCTGATAAAGTACATACCGCAGCGCAACACTCCCAATAATCATCAGGCCCGCCGTTAGCGGAACCCACCGACGCGGTACAAAAAACAGAAGCAACGGAAAAAATAAATAGACCTGTTCCTCCACCGCCAGTGACCAAAGGTGATCAACTGTACCCATCCAGCTAACGTGGCGGGCCATGTATAGGTTGGTAGCATAGAGGGCCAGCCAGCCGATTGTTCGGCGCACGGGCGGCTCATTGACGAGATATAGAATGAACAGCGTCAGGTAGTAAATGGGGAAAATACGCAGGGTTCGGCGGATATAGAACGTTTTGAGGTACTTACCTATGCCTCCGTTTGGTTGGTTACTCAGTTTGTCTTTGCTCGACAGCAGGATGCGGGTGATGAGAAAACCACTTAGGACGAAGAAAATGGTAACGCCTAACGCGCCTAGCGGCAATTCGATGCGACCAACCATCCAGTGATCGAATAAGACCATGCCAACGGCAATGAACCGGATACCGTCTAACTGCTGAAGGTGGTTCAGCGCTGGGCGTACGGAAGCAGACGTTGGCATAGATGACGGGTTGAACGAATTGGGCGAATGACTTTGATTGTGAACCAACGGTCTATTTAATTTACTGATAACTAATTTTACTAACTGGATTTACCAGTTTTTAACGGTTGTCGCAGCGGGCGGGCCTGCCGATACGATGGTTTGATTCGTTGGGTACAGGTCGTAGGTTTTCTTAGTTGAAACGGTCAGAACGAACATTTGGTACATACCTGCGTCCAACTCGGCCAATAGTAAGCTGCCTTTGAACCCGGCTGTAAATAAGTTGATCGGCATAAAGCGTGCCATAGCAATTGACTGCTGATTTTGCCAGACAGGAAATAAATATGTTCGTTTGGACGACCGGGCTAACAGATAGTTGCCTGCGTCCCCCAATCCCTGGGCAGGCAATGTTGTATTCTGTAAAGAAAACCCACCCGATATTTTGGTCACTATCAAGGAAACCGCCGGTTGCTGAGCGGGGCCGTAAATAGTTGGTAAGGCAGCATCATAAAATGCCGGAGTTGCCGGGTTATAGCGTTGCGAGACAGAATCCGAAGAAAATATAGGGCGGTTGGTTGGGTGTGTCCAGTTAAATTGATTTGTCGTCAGCCAGTGACGCCACCAGATCGTTTCGTCCAGGAAGGAGAAATAAGAAAGTCCTGCGAATACCAGACTGCTTACTATACTACCAATCATCCACCAACGCCCTGCGCGGTCGTTCAGACTCACAACGACATACAGATACAGGAGCGATAGTCCGGTGAGCGAATACATTTTGTACCGACTTGTAATCAATAAATCTATGCCAAATCCGGTGCGTGCCCACGCTACTACGGCTGCTGTTCCCAGAATGAACCCTGCACAGCCCCAAAAAAATAGGGTGATAGACGAAATTGTTCCCTTAGTTTCGGCGATAGCCGTTTTTGGCTGGAATAAATTTCTGATTTGTTGACCAAGGAGCAATCGGTTTGCCAGAAAACTCCAAATGATAATACCCAACGTTAGTAGTATAAGTAAGCCACCTAGCAGGATGCTGTTACGAAGAGGAGAGCTACTTGGTACTGCTTCGGCGGCTGCACCAACAACGGCAAACCAGCCTTTTAACAAATCAACTGCACTCGGTCTAACGTAAGCGATACCTCCCGGTTTTTCGAAGCCAGTAAAGTATAAACCTATAACGACAACTGCACCAACTAACCAACCTATCATTGGGCGGTAGATACGGTTTTTACTGCTTGACCGATAGCGGGTTAGCTGCAATGCAATCAACACAAAACCAATTGGCCATACCATCAGACCATTGCCGCTGGTTAAAGTTGCCAGCACACCGGCCACAAAAGCCAACCCCCATTTATTTGTATAACTTAAGAAGTAAAAAGCAGCGATTACCCACAGCACGACCGAGAAATTTTGCAGGGAAGCCATACCCCAAAACATATTTTCCCACTGCGATAGATTGAAAAGGAGCAAGGCGATTGGCAATGCGTACATCACCGATTGGCTGGCCCTGCCTGGCTGAGACCGACGCAACACAGCCATAAAGACCACCAACAACCCAACCAGACTTAGGTTGCCAACCAGCATTAGGTGAACATAATTGAGTTTGCCGAACAACCAGTAATCAAGCGTTGTAATAAGGCGGTCATATACAATCCGGTGTTCATTGTGTTGCTTGAAAAGCTGATAGATTTTGCCCGTAAACGTTGGGTCCTGGTCTGAATAGAACAAAAAGGCCCGTAGAGCGTGGTCGTCCCATTTAGGAATATTAACTGCATATTGTTGCCAAACCAGTCCGAAGATAAGTATTGGTATCACCAGCAACACCCAGGCGAATCCGGGTAGTTGCCGTTGGGTTAGTGACGGCTGACCGGATTGTTGGCTGTTGTTAGTTGTTAGCTGTTCAGTGGTCACAATCAATACCGGTATTTGGTGCCTTCAAAGTCAAAAATGGTCGTTCGCTGCCCTGACTTACCTTTTACCAGAATAATTCGGTCGGTCTGGGTGGTATCCATCCGTTGATAATAGGTCGCGTCTTTGGGTAAGTACAGATTGGTGTATTGCGCGTCAATAATTGAGTGGCGGGTATACGTATTTTCAACCTCATCGCGCGGAGCCGTTCGAGCAGACGGATAGAGAACTGTATCACCCGGAACGTATAACTTTTTGATGCGTTCAGCAGCCGTATTGTACGGATTTTCGATTCGATAATGTCCGTAGTAGGTGTATTTAGGAGCCTGATCTTCGTAAATCCGGTACAGTAATTCACCAATGTAATAACTTTGTATCAATAATACAGCCACTAGTGTCAGTCGAAGGTACGTTGGTTGCCGGAACACCTGGCGAATTGTCAGACCGACCAGAATCAGTGCGTACGGAAATGAGAAGCCGGAATATCGTTGCGTAATGCCATATGTGTGGCCGTTCCGAAACGCAATCGCAATCAGAAACATCGTTGGAACGGTAGTCATCAAAACGAGCAGAAACAGAAACTGTCGTTCCGAACGATCTCTATAACCCGCAAATGCCTGATAAAGTAGATAATAGAGTAAGGGCACCGCAGCAGCCACTATCAACCGGGCCGACGGAACCGAATACACGGCGAAACCAACGATCAGCAGCACCGGCACTATCACACTTACCCACGTAGGGACCGCCCGCCCCCGTCCGAATCGGTGAACCACAGCTACCGCTACGCAGCCGAGGGCGAAGGCAATTACCAAATTTCTGAACGCCAGTGTGTCGGACGACAAGCCATTGGAGAACATAAATAAATCGGCTAAAACCGGAATCGACTTCTTAACAACATTGGCAATGGTAGCCGGTAAAATAATACCGAAACCATTGTTGTAAGGATTGGTCAGGGCTAGCCCGCCATATAGCTTGGCTTGGTAAGCCAGTGTTTGAAACGTATATTTTCCTCCGCCAAACACGAACCAGGGAATAATCAGGCCAACCGCACCCGCAATGTAACTTAACCCCAGGCCGATATATGTTTTTAGATCACGATTAAACAGCAGCAGATAAAGACCATGACACATGAAAATAGTGATGGCTAAGTAGTGCCCCAGCGTGGCAATAGCGAATGATAATCCATAGCCGATGTACAAGCCGATTGGTTGTTTACCTGCCGTTGGAGAACGCAATTTTCGTCGGTCAAGAATGCGCAGAAAAAGATAGGTGCCCAGCAATGTCATAAATATGGTCATGCAGTAGTTGCGGGCCATATGACTGTAGGCAATAAAAAACGGCTCAATGGCGGTTAGAAAGGCACAAAGCAGCGCAAGCGATTCCGAGCGTAAATACCGGCGAACCAGCAGAAAGACAACCCCGACAATTAATGTGCTGAAAATAATTGACGGCATTCGGATGGAAAGGTCGCTCAGTCCGAAAAGCTCAATCCAGGCCCAGAGTAAGGCATAGTGCGACGGGCTGTTGCCTATGTCGGTTTGAATAATAGCCCGAATGTAATCCTTTAGCGGTTTCTCTTTCCAGAATTCTTTAGGTGTGAAATACGTCTTACCGGATGTAAAGAACACATCGTGCTGGTTGAACCCTTCCAGCGACACACCCTGTGTATTGACTAGGGTAAATTTTTCGTCGAGATAGAGACCATGAACGCTGGATTTGTAGAGCCGAAGTCCAAGCGCCAGAATCAGAATCAGAAAAATGAGTAAGCGCGGAGAACTTAACTGGGCAAATAAACCAGAACGGTTATCGTTCATCATGCGGTCAGGGGTGGGTGAATGCGGCATTTGGGCGCAAAGGTAAGTCACTCCCTGCCGGTTTTACAATTTTAGGATGGTGAATTCTACCCGACGGTTCAGCTTACGCTTCTCTTCGGTTTCATTACTGGCAATGGGTTTACTTGGTCCCCACGCCTTTGTTTGGATCCGCTTAGGATCAATTCCTTTGGCCAGCAGATACTCTTTTACCACCCGAACCCGGTCTTCGGCAAGCTTCATATTCGGCTCCCAATCGCCCTGATTGTCAGTATGGCCCTCAACAAGCAGTTCCATCTCAGGAAAGTTTTTCAGCATTCCTACCATTCTATCCAGCTCCGTATCGGCACCCGGCAAGAGCGCAAACTGGCTTTGCTGGAACAGAACTTCGCGCATAATTATTTTCTGACCAGTCTCAATCTTTACCAGATACAAATTCTTCTTAATGTCGCGAAAACGCTTGTCTTTGCTTAAGTCGATCGTTTCGGTAGTCGGGAAATAGCCTTCTTTACTGGCTGTTAGGCTGTATGTTTTTAGGGTCGGTAAAATTAGTTTATACTCGCCTGTTTCGGGGTTGTACTCTACTTTCGATATGTTTTTGTGATCACCAAATACACTCGATGTCACATCTGCCGAGATAGGTTTTTTGGTTTTCGAATCGAGTACCTGTCCTGATATGATAGCTACGGGGTCAGGCTTTATGGCCGGGTAAAGTTTCAACCGAAAAATATCGTCTTCGCCCAATGAACCGGCCCGCGAACTCAGATAGGCATAATCGCCGGAAGCGGGAATCGTGAAATAGCCGTCCCATTCATCCGTGTTAATAGCGGGGCCGAGGTTTTCGGGCTCACTCCAGTTTCCCCAGGAATCATCAAGCCGACGCGATACAAAAATATCGCCATTGCCGTATCCTGGATGGCCAGCGGACGTAAAGTAAAGGGTTCGGCCATCGGCGGCCAGAAAGGGTGAACTTTCAAAGTCGGCTGTGTTAACAACTCCGCCTAAAGACACGGGCTCCAACCAGCTATTATCGGCCTTTTGTACCGAGACATAGAGGTCACGATCACCGCGTGTGTCTTTTCGCTGAACGGCAAGAATAATGGCCCGGCCATCGGGCGAGACACAAAACTCCAGCTGATTTTTTTCGTGCAGGTTATAGTTATTGGCAATTTTGCATTCGACCGGCTGCGACCAGCCGGTTTTGGTGCGTATGGATTTAGAAATGCCGAATGACATTCCGCCATCGGGTCGGTACACGTTGATAAGATAAGCCGTCCGCCCATCGGTAGCCATGCCGCTAATGGCATTGTCGCCGGTGTTGTTAATGGGTGCCCCAATATTGACGGCCTCGCTCCAGCCAGGTGGAGTACCTCCTGCGCCCGATTCAAGAGTTGAGAACCAGACATCCTGCCGGTCGGGCGAACCCATATTTGCTTTATTGAAATTGCGGGTAAAATAGAGCGTCCGACCGTCGGGTGAGATAACCGGAGCCACTTCCTGCCCTGTCGAATTGACCGTTTTTCCGAGGTTTTCTTTCTTAATTTCTTTAGGTGTTTCTTTCGAAACGATGATGCTCACCGAAACGGGCTGCGTCTCTTCCGAAATACCAATAGCATCAATTTGGTTGAGTCCCTTTAGAGCAGCTCCGTTAATCACAACTTTTATTTGCTGACATAAGAACGCCGAATCTTTGGGGAAAATACGCAGGAGCGGATCGGGTCTCGGCTGAGTGCTTGTTGCTTCATAGACAGCGTGTTCAACCCCTTTCTCGTCTATGATAATTACTTTCACAATTGCCCCCGGATTTACATTCTCGGCCACAATAACCTGCCGGGCACGCATGGGTTTCGCAAAGCCAACCTGAATCCATTCGTCGGCGGTACCATCGGCATATAAGGGAGCCCAGGCGCAGGGACTTTCGCCAGTTTCAGGTAATTTACTGGGGCGGCCCAGGGCTTGAGAGGCTTTGTATTGCTCGCCGTACGTTTCGCCTTTTTTTTCTGACGATACACCAACGACCCGGCTGGCCCATTGCACAGAGCCAACGGTTCGTCGTTGCGAGTCTGCTAGCCCGCGATTGGTCTGATCGGTTGGACTAATAGAAGCTGGGCGACCTCCGGTTGGTTGCGCGAACCCGCCGAAGGAGATAAGTAAAAGACTAATTAAGAAAAGGAAACGTTGCGAATGCATAAGATTAAACGCTCTATAACCTCTAATGTAGGCAGCAAATCCTATTGAAAAAAACACTGGCTGACAAATGGATAAATGGCAGAAAAGTAGCCTAGTGGCGTTGAATACCTAAAAGCCGATTTCTAATTCGTCATTACCCGGTACTCCCAGGGCCTTAACGTTACAATCATTTCCGGCTTCATCTCCACCGGTTGATGGGTGAACACTTCCGTATAGGTTCCAGCGAAGCCGTCGCCCGTTAGCCGAACCGTCTGCTGTTTATCGCTCAGGTTCAATACGACTGTAATGCGGTCATTGTCGCGCTGTCGGTAAAAGGCATAGATAGAGTCGTCGTGGTCAGTCGGAATTTTTATCGCCTTACCACCCGCCATCCCGTTCCATAGCGCGCGATTGCGGTGTTTAAGCGTCAGCAGGGTTTTGTAAAAATCGCTCTTGGCGTAATTTCCCCAGACAATCGTATCTTTCTCGAAAAAGGCCAGCCGTTTATCCAAGTTAGCTTCCATGCCATTATAAACCAGTGGCATCCCTTCAAGCGTGCTGCTCAGTACGACAAACGCATCCGCTGCCGGACCAAATGATTCTGTCAGCGTACCATTATGTGTGTTTTCGTCATGATTTTGCGTAAACATCATTTGATAATACCAAATCGGAAATCGTTTTTGGTTGGCTTCGCGCAGAGAGTCGATTTTGTCAGCCGTTCGGGCACCTTTAGCAACGGCTTTCATCATGGTGTGCATACTCCAGCCGTAGTTCATATTAAAGCAACTCTTAAACTGGTCGGGTTCATCTTCCCACTCCGAAAGCATAAAAACCGTTTTGATTTTGTCTAGCTGTGGGCGGACTTCGGCCCAGAAATCATTCGGCACAAAGCCAGCTACATCGCAGCGGTAGCCGTCAATGCCACATTCCTTTACCCAATACGTCATGGCATCAATCATACCCTTACGCATAGCAGGATTGCTGTAATTCAAATCAGCCACGTCGCTCCAATCGGTAGGTTTACCGGTTTTAGGATCGACAGGAGTCGTCATCTTGCCATTTATCTTTGTATACCAGTCGGGGTGTTGCGTCACCCAGATGTGGTCCCAGCCCGTGTGATTTGGTACCCAGTCCAGAATGATTCGTAACCCCAGGGCATGCGCCCGGTTTACAAGCGATTTTAAATCGGCCAGCGTACCATAATCAGGGTTTACATTTTTGTAGTCAGCAACGGCGTACGGACTACCCAGTGTTCCTTTTTTGTTTTTCTGACTGATTGGGTAAATCGGCATCAACCAAATAATATCCACGCCCATTTCTTTCAGGCGGGGCAGCTCAGTTTCCACCGCTTCGAAGGTTCCCTCGCTTGAGAACAGACGCGTATTGACTTCGTAAATAGTAGCATTTTTAGCCCAATCGGGGGCGGGGGGAGCCGCCAGCGTAGTCGTATCGGTGGCCGAAGTTTCTGTTTGGTCCGTTTGGGTATTGCGGCAGGCCGTTGTCAGTAACAAAGCACTTAATAAGCCAGCCAGATAGGTTTTCTTCATGGAATTGATTCCAGGTCAATTAGATTGAGGGTTACGGAACAAGTCAGGCCACCATTGGCTGGCGACTATTTTTTAGCTGATGAATTGCATTCAGTGGGTCGTCAGCCCCAAAAACAGAATTACCTGCTACCAGTACATCGGTTCCGGCAGTAAGCAATGCCTGCGCATTAGCCATGCCAACACCGCCATCGACCTCAATAAGAGCCGGGCACTGGTTAGCGACCAGCAATTGCTTCAGCCCCCTAATTTTTTGAATGGTATGTGGTATAAACGATTGACCCCCGAATCCTGGATTTACAGACATTATTAAAATAACGTCAAGTTGTTCCAGCACATCGACCAGACCGCTAATGGGTGTATGCGGATTGAGCGCTACGCCCGCCCGGCAACCCAGCTCGCGAATGCGCGTCAGGGTACGGTGCAAATGCGTACAGGCCTCATAATGAACGTGAATAGTGGCAGCTCCCCCTTTGGCAAAAGCGTCGATGTAACGGTCGGGTTCAGTGATCATCAAGTGCACATCCAACGGTTTTTGACAATGTCGCCGGACGGCATCGAGGAGAGGAAATCCAAACGAGATATTTGGGACAAAGACGCCATCCATCACATCGAAATGGAGATAATCAGCCTCACTCCGGTTAATCAGTTCCAGATCGCGTTGCAGATTAGCAAAGTCGGCCGCGAGCAGCGAAGGAGCAATGAGAGGCTGTGTCATAGACTATAAGGCAATGGGCGTCAGGAGGTAGTCAATGCGTGTGAGTATCGTCATTCGTAAAAACAATCGGTTATTGATTGATTACTATTAACTCACCACTTTTTTTATCCCGTAAAAGTACCTTTTTTTGGATGAACGAAGAAACAATACCTATGTTGCCTGTGTAGAACGAATGAAGTTTTGAGCAATTGGTAAAAAGACTAAGGTCAGCCCATCAATGGCGACTATTATCTAACTATTGAGACGTATATTATGAATCCCCAGGAACGCATTGCTGAACTAACTAACCAACTGAACCAGTATAATCATCAGTACTACCAGAATAGTATTTCGGAGATAGATGACTTCACATTTGATAAACTACTGGCCGAATTAGGTGATTTAGAAACGCGATATCCCGATTTTCGCCAGCCCGATTCGCCTACCGCCCGTGTGGGCGGCACGATTAGTAAGGAGTTTAGTACCGTTTACCACCGTTTTCCAATGCTTTCTCTGGGGAACACGTATTCTGAAGAAGACCTTGTGGAGTTCGATAAGCGTGTTCAGAAAGGGTTGAATGGTCAAGAGTACGACTATATATGTGAACTGAAATTCGATGGTGTGGCCCTTAGCATGACCTACGAAAATGGGGTATTGGTGCAGGGAGCAACGCGGGGTGATGGCGTACGGGGCGACGATATTACTAACAATATCCGTACGATTCGTACGGTTCCGTTGCGGGTCAATGCCACTGATGTACCGCCCTTATTTGAAGTACGGGGCGAAGGGTTTTTGCCACTGGTTGAGTTTGAACGCATCAACAAAGAGCGGGATGACATTGGGGAAGCATTGCTGGCTAATCCACGCAATGCAGCATCAGGTACGTTTAAACAGCAGGATTCGGGAGCCGTAGCCAAACGTCGGCTCGACTGTTTTCTGTACTCGTTTCTATCGGAACCCGAGATATTTCAGACGCATGAGGAAAGTTTAATTGCCATGAAGCAGTGGGGCTTCAACGTCTCGCAAACCTGGCGTAAATGCGCTGATATTCGGGAGGTCATGCAGTATATCAACGAATGGGAAACCAATCGTTTTGACTTGCCGCTGAACACCGATGGCATCGTTATTAAAGTGAATCGGTATGACCAGCAGCGCGATTTGGGCTTCACGGCCAAAAGTCCGCGCTGGGCTATTGCCTTTAAATATAAGGCGCTGGCTGCCAGTACGGTCTTAAACGGGATTCAATATCAGGTTGGCCGGACGGGAGCCGTTACACCCGTTGCATTACTAACGCCCGTGTTACTGGCCGGAACAATTGTAAAGCGGGCCTCGCTTCATAATGCCAACGAAATTGAGCGGCTGGGCGTTATGATGCACGATACGGTATTTGTGGAAAAAGGGGGCGAAATCATTCCAAAAATTACACATGTTGACTTGAGCCGTCGGACTGATCTGAGCCAGCCAATCATCTACCCAACAACGTGTCCAGCCTGCGGAACGCCCTTAGTTCGGAAAGAAAGCGAAGCCAATTTTTATTGTCCTAATGAGCGGGGTTGTCCACCCCAGCGGCAGGCCCGATTTGAGCATTTTATCCAGCGCCGGGCCATGAATATTGAGAGTCTTGGCGAGGGTAAAATTGAACTTCTCATTGACCGAGGGTTAGTCCAGACACCCGCCGACTTATATAGCCTGACGGCGGATAATTTATTAGGTATCGAGAAAATATTCATAAATGAGGAATCAGGTAAAAAGAGAATTGTCAGTTTTCAGAAAAAAACGGTTGAGAACATCCTGACGGCTATTGACCGCTCGAAAGCCCGGCCACTTTCGAGTGTGCTTTTTGGTCTGGGCATACGGTATGTTGGGAATACTACCGCCGAAAGACTCGCTGATTATTTTGGGTCGCTGGATGGTATTATGAACGCCAGTCAGGAAGCTCTACTGTTGGTGCCCGACATGGGACCACGCATTGCTGAGAGTGTAGTCGCGTGGTTTGCCGACGACTATAATCGTGAATTTGTCGAGCGGCTTCGCGCGGCCGGATTGCAATTTTTTGGTGAGAAAAAAGTAGTTGAGCAGGAAGGCGACACACTGACGGGGAAAACGTTTTTGTACACGGGCACATTCGCCAATTTCAGTCGCGAAGAGCTTGAATCCCGTATTGAAGCCAATGGAGGCAGACTACTCAGCGGTATTTCTAAAAAACTGAATTACCTGATTGTGGGCGAAAATGCGGGTCCATCTAAGGTTGAAAAAGCTAAAAAACTCAATGTGCCACTACTGGGGGAAGACGAATTTATGGCGATGTTAGTAGATCACCCGAAGACGGAAGAAGACTGACACCGCGAACAGTTTTGTGGTATCTAATTTAAAAATTTCCAGTTTTTGGATGGTGATTAAGGGGTATTTCTGTTCGCGCAATCCCAGTAAATCGCTTCGTAAAACATTTTAACTGACAAATAAGTATGTTTTGTAAATCAGTCTATCACGCTGTCTAGTATGAATGATAATTGGCAATGGGTAGCCTTGCTAACCGAAGATGAAGATGATTATGCCTATTGGCAATATGGGTTTGGTTGTTGGGCTGCTCACCTTCGGGTAGAATGGTTTGCAACGGGTGATGCGTTTTTCGCCCGGCCCGGTTTGATAGAGGGTAAGCCTTCAGTCTTGCTACTGGATGGTTTGATACCAATGAATGAAGAGCCTGCCTGGTTAAACAAGATTCTGGAGCACGAATGCTGTCAAGTTTTACCTATTATTATGTTAGCCGGAGAGTTTATGGATGGCCAGCAACAGGGGTATCTAAATTTAGGGGCTGCAGAATGTATGATAAAGCCTACCAATCAGCATGATTTACAACGGGCCATTCTCTCTGTAAGTCGTTATGTAACCGTCTAATATAAAAAGGCTCTGCCACCCGGACCCAAGCTGAGAACAACAGCCTATAAATAACTGCATGGAAACAATTTACAATTGGCTTCTCCACAACACAGGAAATGAAGGTAACTATTATACCATTCTAAACAGTCAGCGCAACACAAGGCCTGAGGGAGCAAATCACTTGAGCGTAATGGTCAGGACAACAGACTTTAAGGTCATGGATCTGTTCATTTATACCGGGCAAATGGATGGTGCTTCCGGCGTCAACACTCAGCAGGAAAGCCTTACTTTTGTTACTGAGCAGCAAGTCATTGATTACCTGTCTACTGGTAAAATAACTGAGGCACTATCTCCAACCGACTCAGACACTATACGGGTTTTGATCGCTGATCCTGCCGGCGAGTCGGGCGACATCACTTTCCCACCTGATCAAACTACCTAAGATATACTGGTGGATGTTTGATCAGTAAAGTAGTTTCTTTTAATCAGCATAAAGCCCTTACCTTTGAGGGATTAGTAGAAAACTATCCTGATTGTTGTAACGTAGTAGTTATGGAACGTCCCTTTTACCAGCGCCCTGTTGTGTTGGCCATTACTACGGCAGTAATTGTAGTTGGAGCATTCGCGCTGGCAAAATTACATATCATCTCTTTTGCCACCCAAGGTGTACTAACGGCGATAGCAGTAGGAATACAAATTGCACTTTACCGGCAGAAAAAATAAAATCTCAATTCTGCTCCGAGCCTAAGGAATTAATCATTTCTGTCGGTTACATATTTCAGATTCGCTATACATACCATGTTCCTTCTGAAACCAGTTTGTTGCGTCCGCCCACATTAATTTGATAATTTTCGTTTTCTACTTTTCCATCAAGATATAAGTATGATTTTCTTCCCATTTGAAATCCCTGTTCTACTGTTGCTTTAATTTCGCTGCTCTCATGCTGTAGCAGATAAGCTAAGAAACAACCATTTGCACTACCCGTTGCTGCATCTTCTGAAAGTCGGCTATTTTCAATCAATAGCATTCTTGCGTTGTATGTATTTCCTAATTCGTAGGTTTCTTTCGTAAAGAAAAATAAGGAAGTAGAGTGGCCCGTCGCACTATTTGTACGGTACTTGTTTTGGGCAAGTAAGAATTCTTTAAATGACTCATAGTTAAGCAAAAGAGAGTCAATAGCTGCTAAATTTTTGAGTGGAATTATAATATAAGGTAGTCCCGTGCTTATTTCCTGAATAGGCAGTACCGAATCTATATCATCGAGTTCGATTTTCAGACCTTCCGAGATCTCTTCTCTGGTAAATGAGTTCCTAAATTCAGGTTGTGCCTGGCGCATGTAAAAAATACTATTATCTAAATTAGTTGGCTCTATAATTGAAATCTCTATGTCGCTATGCGCTAGCTCCAGAGTCAATTTATTAGGGGCTTCTGGTAAGATAAATTTAGCTATTATGTAGCTCGTTCCCAGCGAAGGGTGACCCGCAAATGGTACTTCGTGCTCCGGGGTAAATATTCGGACAACGAATCGTAGGTGATTTTTAACTTCTTTAATAAAAGTTGTTTCAGCAAAGTTTATTTCTTTGGCAATTTGTTGCATTTGTTTTTCCGAAAGCTGATTATCCAAATCCAGAAAAACGGCTAACTGATTACCCTCATATTTATTTGTGGCAAAGACATCAACAATGTAAAACTTCATTTCTATGTACGTATAGATTTTATTTTTTATATATAAACCTGTGGTACGCCTTTCAACAAAAAAGTGCACATATTTTTAATATTGACGTAGGTGTGACTGCCAACAAAAACATTCTCCATCATACAGAAGAGAAGATGGAGAATGTTTCCTGAGACCTTTCAGTGCAGTAAAAGACTACAACTCGTCTGACAAAAACTTTCGAATTGTCTGATGAGGACGTAAGCCCGGAGCTTTGCCGTTCGCACTAGTACCATTAACAGGCGGAGTACCCATAGGGCGATTTTCGCTACTTCGGCTGCGGTTACCATTTTGGAGAGAGAGCATTTCCTTTCGAAGTTGCCGTTGTTCATCGTCACTTAAAACGGTGCGGGTTGCTTCTCCCTGCCCATACCCATCGTTGAAATTACTGATGCGACTGTCTGTCTGGGCCAGTTTTAACTCGGCGAGCAGTTCGTTGAGTTCGGCTAGTATTGTTTGGCGTTGTTCCTTCAATTCGTCCAGATTGGGCAATAAATCGAGGTTGTGCTGCAACACATTTTGCTGGGTACGCTGTTCGGTCAACTGGGTTTCTAGCGGTGCTATTTCCTTATCCAGTCGTTTCAGCCGACGACGTAACTTCCATAGTTTAATATCGGCCTGCAACCACCGGAACCAGAACGCCGATAGCACGGGCAAGGCAATACCTAAACACACCGCCCCCGCCAGCGCGAACAAAATTCCACTCAAAACGAACGACAATAGTGCCCAGGGGCTGTTGACTAAGGCCAGATTTAATTCGCTCGATTCGCTTAGTTGCTTCTCGATTTTGTTCATCGTGGCTGGACTAAGCACCTGTGTTGTAACGGATGGATCGGTATTTAGCTGAAGTTGCCGAACCGATTTGTTGATGGCCGCTTTGAGCTGGTCTGTGCGGTAGGCTTCATAACGAAACCACCCTAATACGGCCAGCGTCAGAATTGAAAACACCGCCAGCGTAATCTTAAATCGCTCATATTTTCGTCCATTCTTCTGTGGGTCTTCCTGATACGGTTTTTCGATGAGCCGGTCGTAAGATGGTTTCAACAGGATAGATACCATAGCCAAACCAACAGCAAATGCCCAGGCCTCATTGGTGTCGCGTATGTTGAGGGCATACGCGACAATTTCGTGCGAGATAATCAGGTCGCCAGCCAAAAAGGAAACCCCTGCGACCAGAAACAGTAGTCCAGCGAACAAGGAGTAGTCTGGAGAAGCTTTGGCTCGGCGTGCGCGTAAATTGTTGCGGTCATCTTCCAATGCCTGCCGGTCGGTCTCACGTTGACCAACCTGTTTAGCAAGTCGCTCAACCTGAAGTGTGTGCGTTTGCAGGTTGGCAAATGCTGCCCGATTCGATTCAGTTACTTCGGTGAGTTGTAAGTTAATATCGGCTATATCTGTCCGCTTTTCCCCAATCCGCTCCATAAGCCAGTCCGTGTTGACCTGGCTCGATAAATATCCTTCGTATGTCTCCCTATTAACGCCTTCCACACCGCTTGTATAGCCGTGATGAAAGTCTGGGTTGTTGGTTGGCTCCATAATCAATGATTAATGATGGCTTATAAATGATTACAGAGTTGCCAAGCGATTGGTATCATCATTAATCATTCATAATTAGTTTTCGCTGTTGCTCAGAAAGTCGGTCGCGGAGACTGCGGGCTAGTTCAAACTCGCTCAAAAACAAATTAACAAGTTCATCGCGCCTGCTGTTCAATCGGCTGATATCGGCTTGGGTATGATTAAGGGTTGTTACGATAGGCCATTTTTGCGCCCGAATGGCATCAATCTCACGGCTTAACCGATCTATTTCGACTTCCCAAACGGGCAGATTTTGCTCTTTAGTTTGTATTAATTGGCGGTTTGCCCGAATTATAGTGAGGTCGGTTTGTAGCGTAGTCAATGTACTCAAAAGTAGATTTCCGGCGAAGAGAAATAGGAAAAGGACAAAAGCAAACAAGGCAATTGCCTGACTTATCGACTGTGTTTGTATTGCCTGGGCCAGCACAAAAACTGATGTCGCCAGTGGTAGACCCACTTCGGCCAGAATCCGGCGACTCGACAACCGGGGGCTATCTTCATAAAAGAACGACGTTCGACCAAATAAATTGAACATACCCGCCAGAAAAACGCCTACCGCAATCCATCGATTCGGCAAAACGGGGTGCAGGGTTTCGTCAATCAGATAGAAATTGCCGACACACATACCCACCGAGAACACTAAGCTTGCTACCGTCCGAATCAGGTAGTTTTGAGTAGGTTGGCTATCGCGCATATCACTGATCTGATCTCGTAGGATGGTGATGCGGTTTTCACGTTGCTCAAGAAATAGATTTAATTCACCAATTTTTTCGGTGTGCTCGTCAACTAAGTCGTCTAATGGAGCCACTTGCCGGGCAAAAAACGCGCGAATTTGGGCAAGTTTTCCATCAGGCCGGGCATCGGAGAGGCCAAATAAAACCCCTTCATCGCGTAGCGATTCTTCGTCGGCGAGCCAGTCCGGCAACGGTTCTGGTGTATAAGCAGGTAGTGGATTGGTTAGTAATTCGGTAGACGATGGATTTATAAGAGCAGGTACTGTAGGAATAGGTACCGAAGACACACCGACTGGATTAGGAGCCACAGATTGACGAAATAAGAAGCGAAATCGTTGAAGAAGCGTCATTAGCAAAGACTAACGGAAATGAAAAGATCGGAATGGATTGTCAATGAATCAACGGTTGTACCCAGGCAAAAGTACACTGCTTATAAACGAAAGACGCGCTGTAGGGCACTCCAAAGCCGTTTCTTTAGATTTTGGTCGGCTTCGATTGTCGGTAGTGAATCGGCCATCAGGAATGTAATACCCTCGAACCGAACCGGCGAATAGCGGTCCATCATAATATCGAGGTTAATGCGCTCAAATGGTACGCCGAACGTGATGAAATGATTGATGTATTTGCCACGTAACAACTCAGCAAAATTCATATCCTGCACCCCGTGTAAATTCAGTAAATCAACCCCGTCAATGTTCAGATTGACAGCTTTAAGGACTTTTTCCAGAAAGAGCAAGTTACTTGGGTCTAATTCTTCGTCGGCCAGCAGCAAAACCTTGTGATTCAATTGGGGGATTCGGGACTGTTGCTGAATAGGAGGGAGAATAGACGGTGTTGTTGGGCGTGGTGCAGATTGGGGTAATGGCTCTGGTGTCGCGATCAACGTAATTGGTTCGGGAACGAGTAGTATAGGTACTTCCAGGAGGGTGTCGGTCAGTAACAAGTCAACCGTAACCACTGGTATTGGTGTTTCCGCCGACAACTCATCTAATTCAGTCAGGAAATCCGGTATAGCATCGGCAACGGGTAAAGTCAGTGTTTCTATAATTACCTCGGCTGGAAGTTGTTCAGGTACGCCCCACGATTCGCCGGCTACTCGAAAAAGCGCATCGGTCTGATATAAGGTTTGATAAAAATTCTTTGCTGACATAACAGGCCGAATAATTCCGATTCTTTTGTCAAAAATAGGCAAAAAAGCCGCCCCCACCTGTAAGGTGAGGGCGGCTATCTGATAATAGTACGAAAGCGAATTAAGCAATCACGGCCTGACGATGAATAATAGCTTCACGGTCGGGGCTTGTCGAGATAAAGTTAATGGGTAATCCCAACGTGTCTTCCAGGAAATAAACATACGTTGCCAGTTCGGGAGGTACGTCGGTAAACCGACGGATATCCGTTAAGTCCGTCTGCCATCCTTTGAACGACTTATAAATTGGCGTTACGGCTGTATCGCAAAGGTCATACGGCATTTGTTCGGTGATGGTACCATCCGGGAGTTGATAGTGCGTACATATCTGAATCTCGTCGAAAATGTTGAGCACATCAACTTTCATCATCACCAACTGCGTAACGCCGTTAATCATGATCGCGTATTTCAGGGCGGGTAAATCCAGCCACCCACACCGGCGCGGACGACCGGTGGTTGCGCCAAACTCGCGGCCTTCGGCACGAATGCGTTCGCCAATTTCGTCGGAGAGTTCGGTAGGGAAGGGGCCACTGCCAACGCGGGTGCAATAGGCTTTAAAAATACCAAATACCTCACCAATCTTGCCGGGAGCCACACCTAAACCTGTGCAGGCTCCGGCTGCCATAGTACTGGAAGAGGTCACAAAGGGGTAAGAACCGAAATCGATATCGAGAAGTGAGCCCTGAGCACCTTCGGCCAGAACCTTCTGCCCATTATTCAGCGCATCGTTTACGGCGTATTCACTATCTGTCAGTTGGAATTGCTTCATGAACTCAACTGCCCCGAAAAACTCGGCTTCAGATTGAGGTAATACGGACGCGTAATCGAAGTTATTCTGTTCCAGAATGACCTTGTGAATAGCCACTAATTTTTCATACTTCTCCCGGAAATTCGGCGACTCAACATCACCGACGCGTAACCCTAACCGGGCAACTTTATCCTGATAGGTAGGGCCAATACCCCGCAGTGTTGACCCGATTTTTGCCTCGCCTTTTGCCTGTTCGTAGGCCGCGTCCAAAAGCCGGTGCGTTGGTAGGATTATGGACGCCTTGCGGGAAATTTGCAGATTCTCCGTTAGGGCGAGGTTGTATTTTGCCAGCCCGTCAATTTCTTTTTTAAACACAATTGGGTCAAGCACTACGCCGTTGCCAATGATGTTAAGAATATCGTTCCGGAAAATGCCGGATGGGATCTGGTGCAGTACATGCTTTAATCCGTTGAATTCGAGTGTGTGCCCGGCATTTGGGCCACCCTGAAAACGGGCTACAACCTGATATTGCGGAGCCAGTACGTCCACAATTTTACCCTTTCCTTCATCGCCCCACTGGAGGCCTAATAAAACATCGATCATTATAAAAATGAGTTTGGATTGCGCTCGCGGAAGCGCTTCCGGTCATTGAAACGAAAAATAATTGTTGTCACTTCCCCAGTCTGGGTTGTATCGGTACTATGAAATCCTTCAAAAAAAATATCAGCTCAAATGGCAGAACGAGGATTATAAAAGCATACTATCTTACTCGTTCTCGAGTATCTTCCGACGGGCGAAATGCCATAATTTATTGTGGGCTTACACCCGTGACAATGAAGTCAATAAATTCGGTATTAGCCTTAATAAGAAAGAATCATCTATTTATTCTTCCACTGACTCTTGAGCAAGTTTTAGTCAACTCTGGCTAAATATCCTTACCCTGTAACTACTCGACCTACACTAATCTGTTCGTCGCCGAACGGGACAAATACTAGTGGTTTCGTTGCCAACGATCTACTAAACAAATCATCATTTTGGTCTGCCAATCGAGCAATGTGCAGCTTAAGCCCACGAAAAATGTTTAGGTGCGAAAGATAGAGCAGGCCGGTAATTAGCTTTCCACCGGAACCTGCACACCCTGTTGGTCTTTCTCCGTTATCTGCCGATTTTCGCAGAAGTCACGGGTACAGGAACCGTAAAAGATCAGCGAATGGTGCATGACATTGAACTTTAACATATCGCCAACCATGTTCTGGATATTCTGGACGCGTGGGTCGCAAAACTCCATAACCTTATGACAGTCTGTACAGATTAAGTGGTCGTGTTGGCGAAAGCCATACGACTTTTCATATTGTGCCAAGTTCCGACCAAACTGATGTTTGGTCACCAAGTCGCAGTCAACCAGCACGTCTAAAGTGTTATAGACCGTTGCCCGGCTAACCCGGTACTTCTTGTTTTTCATCGAGATGTACAACTCATCCACATCGAAGTGGTCTTGTCGATTATAAATCTCCTCAAGTATGGCAAACCGCTCGGGTGTTTTTCGCAGGCCCTTCCGTTCCAGGTAGGCCCGGAAAATCATCTGAGCAGAATCTAAATTTGTTTGTGGCGGAGCAGGCATATCCAGTTCCAATTAATTGAGAGTGCAAAAATAAGAGATTCAGGCTTACGGTTTTCTATTTAGGATTATACATAATAGATCTGGCTAGCTGAAAATTAAAACGGTTTATCGTAAGCTATCATGAGTCGAACCGAACAACCTCAAATACTCCCTGAACGCTTTCGAGTTTCTCCATCAGGGTTTCGAGGTGGCTGGTATCATGGACATAAAGCCGAATATTTCCCTCAAAGATACCGTCTTTCGAGTCAATCGCCACAGAGCGCATGTTAATGTGTAGCTCATTGCTGATAACCCGCGTCACATCGTTGATTAAACCAACGCGATCGGTGCCCGTAATGCGAAGCCCGGCCAGAAAAGCCAGTTCTTTTTGGGATGTCCATTTTGCTTTAATAATCCGATTGCCATGATTAGACATCAGTTCAACGGCGTTAGGACACGTAACCCGGTGGATTTTAATGCCATCATTGATCGTCACGAACCCAAAAACGTCGTCGCCCGAAATGGGATTGCAACACTTCGAGAGCGTGTAGTCGATCTTGTCCATGTCCTCACCAATGAGGAGCATATCGGCATCTGCCCGCTCACCATGAATTTTTTTCAGTTCCTTCACAAACGCTTTCGCGTCGGGCAGGGCATCGGTATTGAGTTTATTAGTACGATTTTCTTTAGCTTCTTTGTCAGATTTGAACTTCTTCAGTTCGCCAACGTCAATATGTCCTTTGCCAATGCGGTAGAAAAAATCATCAGTAGTTTTAGAGCCGAAGTAGGCGCGTAACTGATTGATGACTTCGTTGGTCATCTCGATCCGCAGCACCCGCAGTTTCTTATTTACCAACTCGCGGCCATCGGTTACGAACCGCTTGTTTTCCTCTTTAATTAAATCCTTAATCTTGGTTCTGGCCTTCGAGGTGACCACAAACCGGAGCCAATCTTCGCTGGGTTTCTGGCGGTTCGATGTAATTACTTCTACCTGATCGCCATTCTGCAAGACATAACTTAGTGGCACGAGGGTGTTATTGACTTTGGCCGCCATACACCGCGCCCCAATCTGGGTGTGGATGTCGAACGCAAAATCGAGGGCCGTGGCTCCGCGTTGTAATACCTGAAGGTCGCCTTTTGGGGTAAACACAAAAACCTCTTCGCTGTATAGATTGCTCCGGAAATCATCGACGAACTCAATAGCTCCTTTCTTATCGCCCGTTCCCGCCGATTCAATCATGTCGCGCACCTGACTAATCCAGGCTTCAATACCGGCACCGGTTTGTGTGTCGTTGCCTTTGTATTTCCAGTGGGCCGCGTAGCCTTTCTCCGCAATTTCGTTCATCCGTTCGGTACGGATCTGCACTTCTACCCATTGTCCCAATCGGCTCATAACCGTTGTATGGAGCGACTCATAGCCATTGGTTCTGGGGGTGCTGATCCAGTCTTTCAGCCGGTCGGGGTTGGGTTTATAGTGGTCCGTTACAATGGAGTACGCCCGCCAGCAAGCCGCTTTCTCCTCATCCTGTGGTACATCCAAGATGATTCGAACGGCAAACAGATCATAAATTTCCTCGAAGGGTTTTTTTGATTTGTTCAGTTTAGACCAGATAGAGTAAATGGACTTTGGCCGACCTTTAATTATGTATTTAATGTTGGTGTCAGCCAGACCTTTTTCAATCGGTTCAATGAAGCGACCGATAAACCGGTCACGTGCAAGGCGTGTTTCGCGCAACTTTTTGGCAATGTCCTTGTACGCTTCCGGCTCAACGTGCTTCAAGTACAAATCTTCCAACTCCGATTTGATGCTGTACAAACCCAACCGGTGAGCAAGTGGTGCGTAGATGTAAATCGTTTCAGAGGCAATTTTCAACTGCTTATCGCGGGGCATTGCTTCCAGCGTTCGCATGTTGTGGAGCCGGTCGGCGAGTTTAATCAGGATCACCCGCACATCGTCTGACAGCGTCAGGAGCATTTTACGGAAGTTCTCCGCCTGTTGCGAGGTTCCGTATTCAAAGTAGCCGGAAATTTTAGTCAGGCCATCAATGATTTTGGCAACCTTTGGCCCAAAAGCCCGGTCAATGTCGGCAATAGTCGTTTCGGTATCTTCAACAACATCGTGGAGTAGAGCTGCTACGATACTGGTTGTTCCCAGGCCAATTTCTTCAATGGCAATCTGCGCAACTGCCAGCGGATGGTAAATGTAGGGCTCTCCCGACCGCCGACGCATGTTTTTGTGGGCTTCGGCTGATGTATTAAATGCTTTCTTTATCAGTTTGGCGTCGGCGCCCTTCAACATTGGTTTTGCTGCCCGTAGTAATCGTCGGTAGCGTTTTAGTATTTCCTGCCGTTCCAGTTCTAAATCAATAACAGGTTCGGCCGCATCGGCAGACTGTTCGGCTTGACGCTCGATGGCATTCATCATAGTGGGCTTCGTTGCTGTAATCGCCTATTGGTTGTAGTCGTACTACCAAGATAACAAATTATTAATCGAAAACTGGTGGAATAATTGCTAAAAATAAAACCTTATGATAATTCGCTTGGTAGTTCTAAATATTTTTGTACTTTTGCACCCTGAAATATCTAAAACAACCGTTGGTCGTTATGAGATTTCAGCGAACAAATTCTATCTGTTCGAGTCGTTAATTTGCGGGCGTGGCGAAATTGGTAGACGTGCCAGACTTAGGATCTGGTGCCGCAAGGCATGGGGGTTCGAGCCCCTCCGCCCGTACGAAGTTTTGAATGAGTGATTGAGTGAATGAGTGAATTGTATTTTGTCACATTGACTAACATTCGCTTAATCACCTAATCGCTCATTCACCATTTTAAACCGATACAAACGTGGATATCACTTTAGAAAAAGCCAGCGACACCAATGCCTCGCTAAAGATTACGCTGACCCCGGCCGACTATAAACCCGAAGTAGATAAAAAACTGAAAGATTATGGCCGTAAAGTTCAACTGAAAGGGTTTCGACCCGGTCACGTACCCGCTTCTCTCGTGCAGAAAATGTATGGTAAGGGTATTCTGGTCGATGAAATTAACTCGATGCTGAGCAAAACGGTCAGCCAATATATCCGCGAAAATAAACTCCAGGTTGTCGGTGACCCCGTTCCTGACCGCGAACAAGCCGACGCCATTGATTGGGATAGCCAGTCTGATTTTGCGTTTAGCTACACGCTGGGTCTGGCTTCGGAGTTTGACATTGATTTCAGCGATCTGCCAAGCGTAACGCAATACGAAATTCAGGCTGGTGAGGCTGAGATAGATTCAACTATTGCCGATCTGCAACAGCGGTTCCATACGCATGGACACGGTGAAGAAGTTAGCGATGGCGATACTATTTATGGTGAGTTGAAAGCGGTTGATGGTGAATTTTCGGCCAAAACTGCATTCCCAATGAACCAAATGGCCGATGATGCCAAAGGGCAGTTTATCGGTAAGAAAAAAGGCGACGTGGTGACGTTTGTACTGGAGCAGGCTTTCCCGGATGAGAAATCCCGCGCTAATGCAACTGGCGTGAAGAAAGAAGAGGCTGCCGAATTGACTGGCGAGTTTACATTTGAGGTTGACGACATTACCCGCCACGAACCGGCTGAACTGAATCAGGAGTTTTTCGATAAAGTACTTGGTATTGGCGCTGTCACAGATGAAGAGCAATTCCGGGTGAAAGTGGCCGAAATAATTAAGGGTAATTATGGTCGTGAGTCGGCACAGTTGTTACGGTTAGATATCGAGAAAACACTGATCGACAACACGCCTATTCTGCTTCCCGACGAGTTTTTGAAGAATTGGTTGCTGGAAGTGAACGAAGGCAAGTTTACGCCTGAGCAAATTGATGAGCAATATGACGATTTCACGAAGTCGGTGAAACTGCAACTTATCAAGAACAAGATTGCTGAAAAAGCTGATATTAAGGTTGAGTTCGATGATGTGCTGGCCGTGACACGCGTGATGGTTAGTGAGCAGTTTGGCTTTATGGGTGGTGAAGATGAAGAGATGAACAAAACTATTGACCGCATCGCCCGCAACTACCTGACAGATGAGAAGAACAACGGTCAGAATTACACGAACACCTTCAACCGGGTATATGACGATAAAGTAATTGAATACGCTAAAACTCAATTAACTACCGTGACCCAAGACATTATGGTAGACGAGTTTAAAGCACTGGTTGAGAATCGGTAACTAATCGGTTTATAAAAGATATAAAAAAGGCTTAATCACTGATTGGGCCTTTTTTATTGTGCTAATTTTCTGATGTTTATGTTCAAACAAGAGTCATTAGGGTCAATAAAACTTCCCTGATTTACTGATGCATACTCCGCCTGGTGCTAGTTGTTTAAGAAATTGACGGGGTGTGACACCCAAAAAGTACGTAAAGTCTTTAATAAGGTGGCTATGATCATGATAGCCAAAGGTAAGTACAAGATCTAGCCAGTCAGGGGATTCTGGATACTGCTGGCAAAGGAGACTAAGCATTTTTTTGAAACGTAGAAAACGCACCATCTGCTTGGCTGAATAACCTAGATATGTTTGAAAACGTAACTGAATACTTCGAGTTGAAATTTGATTCGTTTGCGCCAGCGCTTTTATCGGATCTATAGCTGAATCGTTGAAATAAGGAATACTATCCAGTAAAGAGCTTGCAGCCTCGTCGGAGGGGGCTACAAAAGCCAGGGCATAATTACTTATCAACTTTAGTCGATCAGTCAACGTGGTCATGGCGGCCAATTGATCCCATAGTTGACTAAAGCAACTTTTATTGAGTAATATATCGGGGTTGTGTAAGTCTTCAGCTTTGAGCCGGTGCATAGGGACCCCCAGAAGCCGGTAGAAACCATTCAGGGTAAAGTTCACAACGATTAAATCCGCTCCGGCAGGTAAGTCATAGGTCAACGTTTTTTGAAGAGGGCCTACTACCGCAGTTTGATGGATAACATAAGGATCGGTTCCTATTGAAATAGGGATAGGGGGACCGAAGTTGAACGCCAGGATCATCTCATAGTTAGGCATTAGCTGTTGACGCAGCGGTTGAGCCTGCGTTGACAGCTGAACGCAGTAAAAATGGCTGAACACAGTAGCCAGACGTTCATCCGCTTCGATCAATTGGCTATTAGTTGGCGCTCCCACTTTCGTTTTCTTACAATTTTAGCTGTTCACACAGACGGACATTTGTCAAGCTAAAACAAAAAAGACAAATGAAACATCTCATAATTTACGCTCATCCAGATCAAACCAGTTTCAACCATGACATTAAAAATGCTATGGTTGAAAAGCTGCATCAGGCTGGCGATTTAGTAGAAGTGCGCGATTTATACGCTTTGGAGTTCGATCCAATTTTAACTACAGCTGATCTTGCCGCTTCGAAAACCGGTCAAATTCCAGCTGATATTGCTACTGAGCAATCATTTATAGCATGGGCAGACGTGGTGACGTTTATTTATCCTATTTGGTGGACCGGCTTACCCGCCATAATGAAAGGCTATATCGACCGGGTTTTTATGTATGGTTTTGCGTATCAGTATGTACAGGGCGTTCAACAAGGTTTACTAAAAGGAAAAAAAGCGATTATTATTAACACGCAGGGTAAATCGCACGACGAATACCGGTCTACAGGTATGGATAAAGCGCTCCAGCTAACCTCTGACAAGGGGATTTTTGACTACTGTGGCTTTGAGATCTTACACCATGTATTTCTGGCATCAGTTCTTCAGGCATCACCAACACAGCGAGCTACTTGGCTGGCTGAAATAGCCCAAATGAATTTAGAGTAAGGAGGTTAAAGTGGTCTATTGAATTAGTTGAAAATTGCTTTGTACCATTATTGATCAGGCCCGACTAAAGATTAGTTGGGCCTGATTATGTATGATTCTTGGTTAATTTGTAATTGTTTTTATTAGTAATGTTTGTATGTTAGTAGTTCAGGGACGTGTTCGATTATGTAAAAAAAGTGGGCCGCTGACGAAATAGCGCATCTATAAACTTGGATTTGTATAAAAGCACGCAGATGACAATAGGTTACAACTCTTATTCGCTTTGAGGACTCTGAACTCTACATAATGTATAAGCCAAAACAAGAATATAGAATTGTAAAAAGCTGTTGTAGACTAATCTGACGATGAGAAACCTATTTACATTCTTAGTAGTCCTTTGGATGGCCCTTAATAGCTTACAAGCACAACAGATTATAATGCCAAAAGAAAATCGGTTTGAGTTTGGCATTTTTGCAGGGCTGAATTATTCCTTTCCCCTTGTGATTAATTTAATCAGTACCTGGGTCATTTCGACTCTCAAAATAATTTACTTACTGGCATTGACCTACATTACTACTTAAATGACCGTTCCTCTTTGCATCTGCAACTGTCTTGGACACAGGTTAACGATGTCAAGCCTAAAAATTCATGGGTTCACTCCACTTTTAGTATTACGACCATTAAACTACCAGTAGTTTATCGATATTATGTGCTGACTAATCGGAAACTATAATTTCTTCAAACCGGAGTTAGTTACAACTACCTTGTAAATAGTAATTTCAGCGAACAATTGGATATAGTCTGCATTACCAGCCCATATCCAATTATAATTGGTCCAAACAAACTCGCGTCAAACAAGTCTGCGGTGAGTAGCATGGCCGGTATTGGCATTAATATCGAATTGCAAAAAGTTAGCATCCCTATTACTCTACAATACGAACGGTACTTAAGTAACTACCTATTTCCTAGGCAGTATGATGCTCAACCCTCGCGGGTGAAATTTGAGGTTTTCACACTTACCACTGGGATTAATTTTTAAGTCACTTTAGTAGCTATTGAGACGTACACCGCACTTATACAACAATAATATGAAAGTACCTTTGGTAATCATAGCTATCATACTAGGCGTGTCTGCCTGTCGACAATTTGATTTTGAAGCCTTACGATTTGAAAAGTTAGGCTTAGGAATCGTATATCTATTAGGATTCCTCGTCTCAATCTTCTTTTTGATAAGGGATAGAAAGAATACAAAAAGATCTGATGATTAGACTTTAGAAAGACGTGTTGTATGACTAATTTCAGTACAAAACACAAAGGGAGACCCAGCGGGTCTCCCTTTGTGTTTTGTACTGAAATTGAAACTACTGATATTGAATATACATCGGCTTGGGCGTCAGCGCCAGCACTTCGGCGGGCGTCATAATGCGGGAGCCGGCCTTGCGGAAATCGTTGTCGTAGAACAGTTTGAACCCAGTGTATTGTACCGGTTCCATCTGAATATAGTCGTGGTATGAATCTTTTTTGAGTACCGGCGGACCCCAGCCGTCCATATCCATCACAATCTGGACATTCGGATCTAGTTTAATGTTTTTATAATTTTTAATCATGCCTTGTGTGAAGCGGTGAACCACCAGCACTTTGGGAGGCAAATTGTTTTCTTTAACAACGCGGCTTAAAAACTGAACGGCCTGATTGATATCGGCGGCATCATAGGAGCCAATTTTAGTACCTGGTTTTGCACCTGTTACCATCGAGAATTCCGGGTCGATACCCAAGTGAACGAAAGGCAGCTTTAAATATTTCTCCATGTATTTCATCTCCGGACCGAGTGGTGCATGACCCCGTTGGATGTCCAGGAACACAACGGCTTTGTGTTCGTTACCCCATTTCAGCACTTTCTTAATGGTTTTGTCGGACATACGCATGCGGTAGCCACCATCTTTGCCGGGCAATCCCTGCGCCGATGTAGCGACCAAATGCAGGGCAGGTTGAATAGGCGTAGCAGGGTCGGCTTTTTGCCAATTTTTGATTTCTTCATCCAACCGGTGCAGCATTTCTGCTTTCGGGTATTTACCTAACGCGCCCATCTTCTTGGAATGGGGGTTACCGTAATAGGCAAATATGCGGTATTTGGGCAGCAGCGCGCCCGTGGGCGCATACGTCAACGAATCGAGGGTAGAGTCGCCAGTGCTAACTGAGCGTGTTGAGGTAACAGGTTGAGCCTTAGTGGACGGCGTTTCCGACGAGTCTACTGCTGGACTTTTGGCTGATGCTTCGGTGGCGAGTTTACCCGTTTTCGACGAATCGTCCTGTTTTGATTGAGTTGAGCAGCCGGTGAGTTGACAAAGAGCCAATAAGGAGAACGCGGCCAAAGAAAAGCGCATACTAAATAAGATGAGTTGGGTATGATTCACAAAAAAAGGGTTACACTCCCAAATGAAGGAATGTTAACCCTACGATGCAAGTATAGAATGTTATCCTAACTTTTCAAAGCACTAATTCACCTAAGCCCTGTCGGATGACCGAAAAGTCGTCGTCGGTTGCGTCAACAATTGTCGATGCCACATTGCCGCCATAGCCCCCATCAACAATAATATCCACCTGATTCTGAAACTTCTCGAAGATCAACTCCGGGTCGGTCGAATACTCGATAATTTCGTCTTCATCACGGATAGACGTTGTGATAATTGGGTTCCCGAGCACATGCACAATCTGACGTGGAATATCGTTGTCCGGTACTCGAATACCAACGGTTTTTTTGTTTGTGTTGAGTAGCTTCGGTACGTTGCCACTCGCCTGAAGGATGAAGGTAAACGGCCCCGGCAACACACTCTTCATCAACTTAAATGCCTGGTTGCTCACTCGGGCATAATCGGCAATATGGCTTAGATCGTAGCAGATGAACGAGAAATCATTTTTCGCAGGCTTGATGCCCTTAATGCGGGCCACACGCTCAACCGCGCGGGCATTATGAATGTCGCACCCCATCCCGTAAATCGTGTCTGTCGGGTAAATAATAACAGCCCCCTCGCGAAGAGCTTTTACAATATGCTCAATCCGACGCGGGTCGGGGTTTTTAGGATACAGTTTAATGAATTCGGCCGCCATTTTTAGTAAGCAGTTGTCAACAACCAGTTAGCAGCAAACATAGCCTGTTAAAAAGAGTTCACAGCCACCGGTTTACTTGTAACGGTAAATGGACTAAACCGGTTTCGCCGACTGGCTTGCGGGATACCACTTGAGATACTGCCGATAAGCTTTGTTGACAGGCAAATGCAGGCGACTTAATCCCAGAATCAGGCTGCTAAAGAAACCTGGACGCTCAATGTGACGTAAGAGTTCGCCGAATTGCAAAGCCAAATCGAACTGTTCAACGTAAAATGCCTTCCGAATAAAGGTACGGATACGTCCGGCTAATGCTTGGTATTCGTCGGGTGTGGCACACCGGTCATAAGCTTTGTAACAAACTTTCAGCGTTGACCGAAGCAGGTTATTATCAGGCCATATTACCTGTGCCGACATCGAATCAGGGCATTGACGTTTCAGCATTAGCACTTCATCCAAGTAGGCATAATGATAGAGACGGGCCGATCGCACCCAGAAATCAAAGTCCTCATAAGCCAGTGTTTCGTCATATCCGCCAAGTTCATTTAGCACATCCCGACGCATCATCATTGTTGGCGTGCATATAAAGTACGACTCCAGAATGGGTTGGAAAACATTGCCCGATGGAACAGGCGAGCGGGCATGGCCTTGGGCATTAACAGGGTAATGATGAGCTATTTCCTGTCCGTCTGTATCGACGTAAGCCGCGTTAGAAAATACGACTGCGTAAGGACCGGCCAATTGTTCAAATAAAGCAACTTGTTTGGAAATACGGCCCGGAAGCAGCACATCGTCGGCGGAGAGGTCAATTATGTAACGACCTTCGGCCAGTGCCAATCCCTGATTAAACGCCCTGGTCAATCCTATATTGATTGGGTTATGAATAAACCGGATAGATGGGTATTGCTCAATAAATGCGGCAATGCGTTCCACCGAACCATCAACACTCCCATTGTCAATTACAATCAACTCAACATTTGGGTATCCCTGGTCAACAACCGATTTGAGCGCTTGCTCTACGTAAGCTTGATGGTTATAGCTAGTACAAATGACACTAACCCAAGGTTTAATCCGATTGAGATAGGGGCTCATCGGTAACGTGTTGAACTGTCCGGTGACGGAAATCATAAAAAATTAGTGGCGTTCCACAACTAAAATAAAGGCTCGACCTAAACGATCGGTTTATATAAAACACCAAAGTAAAACCTATTTGTTACCTTTTTAGTGGATGTTTTTAGCAAGCGGGAAAAAGAATACAAGCTTGGCACCAGATTGAAAAGTTGGCACGTTTTTCGCCAAGGCTGAAGAGAACACATTTTGGGTGTGCCAAGTTTTGGTGATAGCCTGAAACTGTGTCTTTACATTTATGGGTTAGGTTTTGCAAACGTCATCTCAAATCTCCGGGGTGGCGTTTGTTGTTTTTGCGGCAACACTCGGATTCCTATCTCCTTCGAGGCTATAAAGGGCTACATTCATTTCAAAACCAATGATGAGCAGCAACGAGATGAGATTTATCCATATCATTAGAGCAATGAGTGTGCCAATTGACCCATAGACTTTGTTATAAGAACCAAAATTGGAAATGTAATATGAAAAGCCCAGTGTAGTCAGCACGATTAATAACGAAGCTGTAATGGCACCGGGGGTAATAAAGGCCCACTTCATATTCACATCCGGCCCGTATCGGTAAATAACCGAAACCGTTCCAACAAAAACGGCGAACACAATTAAGTAGCGAGTAATAGCTAATAGATTAATGAAAATAACATTGTTGAGCAGGCCAAAATGAAGTAAGTAATCGCTCACTACACCGCCGATAATCAAGACAACAACGGCTAAAATCAGGGCAAATGCCAGGGTGAACGTTAGCCCGATAGCCACAATTCGAACCTTGAAAAATCCTCGTCTTTCATTAGAATGATAAGATGAATTGAACGCTTGCATCATAGCTACCAAACCACTCGTAGCCGAATATAAGGCCAGTAAAAAACCAAATGACAGAACACCACTACGCGGTCTGCTAATAATGTCGCGGAGCGTTGTATCTACAGTACTAAACGTGTCACCCGGTAATAATTCCCGAAAAAATCCCATAATCTGCTCTTCAAGGTTAGGAATGAAGGTGATAAAGGGAATAAGTGTAAAAAAAAAGATGACTGTGGGAAAAATGGCTAAAATAAGGCTATACGATACAGAAGCTGCCCGTTCACTAGTGTTGTTGTCCGCAATTTGACTGACCATCTTCTTCAAAAATGCGTACCAGGTAATCCTGGAATTGAAAGGATGATGGCTGTGCAACCAAACGCGGATTTTTCGCAATGCCTTAACACTCATTAGTTTGTCAAACATAGCGGGCATCGTTAATCATTAATAATTTATTGAGAAGTATCAGCAATTAGTAGTTTAGTGTTGCTTACGAGCGTATCCTGCCGCCACTAATTGCCAGTCACGTACTACTTTGGGAACCTATCGCTCAAAAAAAGGTTTAGTTGCCTCGACTAAATCAGCTGGAGCTGAGCAGGGACGACCGGTATCGGTTCGGACGAATACGAGCGTTGTTTGGCCGGTATTAAGTAGTTGACCATCCTGATTGAAAATCTCATAGCCGAACATCAACCGGGTTTTTGGCATTTGCGGTATTGTGACGCGGATGGTCAGCAGATCGTCGTACTTAGCCGGGCGGATAAATCTTGAGTTGAGGTCATAGACGGGCATCGAAATACCACTTTCTTCTATGTCTTTGTAATTCAGGCCCAGATGTCGCAGGGCTTCAACCCGGCCTATTTCGTAAAAACGGGCATAATTTCCATAGTAAACTATGCCCATCTGGTCGGTGTCATAATACCGAACCCGAATAGCGGTAACGTCGTGAATAATCATATAAGTAGGTAAGTCAATGAGTAGCAAGTAGACGGGTTCACTTACCATATACACCGTCTATTTCATAATCTTCATTCGGGTGAGGGCCTGTTGATACAATCGGGCATTCGCTATGTGTTCGGCCAGCGTTTTCGAGAAGGTATGGTAGCCGTTGAAGCTGGCATTAACCACAAAAAATAGGTAATCATGCTGTTCTGCGTTAAGAACTGCGTCAATGGTGCCGGGAGCGGGCAAATTGATGGGACCTGGCGGAAGACCCGTATACCGGTATGTGTTGTACGGGGAGTCAACGGCTAATTGACGTGTCAGTAACCGCCGAATGCCGAAATCGCGGAGGGCGAAAATCACCGTTGGGTCAGCTTCGAGTTTGATACCGCGTTTCAGACGGTTCAGGTAAACGCCAGCCACGCGGGGTTGCTCGTCACGTTTGTTGGTTTCGCCAGCCACAATCGACGCCAGCACCTGAACTTGCGTCTGGCTGAGTCCTAACGCTTTCGCTTTGGCCTGACGGTCGGGAGACCAGAATTTCTTGTATTCAGTACCCATACGCTCCATAAATGCCTCCGGCTTTATAGTCCAGAAAAACTCGTAGGTGTTGGGCAGAAAGAGACAAACAATGGTTGTCGTATCGAAGCCGAATTTCTGGCAGGTTGCCGGATCGTTGAGTAGTTTGCCAAGTGCATCGGAGCCAAACTCAAACTTGCTGCCGAGCCGCTGAATGAGGTCACTTTTTTGCCGCATACTATTAAATGTTACCGGCATTGCGTCCTGACTGCCGCTTCGCAGTTTGGACAACGCGTCGCGGTTACCCATAAGGGGCTTAATTTCATAACGGCCTTCCTTGATGCGCTCAGGGTACTTCATCATCTTAGCCAGGAACCGAAACGAGGTTTCGTCGTTGATGACCTTGTGCGTTTTGAGCGTATCCATAACCGACTCAAACGTAGATCCACGCGGAATCAGTAACGCAAAGGTTTTGTCATTATCCTGAACCAGCAGGTTAGGGCTTCTAAAAACCTGCCAGAAATAAAAAGTAAACGTCGTCAGCAGGATGGAAACAGTGAGAAACAGGCCGATTTGTATGTTACGCGACATAGTAAAAAAATGGGTAATGTACGATAGAAAACGTATAATGGTTAAATAATAACACTATACTGGCTAGTAATAACGGCTCAGTTACCAGCCATCACCAGTGCATTATACCGTTTACTTTATTGCGCAAATTTACGTCAAAACTGACCAATCAATCTACCAAACATGAAGTACGTATTCCCTCTTTTACTCATTATTGTTCTGATGTCATCGTGTCGTACTCGTGTTGAGAGTCCTCGTTCCATGAATCCCACGGCAGCTATGCGCCAGAAAGCCATTGACGAAATTCGGGAAGCTGATCAGAATTTTAGCATTTTATCCGAAAAACAAGGCATGGCTAAAGCTTTTACTACGTATGCCTCCGACGATGTTATTAAACTAAACGATGGTGCCGAACCCACCGTTGGCTTCGACTCACTTCGGGCGCAGATGAGTCGCCTACCCGCTGATGGTCCCGTTTTGACTTGGCAAGTACTCAAAGCTGACGCGGCCCAGTCGGGCGAGTTGGGGTACACGTTTGGGCAATGGATGTTAACCAAAAAAGACTATTCGGGCAAACGGAGCACCCAATATGGCGTTTACGTGACCGTATGGAAACGCCAGCGTGATGGTCAGTGGCGGTTTGTGGTTGACGGAGGGAATAATACGCCGGAACCTAAATAGGTCTTTGCTATAACTTCTTTAGTTTTCAGTTGCTGTGCTTCGGGTTACTGAGCAGGGGCATAAAAGGTATCGTCTAATTGTCACCCTTGTATTTAGATTTGGGCGTACTCGTAAAATATACGTATATCCACGAGTAAATTGTTACCTTAAAACGATACATTTAAAAAACGAATATGGAAAAATGCTTCGTAATTCAACCTTTTGATAACGATAAATTTGACAAAAAATTTGCTGACATCTTTGAGCCAGCAATAATTAAAGCAGGTTTTGATGCTTACCGAATAGATAAGGATTTGAGTGTAAGAATTCCAATTGACGAAATTGAAAAAGGAATTTCTGAAAGTGCAATCTGCTTTGCCGAAATCACAGCAGACACTAAACAGGAGAAAACTGGATTTTATCAAATCAACAGTTACTTCGGTTTCGTAGGATAAAACCCGACCAAACAAGTTTAGCAGATGACCTTCCATTTTGACAAGCTGAGAAGAAAGAGTAGTCTCCAATAGGGTTTTACAATAGTGGGCTGACGAACACCGGCTCACGTCAAGTTTTTCAATTTGGCATCGGCCACCCGGTTAGCTTTAGTACAAGAGTTGGTCTGAAGTTCCCCACCATTGGCAAGCTCTAAACCGTTAGCGGTTATTACAACTGACACACGAGCAGACACGAAAAGACATTCACAAACATATAACGACAATGAAAGCAACCAGAGGTGAGGACAAGTCAATAGAGCCTACTTACGACCTGAGTTCACAGAGGTTCTATCATGGCACTAAGGCCAATCTGAAGCCGGGAGATCTGATTGAGCCCGGCTTTAATTCAAACTATGGTAAGAGAAAAAAGGCGTCCTATGTCTATCTAAGTGCCACTTTGGATGCTGCTACTTGGGGAGCTGAACTTGCCTTGGGCGAAGGATCCGGCAGAATTTATACAGTAGAGCCGACAGGCCCGATTGAAGATGACCCCAATTTGACGGACAAGAAGTACCCCGGAAATCCAACAAAGTCATACCGCTCTAAGAATCCGCTTCGGGTCTCTGGTGAGGTCACAGATTGGCAAGGCCACTCCCCAGAACAGCTCAAGGCCATGAAGGAACACTTGGAGCGACTTAAGCAACTTGCTATTGAGGCAATCGAGGATTGAGTAAAAATGTGAAGATAGATTTGATAGTTCAAATACCTAAAATAACGAACCGCTAACATCGGTTTGGCAAAACGGCGGGTGAGGAAATTCGTAGAAGCATTTACGGTTCGCCGTTGCGGTGCAAAGTTCAGAAACAAAACACCGCGAAGCGACCGTAAACTGCTAGGTTTATCATCACCTTCGCTAAAATCTTTGTAAATTCGAGCGAACAAAATCAAGTTATTTTGGTCGTTCGCTCACTTTTTACACGACGGGCTTCGCGCGGCCCCTCTCTTTACACGCTCTCGTTCTGGTTACTTTCTGTTAGTAACTTTCTGTTTTCGGCCAGCTTTTCGATGATGATTCCCGAATTGCCCGCCTACCTGACAAAACTGGGAGGCAAGGAATATATCGGATTTATCATCGCGCTCTTCACATTGACGGCAGGGTTCTCCCGGCCATTCAGCGGCAAAATTACCGACACCGTTGGCCGGGTTCCAGTTATGGCTTTCGGCTCAATTGTGTGCTTTGTCTGTGGTTTTCTATACCCTTATCTGCTTACGGTTGGGGGCTTTCTCACGCTCCGGCTTATTCATGGTTTTTCGACCGGTACCAAGCCCACAGCTACCTCAGCTTACGTTGCAGACATTGTACCGTCTACGCGCCGGGGCGAAGCAATGGGTATGTTGGGGCTATTTACTGCAACGGGTATGTCGCTTGGCCCAGCTATTGGTAGCTGGTTGGCCAAGGATTTTTCCATGAATGTTATGTTCTGGACTTCGTCGGCATTTGCGTTGTTGTCAATTGGGATTTTACTCCAAATGCCAGAGACATTGGCTAATCCACAGCCGTTCCGGCTTAGCCTGTTAAAACTAAAGAAGAACGAAATTTTCGATAAAAAGGCTCTTCCGCCATTTATTGTGCTGTTGCTACAGTCGTTCTCTTCGGGGGTGATATTAACGATCATTTCAGAGCTTAGTACACCGCTCGGTATCACGAATAATGGCTTGTTCTTTACCGTTTATACGGTGGCGTCTCTGGGTGTTCGATTGCTATTTAGCCGAACATCTGACCGGTATGGGCGGATTCCCGTATTATTTATCTCAACGGTAGTGCTTGCCATTTCGATGGGGATGCTAATTATCACCGATTCGACGGTCTGGTTTTGGACATCGGCTGTTTGCTACGGAATGTCGTGGGGGATGAACTCACCAACAGTAACAGCCTGGACTGCCGATTTGAGCGATGAGAAAACGCGGGGTCGAGCTATGGCTACGATGTATATTGCTCTTGAAGCGGGCATTGGTATAGGCGCCTTGACAGCAGGCTGGCTGCATAACCATATTGCTGGCGAATCGGGGATAGATGCTTCATTTGCCGTAGCGGGCGGACTGGCGTTAGCGGCTGTTGCCTACCTGGGTTGGTTTTGGCGAAAAGGTCAGCAGACTCTTCGTCATAAAATGAATGAGGCCGACGAAGTAGCCTTACTTGATGGCGAACCGTGATGGATGAGTTGGAGCCAAAAATCCGCCCGCTAGTTGAGGCAATCGCCAACACCGGGCTGGTTCGCACGTTTTCGAGTTGCGAAGGGCATTATTCTCCCAATGAACAGACGCTGGTTGATCGTAATCATGCCGAAGTTAGATTCATACCGGCCGAGGGCGTTCCAGTAGAAGACATTGAAAAGCTGCTGGCTTACTTATTAACCCGCTTCAAAACTCAGTATGGCCTGATTCCGGTAAACGTGACGGCTCACAAACGCTACACACCACTCGCCGACGAAGTCGTTGAGGAAACTTTCGTGTTGGAACTGCGGCCCTTCAATCGTTTCGATTCGCCCGACCGTAAGCGGGCCGATACCGATCGGGCCATTGACCAGGTTATTTACCTACTATCTCTTTACCCTACACGCAATGAACTGGAATAGTGAATCATATACGCAGAAACATTCGTTCGTTTACCAATTTGGAGAAGGGCTGCTTGACCTGCTCAACCCGCAGCCGGGCGAACGGATTCTCGATCTTGGTTGTGGCTCTGGCGAACTGACGCAACACATAGCCGAACGAGGTGCTCAGGTTGTTGGAATTGATTCGTCGGCGGAGATGCTGGCAAAAGCACACGCACAGTTTCCAGCACTTGAGTTGCGTCAAATGGATGCGACTAACTTCACATTCACCGAGAAATTCGACGCTATATTTTCCAACGCCGTGTTACACTGGGTTAGTGATTATGAAGCTGTTGTTCGGCAGATGGCTGCTGCGTTGAGACCGGCTGGCCGATTAGTGGTTGAATTTGGGGGCCAATATAATGTAGCGGCTATAGTTAGGGCGGTAGCCCGGCAGCTAACGGCTCATGGGTACGACTTTAAACCCTTCTGGTTTTTTCCATCCATTGGCGAATACGCGCCCGTTCTCGAGCGGAATGGATTTGCCGTTAAGCTGGCGCAACACTATGATCGCGAGACCTTGTTAAGTGATCCGCAAACGGGTTTGATCGACTGGATTGAGCAGTTTGGCGCGTATTTTTTTGAAGGAGTACGTTCCGAGGATAAAGCCGCTATTCTGGAAAATGTTAACATGGAGTTGCGTTCAACACACTTTCGTGACGGGCGTTGGTATGCCGACTATAAGCGCATACGAATTATAGCGGAGCGAACCGTATCGTAAGACTGAATCCGCCTAGCCGATAAATTATAGGTTTCTGTGGTGGCAGTTTTGAGAAACTGCCACCACAGAAACCTACCTTCCGGGATGGAGTCAACACTACAAAATGAATTGGCTCAAATCGCGGTTTTTGACTAATCCGTTTAATTTTTCGTTGACAAGATCCTTGGTGACAACAACGTGTGCGTTGGCGCCAATTACGTCAGGAATATCGAACATGAAGTCGTTCATGAGGTGGCTAAGCACCGTTTGTAGCCGGCGTGCGCCAATGTTTTCGACTTCACCATTTACCTCAAAAGCAATCCGGGCTATTTCGCGCAGGGAATCATCCTGAAATGTAAGGCCAACATTTTCGGCTTCTAACATAGCTTCGTACTGCTTTGTGAGGGCGTTTTTTGGCTCTTTCAAAATGTGGTAAAAGTCATCTTCCGACAAACTTTGCAGTTCGACCCGGATAGGAAAACGGCCCTGCAATTCGGGAATCAGGTCGCTGGGTTTAGCAACGTGAAAGGCTCCAGCCGCAATGAATAAAATATGGTCGGTATGAATAACGCCATATTTAGTGTTCACTGCGCTACCTTCCACAATCGGGAGCAGATCGCGCTGTACGCCCTCGCGACTAACATCGGGGCCACCCCCACCGTTGCCTGATCGGGCAGAGGCTACCTTGTCAATCTCGTCGATGAAAATAATTCCGGCATCTTCGGCTTTTCGGATGGCTTCTTCCTTCACCTCGTCCATGTCAATGAGCTTGGCGGCTTCTTCTTCCAGTAGAATTTTACGAGCTTCGGCGATGGTCACTTTACGTTTTTTGCCGCGCTTAGGCATCATACCGCCAATCATTTCCTGAATGTTCATCATCGACATATCATCGACTGCACCACCCATAACACCAATGTTTGGCGTTTGTGTCTGCTGCACGTCGATCTCAATTTTGCGGTCATCCATTTCACCGGAGCGGATCTTATCACGGAAACGTTCGCGGGTGCGTTCGTTCAACTCTGCGTCAGAATCTTTTTTCTCATTGTCGAAACCCAGTTGACTGCTGCCGTTGGCGGGCTTGACGGGTGGGATCAAAATGTCCAGAATGGCATCTTCAACTAACTGTTGAGCTCTGACTTGTACGGCCTCTTTTTTAGCGGCCCGCACCATATTGACTGATTGCTCAACCAGGTCGCGCACCATGCTTTCAACATCCCGGCCAACATAACCGACTTCGGTGAATTTTGAGGCTTCAACTTTAATAAAAGGAGCATCGGCAATTTTTGCCAGCCGCCGGGCAATTTCGGTTTTACCAACGCCTGTTGCCCCAATCATAAGAATATTGTTGGGGGTAATTTCGCGTTGCATATCGGCTGAACTGTTCATTCGGCGCCAGCGGTTGCGCAGGGCAATGGCCACGTTACGCTTGGCATCGTTCTGGCCAATAATGTACTGGTCTAACTCAGCAACAATTTGCCGGGGTGTAAGGTCTTTTAATGATTGGGTCATTGAGGAAAATGGAGTGCATTATGCTCCCTGTCAAAGAAACGCAGGAAACGGGAAAATGTGCCAATGGGGTATAGTAAATTTGGATGTTGGTTCTCTTGTCATTAAAATTTTGACCAAACTTGCCCTACATATAGTTATTAATCACTCGCAACATGAATCTTAGTCGCTTATTTCTTTTTATTATTTGCATTGCCTCTGCCCGCGCTCAGTCACCAATTAATTTAATTCCGCAGCCCGTCAGTATACTGCCGCAGAATGGCATTTTCACCCTCAACAAAAAGACAACAATTCAGTATAATCAAGCTGAAGGGCGGGCTGTCGCCGATATACTCAGTCAACAATTAAACAGGCCAACTGGTTTTGGACTAGTCGCGAAGTCGGGCCAGACTGGCACAATTCAACTCAATCTGACCAGTACGCCCGATGCCCAGCTTGGTCAGGAAGGGTATCGACTCGATGTCTCAGCAAAAGGGGTACTTATTACAGCCAATCGCCCGGCTGGGTTGTTCTATGGGATACAGACACTAACTCAACTCCTGCCGAAAGAAATTGAGGGTAAAGACGCTGCAACGAGAACGTGGACGTTGCCCGCTGTCAAAATTACTGATTACCCGCGCTTCGGCTGGCGGGGTATTATGCTCGACGTAAGCCGTCATTTTTTTACGAAAGATGAGGTAAAGCAATATATCGACCAGCTTGCGAAACTGAAATTTAACACGTTCCACTGGCATCTCACCGACGATAACGGTTGGCGCATTGAAATCAAATCATTGCCAAGACTGACCGAAGTAGGTGCATGGCGGGTGGCTCGATCAGGGCATTATGGCGACCTGGCCGAGCCAAAACCCGGCGAACCAGCCACCTATGGCGGATTCTACACGCAAAACGATATTCGGGAGGTTGTCGCTTATGCACAAGCGCGTAACGTGACGATAGTGCCCGAAATTGATGTGCCGGGTCACAGCATGGCAGCTCTGGCAGCTTATCCGGAATTAAGCTGCACTAAAGCAGCCGTTAGCGTTAATCCCGGAACGCCTTTCTCGGAATGGTACGGCAATGGCACCTTTAAAATGAAAGTGGAAAATACGCTGAATCCGTCGGATGAGAAAGTGTATGACTTCTTAGACAAGGTGTTTACCGAAGTGGCCGCGCTTTTCCCAAATCCGTATATTCACGTTGGGGGCGATGAGTGCTACAAAGGTTATTGGGCACAGAATCCTGGTTGTCAGGCGTTAATGAAGCAACTGAATCTTCGGCACGTCGAAGATTTGCAGGGATACTTCATGGGTCGCGTCGAGAAAATTCTGATGGCAAAAGGCAAGAAATTGTTGGGGTGGGACGAAATTTTAGAGGGCGGTATTTCGTCGGGGGCTACCGTAATGAGCTGGCGGGGCATTAAAGGTGGTATAGAAGCTGCTCAGGCCGGTCACAACGTTGTGATGACGCCCAGCACTTTTGCGTATCTGGATTACGTACAGGGTGACCCCACTATTGAGCCACCCATCTATGCTGCCCTGCGCACCCGGACAAGCTACGGGTATGAGCCTGTTCCCGATGGAGTAGATGCCAAGTATATTTTGGGTGGTCAGGGAAACCTCTGGACAGAGCAAATACCGACTCTCCGCTATGCCGAATACATGACCTATCCGCGTGGCTGGGCACTGGCAGAAGTCTTTTGGTCGCCTAAAGAAGTGAAAAACTGGCCTAATTTCGTGCAGCGCATGGAAACGCATTTTGAGCGTGCCGATGTTGCCAAAATCAATTATTCACGTGCTATATACGATGCCATTATTAAGACGACTAAGAATGGTGACAAATTACGGCTTGAACTAGAAGGCGAAATTCCGGGCCTGGACATCTATTATACGATCGATGATACCATGCCGGACCAGTTCTCCACTCGATACACTCAACCCATCGACCTACCCGACGGTCCAATTACACTCCGTACAATAACGTACCGCTCCGGGAAACCCATTGGTCACCTAATCACGCTGTCCCGCGATGCGTTGCAAAAGCGGGCTAGATAATTGTGACAGATTTGGTACTCGGGTATGATTTGTTTGCCCGATTACTGAATCCAAACGTATTCCGTTGATTATACCCAGAGGGGCTATTTGTTTAGAATTTGATCTAAGTCTATTCGTAGCGATAACTGGCTGGTACCCGCTGTGGGGATTGATGTAAACCGGCCATAAGTCAACTGAAAACCTCGTGCTTGTACCGACGCCCCAAACGAAATACCCGTTCCTGTGAAGGTGGTTCCACCTAGGCTACTTCCGCTTGTCGTGAGTTTGCCTTCTGCCCGTTTCTGGTGGCTATAACCCACTAACAGATGTACATTTCGATGGATCAGCAATTCGGCTCCAACAATCAGATGCCGGGCTATTTTCTCCGTTACGCTGGTCGTTTGTGGAATGGGATTGCCGCTGAGATCATACGTAGTATTAAGATTCGGATCATTGTAGGCGATATCAAAGCGTTGCAGATGGTGAGCAGTAACGGTTAGTCGGATAGGTGCATGCTGGGGTTTTATAGTCATTCCAGCCTGCAAATCGAAGGGTAGATTGGCATCTGTCGGGCCATAGTTTTTGATAAGATAACCGACATTTTTGGCGACCAGCCCGAAGCTTAAATCCCTTTTTGGGTGTCTCCAGATTCCACCAAAATCGCCTAAAATGCCAAAGGCGGAGTACATCTCAATAGATGAGCCGACTGCTTTAATGGTGGCACCGAGCGTAAAATTGCCTTCTGTGCGGGCGTGGGTGAGGCTTAGCGCATAATCGTTAGCCGAAAACGTACCCAATGAATTGCCCATCGGGTCTGTCTGGTTAAACTGGCCATAACTGAGATATTGCAACCCGACTGCCCATCCAGAATGCCGGTCTGGATCCTTATTTTGTATGGGCAAGCCATACTGGAGAGTATAGTATTTGGCCGCAGCCAGATAAGGCATCAGACTGATGGACAATTGATTTTTGCGGACAGAATCGGCTAGAGCGGGGTTGTTGAGTTGATAGGCACCGTCGGGGCTGACCGCCGTAGCGACTTGCCCACCGAGAGCCGCAACACGAGCGTGTGTGGGTAGGTCTAGAAAAGAAAAGATGCGCTGTCCGCCGATAGATTGGGCGATTGCAAACAAGGGCCACATCAGTACGAGACTAGTAAAAATAAATCGAGTTCTCAAGCGGCAGTTATTCGCAGTTTGCTACAAAGAAACGCGAATTTTTGCCCCATTGGAAACTAGGGAACCGTAATTTGTCCAATGGGTAGTCTGGAAAAAGCAAAATCGTTGGAATCCGTAAGAAAAATTAACTTTGTTAACACTTGACTTCGCTAAGGCCAACCTCATGTCTACTGAAACCCGTTCAGAGTCCAATCCTATCAACATTCCCAAGCTGTCTAAAACCGACGTTCTGGCCCAAAAAAATGCCGAAGCCGAACTCGGTGGTGGCCAGAAACGCATTGATGCCCAACACACTAAAGGTAAATTGACGGCTCGAGAACGCATTGCACTGCTGATGGACGAAGGCTCGTTTGAGGAGATCGGTAAGTTTGTAATGCACCGCACCCGCGATTTCGGGATGGATAAAGAACACTACCTCGGCGATGGAGTCGTAACGGGTTATGGAACGGTAGACGGACGATTAGTGTACGTTTTTGCGCAGGATTTTACGGTTTTCGGGGGTGCATTGTCGGAAACCCACGCTGAAAAAATTTGTAAACTCATGGATTTGGCACTGCAAAACGGTGCTCCCCTGATCGGTCTCAATGATTCTGGTGGTGCCCGGATTCAGGAAGGAGTTCTCTCCTTGGCGGGTTACGCCGATATTTTTTACCGAAACACGCGGGCATCAGGGGTTATTCCGCAACTGTCAGCCGTCATGGGACCCTGTGCGGGCGGGGCCGTTTATAGTCCGGCTATTACAGACTTTATTTTCATGGTCGAGCATACGAGCTATATGTTTGTGACCGGCCCAAATGTGGTAAAGACGGTTACGCACGAGACCGTTACAGCCGAAGAACTGGGGGGAGCCAGCACGCATAGCACCAAATCAGGCGTGACCCATTTTGCCTGTGCCAACGAACTGGCCTGCATTCAAAGCCTCAAGCGCTTACTTAGCTACGTTCCGCAAAACTGCGAAGATGAACCGCCGATGCTTAGTTATGAGCCATCGGATGAGTCGCGTCCTACACTCAACACGATCATTCCTACCAATCCAAACCAGCCCTACGACATGCGGGAGGTGATTGAGGAACTAGTCGATGGAGGGAGTTTTATGGAGGTTCACCAGAATTTTGCCGAGAATATTGTTGTGGGTTTTGCTCGAATTGGGGGGCGAAGCATTGGCGTAGTTGGTAACCAACCGGCTGTATTAGCGGGTGTACTCGACATCAACGCCAGTACCAAAGCTGCCCGCTTTGTGCGCTTCTGCGACTGTTTTAATGTGCCGCTTTTAGTACTCGAAGATGTGCCCGGTTTCTTGCCCGGTACCGATCAAGAATGGAATGGTATTATTACAAACGGGGCAAAATTGCTATTTGCCTTTTGTGAAGCCACTGTTCCCCGTGTTACGGTTATTACCCGCAAAGCATACGGTGGTGCCTACGATGTGATGAATTCCAAGCACATTGGAGCCGACCTGAACTATGCCTGGCCTTCAGCCGAAATTGCCGTAATGGGCGCTAGTGGGGCCGCCGAAATTATTTTTAAACGCGAAATTGCCGAAGCCGACGACCCACAGGCTAAGTTGCAGGAGAAAGTGCTGGACTACACCGAGAAGTTCGCCAATCCCTACCGGGCTGCGCACCGGGGGTACGTTGATGAGGTTATCATGCCCGACCAGACCCGCCAGAAACTAATTCGGGCATTCAAAATGCTGGAAAATAAAGTAGCAACCCTACCGAAGAAAAAACACGGCAACATTCCCCTGTAATACACAAATTATTAAATAAGCTTCTCCGGTCTGTGTCTGCACAAACTTATTGGCGGTAACTATTGCTGATAGGATAGCCACCTGTGGGCTACAGACTGGAGAAGTACAATGTGACCTATTTATCGAACTTGATTTTTGGCAGATGAAATGGTGTACAATAAAGCGTCAATTACCGCTGTGTACCAATCGGGAAAGCCTACTCTTACTATGACGAATCAAACACCAAAAAAGGAAGGAAGCTTACTTAAAACTGTGCTGATTGGCCTGCTGATTATTTTTGGAATAGCGCTGCTGCTTGGAACACTATCGGTGTTGTTTCCTTAGGCCAGAGTTACGCAATCAATGGCATCCAAAATTACCGAGCAGGCTTCCCGAATTTCATCATCGGTAATAATCAACGGTGGGGCAATGCGCATTGAATTATCACAAAACAGAAACCAATCCGTGATAACCCCGTTTTCTATAGCCCGGTCAATAACCTGCTTCAGAACAGCAAACGACTCAAACTCAACAGCCAGCATCAACCCCTTGCCACGCACCTCCCGAATGGCCGGGTGCTTCAGCAACTGCCTGAATAATTGACCTTTGGATTCGGCTTGGTCATAGAGTTTCTGTTCCTGAATTACCTGCAATGTTGCCAGCGAAGCCGCACATGAAACCGGATGACCGCCAAACGTGGTGATGTGACCCAAAATCGGGTTGTTTCTGAATACGCTCATGATCTCCGCCGAACTAATAAAAGCACCAATGGGCATACCGCCACCCATGCCTTTGGCACATAAGAGAATGTTAGGAATTACGCCAAAGTCTTCGAACGCCCAGAATGTTCCCGTCCGGCCAAAACCCGTCTGAATCTCGTCGAAAACCAGTAACGCACCTGTGTCGGTGCAGCGTTGGCGGACGGCCTGCAAGTATGCCGCGTCGGGTACACGAACGCCTGCTTCGCCCGCAACGACTTCCATTATAACGGCGGCTGTGCGGTGGCTGATCTGCTCAATATCATGCCAATTTCTGGGACGAATATGACGAATGTCGGGTAGGAGAGGACGGTAATTTCGTTTAAAATTTTCGTCGCCAGAGAGCGACAACGCGCCCTGCGTTGAGCCATGATAAGCATTGAAACAACTGACGATTTCGGTGCGACCCGTATAACGTTTCGCCAGTTTCATAGCCCCTTCTACGGCTTCGGTGCCCGAGTTGGTAAAGTAGACCGTGTTCAGGCTCGGTGGCAGCGTTTGGGTTAAGGCATGAGCCAGTTGAGTTTGTGGTGTTTGTACATATTCACCATAAACCATCAGGTGAAGATACTTATCCAACTGCTTCTGAATGGCTTCTAATACGCGCGGGTGCCGATGCCCGATATTACTAACGCCAATCCCCGAAATCAGATCCATGTAAGGCTTCTGATCGCTCTGTCCAAATAGATATATGCCTTCAGCCCGCTCAATTTCCAACCCTAATGGAAAATCGGAGGTCTGAGCTATATGCTCGAAAAATAACTGCCGGTTTGTCACCGTCTGCATAATGAAATTATCAATAAATAATACTTCTGTGAATCCTAACAACCCTAACCATGAAAACAGTTCTTCTTTTCCTGTTACTAAGCCCAGCTATGTTGTGGGCGCAACTAATCAAAATCGCTCCGCAAGACATGCAGCGAAAACAGTCGTACGTACTCCTGCACGATGGGTCGATGGTACGGGGGCGCATCGTTCGGCAGGATAGTTCGATTATTACGGTTATAAAACGGGATGGCGATCGGTCATTTATAGAGGCCGACCAAATTGTAACTATCTCGGCTACCCGCCTTGACATGGCCGTTCGTGCAGGTCAGGCACCCGCCACTATTTTTGTTTTGAAAGACGGCTCGCAGGTGGTCGGTAAATTTGTCCGTCGCGATAGTACGATGATTACCGTACGAAAGAAAAACGGGCAGCTGACCTATTTCGAGCCTGAATTACTCGTCCGCGTTGATACCATTAGCCTGGAATCGGCTGATTTTTCTTTAGCCACTGGTCCCAAATTTCCAAATCGCTTTTCGCCCTGGTTGACAATGGGCGTGACTGCTTATAATCCCGAAAAAGGGCGATTTTATTATCGCAATACATTTCTGCTTCTGAATGAATTTGATTACGGCATTACGCGTAACTGGAGCGTTGGTGCCAATTTTATTACACCAAGTTCTTTTCTGTCCAGTGTTAACAACAATACATTTAACGGGTATTTTCAATCTCATTCCCGACTGTTTTCAAAATTTAGCGTACAGGTTAGTAATCAATTTAGAGTAGGATTGAATGTGCTATATAAGGATGGAGCTGTTAGTAATACATACAAGAGGGGGTCACTCACGTTTCAGGCTCTTGGCTCTTTTGGTACCAGTCAACAAAATGTAACGCTTGGGTATGGTTTGGTTAGCCGTGGCGCACAGCATATTTATCAATACCAATCTATGTATTACTCGTCGGTACCCGTGTACATTGATGTTCACACGCCTAACCAGTCGTTTCTGACGTTGGGAATCATGCAGAAAGTGTCACCTTCTCTAACACTCATCAGCGATAGTAGAGTCAATTTGGGAACGTACAATTATTATTATGATGACAATAGTGAGCAGGTTTCTTTATCGTTTGCACTCCGGCTTGACCGCCAACGTCATGCCTTTGATCTGGGTTTAACCGGTTTAGTCTATAATAATAACTATTACAGCTACGGTAAACAGGTACGTTTTTTGCCATATCTCGGCTATAACCTGATCATTGGCAAACCGTAACCATTTTGGCCCTCACATCTAATTCTATCATTACCTTTACTCCCTATGCTAATTTGGAAGTAATATGTTCTGTGGGATAATCTGACCCGTTACGCCAATTTCCGCTATTTTAGCCGTTATAGTCAGATAAGACACCTTTTATGCCTGAGAATCCTACCGATTTACCCCCTTTTGCCCGATCATGGACGCAGCTTTACGCGATCGTTATTGGTAGTTTAGTTGCCGAAATCCTATTTTTTTATGGTCTAATGCGCTGGTTATCATGAGCGTAATTGACTGGAGTGTCTTAGCTTTGGCGTTGGTCGGCATTATGGCCTATGGCTTGTGGCGAAGCCGGGGTAGCCGTAGCATGGACGATTATTTGCTGGCGGGGCAATCGCTACCCTGGTATCATGTGGGCCTGTCGGTAATGGCTACTCAGGCCAGTGCCGTCACGTTTTTGTCGGCGCCGGGGCAAGGGTTTACGGACGGAATGCGATTTGTACAATTCTATTTTGGTTTACCATTGGCAATGGTAGTGCTCTCCGTAACGTTCGTACCCATTTTTCATAAGCTGAAGATTTATACGGCCTACGAATTTCTCGAAACCCGTTTCGACATTCGCGTACGGACCCTCACAGCGGGGCTGTTCTTACTCCAGCGTGGTCTTTCGACGGGTTTGTCGATTTATGCCCCATCTATCATTCTCTCGACTATTTTAGGCTGGAATATCTATTGGACTAATTTACTTATGGGCGGTATGGTGCTCGTTTATACTGTAACGGGCGGCACAAAAGCCATATCGTATACCCACATTCAGCAAATGGCCATTGTTACGTTTGCAATGGCATTGGCTGGGTATCTGACGGTTAAAATGTTACCTGAGAGCGTCAGTTTCGTGGATGCCTTGCACGTAGCTGGCAAAGCTGGGCGCATGAACTTGATTGATTTGAAATTCGATCCGAGCAGTCGGTATAACCTTTGGTCGGGATTAATTGGTGGGTTCTTCCTTCAACTTTCTTATTTCGGCACCGACCAGTCGCAGGTAGGACGGTATCTAACGGGGCAGTCTATTGGCCAAAGTCGGCTGGGCTTGTTAATGAATGGTCTGTTAAAAGTGCCGATGCAGTTTCTGATTTTGCTGGTGGGCGTGCTGGTTTTTGTGTTTTACCAGTATAATCCATCGCCAACATTTTTTAATAAGCAGGAAACTGACCGGCTAAAAGAAAGCAAGTATGCACCTGCGTATCAACTTGCCGAAATCAAGCATCAAAACCTGACAACGCAACGGCAGCGGGCCGTAACTGATATGCAAGTGGCTTTGCAAACCGATAACGAGGCTGGGCAGGATGCAGCAGGCGTGGTGTTGCGCGAAACGGACGAGGCTCTCAAGCTGGTTAAAACCGACGTTACAAAACTTATTCAAAAAAATAATCCGGCTGCCGATACGAACGATGTTAACTACGTATTTCTGCGCTTCGTGCTAGACTACCTGCCGCATGGCCTGATTGGGTTGCTCATTGCCGTAATTTTCAGCGCATCGATGGGGTCTATTGCCTCCGCTTATAATTCACTGGCATCGACAACGGTAGTGGATGTTTATAAACGACTGATAAAGACCGACTCCGACGATACTCACTACCTACATGTATCTCGTTGGGCTACGGTGGGCTGGGGTGCATTCTGTATTGTGGTAGCGCAATTTGCCAATCGACTAGGCAGTATGATTGAGGCTGTCAATATTTTGGGATCGTTGTTTTACGGCGTTATCCTGGGCGTATTCGTGGTGGCATTTTACGTTAAATCCATTGGTGGCCGAGCCACATTCTGGGCGGCTATTATCGCCGAAGTGTTGGTTGTTGTCAGCTGGTATCTGGACCTGACAGCCTTTCTGTGGCTCAATGCCATTGGGTGTTTACTGGTTGTGGGCATTGCTTGGGTGCTACAACGAACCGTTACCCGTTAAACGCATAAGAAGCCCGACTAGCTGTAGCTTGTCCTTACCCAATTTTAGAAGAGAGCCGACCAGTTGGTCGGCTCTCTTTTTATGACTAACACCAGTTGCTTACCGCCCAGCTGGTAGACCTTACCCTGTAGCACGGCTTCACAACCTTACGTTTACTCGTTGAAGACGTCCTACTTGCGCCCCAGCTACCCGACTTCCAACGTTTGCGTAAGGACAAGCTGATTAGGCTGGTTTTTACAGACTGATGACCAGCCACGTTACCAGCAGGCCCGCGCCGGTGGCCAACCCTGAGGTCACCACACCCATACGGCGCGAGCGCAGCCACCCGCTTAGCCCGATGCTCAGCAGCAGAGCGTAGGCACCGAGTAGAAAGCCGAGTACGGCCAGAACCCGAGCTCCTCCGCTTTCGGGGGCGATGCTGGTGGGAGCTTGAGGGTGTAAGATGATAACGAGATTGGTGCAGGCCACCACTGCCACCACGAACGCCATGGATGCGAAGGCCGCACTGACGAGGGCCCAACTGATGGTGCGCTGAGGGGAGTTAAGGGCAAGCAGCGTGCCGAAGAAGGCTGCCGCAAAGCCCCCCAGAAAGGCGCTAAGCGAGCCAATTTGGCGGGCGATTTCAGCAAGGTATTCTGGGCGGAGCGTCTGCATTGGAGGGTTAGAGCGGGAGAAAAGGCTAGCAAGCTACATAAAAAAGCTATCCCGGACACATGGCCGGGATAGCTTTTTTATGTAGCTTGCTAGACGCTTGAGGATAACCGGTAGTTAAATTAAAGGGTGGCAAGCGCTTATTGCTGCTTAAACCAAACCGAGCATAAATTTGGGTAAGAACAAGCCACTCCGGCCGGGTTTCTTCTGCGTTTAAGAAAGTGTTGCTTATGCTTTTTTCTTGCCCTTCCCGCTTTTTATGCCAGGCATCGTTGTTATTTTGGCTTTATACTCTGCAAGGCTTTTCTCGATACCATCCTTGAAGAAAGTAAATGACTGATCATTGGACGATTGTCCGAGAGTAAGGGCTTTTTCTGCCAGGGGTATCGCATCTGTAAACTTACCCATTTTAGCCAGAATCTGTGACTTCACAGATAGGTTACGGAACGTTTCTTTCAGGGCAATCGACTTGTCTATCCAGCTTAATGCCTGGTCTAGGTTGCGGCCTTTCGAGAGATTATAATTAGCCGCTGCCTGCAAAACAGCTGCATCTTCAGGCTTTTCTGCCACGGCTTTGTCTACGTTAGCGGCTGAATTTGCATTGACATCCACACTCAAATCGGCAGTTGCTTTCACGTCAGCCCACATGATATTTAGTTTAGCGGTGCTGTCTGTCACATCACTAAAACCAATCGTGAACGTTTCGATTTTTTCACCACCCGTCACCGATTTGAGCGGGACGCGCAAGGCATCTTCCTCATGTTTGTAGGTCTGTTCGGTAACGGACTTGTCTTTATTGAAAATTAATGTCCAGTCACTTTTTTCAGGAATCGACATAATCGCGTAGGTTCCGGCGGGAAGTGTTTTTCCATTAACCATCAAATCGGTCGATGTTGTGAACGCCGTAGCCCCGTTTGCGCCTGTCCGCCAGACTTTGCTGGTAGGCACAAATGCATCGGTAAAGGGTGCGCGACCTTTTAGACTTGGGCGTGAGTAAGTAACGGTTAAGTCGGTTGTGCCGACGGTTTGCATAACAGATGCCCCAGGACTAGGTGACGGCAATTTAATTTGGGCGGTGGTTAACTGAGCAACTAAGCAAATGGTAGCTGCTGTAAGCGAAAGTTTGCGCATGATTGTCTATAGACTATTGAAAAATCAGCACAAATTGCGGCTTTTTAAGCGAAAACCCAACTTATGCACCGCGAACCATTGCTCTCGTTGCTACAACAGCACATCTCCGCCGATGCTACAGAGCAGGCTATGACACAGGCAACCATCGAGTTTGTTAAGGCGAACCCCTACTGCTTTGAGCGGTCATTGCTCACTGGTCACGTAACCGGATCAGCCTGGATTGTTAGCCCCGATCGCCAGCAAATTCTTCTCATTCATCATCGAAAACTTGACCGATGGTTGCAGCCCGGCGGTCATGCTGATGGTGACCCCAATGTGATGGCTGTAGCCTTGCGTGAAGCGCAGGAAGAGACAGGTTTGGCCTCCTTAACTGTTGTAACCGATGCTATTTTTGACGTAGATATTCATGAGATTCCCACTCGTAAGGATGTACCAGCGCATCTTCATTATGATATACGATTTTTGCTCGAAGCTGACCCAACAGAACCATTTGGCTCTTCTGAAGAAATTAATAATATTCAATGGTTTATACTAGAAAATGCCAAAGAACTCGTCAATTCTGAGTCTATTTTTAGGATGATGCGTAAAAATGTGCCTTAACTAAAAATATAGTGGTTATTTTAATTGTTTTTTTAATCTGGTACCACATTACTTTGTTAGACAACAAAACCATAAAATAGCCATGAAAATTGTAGCCGTTTTGCTTACTGGCATCAGCTTGATAGCGTTGTCAGAGCAAGCTTTTTCCCAATACGAAGGAGTGCGCAAGCCGCTAAATAACCCCCTATATTCCACTCATAATTATAAGCATCCAAATCAGGCTGCTGCCGCCCGTCGTTGGGAAAATAAAGCAGGTATTGATGTGAAACAACCGGCGTTGAGCGATACCCGTTTAGCCAACTATAAAAACCAGATGCCAAATACGAAGCCAGTTGGGGGTGTCACAATTGATCATACTCCTTCGGCGAGTTTAGCCGACCGGAATTATAAAATTCAGCGCGTAAATCAGCCAAAATCATCCGTTCCGGTTAATGAGTACTACGTTAAGAAACGCAAAAATGATAGTACGAACATTGGTGATTAAGTGCTTTGTGCTGTCCCAAAACATACATTAACTTAGTGCAATT
>NZ_JBHUOM010000002.1:819726-1308486 GCF_042686045.1 Spirosoma flavum
AATTGCTGAAGCCTCTAAGAACAACTACGAACTGACGCAGAAAGCCGCATTGGGTTCTGATTTAGTCGTATTTATTTTCAGTATGCTGACCAGCGTTGATCAGTTGCGCTAGTTTGTGCCGGGTTATATGGTTTCATTTCCGAATCTTAAAATCACTTACGAATACGCCACTATCGTTGATTTGTACCATACATCACTTTGTTTGTCTTTTCAATCAGAATCTATACTACCTATTTTTGTAGCGTAAAAGCTTTCTGATTTACAGAGACTAATTGGAAGCGTTACGGTATAATTAATCCTACAGCCATGTCAACCAATAGTCGTTTACACAGCATTCTATTCAATAAATGTCCTCGTTGTCAACAAGGCGATTTCTTCGTTACCAATAGCGCATTTAGCCGGAATTTCGATAAAATGCATGAACACTGCCCTCATTGTGGTGAAAACTTCATGCCCGAACCCGGTTTTTACTGGGCTTCTATGTTCGTTAGCTATGCGTTTTATACGATTTATTCATTAATTACCTTTGCCATTGTGGTAAAATGGTTGGCTATTGATTTGGACTATTTCTTAGTCGGATTAGTACCTACCTTGATTCTATTAACTCCATACTTCTTTCGACTGGCTCGCCGAACCTGGCTGTCTATTTTTATCTCGCCTAGACCAAACAGGGTTCATTTGCCAGAAGGAGGCATATAAAAAGCCGGAAAATAGGACTAATTTGACGCGATAACGTTTTAAAACGTACGTGAACTGAGCAAGCTATGAAGGTTAAAGTGGGGGTGGTTCAGGCAACGCCGGTGTTTTTCGACATCAACAAAACCATTGATAAAATTGATGCGATAGTTGTTGATTGTGCCAAAAAAGGTTGCCAATTCCTGCTTTTCCCGGAATCGTTTATTCCGGGCTATCCACGAAAATTCACGTTTGGGGCCTCCATCGGTTTACGAACAGATGCCGGGCGCGATCTCTACAAAACGTATTGGCAAAATAGTCTCCAAATTCCTGGTCCTGAGTTAAGCCGACTGGAACAAATTGCCCGTGAAAATGGCGTATATCTGGCTATCGGTGTAACCGAACGGGACGCGTTGAATGGTAGTCTGTATTGTACCTTGGTCTACATATCACCAACGGATGGCTATATGGGGAAGCATCAGAAAATTAAGCCAACGGGCGTTGAACGATTAGTTTGGGCAGAAGGTACGGGAAAGGATTCCCTGCGAACATTTGATACGGCTATCGGTCGAATTGGTGGGTTAATTTGTTGGGAAAATTACATGCCGCTGGCCCGCATGCGAATTTATCAACAGGCGCCCCAACTCTATCTGGCCCCAACCGCTGATGCCCGACCCAGCTGGCCCGCGACGCTGCAACACATTGCCTGTGAGGGCCGTTGCTATGTGTTGGGCTGTAATCAGTTTTTTACGCGAAGTGATTATCCAGAAGCCTATCAGCAATTTTTGGAAGATGACGAAACCATATTGAGTCGGGGTGGTAGTGCTATTGTTTCTCCACAGGGTGAGTTTATTGCGGGGCCTTTGTGGGATGAAGAAGGCGTTCTTATTGCTGATTTAGATTTAGATGAGGTTCTGAAAAGTAAACTCGACTTCGATGTGATTGGTCATTATAGCCGGCCAGATTTATTCGTTTTCAATGCGGGTGCTGTTTAATTTTCTGCTCGTAGAGCGCAAGATTCTCCGCGTCGAAACACACAAAAATAATTTCCTGAATGGATGTTGACTCTGCTAAAAAACGGGTAACGGCAGCAATGGCTATATCAGCCGCTTTGTCTTTTGGGTAGCCATAAATGCCGGTACTAATGTTGGGGAACGCAATACTCGTCAATGTATTCTCTGCTGCAATTTCTAATGACCGACGATAGCAACTTGCCAGTAGATCCGGCTCGCGGTGATTGCCGCCCCGCCAGACTGGTCCAACAGCATGAATAACATGCTTGGCAAGCAGTCGATATCCTTTTGTAATCTTGGCATCGCCTGTTTGACAGCCACGCAACAGTCGGCATTCGGCCAGTAGTTCCGGTCCGGCTGCACGGTGAATGGCTCCATCAACGCCCCCGCCACCAAGTAAGCTTGTGTTGGCTGCGTTTACAATCGCATCAACTGATTGCTTCGTAATGTCTCCCAGAATAACCCGAATTGTTGCCATTTGCCGTAGTTAGTCGTTGTCAATCATTAACGAGAATGGGTATTCACCAATCACTAACTACTAACCCCTAGCTACAGTTTTACCAACTTCACCGTTCGTTTTTTGTCACCCGATACGAGTGTCATAAAGTATAAACCTGCCGATAAATTCAGATTGGGTAACGTGAATGCGCTCAACCCCGCCGATGTATACCGGCTCTGCCACACAATACGCCCGGCAGCATTTATCAGCGTTGCGTCAAGTGGTACATTCGCTTCGATTTCGCCCCACTGAACGCCAAGTGGTTCGGCATCGCTGAATGGATTCGGAAAGATCAGTAGCTGGCCGAAGGAATCTGCAAGAACCGATGCCCGCTCAAAATTTGGAATGCCGTAGCCCAGTTGATCATCTGGATTGCCAAATTGACTACCCGACCGACGTAGTGCTTCGGTAACCTGTGCAGCTGTTAAGCGGGGGTGAGCCTGCCAGAATCCAGCCGACAGGCCAGCCACCAACGGCGTGGCAAATGAAGTGCCACTTCCCGAAACAACCTGCCCGCCCGGACTACCCACGATGGTTCCCTGTCCACGGGCCGCTAAATCGGGTTTCACACGCCCATCTGCCGAGGGGCCGAATGAACTGAACGAGGCTTGTTGCCCGGTTTGTGTAACAGCTCCTATGGCCAGAACAGATGCGGCATCGGAAGGGGCCGACAGATAATGCCAGGCACTACTACCCTCATTACCAGCTGCCACAACGACAACCATGCCTGTTTCGGTAGCAATCTGAGCGGCTCGGCTGCACAGAGCGGTTTTGCCGTCCATACTTTGATAAGTATAGTTGGTAGACGCATCATCGAACTGGGTATATCCCAATGAGGAACTGATTACGTCCACACCCGCACTGTCAGCATACTCGGCCCCAAAAAGCCAGTTTGCTTCTTCTATTTGTTTTTCGCTGCCTGCATCTTCGGTGCGAAGCAGAATAAACGACGCTTTGTAAGCAGTTCCATAGAGTTGTTTGTCGGCTGTAGCGGCTATGGCTGACAAGCACGAAAGTCCGTGTGAATCATCTTCATAAACGCTCGTTTCTTTTTTGACAAAATCATACGTTGCCAATACCCGTTTTTCATCGAAGAGCGGTTTTAGAAAGCCAACTTTATCGGCGTTTAAGAATCCCGCATCCAGTACCCCAATGAGCATTCCCTCACCATTATACCCTTGCTGGTGCATTTTATCGACGCCAATCTGGGCAATCTGACTCTGCGAAGTGCCATAGTCTAAAGGTACATCGCTCACACTACCCGAATTTTTAACGATTTTGGCTGATGTAATCTGGGTTTCGGCACTTAATCGAGTAGTAGACAACGACCGGCCAAATTCCAACCCTTTTACAAACGGAAGCGCCTGTACAGCCATTATAGTAACATCTGTAGCTTCAACCAGTACGGCATTCAGCCAGCGCGACGAAAACCATATCTTAGCCCCTGCTTGCTGGAGTTGCGTTACATAAACCGGATTAACGGGCAGGTCGCGTTCTAAAATACTGATATTCTGCTTTTGCCGACGCAAAATAGACCGTTGCGACAGAAACTGCTCCGGTTGGCTAATTCTATAGGGCGTATTTGTTTTTTCGCGCAGCAGAACCAGATACTTACGCGTTGTCTGGCCGAAACCGTTCAACTGGCAGAATAGCAGCAGTAGTAGGAGCGAACCTGCTTTATTCCTTTCCATACGTCTGAATATTATACACCTGTCTAATGCCATAATCAATTTGGTTCTTCCCAATACAGGATGGGGTAGCCGTGCAGAATTGCAGATAAGTACGCTCTCTATGAATTAGCCCAATCTGCCGGGCATAGACATCGATATGTTTGTCCTGCAAAACAAGTGTAGAATCATCCTGCGCGGCAACCGTCACTGTTTCGTTGAATTGTTTATCCAATACGCGATAAGGCTGGCCGACGTTGCGTGCCTGATAATCGTTCTGATCGAACGCGTTGTGTCGGTTACCGTTCCAGCTTAGTTCGTTGCTGATTGGGAACAATAAGCTGACAAAATCCTGACCATTTTCGGTGCGAATGGCTTCATTATTTACCAACCGGGCCGACCAAACCGAATCGGCTTGCCAGGGCTGACTGGTAGTCGAGCGACGATAGCGAATGAGTCGATAAGCGGTTTGCCCTGTTACGTCGGCGTAGGTCGATCCTATAACTTCTTTGAGTTGGTAGGTTCGCTGGACTGGTCCGGCATTAAGCGTGTACTTGTTTTCCTGCACATCGTAGATGACATACCGACCAGTTTCCAGTGGAAAATACGCATAGTCTGCTATGAGGGGCTCATCTTCTGCTGAACGGCATCCCGAGAGAATACGTACGGCAAACAGAACCAACAAAAGCCTGCAAAAATGAAACGACATACCGTAACAGAAAAAGAATTTCCGAATATACGTAGTCAGCCAGTGTTGGGCAAGCGGTGGGAGAGGAGCCCGTAGGGATAAGCGTCTTTAGTCAAAAAATCCGATTCCAGGCGAAACGGATGATGATAAGTAGGGCCACAAAACCCACAACGATGTAGGAAAAGGGTACATAAGTGATCGCGTAAATATGCAGGCGGTCAATGAACCACAAAATACCCATCACAGCCGCAATTAGCGTCAGGAAGCTCGACAATTTACCGAATCCCGGAATATATGTGAACGGCATTTTGCGCCGGATAAGCATCAGAGTGCCTACCATTGTCAGAATGGGTAGGACTTGTATTGCAATGTTCATATCCCAGATACTTTGTCGCTCGAACAGAAACAGATAAATATTCAGCGTAACGGCAAAAATGCCTGGAATGCAAACGAAATAGACAAGCACAGCATATACGTATCGCCATTTCCAGATTTCATCCGCTGTTTCGCCCGACCATAGACTAACTAAAAAAGCTCCCGTCGGCATGGCCGTCAGGAGCAGAAATAGTAATATTGGTTGGCCCGATACAGCCTCAAATACGTCGCGAAGAGTCATAAGAGGTTGGTGGGAGGTGGCAAAAGAGAAGAGAGAGTAAGAAGGCTATTGTCTGCCTTACTTTATTTTCCCCCTTAGAAACAGGCTGAAGGATGTCTCTTATTCAGTCAAAAACTACCCCTTCTAGAAGGGGTAGTTTTTGATAATTTTTACTTCAACGTTAATAGATAGCCAATCGTAAAGTTGGCATCCCAGTCGAAAACGAACTGGTTGCAGCCAGTTGCTTCAGCAATGGATTTGTAAATATTCAGCCCTGCTTTCGATTTAGCATTTTCAAGTTTGTAAGCCGAAGGGGCATCAAGTACGGTGTAGCGTTCTTTATCTTTTCGAACTGACTTGGCCAGTTCAAACGGTACTCCGCCAATAATAAAGCAGGTTTTGCGGTGGTCTGTCGGTATTTGTTTCGCCTTCGCTTTTACTTCGGTCGCAACTGTTTCGTCGCTGGTACCGTTCTCAAAATATTTTGCCCCATAGGTTTCCAGTGCCCTTGTCGAGCCACCTGATTGCCATGAAATCTTGGTATTGCCTGAGCCAATATCTGTTACAAATGAGTTGTCCGCGTAGTCGGCGGGAAGCACTGACCGTAGGCCCAACGCACCTTCCTGCTCCGGCGTGACTGTGTTGACAAAATAATTAAGCGACTTAAGTGCTTTGATGATTTTCTGTGTGCCCTCTGCTTTGAGAGCACCTGAACTAACGACGAAATGAATATTTCGCCCGCCAACACCATAGTCAAGCATTTTGCCAATGTAACTCTTCAAGCCCGTCCGAATATCATTGTCACTTGCCATGTTCTCCATGACCAGACTATTGCCGAATTCCGCTTTTTCGAGTTTCCAGTGTTTTTGGTCATCAATCTTGACAATGAATGAATTAAAACCACTAGCGCCTAACTCAACGACGCCCTTAAGTTGGCCGTTCTGAGGCTCAGGAGCCGTATAGCTGAAGGCTGGCCGAGGCTGGTCGCTGGCAGTATTGTTAGACGAACCGCCATCCGAAGCACTTGACTCTTCTACTGCCCCTTCCGCCGTTTTATCGTCGGCACGGGGCAACGTTTGCGACTCGCTATATTCTTTGTCTTTTGGCGCAAGCTTGCGCAGGGCTTCGTTACCACCGAAATAACGGAATGCAAAGAAGGCAGCGGCTAGAACTAGGGCCGTAATAAGCAGCCGACCGGCTACGGTTAAACGTTGCATAGGAATGTGATTTTGATTGATTTAGTAATTAAATTTCGACTGACCATGTTTTGCACGATTGACTTACTCCAGTATGCAAAACCTAATCAGTCGCTTGTTTAGTCCAGCAAATTCTTATACCCCGCATCTTTTTGTGGGTTCGGACCAAGATTAACTGGCTGGGCAGGAGCATCTAACTGGACCATCTTAAACTCACCCTTGTTGTAAGCCTCAAGCAGAGCGTCGCCCTTGTCAGATAATACACCATTCTGAATGTCTACGCCATTGATGAAATCCATCGAAAGGTCCATTGCCCGCTTCATTTCGCCGAGTTTCATGCTCATGTCGTCCTGAATATACTCCATCGACTGATCAAAATAGAACTTCTTATCCGGATCACCTTTGAAGATGCTAACCGCCGTTTTGAGGGCGTTAGAACTATCTTTAACGATCTGATACTCTGTCTCTTTCAGACGAACTTTAATCTCAGTTTCTTTGATAATATAGTCTGCGCTCTGGTTAACCTTTTCCATGAAAGCCAGCACGTTTTTCATGTTCCGTTGGAGCGGGAGCAACTTTTCGTTCATTTCCTGTAGACCGGCGCCTTCAATGGTTGCCAACTGAGCGGTTTCGCGCATACCCGGTTTATCGCTCAATGAATTAGCCTTGTTGGCTTCGGCGAACTTCTGCTTGATCGTATCGTTATTTTCGTTGATTTTTTTGTTCAGCTTAACCTGCTGCCCAGCCAGAATATTAATTTGTCCCTGCATTTTCTCCCGTTTTTCTTTCAAATCCTGAATGTAGATCTTCATGATAGCGATTGGATTCAGTTGAATGACCGTACCCGTAAGGCTCCGCATCAACGACTTGAACAGGAAGAATACAGCCGTGCGGACATCACGGCTGGTAAACAGGAAAATCAATACACCAAGCGCACCTAATAACAGGGCTAATTCGAGAATATTGGACGTGGCCCGAATCAGAAACTCAACAATTCGGTTAAAGTAAACTAAGCCCAGACCCGCCACGCCAGCCAGCGTAATCATGCCCAGAACACCTTCGGGACGGCTCCAGAACGAACGTTTTTCCGCGTCCGCACTGCCACCAAGTTGAGAAAAATCAGGAGTTGCCATTTGTTGGAGTTTTCGAGTTGTGGTTTACTGTTTATAGTTTTCGGTGGTCTGTCATTACGCTAAGCTTATGTACAAACGATCATGTATAAGTTTAGCGTAAACCCAATACTATAAACCTTACGTCAAATATTGCGACATCTTTGCGATGTCACCTTTAATCTGGTCAGTAAAATGCGCGAAGGTTGATTCGTAATTTTGCCGATTCTGCGTAATTTTCGCGCTTTGGTCCGTAATTTCACCAGTAATAGCCGTCAGCCGGTTTGTATTGGCGTCAATCTGTTTCTGAATTTCCACCAGCTGTTTCGCCAGCGCATCGTTTTCGGTTTGTAAGCGTTTTTGTTCGTTTTGTAAACCACCTACCCGCTCGGTCAGAGCCGTTTCAACACTCTTGCCGAATCCGTCGCGGTCTTTATTCAGGGCTGCAATATACCCATTTGCCGTATTGGTCAACACTGTAGCGTCGCTAACGCCCCCCAATGCCTTAAAACTTGCCCAGGCGGCCTGGAACTGCTTGTCTTCAGGCAGGCCGAGGTTACTCAGGCTTCGCAGCGTTTCGCGAAACTCGAAATAGTCGGGGCCGGGCGGGTTGTTTTGCGCTAACACATTGGCGAAGTGCTCGGCGAACTTCGCATCTACCGTTCCTGTAGAACTGGTATTAGAGTTAGGTAGTGATGTCGGAACGCTGTTCGGCGAACCCGTACCGGGTGTTGTAGCCGGAGGTCGGGGTGTGACCGGGACCGATGGTGCTACTGGTGTGCCGCTGGCGGTATCTGTTCCCTCTTTGACGAAGAAACTCAGGATTCTACTACCAAGTGATTTTTCAGGTTCTGGCATAATTGTCTGTTCGGGGCCACCCGTGTGGTAAAAGACTAAGCAATGTTACGAGGTTCCAGCCAATCCAGCAATATCAGTTTTGGCCGAACGGTCACGGGGCTTGATAAATTGCCACAGGGCGGGCCGAATGTTAGCGAAGGTTTCGTGTATCTGGGGTGTACTAGTGGTAGCAGGGTTGAGAGCCGGTCACCACTACTCTACTGCGTCAATTTGCCTTCCATCTGTTCTCTGAATTTTTCCACCTTAGGTTCTGAAACAAGATGAATATATAGATTATATGGGTTATGGCGATAGTAATCCTGATGATAGACTTCGGCGGGGTAAAAGACATCAAAGGGCACCACCTGCGTTACCACTTGCCCCTGATGATGCCCAGAGGTAGTTTCGCGCTGGATGGCCGCTTCAATACGGGCTTTCTCATTGGGTGTTCGGTAGAAAATCACCGAGCGATAATGTTTACCTATATCGGGGCCTTGTCGGTTTAGCTGGGTTGCGTCATGACCAGCAAAAAACGCATCTAATAATACGTCGTAGGAAAGTACCGTTGGGTTGTAATAAATCTGTACGGCTTCAGCATGTCCCGTCTGGTCGGTGCCAACTTGCTCATAAGTCGGATAGGCAAGGTCACCACCGGCATAACCGGAAACTGTTTTTCGAACGCCTTTCAGCAACTTCATTTCTTCTTGAACAGCCCAGAAACAGCCGCCCGCAACCGTAGCTACCGCTTCGCCGGGAAGTACAGCCGGAAGTTTAGCCGGATTAATGTCGATAACCGTAGACGTTTTCTCGGCTGATCGTTGATGACAACCACTCAGAAAAAGAAGAGCACAAAAAATAATACGACTAAACAATAGATGCTAGGCGAGCTGGTTTTAAACAGACAGCTTACAGGGTAAATTTAACGAAAACCTTGTTGTGCGTCATGTCACACTCATTTTTAACCTTTACTCAGACTATTTGTTCGTATCAACCAAGCGGACCTCTACTTTAATATACGCTAGTTCGCCTGATATACCCGTTAAATAATCATCTATTTGGGCTGCACTGCCTTTATCAGGTAAGAACCACTTCGACGTTTCATTCACTATCATGTTTCGTTTCAAGCAATTCACCATTCAGCAAGACCGTACGGCTATGAAGGTTTGTACGGATGCCTGCGTGTTGGGTGCATCTGCCGACGTAGCAGACTGCGGTGTTCCCGGCACGGCAGATCGGGTGTCCCGCATCCTTGACATTGGCACCGGAACGGGTTTACTTGCACTCATGGCCGCCCAACGTAACTTGACGGCACAGGTTGATGCCATTGAAGTAGATGATGCCGCTTTTGTACAGGCTAAGGAGAATGTAGCCGCCAGTCCGTTTGCTGGTCGGGTACGGGTGGTACACAGGCGCGTACAGGATTTTTACTGCGATATTCGCTACGACCGAATTATGACCAATCCACCCTTCTACACAAATCATCTTCGTTCGCCTGATGCGGCTGTGAGCCGCGCGTTGCATACCGACGAACTGCCTTTTTCGGAATTGGTCGAGGCCGTTGCCCGATTAATGCAACCGGATGGGCAGTGGTGGGTCTTATTGCCGCCTTACGAAGCTGGCAAACTGGCTGAATTGGCGAAGAAAGTAGGTTTGCGTCCATTTAAGCGACTTTCGATGCGTCACCATGCTCAAAAGGCGGTCTTTCGGGTTATAACGGGTTTTGCGTTTGAGAAAAGTTGCATACCGGATGAAACGCTGGATATTTACGAATTTGATGAAGAAACCCGGTCTGGAGGGACATATACGGTAGAATTTCGGGCTCTACTCCGTGATTTTTACCTAATATTCTGATTCTCTTTACGACCTTTACACCGGAGAATTGTTGATGAGCCAACTATGTTAGTAATAGTATAGAGCACATCGTCCATCAATACATGACTGAATTGCTTCAACTAACCGTTCTGATTCCGCTCTACAACGAAGATGAGTCGCTGCCTGAACTGCACGACTGGATTGTGCAGGTCGTGACAGAACATCACTTTACGTATGAGATCCTGTTTGTTGACGACGGCAGTACCGATGATTCGTGGACTGTTATCGAGCATCTGGCAGGTCGTAACCCAAATGTGCGGGGTATTCGGTTCAACCGCAACTACGGTAAAACCGCAGCGCTGCAAACCGGCTTTCAGGCTCTTCGGGGGCAGGTTGTGATTACAATGGACGCCGATTTGCAGGATAGCCCTGACGAAATACCCGACCTGTATCGCATGATTACGGCGGAAAAATATGATCTTGTATCAGGCTGGAAACAAAAACGCTATGACCCGGTTACTAAAACACTCCCGACGAAACTTTTTAACGCTGTTTCGCGCTGGATTTCGGGTGTACAACTTCACGATTTTAACTGTGGCCTTAAAGCCTATCAGCAAAAAGTTGTGAAAACTATTGCCCCCTCACTGTATGGCGATATGCACCGAAACTTGCCCATTGTAGCGAACTGGGACGGTTTTACACGTATTGGCGAAAAAGTTGTTCAGCACCGTGCCCGAAAATATGGTACGACCAAGTTTGGGCTTGAGCGTTTTGTAAACGGTTTTTTAGACGTGCTGGTTATTGCTTTTGTACACCGGTTCAGCAAACGGCCGATGCACTTTTTCGGCACCTTCGGAACACTGTCGTTTTTTGTTGGTTCGGTGCTTGCTATTTGGCTTATCATTGAGAAGCTTATCAATATTGCGCAAGGCGTTAAGTTTCGAAATGTGACTGATAACCCCCTGTTTTTTTTCGGATTGGTCGCTATTATTCTGGGCGTTCAGTTGTTTCTTGCCGGATTTTTAGGCGAAATGCTTGTTCGGCAAAGCCTGAACCGGTCCACCGAACAGTTGGTTGCCGAAAAAGTAGGTTTTTTAGAACAAAAAGTGTCGGCGTAGTCGGCTTTTATTTATCAATAGATCCATAATTTTAGTAGAAAACTAATGAAGAGTAATTTTAAAGCCCACCCATGGCATGGCATCCCAATAGGCGAGTTAGCTCCCAAACAAGTTACCGTCTTTATTGAGATTGTACCGACTGATACCGTTAAGTACGAGATCGATAAGGCGACAGGCTACCTCAAAATTGACCGGCCACAGCAGTACTCCAACGTGCTCCCCGCGTTGTATGGCTTTATCCCGCAAACGTTTTGTGGCGAACAGATTGCTCGTCTGGCAAGTGAAAAATCGGGTAGAATCGTTGAACACGGTGATGGTGATCCACTCGATGTTTGTGTGCTGACCGAGCGCGAGATTACCCATGGCGACCTTATTTTACAAGCTATTCCTATCGGTGGTTTCCGGATGATCGATAAGGGAGAGGCCGACGATAAGATTATTGCCGTTCTAAAAGGTGATGCCATGTATGGTCAATATACCGAACTTGGCCAACTGCCCGAAGCAGTGGTGAAACGGCTACGACACTATTTTATGACGTATAAAAACCTGCCCGATGAACCCGCTGTAATGGAACTGGCTAATATCTACGGTCAGGCTGAAGCTTGGGAAGTTATTCAAACCTCAGTGTCTGATTATAAGCTGATGTAAGGTTTGCGCCACTCGTCCGCTATTTTCTTGCACTTAACACTTTTATAGCCTGGAAACTTACATCCAGGCTATATTTGTGTATAGCCCGCTAAACAAAGGCTTTTTATTCATTCGTATTCATGCGACAGTTTCTTAAGTACGTACTGGCCACTATTGTTGGCTTGCTGTTGTTTTCATTTATTGGTTTTCTACTCCTGATTGGATTAGGAAATGCGTTGTCCTCGTCTGACAAAAAGACAACGGTTAAAGAAAATACGGTTTTAAAAATAGAATTAGACAAACCTATTGAAGAGCGGAGTGTCGATAACCCGTTTAATGGGTTTGGGCCAGTGAGCGGCTCAGGCGATGCTATTGGCTTGATTGAGCTGAAGAAAACCCTGAAAGAGGCTAAAGACGATGATAATATCAAGGGAATTTATTTGCAAACCGAAAGTCCGATGGCAGGCTGGGCTTCACTTGAAGAAGTTCGTGATGCCTTAATTGATTTTAAAAAGTCGAAAAAATTTGTGTACGCTTACGCCGAAAGGATGACCGAAAAAGGGTATTACATCGCATCGGTGGCCGACAAAATTTACATAAATCCAGCTGGCGATTTAGAGTGGAACGGCCTTGCTGCCGAACTGTCGTTCTTTAAAGGAACACTCGATAAATTAGGGATCAAGCCGGAAATTTTCAAAGTAGGTGATTTTAAAAGTGCGGTTGAACCTTTTATCCGCGAGAATATGAGCGACCCCAATCGGTTGCAGGTGAACTCGTTCCTGAACTCAGTGAACGACCACATGCTGGTTCGGGTAGCGCAAAGTCGGGGTCTTCGCGTTGATTCGCTTAAATACTACGCTGATAACTTGACTATCCAGAAGCCCGAAGATGCCCTCCGTACCAAACTCATTACGAACGTAGGCTATCAGGACGAACTGGAAAGCGTGATTCGCAAGCAATTAGGCCTTGATGAAAAAAAGAAAATCAACTACGTTTCGTTGAGTAAATACGAAAGCTCGGAGAAGACGAATGACGATACCGACGGTAGTGGTAAAAACCGAGTTGCTGTCATTATTGCCTCTGGCGACATTCATTCGGGCAAAAGCGGTGATAACAGCATTGGATCCGAAACGATTGTAGAAGAACTTCGCAAGGCTCGTTTAGACGATAAGGTAAAAGCAATCGTGCTGCGCGTCAACTCGGGTGGTGGTAGTGCGCTAGCGTCGGATGTGATGTACCGCGAGGTTCAACTGGCCCGTAAAGTCAAACCTGTAATCGGGTCCATGTCCGATTATGCAGCTTCGGGCGGCTATTATATGCTCATGGGTTGCGATAAGATTGTGGCTCAACCAAATACTATTACGGGTTCCATCGGCGTGTTTTCATTGCTGTTTAACACCGAGAGTTTCTTTAAGGACAAGCTTGGTGTAACCTACGACCGTGTAAAGACGAACACTAATGCTGACTTCCCGGCTGTAACGCACGAAATGACACCATTCCAGAAGCAAACGATGCAACGGGCAACAGAGCGGATTTATGCTCAATTCACGAGCAAGGCCGCTGCCGGACGTAAGTTGCCAGTTGATAGCCTACGCGCAATTGCCGGTGGACGAGTTTGGACTGGTTCGCAGGGTAAAGCCATCGGTTTGGTTGACCAACTTGGCGGTTTAGACGATGCTATTAAATTGGCAGCTCAGTCGGCTAAGTTGAAAGACGGCGACTATCAGTTGAGATACCAGCCCCGCAAAAAAGAGTTTTTTGAACAACTAATGCTCTCGTTTGCGGGCGATGAGGAGGCTAAAATTCAGGCGCAGCTGGGCGAGCTAGCTCCGTATGTAAAGTACATGAAAAAACTCAAAACGATGGAAGGCATCCAAATGCGGATGCCATTTGACGTCGAGATTCGATAATTAGTTTGGTTTACGTAGTTCAGACCTATACGATTTTTAAAGTCGTATAGGTCTTTTTTTTACCTTGCATTAAGTAACGTTGTTCTGATGCAGACCCTTCCAATCCATCTTGATTTATTCGCTCTCATTATTTTTCTGGGCGTAGCACAGGGCATTTTTCTGGGTGTTTTCTTCTTGACCGGATCACGGGGGCGGAGTGTGGCAAGTCGCTGCCTGGGTTGTCTTATGCTGGCAGTGTCGGCTGTTATTGGGGAAATGTTTCTCTGCTATAGCAACTACATGTTTCGGGTACTAGCCATCGTTGATTTTTCGGAGCCACTCAATTTTTTGATGGCTCCGCTGTTTTTCTTATTTGTTTTTGCCCGAATCAGAGGCCGATTGCCTAAGGGGTGGGGATGGCATTTTCTGCCTGCTGCTCTCTGGGCTATTAACGCTATCTCCTGGCTCTATCAACCTGTAGAAGTTAAATACAACAATTACCTTAACGCTTATCACCCTGAACTTCCGTTTATTTCCGAACCTCCGAGTTATTTATCTGAAGATTTTTTTGGTCTTCGAGACTACATCAATGAATTAACGATACTGAGTTGCCTGCTATATAATGTGGCTGCGTTAGTAATCATTTATCGGGCTTATCGTCAGGCAGGACAAAGGTTTTGGCAGAATTCGCCGGTGCGCCTGGCGCAATTACGTAACCAAAGTTTACTGTTCCTTGTATTGCCCATATTGATCGTTATCATCAAGCCGCAGTTTTACCAGGATCTGGGCGACTATCTGCTGGCCTGCTACCTGACCCTGACCATTTATATTACGAGTATACGAGTCATGACTGGCTCAATCTATTTTGCCGATGAGATAAAAATTCCGCCAGTCTTGTCGGCAATAGGTACGGAGTCAAAAAAGAAATATGAAAAATCGGCGTTGTCGGAAGAGGTAGAGGACGCGGTTCTTGGCAAACTCACTCGTTTACTCGAAGCCGAGAGACCTTACCTTGACAGTGCCCTGTCGTTACCTAAATTAGCCTCTCTACTGGATACCAGCCCGCATCATTTATCGCAACTGCTCAATGATCGACTTGGGCAAACGTTCTTCGATTGGCTGGCAACATATCGAATTGCCGAGGCCCAACGACTCCTTGACGACCCCACAACTTCATATCTCAAAATAGACGAGATTGCCGAGCGGGTTGGCTATAATTCACCGTCAGCCTTTCATACGGCGTTCAAACGGTTGACAAGCCAAACTCCGGCACAATACCGGCAAAAAATTGGGCCAACTGGTTCACATTCGACTTCGTCCCGGTCGGCATGAACTTCGTACGTATCGGGAGATAGGTCATAAAGGGCCGTAGACATGGAGATTTGAGCCATCAACCAATTTTCGTTCTGCTCATGTTTTCTGCTGACCAACCGCTATCCAATCTTTCTCAGATAGAAAGAAATACGCTGCCTACCACTAGTCCCGCTCGTCGCTATGACCTCGACTGGCTCCGCGTTATTGCCATTCTCACGTTGCTCTTTTACCATACCGGCATGATTTACGTGTCGTGGGGCTGGCATATTAAAAGTGCCGAACATAGCCAGCCGATGGAAGACGTTATGCGCTGGCTGCACCGCTGGCGGATGCCACTATTATTTTTCATTTCTGGGGCAGGCACCTATTTCGCGTTAAAAAGACGCTCATTCGGTTCCTACGCTGGTGAGCGCGTTCGCCGGTTATTTGTACCGTTGGTGTTTGGCATGTTCGTTATTGTACCGCCCCAAATTTACATTGAGTGGCTGTTTCGAGGTCGTTTTGCGGGGAGTTATGCCGATTTCTATCCCGAAGTATTCAAATTTCATATCTATCACGACGGTGGCACGGGTGGGGCGTTTAGCTGGCATCATCTGTGGTTCATTTGCTATTTGTTTTTCTATTCGGTGTTGAGTATTCCGGTATTTATGTGGTTGAAAAGCGATAGTGGCCAACGATTTATAGATCGTATCGGACGACTAATTGCCCGACCTTGTGGGGCGCTGTGGTTAGTTGGTCTCTTGCTACTCAACGATGTTGTACTAGGCGGATTCTTTCCGAATGAAACCCACGCCTTAGTAGACGATTGGGCTTACTTCATGAAAAATCTGCTGCTATTCTGGCTGGGCTATATTCTGATCAGCCGGCGCGATTTCTGGCAAACTATCACCGATCAGCGTCGTTATTTTCTGGTGGCTACGATTATCTGTACGGTTATTTTGTACAGTGCCAGAGCGTTTGTCGGCGATGATGTCATTGATAAATCTAAATTGCTAACCACTCTTTACAGTTTCAATAGTATCGGTCTGACATGGTTTTCGGTGCTGGCGACGATTGGGTATGGTTACCGCTACCTAAATGTCAATCGACCAGTTCTGCAGCATCTCAACGAAGCAGTTTATCCATTCTATATTCTTCATCAGACGGTTATTATACTTATTGGGTATTATGTTTTGACGCAAACCAGCCTGGGCGTTTACAGTGGTTTTTTAGTCGTAAGCTTTTCATCACTACTTACTTGTGTAGCTATTTACCTGGTCTTGATTCGCCCGTTCAAGGTGACACGTATACTGTTTGGGTTGAAATGATTGTTGGTTTATGACGTTTGATTTACGATTTTTGATCACTCATTACTCTTAAGCTAATGCGTTCCGTAACTCCGCAATTTGTTCTGGGGTTCATAATCAAAAAATTGTATATCCATGCGTACCGATTGGACTCGTGCTGAAATCGCCGAAATCTATAATTCGCCCGTTCTGGACCTGATGTATCGGGCCGCCACTGTTCACCGTCAGCACCACGATCCGCAGGAGGTGCAGGTCTGTACACTGCTGTCAGTCAAAACGGGCGGCTGCCCCGAAGACTGTGCCTACTGTCCGCAGGCGGCTCGCTATCACACTGCCGTGAAAGTGCATAAACTCATGGAAGTGGATGAGGTAATAACGGCTGCGCAACGCGCCAAAGATACCGGCAGTACGCGCTTTTGCATGGGGGCTGCCTGGCGTGAAGTACGCGACAACCGTGATTTTGATAAGGTCCTGGAGATGGTACAGGGTGTTAATGAAATGGGCCTGGAAGTCTGCTGTACCCTCGGTATGTTAACGGAAAGTCAGGCGCAGAAACTCAAAGATGCCGGCTTGTACGCCTACAACCATAACCTCGACACCAGTGAAGAATTTTATGGTGATATCATCAGCACACGAACGTATGATGACCGCTTAGACACCCTCGGACATGCACGCAAAGCTGGTATTTCGGTTTGTTCGGGCGGAATTATCGGTATGGGTGAGTCTGATCTGGATCGGATTGGAATGCTGCATACGCTGGCCACACTGCCTCAGCATCCCGAATCTGTGCCGGTAAATGCACTGGTACCCGTAGAGGGCACGCCCCTGGAAGATCAACCACGGGTATCGGTATGGGAAATGATTCGGATGATTGCCACCGCCCGTATTATCATGCCGAAAGCGATGGTTCGTCTCTCGGCTGGACGCGTTAGGATGAATATCGAAGAACAGGCATTGTGTTTTTTAGCAGGTGCTAACTCCATTTTTGCGGGCGACAAACTCCTAACCACGCCCAATCCCGACGAAAACGCCGACCAGCAACTGTTCCAGACGCTCAATATCCGTCCCCGCAAAGCTTTCAAAGATGCGGCTCAGCCCGGTCAGGGAAGGCCTGCTATTGTGTTCGAGCAGATCCCATTATAGGGAGTCAATCATTTGCACCTGAGTACAGAAGAGCAAAAAAGGGGTGGCGGAGATTATTCTCCGCCACCCCTTTTTTGCTAAACACTTTGAGTCGATTACAACCGGCGGGTATATTCGTTTTCCGATATCCGATCAATTAACACCTCAACTAGACTCTGAGCGCGTTCTTTTCGTACTTCGGATTTATCCTTTGTCTCTACGGTCACATTGATAACGTGATTATTGTAGAGAACATGCATCGCACCCGTTGTTGCATCCCATACAGCCTTGTCACCTACATTTGATACGGCCTCATAGTGCCCCATGCTAACTGCACGCTTGGTAAGAGGAGGGGTGGCAGCCGTTATACCACCATGTTGTGGTTGGTCGTCATCCGTCGTGTGGTGTTCTGGTGCATCAGGCGTTGCGTTAGCTGCCGACTCCGCATTGGTGCCTGCTGTTTCAGGACCACTAATGGTTGAATCACGGGCCGCTTCCTCAACAGGCTTAGTCATAACGTTGGCTGGTTTTGCCTGATACATCTTGTCGAACATATATTCGGCAAGGTAGATAGATGAATAGGGCTTCGAACCGCCGAACGAAACGAGTATTTTGTTACCCGCCCATGCGAACTCACAGCCGTTATGTTCGTGAACTTCTTCCAATTCTGTCGTTTCGCCCAAATTGAATGTACTGCGGACGTATTCTTCCCCCAAAATGTTGCAGGGCTCGTCGTAATTGAAATCGACGGTGAGCGCAGTAACACCAGTAGGTCTTTTAGCCACAATAGGGCTGGCGTCAACTTGGTTAGCGGGGTCGGAGGTAGAACTGGGGCTACTGCAGGCTAAACACAATACGGGGAAAGCCAGTATCAGTGATTTGATTTTCATGGGATGATTTGAGAAAAGCCAAAATTAGCGTTTTCTTAAATACCAGATTAGTTGTTGAGATGTTTTTGTTATATCTCACAATTTAATAAACTCAACGCGCCGATTATTGGCTTTGCCTTCGACCGTTGTATTTAACCCGGCTGGCTGCGACTCGCCCTTGCCATCGGTCTCCATCCGGCTGATATCAATCCCAAATGTACTGGCGAGGGCGTCTTTCACGGCAGCTGCCCGTTTCTTGGAGAGTGACATGTTCAAGGCATCATCGCCGTCGGAGTCAGTGTGACCAATGATACGAACCTTCACGTCGGCGTTTTCAGTCAACACACCGGCAATGTCTTTCATAGCCCCATACGATTCGGGCTTGATTTTGTCCGAATTTGTATCAAACAGAATGCCATGCGTAACAAACTTTCCTTCTGTAATGAGTTTGTTACGCGTATCAGGGGCACCCACGGCCAGTCGAAAATTACTGACGTAATAACGGTCATCATTGTTGTGCATATCCGCCATTGACAGCACCACACCGTTATAGACAATGTCCTGTTGAAAAGCTCTGGGAATATCCCATACTTTTGTTTCATCAACGTATACCCGAAGTCGTTGTTTCTGCCGCCACATAGATACCTTCACCATGTTGCGGGTCGCATTAAAGAAGGCATGTTGATCGGTTTCGTTTTTTAGTTCTTCTGTGCCTTTCGAATACGTAATAAATTCGGTTATGCCAGCGTCGCCATTACCGGCGTTTCGTGGGTGTAGCCCAACCCGAACGCCCTCAGTTGGACTAGGAAAACGTCCCCATTTAGTGAAGTCTTTGGCTGGATTGGCCATTGCGACAAGGTTTATCCACATGTAGGATGAATAGTAACTGAACGTTTCGTTGCAGGCCAGATCAAACTGAAGCGTAAAGTTATCAGGCAGGCTTTTGATAAATTCGGGCAGGTATTCGCCTTTCTTATTTAGCATTAGCCAATGGCCGGTTTTCCCATCGATGGTAACCATTTCGCCCGAACCCGTTGAATTCCATTTATCGGGAAAGTCACCGATGGCATCCTGCATGAAGTCTTCAACCGCTATAACTTTCTCACCCGGTACAAAGTCAAATTTACTATACGATTTCAGCGTGGCTGGGGCTTTGGAGCCACCCTCGACATTATCTGTGTTGGTAACTGTACCGTTGCTGCCCCCAGCTCGGTTGGCGGGTGTACCACCGTCAGAAGTAGGATTACTGTTTGTTGTGGGGTTCGAGTTGTCCGTTTGATTACTCGTAGGGGCTGGTTTGTTCTTGTCTTTTTTCTTGAAAATGCCCATTACGCCTTCCTCAACCTTATCTAACCCTTTGTTGATACCCTGGTCAATTTTGCTATTGGTGCGGTATTCAACGTTGCGCTCAACAACGTTACCGGGGTTACTGACTCGTACCTGAGCCTGAATGGCTGAGGCCATAAATCCAATGAGCAAAAGACTAATGCAGCATGTCTTCATAATGAATGGTCAGTAAAATAGACTATCAACAAAGATGCTTTTTTTGCTGACATCCGTCGAAGTTCACTGAGCGAACGGTAATCGTTGCGTAGTTTTACGTCTGAATTACCGTATTCATGTCTGATATCGAAACCATTTCCCTTGCCGCCGGTCGTAACGTTTACTTCGCTTCTGATTTTCACCTGGGCACACCTTCTTTTGAGCAGAGCCACGAACGAGAGAGAGCTATTGTTGCCTGGCTCGATGCGATCCGGTCCGATGCCGATGTGATTTTCTTGGTTGGCGATGTGTTCGATTTTTGGTTCGAGTATAAGCGTAGTATTCCTAAAGGATTTATTCGATTACAGGGCAAACTAGCTGAACTCACCGATACCGGAACGCGCATTGTACTCTTTACGGGTAACCACGATATGTGGATGAACGACTATTTTACGCAGGAAATGGGAATTCCGGTATATCGTAATCCACGGCAGTATGATATTGGCGGCAAACGCTTCCTCATCGGACACGGTGATGGACTCGGTCCTGGTGATTTCGTATACAAACGACTTAAAACGGTCTTTGAAAGCCGCTTTACCCAGCAATTATTTCGCTGGTTGCACCCCGATGTAGGCATTGGATTAGCTCAAGCCTGGTCGCGCCGAAGCCGTATAAATAATCAGGGAAAGGGGGAAGAACATTTTTTAGGCGAAGACCGCGAATGGCTCATGCAGTACTGCCGCGAAGTAGAAGTCCAAATGCATCACGACTATTACATATTCGGCCATCGTCATTTAACGCTTGACCTTGCCGTTTCGCCTACCAGTCGCTACGTTAACCTCGGCGAATGGGTATCAGCCAAAACATACGCTGTATTTGATGGGACAGATCTACGACTCAAAACCTGGTCTATCAATTCGTAGAGTGGAAAGAAGCTGTCCAGATTTACATTAATTACCTTCCTGTAGAATGTCTTTTCGGGATACGTTTTCGCGGGGAGCTTTATTGAGTTCACTGCGCCATTCTTTATTTTTCAGATCACCGCGCTTAACGGAGCGAATAAAGTTGGCCCAGGCAAATGGGTTTGTAAAGGCAAAGGTGGGCGTTGCACTACGACCAACAATTGACTCGCGTCCAAAAAACTGCTGATTTATAAAGTTCTGGTGGTTAGCCAATGCTCCCATTGGCATAGTAGCCGCCTGACGCATAAGAGCTTCCGGACTTAGATTCTTTGCTAAGTTCTCGCGTTCTTTTTCGTCGGGAAGTTTCAGATTGACGAAGGCTTCTTTAAACAGCTCCTCCGTTGCATACGGGTAAACCTTTACCTCCGCCAGCGTTTTTACGTCTTCCTGCAAAGCCACCACTGCTGAGTATGTTAGGTCAGTTAACCGGCGCGGAATGATATGATATTGTGTTCTAAAGCCGACGTAGCTAAAAATAATACTATCTCCCGGAAATACGGGCAAGGCAAAATAACCGTTCGGTGCGGACAGAACGCCTTTCCCTGCTTTAGGGATGTAGATATAAGCACCGGGCAGGGCATCATTAGATTTACCGCCGGTGATAAAGCCCGTGAACGTTATCTGCTGGTCTTGACCCTGCGCCTGCACGGTCGAAAAGAGTCCCGCCAGAGCAGATAACACCAGAATAAAGACCAATAACGTCGATGACTTCTTCATAGACAAACTAACCATACTACAAAGTAAACGAGGAAAAGGCAAGATATGGTTTCTATTACCCGATTTTTACGAAAGTTTATGAAGGAATGGCTTCAAATTTGCCTATAGTGGCTAAAAGTGAATTTTATTCAAGGTCAATTAAACTGGAAAAGTCCCAGAGTAGAATGGCCATTAACATGACTCCATTTGTTATATTGGGGTCACGCCACTGATTCTACAGTCTATGAAATACCTTTTCACACTCATGTTTCTCGTCCTTTCCTCGCTTGGCTTTACTCAGTCAGAAAATTATGATGTAAGGTCAGTTCGTTGGGGTATGACAAAGGAGGACGTAATTAAAGCAGAGGGAACCCCGACCGAAACGGCTACTAATTTAGTCCGATATACAGACGTTGAAATGGGGAAATTCTCGGTTGCGGTGACTTACTCATTTATTAATAATCAACTGAATAAAGTTGACATAGTAGTTCCGAATAAAAGCCAGTCCAGTAGTAAAAGTTTTAACGTATTAGAAGCTATTTTAAAGCAGCAATATGGTAATCCAACTGAGGTAACTAATATATGGGCAACGACAAACCAAAAACTGAGAAGTGATTCCAGTGCAGCAATAATAGCGGGCGCATTAGCCCGGAACAGCACCAGAACTAATATTCGTACGACTGTATACCATACTATTTATGGAGTGAATGGAAATACGATACATCAATTAATTTATAAGCCCAGAGTTGGAATTAAAGCGAAGCTGGACAACTCGTCAAAACGTTAACGGTTTCGCCAGAAAAAATTAGCTAGTTCCCTTACGCAAACAAGGTCGGTGCTGTTAATTGAAAGCATCGATAGATTACTTTAATTAATCGTGGTCGAGTTAACTAAAGTTTAATAGTACTATACGGGTTGAATGCGTTATTGCTAAACCACTAAACACATAGCGACATGAAAAAGAACAGTCTGATTATTGTTAGAGGAGCTTCAACAATGGGTCATATTACAAGCGTCTATTTGAATGTTGCTCAGGATGAGGCCCTTAGGAGGTTCAATGAAGATTGCTCATTTACGTCAAATACGTCAAGTTCAGTGTTAGAATTTGATGATGAAATACAAATTGAGGGGAACGAGCCATTTCTGCACTTCACGGTAATCAACTAAAGCAACGAGTTTATACAACGGGCAAAGATCCACTTTAACATTGGTTGTGGCTTCCAATGTTGATCGAAGTATGCTGTTGCCCTAGGCAAATAACTTTAGGAACGTGATAATAAATGGGGCGGCCAGCAGCAAGCCATCGAAGCGGTCCAGAAAACCGCCGTGACCGGGAATGCTGCTGCCAGAATCTTTAATAGCAATACTGCGCTTAAATAACGACTCGACCAGATCGCCATAGGTGCCCGTTACCACAATGATTCCGCCCACGCAATACCACTGCCAGGGCCGTAGTTCTGGTGCCCAAAAGGTAAGGCCTAGGGCTACCAAAGCAGCCGCAGCTGCTCCGCCAATACTGCCTTCCCACGATTTTTTAGGCGATACTCGTTCAAAAAGCTTACGTCGCCCGAACTTGGTACCAGCAAAGTAAGCGCCAATATCACTAGCCCACAGCAGCAACAGACAGCCCGTAATAATCATGGGGTGAAACGTACCACCCTGAAGGGCCAGAATAATCAACAGCGCAAACGGCATGGCGACATAGATGATACCCAAAAACGTGAAACCGATGTTGGTAAAGGGTTTCATGTCACGCTTTTTGTAAAGTTTAATTAGGAAAATCATCGAAGAAGCCGGACAGATCAGAAAGTAATTTCCCATTCCAATCTGGTCAGTTTCAATAAAGTAAGCCAGTACACAAATCATTGTGCCAACTACTGTGCCATAGGCTGTTAGCGGTTCGAAACCATCGAGGCCAAGTAAACGATAAAACTCCCGTTGAGTGAGGGCGCTAACGACGCAGAACAGCAGCGCAAATGTCCAGTCGGCATACCAGATCATGAATAGAATAAATGGAACCCCCGCCACGGCCGCAATGACCCGTTGTTGAAGATTCGAAAGGTTAGCTAAACGTTGCTTCATTCTCCAGAATTACTTTGGCTAAAATGGCATCTTTTGCCAATACATGGACCTCACTTTTTCCCAAGCCAATGGTTGGGTAACTGCTGCTTTGTTTATTGATAACCACCGCCGAGATATCATGTTCAAGCAGTAGGGCTTTTGCCAGTTCGGCTCTGTGGGGCAGAGGTGTTGCATAAATTATTTCCCAGCTTTCTGTCATTTTCTTTATAGGTAGATACCGGTCCGCCGGTACGGTATAATTGCGTATTCTTGTCAGACGGCTAGTAATAATGACTAGGAGAGACGCAAGCTATTGCCACGCTACACAGGTCGATTAAGCTGTCTGAAATAATACAATAATCCCACCGTGACGAATCCCGAAATCAGCGCACCCAACACAGGTACAGCTTCGGTGCTTTCTATATCCATAGAGGTTACTTTTTGTTGGTACAGATAAACCATAAAAACGGTAAATCCATTATTAACGAAGTGGGCCAGAATAGGTACCCAAAGATTACCTGACCACAAGTAGAGATAGCCAAATAAGGCACCGAGCAGCATCCGGGGGAAAAAGCCGAGAAACTGTACGTGAATAGCACTGAATAGAGCCGCTGCCAGCCAGATGCCCACATGCGCATTGCCAGCCCAGTAGGCGAAATTGCGTTGTAGAATGCCCCGGAACAAGACTTCTTCGCCAACGGCGGCAATAACACCAATTACCAGTAATGCCACCAGCAACTGGCCTACGCTTTTAAACGTCGTGAGGTATTTGGTCACCCCTGCCAGATTCTTCTCCTGATCGCGCATCCATTGCTCTACCGGAGCCAGTGTTTCGGGAAGGTGGAGGTTTTGGTTCCAGTCAATGATGAGACCGTCGAAGGGCATAAAGGCAATGATAATTAAGCTTATCAAGCCTACTCCCGCTACCGCCGAGACCGGTCGGGCCTGAAACTGCGACCACGTTCGCCGTTCAACCCAATACCAGTAGAGTAAGGATGGCACTAGATAGGTGCCCATATGATTGACGGCCTGAAGAGCCATGAGTTCATACCAACTGTTAGGCGACGCAGACGGCTTAGTGGCTAAACCAGTCAGGTAGGCCTGGGCTTCAGTGAGCCCCATTCCCTTGCTAACGGCCATGACACCGAATAAGAGCATCGTGCTGATAACTCCCCCGATGAGCACGAAACCGACGAGCATGATCAGTCCCCCGAGCGTTGGTGGCCGCGATGTAGTGCCTCCGGGCGTATAACTTGGTTGCATAATTTCCTGTAAATTTACAGACTAGTTCGCATAGTTTGTGCACGGGAACCAATTCGGCCTTTGGATTGTGCTAAAACTTGTCGATACAACGTAAGGTATGGGACCGTCAGTCACTACCATTTGTAAACTCGCTCAATTATAAAGAAATATCGGTCGGGTTCTTAACCCCGATACCACGAAATGGTCAATATTGGCAATATACAGCTCCCGGATTTTCCGTTATTACTGGCTCCGATGGAGGATGTCAGCGACCCGCCATTTCGGGCGGTCTGCAAAGCGAACGGAGCCGATTTAATGTACACTGAATTTATTTCGTCGGAAGGACTCATTCGCGACGCGGCTAAGAGCGTTCAAAAGTTAGATATTTTCGAGTATGAACGGCCCATTGGGATTCAACTCTTCGGCTCGGATGTCGAAACGATGGGCGAGTGTGCTCGTATTGCCACCCGCGCTCAGCCCGATTTGATTGATATTAATTACGGCTGCCCGGTTAAAAATGTGGCTTGTCGTGGTGCAGGGGCGGCTTTGTTGCAGGATATTCCAAAAATGGTCCGTATGACTCAAGCCGTTATAGATGCTACTCACCTGCCCGTAACTGTGAAAACCCGGCTCGGCTGGGACGAAAGCACCAAAAACGTTGGTGACGTGGCCGAACGGTTGCAGGACATCGGTATCAAAGCCCTAACCATTCATGGCCGGACGCGGGTACAGATGTACAAAGGCGATGCCGACTGGACGCTTATTGGCCGGATTAAAGACAATCCACGCATTCAGATTCCAATTTTTGGTAACGGCGATATTGACTCACCCGAAAAAGCACTGGAGTATAAAAATCGCTATGGTGTCGATGGTGTCATGATTGGTCGGGCCAGCATCGGGTATCCCTGGATCTTTAACGAAATAAAGCATTTCGTTCAGACTGGCCAGCATTTACCCCCGCCAACTGTGGCCGACCGGGTAGCCGTTTGCCGCCAGCATCTTGACTTTTCGATTCGCTGGAAAGGTGAAATCTTGGGTCTTTTTGAGATGCGACGCCACTACGCTAATTATTTCAAGGGACTACCTGATTTTAAACCCTATCGAATGCGGCTGGTCACAACGGATTCTTATAGCGGGGTGAGCGCAATTCTTGATGAAGTGGCAGAAACTTACGATGCTGTACTAAGTGCTTGATGCTCTGACACGATTACTAGTTTTCTGAAAACTATTCATTCCGACTCTTCGGCTATTAGTCCTGTTTAACCAATCCAAAAAATGACTGCCGAAGAACCCGTCGTTATTCCTCAAAAGCGCCCATTGCTGGCGTGGGTGTTGTTATGCGCACTGGCGTTGGTCTGGGGAAGTTCATTTATTCTCATTAAACGAAGCCTCGGCGCGTTTCCGCCGGAACAAGTAGGGGCCGGGCGACTGGTATTTGCCCTGTTATTTTTTACCCCTTTTCTAGCGAAGCAAAGTCGGCAGGCCGATATCCGGGTAGTCGTTAGACATCGATGGGTGGCCTTACTGGCGTCGGCAATAATTGGATTTGTTATACCGGCTTTTTTATTCGCTGAAGCCGGTGCACACCTCAACAGTTCACTGGCTGGTGCGCTCAACTCGCTGAGCCCGTTATTTACACTTATTTTGGGGGCTGTGTTTTTCGGTCAAATACTCAAAATCAGACAGGTGGCCGGAATTTTACTCGGGCTATTGGGATCGCTACTCTTGGTGTTTTTCAGTGCAACGGGTTCGTTTCAACTGAACGGTTACGCCTTATTAGTCGTACTGGCAACCCTTTGTTACGGACTAAATACTAACCTCATTGGTCGTTATTTAAGTCATTTGCCCGCATTAGTGTCTACGGCCTGGCTGTTTGCCTTTGCCGGTCCTATTGCCTTACTGACCCTTGTTCCAACAGACTTTTTTGCTCGCGTATTGGACGCGCACAGTAGTTGGTCGCTATGGGCATTGGTTACGCTGGGCGTATTTGGATCGGGCTTAATGTCGATTTTCTTCAACCGCGTTATGCAACTCTCATCGCCCCTGTTTGCCGCTTCGGTAACCTACTTAATTCCTATTGTGGCCCTCTTTTGGGGAGTGCTGGACGGCGAAACGATTTATGGGGTGCAGTTTGCTGGTATGGGTGTGTGTTTAGTAGGTATCTGGTTAGTAAATAAGTCGTAATATGATCTTACTATAACCGGTGAAGAGTAAGAAATCAACAAAAACGCTATGTACACCGCTACGCTTAACAACCAGTCATTCACCGTTGATTTTGCCAATGGGCAGCCGATAGTCAATGGCGAGCCGTTTAGCTGGGATATTATCAAGATTGTTGACCGGAGGTTTCATGTACTTTATCAGAATCGTTCCTATACCGCCGAAGTGCTGGAGCTGAATGCCGAAGAGAAAACGGTAAGTCTGAAAATCAACGGGCATATTCATCTCGTAAACGTAAAAGATCGTTTCGATCTGTTGCTCGAAAAAATGGGCATGAGTAATGCCGCCAGCGCCAAAGTCAACGAGTTGAAAGCACCCATGCCGGGTCTGATTGTCGGCATTAGTGTTCAGCCCGGTGATGTAATCAGTAAAGGCGATAGCCTATTGATTCTGGAAGCTATGAAGATGGAAAATAACCTCAAGGCCCCCGGTGACGGAACCGTGAAAACAATACGTGTCGGTAAAGGCGACCGCGTCGAAAAAGGGCAGGTGCTGGTAGAATTTTTGTAGATAGACTTTTAGGCGTATGGATCACTCCTATCCCCGACGTCATTTCCTAAAGCAAACGGCCCTGGTTGCCGGATACTTGCCGCTATTACCAGTGATGTTTCCTGCATCGGTTGCCGCAGCATCGGCTGGAGCAACGGAATTCTCCCTGCCCGATGTCCATATCTTTTCTAAGCACTTGCAGTTTCTGAACTATGCGGACATGGCCGATGCTGCGGCTGAAATGGGTTTTAACGGCGTTGATTTGACAGTCCGCTCAGATGGTCATGTGCATCCTGATCGGGTTGAAGAGGAGTTGCCTAAAGCAGTCGAATCCCTAAAAAAAGTGGGACTGATGCCTAAATTAATGACAACAGTAGTTGGCGATGCGACCAATGCCACTGATGTTCGCGTGCTAAAAACCGCGTCGAAAGTAGGTTTTCATCTGTATCGGATGAAGTGGTATCAGTACGACGAGAAGCGAGCTATACCCGATTCCATTTTAGGCTTTCAGCAACAACTGCGGGCATTAGGCGAATTAAATAAGACCCTAAACCTAACGGGCTGTTACCAGAACCATGCGGGTTTGTTGGTGGGCGCATCGGTTTGGGAACTATGGGAAATGCTTAAAACAGCCGATCTGAATTACATGGGTGTTCAGTACGACATCCGACATGCCACTGTCGAAGGGGGACAGTCGTGGCCTACTGGTTTGCGCTTGATTAGTCCTCATATAAAGTCCATTGCCCTCAAAGATTTCCGATGGTCAACCAAAAATGGGGTAACAATAGTACAGGATGTACCGCTTGGCGAGGGAATGGTGGACTTTAAAGCCTACTTTCGCTTATTGAAGCAACACAACTTGAACGTGTCTATGTCACTGCATGTGGAATACCCAATGGGAGGAGCCGAGCACGGAGCAATTCATCTGTCAATCCCACCGAAACAAGTATTTGCGGCTATGAAACGGGATCTAAACCGATTGAACGAACTCTGGAATTTGGCCTGATACTATTTTTAGTCTCCTCCCTTTCCGCCTTTTTCTTATCTTTGCCCGCAAAATTTCCCTTCATGACATCGCAAACAAAGTATAAACGCATCCTGCTCAAACTAAGCGGGGAGGCCCTTGCTGGGCCTAACGGGTACAACATTGACCCAGTTGTACTGGAGCAGTACAGTCAGGAGATTAAACAAGTAGTAGACTTGGGTGTTGAGGTAGCCATCGTTATTGGTGGGGGCAATATTTTTCGGGGAGTATCAGGCGAACGCTCCGGCATTGACCGCGTACAGGGAGACTATATGGGTATGCTGGCGACAGTCATCAACGCGATGGCTTTGCAGAGTTCATTTGAGAAACATGGCATGTACACGCGCGTAATGTCGGCTATCAAAATGGAGCAGGTTTGCGAACCTTACGTCCGTCGGCGGGCGGTGCGCCACCTCGAAAAAGGTCGCGTCGTAATCTTCGGTGCCGGAATGGGCAGTCCTTACTTCACAACCGATACAACGGCTAGTTTGCGGGCCATCGAAATTGAAGCCGACGTGGTGTTGAAGGGCACGAAAGTTGATGGCGTTTATACAGCCGATCCAATGAAGGACAAAACGGCAACTCGTTATACGACGATCACCTTCGACGACGTTTACGAAAAGAAACTAAGCGTTATGGACTTGACGGCCTTTACGCTCTGTCAGGAAAATAACCTGCCGATTATCGTCTTTAACATGAACAAACAGGGGAGTCTTCTCCGGCTTATCCAGGGCGATGATAACCAGGGTACACTTATAACAATGAAATTGCCAGAATAAAGAATAAATAGTCTACTCGCTACCAACTCGTAAAGTTACATAGTTGTCAAATTTTGGTAATGCAACGTATAACTTTACAGCCTTATAACTCTACAACGTCAAGTTAAAATGGAAGAAATCGAGCTATTTCTCGACGATGCAAAAGATACGATGGAAAAGGCACTCAAGCACTTAGCCATTGAATTAACCAAAATTCGTGCTGGCAAAGCTAACGTGGGTATGCTTGATGGTATTCAGATTGAATATTATGGGATGCTCTCGCCCTTGCATACGGTAGCGTCTGTCAACACGCCCGATGCCCGTACCCTTGTTATCAAGCCGTTCGAGAAGAAACTCATTGGCGAAGTGGAGAAGGCGATTCGTAACTCGAACCTCGGCCTCAATCCGAACAACGATGGAGAGCAGATTAGGCTGAGTATTCCGCCAATGACCGAAGAGCGTCGGCGCGACCTCGTCAAGAAAGTGAAGCAGGAAGTCGAAACGGCCAAAGTTAACGTCCGTAATATTCGTAAAGACACCAATGACGACATTCGTAAATTGACTAAAGATGGCGTTTCGGAAGATGCCGTAAAAATGGGCGAAGAGCGTGTTCAGAAACTAACCGACGCGTTTATTGCTCGGGTTGATGAGACTTTTCTTGCGAAGGAAAGGGATATTCTGGTGGTATAACGTTTTAAAAACTTATTTATAAAGAGCCGATAAAGAGTCCGTCTTTATCGGCTCTTCCTGTTTATGAATTTTGTGCAATTAGTTGCCCGATTCAGTATAATTATCTGAATATCAGGACAATAAGCTTTTAAGCCGTTAGGCCGTCATGTTGTTTGACGAATAGCTGACTTGACATAATCAAGGGCAATTTGGCGAATGACGGGTTCGTCAATCTTTGCTGTACGTTCACCCCGGTGTTCGTAGGGCAACGCATCACCAGTCAGTATGTCGTAGATCCCGTAGGGAAGCAGTTCATACTCCTCGTAACCCCAGAATAAAAAATCAACTGCATCAGTGCAGTGATCGAACCCCACGGCGTAGCCGATTTCCTGTTGAGCGAAAACAACGATGTAGCGCATGCTACCATATACGTAAAAATGATTCGTTAGGATGCGTCGGGTTTTGTGACTTGACACCAAATTTGTGGTCATAAATGAAATAAAATACCCGATTACATTACGGGTTTATTATGACCATCATCTATTCTATCTACCTAATTTTAATAGGGTTTATTTCTCTTAACGTCCTTTATTGGGCCGTATTTGCCGTGGCTGGCCGATTTGGTCGAGCCGACGATAATGATACCGTTCCTTTACCTTTGGTTTTTAGGAAAATAGGCGTTCTTATTCCGGCTTACAAAGAGGACGCTGTTATTATTGAGTCGGTTACCGAAAACTTAAAACAAAGTTATCCGGCCGATCGGTTTGAACTCATCGTAATCGCCGACTCGTTTCAACCGCAAACACTCGCTAAACTGGCAACTCTGCCTATCCGGGTATTCGAGGTTTCGTTTCAAGTCTCTACAGTAGCAAAAGCCATCAATACCGCCTTGGCGCGGTTATCGCTTGATGAGTATGATATTCTGGTGGTGTCGGATGCTGACAATCATATGGCACCTGATTTTCTGGGTCGGATAAACAAAGCTTTTGCACAAGGCTGGCGGGCCGTTCAGGGACATCGGGTTGCTAAAAATATGAATACGAGTGTGGCAATTCTGGATGCCATTAGTGAAGAAATCAACAACCATATTTTTCGAAAAGCAAGTCGTGTATTAGGGCTGTCGTCGGCAACAATCGGATCTGGCATGGCATTTGAACCTAGTCTGATGAAAACAGCTATGGTTACTCAACATACTATGGGGGGCTACGACAGAGAGCTAGAAACTAATATAGTGCTCAGTGGACATAAAATAGGCTATTTGGAAAAAGCCTTTATTTATGATGAGAAAGTAGCAAATCGGGCGGTGTTTGAAAACCAGCGTACCCGTTGGGTAGCCGCTCAATGGCAGTTTTTGACGTTTTATTTTTGGAGAGGTATATCTGAACTAGTACAAGGTCGATGGGCTAGTGGGTTTAAAGTGTTGCAGGCTGTTTTTCTGCCCAAAATATTGCTATTAGGTTTACTGTTTGCTTGTATAAGTAGTGGCTTAGTCGCTAACGACCCAATCCTGTGGAAAACTCCGCTCGTTTTATTGCTCATTTTGTGCGGGAGCCTGCTTATTTCTGTACCTACTTATTTATGGAAACTTATTACTCTGCGTGAAATTTTACTTATTCCAGTATTGATGCTAAGTTTTGTTCGGGCAGTGCTTACTATGCGTAAAGCCTTTAAGCGCTTTTTACATACACCTCATACAAGTAAAACAGGTATGAATATGCCTTAGCTGTTTTCTATATGTGACAATTTGTGTATATAACAGTCAAAAAAGCAACAAATATCTTATTAGAGTAAACAAGTAAAATGATTAGTTAATCAAGTGGAGTAAGCTCACCATTTAATAAACATTCTTCCATCTCACCGTCGGTTACAAAGACATATCGGCAGTCGCATTGTCGTGAGTTGTATAGGAAAACGACATATTAATATTATGTTTAGGATAAATTTTCGCTTTTATAGCGTACGAATTGGAATAACGTTTCAGACCAGCCTTTTTCTGCTGCTATGGTTGTTATCATATACAGTTTGCTCCGGGCAAAATAGAGGAGCACGAGGACTTGTTTCTTTCGGTCCATCCTCTGGGCTGGCTGATGATACCTTGTACCTTGATATTAATCAGGACATCGCCGTTCAACTGCTTCCATTTGATGATATAATGAAAGTGGCAGTAGCACACTCACCGCTCATCAAATACCAGAATGAGGTAGGTAATTCATTGAATTCGGCGTATCAAGTAGCGAAAGTTCAGATTCTACAGAACGTATCTGGATTTGCCAATTATTCAACGGGAAATCAATCTATTATCTCATCAGGAACGACAACAATAACAGGTCGGGATGCCTTGGGACAAATTGCCAATGGCTACCGGGTTGGCGTTGATGTTAGGGTACCTCTTTACGAGTTGTTTGGGCGTAAGCACCAGGTGCGTCAAGCCTACTCAAATTACCGGGCATCGGTTATCCAGAAGGAAACTATTGAACTTGAATTGAAACGTGATATGATTGGCGTTTACCAGGACATGATCACGACTCAGCAACTTTTGAAATATCGCCTGATTGATGAGCAGGCATCTTTGACTGCTCTTCGGGTTGCCGAAGTTGAAATTCAGAAGGGGCGAATAACAGCTGATGCTTTGGCTAATATTACCAGTCGGTATGTGCAGGCTAAAACTTCGTCAGAGCAGATAAAGGGTGATTTTTTAAAGAATGTCCATTATTTTGAAGCGTTGGTGGGTATGCCCATACAGCGGTTGAAACGTAACTAAACGAATCGTATGTCAGTCGATGTCTTTTTGCGCTTACTGAAACAGCACATACTCTGGTTTATCCTGATTCCCTGTATAACGGCAGGCACGGCATTTTTTGTTACTCGTAACGAGCCCAAAGTCTATAAATCGCAGGCAACTCTTTATACTGGCTTGGTGTCACGCTATTCCTTGTTGTCAGATAAACAGAACACGTTTACTGACCACTCGGCTAGTGCATTTGATAATATTTTGACTACCCTCAATTCACGGGAAACACTACTCCAAATTGGCATTGGCTTGCTAAGCGATCACCTTCGGCTTCGAAAGCCTGACACGCTGGTATTGGCGAATTCTGGTTTTCAGAAATTGCATCAGGCTATTACGCTCGATTGGGAGAGTCTGTTTTTTATTGCAGGCGACTCTATTCAACTACATCGCACCATCGATAGTCTGGCAAAATCACCGTCCGACAATCCGGTAAAAACGTTATTACTAAAATCGGATTCTTATTATTCAATTCAGCATATAAGCGAACACTTAAAAGCAACGGCTCGCAAGAATACTAACGATGTGCTGCTGATGGAATACGAGGCTGACGATCCGGCGGTGGCACAGCGTACCCTTAGCTACGCTATTGAAATTCTGAACAGACGCTATTCCACACTTAAAACGTCAGAAACTAATTCGGTAATAGGCTATTACGAAGCCAAATTGCAACAGGCCAAAGAGCAACTGGCGCAGGCTGAAGCTAGCCTGCGGGCGTTCAGTTCGAAACATCAGTTGCTAGATTATGACGAAGAAGCACGTAATGTTGCCACGTCTCGCGAGGCCCTGAACAATGAATATAATCAGGAACTCATGCGAAAAAATGCGGCCAAAGCGGGTTTAGATGCGCTCAACCGGCGTATGGGTCAGCAAGGTAGCATTCGTTCGGCCAACAATGACCTGAGCGATAAGCAAAAGAAACTCACAGATGCGGAGAATAAATTAGCGAATGCCCGCGCCTATGGACAGCCTAAAACCGTAATTAATCAGTTGCAGGCGAGTGTGGCTCAGGTTCAGGAAGAACTGAAAATTAGTGCGCAGAAATACGATGCCGCTGCTAACTCTGCGGATGCTGTTCCAACCCTAACGATGGCGAATGATCGTCTGACCAAATCGTTGGAGTACGAAGAATCGTCGGCTCGGTTAGAGTTATACCAGAAGCGCATGAACGACTATCAGGTCAAAACCAATGAATATGGCCCCTTAGGTTCACAACTTCGCGAGCTTAATAGAAATTTAACCGTTGCCGAAAAAGAATACCTGGACTTACTGCAAAACGTAGATCAGTCACGTACTCGCCGTCAGGATGTATCCATTGGCGGCACACTTGAAGTAATGGATGCGCCTGACTTTCCGCTGTTGCCTCAAGCCTCTAAACGTTCACAATTAATATTGGTTGGTTTAGGCGTTGGTATTTTTATTGCTCTCTTACTCACGGCGTTGCGGTTCTGGTTGGACAAACGAATTCAATCGCCCGAACAGGCTGAAGCCTTAGTTGGTATGCCCGTTACCGCCCTATTTCCAACGGTCAAAAACCCACTTGTTTATTCAAAAACAACCCGGGCATCGCGGAGTATGTTCGAGCAGCTATTCAATGCCATTAATATTGAGGTCTCTCAGAATACAGCCAAGGCTTACCCGCCAATTATTACGTTGTTTAGTATCCGGTCAAAGCAGGGAAAAAGCTGGATTGCCAATGGGTTAACGCAGTTGTATGATGATGCTGATCAAAAAATAGCCTACTGCTATCCGCGTGTAACGGGCAAAGAGCAACGGGAACACCAGAAGGGCGTGACATATTTTCCCTATACCATTCGTCCGGATTTTATGAATGTGACGGGCATCGATTACTTACTCGACTATAATCAGGAATTCGATATCTCGCGATATGACCGCATTATTCTTGAATTACCCGCTCTAATTAATAATCAGATTCCAACCTATCTGCTCAAAAGCAGTGCGTTATCGCTTCTGGTCGTTGATGCCAATAGCCCTTGGGCGCGGGCTGAAAAACAATTGCTAAGTATGTACGTGCGCGTAACCAATCAACCAATATTAACGGTATTGAATCGGGTTGAAGGAAACTATGTCGATGTTCCGCGCCGGGTTGACGCTATGCAGGCGCCCACAATCCAGGAGCGTTCAACGCAAACTCAACGTACTTTTTTGTAAGTAGAGAAATATCAACTAAGTAACGGTGAGTGAATGAAGAAGCAGGTTCATCCGCTAGTTAGCGAATAAGCGTGCTTGTGGGATAGATTTGCTCATATTCAATTAATTAGCTTTATGCGTTCTTTTGGTGACATAAGCGTAGGTCGGAACAGTCTCATCTCGCAGTTCGTTGATCAGGTTGCTCATGAGAATCCGGACCGCATTGCGGTGGTCGCCGGGAGCTATGAAATTACTTACAGTCAATTAATTAATCGAGTAAATAACCTCAGTCAGGCTATTTTACAAGCTGATTCCGATGCTGACCTGATTGGCGTAAGTACCTTGCGCAATCTGGAAATGGTTATCGGGGTATTGGCTATATTGAAAGCTGGTAAAGCGTATTTACCCCTTGACCCGGCCTATCCAGAACAGCGACTGCAACAAATCATCGCTGATTCGGGTCTCCGGACGGGAGTAGCCACCGCTCAGGATAAGCCATTATTCGAACAGTTAGGCCTTATTACGGTCGCATCCGACGAACAGTACACGTATTCTGTCCAACCTATAAGCCACCAAAGCAGCACCGCTTACGTGTTGTATACCTCCGGATCAACGGGCAAACCAAAAGGGGTTTGTATGGGACATGAACCACTAGTGAATCTGTTGCAGTGGCAGGCGAAAAACTCAGTTGCAGGTCTTGATACCCGAACGTTGCAATTGGCCCCATTGAGTTTTGATGTTTCATTTCAGGAAATTTTCGCGACACTAACTACCGGCGGAACGCTGTTTTTAGTTGATGATATACTGCGGCTGGATTTGAATGTGCTCTTGCAATTTATTGATAAGCAAGCAATTAACCGCCTTTTTTTGCCTTTTGTAGCCTTGCAGTATTTGGCTGAAGCTGCCGTAAGTCTCCAGCAATTTCCGAAAGACCTGCGCGAAATCATGACCGCTGGCGAGCAGTTGAAGATTACTCCTCAAATTGCCCGATTTTTTTCGGAATTGCCTGGCTGTGTTTTATACAACCAGTATGGCCCCACGGAGTGCCATGTTGTAACCCAACTCAAATTAGAGGGAAAGCCGTTTAGTTGGCCCCACTTACCAACAATTGGCAAACCCATAGACCATGTAAATCTTTTTATCGTTGACGATAATCTGAACATACTAGCCAACGGCGAAGTGGGAGAGCTTTGTTTTGGTGGTGTCTGTTTAGCCGAGGGTTATCTAAATCAACCCACCCTAACGAATGAGAAATTCATTGAGTTATTTATTTCCCAAACAAAGCAGGCTAAGCGCGTTTATCGTACCGGCGATTTAGGCCGCTCTCTTCCCAATGGTACCATTGAGTTTTTAGGACGTCGGGATGATCAGGTGAAAATTCGGGGCCACCGAGTCGAATTGGGCGAGATTGAAGTTGTTATTAGTCATACCACTGGCATAAAGCAAGCGGTTGTGATAGCGCGTGAAGGTGTTGATGCCCAGAAACAGTTGGTGGCTTACTTAGTCGCTGCCACTAACCACATCGATACATTGACGGTCCGCCGGGAACTTGAGCAGCAATTGCCTGAGTACATGATGCCATCCGCCTTCGTATGGATGGATGAACTGCCCAAAACGAGCAGCGGGAAAGTTGATAAAAAACAATTGCCGGAACCCAGTCGTAACCGGCCAGAACTAACCATAGCGTATCGAAAGCCCAAGTCTAAACTCGAACAAACGATTGCCAGCGTATGGAGTAATCTGTTACGGGTTGACAAAGTGGGCCTGGATGACAACTTCTTTGAGCTAGGAGGTAATTCACTGCTGGCTCAGAAAACAGTGGCGGCTTTAAAACAAGAGCAGTATGTCTTGCCCGTTACGAAGCTGTATCAATATCCAACAATTTCGGGTGTAGCCAATTACTTACAGCCACAAACTACTGATCATTCAAGGCGGATTGTGCATCCTCAATCCGAAAAGGTAAGACAAATAACCCAACAGACAGATGTGGCCGTCATTGGAATGGCAGGCCGTTTTCCGGGGGCAACGACCATCAATGAGTTGTGGGACGTGCTGAAGCAGGGTAAAGAAACAACGCGTTTTTTTACTGATGCTGAGTTGGATCCGTCAGTCTCAACCACCCTCAGAAATGATCCGCTCTATGTTAAAGCAAGGGGCATTATTGACCAAGCTGATCAATTCGATGCCCAGTTTTTCGGGTTGTCGCCCATGATCGCGCAACTGATGGATCCGCAACAGCGTGTCTTTCTGGAAATTGCGTGGGAAACACTCGAACAAACGGGTTATCTACCGCACCACTACGCTGGCCGGGTTGGCGTTTTTGCTGGTTGTGGTAACAATACGTACTACCTGAACAACATACGGGGCCGCAAAGACCTGATTGAGCCAGTTGGGGAGTTTCAGGTAATGACCCTGAATGAGAAAGATTACATAGCCTCCCGTACGGCCTATCAGCTAAATCTGAAAGGACCTGCTGTAAGTGTTTACTCGGCCTGTTCCACGTCGTTGCTGGCAATTACACAAGCCGTTCAAAGTATCCGTACTGGTCAGTGTGATGTGGCTCTTGCAGGTGGAGCCAGCATTACTGCGCCGGTCAATAGCGGCCATTTGTACCAGGAAGGGGTTATGCTAAGCCGCGATGGGCATTGCCGTTCATTTGATGCCGATGCACAAGGAACCGTTTTTAGCGACGGGGCCGGTGTGGTACTCCTGAAAAATCTGGATGCTGCCCGGCGTGATGGTGATACGATTTACGCGGTTATTAAAGGTATTGGTATTAATAATGATGGCGGAGGTAAAGGCAGTTTTTCGGCACCTAATGCCGACGGTCAGGCGGGAGCAGTTGCTATGGCAATTGCCGATGCCGACGTCGATCCCGCCACCATCAGTTATGTAGAAGCCCACGGAACGGCAACTCCGCTGGGTGATCCGATTGAGATTGAGGGCTTGATACAAGCGTTTGGCGAACAGGACCAAAAACAGTTTTGTGCCATTGGCTCCATAAAAAGCAATATGGGCCATCTGACGCAGGCTGCGGGTGTAGCAGGTTTCATCAAAACCACGCTGGCTCTGTATCATAAGCAGATTCCGGCTTCTCTAAACTTCTCTATGCCGAACCCGGCTATCGATTTTGTCAATAGCCCGTTTTTTGTCAACACGTATCTCCGCGATTGGCAGTTAGCAGGAACTAATCTAGCGGAGCGTCCTGCCAATCCACGCCGGGCAGGAGTGAGTTCGTTTGGGGTAGGAGGGACCAACGTACATGTTGTGCTTGAGGAATTTGAAAACGAAACGCCCGTGGCTAGCGTGTCCCAATCGACGAATGCCCGCACGGCTCAACTCGTCACTTGGTCGGCTAAAACAGTGGCTAGTCAGAAGAAATATGCATACCAACTGGCCGACGAATTGCATCAAACCAATTCGTTAACTCTAGCTGATGTAGCGTTTACACTACAAACAACGCGCCCTAATTTTAATCATCGTTCCTTCGTAGTGGCAACGACGCAGGCTGAATTAAGGGACAAGTTGCTGGCTGAAACCGATACTGTAATTACGCGAAAAATAGACGAAAGCCCCGATGAGGTAGTCTTTATGTTTCCGGGGCAAGGGGCACAGTATCTCAACATGGGCCGTATGCTATACGAGCATGAAGCTGTATTTAGACAGGCAATTGACGAATGTGCTGATCTACTAGTGGATCACTTAAACCTCGATATTCGCCAAATTATTTATCCGGAAGTACCTAATTCGGAAGCTGAACAGCGCCTGAAAAATACACGATACACCCAACCCGCTCTGTTCGTTACTGAGTATGCGTTGGCGCAGTTATGGATGAGTTGGGGCGTTGAACCAACCATATTTTGTGGGCATAGTGTTGGTGAGTTTGTTGCCGCGCACCTCTCAGGTGTTTTTACGCTGGCTGATGCGTTAATGCTCGTTGCCGCTCGCGGCAACATGGTGAGCAAATTGCCGCGCGGGAGTATGCTTTCGGTGCGTATGGAAGCAGAGCGTGTACAGGCAATACTGCCCCCGGTGCTTTCAATGGCCGCTATTAATAGTTACACGCTTTGTGTGGTGGCTGGTGCCGAAGAACACATTGCTGACTTCGCCCGTCTATTAGATGAATGCGAAATACCCAATCAGCCACTGGCAACCAGCCATGCATTTCACTCCATCATGATGGACCCCATCGTTGATAATTTTGCAAAGGTGGTGGCAGGTGTTACGTTAAGTCACCCAAAAAAACCTGTTGTGTCAAGCGTAACGGGTGATTGGCTTACTGATGCACAAGCGACTGACCCACAATACTGGGCAACGCATTTGCGCTCGACAGTTCGCTTTTCTGAGGCACTCGACACTATTTTTACGTTAGGGAAACCGTTACTGCTAGAGGTTGGCCCCGGTCATGTCACAACGACACTTGCTCGGCAACAAGCCGGTAAGAAATCGATTACCGTGCTGGCTGGCTTAGCGAACCAACCTGATTGGCCAGCAGTCTGTCAGTCGGTTTTAACGACGCTTGGTCAACTCTACCTAAATGGAGTAGAACCAAACTGGCAGGCGTTTTATGCCGGGCAAAAGCGTAGTAGGGTGAATTTGCCTACCTACGCTTTCGACCGAAAACGCTGTTGGATTGATCCTATCAATAGAGAGCCTCAAAGTACTACTGCTCCTAATCAGATAGTTATTGCTGACGTAAATAAGCCCACATCGGCGGTGATGACGTTTCCCGACCAGCCTCAACAAAGACACACCAACATGAGAAAAAATACTCTGCTCCAAAAGGTTAACCAATTGTTAGAAGATGCTTCCGGCATTGAGATGGACGGCGTGGCATCGGATAGAAGTTTTCTGGAGATTGGTTTCGACTCGCTATTGCTAACTCAGGTGGCACTAACAGTAAAAAAAGAATTTGGGCTGCCAATAACATTTCGGCAACTGACCTCAGATTACACAACACCCGAACGCTTAGCCAACTACCTTGATCAGACGCTACCAGTTGAGGTAGCTCAACCAATATCAGCACCGTCAACACCAGTATCGGCGGCTCTGCATTACAATGGACTTGCTGGTCAGGTTGAAACAGCCTTGCCGGTTAGTGATACAGCATTGGGATTGATTGCGCAACAACTCCAGCTCTTGGCCAAACAGGTTGCGTTGCTACAGGTAGGGAATCCGCAGGTGCAGGTAGCTCCCCCCGGGCCTCAGGTTCAAGTGGCAGTCCCGGCCAATGGATCGTTGGCATTGTCCGGTAGTCCAAAAAACGCTGTCGTTGCCGATGCTGCGTTGACACCCGAGGAGAAAATTGAGCTCAAGAAGCCGTTTGGTGCGACTGCCCGAATTGAGCGTCAGGCGTCCGCATTAACAAACAAACAGCAGAGTTTCTTAGACCAGCTCACAAAGCGGTATAATCAGAAAACGCAGGGGAGCAAAACGTATGCTCAACAGCACCGTAGCTACATGGCCGACCCTCGGGTGGTATCAGGGTTTCGGCCACTTACAAAAGAAATTGTTTATCCGCTGGTTGTGAATCAGTCTAAGGGCAGTCGTTTGTGGGATATTGATGGCAACGAGTACATTGATGCTTTGAATGGGTTTGGGTCAAACTTGTTTGGCTACCAGCCCGATTTTATCAAACAGGTTTTACACGAGCAAATTGAAAGCGGTTATGAAGTTGGTCCACAGCACGAATTAGCGGGTGAAGTTAGTCAGTTACTGTGTGAGCTAACAGGAACTGACCGCGTCGCTCTGTGTAATACGGGTTCAGAAGCTGTTTTAGGCACTATGCGGATTGCCCGAACCGTAACAGGCCGGTCGTTGATTGTTGCTTTCTCGGGTTCCTATCATGGCATTGCTGATGAAGTATTGGTGAGAGGAACCAAAAAGCTGAAGTCGTTTCCGGCTGCACCCGGCATCATGCCAGAGTCGGTGCAGAACATGTTGATTCTCGATTACGGTACGGAGGAAACCTTAACGATTATCCGCGAACGGGCGCATGAACTGGCTGCTGTACTGGTTGAGCCTGTCCAAAGTCGGAGGCCGGAGTTTGTACCTATTGAGTTTCTAAAACATGTACGGGAGATTACTGCTACGTCGGGTACTGTCTTGATTTTCGATGAAGTGATTACTGGCTTTCGAATGCATTCCGGTGGAACGCAGGCTCTATTCGGCATTAAAGCTGATCTGGCATCGTACGGAAAAGTAGTCGGCGCTGGGTTGCCCATTGGCGTTATAGCGGGTAAGCGTGAATTTATGGACGCGCTCGATGGGGGCTTCTGGCAATACGGTGATCAGTCCGTTCCTGAAGTTGGCGTGACGTATTTTGCCGGGACATTTGTTCGCCATCCGCTGGCATTGGCTGCGGCAAAAGCATCCCTATTGTACATGAAGAAGGTTGGACCTCAACTACAGGAGAAACTTACCCGAAAAACAGAACGAATGGCCAACGAGATGAATGGAGTTCTCACACGTTGGAAACTTCCCATTTTCGTGGCTAACTTTGGCTCACTCTGGAAAATAAAATTCAAGCAGGAAATAGTTTATAGTGAGTTGCTGTTTACGTTAATGCGTGAGAGAGGGATTCACATTTGGGATGGCTTCCCGTGTTTCCTGACCGAAGCACATACAGATGAGGAAATAAATACTTTGATATATCAGTTTACCGAAAGCATTCGTGATTTGATAGCGGCTGGTTTTTTTAGCAGCGACGAACCGTCTAAAAGTAACATAGAGACAACTGGTGCAACGTTTGTCGGGAATGTGCCTCCGGCCCATGGTGCCCGGCTGGGACGAGACAGGGACGGGAATCCAGCTTGGTTTGTACCGAATCCTGGGCAACCAGGGAAATACCTACAGGTTGAATTAACTTGATTACGGATGGCCGAAAGCACTACGAACGTAAACCTTATTGCAGTTGATTTCAATCCATTCGACGGTCCGGGTATTGCTCATCTGGCTCCGGCTACCGAGCCGCAGATGGAAATATGGGCAACCTGTCAGTTTGGAGGAGACGATGCGAATCGGGCATTTAATGAATCGGTGTCGCTGCGCTTCACCGGAACGTTAGACAGGCCGGCACTGGAGCGGGCGTGGCAGGACTTAGTGACGCGCCACGAAGCTCTGCACTCGGCGTTCAGTGCCGATGGAAATCAGATGTGCATTTTTGATGAGTTTCCTACGGCCATTTTCTATCAGGATTGTTCCGACAAAACAGATACCGAAAAAGAACAGGTTGTTGCGTCTTATGTGACTCAGGATGCACTCCATGTGTTTGATCTGCTAAATGGCCCTCTGATCAAAGCGGGTCTGATTAAGCTATCCGATACGCAGCATCACTTCACCGTAACGGCTCATCATATCATATGCGATGGCTGGTCGTTGGGTATATTATTGCAGGATTTGGGTGCTTTCTATTCCGCATATTCGCAAAATAAAACCCCTATATTGTCTGTAGCTCCGCTGTATAGCCAATATGCCACTGAGCAGCTTCAGTTTTTGGCAGGGGAGGAACATCGACAAATAGAAAAATTCTGGCTCGATCAGTACAAGGAAACGATACCCGTGCTGGACCTGCCGACCGATTTCCCCCGTCCCGCATTACGTACCTATGAAATTGCCCGCCTAGATTACCCACTGGGTGAATCATTGGCTCTGGCTGTAAAGCAGATGGGCTTAAAAGTCGGTTGTAGTTTTGTCACTACTCTGATAGCAACCTTTGAGGTATTACTGCACCGGCTGACAGGGCAAAACGACCTTGTTCTTGGTTTGCCAACGGCCGGCCAGTCAGCTACGGGGCAGCTTCGACTGGTAGGGCATTGCGTAAACCTGTTGCCGTTGCGAAGCTTTCCCTACGCCGAACTTAGTTTTCTCCAGTTTCTACAACAGCGAAAAGAAGCCGTTCTTGATGCCTACGAGCACCAGCAGCTAACCTTTGGTAGTTTACTGAAAAAACTGCCCATTACCCGAGATCCAGCCCGGGTGCCCATGGTGCCTGTTATTTTTAACGTGGATATGGGTCTGGATGATGGTGTTTCTTTTTTCGGACTCGATTATCAACTCATCAGCAATCCCCGAAAATACGGAGCCGTTGACTTGTTTTTGAACATCAGTGGTTCATCGACTACGCAAAACTCATCGTTGACCTTCGAATGGGCGTACAACACGCAACTATTTAAGGAGGATACTATCAATCGGATGATGGCCGAATTTGAACGCCTTTTGAAAGAGGTCGTTGCTAAGCCATCAATTCGAATTAACGAGATTCCACTAGCCGACTCTCGTGAGCAACACAGAAAGTTAGCTGCCTGGAATGCTACGCAGGCATCGTACCCAAGTCACATCCCTTTACACGAACTGATTGCTCAAACCGCGGCCCAATACGTCGATAAAGCAGCGGTAATTTTTAATGGACGTACTGTACGATACCGTGAACTGGACGAAACGGCTAATCAGGTTGCTCATGTCATTCAGCGCGACGGAATCGGGCAAAATCACGTAGTTGGTGTTATTCTGGATCGGTCGCCGGAAATGGTTATTACGCTTCTGGCCATCCTAAAAGCTGGAGCCGCTTACGTTCCCATCGACCCTGAATATCCACACGATAGGATAGCTTTTATGCTTGCCGATTCGTCGGCCAACCTGCTCATTACGTCGAAGAAGTATCATGGTAGTGGGACGACACCCTACCAAACAGCCGGACAATTGACAACTCCGACTAAGGTGCTTCTGATCGAAACGGTATTGGCTTCAATAGATAACTATTCTAAGGAAGCGCCAAAAGTAGTTGTGACGGGCAGTGATCTGGCTTATATTCTATACACATCCGGCTCGACCGGACAACCCAAAGGGGTATTAATCGAGCACCGAAATTTGGTTAATCTGCTGTACAGCATGATAACCATGCCTGGTATAACAAAGGATGATGCGTTGCTGGCCGTAACAACAATTTCGTTCGACATCGCTGGTCTTGAACTGTATTTGCCCTTGCTGGTTGGGGCTACACTAGTCTTGGCCGACACCGAAACGACCAAAGATGGCCGCGCCTTGCTTCAAGCCATACCTGAGCAGAACATAACCATTATGCAGGCAACTCCAGCAACGTATAAAATGATGCTGGCTGCCGGTTGGGAGCAACAATTTAACCTGAAGATTCTGTGCTGTGGCGAGCCTATGTCGAAAGACCTGGCTCAAAAACTGACAGCGCGCTGTGGTTCGCTTTGGAACATGTATGGGCCAACGGAAACAACCATCTATTCAACGGGCAAACAGATTTTAGCCAGCGACGAGATTATTACCATTGGGCGGCCTATCCACAATACGCAGGTATATATTCTGGACGAGAAATTGAATCCGTTACCAGAAGGTATTGTCGGCGAACTTTATATTGCCGGCGACGGTGTGGCGCGGGGGTATTTGAACCGGCCCGAACTGACGCATGAGAAGTTTGTGCCGAATCCATTTGACTCATTGCCAAATCGTTTAATGTATCGGACTGGTGACCTCGGTAAATTTATGGCTGATGGTGAGATACACTGTTTAGGCCGTATTGACCAGCAGGTGAAAATTAGAGGCTATCGAATTGAACTTGGTGAAATTGAACACGCTTTAGTGACGCACGGCGATATTAAAGATGCTGTTGTGATGGCTCGCGAAGATCGGCCCGGCGACCAGCGATTGGTTGCCTACATAGTGACCACTCCTCCGTTGACTAATGAGGTATTTATGGCACAGGTGTCGGTCTGGCGAACGAAGCTTCGGAATGTGTTACCTGATTATATGGTCCCGACAGATTTTGTCAGTCTGGAGCAGTTGCCTATTACACCAAATGGAAAGATTGACCGGAAGGCATTGCCTAGACCGGCGAGCTTGCTGGCGGAAAAAAGTGCAGGGACGGAGCCAGTTACAGCCATGGAGAAGTTGATTCACGGTATCTGGACTGATGTGCTCGGCGTAGGAAGGATTGGCATTAATCATGATTTTTTCGAGTTGGGGGGTCATTCAATGATTGCCGTTCAGATGATGACCCGACTCGAAAAGGAGACAGGCAGGCGGTTACCCTTATCAACCTTGCTGACGTATCCAACTATTCGGAAACTGGCGCAATTGCTTCAGGCTGAGAAACAGCCAGTAACTTGGAAGTCATTGGTACCTATTAAACCACATGGTAACAAAGTACCTATATATATTATTCATGGCATTGGCCTCAATTTGCTTAATTTCAGTAGTTTAGTTAATTACATGGACTCTGAGCAACCTATCTATGGATTGCAGGCGCTTGGACTGGATGGAACCGACGAGCCATTAGATAATATGGAAGCGATTGCCGCCCATTATCTCGCTGAAGTAGTAGAACAAAATCCAGTTGGTCCCTATGCTATTGCGGGATATTCATTTGGGGGGTATGTGGCACTCGAAATGGCTCGGCAACTCAAGGCGATGGGTAAAGAAGTAAAACTGCTGGCTATGTTTGACACTAATGCGCAGGAGTCAGATAATAATCAGCCTATGATTAGTTGGTTGAGCCGTAAAATACTACGGCAGTTTCCAAAGTTAATATGGTTTACACGCTCGCTGGTTCAGCATCCTATTATGACTATTCAATATCAACAACAGTATCTGGAGCGTCAGATCAATACTGCTTTGCGAATCGTTGGCCTGCATAAACCTCCTCAAACGGATGGGCAGCTCGATCATTTAAGCCTCATCATGGACAAACATGAAACGGCTTTTCATGCATATTCCATGAAGCCCTACGATGGCATTGTTGATCTATTCAAAGCGCAGCTACGCGTATACTTCGTTGATGATAGCAAATACCTGGGTTGGAAGAAATACGCCCTGAAGGGTGTTCGGGTGCATAGCGTTCCGGGTGATCATGAAATGATGTTATTGCCTCCTAATGATAAGGCGTTCGCTCAAGCGTTACAGGCTGCACTGGATAAAAGCGGAGAATAGCTTTTATCCAGTGCAGCCTGTAACGCTTGCATGCCTGTTGGTAATTGAGTTATATCAACAGAATCTTTTAATCTGACGGATAACTCCTAGGTATTATAATGGTGTTATAACTACTTCTGCGGGGTTGTAAAAAACGTACACCTTTACTTAGCCTTCCCATGAAAAACTAGCTAAGTGCCTGTCTGTATGCTTTCAACTCCGAAAACGATAACTTATAAACTAAGGTCAACAAGGCATATGTGGTTCCTCCAAGCATAATTTCTATTAACGTATTGGCTAAACCCGAATGGCCAACAAATACTTTATATGCATAAATGACGCCGACCATTATCAGACAGAAAACAATAGGTTTGACTATGTCTCTTAGAAAATTCTCTACAAAATCTCCGATGAGTGAGTGTGCAATGGCAAAGTTGGCGATCATATTAAGCAGCGTAGTTATTAGAAAAGCCATGGCAATACCAGTTACGCCCCAATAGTTTCCAAACAGGTACACTAATGGTACTTTTACAAGCAACGTACCCAGGTTGAGATAGAACAGTAGGCTTGGTTTTCCCTTGGTGAATACCAGTGTGAACAAGGGGTGACTCAAGCAGGTGAAAATTCCTACGAAGACAAAAATATGGATCAAGTCGATGGTCTTCTCCCAACCCGGTCCATAAATTAGGGGTACGACGCTGTCGGCTGTAATGAATAATCCGGCTAAAAGCGGCAGATTGCAGTAGCTGATAAAATCCAGAATTTTTAGGTACGATTTTTTTAAATCAGCCGTGTTGTCCTTCATCTTAGCTAAAATCGGGTAAGCGACCTGCAAAATAATTGGGTTGAGTTTAGTGATTGGAAAAATAGCCAGTTGGTAAGCGATAGTATAATAACCAAGTATCTTAATCCCCAGCATACCACCAATAAAAATATTGTCGGCGTTGAACTGAATAAAGCCCAGAAAGCCGTCGCCCATATTAAAGAGCCCGAAGCGAAGATGTTCTTTGACTTTGTTAAGATTGAAAGACCATGAAGGGCGGAAGAGTGACAGGCCAAACGTAATCTGCAGAGCTGACTTCACGGTTTGCATCACTAGTGAACCAATAATCATTGACAGTTCGCGATAGCCGCTGTAAGCCAGGGCTATTGTAACGCCCGATCCAATAACAGTTCCGGCGATATCGAGCATGGCTACGGATTTAAACCGGAGCTCTTTTTCCAGCAAAAACATGTATAGTTGCCCGAAATAAGCAATTACGAAGTAATACGAGGAGAGGTTGAGCACCCCCGCCAATTTTGGCTCGTGATAGAACGAGATAATGGAGGGCGTGCTAATATGAATGGCAATAAAGATGACTAACCCAACAATGAGGTTGAGATAATACAGTGTGGATAACACGTTACGGTCATTTTCCTGTTTATAAATGATGGAGTTGGAGAAGCCAAGGTTAGAGAAAATCTGAAAAAACGCGATAATTACATTACTAATACTGACGATGCCAAAAGCTAAAGGGTCTAATAGACGAGCTAGCACGGCTACCTGTAAGAACTGAAACAGGGTCGAGATGATGGTGGAAATCGTGATCCACTTTCCTCCGTTCATTGCCTTTTTTGTATTATTCATTTGGATACTCTATGGGCTAATTCTATTGATGAATTGGTCAGCTATCTCCTCACTGGGCTCTGATAATTTTTTTAATCACTCTCGTTTGCTCCTGGCGCACTTCCAGCAAATAGGAGCCGTGAGGTAAACTACTCAAATCGAGTTGCTCATTGAAAAAACGGCCTGATTTTAGAAAACTTACCTGCTTATATCTTCGACCTGAGTTATCATAAACCGTCACGTCAACCAGAGTGGTATTTTCATTTTCAATAGTCAGTTTCACATAATCGGACGTTGGGTTTGGGTAAACCTGTAAGGTTCTCAAATCAGTTTTAACCTTATTACCAGCCTCCCGCATTGGCATAATAAACACGGGCGTTTCGCTTACATTTACGGTCACCGTACCGGTTTGACTAACCTGTACGGTTCGTGTCATCTCATCACGACCGATGGTTGGTGTGCATATCTGTACTGTATCACCTTTTATCACTGATAGGCTATAGGTACCGGTTCGACCCTGTTCATCTGGTATGACTAGCACATAGGCCGATTGTCCATCTAGTTCATAACGGTCTACCAACGGATCTTTGTTGAGCGTTTCTTTGTAGTGGTAGTTGCCTAGCAGATTCTTAGCCTGATATAAGTAATCGGCGGCTGGTTTACGTGTTTTTCCGATTTCATTCAGCAACCCCATTGATGAAAATTGAGTCGGGTTGAGTATATCAAAATCATAAGCCTGAAAATAGAATACCCGATCAATACCCACTCGGCTGTATAGCAATGACGTTCGTAGAATCCAGTCTGCCTGCGTTTCGAGAACGGTTTTTCGACCAATGGGTATAGCCCGGAAAGGACTTTCCTTATTTATATCGTACCCCGCTTCAGTAATCCAGACAGGCATGCCGCCGGCATACTGACGTGACAGCTTCACAAATGCGGCAGCCTGCTCCCCAACGCCCGCCAACTCGGGCGCGGCTCCCCGAGTTGCCCCGCCGTTTTGCGACGATTTAACATCGTTGGCGTATAAATGCTGGTTCATGACATCCCAGCAAAGATTTACCGACCCATCGGGTCGGTAGCCCCGGAATTCTTTGCACCAGTCGATCATCGCCCGCATGTAGTCGGTTTTTGCGGTCGACATGCCACCCATAACAACTGTTACCGATGGGTCAGCGTTTTTTACACCAACGCCCGGTCCAAGTGTATTTTTATGGCCATCATAAAAGGCCGACATATTCGCTGCATATTCGCGGGCCGACTGATAGCCATTTCGACCTTTCCATGTTTTATCGGGCTCGTTGTTGCATTCTATATAGCGAATCAGCCCCAAGCCGATTTTAACCGTATTGACACCCGCCCAGGTAACTTCGGGGCTGACGCTGACTAGGGATGGATTAACATTCTTGTTATATCCGTATCGAGCCATGTACTGAAAGGCTACCCGGGCATGTTCGATATATGATTTTGGTGAGGAAAGGTCACTACCGTATCGGGCTGGTGCGTTGCTATAATCACGCCCATCTTCGGGGTAGATATTTTCCATCCACTTTGGGAGCGTCTGCAAACAGGCTAACATCTCAACACCTTCGGACTGTAGGCGTTTATACATACCATCGTAAGTCCAACTGCCGCTAAATGTAGGATTGTACGTGTAACTGCCTTGTTGATTTTCCAGCTTATCCCAGTCTATGTAATGACGCATAGATGAAAAGCTTTTTAATGCATTAATACGGGTATCTTCTACCTCGCGGAGGGCTGCACCCGTGGTGGGATCTTCAGCATCCCACTCGAATCCGTTAATGCCTAACGTATGACGAAATGGGTACGATTGCTGAGGGATAAGTGCTGGTTCCTGACCCGCCTGATATGTTCCGTAAAGTTCCATTTCGGTAGGGTAAGAGCCTGCGCTGTTTATCACTAGATACCGGGCATTTGAAATAGGTTTTTTAAGGGCGAATTCTTCGGGCTGGTCAGGATTTGGTCCTACCCAAGTCTGGTATTTATTCCCGGTAAAGCGGGCAATCGGAATGCGCTCCGATTTATCGGTAATGATCGACAGCGTCATAGGTGCATCAATATTGCTCCCTGCTCCATCATAAAGCCGAATACTTTCGATACTTAATTGCTCGCCCTTTTGTAGCGGATAGTAGGCATCAAAGTTGGTTAATATTTTGCCCCATCCCGTGTTGACTGTCACATCTGTGGCGCCGTCAAATAGGGCATCGAGACCATTGTCGGCATTATTGACTTGATACCAGCGTTTCGGATCTATAGGTATTTTTATTTTATTAGCAGTTTCGGATAATAAAGTCTCACTCAATACCGAAGAAGCACTGGTTCTGTTCGTCTGGTCAGCAATCACCAGCGTAACAGATGCTATTATTAGGGTGAGTAGGGTTTTTATCATTAGTGAAATACTGTCAAATTCTGGAAATAAAATAGATGAACTTGGTCTAGCCGATAATAATTGTGAACGGAATCATCGCATGAGCAAAACGTGGCCTGTTTGAACCTGTTCTCTCTGCTCTTGGGTTGCCTGAGTCGGTCGATAGGAAATCATCCATGTGTACTCTCCGGCTGTGCAGGGATTTCCTGCATAGCTGCCGTCCCACTTCTGGTTTACGTTGTTGCTGGTGAAAATTACACTTCCCCAGCGATCATAAACTTTCAGATCGTAGGACGATACTTTAGGCATAAAAAAAACCAAATCGTCATTTAGCCCGTCGTTGTTTGGGGTGAATACATCCGGCACATAAATCTGCTTGGACGAGCACTCATCACACTGCCTTATCTGAATGTCATCAATGACTATATCATTGCCACAACCATAATCTCCTTCATTATTTATCAATTTTATGATAAGCTCTTCGGTTGTTTGGGGGGCTGTAAACAGGGCTGAATACTGACGCCAGATTGGCTCATCTGCCTGCTCTATTATACCGATCATTGCCGACCCAAGAACATGACCACCCTTAGTTTCGATACGTACAGACAAGTTTGGTTTTAATGGGGTGGGGCATATGCCTGTTTTAAGTAAGTTGAGTACCCATAAAGAAATCTCATAACTTGTGCCAGCACATAAGCCAGATACGGATTGTTGATAAAAAACGCCAGCCTTGTTTGCGCCATTTACAATCATCATGTTACCGTCTACGTCGTCTGGAGTATGATCCATTGTAACAGCATACCATGTATAATTAAAACAGCTCCCATCAATAGTTTCTGTTAGCGTATATTGGCCGTCGCTTGGGCATGTTGGCGGGATGTATTGGTAAGGGGTCATCCCATCCAATTGTACGGGTTGACTAGCTGTACCGAACGATTGGTCAATGACTAATTGGCCCGACGGATTTACACACAACTGAGCAAAAGCTGGTTGGCAAAAGGCATAAATAATATATGTAATCAAGCCGACTACTCTTTGTAACTTGTTGAGCGATTGGCGGCTGTTTTTACTGAATATATGGGAATCAGATAGCATGGTCAATTGTTAAGACCCGGATAACTTATTTCGGTCACCAGTTCGGTAGATAAATAGCCTAATTGTCAATTGATTACACTTAGCATGTGAGTATGATTAGTTGATCATTTAATGTGAATATATAGTGCGCTTTATGCCAGTTTCCACGATTTCATGTGCTTCTTTTCAGGATGTTTCGTGGCTTCATTGGGCTGACTGTTCATACGATGACGAGATAGCCATATTTCGATTTCCACTAGTTGAGGGCATGATTATGCCGTTTCATCTGAAATCGGTACTTCAACCAGACGAAATTCATCGTTCACAACGGTATTATCGGGAAGAAGATCGCCAACGGTTTTTATACACTCGAAGTATCTTAAGAGTCTTGTCTGGAAGCTACACCAACCAGGCCCCTGAGCAAATCCGGTTTACGACGGGTATGAATAAAAAGCCTGAGTTGGTTGGTGACTCAGGTTGGCGGATTAATGTATCTCATTCAGGAAAGTGGATTTTGTTGACCATTGGAAAGGTTAGCGTTGGGATTGATGTGGAAAAAAACGACCCGAAGTTTTCGTTTCGGGATATGTTATCAACTAGTTTTAGTCGGGGAGAGCAGGATTACATCGAAGCGGGAGTCGATGCCCAATTACGCTTTTATCAGTTGTGGACCCGGAAAGAAGCGTTAATCAAGGCAACGGGTAAAGGGATGGATGATGATTTTTGGCAAGTACCTTCACTCGATGGTTCGTCCGTTACGGACAGCGGCCTGATTGGTGAGGCCGGAAGCTGGATAGTTAGTAGTTTTTTTGTAGCCACCGATTATCACGCTGCGATTGCTTACCGGGCAACGCAGGAAATACCTAAATTTTATACGCTCGATAGTGGCCTATTCTCTCATCGAGAGTCACAAGAAAGAACGTAGAAACTGATTTGTTTTTCGGCGTAGTTAATTCATAACTCAACGCTTGCCCGTATGCAGCGATTAATGCTAAAATTTCTGTACGTAGTTGCCGCCCTGAAGTATTCCGGAATCAGGCGCGATCTGCGCTATTTTATCCGTGATAATTATTATAGCCGATTAAATCAAATCCGTTTTGTTGCCAAGGACTATTTCACGAAAGGGAAGTATAAAGTCATTGATTTTCATGGAGAATTCGATCAGGAACTGCGTTACGTTTTGCCTTTCGCCTACTGGCATTATCTGAACGGGACACTGGCGAAAACTATTTCCAGTACTAATACCAAAGCCTTTTATTTTTTTAGTGAAAACCACAGCGAATTGTATGAAAAACGCCTGTGGCAGGCCGGTTACGATTATTACGACGTTCCAAATATGACACATAGTCCGTCGTTTAGCTTCACGAAGTGGGCGCGGGTTCCGCTGAAGAGTCATTATAGAAATAAACAATTCGTATTCCGCAAACCTATTCTGGTGATCGCAAATAAATACAATGTTGAATGGGACAAGCCACCCGTTAATTTTCTGGATATACCTGATTTAGACCGTATTGTATCAACACACAAGTTAAACTACCAAATTATTTATAACCGGCCATTGTCATCTCAAATTGTGGTGGACAACAGCGAAATCATGGATTTGAATGAACACGGGTGGTTACGGGAAAATCACCCGGAGGTTATCTTAATGAATGACCTATATGAGCAACACCACAACGCAGTCGACAATTTTAACCATCTCCAATTGTTAATTTACGCCAATTGTGACCGATTCATTTCTATGCACGGTGGTACTGCTGCTTTAGCCAGCTATTTTGGTGGAATAAATATCATTTTGTCTCATACCGGTGGAGGTATGGAGCATCATTTTAATGAATATGACACAATTTTTCCGGCCTTGTCGGGTGCTAAAATTCTGCACGCAAAAAGTACTGACGAGCTGTTTCAGTATCTGAGTGCCTACTATTAAACGTCAATTTAAAGTTAACGCTTTGTATTTCAGTCAATCGACATAAACGAGATACTCTCTTACTAGTAGTTTCATTAGCAGGAGATTTTAGTTGGCCTGCAAAAGATTCTCAGTTGTTCAATCAAAAGGTTGACTTCTTTAAAACCATGTCGTTAAAAAGTTATATCGACAAACATCCCACTCTGAAGCAGTCTATTCACCGATTGCTGATTCCCCGGTACCAGGCTAGGCCGCGCCGGTGGGTGAGTTGGTTTGTCAATCCGTTGGTTCACAAACGACATCGCTCGTCAATTGTCAGGTCAAGCGTTCGGTTAGACGTACTGCCGTTCAATCCGTTTGAGTTGGGCAAACGCAGTATTATTGACGAATTTAGTGTCATCAACAATGGTGTTGGCAGCGTGGTTATTGGGGAAAATACCCTTATTGGCATCGGGACTGTTCTGATTGGGCCAGTCCGTATAGGCTCCAATGTGATTATGGCTCAACATATCGTTTTATCAGGGCTGAACCATTCATATGAGGATATTTTATTCCCCATTCGGGATCAACCCATCACGACACGCCCTATTGTTATTAATGATGATTGTTGGATTGGTGCGAACGTCACCATCACAGCAGGGGTTACTGTTGGGTATCATTCAGTGGTGGCAGGGGGAAGTGTTGTTATCACCGATGTGCCTGCCTACACTGTTGTTGGTGGAAATCCGGCACGCGTATTGAAATCCTATGATACAGCCTCTAGGCAGTGGGTAAGGGCGAGTAAATCAGTAGCTTCTTCGGCTCAAACAGTCTAGATCTGCTGAATAACAGCTTCAAATTCTTCCGCGCGTCTCTGCCAGGAGTTTGCTTTGGCCATAGTTATTCGTTCGTTAAGGCGCTGGGTACTAGTATCGGAAAGTGCCCGTCGAAGCGCTTGGGCGAAAGCTATCGGGCTGTCGGCTAGTTCGATGACTCCGTCGAAATCATCAAGAATTGAAAAAGGTGTCGAAACTACAGGCAAGCCAGCCGCTAAATACTCATTAATCTTTAGGGGATAAATAGTGTACGTATGCTCATTGCAGACGAACGGAATCATTGCTGCCTTCATTTTGGACAGTAGAGCCGGTAATTCAGCGGGTTGATGGGGTGGAATGAATTCAACGTTTGTATAAGAAGATAGTCGCTGCTTTATGCTGGGTTCGTTTACCTCGCCTATGAACTGAAACAGCACATCGGGCATAGTACGTACACAGTGTTCTACTAAATCAAGATTAATGCGGTTATCGGCTGTACCCAAATATCCCACAATAGGTTTTGCGGGTGGCTGCATCTCCGCTAACTGGCGGGCCTGGTTGAATAAATCGAAATTGACACCATTTTTAACGCAATAGGCCTTGGGTTGAAGGATTGATTTCGACCGGCGTAAGGTTTCCGAAGTTGTAATGACCGCATCGACACGTTGAAGATACCGCGACTCGTACCGGTCGCCGTGTCGGCTTATCCAACTAGCGGCTGTTATTTCATCGAAGCAGTAGTAGATAGTAGCGAACTCATTTAGCTGATGTAGCATGGGTAGGCCGAATACGGGGTTAAAGGCATTAATAACCAAAGGTTTATTCATCTTTAGCTGTTGCATGATCTGCCGAATACCCTTCACCATCCGTCCCACATTTTGGCGAATCAGCACGTCATATGGCTTGGCAGATAGCCAATTGATGGGTAGCATTAGGGGGGGAGTCCAGACATAGACTTCGCTGCCATTTTCAAAAACTTTTTTTGTGAGCGGGTTTTTTAAACGGGCTAATTCCTGAACGGGGACATCCTGCAGCCCAGCTACGCCCATCGCCCAGTCTTTTAGTGTATACTGATAATCAACGTATAAAACTCGGTGACGTACCGCCAGTTCAGTCATCATTTGAACGACTGACTTCTGATAATCGCCCTTCCAAGGTGTCTGTCCAACACAAATAATACTATCAAACTTTTCCATGAAGAATAAAAACGCGGGCTGTGTGCTGAGAGCGTCTTAGGAGGCTACTAGTGGTTTTCCGGCGTTTATTGATTCGCTATACACATCAAGCAATTTCGCTGCGGTTGCCTGCCACGAAAATAAGGCAGCACGGGCTAAGCCTTTCTGTCGTAAATTGTTTCGTAGGATCGGTTGTTGAATCAAGCGGTCAATTTGCGATGCCATATCTTCGACCGAGGTAGGGTCAACCAACAAAGCTGCATTACCCGCTACTTCTGGCATGGAGGATGTCGTTGACGTAATTACGGGAGTACCGCAGGCCATAGACTCCAGAATAGGCAAGCCAAAACTTTCTCGTAGGGAGGGACACAGGAAAATTGTGGCAGCATTATACACCAAGGGCAATATATAGTTTGGGATGTATCCGCATAGAATAATGTCATCGATTAAGGCTAGTCCCTTAATTTCCGTCAGTGTGTCGTGAAGCGAAGTCGCAGATAGATTCGATATCACGACCGGAAGCGTAAGTTGCCCCTGTTGCTTAAGCAGTAGTAAAGCTTTCAATACACCCCTTACGTTCTTTTTTGGGTCGGTGTTGCCCAGGAAGAAAATAAATTCTTCGGGTAGCTTATATTGTAAGCGGACGTTAGCAATCTGAGTGGCGTCATTGATAAGCCGAAACTGATCATTAACGGCATTCCAAATTGTTACTACGCGGTCAGGGTCCAGCTTTAGGTGATCAATGATGCGTTGCCTTTCAAAGTCAGAAACGGTGACAATACGGTCACACTTCGTTACGATTTGTGGTACATTCCATCGCCGATACTGATTTCCAAATCGCTGATACCAACTGCCCCGCAGTAAGGGTTGGTTTTCAAGGAAAATAATATCGTGTAGAGTGAGTACCAATGGTACTGAGCAATTTAAGGGCGCGGTATTGGCTGTGCAATGCAACAAATCAATGCCATATTTTTTGACCGCTTTGGGCAACGCGTACTGTTCCCACACGGGATAAGGACCACCGGGGAGTTCTACTAACTGAATGTTGGGTGCGTTGTGAAGGCCATCGTAGTCGCAATCAGGTTTTACAAAAACTACGAATTCGTGCTCGCTATAGTCGGCAAGGGCCCGAATGGTTTCGAGTGCCACGATGTCCATGCCGTGCTTATGGGGCCTTAGGAGCCGCTGTGCTTCAATTCCGATTCTCATAAATTTCCTGTTTTGGTGTGTCCCAGCGGTCGCAAGTGGTGAATAAAATTGTATTAATAAAGATGATTGTACTGGTTGGAAATTGGCCTAATATTGGGTTAGTATAGCTCACGACAGCAATACCAATAAATTCGGTTAGCAGCGCAATCATGAGGATAGCTAACTGGGGGTCTTTCAATTGCCAGATTTTATAGATGCCAAGGAGAATAATACCTACCAGCATCAGTAAGTAAATGGTTAGTCCCACAATACCCGTTTCTATCCAAAGCTGAACATACCAGCTATCGGTTGGTATCTGAGCAGCAAAATGATTGGGTGAAAAACGGTTACCAGCTCCTGACGATGTACCTATACCTGCTCCGAATGGCTTGTCTTTAAGGTAATTGCGTAGTTTTTGTTGGTTCTCTAATCGAACGAGAAACGAAGCATCTTCAGTCGGACTCAGGGCAGACCGAATCCGGTAAATTTGATAGTTGGAATCACCAATGTGTGTAAACATTAAAAAAGCAAGCACGGGAGCTGCTACCAGACATCCCCGCAGAATATTCATGAGGTTACGTCCGATGAACAGATAAGCTGGGTAGCCTGCCAGTAGCACAAACAGAGCACCTCGGGTGCCTGAAACAGCAAATCCCCAAAAAAGGATAAAAGCCAGCAGCAGATAAATAATTCGGCGTAGCCATGACGTGCCTTCAAAAAAGAAGATGAGACAGATTAATGTTACTCCTGCCATCTCAGAACCAAACTGACCTGCATCGGAATAAAATGAGAAACTCCGCAGTTGACCCCATAAAATATGCGTTCGGGCACCTCCTTCGGCCAGCCAGGCGATCTCAGCGGGTTCCAACCGAATATACTGCTGCTTAAAAGCCCACAATGCGGCTAAGAACGACCATACTAACCAAGTTCTGATAAATAGGCGAATGTCATTCCGGCTGATAGGGTTAACCAAGACGATGATGGCGATGATGAACCAACTTAGAGAAAACGACCGGACGTTGTAAAACCAGGCTGGCCGATGAGGAGCTTCCGGATTGAAGTATTCCAGAATGGTGTAGGATAACCACACAATAAGTAACCACAAAATCGGCTGACGCAGCCGTTTCCAGTTCATCCGTTTCCCATTCAAAAATGTTCCTAACAGACTAAGTATCAATACAGAATCCAGACCGGTACCCAAGGGGGTCTCGGGTGGTAGAAATCGAATGAAACCGATCAGGAAACTTAAATGAACGTAGACCAGAAGACCAATTTTAGGCTCAATCAATGTGCCAACTACCATGCATAGTGCCACGGGCACGGCTATCGTCATGAGCGCGCCCTTAACACCCCAAGTGCCAATGAGCCAGCCAGCGGCTAAAGCGACCAGGACACCCAGCACACTAAATAGCCAGCGATTGTTGCGCCACTGATTAGGTATAAAGAGAGAAAGATCAGGCATGGCCTTCGTAAATTAAATTTCTGGTTGATAGTTTACATCGGGTAACCTTTGACGAAATAGCAATACAGAGTCATGAGGAATTTGATAAACTATACTGGCGATACACTTGTCGATCTGAAATTCCAGAATGTACCCTCAATAAAGGCCTTGGCGTGCTTTAATTGACCTGTAATTAAATATGAAACCATATGCTTGGGGAAAATACACAGCCCAAAAAACAGGTAAAAGATTGCCCGTTGAAAAGCCGAGCAGTGGCGTCGCATAAATAGAATGCGATTTCGTGTTAAGTAATAGGTTTTCAGTGGGCTATGCTGCCCAACGGACATTGATTCTTTATGCAGGATAGAAGCCGAAGGTTGGTAATATATAATATAGCCCGCATTCCTAATTCGTTGTGACCAGTCGAGTTCTTCATAATAGAGAAAAAAGCGCTCGGCAAACCGACCAACTTGTTCAACAACTGTTCGACTAATCATCATAGCGCAGCCATGCGCAAAGTAAGTTGCATGAGGCTCGTCGAAACGTCCATCGTCGGTCTGATTACTGCCAATAGTCGTTGTCGTTCCGGTGTACATGTTTATTGGGTTGTAACCGGCGTACTGAATAAGTTGGGGTGCATCATAAAACCTGATTTTAGGGCACACGACTCCTATTTTCGAGTTTTCTACGAAGGGCTTTAGTAAATTCTCGATGAGCGTAGGCGAAAGCTCCGTATCGTTATTGACGATAAAAAAATAGTCGCCCTGCGCTTCACTCATCCCTAAATTGTTGCCGCCCGTAAAGCCCAAGTTGACCTCACTCCGAATTAGTCGTAGGTCAGGGTAGTCGTTAGGGCTAACGGTGTCTTTTAAAGGCTGTATAGACCCGTTATCAACCACTATGATTTCGTAGTTTGGATATGCCAGAAACCGGGCTGATTCCAGAAACTGTCGGGTCACCTCAGCCTGATTGTAATTAATGGTGATGATTGATACGAGAGCCGACTCGCTACCGTCCTCTACACGTTCTCTTTTTGCCATAAACTGAAAAGTGTATTCCAGATAATTAGAATATCTGTCTTGAATGAAAAGGTAGAGGAGTATTCAATGTCGAGCAATGTACGGTCCCGATCCGACATTGGGCCTTGCCCTTTACCGCGCTTTTTTACCTGCCATAAGCCAGTTAACCCGGCTGGGCCAGCAAATCGCTGGGCAAATTCGTCGGAGGTTAATTTTTCTGCCTCATAGAGGGGTAGAGGACGATTACCTACTAAGGACATATCACCAAGCAGAATATTAAAGAGTTGCGGTAGTTCGTCAATGCTGCTGTTTCGCAGAAATGTGCCAAGTCGCGTAATACGTGGATCATTCCGGAACTTCATAAATTTAGCTGATCCGTTCGTTTTTTGTAAATACAGCTTTTCACATATTAGACGATCCTGATCAAAAAGTAACTGCTGGCAGGATGTACCCTGCTGATAGCATATGCTGCATAACGATTCTACTTCGTTTGTTTCACCAGCTTCGGTTGCGGCTTTTGTATAGATATTCTGCGACGCAAGCTGTTTAAGAAGTTGATCGGCTTCTACTTTCATGGTTCGGAACTTATACATATTGAACACATGAAAATTGGCTCCGGCCCGTTTTGACTTGTAGATTATGGAACCTTTCGAGTCTAAAACAATAAGCAGTGCAACAATCAACAAAACAGGAGATAACAGCAGAAGCACAGTCAACGCAGCACTAATGTCAAGTGAACGCTTCCACCAAGGCAGGGTAAAATGTTGGATAGGAACAAACAAATTAGTCGTATTAAACGCATTAATTTGCATGTTCAACTTGAGATAATAGTCTATTTTAGCCTGAAGCTGGTGAGTATCTTCATTGACAATTAATAAGTCTGTCACACCAGCAGCCATTTTAGTTTGATCTACATGCGTCTCGCCAAAACGAGACGTAACAAGAAAAGGTACTAACCGATAGTCACTCTTACTTCGTACTATACTTGCCATCGTGTCCCCGCTGTTTCTATCGGCGATAATTAGGTCCACTTGTTGGCCATCAGTTAGCCATTCTTCTGCGTCTTTTGTCGCTCTGAAGCGTACTATTGAATAAGTTACACCAACCACGCCAGCAATTCGGTTAGCGATCAGGTCGTCTTCTATCACCAATAAGACATAAATTGTTGACATTTGATTTTCTACATTGGGGTCATTTAGGCCCTCAATAGATTTAATTGGATACTCTGGCATCAATATTGATGAGTGACGAGTAAAATAGAATTGCTGACTGGGTAATCGCGAGAAGGCAAACCAGGTTGGTTTGCGAAGATAAAAGCCTCCGCAGACATGTTAGGATTACCCATTTCACTGAATAATGATCTTTTAACTGTTTGCTGATTCCTGACAATGTTCTAAGATACAGCGTAGTCGCCCAAGAGCATAGACAGGATACGTGAGCGTTGCAACCAAAGGGGCTTACTTTTTGCACTAAACCGGACGGGCAACGATTTTTGAGTTTCCTCGACCGACAAATCGGTACGCCGGAGGAGGGAATGTAATTTAGCCTTGACTTCTAATGGGTTGAACGGTTTAGAAATGAATGCATCCACTCCCTTTTCCAGACACTCGATTCGGGTCGTACTATCTGATGCATTTGACAAAATGACGATGGGAATCTGAGCCGTTAGCCGACTCATTCGAATAAGTTTTGTCAATTCTAAACCACTAAAAAAAGGGAGCTCTAATTCTGTAAGGACACTATCAAATCGATTACCCTGTATTAATAAACGAGCCGCTTCCTGTCCTGAGTTAGCCACTGTGATCTTAAAATCTTTATTTAGCGTCTGAACAAGTATGTCAACAACGTATGGATTTTCATCCACTATGAGAAGATGGCGCTTAATTTTCATTTCGGTGTATTTTAAATTATCTATGGGTTAGATTTAAATTTTTAGACTAGGGTATCCTACTTGTGGTTACTATCGTATGTCAAAAAAACTATATCTGCTAGAGTAAAATGGGCCATTAATTAACGTAAAGAAGATTTTATATTCATCATCTTGTAACCTATATCAGACCCTATGCTTCTGAAAATGAGAGGGTTATTTGTAGAGTTATAGCAGTATCGCCACAACTGACAAGGTATCTTGATTAATTAAGCTATTATTTTAATATACACTGAAATTGATTGGGCGGTATGCTATTATACATTATTTAACCAATTGTAGCTGAAAGCAGACACTTCATATATAAGTGATATAAAATCAGTTTCTTTTATTTTAGAATGGTACACTATCAGGAAAATATTCAATCAAAACGATTAAACAAAGCAAAATGGTAACATGGTATAGGTGAGAAAGGAAATAGTCACGTGAATTAAGAATAGTGGTAGAATGAATGATACTTCATTTTACTAACTGTCAATGATTGCGACGCGCAAGAGTAGGATTCCCATCCAACAATCAGCTATTCGGTTTATCCGTTTTAGTACAAAGCCGTATCTTTGAGCTACGTACCAGTTGATTTTATGAACCAGCCAACCTCTTTTCAACCGCATCGGCGGACCGAACTTCGCCCCCATCTGATTGCCCTGCTGGGGCTACTCGTGTTGGCTATTATCTATTTTTCACCAGTGCTGTCGGGCAAAATACTATCTATGTCCGATGTGCAGCAGTCGTCGGCATCGGCACGCGAGATTCGAGAGATTACCCTGCAAACCGGGCAAAAGCCGCTCTGGACAGATGCCGTTTTTAGTGGTATGCCGGGCTATATGATCGACTTCAACTACCCCTATATTTTTGTGTACAAGGCTGTGATGGGCGCCATTAGCCTGCTCCCCAATACGGCAAGTGTGGTATTCATTATCATGCTCTGTACCTATCTGTTACTGGTTGTTTTGGGCTGCAATGCTTGGCTATCGGCCCTCGGAGCGGCCGCCTATGGGTTTGGTACATTAAGTATTGTCAGCCTCGAAGCGGGACATATCTCTAAACTCTATGCAATGGGTTTTGGCTCTGGGTTACTGGCTGGGGTGATACTGACACTAAGAGGGCGGTATTGGCTCGGCGCTGCCCTGACAGGTCTGTTTTTATGCTTGGAGTTCGGTGCCAACCACATTCAGATCACCTATTACCTATTCATGACTATTGGCCTGTACGTGCTTATTGAAGGCATCGCACTGGTTCGGGCAGGCAAAGGGCGACAGTTGGCACTTGGCTTAGCGACGCTGGCTATTGCTGGTGGGCTGGCCGCTGGTAGCTTTGGGAAACGGTTATTGGTCCTTAATCAATACACTAAAGAAACCATTCGGGGCACGTCAGAACTGACAGCCAAAACAACGAATCCTGATGGGAAAACGACGGGAAATGAGTCGAGGAGTGGGCTAGACAAAGAGTATGCGTTCAGCTATAGTTATGGTAAAGCCGAAACGCTAACGCTGCTCGTACCAAACGCCTTTGGTGGCGCATCGGGTGGTGGGCTGACCACTGACTCTGACTTTTATAAAGCCATGACTAGTCGGGGTGTTGACCCAGCCGCAGCAAAACAGATGGTCGAACTGGGGGCTCCTGCTTACTGGGGCGATCAGCCGATGGTGGGTGGTCCGGCCTACGCGGGCGCAGCATTGCTATTTCTCTTCGTGTTGGGACTTTTCATTATTCGAACGCCCATTCGTTGGTGGCTATTAAGTGCGGCTGGATTGCTGATTATGCTGGCCTGGGGTAAAAACTTGTTAGTCATAAATGGCTTTTTGTTCGATTATCTGCCTTATTTGAATAAGTTTAGGGCAATGACGATGGCTCTTTGCCTGGCCCAATTATTTCTGGGTATCGGGGCGGCTCTGGCTGTGCAAACCATTGTCAATCAGAGAATGACATTTGCCCAGCTACGGCAACCACTGTTCATTAGCCTGGGCCTAACGGCGGGCGTAGCCCTGATGCTGGCTTTGTTGGGTAGTACATTCTTTACGTTTCAGACGTCTACCGATCTTGCTTCTCTCTCCCGGTATTTTGGCGAAGCCGCTAAAGATTTTCAGACGGCTCTTATCAGTGATCGACAGAGTATGCTACGGGCCGATGCCTTTCGATCCTTCATGCTGATTTTGGTGACGGCTGGCGCGTTGTGGGCTTTTGTAACGAATAAAATTAAGCCTATCATTTTTTATCCCGTATTGTTTGCCGTAGTGGTGTTTGACTTATATGGCGTTGACAAACGGTTTTTAAATAACGCCGATTTTATCACCAAAACGCAGGCCAGCACAGTATTTGAACCAACGGCAGCCGACCAGCAAATTCTTCAGGATAAATCACCTGACTACCGGGTTTTTGACCAGACGGTTGACTTCATGAACAGCAACCGGACGTCGTATTTCCATCGCTCAATTGGTGGCTATCATGCGGCTAAACTGCGTCGGTATCAGGAGTTGATTTCGTATGCTTTTCCAGTCAATACGTTGCATATCCTGAATATGCTAAATGCAAAATATATTATTCAGGCCGGGCAACCCGATCCGGCTAATCCGCAACAACCGGCTGGCCCAGTTGCTATTCCCAATTCCGAAGCACTCAGTGCGGCCTGGTTTGTGGGTACGATACAACAAGTAGCCAATGCCGATGATGAACTGGCAGCGATGAAGACCTTGAATCCGCGTGATTCAGTAGTAGTTGACAAGCGTTTCGTGACTCAATTGGGTGGTCTGCCTGCTACAATGGATCATACGGGAAGTACCATTCAACTGACGAGTTACCGCCCTGATAAATTGATATATAAGGCTAACGCTACACGAGATGGGTTGGCGGTTTTCTCCGAAATCTATTACCGGGGTGAGTCGGACTGGCAAGCGTTTATTGACGGTAAACCAGCCCCACACCTTCGGGCTGATTACGTCCTGCGCGCCATGCGTATTCCGGCTGGAAATCACACGATTGAGTTTCGATTTGATCCGCCCCTCGCCCATACCGGCGATACGATTGATCTGATATGCAATGTATTGCTACTAGCACTCATTGGCTTTGTTATCTTCCACGAAGGTCGGAACCGGCGCGTTCAACCAACGAGTGAACCAGAGCCAGTACTGCCAACGGCTCCAGTTGCAACACAACCAATTCTGACGCCAACGAAAGCAAATTCACCGCAACGGCGGACTGGTGGGACAAAAACACGCTAATATGGCTTGTTGACTGCTTGGATTAAGGAGTTAAGGAGATCTGAAATACAACAAAAAAGCGTCGCCAGTTATCAACTGGCGACGCTTTTTTGTTGTATTGTATTATGCTTGGGGCTCTGCTTCTGGTTTCGGAACTGGTGCTTTAACAATTACCCGAGGGCGAGTAACGCCGTATGAACCTCTTGCAATCTTTCCTTTGCGGGACTTTATATCGCCTTTACCCATAATTAAAACGGTTTTAGTTTAGTATACGTCTTTACTACGCGGAAACGTATCCGTTCGTTCATTCTTGTAATTAACCATTTTGATCACAAGGATAGCACGTCTCATTTTAACGCCTGTGCTTCTACGCCCTCAACGGTAATTTTAACTGTTTTGATGGCTCCATCTGCGTCAAAATACATGTGGTCAATACACGTTTCGCGATGATTGCCATCCGTCTCGGTTAATGGACGTCGGTGATAAATAATATACCAGTCGTCGGTTCCGGGAACCTGAATAACCGAGTGGTGCCCTGCTCCGGTAGCCACTTTGGGGTCTTGCTGCAAAATCTTACCCACTCGCTCGAACGGACCAAATGGCGACTTTGCCACCGCGTAAGCAACGGAATAGTTAGGGCCTGTCCAGCCGCCTTCTGACCACATAAAATAATATTTGCCATTTCTGACGAACATGGTGGGTCCTTCAACATAATCTTTAGGTGTTATTTCCCGAAATGTAGTGCCGTCAGGGAAAGGAAGAAAACCGGTGAAATCAGCCTTTAAGCGGGCGATGTTACAGTGACCCCACCCGCCGTAAAGCAAATAATACTGGCCATCTTTATCGTTGAAAACAAACTGGTCGATGGGTTGGGCTCCATTATGAATCTGGCCGACCAATGGCTTGCCTAGGTAATCGCGGAAGGGTCCGGCAGGGTTGTCGGCAACAGCTACCCCAATGCCACCTACTTCTTTTTTGTCGTCATGAATATCATTTGCGCCAAAAAATAGAAAGTATTGGTCGCCCTTCTTAATAATTGAGGGTGCCCACATAGCTCGCTTCGCCCATTTTACGGCTGTTGAGTCAAGAATACGGCTATGCTTTGTCCAGGTCACTAAATCGGGTGACGAAAAGGCATCGAGAAATACCTGTTGATTATAAGGAGCCGAATAGGTTGGATATATCCAGTATTGCTTGCCAAATATGACACCTTCAGGATCAGCGTACCAACCTGGGAAAAGGGGATTACCGCTCTTTTTCAACGCTGGCTTGGTTTGGGCCCAACAGGAAAGCGTAAGGAAGAAAAGAAAAACGCAGTATAAAGCGCGTTGAAAATCAGGGATACACACAGTCATTGAACGAGAGAAGAGTTTATACGGATCAGCTTAAAACGCAAAAGCAGAACAGAGATTACCTGCGATTGCTAAGAAACTTAAAGGCTAATGGCTTCAAATATAAACCACCGAATACTTTTTTCCTGGTAGGGAACGTACAAATCCCTGAAATTCCAATGTGAGCAACAAAGCAGCCAGACGGCCCATCGGGATTTGACTCTTCCAGCTCAATTCATCAATATGGAAATCGACTGATTGGCGGAGCAATGCCAGAAGTTGACTTTCCTCTTCCGTAATATTTACAGGCAAAGCTGGTGCTATGTTCTTTTGGAATACAGGTTCGCCAGCCTGATTGATGGGTCTATCCCAGTTCAGAGCTTCGATAATGTCTTTAGGACTGGTGTAAATCTGCGCTTTGTTTTCCCGAATGAGTTTATTACAACCCGCTGAAAATGCCTGATTCAATTGTCCCGGAACAGCGAATACCTCACGGTGGTAGTTGTTGGCATACTCAGCTGTAATCAAAGCACCTCCTTTGGCGGCAGCTTCGATTACAATGACGGCATCGCTCAACCCCGCAATAATGCGGTTGCGAGCCGGGAACAGGTGCGCATCGGGTTTGGTGCCGGGCCGATTTTCGGTGAGCAAACCCCCTTGTGCAAGCATTTCTCCAGCCGTTTTCTGGTGAACAGCTGGGTAAATAATATCTAAGCCACTGGCCATTACGCCAATTGTTGGTAAGCTATTAACCAAGCTAGCCCGATGAGCGGCAATATCAATGCCGTAGGCCAGTCCACTGATAACACTAATGCCATAAGGGGCTACCGCTTCAATAATTTCGCTGGTGATACGTCGACCGTAATCCGTTGCTTGTCGCGTACCCACCACCCCAATAGTGCGTGGCGTATTGAGATTACCCGTCCCCTGAAAATAGAGTAGGGCAGGGGCATCGTAGAGAGTTTTAAGCCGGGCTGGATACGCTTTATCCGTATAAAACAGTGCGGTTGCACCTAGCTTTTCCAGCTGCTTTACAACCTGTTCTGCTTCGGCCAAGACAGCGGATCTCAGAATAGCGCGGGCCGTTACGTCACCAATACCGGGTACTTTCATCAAGCGTGCCAATGGCGACCGGAACACATCGGTAGCCGAGCCGCAGTAACTAATTAATTGACGAATGAGAATACTGCCCACGCCAGGGACAAGTGTGAGCGCAATTTGGTGGTGAGTGTCGGTGGGCACAGAAACAATAAGCTGAATTTGTATACGTATACGCAGTCATCGTTGACTTTTGCAAGCTTACATATTTCTGGTGGCAAAACCCAGTTTACCAGTAAAACGGACTGTTAGTTTAAATGCTACTAACTATCACTTCATCGAGTTGAGTCAGGTTTTGCCGTTAGAAATAGTGCGTCAAATAAAGTTCTTGAGAAAGTGGTCCTGATGAGAAAAGGAATGAAAAGAAAAAATCTGACTATTAGAAGAGAATGAATAGACAGTTATCTACATGTTATTTTAGGCGCAAAGTTCCATGAAAAGTATGGATAATTGCGGTAAATAAACTAGCGAGACCAATGGAAAATTCTCACTTATAGAAAACCGAAAAGTCCTTATATGTCAGTCGATTGGCTCACTCTCTAGGGGCTTATCCAAATCTGCCCGCATTTTCTCCAGAAATGATTTTAATTTTTTCAATTTGTTAATGTAATGGGCGTGTTCACGTCGGTTAGCATCACGTTCGTTTAAAAACTCGCGCGCGCCAGGCAATGTATATTTCTGCCGGTTAATCAAGTCCAGAATTTCGGTCAGATGGTTAATGTCAGCCTGAGTATAAACGCGGTCACCGGAGCGGTTTTTTTTGGGCTGTAGGGTTGGAAATTCTTTCTCATAATACCGAAGTTTCGAGGCATTAATCTCAAACATCTCCGCTACCTCCTTAATACCGTAGTACAACTTGCCCCCGTTTTCCATACTGCAAACTTGTCAATCTGTCTGAATAAACGCAAGTTTTGGCGTAATTTTGCAAAATTAGTCGGTGCTAAGCCGCCGGTGCAGTCAATAGTCGCGTTCTGCCGTTATGGTTAATGAAAAGCGGTACTATTGACCGCGTTAGCGGCCCGGTACTGACGTTATGACTTACGACTAACATAATGACTTCCCACGAAATACGTCGGCATTTTCTCGACTTCTTCCACTCCAAACACCACCTGATTGTATCGTCGGCTCCGCTTGTCGCCAAAAACGACCCGACGCTGATGTTCAATAATTCGGGGATGGCGCAGTTTAAAGACTTTTTTCTCGGAAATGGTACGCCCCCGGCTAAGCGCGTGGCCGATACGCAAAAGTGCCTGCGTGTATCGGGAAAGCACAACGATCTGGAAGATGTTGGTTTTGATACCTATCACCACACCATGTTCGAGATGCTCGGCAACTGGTCGTTCGGTGATTATTTTAAGAAAGAAGCCATTACCTGGGCGTGGGAGCTGCTGACGGAGGTCTATCAGTTGCCGAAAGATCGGCTCTATGTGTCTGTTTTTCAGGGTGATGAGAAAGATGGAGTTCCCTTCGATCAGGAAGCGTTCGACCTCTGGAAACCCATCGTGGGTGAAGACCGGATTATCTACGGCAACAAAAAAGATAACTTCTGGGAAATGGGCGATACGGGTCCATGCGGTCCGTGTTCCGAAATTCACGTTGATCTGCGTTCGCCCGAAGAAGTTGCCTCAACTCCCGGCAAGGAACTTGTAAATGCCGACCATCCACAGGTTGTCGAAATCTGGAACCTCGTGTTCATGCAGTTCAACCGCAAAGCCGATAGTTCGTTGGAACCTCTGCCCGCCCGCCACGTCGATACGGGTATGGGTTTCGAGCGTTTGTGCATGGCTATCCAGGGAAAAAAATCGAATTACGACACCGATGTTTTTTCGGGCACGATTAACGTCATAGAAGAATTGTCGGGCCGGAAATACGAAGCTGGAAAAGGGATGCCGGATGTAGCGATGCGTGTTATTGCCGATCACATTCGCGCCGTGTCATTTGCTATTTCCGACGGGCTGGTACCATCGAATGCTAAAGCGGGTTACGTAATTCGCCGAATTCTGCGCCGGGCCATTCGGTATGGATACTCCTACCTGAACCTGACTGAGCCATTTATGACTAAACTCGTGCCGACGCTAGCCGATCAGTTCGCCGATGTATTCCCAGAACTTTATGCCCAGCGTGATTTTGTGGCAACCGTAATTCGGGAAGAAGAGATAGCTTTCCTTCGGACCTTAGGAACGGGTTTAGGACGTGTGGATGCAATTACCAATGAGTTGTCAAAAGCGATTGCAGCTGACATTCCAACTGTGACATCTAAACTTTCAGATGTTGCAAAAAGTGTTGAGACCTTGGCAGAATTAAATCCAGACTCAAACCTTCTTAATTTTAAGAGTGATTTGACAAAATCTTTAGGTGCTATAACGCAGTTCTCAGAAGGTTTAAAAACTAATATTAAAAACATTGGCGATTTATCATTTCAATTAAGTAAAGCATTAGAAGCATCAAGAGCTGCGTCACAGTTCCAGAATCTTCAATCCAGCGTTGATACAAGTGGACTTTCTAAAGTAATACAGAATCTTCAGTCCAGCATTGATATAAGTGGACTTTCTAAAGTAATACAGAATATCCGAGATTTGACAAAGATTCCCGGAGAAACCGTTTTTGAACTGAATGACACATTTGGTTTTCCGGCTGATTTGACGGCGCTGATTGCCCGAGAAAAAGGCTTGACGATTGATGAAGTTGGTTTTCAGAAAGCATTGCAGGAACAGAAAACCCGGTCGCGCAAAGATGCTACATCGTCGGCGGGTGACTGGATTGAACTGACTGCCACCGAGCGCATTGAATTTGTTGGCTACGACCAGCCAGAAGCGTATGCCCATATTGTGAAGTATCGCCGGATTCAAAATAAGCAGGGAACGCAGATTCAGGTTGTGATTGACAAAACGCCATTCTATGCTGAATCAGGTGGGCAAATTGGTGATACAGGTGTGCTTCGGCTATTCGCTGGTTCGGACCAGATTGGCACACTGACGGTGCTGGATACGAAGAAAGAAAATGACCTGACAATTCATATTGTTCAGGATGTTACTGGCCTTGACGAATTGCTGACTGAAGCGGATTCTGTCTATGCCGTTATCAACACGGCCCGACGTGGCTTGATTGCCAGCAACCACTCGGCTACGCACCTGCTCCACGCGGCCCTGCGTGATGTGTTAGGCAAGCACGTAGCCCAAAAAGGGTCTTACGTTGGCCCCGATGCCCTGCGCTTTGACTTCTCGCACTTCAGCAAAGTAACCGACGAGCAACTCGCCGAAGTTGAACGAATTGTGAATGAGAAAATTCGGGAAGACATCAAACTCGATGAGAAGCGAAATGTACCTATTGGACAGGCTAAAGAATTGGGCGCAACGGCCTTATTCGGTGAGAAATACGGTGATTTCGTTCGTGTTATCACCTTCGATCCCAACTATTCAGTCGAACTCTGTGGCGGTACACACGTTCGGGCAACCGGCCATATCGGTCTATTCAAATTCACGGGCGAAGGCTCGGTATCAACGGGTATCCGGCGGATTGAAGCCAAAACATCAGCTGGTGCCGAAGCCTTAGTAAACGAGCAAATGGCGGTCGTGAGTGAATTGAAAGACTTACTAAAAGCCCCCAAAGACGTAGTAAAAGCGGTACAGGCATTGCTGGACGAACGGGGGGTATTGCAGAAGCAAATTGAAGCCTTACAAAATGAGAAGGTTCAACAACTGAAAAACCAGCTTCTGGATAAAGTAGAAGCGGTAAACGGTCATTCTCGCCTTATCGAACGGGTAGATATTCACTCTGCTGATGCACTGAAACAACTGGCGTATGATCTAAAGGCTAAAGTTGATAATCTGGCCCTTGTACTTGGTGCGGATATCAATGGGAAACCGCAACTGGCCGTGATGCTACCTGACTCGCTCATTCAAGGTAAGAATCTCAACGCCGGTCAGGTGGTGAAAGAACTGGCCAAGAATATCAAAGGCGGTGGCGGTGGTCAACCGTTTTTCGCTACAGCGGGCGGCACCGACTTATCGGGGTTAGATGCCGCTCTGGCACAAGGAAAAGAACTGCTAGGGTAAATTAAAGAGTTGTTTTTGTACAATCGGCCTTGTATGACCCCGATGGGGTCACATGTTTATAGCAAATATGGACCTTCTATAAACATGTGACCCCATCGGGGTCATACTGAAAGTCAGCAACTAAGATGGATAAAGAAGTACAACCTATTGGCGTGTTCGATTCGGGATATGGCGGCCTGACTATCCTGCGCGAAATCGTTCAGAAACTCCCACAATACGATTACGTTTACTTGGGCGACAATGCTCGGACTCCCTACGGTACTCGCTCGTTCGATACAGTTTATCACTATACGCTCGAATGTGTCCGCCACCTATTTGACCAGGGTTGCCGACTGGTGATTCTGGCCTGTAACACGGCTTCGGCCAAGGCTTTACGTAATATTCAACAACTCGATTTGCCTACGCTTGCTCCTGGTCGGCGGGTGCTGGGTGTAATCCGACCCACTACGGAAGTGATTGGGAACTACTCCAAAACCGGTCAGGTCGGGATTCTGGCTACGCGCGGTACCGTAACATCGGAGTCGTATGTGGTTGAAATTGAGAAGTTTTTCCCTGAATTGCAGTTGTTTCAGGAAGCCTGTCCGATGTGGGTGCCGCTGGTTGAAAACGGCGAATATGCCAGCTCTGGAGCTGATTACTTTGTTAAGCAACACATTGACCGATTGATGGCTCAATCGCCCGAAATTGATACGCTCTTACTGGCTTGTACACATTACCCGCTCTTAGTTGATAAAATTCGGCAGGCGGCTCCTTCCAACATGACGATCTTGAGTCAGGGTAGCATTATAGCCAACAGCCTGTCCGATTATTTAAATCGTCATCCCGAAATTGACGCGCAATGTAGCAAACACCACCAGAGAACGTTTTTGACAACTGACTCGACTGACGATTTCGATCGGCAGGCAACAGTTTTTTACGGTGAGCCGGTTCAATCGGTTCATCTGGCCTTGTAAAAACGCTATCAAGAAGTTGTCACCAACTGATTACTTGCTATGTTCAGAAGGTCTTGACGTTTAGGGTTTTGCTGTAGCTGTACTATCTGCTTTCAGTTTCGCGGCTTCCTTTGCCTGTTTCTTGAAAAAGCCACGCAACAGAAAATTGTTCTGGGCTGCTTTCAAATCTTCATTGAGAATTGCCGTACCCTGGCTTAGGTTGCGGAGCGTCGTGCGGAGGTTAGTCGCCGTTTCCTGATCGGTGAGCAACACTCCCAGCGGGCTATTGGTGTTATTGAGCTTTTCGGACGCCTTATGCAGATTGTCGGAGGTGCGGCTCAGTGTTTCCGACGCCTTATTCATGTTGCCAACCGTCTTGTCTGCTGAATTAGCTGTGTTTTCGAGTTGAGTAGCGGAGCGGCTCAGTCGCCGAAAAACTGTAGTGTCGGTCACTAATTCATTGGCCAGCGACCCTTTTGTATTTAGTTTAGACGCAAACTGCGAAACAGAACCCGTTATTTTTACCGTATTCTGCGAAGCCCGCTCCAGATTTACCATGGCCCGCTTGAAATTATTAGCCACCATAGAATCGGTCAGTACGGCCCCGACAGTCCCTTTGCCACGCTTAAGATTACCGACTAATTCCTTAAAATCATTGGTTACCCGTAGCAGGTTGTTATTGTTTTCCTGTAACGTTGCCATGATCTGGTCTGAACTCAAAGCCTCCGATGTTTTGAGTCGGTCATTTTCATCTACTTCGGGATGGCGAGTTGTTCCCCCGGTAATAACAACGATCTTGTTGCCAATAAGTCCATCGGAGCTGATCGATGCGTTGGCATCTTTGCGAATATAGGCCTGCGAACTTTGTTCAATATCCATATCTACCTCCACTTGCGAGGTACCGAAGAAACTAATGCGCTTAACGGTGCCAATTTTTACGCCTGAAAACCAGACGTTGTTCCCAACTTTTAAGCCGCCTACATCGTTGAAAATTGCATTAATTCGAATGCTTTTCGTAAAGCGTTTTTGCTGACCACCCAGCACAAATACCCCGGCTACGAAAATGACAAGGCCAAGCAGGACAAAAATGCCGACAACAAGGGAACGTTTAGTTGATTCTGTACTCATATTATAAAGGTGGTTGGTCGATAGTCGTCAGTGATTAGTTGCTAGTATCAAGCGAAGTGACTACTAACTAACAACTCAAAAGTTGTTGTGTTTAATTAACAAAATTGTAATTGTAGAATTGCTGGACTCGTTCATCAGGGTCGGCAAACACCTCATCGAATGTACCCACACGTTCAAAGCGTCCATCTAAAAGCATAGCCACCCGGTCGCCGGTCGCTTTAGCGCAGGTCAGGTCGTGGGTAATAATGATTGAGGTGGCTCCTAAACGTTCGCGTACATCATTGATAAGGTTGTTGATTTCAATGCATGTTATGGGATCCAGACCCGCCGTAGGTTCGTCGTAGAGCATAATTTCTGGCTTCAGAATCAGCGTACGGGCAATACCGATTCGTTTTCTCTGCCCACCCGAAAGTTCTGAAGGCATCTGGTTAATTGTTTGCGACAGGCCAACGGCATCCAGCGCTTTTTCGACAGCCTCGTTAATCTCTCCACGACTCAAATTACGGACATTTCGCACAAGCGGAAACTCCAGATTTTCGCGAATGCTCATGCTGTCGTATAGCGCACTGCTTTGAAATGAAAAGCCGACTTTCTGCCGAAACTGATCCATTTCTTTATCCCGTAATTGCTCAACATCCTGCCCCAATACCATCACGCTCCCAGTATCGGGTTTGAGCAGACCAACAAGGATTTTAATTAAAACGGATTTCCCTGTACCAGATCGACCAAGCACCACCAAATTTTCACTCTTGTTTACCTCTAAGTCGATTCCGCGTAATACGTGCATTGTACCAAAAGACTTACGCAGTCCATGAATGGAAATAACAGGATCGTTTGTTGGTGTCATATCATTAAAAAGGCGAAGAGTGAACGAACAAATGGTTCTTATCGCACATTCACAAATTGGGAATTAACGTTATCGAAAGGCTGCAATAATTTGAAGAGAAAGTAATTCTTCGATAAAAACTAAAAACATGGCCGTCACAACCGATGCGTTAGCCGCCTTACCGACGCCCTCTGTACCTTTTGATGAATGGTATCCTTTGTAACAGCCAACCATGCCGATGGTGAACCCAAAGACAATTGATTTAGTGATTGACGCAAAAATGTCAACGTATGAAATCGCTCCGAATACTTCCTGGATAAACGATGTAAAACTGGTTTGTTCATTCAGGTTGACATTGATGTAGGCACCCATCAAGGCTACGAAAATGGTGTACATCGTCAGAATCGGTATCGTGATCGAGGTGGCCAACACCCGGCTAACGACCAGAAATTTGAACGGATTCGTACCTGACACTTCCATTGCGTCAATCTGTTCCGTTACGTTCATTGATCCTAACTCCGCCCCTATACTTGATCCTACCTTGCCGGCGGCAATCAGAGCCGTTACCAGTGGTCCCAATGCCCGAACAATAGCAATGGCGATCAACGATGGCAACCAGGAGGAGGCCCCAAACTCGGATAGTGAAGGGCGCGACTGGTTCGTAAAAACAATACCTGTAATGAAGCCCGTCGTTGAAATTAGTAGTAGCGACCGATACCCTACTTCGTAGCATTGCCGAACAATTTCTTTGAATTCGTAAGGTGGTAGGACAGCCTCCCGGAAGAACCGGCCGATAAAAGCGGCTACATCGGCTAGGCTTAGAAAAAAGCTATCAAGTCGACGCGTTACAATAGGCCGACCAGAAGCAGAATCGGTAGATTTAGTAGTATCAGGCTGCATTCAGGCGCTGGAAGATAAGCCGGCTGGAATTCCCTGCCGGATATAGATTAATAACTGATTTCGGCGATTAGGGTTTATCTTGTGAGAGCGATACTGATTTTGCTTCTGTTTTTGGGCTGCCTAAATCGGTTAAAGCTAAAAAAAATAGTTGAAGAACGCCCTAATTTCGCCAAAATTTAGGTTGACCAGCGAAATCTGTCAGTAGAAATGGACGTTACGTCAGCATAAAAAAACGACCTTTGTTCCGCACATAACCCGGCTGTTTGTTTCTTGCCGAGTTTGCAACTGCTTATGATTCATATTGGACGAATAAATACTTTAACCGCCCTGCGCGAAACCAGCGTTGGTTTTTTCCTCGGCGACCTGTCGGACAGACAAACGCAGGACTTTAGTAACGACATACTGCTGCCCAATAAATACGTACCCACTACGCTTGCCGTTGACGATGAGATTGACGTGTTCGTTTATACGGACTCTGAAGACCGACCCATTGCTACAACGCTAACGCCCGCCGTTCATCGCGATGAGTTTGCCAGCTTGCAGGTTGTTGCCGTTACCAGTGCTGGGGCATTTCTAGACTGGGGACTGGAAAAAGACCTGTTTGTGCCGCATCGCGAGCAGGCACAGCCAATGGAAGTTGGTCAGTGGTACGTGGTGTTCATGTATTTGGATGAGAGTACAAATCGGTTAGTAGGGTCGAGCAAAGTAAACCGGTTTTTGGATGATGACGTGAGCGACCTGGAGGTAGGTGAAGAAGTGCAACTGCTGGCCTGTGAACTAACCGACCTCGGCGTAAATGTTATTATCAATGACCGTTACAAGGGATTGGTTTATGCCAATGCTATCTTTCGCACCGTCCGAACCGGCGATCTACTCATTGGCTATATCAAGCACGTTCGCGATGATGGCCTCGTTGATGTAAGCCTACAACGGACTGGCTTTGAGAATGTTGAGCCTAATGCCCGGCGCATCATGGCAACACTTAAAGCTGAGAACGGGTTTTTGCCGCTAACGGACAGTACCCCCCCCGATGTGATTTATAGTGCGTTGGAAATGAGTAAGAAAACGTTTAAGAAAGCCATCGGTACGCTCTACCGGGAGCGAAAAATTGTCATTGAAGAGACGGGCATTCGGTTGGTCTAATCCCGTCTCTTCAACGGGTTTTCTTACTAACTTATAGGTCTCAGACCAATACGGTCAACTAGTCGGAATGCCGTTTGCTCAACGGGAGCGGGTGACAAAAACGAGGAATAATCGTCAGGACGCGACATCATCTCTTTATAGAGCAATATGCGGTAGAGATAATACCGAGTTTCGCGCGGAAGATTCATCTGGTAGTAGTCCCGGTTTTCGTGTCGTTTGAGTTGATTTTTTAAGTAGCCCGGCCCGGCATTGTAAGCTGCCGCAACCAACGACCAGGACCCCAACTGAGTATACAATGAGCGTAAATAGCGACAGGCAGCTTCGGTAGCTTTCTGAACGTTAAACCGCTCGTCGGTTCGGCCGCCTACTTTAAGTCCCAACGAGCGGGCGGTGCCGGGCATTAGTTGCCAGTAACCGGCTGCTCCCGCTCGTGAAACGGCTTTGGGGCGTAGGGCACTTTCGGCCAGCGGTACGTAGCGGAAATCAGCAGGAATGTCGTATTTCTCCAGAATAGGGTCGATAATTGGGAAAAAAGTATCGGCTCGCTGGCGAAGGTTGCCAATATCACTGGCATGTGTACGAAACAGGGTAAAAACATGCTTCCAGCGATCAACGACATCCGTTTGGTCGAGAGGTAAACACTCGCCACAGAAATCAACGTCGAGTAGCGGTAATTCGGGTAATGGGAGAGAAACGGACTTAAGAACAGCTGATGCATCTAACCGATGGTTCAGTAGGGCCGTCGCATCGGACTGGGTTACTGCACTGGCTTTAAGTAGGTGAAAATTGGGAAGCGCAGACAAACTAAGGGTTGGGGCAATTAACTTGGCCGCAACGGTGACAGCCGGACGAATAAAGGCCATCAGTAAGGGAAATCCAACTCGTTTTAACAAAACTCAATCAGGATGGTACTTTATTTATAACGATAGTGGTTGTTAATTAGTGTGCTGATAATCAGTATTTTGTGAAAAATTTGTTGGTACTGAGCAGTACATTTATGCTATTTAACTTGAGAACAAACTGACGGTCAAAAGATTAAGGGCCAAGTTGCGCTCTATTTGCCTAGCCAGATTTTAACAGTAAAAAACGACTACTTATACTCTTTACTAGGTACAGTTAACTGTTCACTAAAAATGCCATTACGCTCCCAAGATTGGTTTGGCCGCACCGGAAAAGACGGCTTTATTTACCGTGCCTGGATGAAAAATCAGGGTTTCCCTCATCATGAATTTGAGGGTAAACCCGTTATCGGCATTTGCAATACATGGTCGGAGTTGACGCCCTGCAACGCGCACTTTCGCGAACTGGCCGAAGCCATTAAACGGGGTGTTTGGGAAGCCGGTGGTTTTCCGCTGGAGTTTCCGGTGATGTCACTCGGCGAATGTCAGATAAAACCCACAGCGATGCTGTTCCGCAACCTCGCCAGTATGGACGTTGAGGAAAGCATCCGGGGTAACTCAATTGATGGTGTTATTCTGATGTGCGGCTGCGATAAAACCACTCCTTCGCTCGTAATGGGCGCGTGTAGCGTAGATATTCCCACGATGGTAGTATCGGGTGGTCCGATGCTGGCCGGACGGTTTCAGGGGCGAAAAATTGGTACGTCGGACCTATGGCGTTTTGCCGAAGCCTTCAAAATGGGCGAGATGAGTCAGGCCGATTTCGTGGCTGCCGAAGCCAGTATGGCCCGTAGTCAGGGACACTGCGCCGTAATGGGCACCGCCAGTACGATGGCCGCCATGGTAGAGTCATTGGGTTTGGCTTTACCGGATAATGCCACGATTCCTGCGGCTGATTCGCGCCGAAAAGTATTGGCTCACATGACCGGCGTTCGCATGGTCGAATTAGTTCGTGAAGGGACCAAGCCATCTCAGATTCTAACCCGGCAAGCCTTTGAAAACGCGATTATGGTGAATGCCGCCCTTGGTGGTTCCACTAATTTTATTCTGCACCTAACGGCTATCGCCGGGCGTGTGGGCGTTGATTTATCGCTGGATGATTTCGACACGCTATCCGCTAAAATTCCGCTGTTAGCTAATCTGCAGCCATCTGGCGAACACTTTGTCGAGGATTTGTTTTATGCCGGTGGCCTGCCCGCTATTATTCGCGAATTGCGTAATGTGTTACACAATGATGCGCTTACGGTTAACGGTCTGTCTATAGGCGATAATTGTGCCAATGCTCAATGCTATGACTCAGATGTGATTGCATCAGTTGAAAAACCGTTTAAACCCGAGTCGGGCGTTGCGGTTTTGCGGGGCAATCTCTGCCCGAATGGAGCCGTAATGAAGCCGTCAGCCGCATCACCCCACCTAATGCAACACACAGGTCGGGCGGTTGTCTTCGAAAATATTGACGATTATAAAGCCCGCATCGACGACCCGAATCTGGACGTTGATCCAACGTGCGTACTTGTCCTGAAAAACGTTGGGCCAAAGGGCTATCCGGGAATGCCAGAAGTGGGAAACATGCAGTTACCAGCTAAGATTCTGGCGCAAAACGTTCACGATATGGTGCGTATTTCGGATGGGCGCATGAGTGGCACCGGCTTTGGTACGGTTATCCTGCACGTATCGCCCGAAGCAGCCGTCGGCGGCAATCTGGCCCTGGTGCAGAACGGCGATCTCATTACACTCGACGTTGAAAATCGAAGCCTGCATTTACACGTGTCGGATCAGGAATTAGCCGGACGACTGGTTCATTTTAAACCGATTGATTTAGGGTATGAACGCGGTTATGTTAATCTCTACATTCGCCATGTGACCCAGGCTCACGAAGGCGCGGATTTTGATTTTCTGAAGGGTGGTTCCGGCAGTGAAGTAAAACGGGATTCGCACTAAAGGTAGCTTTCGCTATTATAGTGGTGGTTAAGAGAAACTGATTCTTAGGAAAACGACCTTTTAATGATTGATTTTAAAAACCAAACGGTCCTTATTACTGGAGCCGGAATTGGAATCGGCTTTGCTATAGCCCGTTCGCTTGCGCAACAGGGAGCCAATGTACTGCTCAACGATTATGATAAAGAGTTGGCCCATAACGCTGCCGATGCTATTCGTGAGCAGGGTGGTAACTGTCAGGCTTGCCCCGGCGATGCATCCGATGTGACATTTATTCAGCAGCTGGTCGATACCGCTGTCAATACATTTGGATCGCTGGATATTGCCATTGCCAATGCGGGAATTACCATTTTTGGCGACATATTCACGACTACGCCAGACGCTTTTCAAAAAATTGTAAATGTTAATCTGCGGGGAAGCTTTTTTCTGGCGCAGATTTCTGCTCGCCAAATGCGGGAGCAGGGGCGGGGCGGCAGTGTATTGTTCATGTCGTCAGTGGTGGGGCATCAGGCGCATCCGGGCTTGCCTGTTTATAGTATGACCAAAGCGGGTCTGGAGATGCTGGCTAAGCAGTTGGTCATTGATTTTTCGCCCCTCGGCATCACCGTTAACGCAATTGCACCGGGGGCAACGCTCACCGAACGCACGTTAGATGACCCAACTTACATACCCATTTGGTCACGTATTACACCGATGGGCCGCCCGGCTACGGTAGAGGATATTGCCAATGCCGCCTTATTTCTGGTTTCTCCCGCATCTCGTCATATCACGGGTCAAAGTCTGGTTGTCGATGGTGGTTGGACGAGCATAAGTCCTCCACCGGTTTGATCGTAAATAGTGTTGGTGTTGGTTGGAGAAGGTAAATTGTAGGTCTGCCGATACCAACACTTATTTCCAGTAATCATACTGCATATACCGCGCTGTTTCGTCGGCTACGGGCTTGCCGAGTAGTTTACTGACAACGTAAAGCGACATGTCAATACCTGCCGAAATGCCTGCGGATGTGATAATTCTGCCGTTATCAATGTATCGTTCGGCTGGCAGAACGGTTGTTTGCGGAGCCATCTGAGCGAGACTATTAGCCGCTGAATAGTGAGTTGTGGCCGATAAGTTTTCCAGCAAGCCAGCTTTAGCCAATAAGAGAGCCCCCGTACACACGGACAACACTAATTCGGCGCTTTCATTAGAGCGCCGAATCCAGTTCAAAACAACCGCGTTATCCATTTCGCGTCGGGAGCCGTAGGGTGTACCATCGGAATGAATCCCACCTCCGCCCGGTACGACAACGATGTTTGCTTTCGGGTGATCGTTGAGTAAGTAGGTTGGTGTGATGCATAGACCATTACGGGCAAATATAGGCCCGCGTTCGGCGACTGTAAAGACAAGAAATGGTGGTTCTTGGCCTGCTTGTTTACCCGTAACCCCAAAAACTTCGAAGGGTCCGGCAAAGTCTAAAACCTCAATTTCGTTGAAAAGCAGAATGGCGACAGTACGCATCGTTAAGTATAAATCATTTTCTTCCCAGTGTAATTAATACCACACCCACCAGCGCCACGATGGCACCCATAAATGACTGGCTTGAAAAGACTTCTCCGGCAAACATAGTGCCTAGTAACATGGCTACAACGGGGTTTACAAACGCATACGTGGATAATAATTGGGGGGAAGCATTTCGAGCTAGCCAGGAGTAGGACGAAAAACCAATAATACTGCCGAAAATGACCAGATAAATCATTGAGCCGATGGCTTTGGGTGGAGCATCCAGAATACTCCAGGGCGTAACCGGCTCTAGTATCAAGCTAAGAACCAAGGTAGCAATGCCACCCACAATCATCTGAATGCCGCTCGAAATAGCGCCTGCCGGCAACGTAAGTCGGGGAGTCAGCAGAGTACCGATAGCCCAGGCAAAGTTGCCGAATGCAATCAGTCCCACGCCAATTAGTTTGGCGTCGATGCCGCCCGTACCCTGTAACTTATCGGGTTTGATGAGTAAGTAAATACCAATCAGGCCAACGGTTAAGCCAGCCAGAGCCAAGTTGCTGGGGCGTTTTCGGCCAAAGGAAATCCAGTTAAGCGTAAGTAGATAAACCGGTAGTAATCCGCCTAGTAAAGCCGCCATACCGCTTGGAATGTATTGAAGTCCCACCGAAAGGCAACCGTTGGCAATCGTCAGCAACAACACACCGATGATGCCTGCTGACCGCCATTCGAGACGCGTTGGGCTAGGCGTGCCGGTTAGTCGGGCGTAGCCGTACAGAATAGACCCAGCAATCAAATAACGAATGGAGACCATATACAGAGGGGGCATCTGTTCGGTCATGAAATGAATGAACAGGTAAGTTGACCCCCACAGTATATATACTGAAATTAAATTACCCCAGAGTGTAGCGCGGTTTGGAGTACTTGTGGCAGGAGACGTAATGACTTGCATACTAACTAATTCGTTAATGTCAAGGTAACATCAACAACTTGTATTTTTCTCCTTTACTTGGCCGTTTTTTCGCTATTTATGAGATTGATTATGAAAATTCTGAGAAAAGTATTAACCAGATCAGTACGTGACTTTTACGTTGTTTGATTCCAGCAGTTTAATTTGATTCGCGTATGGGCTGTTCATGGCTTCTTCACCAAAGAGGGGATTACTACCCATATACACTTTTTTCAGATTCTTAATCGATGTTAACACGGCTGGAAACTCCCGTAAATTGTTATTATTTAAGTCGAGTTCTTCTAAGGCTGGCATTGCTCCAAGCACAGCTGGAGCCCTGTTAAGCCAGTTGTAACCTATATCCAACACGCGCAGCTGTCGTAACTCCTGGAAGTCGGTGGGCAATTGACTAATCCGGTTATGATGAGCAAACAAGACTTGCAAGTGGTTTAACTTTGCCAGTGACGCCGGTAATTCATGTAGGTCATTGTGAGCAATGGCCAATTGTTCTAATCGTTTCATCCGCCCTAGCTGGCGGGGGAGTTCAGTGAGTTTGTTGTAGTATAAATCCAGCACCTTCACGTGCTTTAACCGCCCGATGTTTTTGGGTAATTGAGTTAATCCCGCGTTGTAAAGATTCAAGTCGCTTAATCGGTGCAAACGACGCAGTGTTTTGATGTCAATACTTGTCAATTTATTATTACCCAGCCATAAGCTTTCGAGTCGGCGATTCTGACGGACAGATGACGGGATTCGCGTTAGCTTGTTACCTTGCAGATTAAGGGACCGCAAGTGTTTATTGCGAGTAATGAATACACTGTCATTAGGAATGGCATTATAAAGTATACTGAGTCGCTTTAAGGTGCGAATGTCGGCTGTCAGTCTAGCCGGTAGTTGATGCAGGTCATTCTTCGATAAGTCTATTTCTTCCAATTTGGGGAACCGATACACAACTTCGGGTATGTTAACTAGTTCCAGTTGATTGAGGGCCAGCATCGTTACTGTGTCGGGTCGAGTAGTTTGCTTAGCCGCTTCTACGGTGCTGATGATTCCCGATCCGCGCCGAACGGTACGTTTCTGCGGAATGGAACCCAAAACGGTCATTCCCTTCTGCCGGAAACCAGTTTTAGTTTTTATCGGAAATGGATGCTGACCGTACCACTCGGCAACGAACTGCAACAGTTGACCTTCCTGTTGATCGGTTAGTTCGCTGCCTGAAAATTCGCAAAAGACTCGGTCATACGTGCCGTCAAGCCGAATGAATTCCTCCGTTTGCACCATGATACCCGACATCGGCAACCGTTTTTTATTACGTTCGATGAAGGTGAAAAACTGTTGACTTCTGGCGTTGATTGTATCAAAAAATAGTTTCCCCTGTCGGGCGAAAACACCTTGTTCACCAGCAACGCGAGCAATAGCAGGTGAGTATTTCTTCGTTAAATCAGCAAGTGATAAGTTCAGTCGGGTTGTGTCACGAAGCAAAACGATCCGGTCCTGCGCCAAACCCGGCAGCGTCAGTAGCCCAAATAAGAAGAGTACCAATCCCTTTTTCATAGGTAAACGCATTTTTTAGGTTGATAACGACATTTATAGTTTAAATGTACAAAAAAAGACCTGTTCTTGTTTATCCGGCATAAGGAAATAACAAGAACAGGTCAATCAATTACTAATTCTTTTTCTATTAATTCTTTTTGCCGCCACTCACCGACGATGCCGGTTGTTTTTCAGAGACTTTCTTAGCTGCTTTGGCGAAGTCACCAGCCTTAATAATCGAAATTTTCGACGGGTCGATATGCTTCTTCATCGCGGCATTGACCTGTTCGGGCGTTAGAGATGCCATTTTCTTTTCGAAATCGGCATCCCAATCGAGCGTCCGGTTCAGATACAAATAGTTATTGAGTGTACCGGCCAGCGAGGGGTCCTGTGCTCGTGACACCATCCGCGATTGCAACAAACCCGAACGGGCCGCATTAATCTCGTCGGCTGTAAATCCGTCTTTCACTACTTTATCCATCTCCTCACGGAAGGCTTTTTCCAGCCGCTCGGCATTCTCCGGATTGTAGATGGCGTAGGTCATAAACATACCAGTTTTATCGAGTGGGTTAGCCTGTAACTGCGAACCAACGCCATAACTGATACCTTCTTTCTGACGAATACGAACGGCTAACCGTGAGTTCAGGAAGCCACCGCCCAGCATGTAGTTGCCAAGTACCAAAGCGGGGTAGTCGGGGTCATCATCGCGCAGAGGCAGATTGACAGCCGCAACCATAAACGCATTGGCTTTATCGGGAGCCTCTAGAGATTGGGGTGTTGGTTTAATATCGTTGTAGACCGAAACCAACCGGCTAAATGGCTTCTTAGCTTTCCAGGTGCCTAATTCGTCAGTAACTACCTTCCGAATGGGCGTCTCTTCGAAGTCGCCAACGATAGCCAGCGTTGCATTTTGTGCACCATAAAAATCCTTGTGAAATTGCTTTAAATCGTCCAGTTTAAGGGCGTTTACGTCGGCCACATCTTCATCGGGTGTGGAGGTATAACGAACATCCTCTTTCGGATACGGATTCATCTGTCGCTGAAATGCTGTGAATGCCAGTGACTGTGGTTCAGAACGTTGCGATTCAATCTGCGCCAATTGTTCCTGTTTCAGTTTTTCAAACTCATTGGCATTGAAAGCCGGATGTTTAATCATATCGCCCACAACTCGTAGCACTGCTGGCAGGTTCTCTTTAGTCGTCTTGACGGTCACATTCACTTGATTGCCTCCGCCAGATACGCTAACCTGCGCCTTCAATTTATCTAATTCATCCTTGATTTGCTGACGGCTACGGGTTGTAGTACCTCTATCAAGCATCGACGCGGTAAAGACCGAAATGGCGCTCTTATTCATCAGGCTTTTCTGATCACCATAGCGAAGCGTCAGGCGGGCATTTACCTCATTGCCCCGTGTTGACTTGGGCAATAACGCCAATTCAATGGTATTGGGCTGTTCCGAACGGCGGGTACGACCGTCGATGTTGGCTGGCGACGGATCGAAAGCTTCGCCTTGGGCAACCAGTGCCCGGCCTTTGTAATCCTTTACCATTGCCATCACATCAGGTGCCTGTGGTACATCGACCCGGTCGGGAGTTTGCTCCGGGATGAATACGCCAACGGTACGGTTCGACGGTTTGAAATAGTAATCGGCTACGCGCTTTACATCGGCTGGTGAAACTTTTTCGAGCGCGTCACGATAGAGGAAACCCAGCCGCCAATCACCCGTAGCAATATATTCGCTCATGGCCAGACCAACGCGCTCGGCACTTTTGAAATTCAGTTCAACGTCTTTCAGTAATTTGGCTTTAGCGCGGTCAATTTCTTCTTTCGACGGGGTTGTGATAGCAACAGAGTCCAGCGTTGATAACAGTGCTTTTTTTGCATCGTCCAGCGATTTCTCTTTCAGCATTTCAGCCGCAAAGTACACATAACCAGGATCTTTGGTCGTGAACGAATAGCCATACTGTTGTGAGGCTTTCTTCGTCTCTACCAGGGATTTATATAATCGGCCAGACGGCTCGTTGGTCAATAATTCGATCACAACATCCATCGTGGGATAGTCGGGGTGCGAACCGGGCATAATGTGGTACAGAGCCGACACTACTTTCGTATCACCCACACGCCGGAGCGTCACTTGGCGCTCTCCATCCTGTACGGGTTCCTGGCCATAGGTTGGCTGCAAAACCCGCGCTGGACGAGCAACAGCACCGAAATACTGGTTGATCAGTGCCAAGGTTTTGGCTTCGTCAATTTTACCAGCCACTACCAGAACAGCATTGTCGGGCTGGTAGAATTTCCTGTAAAATGCCTGAAGATTATCGATAGGTACTTTTTCGATGTCGGAGCGGTTGCCGATAGTCGAATTACCGTAGTTATGCCACAGATAAGCCGAAGAGACAACGCGCTCATTCAGTACATTCTGGGGGGAGTTTTCGCCCATTTCAAACTCGTTTCGAACGACAGAAAACTCCGTTGCTAGATCTTCTTTCTTAATGAACGAGTTCACCATCCGGTCTGATTCCAGATCGAGTGCCCACTTCAGGTTTTCATCGGTTGCCGAAAACGTCTCGAAGTAATTTGTGCGGTCGAGCCAGGTAGTGCCATTGGGACGGGCACCGTGTGAGGTCAATTCCTGTGGGATGTTGGTGTGCTTGGTCGAACCTTTAAAGACCATGTGCTCCAGCAAGTGGGCCATACCTGTTTCGCCCAGCCCTTCATGCCGGGAACCCACTAAGTAAGTGATATTGACCGTAATAGTGGGTTTCGATGGGTCGGGGAAGAGCAAAACTTTGAGGCCATTCTTGAGATTGTACTCAGTAATGCCTTCAACAGACGCACCTTTTGTAATACCTTCCGGAACGGCAACAGCCGCTGACTTGTCCTGAGCAGACGAGAAGGTCAGGTTGCCGACTAATAAAGCAACGGCCAGCGTACCCGCTCGTGTAATAGTGTTACGCATAAATATACGGTTAGTTGGGTGATCCAAAAACTAAGCGTATAGTTACGAATAAACGAATAAATTACCAATGGGTTTTACAGTGGTTTACCGAAAACTAGGATGAACGGTAGGACACGTTTATAGAGCGGAGGAAATAGTCGTAAACTAACGTTTGGCCTGTCAAAACGGGTTTTAGTTGCTGGGCTTATGCAATAGTCTATACAGCAGTATTGGGCAACCTTAAGGTACGGTGGTGGTTTCTCAAGTGGATTGATTAGCGACGTTGTCAGTAGAAAAGGGCCAAAACTGTTTTTAATACAGATAACAACAACGTTTACCAGTCAGTAGGTATGACCACACGACGATCGTTTCTGAAAAATGCAGGCGGCTGCATGGCTTTGTCTGGCATGAGCCCGGTATTAGCTACTGCCAACACACCTGAAACTCACGTCTCCGCCAACGAGGACTTGTTTAAATTAGGCATGGCGGGTTATAGCTTTGTCAATTTTAACCTTGACCAATCGCTTGAGATGATGCGGAAAACGAGCGTACACTATTTGTGTATCAAGGATTTTCATCTTCCTTATGCTAGTACTGCCGAACAAATTACTGCTTTTCATGAAAAGCTAAAACAGTCGGGTGTCACGGGGTATGCTGTGGGACCGATTTATATGAAAACGCAGCAGGAGATCGATAACGGATTCGATTACGCCCGGCGTGTTGGTGTAAACATGATAATAGGCATTCCTAACCCTGAAGACTTGCCGTATATCGATAAAAAAGTGAAAGAGTTTAATATTCGCTACGCGATTCATAATCACGGACCGGACATTAAATTGTTTCCAAGTGCCACATCGGTGTACAGTGCGGTTAAAGAGCTAGACCCACGAATTGGACTTTGCTTCGATATGGGTCACGATAAGCGGTATGGAGATGATCCAATTGCTGATCTGGAAAAATATGCCAAACGAATTTTTGATATCCATCTAAAAAACGTCACTGCGGCTACTAAAGAAGGAACTACCTGTGAGTTAGGACGGGGAGTAATTGACATACCGGCATTCGTGACCATGTTGCGTAAAGTAAAATACGATGGCTGTTGCAGCCTGGAATATGAAAAAGACATGAAAGATCCCTTAGCAGGCATTGCTGAATCGGTGGGTTATTTTAAGGGCATTTGTGATGCCTCAAAGCAGGGCAAACGCAAGGCATAATGTTTTTTATTTTCCCTTCTTCGTTGTGTCAGGGTATGTGTGCATTACCAACCTGCTCTGACTAATAAATTCCTTAAGCATTCTGTATTCAATGGAAAATTCTCGAAGAGATTTTATCAAAAAAGCGGCCTTAGGCACTGCGGGCGTTACATTCGGCGGACTGGCAAATGGGATGTCGGCCAAAAGTTACGCCAAAATAATTGGTGCTAACGAACGGCTGAACGTCGCTATTGCCGGACTTGGTCGGCGATTGAGCGCTTATTATGAGCCGATTTCGAAAAAAGAAAGCAACGTCGAACTGGTGTATCTGTGCGACGTTATGAAAAAGCAGCGGGAGTCGGCGGTTCAAAAATTTTCGAAGCATATTTCGTATACGCCTAAGATGGAAAACGATATTCGTAAGGTTATTGCCGATAAGAATGTCGATGTGCTGATTAATGCAACCCCTGATCACTGGCACGCGCCGGGAACCTGGCTTGCCGTACAGGGAGGTAAGCACGTATACGTCGAAAAGCCCTGTAGCCACAATCCCCGCGAAGGTGAAATTCTGGTCGAAATTCAGAAGAAATCCGGCAAAATAATTCAAATGGGTAACCAGCAGCGATCCTCGTTGGAGTCTATTGATATTATTAACCAGATCCACAATGGCGTAATCGGTAAGCCTTACAAGGCTATTGCTTTTTATGCCAATGCACGGGGTGACGTGCCTGTTCCGAAGAAAGCAGTCGTGCCTGAGGGGTTGGATTGGGAGTTATTTCAGGGCCCGGCCCCACGCACACCGTATACCCACGACACTTGGGATTATAACTGGCACTGGTACGGCTGGCAGTACGGAACGGCCGAAGCAGGAAACAATGCTACCCACGAACTGGACATGGCCCGGTGGGCGTTGCAGGTTGAGTTTCCAGAATATGTAACGGTAGAGGCTGCCAAGCGGTATTTTCCGGAAGATGGTTGGGCCGTTTACGATACGATGGACGCTACTTTTCGCTTTCCGGGTAACAAAATCATCAAATGGGATGGCAATAGTCGGAACGGCCATAAGACGTTTGGTAGCGATAGAGGAACCATTATTTACGGAACCAACGGCAACGTATATGTTGACCGGGATGGCTATACGCTTTTCGGGCGGGATGGCAAAGTGATTAAAGATAGTAAGTCGAAGGGGTCGGAAGCGGGCACTGCCTTAGGGGGCGGTGGCGATATGACAACTCGACACATGATGAATTTCTTTGAGGCTATCCGGGGTAAAGCCAAACAGGCTTCTACTATCGACGATGGAGCCAAAAGCACACTGCTTTGTCATCTGGCTAATATCGCTTATCGGACGAATAAATCATTTTCGGTCGATCCGAAAAACGGCCACATTCACGACTCCGAAGCCATGAAATTGTGGAGCAGACAGTACGAGAAAGGTTGGGAGCCAGTCATTTAAAATGGTTTACGACAAAAAAAGCCGGCACCAATTGGTGCTGGCTTTTTTTGTATGCCTTACTCTATGTTACCTATATATCGGCAATTGCTTTGTGTATTTCGTCTTTCGTTTTTCCAGTTTTCTGCTGAACTTTACCCCACATTTCATCTTCCTGTCCTTCCTGATAGGTCAGGTCATCGTCGGTCAGGTCGCCGTAGGCTTGTTTGATTTTACCTTTTAATTCGTTCCAGCCACCTTTTACAGTTGTCTCGTTCATGATCGTAGTGTTTATAACGTTGAATGATCGTAATCACCTTGATTACATAAATATAACTATGACGGGACAGAATTGTTTTTGGCAAGTTGATTTGCAATACGTTCCGAATCAATATTGAGGTGATAGAGAACACCAGTTAAAGGGATAGAAAACCCCAAAAAGTATAGTCCTTGTAAGGCTACATCGCCGAACCAAAGCTTTTTTGGATAACCACGTTCGTTCAGAACAGTAGCCGATAAGCCATCGCCGAGAACAGACGCGAGTGCTGGCCGATAGCCTACAACTCAGCTAGCTCATTTTATGCGTGTCCAAGTTTGGGTTTTGCCAAAGAGTGAGATGCCTACATACCCACGCACATCGAGTGTATTAGGATCTTTAAGTGTCATTTTGCAATTGTATTCTTTTCCGTCTTCGGGGTTATAAATTTTGCCGTCACTCCATACATTGCCCCCATCGTACTTAAAGTTATACATTAAGAGCATGTTCATTAATGGCCGCGACCGCTTGGAATGATCGGCGTTTTTTTCGTCTGTTCTGGGCTTTCCAGTGGCTGGATCGGTAGGCTGGCCTAACCAGATGAGTTTACCAAAGTAGGTGCCACCCTGTTTATAAATCTGAACGTGCCCTTTCTTTGTGCCGTTTAGCCAGGTTCCTACTACGGCCTCTGAGTCATCAGTAGGAGCAAAGGCGGTCAGGCTGATGAACAACGCGACCATAGAAAATACATAACGCATAACTTTCATAAGTGCTTAGGAGTTGAAATAAAACGGCAATTTTGTTGTACTAACGTAAATATTGCACAAAAAGTCTGAACCACTCCGCTTCGGCGGGCAGTCTGGTGGGATTCGTCTGATTGAACAAATTGACGTAAGATTGTTGACATGCCTTGTTTTAAGCTAGTCAGCAAACAGAAGCCTTAAAATTAGTTTAATCCCATAAATTCCACCGGGTTGCTGGTGGAAGTCAGACATGTTCAAACGTGATCCTAACCGCAGCTATCCAACCGAAACCGAATCGCGGGTAATTATTCGCTTTCAGGACTGCGACCCGTTGCAGCACCTAAATAACGCTAAGTATTTCGATTATTATTTTAATGCCCGTGAAGATCAGGTTGCCAAACTGTACGACTTCAACCCAGGCCAGTTATTTCAGGAGTTAAAAACAAGCTGGGTAGTCTATCAGCATCAGATTGCTTACGTCCGGCCTGCTAAAGTGAGCGAGTGGGTACGCATATTGTCGAGGCTGATTTATGTGAATGAAGATACCACCGTGACGGAATATGTGATGACCGACGACGGAAAAACGCATCTCAAAAATGTCCTCTGGGTTACGTCCAAGTACATTAGTGTGGCTACTGGCAGACGAATTCCGCACGACGGACCCGTAAAGGATTTACTCGAGGCTATTCTAGTCCCAAACATGGATTTTCTCAGCTTGAATTTCAATGATCGCATCCACGAAATAAAGCATCAGGTAGTACAGGGCCATATTGTATAAGACAAAATGAGAAATGTATAATGGAAAATCGGTACAACCTCCATTATACATTCTTCATTTTACAGTATCTTGCCACCAATGAAACTCCTCAATAACCTCACTGTCCGCGTTCTGATTGCTATTACGCTGGGCATTTTGACGGGATATTTCTTCCCCGAAACAGCCGCAAAACTCAAACCGTTGGGCGACCTCTTTATCAATCTGATTAAGATGGTTATTGCGCCTATTATTTTCCTGACTATTGTGTTGGGTATTAGTAATATGGGCGATCTGAAAAAGGTTGGCCGGGTGGGAGGAAAGGCGCTTCTCTATTTTGAAATTGTAACAACTGGCGCACTGGCCATTGGTCTACTATTAGCTAATGTTATCCGGCCAGGCGCTGGTGTACAAACGGCTGCCGTGAAGGGGGGAGACATCAGTAAATATACGGAGCAGGGAGCGGGTATGGACTGGACCGAGTTTTTCATGCACATCGTGCCAAGTAATGCGGTCAAAGCGTTTGCCGATGGTGATATTTTGCAAGTACTCGTATTCTCGATTCTGTTTGGTGTTGGCCTTACGCGGATGGGCGACATGGGTAAACCACTGATTCAGACCTTCGAGCGACTATCAAAAGTATTTTTCAATATTCTGGGTGTGGTTATGATCCTTGCCCCGCTGGGCGCATTCGGCGGCATGGCGTTTACAATCGGAAAATACGGTCTTAGTACTCTGCTGCCCTTAGCCAAGCTAATGGGGACAGTGTACGCCAGTATGTTTTTGTTTATATTCATCATCCTCAATTTGATACTTCGCTACTACAAAATCAGTCTGTGGGCCGTATTGAAATTCATTAAAGAAGAACTGCTGATTGTACTCGGTACGTCGTCGTCGGAGTCAGCATTGCCGCAGATAATGGAGAAACTGGAAACTCTCGGCTGTTCACGGTCTGTAGTAGGGCTGGTGATTCCGGCAGGTTACTCGTTCAACCTGGATGGCACGACCATTTATTTAGTGATGGCAACTGTTTTTCTGGCGCAGGTATTCGGCGTCGACCTCACAATTGGACAGGAGCTAACCATTATCGGTATTCTGATGATAACCTCTAAAGGGGCTGCGGGCGTAACGGGTAGCGGCTTCATTGTGCTGGCCAGTACGCTGACGGCCATAAAAGTGATTCCGGTGGAAGGTCTGGCGTTGCTGCTGGGTGTAGACCGGTTTATGTCTGAAGCCCGCTCCATCACGAACATCATCGGAAATACAGTAGCTACAATTTTTATCGCCAATAATGAAGGTGAGTTTGACCGGGCAAAATACGAGCGGGTTATTAACCTGGAAAAACAGGACGCGCTGCCAGATTATAAATACTGAGGGAATCCAGCAGCAGCCCGTCCCTAATAGCCATAGTTGTATAGAGCAAACGGGCCTTAACAAGATTACTGAAATTCCTTTAGAAGGTACAGATTTGGTGAAAAAGCTAGTTGACTTTCTGGTAATCGGCGACCTCCGGCTGGGCTGGCAAACTAACTGAAAACTCGCCTGTCAGTATTTCATGCATGTTCCGGCGAATCGTCTGAGAAATCTGGTTAAGTGGCAAATCATTGCAGTCTAACCCAAACGGTTCTTCTATTTCGTCGCCAATCATTTCTACGCCCAATAAAGCATATGCAGCAAACATAGTCGCAAGGATTGTGAAATACTGGTATGTTTCAGCTAATACAAAGGGCATTAGCAATAAATACATGGTAATGAACAGCTTGATGAAGAAGCTGTATGAAAACGGAATTGGTGTGTTTTTGATCCGTTCGCAGGAGCCCGTAATGTCAAGAAAAGCCTGATGATAGGATCGAATGGTAATCAAATCGCCATCGCTAACGATGCGTTGTTGTTTCAATACTTGCAGACGGTGCATTAGCAAAGCGGCAATTCGGCTGGGAACGTGCTTATACCGTGACAATGATTCCCGCTCCCCATCTTCCATTTCTTCAAGTTCGGCAACGTCAATTCCTGTTCGTAAATGACCCTTTAGCACCAACGCAAAATTGGAAAGTGTATCGGCAAAGAAAATCCGGTTTGCGCTGTCATCAACTGGTAAAAGAGAATCCATAAGCACGGCAAAGTTACGGCTGTTGTTGACCAGCATTCCCCATTGTCTGCGCCCCTCCCAAAAGCGGTCGTAGGCTGTGTTGGTTCTAAAGACCAATAATAGACTCAATAGAATACCCAGTAACGAAAAAAAAGTACCATCAATTGGCAAATCGACGCTGATCCAATGCTGGTCAATAAGCGTGATTAGGGAGCCATAGCCGCCCACCAATGCCACCCGGCGCAACAGTACTTGTATAACATAACTAGTCTGGAAATGTCTGAGTGCCCCAAACCAGTCTTTCGCTTTATATATGACCACAGTACCAGAAGTAAAGGAATACAGGTTTCTTGACTAAATGGCAAATAACGCATTTCCCGTGAGTTCCAGATGATAATTTGGCAGGTATTTTATTCAGCTACTTTCTTTCTGTGAGCAATTCCCCAGTCAATCATTGCCAGAATAATTGGACTAAACGTTTTACAATAATCAGTAGATTCATACTCCACTAAAACGGGTGTGTCGGGATATACCGTTCTGGTAATGAGTTTATTTGCTTCCATATCCTTAAGTTCTCTCGACAGCATGCGCGTTGTGATACCAGGTATACTTCGCTCAATTTCCCGAAAACGCTTATTGCCATTGCAAATAGAATTAATGATGGGCAGTCTCCATTTACCGCCGAGTACGTAAATCGTGTCTTGTAAAGCCTGAATTTCTTGAGTCTGGTTTCTGGCAATCGTATCTATTTCCATGAAGTGATCTGGTATACTCTGTTATACTGGTTACAAAGTTATATCACTAGACGGATACCTTTGCATCTTAACTGATCAGAAATGGCAAAAACAATTTTTATTACCGGAACCAGTAGCGGATTGGGAAAATTGACCGCGAAATATTTTGCCGAACAAGGCTGGAATGTGGCTGCTACCATGCGGACACCAGAAAAAGAGACGGAACTTACAACCTACCCGACTATTAAATTAATCAAACTGGATGTAACAAAACTTGAACAGGTAAAATCAGCCACCCAACAGGCGATTGATACATTCGGCAACATTGACGTGGTGGTCAATAACGCCGGTATGGGTACCTATGGCGCATTGGAACTGGCCAAAGAAGAAGATATTGACTGGCAATTTGCCGTGAATACACGGGGTCCAATTAATATTATCCGGGCTTTTTTGCCGCATTATCGGGCCAATGGTGGGGGCATGTTTATCAATATCAGCTCGTTTATGGGGGTGACTACTGCCGTGCCAATCGGGTCATTGTACAACATGTCTAAATTCGCTTTAGAGGGGTTAACAGAAGGTTTGTATTATGAGTTAAAACCGCTGAATATTGACCTTCGGCTGGTTGAACAGGGCGGCTCAACGGACAATAATTTCGGTAATAACATCACCTGGAACTCACATCCAGATATAACGGCTTACGATGAAATTACCAATAAAGTGAAATACCTTTTTGAAAATGCCGACGACAGCCACAAGGATAATCCATTGGATATTGTAAAAGTCATAGCTAGTCTCGCTACCGGGGAGAGTACGAAGTTTCGTACTGTAATTGGCAATGCGGGCAATGGTCTGATGGCGCTCAGAAATTCGATACCTATTGAAGAATATTTGGAGACGATTGCCGCAAACTTTAAGTAAAGAAATAATTGATTTGTAGATAATTAATAGGACGTTGGAGGGTTTAAAACACAATAACACGAACCCTATTTAGCTTATATTTTAGATTTATTTAAAGAATTAATTAAACCATTCTATGGTGGACTGTTCAAAGGGACAAATACAACCTGAAACAAAACACTACCATGAAAAAAGTACTAATGACAGCCGCAACCCTGGTTGTCCTACTCTCGACCGGTGCATTGGCTCAACGCTATGGGTATCCGTCTCAACCCAATAATACGTATCCCCAACAACCGGGCTATAACCAGCCGGGAGTAAATCAGCGTGGAGGTTCAGGATACGGTCAACCGAACTATAACTACGATTATGACGATTCCCGCTTCGACCGTCATCTTGATTGGTGGGACCGCGAGCTAAATCTGACTCGTCGTCAGGAGCGCGAAATCCGCCGTATTCGTGACAGGTTCAATCAACAGGCGCAGAACATTGATGCTCGTGACCCACGCCAGCGGGATTTCTTTCGGCAGGCTCGGCAACGTCAGTTTATCGATATGATGGCTGTACTTGGGCCAGAGCAACGAGATCGGGTTATCGACCATATGCGGCCTTACGAACGCGTAGCCGGGCGTGGTGATAATAGAGGATATGGCAATGGAAACAATCGCGGGTCAGGTTACGGACCATATGGTTATTAAATAAAGAAGGGAGATGAGCAAACAGCCGACTACATTGGTCGGCTGTTTTTTGTTTAGGCTAACTAGAAGCCAGAAGTAGGCTATAGTAGTATTTTTTTTATAGCATCAGCCAACCGGACCGATACCACGAAAAAACTCAGTAATAAATAACGGGTAGTAGCCTTACAGTATTTATTGCGCTTGCGCCACTCGACATACGGTACAACCGTATGATCAACATAGCGTTGCGAAATCTATCTTTGTTTCGTATTTTTCCCGGAAACTCATTTTACAAATTGGTATGTTAATCCATCAACGAATCAAGCAAACTAGTGCGTTACTGGCCCTATTCGCTACGACGGCTCTGGCTCAGTCGCCCGCGACTCCGGCCTCACCCCAACAACCCAAAATGAACCAAAATCCATTTCTGTCCTCGTATACGACACCGCATCAAACGGCGCCATTCGACAAAATCAAGAACGCTGATTATCTGCCCGCGCTTAAAGATGGGCTGGCTCAGGGTCGTAAAGACGTTGATGCGATTGTTAGCAATACCGCCAAACCAACATTCGATAACACGATTGTCGCTCTCGAACGCTCGGGTGATTTACTAGGTAAAGTGACATCGGTGTTGTTTAATCTAAACAGCTCTGAGACAACTCCCGAACTCCAGAAAATTGTGAAAGAAGTGTCGCCAATGCTGAGTGAATATGGCAACGACATTACGTTGAATGCGAAATTATTTGCGCGGGTAAAAACTGTATATGATCAGCGTGCCAGCCTGAAATTAGATCCTGAAAGTGCGATGCTACTTGAGAAATCGTACAAACGGTTTGCTCGTAATGGAGCCAATCTGGACGAAAAAAGTAAGGAGCGTCTTCGGGCCATTGACAAAGAACTCTCACAATTGTCGCTGCAATTTGGCGAGAATGTCCTGAACGAAACCAACGAATACACGATGGTCGTGACGGATGAGAAAGAGCTAGCCGGTTTACCTGATTTTGCCCGTGAAGCCGCCAAAGCCACGGCCAAGCAGAAAGGTAAAGAAGGCTGGATGTTTACCTTGCAAGCGCCAAGCTACGGACCCTTCATGCAATATGCCGATAACCGGGAGTTGCGAAGAAAGCTGTTTATGGCTTTTAACGGGCGTGGTTTTCATGGTGATAAAAATGACAACTCGGCTACTATCAACAAGATTGTAAATTTGCGTTATGAGCGGTCTAATCTGCTGGGCTACAAGACCCACGCCGATTTTGTGTTGGAGGAAAGCATGGCTGGTTCGAAAAACAAAGTACAAAGTTTCTTAGACGAACTGGTAACCTACGCCCGCCCTGCTGCCGAACGCCAACTTGCCGAGCTAACGACTTACGCAAAAGCCCACGGCTTTACAGATGAGAAACTGCAAAGCTGGGACAATAGCTATTATGCCGAGAAACTCAAGAAAGAAAAATATGATCTCGATGACGAGACGTTGAAGCCGTACTTCAAACTCGAGAACGTCTTGACTGGCGTATTTACAGTAGCTAACAAACTGTATGGCGTCACGTTTACCGAGCGCACCGATATTCCGGTGTATAATTCTGAAGTCAAAACATTCGATGTGTTTGATAAGGACGGTAAGTTTCTAGCTGTTTTCTACGGTGACTATTTTCCTCGGGCGGGTAAGCGCAGTGGTGCCTGGATGAATGACATTCAGGGACAGAAAATTGAAAATGGGCAGAACATTCGGCCGCATATTGTCAATGTCTGCAATTTCACTCGCCCCACTGACACGAAGCCTTCGCTACTGACTTTCTATGAGGTGACAACGCTCTTTCACGAGTTTGGCCACGGACTGCATGGCATGCTGGCTAACGGAAAATACGAAAGCCTGAGTGGGACGAGTGTTCCGCGTGATTTCGTTGAACTGCCTTCACAAGTGATGGAAAACTGGTGCTATGATCCCGAAGCACTCAAACTTTTTGCCAAACATTACCAAACAGGCGAGGTAATTCCTAACGAACTGATTGAGAAAATACGCGCTAGCCAGAACTTCTTGGCGGGCATGGCTAACCTGCGTCAACTGCGGTTGGGGTTAGTGGATATGTACTATCACGGTCAAAAACCCACTGGCGAAAGCATTACTCAGGTGGAAAGCCGGGTGGATTCGGTAGCAAACCTGTTTCCGCATGTTGATGGAATAGCATTCAGTCCGGCTTTCTCGCACATTTTTGCGGGCGGCTATTCGGCTGGATATTACAGCTACAAGTGGAGCGAAGTCCTAGACGCTGATGCCTTTGAATTCTTTAAGGAAAAAGGTGGACTGGAAAACAAAGCAGCCGCCGATAGTTTCCGCAAGAACGTGCTGGAAAAAGGTGGTAGTGAAAAGCCGATGGAACTCTACAAAAAATTCCGGGGACGTGAACCATCGCCCAAAGCGATGCTGCGACGGAGCGGATTGATCTTGTAACTAGCAGTATGGCAGTATATAAAAACGGGGCGGCCAATATTGGCCGCCCCGTTTTAGTTAGTTATAGATGCTTTAATTTAACGTTACCTACTTGTACATTGGGTATCTTGGGTTACTAGTTTAGTCGGTAGTGTTGAGTAGAATACTGCCGACGGCATGACTGATTTTACGAACCTCTTCCTGTTTTCGTAACCGGTAACTGGGTAACGATAGGTTGAACTGAAATGATGTTAAAGGAAAGAGCCGGGTTGCGCCCGGCTTTTTTTCGTTTATTTAAGCAGCGCAGCCTCCTGAGTTCGATACTTATACACGTACTCAATTACGTCAGCGATCAAGCCCGTCCAGCCAGTTTGATGGTTGGCCCCAAGGCCCATGCCATTATCACCGTTGAAATACTCGTAAAACAGATAGAGACCCTTAAAATGAGGGTCATCCTGCATTTTTTTATCGATTCCATAAGCCGGTATTTGTCCCGATGAATCGCGTCGGAAAATATTAATGAGCCGTTCGGCTACCAAAACCGTCGCTTTTTTTACACTCATGATCTGACCGGAGTTAGTTGGATATTCCACCTCGAAATCATCACCATAATATTGATAAAACTTTAATAATGAGTCAATCAATAGGAAATTAACCGGAAACCAAATCGGTCCGCGCCAGTTGGAATTACCACCGAACATGCTCATTTCAGACTCGGCTGCCACGTAACGAACCTGAAAAATCTCACTATTCAACTCAAACTGATACGGCGTTTTTTCGTGGTATTTCGACAAGGCCCGAATACCATAATCCGATAAAAACTCCGTTTCGTCGAACATCCGTTTCAGAATCATCTTCATTCGGTGGCCACGCAGCAAACTTAGTAAGTGCGTCTCGCCTTTACCCGGCTCGTGCCAGCGGGAAACAAGCGATGCCAGATCGGGGCGGTTTGTAAGTACCCACTCAACCCGACGTTTAAAATCTGGTAGTTTTGAGAGCAGCGACTCATCTAAAATTTCGACGGCGAAAAGCGGAATAAGTCCCACCATCGAGCGAATTTTTAACAAGCGGGCATTATGATCGGGCATGTGCAGCACATCGTAATAGAACTGATCAACCTCGTCCCACAAACTGATGTTCTGCTTGCCAAGGTTGTTCATGGCCGACGCGATATGCAGAAAGTGCTCGAAAAACTTGCTGGCCATGTCCTGATAAGAGGGGCGGGTAAGCGAAATTTCGCACGCAATCCTCAACATATTCAGCGTGTACATCGCCATCCAGCCTGTGCCATCGGCCTGCTCAATACGACCACCCATAGGCAGGGGTTGACTTCGGTCGAAAACCCCGATATTATCCAATCCGAGGAAACCGCCACCGAATATATTATTGCCTGATACATCTTTCCGGTTAACCCACCACGTAAAATTAAGCAACAGTTTATGGAACACCCGCTCCAAAAAATTCACGTCACCAATGCCGTTTTGTTCTTTGTCGATTTCATATACCTTCCAGGTAGCCCAGGCATGAACAGGTGGGTTTACGTCGCCAAAATTCCATTCGTAAGCCGGAATCTGACCGTTGGGATGCATGTAATATTCGCGTAGGATAACCGCTAATTGCCGTTTTGCAAAGTGGGCATCGAGCCGAGCCAGGGTTAAGGTGTGGAAGGCCAAATCCCAGGCGGCAAACCAGGGGTATTCCCACTTGTCGGGCATAGATATGATGTTGGCCGTGTACATATGCCGCCAGTTTTCATTCCTCGCATAAACGCGTCCTTGAAAGGGAACCGGCATTTTAGGGTCACCTTTCAGCCATTCGTTGACGTTATAGTAGTAAAACTGCTTACTCCAGAGCATACCAGCGTAGGCTTGTCGCTGAATAGCCAACAGTTCAGGATCGGTAACATTCTTTTGTAAATCAGCATAAAACATGTCAGCTTCACTTACACGATTGTTCCAGATGTCGTCGAAGTCGGCAAAGGGCTGTGCTAACGTTGTTTGTTCGCTGAAGCGCAGTCGTATGCTGATACTGCCGCCTGCCGGGACTTTCCGGTCATACTGTGCGGAGGCTTTTGTACCTATTTGGTTTGGATTGATAAAGGTCTTTTTCCCGCCCGATATTATATAATTATTGATGCCGTCTTTTGTGTACTTCGACACGTTGGGCCGGCCATAGAGACGTTCAGAGTTGGTATCGTTGTCGCAGAAAAGCAGTGCATCGGCATCTTCGCAATAGAGTTTATATTTGCCTAACTGCTTGTGATTCACCTCAATCTGATTGTTGGCAATGCCATTGAGCATTGGCCGGGCGTTGTATTGCTCATATCCCCAGGACCATGTATTGCGGAACCAGATTGTTGGCAGTATTGTCAAAGGAGCCACCTTATCCGAGCGGTTGTGGATGGTAATCGTCACCAACCAGTCATTCTGAGCGGCTTTGGTATATTCAATGAAAATGTCAAAATACTCGTCCTTGTCAAAAATACCAGTATCGGTTAGCTCAAATTCTGGCTCCTGCCGACTCCGTCGCGTGGATTCGATAACCAACTGGTTATACGGAAATTCCTGCTGCGGGTATTTATACAGCATTTTCATATACGAATGCGTTGGGGTACTGTCCAAATAATAGTACAGTTCCTTTACGTCCTCGCCATGATTGCCTTCGGGTCCGGCCAAGCCAAAGAGTCGTTCTTTCAGAATATTATCTTTGTGGTTCCAGAAGGACAGTGCAAAACAAATGTGTCCTTTGTTGTCAGATATTCCGCCAATTCCTTCTTCGCCCCAGCGGTAAGCGCGGGAGCGGGCCATGTCGTGACTGACGAAGTTCCAGGCATCACCATAGGGGCTATAGTCCTCGCGGACAGTCCCCCAAGAGCGTTCGGAAAGGTAAGGTCCCCATTTCTTCCAGCCTTTATTGTCGGCTCGTTCGTAAATACGTTCGCGTTCAGCAGTAGGCATAATAGTCAGCAAATTTCAACTCTTACGGTGGGCAAAATGATAAACCCGACGCGTACAACTATCAAATATAGTATGCATGCCGAGTATTTTTGAAAAAAATCTTTTGTCCTTACGCTAATTCAAGTACTAAATCTTCTGCTAATTAGCGTGGAGACAGGTAATTACTTTGGTATAAAGAGGGGTATGTCCAAGTAGATAAAAAATCAAACAAAGGATAATTCGCCGTTGTAAATTTAGGCATACGGCTTTAGGTTTGTCGCCTGTACGCTGGTAGTAATAAACATGTCAAAGACGCAAGTAATATGGATACATTGAAAATATAAGCCCCAGTTTAAGTCGATTTTTAGTCTTTATGAGTTTGGCACGTTATCTAAAAAAGGGCAGAAGAATACAGCTCCCGAATTTATTGACGTTTTTTGTGCTATGAACCCACAACTCAACAATCCATTACACGGCAAAACCCTCGAAACCATACTGACCGAATTACTTGCTCATTACGGTTGGGAGCAGTTGGGCCAGAAAATTAGAATTAACTGTTTTACAAGTAATCCCAGCATTAAATCGAGTCTGACATTTCTGCGAAAGACTGACTGGGCGCGCAAACAGGTCGAAGACCTCTATTTGCAAATGAACTCATAATCAAGGCAAAGCCGTTTTTACTCTTTTACGGCAGCCAGTACCCGCTTGATCAGCTCGTTTGGATTTCCGTTATGCCACCGCCACACAATCACAATATCGTGCTGTGGATCTACCCAAACAGTATTTGACCCGGCACCAATGGCGGAAAAACTTGTCGTTGGGCCGTCGGGCCAGGCTTTTTTGCCAGTTTGACTTGTGCCTGTATTGAGCCACCAAAGATACCCATAGTCTGGACCAAACGGGCTAGCTGTTGTTGCCTGTTTTACCCAATCAGACGACACGATTTGTTTATTCTCCCAACGCCCTTGCCGTAAAAAGAGATACCCAAACCGGGCTTCGTCACGGGCACTGATTCTCAGCCCACCGCCCCATCGGGTACCACCACTCACAGAAGGCAATGATTTGCCGTCTATATCGGCAACGGCGTTTGGATAAGGAATGTACTGCCATGTGCTCGATGCGCCGATAGGATTCATGATTTCATCGCGCACTACATCGGGCATCGGCTTCTTCCATAAGCGCAGTAGCGACAGGGCCATCCGGTTGATGCGCACGTCGTTGTACTCGTAGAATGTGCCGGGTTTCTGGAGGGTACGTGGTTTGCGTTCGCCTTTTCCAAACGCTTCTTTACCAATAAAATCACTGTTTTTGCCCCATAGTGTTCCTTCCCATTCGCTGGTTTGGGTGAGGTGATTCTCCCATGTAATAGGCCGATTCTGTGCTGACTCGTAACCGCCATCGTGAATTAAATTGGCTACTGGATCATGAACATTAGAAATCATTCCTCGCTCTATAGTAATACCTACCACGGTCGATAACACACTCTTTGCCACACTATAGGTTGGGTCTGGGCGTTGTGTGTCGCCCCACTCAGCTACAATGTAACCGTGGCGCAAAACTATACCGTTGGTAGCTGCTCTACTGGTTGGCATTGGACCAAGAAGTTTGCCGAAAATCTCTTCCTGTGTTGAGAAGTTGGGAGTCATCTGGGTTGTTTCCTGCGTTTTTGCAAAGGCAACGGCCTGATCCAGCAGAGCCGCATCCATACCAACTTTTTCGGGTGCACGATGTGTCCAGTTGTCGCCTTTGGGGGGAAAATAAGGTGCCGATGTGGTTGACTGCCGATGGCATGAAGTCAGGATTGCCAGTACGAACAGCGCATATAGCGGGGATTTCTTTACTATACTTTGTCTCATAATGAACTATGGTCGTTATTGTTACAGCTACCTTGACTCAGATAAAGGTAAAGTGGTTTCATCTCAATCATCATCTAATAGGCCATACGCTTGACTTATGCCCTATTCTACTGATTGACGAAGGTATTAGCTGATTTTGATTTTCGTCTGATTTCGACTGTTTTTATTCCGTATAAGAAGATAGTAAGTTGGCATTTCGACATGCTTAATTCGTCAATGAGCTAGCGCAGGCAGAGTGAAATAATGGAATAGATTTTAGCCTAAGGTAAGTATCCGTTTAATCTGAATTTGCTCAAACATCCGGTAGATAGCAACTAATAGGCTTCTTATTTAACGAAACATTAACCCGTATTTAGCTCTTCCCAGGGCCGTTTATTGTTATGTCTATAGTCAATGAAACGGTCTAATAAGGCGAAAAAGCAGCTTACTTCTCGTCATATCCGGCCTGACGTTGACTATCAATTACTTGGTTAGTGAAGCCAATATTATCTTGACAGAAGCGATAAAGTAAGGTATTAATCATGAAAACGTTCATCCATAAAATCTCGGCTAAAACTCTGCTGCTTTCACTTGGGCTGTTAGTGGCAGGATGGCAACCCACTCATGCTCAAAACACAGACGCTGAGCCGCCATCAGCAAGTAGTAACGCCCAAACCATTGTTTCAGCCATTGCGCCTTATCGGGATGATGTTCGCCGGTCGGTTTTATTAGTTAGCGAGCAACCACAGATTTTGACTGGTCTGGCTCAACAGCGCGCTACTAGCCAGCAGGCATTCGGCAATCTGATTCAGTCCTATGGACAAAATAAGCAAGGCTGGTTTTATGACCTGGCCCGTTACCCCGACGTACTGCATGAACTGGCCATATTACCCGCCGGTTCTACTGAGTCGGCTGTAAAAGCAATGACTAAAAATTTGTCTGCCGATTCGCAGGAGTCGGCCTGGAAACTTTATCGTCATCACCATGATGATTTGGTGAAGGTTGATAACTTGAACCAGCAGGCACAGCAAGCGTTCGACAACCTCATCGGGCCACTGGATATTCCGACACAGCAAGCATTTCGGCAACTGCTCGATATGCCCGATGTTTTGACACAACTTACTGATCAACTGGATAAGACGGCCCAACTGGGAGAAGCCTACCGGAATAATCCTGATCAGGTAACCAAAGACTTGACTGCCTTACACGATAGTCTGATCGTACAGAATCAGCATGAAATCGCTGATTACCAGAATGAGTTAAACCAGGATCCGCAGGCAAAACAAGAGTTGCAACAGGCTGGACAAGCTTATGCTCAGGCCAACGGCTACAATACAGGTATCAACCCTAATCCTGCCTGGGTGAATAGCTCGTATTATTATCAGAATCCTTATCCCTATTGGTTTGGGTATCCATCCTGGTACACATCGGCGCTTTGGTATCCGTCTGCCTGGTGGTATGGAACCGGTTTCTATTATGGACTGGGTGGAAATATGATGGTGTTTGGATTGCCATCAATGGGATTCTCAAACTGGTTTTTCGGTGCGGGCTATTCGTCTTATCCGCACCTGTATGGCCGATTTAATAATTACTATACCCGCAACATTGGCGAGCATCGCATATTGACATCGGGAAATGCTGGCTTCATGACATCTGCCCGTCAGGCATTTGGCTCCGCTACGGGTGCTGGTCGGGGTAACTGGTTGACCAACGCCCGCCAATACAACCGACCAAACAGTTGGACCAATACAAATACAACCCGTAGCGTACCATCGGCTCGTTACCAGAATTTTAACGCAGGGGGCTATCATTCACAAGCCTGGGGCGGGGGTGGTATGCGCTCATTTGGTGGTGGCGGTGGTTTCCACGGCGGACGCCGATAAGGTTACAACTATAGACGACTTAATAAGGGCTTCCTACAGCGTGTGTGTATGCAAAAACACACGCTGTAGGAAGCCCTTAAATTATATCCCATCTAAACTATTCGCTGATTTTCTTGTAATACCCGCCTTATTAGGCAAAGTGTATCTAGCAACCTATTCATTAATTAATTTAAGGATATCCTGCCAGATGGCATCGTTTGTGCTGGGACGTTTTGCCGTTGCATCAACAACCTGTCCATTCTTATTAATCAGCATGTAGCGTGGAATACTGTCAATGCCAAAATACTGGACGGTCCGTGAATGCCAATCACCTTTCGACCAGCCTTGTTCACCCGGTAATTGAAGTACAGCGAGTGCCTTTTTCCACGCTTCTTCGTTCTCGTCTATGGATAGATAGAGAAAGACAACCTGTTCTTTTTGCTTCTTCGTCAGGCGTTCGTGGAGTTGTTTGGAAAATGGAAATTCAGCCCGACACGGCCCGCACCAACTAGCCCACACGTCGAGGTAAATAACTTTCCCTTTGAAGTCATCAAGCGTAACGGATTCGCCACTTTGATTGGCAAACGAGAATGTATTGGGGTCTATAGGTTTCTTTTTAGCGGCAACCGCCACGACGGGTTCGTCTTTTCGAGCCATCACTTCCCCACATCGGACTTTTACAGCAGCTACATAATCTGCCGAGTTGGGCAAGTTGCTAAGTATACCGAACACATCCCGAACCGACGAGGGCGTCGCCTTGTCGCAATTTTCGACCAGCGTCCGCGCCAGTGCATACTGATAGGGCTTACCCGTTAGATGCTGACGGGCAAAACTGGCCTTGTCGGTCATGCTGGTCTGGAAATCCTTAGATGTGTATTTGGCGAAATTTCGGGCCTTTGAGTTGAAGTAGGTAACGTAGAAAAACAGAAAGTTCTGGTACGATTCAGCAGGTAGAGCCGCTTCGTCGTTTACGGTCAGGTTAGTCAATTCCTCTACCATAACCGATGGAAGAGACATCAGGCTTGACTGGGCAGTTTGGGCGTTTCCCCGGATTATGGGATAAGCCAGCATCAAGTGCCAGTAGTTCCAGCGGATGCAGGCCTCGACGTACTTAGTGAACGCTGCCGAAAACTGGCTAGCCTGCGGATAACCTTTGTAGAAAGTAGACTGAGCTTTACGGGCGTCGAAAAGAGTCATTTCCCACGCATCAATGCCTATATTTTGAATCTTGGCATACTGGCTGGTTGCGTCAAAATCAGTCTTGAATTTTGCAGTAAATTCTGTTAAAAAGGTCTGTTCAGTGGTTGCCGTAAATAAAGTTTCGGGTTTTGGCCCCTGATAAATCGGCTGCGCGAATCCCTGTCGCAGCCCTACCAAAATGAGTAGGAGGATAAAACGAAAAACATTCATAAACTTTTCGGCAAGTAGTGTTTCATAGGTATTGCTGGCAAACATCATTCCAAATGGACGAAGCTGTTCAGGATTTAAATTGTGACGAGCCTCTAACGCACTGGATAACGCCACTATTAACTCATCCCATTCCTATAAAGAATCCTGAACAGCTTCTAACCGGTCATAGTAAATCCTTACCGTTCCAGTTTAAACCCTTCGTCTACCCGTACACGATTTGGCCGGTTAGCTACATCCCAGCCAGTCAGGTAAATCCAGCGGGCAATGCGCGTTACCTTGTCGGTATTGATGCGATCTGGTTCGTCTTTTGGTGTGTGATAATCAGGATGAAGCAAGCTTGTAAAAGCAATAGCGGGCACATTCGCCCGGGCGTAGGGGAGATGGTCAGATCGGAAATACCAGCCTTCAGGGTGTTCGGGCTTGTCCCAGAGGGTATCGAGTTTAAAATGCGCTTCTGACTGGTTGACCGCCAAAGCCGCATTGACCAGATCGGTTGAGTTGCGGTGCGGAGACTGCTGACCCAAAATAGCTGCGCTGTCGGGCGCGTTACGACCAATCATTTCGGCATTCAGCACAGCTACAATCGAGCCTTTCGGTACGGTTGGATGCTCCACATAATAGCGGGAACCCAATAGGCCACGCTCTTCGGCTCCGTGAAAAACAATTAGTGCCGAACGCTTGCCGGGTTTCTGAACGAAGGCCCGACCAATAGCCATTGTCGCTACGCAACCACTGGCATTGTCATCGGCACCATTCCAGATTGAGTCGCCCGCTACCGCCCGCCGAACGCCATCGTGGTCCTGGTGCGTACTGAACAAAACATATTCATTTTTGAGGGTTGGGTCTGTGCCCGGCACCTTTGCTACAATATTAACCGAAGGGTAGCTAAAGCTCTCAACGTTAACGACATTGGTAAACTGCTGGCCCGGTTGTTTAATCCATTCCAGCGCACTGGCCGGAAGCCAGACCGTAGGGGCTTGTGAAAAAACACGGGTATTCGCACCACCCGGCAAATCATAACGACCGCGTTCGAGGCCGGTTGTCCAGCGATCAAAATAAAACTGAGCTGGCGCATCTGAAACCCATAAGACCGCCAACGCACCCGCTTTCACGAGTTCGGCAGCCCGGCGGTTCATCGTGCCAAACAGAAAACGGCGGTAGCTTATATCGGCTGGTCCCGTTCCCGAAAACTCTAACGCCACTGCTTTCCCTTTCACATCGACCTTAGCCATGTCTTCGGGAGTGCCTTTGCCCACAAACACAAGTGGCGCATCGACCGACGCAATAGCCGGGGCTAGAATAAACGCATCCTGCCCGTGAGTTAGTTGGTGAGAGCCAATGTTCAACCGGCTGGTTTCGGTGATTCGGGTGCGCTGAATATGGAAAAACTGAAAGAACGTGCCATCGTCGCCAGCGGGTTGCAGGCCCATTGCCCGGAGTTGGTCCGCAATCCAGACCGATGCTTTTAGTTCGTCTATGGAGCCACCTTCACGACCTCGAAAGTGATCGCCTGCCAGCGCGAATAAATCACGTTTAATGTCACTTTCTTTAATCGCAGCTACTGCATTGTTCGCATTAGTGGTTTTAGCCGCACTGGCTTTCGATTGTCCGTATCCAGCCATTGAGGATAGGAGTAGTGGTAACAGAATCGCAACAGCCAGCCAACGCCGGAATTTCTGATTGTCAGAATAAATCATGGTTGTATTTGCAAGGAGATAATTGGAGTGCAACAAATCTACGTAGAGACACAATATATTACGTCTCCTGACCAGATGGTTTTTAGTCTCCTGCCTGGAAGATTTTGTCTTTTGGCTGGATTCTGATTATTGATTGTGAGAAGAAGGGATTTCTGATGCGCACAAGACGTAAAGTATTGCGTCTTTGCGGGGATGTCCAAACGATAAAACACTATCTTGGAGGGGTAAAATCCCTCGTATGAAAAATAATCTCCTCCTTTTTGCGCTACTGCTTACTGTTTGTATCTCTCATTCTCTTTTTGCCCAATCTAAGAAGACCACCTCTGACCCTGTCGCCCGGTATGATGCGTATGCGCAACAGGCCGTTCGGGAATGGAAGGTGCCGGGTTTAACCGTGACAGTTGTGAAAGATGGGAAAGTAGTATTCAAGAAAGGGTACGGCGTTCGGGTACTTGGCCAGCCTGAAACGGTTGATACAAAAACCCTCTTTGCAATGGCTTCGACGACAAAGGCCATGACCGCGGCCTGCCTTGGAATGATGGTAGACGAGGGAAAACTACGCTGGGATGACCCTGTTACGAATTATCTGCCCGATTTTCAATTGTACGATCCTGCGGTTACGCGAGAACTGCGGGTACGTGACTTGTTGATCCATAACACCGGGGTTGGTAACGCCGATGTGCTTTGGGCCGCGATGCAAGTAACGCCTGACGAAATTCTGCATCGGGTGCGACTTGTGAAACCGTCGTATTCCTTGCGGTCAAGTTTCATTTATCAGAACATTATGTATTTAGCGGCTGGCAAAGTGCTTGAGAAAGTTAGCGGAATGCCGTGGGATGTCTTTATTCGTACCCGCATTTTCGACCCGCTTGGTATGAGCCGAACAAGAGCACACTTTGCTGATGTGACGGACCCTAACCGCGCCAAGCCGCACGTTGAACGTAACGATACAATTCGGGCTGTTAACAGCCTGAAAGAAGAAGGATTGGTTGATGCCGTTGGTCCAGCCGGGTCGGTGTGGACGTGCCCCGACGATGTTACGGCCTGGATGATATGTATGCTTGACAGCGGACGCTATAACGGTAAAGTTCTGCTAAAACCCGCTACTTGGGCGGAGTTATTCAAACCACAAACACTGGTGACCGATAGCGAATTCTATCCAACTCAGCAACTCACTAAACCCGTCTGGAAGACGTACGGACTTGGTTGGTTTCAGCAGGATTACCGGGGGCATCGAATTAATTTTCATACAGGAAGCTTAACCGGGATGGTCGCTATTCATGGGCAATTGCCCGATCAGAAACTAGCCGTATATGTGCAGGGTAACCTCGATCATGCCGAACTGCGTCATGCACTGATGTTGCGGGCGTTCGATGAATTTGGCCTGGGCCTGAGCCGCGACTGGAGCGCAGAATTTCAGAAACTCTACGGTGGAATAAAGCAAAAGGGAAAACTAGCCGAGCGCAAAGCCGATAGTACACGCGTGCTAAACACAAAACCATCACTACCGCTAACGGCTTATGTGGGTTCCTACACCGACCCGCTCTATGGCAAGGCCGATGTGACATTGCGAGACGGCAAACTTTACACATCGCTCAATAATGTAATGACGGGTTATCTGGATCACTGGAATTTCGACACGTTTCGACTAACCTACGATCAATTCTGGAACGGTAAAGAGCCGGTCAGTTTTGTGCTCAACACCCAGGGTAAAGTGGCCAAACTAACTATTTCTGGTCTTGAACTGGCCAAAGCCCCAGAAGGGCTGAGTAACGGCACCACAGAACGGTAAACAAGGCAATCTTAATCTAGTATACAACCCAATTAAATATTTATTATGTCTGTGAAATATAGCCTTTTTTTAGCGTTTGTTATCACTTTTTCAGCCAACGCTCAGTCTACTCAACAACGCGTTCGAGAGTACCGTCAGACTCAGGAAACGGCCTTAATGGATGAGTATAGAGAGTTCCTGTCCATTCCAAACGTCTCGTCAGATTCAGTTGATATCCGGAAAAATGCGGCCTTTATCCTACAGATGATGAAGAAACGGGGTATTTCGGGAACACTGCTCAACGGGCCTACTCCGGGTACTACGCCCGCTGTATTTGGTGAAGTTAGGGTGCCGGGTGCGAAGAAGACCCTTGTTTTTTATGCTCATTATGATGGTCAGCCTGTCAATCCTAAACAATGGGCTGAGGGGTTACAACCCTTTGTACCTGTTTTTATCACGGCTCCTGCTGAACAGGGAGGTAAAATCGTGACAACCTATAAATCGGGTGACCCAATTGATCCAGCCTGGCGACTTTCGGGGCGGGGTAGTGCAGACGATAAAGCGGGTGTAATGACTATTCTGAATGCTTACGATGCGCTGGTAAAGAGCAAAATTGCCCTTACGTCTAACCTGAAATTTTTCTTCGAAGGCGAAGAGGAAGTTGGTTCTACGCACCTGGGAGAGATTTTCGATAAACACCGCGATAAATTGGCCAGCGACCTCTGGATTATTGCCGATGGGCCTCGTCACATATCGGGAAAACGCGTCGTGCAATTCGGGGTTCGGGGCGATGTAAATGTGAACTTGACTGTCTATGGACCAAAACGTCCGCTTCACAGTGGTAATTATGGTAACTGGGCACCTAACCCGGCTATGCGTTTGGTGAAACTGCTGGCCAGCATGAAAGATGATAATGATCAAGTTATTATTAAGGGCTTTTATGATGATGTGGTGCCGCTGACGGCCAGCGAAAAACAGGCTTTGGCTAAAGTGCCGAATATGGAAGCGGCTCTAAAAAAGGAATTAGGCATTGCCCAACCCGATGGCAATGGTATGCCGTTTGTGGAGTTGCTGATGCGCCCCACGTTGAACATCAATGGCATTCAAAGTGCAAATGTCGGAGCAATGGCCGGCAATATTATTCCAACTAAAGCGGAAGCCGTGCTCGATTTGCGACTCGTTCGCGGGAATGACGCGACGCGACAGATCGGGCGCGTTACTGACCATATACGTGCTCAGGGATACCATGTTCTCGACCATGAGCCTACCGATGCCGAACGGCAGCAGTATCCGAAACTTATTAAAATCAGTACTGGACACGGCTACAATGCACAGCGGACTCCCATGGATTTGCCTATTGCTCAGGAAGTTATTGCCGCTGTGCAAACAACCAGTCCTGATCCTATCGTGTTATCGCCCTCGTCGGGTGGTAGTTTGCCGCTGTACCTTTTCGATAAGGTGCTGAGTGCCAATGTAGTGTCGGTGCCTGTTGTTAATTATGACAATAATCAGCATGCTGAAAATGAGAACGTTAAGGTTCAGTATCTCTGGGACGGTATCGAGATAATGGCTGCAATTATGCTCATAAAGTAATTCCTAAAAGCGGCCAATTCAGGCAGAAAACGTATCTGACGAAAAAAAATTAATTATATAATGCAGGTAGTGAAACAATTCACTGCAATTAAATGTATATACATCAAATACTTTTACACGTAATAAGAAAATTCTTAAACCAATGGAAACGCAACAAACAACAGCAACTGCCTGGGCTATTGACCCTACACACTCTGAAGTACAGTTTAAAGTAAAGCACCTTGTTATTTCGACCGTAACGGGTTCGTTCGGTCAGTACGAAGGGCACGTAGAGACTGTAGGTGATGATTTTGATGGAGCTAAAATCTCGTTTTCGGCAGATATAAGCAGCATCAGTACGGGCAACGAACAGCGTGATGGTCACCTGAAATCGGTTGAGTTCTTTGATGCTGAACAATTTCCAAAATTAATGTTTGTATCAACATCGATGACGAAAACGGGCGATGAATCCTATTCGGTCACGGGTGATCTGACGCTTCACGGCGTTACAAAGCCGGTAACGTTAAAGGTTGAATACGGCGGTCAGATGCAGGATTTTTACGGACAGACCAAAGCTGGTTTTGAAGCCACGGGCACAATCAAGCGTAAAGAGTTTGGCCTGACCTGGGATGGAGTAACCGAAGCCGGTGGCGTTGTTGTTAGTGACGATGTTAAATTGGTATTGAATATTCAACTGACGAAGCAAGCCTAATTTATGGCTTAGATTCCAGAAGCAGTAACTATACTATTCCGGTACGGACTGAATTAATTCAGTCCGTACCGGAATTTGTTTTTATAGACGAAATTATTGGCTCTAACCAATAAAATAAAGAATCAATTGTCAGACAATCAGGTGTTTTGCTACCCAAATGCTACCTTGGATTACCAAACAACCTACCATGCGATTTATACTTCTCCTTGCCTTAATTATGGCCAGTCTGGGCCACTCATTTGCACAGCCGGTTAAAACGGCAGGCACCCATTTCGACATACTTATCCGTAATGGGTTGATTTACGATGGCTCAGGGCAACCGCCCCAGCCGGGTGACGTAGGCATTCGGGGTGATCGCGTGGTTGCGGTTGGCAAATTGACCAATGCAACAGCCACAACTATTATTGATGCAAAGGGTAAGGCTGTAGCGCCTGGGTTTATTAATGTACTGTCGCACACCGGGTTAGAACTCTTACGCGATGGTCATTCGATGAGCGACATTAAACAGGGGGTTACGACTGAAGTATTCGGTGAAATTTCGTGGGGACCCGTTAATACTGACGCCATGCGGCAGCAAGTCAATCTGTCTCTGAAACCGTATAACATGACCTGCAACTGGACGACGCTGGCCGATTTTATGGTCAAGTTGCAGCAAAAAGGAATTACGCCTAACATCGCGTCGTACCTCGGTGCTGGGCAGGTTCGGGAGAGTCTGCTGGGCGAAGCCAACGTAAAACCAACACCCGCACAGTTGAATCAGATGCGGGCGATTGTTCGTAAGGCAATGCAAGAAGGTGCTCTGGGCATCACTACGGCGCTCATTTATCCACCTAATACCTTCGCTGATACCGACGAACTCATTGCCCTTTGTAAAGAAGCCGGGCGTTACGGTGGTCGCTATATTGCCCACATTCGCAGTGAAGGAGATCGTCTCGAAGAGGGGGTGAAGGAGTTGCTCAAGATTGGGCGGGAAGCTGGTGTTCCCGTTGAATTATATCATTTTAAGGCGTCGGGACAGCGGAACTGGCCAAGAATGGAGTCGACTATTACGCTGATTAACAACGCTCGCAAGCAGGGACAGAACGTAACCGCTGACATGTATACTTATACTGCCGGGGCCACGGGTCTAACATCCTGCCTGCCGCCCTATCTGTTCAATGGTGGGTTTATGGCGGGCTGGAAACGACTGCAAGATCCTGCTACACGCCAAAAACTAGCCGCTGAAGTTCGGCAAAGTGGAAAGGACTGGGAAAACATGTTTCAATTAGCGGGCTCAACCGACAATATCCTGCTAACGGCTTTTGAAGCTGATTCCCTAAAAAAATACAATGGAAAAACACTTGGGCAGATAGCTGCGATCTGGCATAAAGATCCTATTGAAACGGTTATGGATTTGATCGTAGCTGATAAAAGCCGCGTTGAGACAACGTATTTTCTGATGTCAGAAGAGAACGTAAAAAAAGGCATAAGTCAGCCTTGGGTGTCCTTTGGCTCCGATGCTCCTTCTATTCCGGTTGATCTTAAAGACGTTGGTGTCGTTCACCCCCGCACGTTCGGCAACTTTGCCCGGTTGCTTGGTAAGTACGTTCGTGATGAGCACGTTATGTCGCTTGAAGAAGCCATTCGCCGGTTGACGAGTCTGCCTGCCACCAACCATAAGTTACCGAATCGGGGGTTGTTACGCGCCGGTTATTTCGCTGATGTAGTCATATTCGACCCGGCTATTATTGCGGACAAAGCTACATTCGCCGATCCGTTTCAATACGCAGTGGGTGTTCAACACGTGCTTGTTAACGGCAAACTTGTGTTGAAAGATGGTGAACATACCAATGTGTTTCCGGGTCGGGCCATCTGGGGGCCTGGTCGCAAGAGCCGCACGCTGTAAAGAGACGAGCGGTTATATAGTACTAACGCACAGTAAGATTCTGAAACTACCGTATCAGCACTAATTGACCTCGTATGGGAGGCTTTTTAGGTATGGTATCAAGTGAGTAGGCGTATACACCAGATGGCAGGGAGGTTCCGTTTAGCGTTCCGTCGAATGGATTTGTATAGCCCTTGCCGGACGAATAAATAACTTCTCCCCAACGGTTAAAAACCGTCACAATAGCATCGGGGAAGGCTTCGATTCCAGGCAACTCCCAAACGTCATTCAGGCCATCACCATTGGGCGAGAACGCATCTGGAACCCACACGCGCGCGTAAACTTTGATATGAATCGTGTCATTTACTTCACAGCCAGTACTGTTTTTTACATCCAGCGTATAGGTAATATCATCGGCAATGGCGGTTATCAACGGGTTAGCTACATTGGCATTGTCTAAATACCTGGAGCTTACCCACTGAAACTGAGTTGGATTGCCGGTGTACACCGGATTCAGCGAAAACGTATTTCCTTTATAAGTTGTCAGGGAATCGACTAGTTTAATGGTTGGTATGGGGGCCACAACGGCTAGGCGAGTGGCTACCACTCCTGCGCATTCGGGAGATGCTTTTACCGTGTAGGTTACAGCGTAATCCCCTACGCCAGCCAGCCTCGGACTAAATATGTTGCCAACAACACCTGTACCGGCAAATTGGCCCCCCAATGGGCTGCCAGTTAGTATATGTGCCAACCCATCTATACCACAAACACCCGGAATTGAATCAAGGCTAACACTAATAGGCGCTAGTTGAGTTATAGCAACCGGGTCTGATGTGCCTTCACAACCATATATGTCAGTGGCCGTTACGCTATAGATTCCAGCCGTTTTTACGACAAACTTCGACCCACTATTGCCAACGTTCGTTCCGTCTTTTTGCCAGCGATAACTTAGTCCGCCACTGCCAAGTAAGGGGAGAGAATCTTGAGGACAAATTCGATTGAAACCTGAAGACGACTTAATAGTGGCCACTACCGTGGGCGACCGATCAAGTATTGCCGTGTCGGTACGAACTTTGCATCCCAACGTAGTATAGGTCAGAATAGCCCAATAATGACCTGCCTGAGTAGCCCGAAGCGAATCCGTTGTCTGACCCGTCAATACTCTATTATCCTGATACCACTGGTAGGTAACGTCCGGGTCGCCCGTCGCGGTTATTTTTATAGAACCAGTTGTTGCGCATAGATGCCCGGTAGCGGAGACACTGGCGCTACTACCAATTACATTTATACTCAGAACCTCTGAATTGCCCGCTTTACTGCATGTCGTTTTTTGCGAAACAATTACAGTATATTGACCAGATTCCCGCACTGCTAGTGACGAACTGGTTGCTCCGCTAATATTAATGTCATTTCGGCGCCATTGATAATTCCAATTGGCATTTGCGGCTGCCGTCAGAATGGCCGAATCGCCCTGACAGATCGTGGTCGTTGGGTTTTTAGGCCGGTTCTTAATCTGCACGGCTGGATCTGGCGTAGTTTGGGGTGGGCAATCAACAACCAGAAATTGAAAATCTCGCCTTACTTCACCAATTTTCACACCATTACGGTATTCTTCTACTTTCACCGCAAATACAAATAAGCCCAACTGGGTTGCGGTTACTGACAGCTGTCCCGTCTGGGCATCTATACTCAGCGTAGGACTACCCGGAATGGCATTGTCGGCACCAAATCCTGATGCCCAGCTTACGTCTGGGTAGGGAGCCGGTGAAACTGCATTTTGTCCACCATTTTGACCGGTTGCACCTTTTTGATTGAGGGGTGTAACCATGGAGTACCGCAGTTCGTCGCCGTCGGGATCGGTGCCGCCGAAAGGAAAGGTAAAAGGGTCTCCTATACAAACGTATTCGCCGTTTATTGAACCAAAATGGGGCGATGAATTTGGGAATAACTGACTGTTTTGCAACAGGGCAGGAAACTCAAGGTAGAATGTATAACCCGTTTGAATGGGATTAACTATGTTGTTGATACCGCCGTTTCGGTTGCGTGTCTGATAAGATATATAATAGCCCTGAACATCATCGTAATCAGCAGGTGTAAGCTGAATGTCAGCCTCAAACGTGGCGACGATAAACTTCAGATTACGCTGTTCAGCGCAAAATTCATTGGCGTAGATTACCGGTTGCCGTTGCCCGGTTTCACGGGTTGTAAACCTCATCATCAGCACATTATCGCTTTTTCGGAATATACCCAGTGTGCCACCAGCCTGACGATCGGCACTCGCACCACTTTCTAAATATTGCGCAACAATGATGCGATAATGCCCCGGTACATCACCAACCGCCCGCATCTCCAACTGTCCACCAACCTGATGGGTAGCTTTTGATGTAAAGGGCAATCCCATGGCGAGAAGCCAGCTTAGAAGCGTAAATATGCGCATAAACAAGTCGTTCTAAATCGTCTGTTCATTCAACTGGGTACGACTGACTGCTTTGCGTATTTCTTAGGAGCGAAATTAAATTCTCGTTGATAAACGGCTAACATCTTGTTTAGTGATAGTGCTGAGCGAACTATTATTCTTTAATCAAAGAAAATACAAGCTTAAATATACGCATACAGCAAGTGATAAATATTGCTACTTGATCGACTTACAGGCGAAATTGATTTTATATAATAGATGCGCCTATAAGACAAAGATGTTCCTTTAACCGAACAGTATTACTTAGGTAAAACGGCGTCGGGTGTAGTCTGATGATAGAATAAATAACTAATTGATTTTCATTTAGTTGATATCATTTTAAAGGCCAGTCATTACTTGATTTCCAGATGTCACATGGCTTTTTAAGGCCGCGAGTGCGCAGTATGAATAAGCTATTTAGTGTCCTCAGTTTCAGACCGGTATTTGACAATACGTCAGACGGACAGCATCCGTTGCAGAGAAGATACAATGGGTGCGGAAGCTATTTTACTGGTAGGTCAGGGTATCTTCTTTACCAGATTTAACCCCAATAGCTGATGAAGCCCTTTCAGTCTTCCCTATACAAAGGGCAATGGCCGCAGAGTTTATGAATTATGTAAAACCCATTGTCGGCTGTCATTGTCATCAATAAAATAGCGGCATGTCAATCCATCATTCATCGTGGTTGATGCTCTGAGTATCAAGTCTGCTCCCAATTTGGAAAACTGGTTAAGATCATTCAGGATAATAGCTATTCGAGCTTGTCGAAGTAAGCCGGGGTTGGCCTGTGGCAACCATTGTCGTATAAACCAATGTATGTCCATTGGATTAAATAGACGCAACTGTCTCAAATCAATTAACCATCGTTTCACCTGATGGCGTTTGGCCAAAGCCATTGTAGCCAACGATCCATCCCGGAAGTTTTCGCTGGTTGGTAATCCCGTCCATGTTTGCTGCAACAGATGTACACTGCAATCGACACTAACCGTAATGTGTTCATTCTGGTAGGTTTTCATAGGCTCGAAAAAGCAAGGAATTACTGGATTTGTGCAGATACGCCTGTGTCTGTTTGCCCTAAATAAGCTCGTTGTAATTCAGCTTCGGCGAAGCGGTAAGCATACATGAATTTGTCGTTTTCCTGCTGAATGATACCCATATCTTCGAGTTTCACAACATTGTTCCAGATACGTTGCAGGCTTCCGTAAAAATCGTCTTCAGACTGCGATAGCAAAACCTGTAGTGTTGAAGCAGTCGCAAGAGTAGGCTGAGTAACTTCGGTTGGCATGAGTGTACGATTCATCTTCTGGCTTATTCAGTTTATCCGCTGTTTCACGGGTTAAGAAGGTAACGTACAGGTAGGGCATCGTACTATTGAGTTTTGTGGCAAATGGGCTTGCCAGACTGTTTTTTAAGCTCTTTTAACGCGGATTACAGACAAATTCTACGGCTTCCTATGGCTTGTCATATGCCTTGTATAGTGTATGTAAAGACTAAACAGGACGTAATAAGAGCGTTAAAGCTGTATTGCACTTGTTAATATAATTACGTGAGCCATTGCCGATTCGTTGCGCATAGGTAGTCACTTCAATTTTTTCTCTATACGCAAAACGGCCAGTTGTCATAAATTTTAGAGGATGTTTTTGTGATAAAACCAGTGATCTTTGCTTTCTTATAATGTCGGCCAATTAGTTGATGTTGCCCTATTTTTGCCTAAAAATCACCTTATCTACCTATGAACCAAAACCGCTGGTTGTTTCTGTTTCTTGCTTTTTCTACGCCTTCACTGGCCCAACCGAATTTAAAACTGTGGTACAACCAACCGGCTGCTGTCTGGACCGAGGCTTTACCCGTTGGCAACGGCCGCATTGGGGCCATGGTTTTTGGCAATGTAGATAACGAATTAATTCAACTCAACGAGAGTACACTCTGGTCGGGCGGTCCGGTTAGTGGAAATGTCAACCCTGAATCGCCTACCTATCTGCCTAAAGTCAGGCAGGCATTGGCGCAGGAAAACTACAAGCAGGCCGTGGATTTGGTCAAACATATGCAGGGATTGTATACCCAATCTTACATGCCGTTGGGTGACCTATTGCTGAAACAGAATTTTAAAGGAGCAAGCCCGTCGGCCTATTATCGGGATTTAGATATTCAGAAAGCGTTGGCTACCACTCGGTTTACGGTGAATGGCGTAGTCTATAAACGGGAGATATTTACGTCTGCGCCCGACCGGGTTATGGTTATTCGACTGACTGCCAGTAAACCCGGTCAGCTTACTTTTGATGTGTCAACCAGCAGCCAGCTACAGTTCCAGAATAGCGGCACTGGAAAAGATGAATGGATTATGAAAGGCAAAGCACCCACGCAGGTCGATCCTAACTATTATAATGCCAAAGATCGGCAGCCTATCATCTACGAAGATACGACCGGCTGCAAGGGTATGCGGTTTCAACTACGCTTAAAGGCTCTCAATAAAGGTGGAACTGTGCAAACCGACAAGGCCGGGATTCACGTCCGCAATGCGTCGGAAGTGCTGCTGTTGGTAGCAGCAACTACGAGTTTCAACGGGTATGACAAATGCCCTGACAAAGACGGGAAAGATGAAAACAAGCTGGCTGAAGATATTATCAGTCGGGTAATTGGTACGGATTATCAAGCCTTGCTGAACCGACACATGGCTGATTATCAGTTGTATTTTAATCGGTTCTCGTTCCAGTTGACCGATTCTACTGCCAACAATGCCAACGCAGCCTTACCTTCTGACAAACGCTTGCAGGGTTATAGTGACGGCGCGTATGACCCTGGTATTGAAACGCTTTATTGCCAATATGGTCGGTATCTGCTGATTTCCAGCTCCCGCGTGCCAAATGTACCCGCCAATCTCCAAGGTATCTGGAATAAAGAAGTACGGGCACCCTGGAGTTCCAACTACACGATCAACATCAATACTCAAATGAACTACTGGCCGGTTGAGGTTACGAACCTTTCCGAATTGCACCAGCCGTTATTGAGTTTTATTGGGGAACTGGCAAAAACCGGTGCTGTAACGGCGAAGGAGTTTTATAACATGAAGGGCTGGGTGGCGCATCATAACACCGACATTTGGGCCATCTCTAATCCGGTGGGTGATCGTGGGCAGGGCGATCCTAAATGGGCCAACTGGAATCAGGGGGCGGGTTGGTTATGTCAGCACCTGTGGGAGCACTATCGATTTACGGGAGACAAGAAATTTCTGAAGGAAAGTGCCTATCCCATCATGAAAGGAGCAGCCCAGTTTTATTTAGACTGGCTTGTAGCAGACAAAGACGGCTACTTAGTTGTGTCTCCGTCGGTATCGCCGGAGAATGATTTTATTGACGCAAAAGGCCAGCCTTCATCCATTTCGGTAGCGACTACAATGGATATGTCGATCATGTGGGATTTGTTTACTAACCTGATCGATGCGTCTACAGCCTTACAAATTGAGCCTGAATTTCGTCAGTTGCTCATCGAAAAAAGAAAGCAGTTTTACCCATTGCACATCGGTCATAAAGGAAATCTTCAGGAATGGAATAAGGACTGGGAAGATGTGGACCCGCAACACCGGCATGTTTCACATCTGTTTGGCTTACACCCCGGTCGGCAAATCTCCCCCGTCACGACCCCAGCTTTTGCGGCTGCGGCCAAGAAAACACTGGAACTTCGGGGCGATGCCGGAACGGGTTGGAGTCGGGCCTGGAAAATCAATTTTTGGGCTCGGTTGCTGGACGGTAATCATGCCTACGTACTCTTACGGGAATTATTGAAATACACTGGCCAAACCGCAACAAGCTATGTGAATAAAGGCGGGGGCGGTACTTATCCTAACTTCTTCGATGCCCATCCACCATTTCAGATTGATGGCAATTTTGGTGGTACGGCGGGCATGGCTGAAATGTTGATTCAAAGTCACCTAAATGATATCCACCTATTAGCGGCTTTGCCGGATGCCTGGAAAGAAGGTCGGGTAAGTGGCTTAAAAGCACGGGGTGGTTTCGAGGTGGCGATGCAGTGGAAGAACCGTCTACTAACTTCTGCTAGTGTCAAATCACTGAATGGCGAACCTTGCAAAATTAGAACTAGCCGACCTATACGCGTACAGGGGGCAAAATCGGAGTCAACAGCAACCGATTTGGGCTATGTAACGTCGTTTAGTACCCAAAAGGGGGCAATTTATACCTTAACAGGCTTATAAAACAGAAAGGGGGTGGTGTCAGATTTGAGAATCTGACACCACCCCCTTTCTGTGTTGCATCCTAATTATTATCTTACGTCCCTGAGGTCATAAACAGTTTTAACTGTACCTGGTCGTTAGGCCGTAGTTGGTCACCAAGCGTTACACGCTGTAGTAATGATTTCACCGTAAACCCAGTGGATGAACTGGGAATTGTTAGCAAAAGCGGCTGGCTCAAGGCTTTTTTCTTGATAATCTGGCCGATATAATACGTTAAATCAATGGTATAAGCATCATTCAATAACAACGCTGTCCTATCAATAGAATAGCCTGCTCCAGCTACATCACTGCCAGTTGTACCTCCAGGTATCGTAGCGATAAGCTCATTTTGATTATTGGTCTGGTAGAGTTGCAGTCCCACCGGGGGCGGATTATTATCGAGTAAATCGCGCCGAACGGGACTAATAATCAGAAGCGCTCTGTTTAAATCGGCGAACGTCTCTGGCCGGAAAAAACCATTCAGATACGGAAATTCTATACGAGTTTGAAGCCCGGCTCCCACCGATACAAATGTAGTCCTATCAGTCAGGCGGCTACTAACCGCATCAGAACGGTTTTTCAGGGCACTTAATGGCGTGCCGGTCCGGTCGTTTTGTAGTTTTGTAAAGTGCAGCGACGTAATCGGAAACAAGAGTGTTGCCGCCGTCTTGTTGACATCCGTATCATGGTAATAGAGCCGCATACCACTTACCGTAGGGCTGGTTGTGAACCCAACAAATGTATTGGCCGTTGATTTACTGATAAAGGCAAACCCCGCCAAAAAATCATTCAACGTGATGTTATCCGCAATCTCCCCGCTGATAAGTTTGTCGTATAAGCCCTGGGCCAGATCAGTTGGCACACGCATCTGGACCAGACGGGTACCACTTAATTGGTGGGGAACAAATGTATTCTGCATGAGTGGCTTAGTATCATAGCCAATCGTACTGGTGCTGTAGTAGACCTGAGCAGGCATCGGTTTACTCAGGCGGTAAACGCTCATATCAAAAGCCGAGGTCGTGTCGCCATACGTAAATGAATAACCTAACTCCAACACTAAAGAGTCTAACCGCAGGTTTGTCTGCGAGACCAATGAATTTCCTGGGTAATCGAGTGCCGCAAAACTTTGGGCACTTTGTTTGCCAACTTGCGCGTCATTCCAGTAGCCAACGGCTATGTTGGCATCGCCCGATGTCAAGAACGAGTCAGTCCGCATAACCGTCGATGTCTGAATCGTTACCGAATCAACAGACTGAACTGTTAACTCCTGCGGATTTATAACAGACTGTCCCACATTGAGATCGCCCGATTGGCAAGCAAATAGCACTATACCGGCCAGCCAAAGCAAACCGGCGTACCAGAGAGTACGCATAAGCAAATAATTCAGGGAATTTTTACGCCTAACTGGCGCAATTCGTCATTCGTCAGGGTAGGCAAGGCCTTTTCCTGTTGTATTTTCTCAACTACCCGCTCACCAACCCGCTGGGCTTCTGCTTCGGTAGCAAAGCCTACGATTCCGGGCTGACCCGGAATCGTAGGCTGATGGATGAGTAGCTTTCCGTTATTTAATATTGTATACCCCCAACCACCAGTTGTCGCAAAAACCTGAACATGATAAGGGTTTTTGCGCTGATAAATGAGGTAGGCCGTTATAATAGCCAGTCCAAGTATAACCAGAAGTAACCCCTTGCGAATCAAATTCGTACGTGTTAGTTGGCTAGTATCGGTTGTGGCATTCTGCACGTTACAATACCTGTTCTATTGTTGGGTCGAAATCCCATAAATCATCGAAAGGAGTCGTTCCGTTTAGCCCTGTTGTTACATAGCCTTTTGTGCCAATGGCCCAGGCAACAGCGTAGCTTCGGTTAGCTCCCTCAAACGATCCTAAGGTTGTCCAGAGATCCGTTGTGGGATCATACTGCCAAAGAACAGTGTTAGCATCACCAAGCGTAAGATACCCTTTGCCATTAATGGCAAAGGCGACGGCATTACTGCGCTGAACGGCTTGATCCGTTAGAAAGTCAAGTTTTTGGGTCCATACATCCGTTGTAGGATCATACACGTACCAATCCCGTTGGGCTGTTCCGTTGTTATTACCTGTACCAGCATACGCCTTGCCATCAATAACGAATGCTACAGCACTAATGCGTTTTGCCCCGCCATAACTGGCTACTTTCGTCCAGGTATCAGCCGTTGGGTTATAGGCCCACATGTCTTTTAGGTAGTTACCATCGTTACCGGTGCCAACATATCCTTTGGTTCCTATTGTAAAGGCCATCGTGCCGTAGCGCGCTGTTCCACCAAAATCAGCTGCCTTTGTCCAGATATTAGTTCCAGCATCATAAGCCCAGAAGTCTTTCAGCTTATCACTATTGACGTTAATGCCAGTGCCGATGTACCCTTTGTTGCCAATGGCAAAACCGATACCCGAATAGCGGGCAGCACCACCGTAATTAGCTTTCTGCGACCAGGCGTTCTTGCCGGGGTCATAGGCCCAAAAATCCTGAAGCCGTTGGTTACTGGCATCGCGGCCTGTGCCCATGTAAGCAATGCTGTTGATAACGAAGCTGGCAGCGCCTGAGCGGGCTACTCCCTCAAATTCAGATTTAACAGTCCAGTCGCCCAGGACGGATACCGTGGTCGAGCCACCGCAGCCGACTAGCAAACCAGCCCAGCCGATAGAAAGAACACCCAGCGCCCAGTTAATGCGCTGTTGGTTCTTAGTTTTCTTGGTTACGGGAGAGGGCGATGTCTCTGAAGATACAAGTTGCGGCTGAGAGTCAGTTGCCGAAAGAAATCGAAATGGTAAATGAATCATGAAAAAGAGCGTAAACGAACTAAAACGTAAAGTTATACCAATTTGAGTTAAGAACGACGGTTTTGCCATCCTGACCAGTATGAATCAGCCCAGAAAGAAGCCTCTTGCTATCACTTATAAGTCAGCTCCCAAGCTGACTTATAGAGATGGGTGATCAAATGGGTCGGGCAAAATTACGTCAAATGGGCCTTACATACCAACGTGCCGGGTTCATAAAAATTCTTAATTGTTTCCATATAGATGAAAGCTTTGCCAGAAAAGTGAAACGACTACGGAACAAAGACCCTCTTTGTTCCGTAGTCGTTGGAATGGCATTAAAAATAGTTCACCTAAAATTTCAGGGTTTTGAGCGTTCGGATCATCGAGTGAGCACCCGCCTTCCGCTGAATAGAGGAGCCCATCGATAAAAGTGGGTTTCGAACAGCAACGGCTTTTCGGCCACTGGCGCTATTGCCCGAAATCTGATAAAGAGCTTCATTTAATAAGGGCTCGTTGACGTCGCCCAAGGGTAGCAGACTAATGGGCTCATCGACTTCTACAGTAGGTGTAAAGCCAGTTGAGTAGTCTGATTGCCCCGCATTATTATAGGATTTGAAGACAATAGGCTGCATTCCCCACTTTATCTTGCCGGTGTCGTCGGTGATAGTAATGGAGCCAACATTTTTTCCATACGTAGTTGTACCAATGGTTGATACAGTCATATAAGGCCGTAATCCATTAATGATAAGTTCACTGGCCGAGGCTGTGTGGTCAGTAGTAAGCACAAATACCCGCGAGAGGCTACCGCCAATATTCTGCGCCTTGTCAAGAAAATTCGTGACAAAGAAACTGCTGCCATATTCTTTCTGTAACTCAGGTGTAATGGTGGCATTCCACTCTTCACGGAAGTACAGCTGATTTGAACTGATTCCTTTGCCAATCAGGCTGGCCAGATTAGCCGATGAGGACGTATAACCACCGGGATTGTAGCGCAAGTCCAGTACCAGTTCGTTAACACCCTGCGCTTTGAATTTACTGAAAACCGCATCTACCTGCGCATCATACTCGTTGGCGGTGCTACCATTGGCACCCGGAACGAACTGATTGTAGACCAGATAGCCAACTTTTTTGCTGCCGACCGTATACACAGAGTCCAAAAATACCGGATTCTCCTGAAACACTGTTTCTGTTACGGTAACTGTTTTGTCTGAATCGACCAGCGACGTTCCGCTCACGGTGGCCAACCCAAACGTAAAGGTAGTGCCCGTAAATAATAGATCAGAGTAGTTGGTCGTGTTTAGCAACTGGCCGTTTACTTTTGAGATAATATCACCCCGTTTTAGTCCTGCCTGCTGCGCCGGAGAGCCGGGCAAAACATAGAGAACCTGTGCAATGACCCCGGTTGAGCCCGACGCACGTAGATACAGATTATAATCCATACCCGTTGTGGTGCTTTGTCCACTTAGTTCGGCTGTCAACGTAGTAGCGTCATTTTCAATCCATGAAAAACGGTCGCCTGTTGGGTTGGTTGTGGCGTCGTAGGTATTCAAAATGGAATCAAAGAAAACATCAGGCGCCAGCGTAGTGTCTGGGTTAGCCGGAATTTTGTCGTTCCAATAATACACTTCCCGCATGTTTGCCAGAATCCAGCTATCCACTGTTTGGTTTTCGCTGGTTGAGGTGGCTGTTGTTTGCGGGATAACATCGTCCGTCGTTTTCTTACAGGCCGACAGCGACAGTATAAATCCCGCCATTAGTAACCACTGAAACGATCGGTTTCGGCTATGCGACTGATTAATAAAGTTCTTTTGAGTGTTGTTCACAATACGTTGTTTCATAGAAGTTGATGGATGAGCAAAAAGACTCACCTATTCTATTTTACGAGTACAAAAAGCCGAATGTTGCATCGTGACCCAGAGAATTATAGATTTAATACACATTTAATGATCTGTGACGGTGTAAATGCCAACTATGTCAACAAGGATAGGAGTGACCAGAGAAGAGTTGGCAACTGAATTTATCGTCTGAGAAGGACACTGTATCAGCCTACAGAGCCAGCCTGTAGCAGCCCAAGCGAGACCATTGGTAGTTTACCGTAATTGAGTAGTAGGAAATCTGCGCTGGCAGCCGTTGTTTGACAAGTTTGGGCAGAAATAAGGAGTCGATTAAGGGACAGAACATGAACGATAACGTATGAATCGTCTTCGTTTATTTTGTATCTTTGACAGACAGGATGTTCGTTTTAGCCTGCCACCGCACAAGCGACCCCGCAATATGGCGACCGTGGCTAGCCGTAATCTATATGTAGATAGTGGTGCTGCCCGAGCGAAAATCCTGATAGAACAACTCAACCGAAGTAACTATTCCTGTGGAAAGACGTAATGCATTAAAAACAATGGCTGGTGCCGTTGGCGGGCTGATAAGCCTGCCTGCCTGGGCTAACGGCTGGACGACCGAAACTGTCCGCCCGGTTCAGCAAATCCTCTCCCGAAGCCAGGCTAGCCTGCTGGCCGAAATGGTTGAAACAATAATTCCGGCTACTAATACGCCGGGGGCAAAAGCGTTAAATGTGCACCAGTTCGTACAGAAAATGGTGACCGATTGCTACGATAAACCTGCTCAGGCAAATCTTCAGAAAGGACTTGATTCACTGGACGGTCTGGCTCAGACATCGTTCAGCAAGCCCTTTGCCGAAGGTGATTCAGCACAGCGCACAGCGTTGCTTACTCAGCTAGCGCAATCCACCGACAAAGCCTCGAAAGACTTTTATTCGCTGGTAAAAAATCTGACCATTCGGGGTTACATGACTTCAGAATATGTCATGACTAACCTAACACACTACGAATTTATTCCCGGTCATTACTATGGCTGTGTACCCGTAAAAACAAAGGCTGTTTCACAACCGAAATAAATTATAGTTGCTAGTGGTCATATAAGGGCCATTAGTAACTAACCACTCTTGTTATGTCATATTTAAATATAGACGCTCAGGCGCTCAACACCTACGATGCTATCGTAATTGGCTCCGGCATCAGCGGGGGCTGGGCCGCTAAAGAATTGACCGGCAAAGGACTTCGCACCCTCGTTCTCGAACGGGGCCGCGATGTTCGGCACGTGACCGATTACCCCACCACCAACATGCAGCCGTGGGAGTTTGACCACCGCAACCAACTGCGGCAGGAAGTGCGGGAGGCAAACCCGATTATTAGTAAGTGCTACGCCTTCTATGAAGGGACGGAGCAATTCTTTGTAAAAGATGCCGAGCACCCCTACATCCAGGAAAAACCTTTCGATTGGATTCGGGGCTATCAGGTGGGTGGCAAATCGCTGATGTGGGCGCGACAGACCCAACGATGGAGCGACTTCGATTTTGAGGGACCCGCCCGTGATGGATTCGCGGTTGATTGGCCCATTCGCTATGCCGATATCGCACCCTGGTACAGTTACGTAGAACGGTTCGCGGGAATTTCGGGTAATAAAGACGGATTGGCAACGCTGCCTGATGGCGAGTTTTTACCCCCGCATGAGTGGAACTGTGTCGAGAAACATTTTCAGCAAAAAATAGCGGGCCGTTATAAAGACCGGCACGTTATTATGGGTCGGGCGGCTCACCTGACACAGCCGCAACCCGTTCACTATCAGCAGGGGCGGGCGCAGTGCCAGCACCGCACTATTTGCGAGCGTGGTTGCCCGTTCGGTGGTTACTTCAGCAGCAACTCCACCACCATTCCATGGGCGGCTAAAACGGGCAAAATGACCCTGCGGCCTAATTCTGTCGTGCATTCTATTATTTACGACGAGAAGAAAGGACGGGCTACCGGTGTGCGGGTGATTGATACCCACACGAAGCAGATGCAGGAGTACTATGCCCGTATTATTTTCCTGAATGCAGCCGCGTTGAACTCGAACTTGGTCTTGTTGAATTCAACATCGACCCGCTTTCCAAATGGTCTGGGTAACGACAGTGGCGTACTGGGAAAATACGCAGCATTCCACAATTACCGGGCGGGGGTTTCGGGTGAATATGATGGCGACCTCGATTCAACCACCGACGGACGTCGCCCAAATAGTCCTTACATTCCACGTTTCCGCAATGTGCTCAAACAGGAAATGGGCTTCCTCAGAGGATACGCAGCTGGTTTTTCGGCTGGTCGTGCATCGCGTTCTGATCAGAGCGGTGTCGGGGCTGATTTAAAGGAAAGTTTACTGAACCCGAAACTTGGTGGCTGGTATGTTGGCTCGCACATGATGGGCGAAACCATTCCCAAAGAATCTAATTTCTTGGCCCTCGATTCGTCGCTAAAAGACCCGTATGGCATTCCGCAGTTGAAGATTTCCATTGCCTACGACGACAACGACGATAAAATGGTGAAGGATTATCAGGAGCAGCTAACCGAAATGTTTACGGAAGCGGGGTTTAAAAATATCCGCGTTCGAGACAGTCATGCTAGCCCCGGCCTCGATATTCATGAAATGGGTGGCGTTCGCATGGGCAAAGATCCTAAAACATCCATGCTGAATAAATGGAATCAATTGCACGCCGTTAAGAACGTGTTCGTGACCGATGGTGCCTGCATGACCTCAACCTCAACTCAAAACCCATCGCTAACGTACATGGCTATGACCGCCCGGTCAGCCGATTATGCGGTGAAGGCTATGAAGAAGGGACTTGTATAGAGATAATTAAGCTGATTATAAAAGCCGGTCTTGTGAGAGACCGGCTTTTTGTTGATAAATGTCAGGACGTAAATTGAGAGGATTAATAAGCGTTCATATTGGCACATCAGGCTGGAGTTACGATCATTGGCAGGGGGTATTGTACCCGCCCCATACGCCCGTTCACGACCGATTGGGCTACTATATTCAACGCTTTCAAACCGTTGAACTCAACAGCAGTTTTTACCGCTGGCCAAAACAAGCCACGTTTGCCAGTTGGAGACGGCGTCTACCCGACGGTTTCCAACTAACCGTAAAAGCACCCAGGGGGCTGACCCACGCTAAAAAACTCTATGCACCTGAGACATGGATGGAACGTATCAAGGTTTGCTGGCACGAGTTGCGGGAAAAACGGGCGGTGTTGTTAGTTCAACTATCGCCCAATCATGCCTGTGACTACGACCGGTTGGCGTATTTTTTGAACCAAGTACCTTACTGGATGCGGGTATCGGTGGAGTTTCGCCATCCCAGTTGGCACAACGAGGCCATTTTTGCCTTGCTGGAACAGCATCAGGCAGCCTACTGCATCATGAGTGGTGCGCATCTGCCCTGTATCTTGCGGACTACTGCCCCGTTTGTGTATGTGCGGTTGCACGGCCCCGATGATCAGTATCTGTATGGAGGTTCGTATTCCGATACAGATCTGCATTGGTGGGCCAACCGAATTCGGGAGTGGGCCAGCATGGGGAAAGATGTATATGTTTATTTCAATAATGATGGTGGGGGCAACGCGGTGCGAAACGCTGAAACGCTGCGGTGGATAGTTGGATAGATGCAATCAATTTTGCCATAGTCACGGCTAAACAGTAAACCAACTTCATTCGTATCTTTAGCTACTAGATACGCGGATACTTCATCCGTCGTCCATTAACCGGCTCAATAATTCATGGATTACTCCTCCAACATTACCCGCCAGCAATTTCTTAAATTAGGTGCTTTAGCGGCATCGGCGGCTTTATTACCTCAACTGGATGCCTTCGCGGCTTCGCCTAAAAAGGTAGGTCTGCAACTGTACACCCTGCGCGACCTGATGGGTAAAGAACCTGTTGAGACGCTGAAAAAAGTGGCCGCAATTGGCTATAAAGAAGTTGAACCGTATGGATATTCAGATGGTAAGTTCTTCGGGAAAACGCCTAAAGAGTTTGCCGCTTTGCTGAAAGAACTGGGCATGTCGGCTCCAAGCGGGCATTACACGACGGGCAAAACAATGCCAAATGCGAAAGGGACGCTCACGAATGACTGGAAACGGGCCGTTGATGATGCGGCTACCATTGGGCAGAAGTACATGGTTTGTGCTTACTTGTTTCCGGCTGAGCGTACTAAACTTGATGACTACCTGCAATTTGCGGAGTTATTCAATAAATCGGCGGAAGTATGTAAGGCCGCTGGTATTCAGTTTTGCTACCACAACCACGATTTTGAATTTAAAGAACTGAGTGGGAAAGTGCCTTACGACGTATTATTGGGTAATACCGATAAAAATTTAGTGAAACTCGAACTGGATTTATACTGGGCTAGTTTCGCCAATCAGGACCCCGTTGCGCTGTTCAAAAAGCATCCCGGTCGGTTCCCGCTCTGGCACGTGAAAGACATGGAGAAAACACCCGAACGGGCTTTTGCTCCAGTTGGAACGGGATCGATTAATTTTCAACGCATTTTCGACGCTAAGAAAACAGCGGGCATGACCCACTATTTCGTAGAGCAGGATGTCTGCAAACTTCCGCCGTTAGAATCCATCGCCATTAGCTACAAGAATATAGAGAAGATGACGGTGTAAAGGTCAGAAGCCGTCTGATTTAGGATATTCGGATTAAAAAGAATACAAACGCCAGCCGGGGGTAATCAATCCCCGGCTGGCGTTTGTATTCGCAGGAAATTTGCCCTTAAATCAAGGGATTTTTCTGCGATTCACATCCTCCGATGTCTTGAAAAATAGCTCCTAAAAGATTTTTAATATTTTTCCTATGGTTCTGTTTTTTTAACCTTTCTAAAAGTTTGAATCGACTTTACATTTCCTGCATCTCCAACCAACACTACTCGCCCTTTACGATGGGCATAAAGGCTAAAAGGCAACTGCTTGCGTGTTTCTTTTACGAATCGCTTCTTCGGTTCTTGGAATAAAATTTTCTTTTATATTTAATTCAGCTGTGGCTTGAACTTCTTCAATAAATGGACGCAAATTTTTGTTGTATTCTTGAAACGCCAGGTTGAAATTACCATTGTGTTTTTGCAGAGCATCGGCTAATGCCGTAGCCCCATTTATTGACAATGATGCACCCATTCCAGCAGCGGGCGAAGCGCAATAGCCTGCATCGCCCACTAACGCTACTCTGCCTTTTGTCCACGACGGCATTTTTATTTGACAGAATTTATCGAAATAAAAATTTTCCGACTCCTGTATTTCTTTCAGTAATTCCGGGGTTCTCCAGCTTTGCCCAGCAAACTGTTCCAGAATAATTTTTCTTTGTTGTTCGATATCACGATAATCGTACGGAATTTCTTTTTCTGAATTAAAACAAAAAATGATGTCGGTCTTATTGTTATAAGCATTGAGCATTACAGCTTTGTCCGGAACATTATACATTTGCATCGTTTTTTGTTTTATCAACAATTTATTTACGATTGTGATAGAGGAATATGCTTCAAGAAAATGAGTGTATTCAGTTTCTTGGCCAAACCAAATTTTTCTTACACCCGAATGTATACCATCGCAGCCAAACACCAGATCAAAAGCCCGTTGCATACCATTTTTGAATGTAACCTGTATATCGTCCTCTGTTTCGTTTAACGCTGTGATGCTGTTGTTGAAAATGAATTCAACATCATTTTTTAACCTATCAACTAAAATACCTGCAAATTTATCTCGTTCTATTTCGATCTCGTCATCGGGAAGTTCTTCACCCTCATTTGTCAGAGATATCGAGCCTTCAGTAACATCAACATCATTTTTAAACTCTATAAGTTCTACATTTGATCTGTTTGATTTCAACTGCTCAAAAATTCCCATACGTTTAGCGGCTTCAGAAGCCGCTCCCTTTATATCTACTGCCCCACCGGCAGTTCTAGGCTCATTAGCCAATTCGACAACAGTTACTTTGTAACCCAGTTTGTTCATCCAGAAAGCGGTTGAAAGTCCGGCTATACTAGCGCCCGAAACGAGCACTTTTTCCCCTTTTAACGATTCCATTTTATACGATTTTATTGACGAAGCAAAGCAACATCGTATAGCAAGGATAGTAAATAGCAATACAAAGTAGGTATTGGACTAATCGTGGTTTTTGTTTCGGAACGCCAAAGCAGTCATTCCTGTAACTTTGGTGAATAGCCGTGAAAAATAGGGGTAGTCATCATAGCCTAATTCTGTAGCAATTTCTTTTACCGATTGATCAGAATAATGGAGCAAACGTTTTGCTTCTAAAATTACACGTTGCTGTATGTGATGTGAAACGGAATAACCTGTTGTGTTTTTAACACATTCGTTCAGGTAAGGTGTAGATATGTTTAGTTTTTGAGCATATTCTGCCGGACGTTTGGCAGTAGTATAATGACGTTCCAATATTTCCCTGAAGGCTTTGGTAATAATTTCGAATCTTGAAAGTTTGTCTGTTGATTTAGATTGTTCTAAATACTGTGAAATAACTAACGCAACCAGTGCATTGCAACTGTCTTTTAGCAACGAATGATAAAGTTTGTCGTTTTTCCGTTCAGAAAATTTTATAAAAAGTGACACCGCTTCGGAAAAAATGGAAAACGTTTCATCCTCTAATACCAAAGGCTTCGCGGGTGTGATGTCTTCCAGTAATTTCAAATACTCAGGATTCAAATTTTCATTATTGATTGCCCAACTGCTAACAATTGCATTTTCAGATACAACTGTATGATGTACTTGGTCGGGGTGAATGTAAATGACAGATGAGGGTTTTATTTTATACTTTTCAAAGTCAATTTCAATGTGAACGGTTCCACTTTCAAGTAAGAAGAATGAATGACGATCGTGACGATGTGATTGTTCTGCTTCTTCAAAACCGTTTAAGTCTGTTTTGTCCGAAGAGATTAAATCGCTAACAGCTATTTTTTCGATGGAAATATCTCCACCGAAATTATCAACCATTATATTTACCGGAATGGATTTGTTCTTTTTACGCATCGTTTTTCAATTCACTACGTAACGATATGTTTTTGGATTTTGGCCTCGACATAATTAGTAACGACTAATTATGTCGAGGCCAACCGTAATATCATCGAAGATGAGAAGCACAGAAAATAGATAACAATCAAGTGCTACATTGGTGAATCGACAGCACCAGTGTAGTCACTTTTTAAAAAAGGAACTTGATTTGTTGAATGCTTCCCTAATCGGGTTCGAGCCATTCCTATTAATAGAACAGGTCTGAGAAATGTACAAGCCTACTACAGTGTAGCAGATTGTACGTTTTTCAGACCTGTTCAATAAACAATACCGCGCAAAGATAGCGGCTAGAGTAAAATAATTAGCTTTTTGACATGGGCCAATTCTCGTCCGTTTTTAAGATACGTCCTTTGCTGATATAACCTTTATAATGTCTGAAACCAGGGGTGCTGTAGTAGAGCCTATCCACAGGTAAGCCTCGCACATCCTCGGTGATCACACCGTATTTATTCTCCCTTCGCACGTTCTCGTTTCTGTTAGGAAACAGTAAATCAGCGAACTTGTAGCAGTAGCCGCGTAACCAATTTAAAGCCTGTTTCATTTTATTGGCTATTTTCGAAGTTAGGACCAGATAGTCACAAAAATGCTGAATACTTGTTTGATTGTCAAGAAATTAGCTCCATAATTTTAAAAGATACTATTATCTGACAACGCTAATTCGTTTATAGAGTAAGAAGTTTATGAAGACCGAAAACTTGGCTAACACAGCCAATCCTTTACGTTGGGTATTCGTATAAGCAGGCTTACTTTATCACACTTCCCCGAACCGTTCAAATGCTTGCCGTTCCAGTTCTTCCCGATGGTCGGGGTGGGCAATGTTGATCAGAGCACGAGCACGCTGCCGCAGATTTTGACCATATAAATCGGCAATGCCAAATTCTGTAACGATGTAATGCACATGAGCGCGGGTAGTTGTTACGCCCGCACCTTCTTTCAAAAATGGCACAATTTTACTCAGTCCTTTGCTGGTGGTAGACGGTAGGGCAATAATCGGTTTGCCGCCTTCCGAGAGTGACGCCCCCCGCACAAAATCCATCTGTCCGCCAACGCCCGAATACTGGTACGTACCAATAGTGTCGGCGCAGACCTGGCCCGTCAAGTCAATTTCAATGGCTGAATTAATAGCTGTTACCTTTGGGTTTCGCCGGATGATGGATGTGTCGTTGGTGTAACTGGCCTGTTTCATCGCCACACCGGGGTTGTCGTCGATGAAGTCATACACGCGCTGACTGCCCATGACAAAGGCCGATACGATGCGATAAGGCAGTACCGTTTTATGTTCGCCCGTAATAACGCCCCGCTCGACCAAATCAATAACACCATCCGAAAACATTTCGGTATGAATACCGAGTCCCTTGTGGTGAATCAACTCCGCTAACGTTGCATTTGGAATGCCTCCAATGCCGAGTTGAAGAGTAGCTCCATCGTCGACCAGGCTGGCTACGTACTGCCCTATTTTACGGTCTTCAGCACTGATTTCGCCCGGCAGCACTTCATAAATAGGTGCATCGACTTCAATAGCCGCGTGCAACATCGAAACCGGAATCAGACCGTCGCCATGCGTACGAGGTACCCGTGGGTTCACTTGGGCAATCACATACTTTGCCGACCGAATGGCCGCCAGTGAAACATCGACCGATGGACCCAACGAACAGTAGCCGTGTGCATCCGGGGGCGATACCTGAATAAGCGCCACATCAATTGGCAGAATATTTCGGCTGAATAAAAGCGGAATTTCACTCAGGAAAACCGGGACGTAATCGCCGATGCCCTGAGCCAGTTGCTTCCGCATATTAGCCCCAATAAAGAAGGAATTAGGCCGGAATGAGTCGCGGTATTTTTTGTCTAAATAGGGTAGGGGGCCTTCTGTGTGAATATGGCATATTTCCACGTTTTTTAACTCCGATGCCCGGGCCACCATTGCATTGATAAGCACGTGGGGTGTTTGAGCAACGCTGTGGATAAAAACACGATTGCCGGATTGAATGGCTGAAACAGCTTGTTCGGGTGTGGTAAACGGGAGAATAGAAGGCATGATATCGTTATGGAGCGTTTTGAGAAACAACAGAATGGATAGGCAAGGAGTTTGGAAATTTGTCACTTAACCAGCATCGGCTCGTTGGTTAGCATCTGCTGAAACCATCGTCCCGACGCTTTTACAATTCGTTGCTGCGTCCTGAAGTCAACATATACCAGCCCGAATCGGGGACGGTAGCCTTCGGCCCATTCAAAGTTATCCAGAAATGTCCAGGCGAAATAGCCCTCAACCGGACTGCCTTCCTGTTTAGCCTGCAACACATGTTGTAAGTAATTCTTATGGTAGTCAACTCGTGCTGTATCGTTCACTTTACCCTGTTCAACCGTATCGTAAAAGGCGGCTCCGCTCTCAGTAATGTAGATTTTTTTGACACCCTCATATTGACTGAACTGCCGAATAATTCGATACATGCTTTCGGGATATACTTCCCAGCCCATTTCTGTGATTGTCTGCACATTACGCCTAAGGGGTGATATGTCTTTGGCCCATAGGTAAGGCATGAAATACGACTGCTCAACTACGGCCCGAAAGTAGTGCTGCAAGCCAATAAAGTCGAAGTCGAAAGCCAGCCGGTCCATGTCGCCGGGTTTGGCTACTTTTTTAGCAATGCCCGTCAAAAAGGGCAACTCTTTGGTCGGATAACCTAATCCCAAAGCTGGTTCGATAAAAAGTCTGTTCAATAGGGCATCCACCCGGGTAGCTGCGCCCTGGTCGCGGGGGGTAAATGGGTCGATGGGCGAACAGGAAAAGGCAGTGCCAACCTGCGCATCAGGCACGTTACGCCGGACAACTCGGCCACCTTCCGCCTGCGCCAATGCTGTATGGTGAATAGCGGGTAACAGGTTTCGAAAACTTCGTCGGCCAGGCGCGTGCTGACCCGTAAAATAACCTAAAATCGACGAGGCCAGCGGTTCATTAAGAATAATCCAGTGCTTCACTTTATGCCCAAACGCCTTTGTGCAAATGTCCACATACTCGGCAAACCAGTCTACGATCTGGCGGTTGGGCCAGCCTCCTTTCGTTTCAAGTGCCTGCGGTAAGTCCCAGTGGTAGAGGGTAATCCAGGGTGTAATGCCCAAGGCAAGACAATGGTCAATCAGGCGGTCGTAAAATAATAATCCAGCTTCATTCACGCGGCCACCATGAAGAGGGCCGGTACCGTCGGGCAAAATCCGTGACCACGACAGCGAAAACCGGAACGCGTCGAACCCCAATTCTTTGTGAAGGTGTAAGTCTGACTCGTAGCGGTCGTAAAATTCGCAGGCTATATCGGCATGTTCACCCGTTTTAATTTTACCTTTCTGATGGCTAAACGTATCCCAAATAGAGGGGCCGCGTCCGTCACGGTCAACGGCACCTTCAATCTGGTAGGCTGCTGTGGCCGTTCCCCAGACAAAATCTGGTCCGAAAGCGTGGCGATCAACCGTGGGAGAATTAACTAAGGGAGCTATTGGATCTGTCAACGTCTAAAAAGCGAAAGAGCAATCAAAAGTACGAGGTAGCCCCCAAAAGCAATTCGCCAAACCGATAATTTAACATATCGGTTTGGCGAATCATTTAGTCTACGTTGAGCCTACTAGCCCCTGCGTCCGTATGGTGTAGGGCGATTGGCAGAACGGTTGTTTTGCTGAACGGCGAACAGGCGGTCGCGTTGTGCTGACGTTAATACGGCCAGTATATCCTGACGTTTCCGAAGTTGAAATTGACGGTAGCCATCTGGTGTCATCCGGGTTCTTGCCAGTTGCTGATCGTAGCTATTTTCAATTTTACGAAGTTGCTTTTCCTGACGGCGGGATAAGCCGACGATGGCATCTATGCGGTCGATTTTTAGCTCGTCCTGAGCTTGATCGTTGTTGTATCGGGGACCTTGCGACTGCGAAGGACGATTGTCAAAAGGTTTTGAATAGACGCCCTGAGCTAAGGTTACATCAGTGGTAAGAGCAGCAAAAGCGAATAGGGTAAGAGCGGCAGCGATTGTCTTTTTCATGATCAAGTTGTTTTGTTTTTATGTGTTAACTGATCGTTAGAGGTAAATCGACTGGCTGCGTTTAACGGGGTACTACAACATAGTTGCTGAATGCCCATTTGTACTTGCCGAATGGGGCTAAATCATTTCTGAACGGCTTCAGCTTTCTGCAACTGCCGATGGGCCATACCCTGCGCTATAATACTGGCAACAATAAGTTGAAGGGCATGATAGATCATAATCGGTAATAGAACAACCCCGGCAATGGTGGCCGGAAACAAGACATTTGCCATGACACTTCCCTGTATCAGCGATTTTTTCGAGCCGCAGAATAAGGCCGTTATCCGGTCTTCCCGGCTAAAATTAAACAAGCGGCTAAGTAGCGTGATAAAGCCAAAAATGAGAAAAAACAGGCTCAGTAAGAGAGCTGCCAGCTTAATAAGATCACTCACTGAGTACTTGGCAAACAAATTGAGAGAAAACGACTCACAAAAGGCGGTGTAAACAATCATCAGAATGGTAACCTGGTCGAAGTAGCGCAACTTCGCCTTATGGCGTTCGGCAAACCAACCCAGCCGACGGTTCAATAATAATCCTAATACAACCGGCACGATAACCTGCAACGTGAGTTTGCCAATAACACTGCTCAGGTCGTATTGGCCGTTTGTACTGGATAATAAAAAGCTCATCCATAAGGGAGTGATAAACACGCCAATCAGACTGGAAATGCTGGCGTTAAAAATAGCCGCTGGAATGTTTCCGCCCGCAATAGACACCATTACCACCGACGAGGAAACCGTGGAGGGCAAGGCGGCTACGTAGAATATACCTAACCAGAGTAATTCTGTATCAGGTGTCATTAACAAAGAACGGACGGCTAGCAAAACGGCTGGAAACACAACGAACGTGGTTAGGTGAATAACCAAATGAAGTCGGTAATTGCGCAGCCCCGCCTTTAACTGATCGAAGTTAAGCCGAAGTCCGTAGAAAAAGAAAATCAGCGAAACACCAACATTTGCTAAAGACGATAACGACAGCGGGCCTTCCTGAATGCCGGGACCGGGCCAGAGTTTGGCTAGGCCAATCATACTCAGTAACGCTATTATGAACCAATCGAGCCCGACACGAGCCAGTAGAGAACCTAACGAAGTTTTTGCCATATGATACTACAAACTAAGCCGAAATATAGTAGCTTATTGATGCAATCAGGTAGACTTCGACATGGCAAATTCAATATCGAAGCCTACCTGATTGCGGAGAAATCAGTTGCAGTCAGACAAGACTACCGCTTCCCGTAGCGGAAGAGGTTAGTTAGATAATCCAATTTATCGAGCCATAGTCAAACATAATGACAAGGCGTAAGTTGCTCATAGTCATTTCCTTTAAACCGTTCCTTGATTAAGGAGGACGCTGGCTAATTGCTTTCCATCAGCAACACCCAGACCCGTACAGGCATCCCAACCGGTAGTGGCCGAATAACCTTTACTGCCCGTAGTCGTATTGTTGTTGCCTTGCGTAATGTCCCGAAACACAGTTGGATGAGCGTAGATAATCGGATGAATAAAGCCGACGGGTTTGCCCTTTTGCTGATTAATCAGGGCAATCAATCCTGCCATCAGCGGAGCCACGGCACTTGTTCCACCAATAACAAAGTTGCTGCCATCTACCCGAACGGCGTATCCCGTAGCAGGGTCGGCGACGGCAGCTACGTCGGGTACCCCCCGACCGACCCGATTTGTGCTATTTACGGATGCAGGAACGTGGCTTGCCTGTTGATAAACGGGTAAGTCGAAAACGTCGCTTATACCGCCACCAGTAGCACTGGTATTGCTTTCGTGCCAAACCGTCTCTGCCCTTACTGAATCGCCGGCAACCGTGAGTTTAGTGCCTCCACAAGCCAACACAAATGGACTGGAAGACGGAAAATCAACGTGCGTTTGTCCATCACCAACTCCATCGTCGGAACCTGTATCGCCAGCGGCTGCACAAACCGTTATGCCCAAAGCCGCTGCGGCCTGAAAAGCCTCATTGAACGAGGTGAGTGCCTGGGCTGTCCAGTCTTTCTCCGCTGCCCCCCAGCTAATGGAAATGACAGACGGTTTATATTTCGTATCATGCATAGCCGTGGTGATGGCATCCAAAAAGCCCTGGTCGGTATTCGGCGCAAAATAAACGACAATTTTGGCCCCCGGTGCTACACCCCCCGCTACCTCAATATCGAGCATTACTTCGCCATCGGCTCCGTCGGCAGTGGTAGGCGCGTTATGGCCACCATCTACCGAAACCGCAACAACAGAGGGAGGTTTGATACCCAGACTGGCAAAATAAGCCGTAATATCTGCTTTACGAAAGCCACCTCCTAACTCAATAATAGCGATACATTGCCCTTTGCCAGTTACGTCGGTTGGATAGTTATATAGCTTGGCAAGCTGGGGCGGAGTAAATGATTGACTGCTGGCTAGCGAAACAATACCCGCATCATGACCTGGTTTGTAGACCTGGAAATGGGCTCTTGTCTGCGGGCGATTGTCTAACCCAAATACACCTTCAATATCGTTTAGTAGTTCGGCGGGTACATTGATAACGCCACTGCGACCCCGAAAGATGGTTCCATCTGCCAATTGGTAATTAGTCAGCAATACTCCGAAAGCCTTTTCCATCTGGGCGACTGTTCCACGCAGCAAAACACTGCGCCGGGCCAGACTCTGGTCAACTAAACTCAGATCGTAGGCCGCAGCAAATGCTTCTACTTGATCCACTAGGGCGGGGTCAGCACCGTATTGGCTGGCATACTCACTGCGACTTACCACCTCAGATACCACAAATGCCGTATTAACCCGTGAAGCCAGCGATTGCTTTCGGCGGATACGAATTGTAACGGTTAGTACCTCATTTGGGTCCAGCGTATGTAGTGGTGTAGCATCCGGGGTAGCTTTTTCGCTACCGGGTAGTGGAACAAGCTGGTCAAAAGCGTCCATAATAGTAGAATTATCTGGGAGAAATAGGTTGTTTGACTCGTTAATTTAGTAACGATTCTTTTCCTCAGTTGGCGGATTAAATTTTCGGACAAGGCTACTTACTACCAGAGCTTTTGTTCGTCATGAAGTTAACAACTGTGTTTTTCTGGTCATCAAAGCGGCACTGTCAGTGGCTTCTCGGGTCAATATTTCTCCTTCAAAAATCGTCGATAAAGGCAGGCTGTAATTCCTGACACAAATTAGATAATAGGATATTAATAGTGTGAATCGCAGTTGCAAAATCTGTACAGACTCACAATCCGTTTTTGACACAACCAGGTACAATCAGTCTGTGCTTTAATTCTAATTGATGGACAACGGAGAGCAAGAAGCTGATAAATTAAATAGCTGCGGTAGGGACTAAATCTGTAAACTGTAGTTTATAAGAGATAAGGCAGGAGAAATCCAGGTGAGCAGGCTTAGAACTTTCTGCTCTTCTTCATCACAATTGTGATTTTGCCCAGTCATCAGAACGTAAAATCGATAGGTATCGCTATCGCCAAATGTTATGAAAAAATTACTCAAAATTTTGCCCCTGTTGCTGTTGGGCGTGTCAGCCTTAGCCCAAACAAAGGTCGCAGCGCCCACCCCGCCTACTGTCATTTCGACCATCGAGGGTGTTACCGGTAAACGCTTTCTGCCCGACACAGCCTTCGTTGCTTTATCTGAGGAAGACGAAACGTTGTTAGCCAAAGAACCAGTGGCTAACTGGAGCTTGTTGCAGGAATCCGGGAAGGACATGGCCTATTCCAATCTGGTCATTGGTACACGGTCCTACCAATTGATTATCATGAGATTACCTAAGTCATCGTTTCCAACGGCGACGTTACTACGCTTCACGGATCCACAATCTAAGCCGGAGCCTATCGCCCGTGGTACCCTCAAACCTAAGGAAGAAAAACCCAAATAATCACCTGTTGCGGGTCTAAGCTCATGGTTTCCTATGAGCTTAGACCCGTTATTTTTGAGGAGTGGTACTTGAACTGATGGATAACCCTAACTGCCAAAGACAGACTAGGTAAAACCTGAACATGCCTCTATGTTAGCGCTAAACTGAGCAGAAAACAGGTTCAGAGCGTAACCAGCGTGCTGGCTAATTCGCTCTAATTAATTCGACTCAGGCCGATTTTGAAGATAAGAATGGAATTGGCTGGAATGCCGTTTTGCTCCTGCGAACCATAGGCCAGACTGGGGGGTAGGTAGAGCGTGATGCTACCACCGGGCGCAATCAGGGGAATGCCTTCCTGCCAACCCACAATAAGTTGATTCAAGCCGAAGCTGATATTTGGCGCGCTATCAAACGTATTTCCGTTAGTCAGCTTACCGCTATAGCTTACACTTACATTCGAGCATACAGTTGGTTTTGGCCCTGATCCGGGGGAATCGATCGTGTAATAAAAACCTCGTTTGTCGGCTATAGCGGTAATTCCGCTGCTATCAATAAACTGTTTCAGTGCTATAACCTCCGCCTGTGGCGCCTGAGTCGTAATCGGAACCGCGTCGCAAGGAGTTTCATTGGCTTGCTGGCAACCGGTAGCCGCTAGTGCCCAGATCAGTAGGGCAAATCCATATTTTTTCATTACAAATAACTTGTTGGGGCAAGCTACTTCTTTTTGTTGAGAACAACCTTGAGAAATGAGCGCAGAGATAATCCAACATAACTTAAAAAATCAGTTGGGTCTTGAGTTGACTTGTCGGTTTGGAACTACTTGACAGGAGCCATCAATGGGTGATAATATAACGCATCAATAGCAGGAGTAAGATCTCAAGCACTAAGGCTACGATTTTTGTCCAGTCGTACGAAAGTGTATTCAGTACGATGAGTATAAGTAGCAAAAAAAGGCCAACTATGTTGATGGCTAACGCTTGTTCTTTACCTCCAGCGTCATTATATGGATTCGCGTTTATAATGGCATAGATCGGGAAAGCTCCATATATACTCATCAGTACCCAATTAACGATGGTAATAATCTTCATTGCAGACATAGGGGTCCTTTAGAATAGTGTATAGTGGATTATGGGCTGATTGATTACCAGTACTATCAGGTTGCAGGAAGATGCCAGGAGGTAGTCAACCAAGAGATAAAGGTAGGAATGGAGGGGAGCAGCAGCCAGATCAAATTAATCGTGAGCGGAGTTGGCTGAATAAGTGGCGGATAAGAGCGGTTAATTACCAGCAAAATAACCAGTTCGTCAACGGTGACTTTCAGCTGTATCTATCTGTGATACAGTTTGTCAAGTAACTGTTCCAAGATACCCAACCCGGCCAATTATTGCACAGGTACCAACGATTTATATGTACCAGATAATAAAAAATAATACTTACAATGTAACAAAAGGCATGTAAGTATTGACTTTTTGCTAAATATATTTAATAATTGTAACGATTTGTTCGTCAGGACTATTAGCACGCTATGTTCCTTATTTTTACCACGATTGACTCAGAAAATCAGCTTCGCGACTTTTCCTGGTGGTTTAGTAGCCTGGAGATTGCTTTGGAGGTATTGAGTTCCGTTGCATTAAGAGGAAAGCAAATCATTAAGGCCGAGATTCTTGATAATGATCAACGGATCAACCTGTCGCCTGAAGCGTTTGATGGGTCTACAATGTCATCGTCCATTCAGCAATTGGAGAGCGAGTGGCAACAGATTTTAAGCGAACCGGTTAATCTACGCTCTGTTCATAATGAGTGGCTTGTTGCTTTGGTTCGAAAACGAATTAGAGATAATGAAGCCCATATTGCTCAACTTGAGCTGGCTATTAAAACAACCGAGCAAAACTGTCGACGGATTCGAAATAGTATTTGCGATAAGCGATGCCCGTCAAAACAACTTAAGGAGCTTGAGGTGCTTCTCAATCAATATAAACAGTACCTATTCAATGCACAGACCAGACAAAAGAAGATTTTAGACCAACTAATTCAGATGCAGACTCAGTAGTATTTTCTATTATTATCGCTGAATAAGCAAACGAACGCAGTCGCGCTGATAGCAAGGCGCAGATATTATTAATCGTGATGAGGGTCAGCCTTAGGGCATTTAAAATTAGATTTTGGGTGATCCGGCGCACCTTCACCAGATCGCCTTCTACAGATAGAGGTTCCGGCCCAACACTACTCAGAACCAGGTTTCGTTCGGCGGCCATTGGCTGCAATACGGCTATCAGTTCGCCCAGCACCTGGACTGCATCGAAGGTACTGGGCTGAAACAGTTCCTGGCTAGCTTCTAAACGTGAATAATCCAGTAACTGCGTTAGCATCTGGGTCACCTGCCGCAGGTTGCGCTGGAGCATGGCCAGCATATCGGCCCGATCTTCTTCAGTGTTCATCAGGTTGAGCAGCGTGGCGGCTCCCTCCGTAGTTAGCCTATGCAGGATTTTGTCGAACGTATCGTCGTACCAGAGCCGATTGGCAAACTGCCTTACTGATGCCCCAACCAAGTCGGCTGGCGACTGGCCAGTCAACTCGACGAACTTCTGGTTGCAGGCTAAAAAAATAAAATCAAGGAACTGATTATTTTCATCGCGTCTGGCTTTCAACAGACCAATTGATGCGGGTGAACTGTTGAGTACAGCCTGTAGACTTTTAGCCGTTTGTGCTAGTTGGGCTTCAGCGTCAAATGGGGACGTGGTCATTTGCTTGCTGCCAGTCTTATTGGACAACCCTTACTTACTGTACCTGTCTGCCCGGTGAATATAGTTTGTCTGACCATTATCACGGCTATTGACTGACCATGTATTGTCTCTAAAGGCAGAATTTGTATATTAACAAGCTGTATTTTATCGAACAAGAGGTATAAATGCCAGTATATATAAAAGAGATACTGAACAGACAACCCAATTAACTGTTTACCTGTCAGGTAAATTATAACGGACGATAACTGGCTCTAGCATGCCATTGAATAAAACTAAGACGCCTACGGAGCGTCTAGATATAGATTTTGCCTTGAAGGCGGCCCGGCTGGGTGTCTGGGAATTAGACCCGGTTACCAATCTGTTCAATTGGGATGATCAGTGCCGGGAATTGTTTGGACTGACAAAGAATGATCCGTTGCTCTATGAAGAAGTTATACCCCATATCCATGCGGATGATGTAAACCGCGTTAATCAGGCTATCGAGTGGGTGTTAAAGTCCCAGTTTGGTGCTGAATATGATGTCACCTTCCGCACTCTTGGTATTGATGATGGAGTACTGCGGTGGGTTCGACTTATGGGACGAAGTTACTTCAATGAGGTGGGCGAGGTGTATCGTTTGGCCGGTGTTGCCCAGGATGTAACTCTTCAGGTTCAGCAACAGGAGCACTTAGCCGCTTCGGAGCAAATCAATCAATTAGCTACCGAGGCAGCGGGCGTAGCGTCTTTTTATCTTCGGCTGGCCGACGGTCATATCACGTACAAACCCTTGCTGGCTAAGCTATTGACGGGTCAGGAGGATACCCTATTTAATCGCTATACAGTAGCCCGCTTTATCCATCCCGACGACCGTCACATTCGCCAGCAAGCGTATGCCGATGGGTTGCTAACGAGTAAAGTTTGCTATAAAATCAGGTTTATCTGGCTTGATGGCTCTGTTCACTGGATTCGCACGCAGGGCACTTACACTTTTGACGATTCAGGTCAACCACAGGCCCTTATCGGTATTGTACTGGATATTACCGAGCAGGTAGAAACACAGCGGCAACTCGAAGACAGCGAAGCCAAAATGCATAGACTGATTGAGAGCGTGCCATTCCCAATTGGCGTTTATGTAGGTCCTCAAATGCACATACAGTTCGCCAATCAGTCTATTATAGATGTATGGCGTAAAGGTAAGGAGGTGATTGGCAAACCGTATGCCGAACTATTACCAGAGCTGGCGAATCAGGACATTTTTGCCCAGTTGGATGATGTTTATACTACCGGCATTCCCTTTCACGCCAGGAACCAGCGTGTAAATATTGTTGTCGATGGAATATTGCAGCCTTACTACTTCAAATACAGTTTCACTCCGCTCTACGATGCTGATGGTCAAGTCTATGGCGTGATGAATACCGCAGCTGATGTAACAGATCTGGTGTTGGCCAAGCAGCAGGTTGACGAAAGCGAAGCTACCCTACAGGATGCCATTGAGTTGGCTAAGCTGGCTACCTGGAGCATGGATATTGACACAGGTACATTCCACTATTCAGCGCGTTTTATGCAATGGCTTGGCTTCTCTCATAGTACGAAACGTTTGGATGAAGCCTTTAATACACTTCCTGATGAATACCGGCAGTCCGTCGCGGATGCCATAGCCACGGCAATTCGGCCCGGCTCGTCGGGTCTTTACGAAAATGAGCACCCGATTATCAACTGGCTTACCGGGCAGCAGCGAATTATCCATGTGCAAGCCCGCGTATTTCATGATGCAGCCGGTAAGCCTGCGGTCCTTCGCGGAATAGCCCAAGACATAACCGAACAACGGAATATACAGCTTGCTTTAGAACACCAAGTACAGGAACGCACCGAAGAGCTTGAAACAACGAATGAGGAATTAGCCGCTATCAATGAAGAATATGTATCAACGAATGAAGAACTAGCTGCTGCGAATGAAGAATACGCGGTCATTAATGAAGAGCTTGAAGAATCGAATCAGCTCTTTAACCGGTCTAATCAAAACCTGGAGCAATTTGCTTACGTAGCCAGTCATGACTTACAGGAACCTCTACGTAAAATACAGCAATTCGGGGACCTCCTGAAAAATCAATATGCCGATCAGTTAGGGGAAGGGGTTAACTACCTGGAACGTATGCAGACCGCAGCCAGTCGTATGTCTACCCTAATTCGTGACTTGCTAAGTTTTTCACGCATTTCTACAAGACAGGATGCTATATTATCGACCTCACTGACAGATGTAGTCCATAACGTTCTCAATGATTTAGACCTGCGTATTCGGGAAACGGGAGCTGTTGTCGAAGTCGAATCTCTGCCTAGGATACAAGGTGACAGGTCTCAGCTGGAACAGCTATTTCTAAACTTATTGAGTAATGCTCTGAAGTTTCGCCGGACTGATGAGTTTGGCGTTCCGGTTCCGCCAGAGATTCAAATCAGTTCCCAGGTTACCCCTGTTGCCGACTTACCTCCTTCGGTGCAGCCTACCCGTACAGCCAAGAGTTACCACCGCATTGACGTATCGGATAACGGCATTGGCTTTGATGAAAAGTATGTAGACCGCATTTTTCAGGTCTTTCAGCGGCTACATGGCAAGAGCGAGTTTGCGGGTACAGGCATTGGGTTAGCCATCTGTGAAAAAGTGGTTGCTAATCACGGGGGTGCTATTACGGCTAGTAGTCAGCTCGGTTATGGAGCAACGTTCAGTATATATTTACCTGTTGCCTGATGATTAAGCTATTGATAATGAGAAAATTGATTCATTGTTTAACAGGTGGGCTATAATGTTCATCATGTAGTTTAATCATCATTTAACTCTCGATTAGCCGCCAGACTCTGAAAACGACGCTATTTTAAATAGCTTTGGCCTTTTTAACAAGCCTTTGGTGTCTACTATGGATTGGGTGTATGACCTGCCGAACTGGCTGTTTTTTTTATTATGTATCGGCACGACCATTTCATTTGCGGCTATTGGCCTGCTAACCACGCGAGTCTGGGTGAAACGTCATGCCGACGAACACTCAGTACAAAATGACTTAGTGAGTTACTTTTTGGGTGCTTCGGGCGTCATTTATGGGATAGCTTTGGGCTTGGTAGCGGCTGGAGTCTGGGGTAATTTTCAAGCCCTATCGGGTCAGGTCGATGAAGAAGCGGCCATCACAGCCGCGCTTTATCAGGATGTGAGTGCGTATCCACTGCCCCAGAGAGAGCTATTGCGACAGGGGCTGCGGCAATATGTCCGGGTCGTCATCCAGCAGGATTGGCCCCAGTTGCGTCAGGGCAAGATGCCCCAGAATAGCACCAGCTGCCTTTACGGGTTCAAAAAACAATTGTTTCACTTCACTCCGTCAGACGCTGGGCTCAAATTAATTCACGAACAGGCACTGGTGCAATACAATGAATTAGCGAAGGTGCGCCGGGTTCGTTTACAGGGGAGCGACAGCAGTTTACCAGCCGTTCTGTGGTGGGTAATCATTTTAGGCGCTGCCGTTAATATTATTATTACCTGGTTCTTTGTGAGTGAACATGGGGCTTATCATTTGTTGCTGACAGTCTTATTAGCCTTATTATTAGGGTCGTTGCTGTTTCTTACAGCAGCAATGGATAATCCTTTCCGAGGTGATTTTAGCGTAAGTGCCGAGCCATTTCAACTCATTCTGGCTCAAATGCCTTCCCATTGACTAACCGAAATCGAGCGATTCCTGTGATCATGAGAAGTTCATTCAGCTAGTTTAGCAAAAAATATTCCTTCACATTTTAACTTTCTTACACGTAAATAAAAGGTGATTGGTGAATTTTCCTGTGGCAGCAAATCACAATAATCTCATTACGAACGGAGTGCCTAAACGTGTTTATGTTCTCTCCGATTGGGTAGACAGTGAGTGCTTGGTTCAACCCTCCACCTAGATTGCTATAAAGAAGAAATCCCGCTAGTTACGACGCGGACGTTCAAGGGCTCAAACCAGTAACTTTTTAGCCAATCCTGAGTTTATTATAGTATTAAACTATATGATTAATACATAACTCAAGGCTATGAAAAAGGTAATAATGATAGGGACTTTTGCACTTGCTGCACTATGTAGTGCTCAGGCCCAAACGTCAACAACTACGAATAGTACACCTCCAACTACCGACGGTACGACAAAGAACAGTGGCGTAGGTAACGCTACTAACGGATCCTCTTCTCCAACGGGTACAACTAATGCGAAAGGAGCAGTAGGCTCGGATAACGGAACCTCGTACGGTATGCAACCGAGTACGTCCACAACAAATACGACAACTCAGTCGGGCACATCCCAGCGAAAGGAGCGGAAAACCAAGCGCAAAAAGAACAGCTAAATGAGTAGTGAAGAAGTAAAATGATACAATTCAAAAGCCTTGCTCTCAACCAGCTGGGCTTTTTGTATTTTGAAGCAAGCATACCGAATAGAGCGAACTTTCCTTGTACTTACTGTCGCCGTCGTCAAGCACCAGATTCAGCCTAATCGAATTGATTTAACGTGTATGTCTCCCTTCGAAATACCTTTATGCCTTCAACAATTAAATATAACTTACTACTTATTAGCCTTTATTGTGTTATCTCCATGCCTGATCGAGAGTCATATGCTAATTTGGTGTGAAGCCTGTATAGAAGAGTTCAACAACGTACGAAATGGTCGCCAATAGTGACAAAGCAATAAATGCTGTTAGGCAGTCACTTTCCGATGCAGAACTTACTAAATATGGAAGCTAGTAAATCATCTGTGGTGATTTCTCCTGTTAATTCTCCTAAGTGTTGTAGAGCTACCCGTAGGTCCATCGCCAGCCAGTCGGGGGTTACGCCCGAATCCAATCCGGCAATGGCGCGAGCCAGCGCGTCGTCAGTACCGGTGAGGTGATTGTAATGGCGGGCATTGGTCACAACGGCACTGCCCGTTTGTACAGCGGCATCAGTGCGAACACGGGCCGAAAGTGCCGCTGTTAGTTCGTCCAAATGTGTTTGCTTGGCGGCTGAAATCCAGACTACTTGTTCGCCTAGTACAGTTTCCAACGATTGGCGTTTATGGTCGGTAATCGCATCAAGTTTATTGCCAACGAGCAAATAGGGCTTGCCCGACTCACGCACTTCAGCCACTGCCGCTTGCAATTCGTCGGGCAGAATGTTCTTACCATCAAACAGGTAAACCACTAGAGCGGCATCCCGCATTTTCTGCTGGGTCCTCTCAATGCCGATGGCCTCAATTTGGTCAGTGGCTTTACGTAACCCAGCAGTGTCAATCAGTCGGAAGCGAATACCATCCAGAAAAAGCTCATCTTCGATTACATCGCGGGTGGTGCCGGGAATCTCGGAAACAATGGCTTTCTCTTCGTTTAACAAGGCATTCAGTAGTGTCGATTTACCCGCATTGGGCTTGCCCACAATTACAGTCTGAACGCCATTTTTAATAGCATTCCCGGTTGAAAACGAGTCAATTAACGGATGCAGTACTCGCCGGATGTCGAGCATAAGTTGCCGGAGTTTATCGCGGTGAGCGAACTCAACATCTTCCTCGCCAAAATCCAGTTCCAATTCTACTAAGGCCACAAAATCAATCAGTTGCTGACGAAGTTCCTTCAGTTGTTTGGAGAATCCCCCACGAAGTTGCGTTAGGGCAGCCCGATGACTGGCATCTGAATCAGAGGCAATCAAATCGGCCACGGCTTCGGCTTGTATCAGGTCAAATTGACCATTTAGAAAGGCGCGTTGTGTGAACTCACCGGGCTTGGCCAGACGAATGCCTTCCTGCATAAGCCGACGCAGAATCTGCTGGATAATGAACTCCGACCCGTGACACGAAATCTCAACAACGTCTTCTTTTGTGAATGACGTTGGCCCGCGAAAAACAGTGACTAATACCTCGTCTATGATACCACCATCCTCATTGCGAAAGGTGCCAAAATGGGCGGTGTGACTGGCCTGTTGTGTGAGGTCCTTGCCTCGGAACAGTCTGTTTGTTAGCTCGATAGCACCTTCGCCCGACACACGCACAACGGCAATGGCACCTATACCTGGCGCAGTAGCAAGGGCAGCAATGGGTTCTAATTGAAACACTGGTAAATCGTTGTGAATCTCCGTGAATCCTTTGCTTTATCCTTAGTATACACCTGTCAGAGGTACACGGAGTTGACGTAGAGATTTACTGAGAAATTCTTTGTGAAAAAATGGGCAGGCGACTTAGCAATCCGGCTAGCCGCTTTTCGACGGGTGCGTTTGGAATACCGAGCCAGTCGGCATATTGGTCGCCCATGAAGAAACGCATTTCACCAGCCGCGAGGTTCCGAATCGTTTCAGATTGGACCGCTTGTCGTTTACTACCCGATTGGTCTGAGCTGGTTTGGGCGGATTGAGTAGAGGCAATTCCGGATGCTATGGCGTTTAACAGGGAACGGGTTAGCCCCACACCGGCTTCAGAAGGAGCAAACTGCCGTCGGGCAATGGCGTGACCAAGGTTATACGCTTCGCGGAGATTTTTTGGGATCAACTCATCCGTTACTCCGTTGAGATGTCCCACCACATTAATATGATGTAAGTAATCTTCTTCTTCCTGCTCGGTTGCCGTAACACCCGATTTGCGCAGACCTAACAGGACAATGTAGGAGAAAGCAAGGCTGGTTCCTGCCATATCCTCTTGATTGACAGGGTATCCCCAGGCCATATTCCAGCGTCCGGAATGCAGGGCAAACCAGCGTGCACCGGCATGAATCAAACGGATCTTTTGAGTTCGGGTGATGGCATTTCCCGTAGTCCACTCTTTTGGATTATTGACGGCAAATACCCATTCACCAGTTTCCTGCAAGCGTCGGGAGGTGTCATTCTTGATGCGTTCGGTCAACCAAAGGACCTGCGCTCCGTTAGCACCGAGATACGAATAGGGCAGTGAAAAGAATCCCAGTGTCAAGCCAATTTGTTGAGCATGTTTCTGAAAAAATACCATACCCCGTTTCATTCGCGCCGGGTCGGCCCAGCTAGGCAGGCTGGCATAATTCGTAAAAAAAGCCTGCACAGCGGGATGCTGGTTAGTGGTCGAAAGGTCGTTGGTATCAGCCAGCCAACGCATTAACGCCCGTAAACCGTTGCTGGCATCCACGTCCACCACGGCTGCGACTACAGCATCGGCGGGAGAATCTCCCTGTTGTCTGTAACGTTCCAGTAGCGCATCTGGAAATGGGCGGGAAGGCTTGATAAGTGTCGGCATCGTATAGGTTGTAAGTCTAAACGGTAACGATGCGTGGATGTGATTGGTTTTACAGCTTGATCTGTAATCCATCGTACCCGAGCCGAATGTTGGCCGGAAGTTCCTTTTCGACCTCTCTATGCATGCCCAACTTATGGCTAATATGGACGAAATAGGTCCGATCGGCACCAACTCGGTTAGCGAGACTAACGGCCTGATCGAGGGTGAAGTGGGAGATGTGTGGCTGGCGTTGGAGAGCATCCAGCACGAGAACTTTTGTGCCGTATACTTTTTCTAACTCGTTGTCAGAAATATAATTCAAGTCCGTGAGATACGTGAAATCACCCACGCGAAAACCATAAACGGGCAGTTTGTGGTGCATTACTTCAATAGGCGTAAACCGAACACCCAGCACGTTAAAGGGCTCATTAATAATATTGTGAAGCTGGACATGGGGCGTGCCGGGGTACTTCTGTTCAGCAAAAACGTAGGCAAATTCGCGTTGCAGCTGTGCCAGAACAGTTGGTCGGCCATAGATCGGAATATCCTGCCCCGACCGAAAATTATACGCTCTGATTTCGTCCAGACCCGCTGTGTGATCTTTATGTTCGTGGGTAAACAGAACCGCGTCGAGTTGTTGCAGATTTAGCCGGAGCACCTGCTGCCGAAAATCGGGACCAGTATCTATAACAAAACTACGACCGTCTACGGCAATATGAACGGAGGTGCGGAGCCGTTTGTCCCGGAAGTCAACCGAACGGCACACCTCACACGTGCAGCCGATGAGCGGCACCCCCGACGATGTTCCCGTACCAAGTAGTGTAACAAGCATAATGAGTTGATGAGTACCGCGACGGGCGTTGAATGAGCAAATGAAAGAATCGCGTCAATTGTTCGCTCATTCATCGCACCGCTCCGGCGGCTCGGTCATTCAATATTCGCTCATTATTTTTCAGTCAGTTGATTAACAACTTCTACCAGCCGGTCGAAGTTGAGGGGTTTCACCAGCACATCGTTAAAGCCAGCGGTTTTAAATTCTTCTTCTGTATAATTTTTGGCATTACCTGTGATAGCGACAATAGGCACACTGGCTTTTTCTTTTTCGGGTAAAGCCCGAACGCGCCGAACGCACTCCATACCATCCATCAGGGGCATGTTAATGTCTAACAGAAGAATATTGAAATCTTCTTTTTCCAGAATTTGCAACACTTGCTCACCGTTTTTCACAGCCGTGATGTCGTAGTTCTGAAATTCAAGAATTTTGCGGGCCAGATTCTGGATAACGGAACTATCTTCGGCAATCAGGACGCGTTTAGAAGCTGACATAAGCTTGAGAGATCGTGGTTAGTTTTAGTGTGGTGAAATTATAGAGTTAAATCGGCAAACGCAAAAAGGCTTTCGCGTCAAAACCCGTTAAAATCGTCTTTTTAGTCGAACGGCCCTGTGAATGAACTGCGATGGATTAGAAATAATCGGCTCATCATGGGTAAATTAATTACAGAATCTTTTCCATCACAATAAACTCGAGAGGCTGTTTGGGAATGCCGAAGCGCGGATCGTTCGGGAATGGCTGAGTTTCGCCGGTTGCCTGATACCCGCGTCTTTTGTACCAGGCAATGAGTTCGTGGCGTTGCGTAATGACCGTCATCGTGACCGCACGGCACTTTCGGTCGATGGCAACTTGTTCGGCGGCCAACAGCAATTGTTTGCCTATGCCGTTGGTCTGGACATCGGGCGAAACGGTCAGCATGCCCAGATATAAGTCATCGCCTTTAATTTCCAAATAGACGCATCCCAGCAAACGGTCTGCTTCCTGGTATTTTAAAATTAACGTGTTAGGGTTTAGGAACATCGCTCGCAATGATACCTCGCTGGTTCGGATACCATCGAGTAAATCGGCTTCTGTCGTCCATCCTTTGCGGGAGCTGTCGCCCCGGTAGGCACTGTTCACTAACTTATCCAAAGCGGGAATGTCCTCTTCGGTAGCGGGTATAATAGCTGCTTGATTCATGGAAATCTATTTGCTCACTTCCCGGAAGTCCAACTGCTGAATCAAGGCGGGGGTTTCGGGCGTTAGGGTAAAAAATACATCGATACTAGCTTTTTCGCCTTCGAGTAGAAAGTGGCCGCGCAACTGGTTTTCGGGTATCAACTCGCTAACGTGCTTAATTGCGCCCGCTTTTGCATACAACTCCTGCACCACGTTTCGGCGAATTGCCACCGACTTATCAGGAAAAAAATTTTCGGCGAAAATGCCACTCCGTTCGGCATTTGTCCAGTCAGGCAATAGTTTTATTATGTCGGCCTTACGTTGCGCCAGAATGCTGGATACCGGCAGTTGGCGCGGTTGTAATTTTGCGATGGCAACCAGCGTGTCGAGCACCGCTATGTTCACCGACCCCAGGCCAGCATACGTTAAGTTGCTGTAGGCAATGACACCAATGCCGTATTCGGGCAGGATGCGCCACTGACTGCCAAAGCCGGGTAATCCGCCACTATGCCCAACGCCAACCTGACCTGTGCAGTTCTTGCTCCAACCTAGCCCGTAGCCGTAGCCACCAGTCGTGGGACACACTTGCCCCGCCGAATTTTTAGCTTGTGCAGATAAGCCCGAAAACGTCCAGGGTTGCTGCATTTCGCGTATCGAACTTCGTTTAACGGGGCCATTATCAGTGTCATTTCGGGGTGGCCAAGCGGATTCGTGTAGCGCTACGTACTTGCTGAAATCGTCAATAGAGGTGATTAGTCCGCCCATTGCCCCGTATGAACCGTCGTGTAATAAGGGTTCCTCCAACCATTTTTCGTCTTGCCATCGGTAGCCAAGTGCCAACTTATCCGCAGGAACGCGGGTGTATTCCCACTGGGTATCGTTCATGCCCAACGGCTTCAGAATAGTTTCGGTAATATATTGCTGGTAGGGCTTTTTCGACACAACGGTAATAATGTGGCCGAGCATGGCAAACCCGAGATTACTGTACTCGTAGGCGAAACTCGGCACGTTGGCATTCGAGATACCATCTTCAATAAGCTTTAGCAGGTCAGCATCCGAATCGGCCAGTTGGCGGTCACCCCAGGGGTTATCTTCGGGGAAACCGGCTGAGTGGGTCATCAGGTTACGGACCGTGATGCGGGGTGCGTCCGCCGTGAGGTATTTATGCGTTTTTAGTTCTGGAATATAATTTTCGGCGGGGTCGTCGAGCCTGAGTTTGCCTTCGTCACGGAGTTTAAGAATAGCCATCGCGGTCAGGCTCTTAGTCATCGACGCAATCCGGAACAGCGATTTAGCCGTAGCTGGTGTCTTCTTTGCCACGTTGGTATATCCGAATCCACCTGAATAAACCAGTTTTCCATCGACAACAATGCCAAACGCCAAACCGGGATAATGGTATTTCTCGGCCCGTTCGCGGTATAGTTTTTCAACAATAGGGAAGGCTGCTTCCAGCTTTTTAAGCCGGTCGGCATCCATGACAGTTGGCGGCTGATAGGTTGTGATGTGCGCTACAGTACGGCTTGGTACGACTGGCTGGGCGAGCGCAGCGGAAGTGATGAGGAAGAGAACAGGGAAAATACGTTTCATGCTAGCGGTTAAATGCAGGTTGGCTTCAAGTGTGCTAACTTACTAAATAACCGCTATATGTGCTTATTTCATCGCTTTAATCCACGCCCGGAGAAGTTCCAAACTCTCTGCGTGAATCGTTTTGCGGCCTATTTCGGGCATCATTTCACCCGGGTCAGTAGAGGCCAGCCGGTAAATCAGGATAGATTCATCGGGTTTGCCCGGTACAATATCGAACAAATGTCCACCCGATCCGCGCCCGGCAGCAACGGGTGTTTTTGATATTCCCAGGGCTGTTGGGTCGGTTTCTGAAAGGCTTAGATTTAAGCCTGATGTCATAGCTGGTCCCTTCGGGTTGTGGCAGTGGGCGCAGTTGATATCGAGCCAGGCACGTGCCCTATCGCTGAGCGAACCCGTTTCGGGCTTATTCCAGACAGGAATTTTGGGGCAGTTTGCCAGAGCAGGCAGGCCGGTAAGCATAGTCATTCGCTTCCAGTGCATCAGTTGGTTTTCCGGACTATCAGCGCCACTATAAACCAACTCACCGTTGAGTTGCCGCACCGATGGACCAATGGGCGTCATTACCTCATTGCGGTTATGGCAACCTTTGCACTGGTTTAGGTTTGGAATTGTATAAGCGTGTTGCTGACTGTGGCCCTCGGCATCTATATAACTGACGGTTTTGGTATCGCCCGCTACCTCTATCACAGCGTCGGTTTGTTCGTCGTTCCAAACGTAATCGAATGCTTTCCACCCCTCGGTCTGGTGAATCAGCAGGCGTGTCTCCATCAATTGACGCCCTTTGGTTAGGTCCCGAAAATCGTTCGGATAATAGAACGTTTTAATCAGTGTTGTGCCGATCGGAAAGTCAAGTACAGCCGTGTCATTGTAGCTAACTTCCTGACCAGCTGGTAACTTTATAAACCGTAATTTTTCGGCGTAGTCAGAAAATAAAGGTGTGTTGAGTGCATACGGAACAACTCCGGCTACAGGTTGCTGTTGAGCTGGATTTCCGTTGAAAAAGCCGTAGTCTGATAGTTTCTCGGGAACCGATTCAGACCGCCAACCAACCAATGTCAGCCAAACCGTAAGCGCTACAAGAAACCAGAACAGGTGAGGGCGCATGGGATTAGCGATCATTGCCTACAGTTATCTTTAACGGGTCCAATTGGCAATTGAACGGAGCCGCATCGCGGGAGACATGCTGAAACCCACGCCCGGCGTCAAGGTTGGCTACACTTTGATTCTTGTTGTTTCGAATGCAGATACGCCGGTCGGGGAGGGGGTTGCCTTCCTTATCCAATGTACTTGGGTCAGCAATACCGTCGTATAAAATGTGCGGAATATCCTGGTTAAATTTCAGAACAGAATGAAATAGTTTACCAAATCGACCGCGCGAAGTTGGTGGCCCGGGATCGCGCTCATAAACGTTATCATGGATGGAAATGCTGCTCGAAAATGGGTAATAGCCTTTGTCAGTAATGGGCCTCTCGGTAATCAGATAACTAATAATACCCGTACCCACGCTTTGATTGCGAATAAATCGATTACCGAATACTTCCACCCGATTCGCAGCCAGAATTAGCAGGCCGGTTCCGTCGGATACGCCCGCAACGATGTTACCCTCCGGGGCAAAATTGGGTAAATTGTTATCATGCACGTAGTTGTTATAAACCCGCACATTACCGCCTTGTTTCTGCACCAAATCGGGTAAATCAAAGACCAATATCCCGCCTGTATTTTCGTACGCTTCGTTATTGAAAACATCGGCATTTCGCGAGTTCTCAATTTCGATTCCAGCTACGTTATGGTAGGCTTGGCTATTTTTGACGACGATGCCACGCGACTGTCCAACGTAAATGCCTGCGTCGGAGGCTCCGATAGCGGTACATCCGTCAATCATAACATTGTCGCACTGAACAGGATAGAGTCCATAGCCGCCGTTGTCAGCCTTCGGCGGGCCAGTCCACTCAACCTTCACGTTGCGAAATGTGATGCCCTTTACGTTCATTGTTTTAATGCCATCGCCTTTCGTATCCTGAATGGTCAGGTTTTCGATGATGATATCTTCTGCATTGGACACGCGCAGGCCCTCGGCCCCATCGGTCTGACCTTTGAAGCTGAGCACCGTTTTGTCGATTCCTTTGCCCCGAATAACAATATGCTTTTTGTCTTCCAGAGACAGGCTTCCGGTGAAGGTGAACGTACCCTGATCGAGATTAACCGTACTTCCATTGTCGGCCAGAATGAGTTGGGTCTGGTAGCGCTTTTGCACATCAGACTGGGTCCAGGCTGAACGGCTAAACAAGCACGTGATAAGGAGTAATAAAAAGGACTTCATGATGGCGAGGAGTTAGGGTGACGAATTAAGTAAATATAGTACCGTGAACAGGAAAATGAGTTAAAGAGGATTCTACACTTTTGTTATGTAACAGAAATTCTTATTAGTCAATCTGTTACTAAATCGAAAATTTTGTCTGTAAAATTGGGATTTTAGCTATTTTTCTGATTGATTATTCGGCTTTATCCGGCAAGCGCAAAATATCTGCTAAATTGATCCCCGAAGTTGTTCAAATCAATGAACCCATTCCATCTTCTTTTTTAACCTTCACTCTATTTGTGCATGAAACAACACAGTATACTATTTATTTGCTTACTTCTTTTTGCAAAGGTATCTGCTCAGAAGTCTTACTATGGAACGGAAGAAAAATGGCCTGAACAGGACACCGCCCGTAAATTCTACACTGTAAAAGGAGATCGACATGGAGTAAGCTTTTTTAAAAAACAGCAGTTTAAAGACGTTCAGTATCAGCCGGGACCAACACTCACGTTCAACACGTACCATACGCCCGATGTCATGTATAGCTGGTATCGGAAATGGGCTGAACAATATCCGAATCTTGTGGAGTTATACGAAGTCGCGAAGAGCTACGAAGGCCGCCCGATCCTGCAAATGACCGTCACTAACAAGAAGATGGGTAAGCACACAGACAAACCCGCTGCGTATTTTGAGGGAGGGCGACATAGTGGCGAGGTAACCAGTAGCGAAGCCGTTTTGTGGCTTACAAAGCACTTACTGGATAACTACGGTAAAGACCCCGCTATCACTAAATTAATTGATACAAAGTCAATTTATCTCCGGCCAGAAAATAACCCGGACGGGGCCAATATGTATCTGTTTACCGCGCAACGGAACCGGAGTTCCTTACGCCCCCGCGACGATGATAAAGATGGACTGCTAGACGAAGATGCCGAAGATGACCTCGACGGGGATGGTATTATGTATCAGCTCCGAAAAAAAGCAACCACAAAAGAGGAACTGGAAAAAGCCGACTATGTGCTTGACCCTAAAGATAAATCGGGCCGGTTGATGAAACGGGTTCAGGTTGGTCAGGGCGATTACCTTGTCTATACAGAAGGTATTGACAACGACGGTGATGGGAAATACAACGAAGACGGCATTGGTGGCTTAGACAATCATCGAAATTATCCTGAAAACTGGCGACCCGATCAGGGGGGCGATTTTACGGGCCGGGGTTATTCGCAGGGAGGTTCCAGCGAGTACCCGCTCAGCGAACCCGAAACACGCGCCACGTTCGTCTGGCTGATGGGTCATCCAAATATATCGGTCGTGAACTCAATGGATACGCGGGTACCAATGCACCTTCGGCCACCCTCCACGTCGTCTAGTGCGGAGAGCATGTTTCCGCCCGATCTGGCCCTTTACAAACACATGGATAGCTTGGGTTTGTCGTTCACGAATTACCCTTGGGCGGGTGATGTATATGATACATATAATACGCGCAACAAAGTCGACCGCGTTACCGGCGACCCGACAAAAGCCACACCTTTATTTGGGCACGGGCCTGATTTCGGCTATTTCCAATACGGGTCTATCTGGTATGGCGATGAACTCTGGAATGGTGGGGCTATGAAAGACTACGATGGCGATGGCGATTACGACGAATATGATGGTCTGATGTGGGACGACGAAGCAAATGGTAAACGAGGCTTCAAACCTTGGACAAAATTCACACATCCGCAGTTGGGAGCGGTTGAGATTGGCGGATTTCATCCCAAGTTCTTCGCCCAAAATGGTCCGGCCTGGCAGTTGGAAAACTGGATTTCCAAGGAATCGCGATTCAATCTTGCCATGGCGAAAGAGTTGCCACAGATTGACTTAACCGACGTAACCGTAAAGCCATTGGCGAACAACGAATACGAAATTAAAGCTGTCTGGTCTAATACGGGTAAACTTCCCGTCGCGCTGGAGCAGGCCAAACGGGTCAAGATGGTTCAGGAAGACCGCGTTACATTGGATATTGATAAGGCCTTGCTGAAAGGATTTAAAGACGCCAAAGTGATTATTACACAGCCTGAACTGGTTGACAAAACAATTTACGCGGGTTACACAAACGTTGGCGAGAAGAAGGAAGCTACGTTCCGGATAAAACTCAACCAGTCGGGGCCGGTCAAAGTGAAAGTCAAACTTCTCTCAACGCGGGGCGGTTATAAGGAAAAAGAAATCACGATTGGGAAGTAAATATTCAATGTTTGCCGCGTATTACATGACGATGTTAAAGTGAATTTACTTCCTTTCTTTGCTAGTAAATTAGGCACAAAAGGCAAACGGGGAGGGCCAAACTCTAGTTTGTCTTTTGTGCATTTTTTAGAGCCGTATTTCTCCAGTTTGCCTGACAGATTTCGAGTCTACCCATTAACAAGCGTGATGCCCGAATGAAGTTAAAATAGACGGTCGCCTTACTAATCAGCTAATTATAACGATGAGTCTAGAAAATATTGGGGCTGGAATAGTATGATCAAGGGGAGTATGTGAACATTTCCCGCTCAAATTCCCGTAACTTTGCGTTAATAAATCCCTGTTTCCACTAATGGATACTAAGTTTCACGGCGTAGGTGTTGCCATTGTGACGCCCTTCAATGCCGATCAATCAATTGATTTTAACGGCTTCGGCCGCATCGTCCGGCACATCTCCGATGGGGGCGTCCGTTACATCGTCCTTCAGGGCACAACTGGCGAATCGCCAACGGTGACGAAGCAGGAAAAGGGACAGTTACTGCAATACCTCAAGGAAAATAATCCTAAGAATCTGCCCATCATATTTGGTGTGGGCGGCAATGTTACCGCCGATGTTGTGTCGGGTATGAAGGATATTGATTTCAATGGGGTTGACGCGATCCTGTCGGTTTGCCCGTATTATAACAAACCCGGCAAACGGGGTGTAATTGAGCATTTTACCCGTATTGCCGATGCCAGCCCGGTGCCGGTTATTCTCTATAATATTCCGTTTCGGACGGGCATCAATATGACTGCCGAAACGATCTGCGAATTGGCTCAACATCCCAACATTATTGGGGTTAAAGAAGCTTCGTGCATTATTGAGCAGTGCATGGAAATTGCCCGCGACAAACCCAATGATTTTCTGCTTATTTCCGGCGACGACGTGCAGGCTTTGCCCATCATCAGCATTGGCGGAGTGGGTGTTATGTCGGTGATTGCCAATGCATTCCCGACTAAATTTACGGGTATGATTGAAGCCGCCTTACAGGGTGACTTTTCTTTCGCACAAAAAGAGCTCGGTCATTTCCTTCGCATCGATTCGTTATTGTATGAAGAAGGAAATCCGGTTGGTGTGAAGAATATTCTGGAAATTATGGGTCTGATTTCGGCTGAGGTTCGGTTGCCACTTATGCGGGCATCCGACGACCTGAGCGAACGCCAGCGAGCCGTGTTACAGCGTGATAGTTTGCTGGAACTGGTGGCATAGATTTATTCTCAAAAACAGTAAAAAGCCGAACCCTTTATGGGGTTCGGCTTTTTACTGTTTTTGAGAATAAATCACTACGAATTTCGGCTACCGCCCCCACCAAATAATTTAGAAACTAGCCAGATTACAACGCCAACCACTACTATCACACCAATGATACCGGTGTAAGCACCAGCTTTAAAAATATCGCCGATGGCCGCGCAACTGCTTAGGCAAAAGGTCATGAACAATGCCACAAGAGCCATTGGAAAAAAACGCAAAAGAGTTTTCATAATTGCCGATTAATTTAAGTGTAGTAGACTTCACTACCTCGAATAAGGTAATTGCTCAAATAACCGGCATTTAAACAGTTTGTTTTACGAGATGTAGCTCAGATGTTCCACCAGTAAGTCCATTTCAGAACCAACGCCCGGTTTTTGACCGAAAAGAACCCCGGAACATCCTGACCAATCTGAGCCGAATTGGGTAGATAATTGTCGGTGTAGACAAGGAAAAAATCTGATGCAGGCTTGTAGCGCCACTGAATACGCGCATTAAGGTTCATGTTTTTTTGCTGCTCGTTATACTGCACAAACGTGGTCAGATAGAGTTTGTTGGTCAGCGTCAGGTCAAATCGGGGACCAACAAGCCAGAACGTAGTATGCCCCCAAGGCTGAGGTAAACGAATATCGTTGTAACTCGCGCTGGCGGCTAAGCTGACATAGGGCTGAAACCGATAGCCCAGATCAGCGGTGAGGTTAAGACGAGTGCCGTTGTCATAGTAGCCACCATAACGCGACGAAAATCCGTACGTGAATACACTTTGAGGTTTAGAGTCAAAGTCCGTTCCCCAGGCCGTCCAGCGGTGTTCAGTGCCCGTAGCCAGAGTTTCGCGACCCGTGTTGGTTGGGTCAAAGGGTTGAAGCAACCGGACATAATCTGTCGCGACCCAAGCCGTAAATACACTTTTAGCGCGGAAGGTAACTATATAACTCAACGTACTTTCGTTGTCGCTCTGCCGACCGGCGGGGTCAAAAAAGTAGGTTGATGTTAGCGTTGGACCATGACTAAGCACCCCGCTAGCTGGCGGTAAAAATGTATAGCCAAGGGTTGCCATACCTCGCTGATAGCCCCGACGTGGCACGTAACCGGCTTCGGCTGTATAGTTTTTGCCGACAGACTCCACTTGCCCGCTAATGAGCCACCGACGTGTGTTATACTGTAAGTTGGCGGCATAAACCGCTTCGTTCCCTAACTGATCTGGACTAAACGATTTGACAAACATCGCTTTACCAGACCAGAAATTATTGGCCGAAGCAAGATTATACTCCAGGCCAAGATTTCGGTTAAAGCGCGTGTAAGTGGGTTTGTCGGTGAGTGGCGTGTAGGAAATCGACTCCTTATTGACAAATATCATACCCACATTTGAGCGTGCAGAAACCCGTCGTTGCAATGCCACCACCGCGAAGTTTTGGGCGGGTAATGGGTCTACGCCGGCTCCCATATTGTCGACGCGCCCGGTTTGCATATCCATGATTCCGATTCGCCAGTCTTTATTGAGTTTGCCACTTAGCCGTGCGCCAAAGCGAATCGGCACGCCACCCAGCCCAATCCGGCGGCTAAAAAACGGGCGAATCGTTGCGTAGCCGAAATTGGTAAACTGGTCGCCGTTTTCCAGGAAAAATTGTCTCTTCTCAGGGAAAAACAACTCGTAGCGATCAAGATTTGTAACCTGCTGATCCACATCCACCTGCGAGAAATCAGGGTTAACGGTTAAGTCTAGATTCAGCGAGGAGGTAATGGCCACTTTCGCATCCAGTCCGGCATCAAAGCGGCCTTTGCTTGGAACATTATTCTGAAAGTCGCGCGTCAGGCCGCTCAGCGCATAGGGAATTAGGGAAATGTTTGGACCGGGTTGTGGTGGTGGCTGATCCCAAACCAATACGCCGGTCAACGCCAGCGACGCCGTCGGAAATTGACGCTGTATCGGTGTCCAGGACGATTTTTCCGTTGTTTTCAAATCCTGCCGACTAAAGTTGATTCCCCAGCGGGAGATACCTCGTTTGTAGCGGATGGTTTTAAATGGAATGGCTAGCTCGAGTACATACCGATCAGCGTAGTTGCGGACCACCGATGTCCATTTGTTATCCCAACTCAGGTTGGCTTTGCCGCCTTCATATAATAACCCATCCCACTGGGCTCCGGCAGCATTAGTGCCGAAAGTAAATCCGTTGGTCTGGTCGTCGAAGGTATCCATGAAGAAAATGAAATTGTCGTTTTTGGCAAAAGCCCAATCGCGCCGAAGCGACTCGACAATGTACGGACCCGCCACATTGCCATGATAACAAACGGCGCTCATATACATGTTATGGTCGTCGTAGGTCATCCTGACCTCGGTTCGCACGTTGGCGTGGCTGGTGTCCATAGGAAGCACCATCCAGAAATCGCTTGCTATTTCGGCAGCTTGCCAGGCGGGTTCATCGACAACACCATCCACAACAACGGGCGACGTAGTACGGCTGATATGAAGTTGGTATTGCTCGTTTTTCTTCTGAGCCAGTAGGGGAAAGAAGCCCGAAAATAGACTGAGAAATGCAGAAATTAGAAAAAGTCTCACCAAATAGACATGTTAAGGAGGTTAACAATAAAAGAAGGATAGTAGGTAAATTTACTCCGCTTGTCCTTAACCACAGAGACGCAACAATAAGCTGACTGTTGCGTCTCTGTCAATCGAAATCGATAGATATTAATTACCGACCATAAACACTGCGTTGCTGAACAACAGCTTGCCATTGTACCAGAAACCCCGGAATAAAGGGTCATCGGCCAGATAGACAATGCTGCCCCGGCCAAAACTCTGAACGCCCATTAATAGCGTATTTTTTAGTTTCCCCTTGGCATTTCTACCCGAAAAACCAGCCACGTAATTATTGGTTTTTAAGTACCCAACATTCCAGCCATCTTTCAGAAAATCAAAGTTATACGCATTTTGCACCAACGAATAATAACCGCCCGCAAGACCGAATCCCAGCGGGTGTGAGGCATCTATATCTACGCGATAAATACTGCCTGGTATTTCGTCCGAAATGGCTGTCCGTTCGCGGTCAATGTAGAGTTTAAGCGAGTCGGTTGGGTTGCCTTTTTTTGCTTTATCAGCTGCTTTGTCCACATCGGCTGACCGCTCCTTTTCTTTTAATTCGAACCCTTCTTTGCCGGCCAAAAACGACGCGGCCCGCTCCATAGCAATGAGCTTGCCACCTGCCCGAACCCACTCCTTGATAGCGGTTAGGGTTTTGTCGTTCAGGAAGCGGCCATAGTTATAATTCGTTGGCAGAATCAGCACATCCAGCTTATTCCATTGCACATTGCCCAGCGTGTTGCCATCGAGCAACGCAATTGGGTAGTTCAATTCCTGATCGAAAAAATGCCATACTTCACCTGCCGACGGTGGGGGTGTTCCCTCGCCAATAACCACGCCCACGCGAGGAGCCTTCAACCCCGAAACAAAATCAGACCCGAAGTCTGAGCCTGTAGTTACGAAGCCCGTTTGTACGGGTGTCAGGTCCGCACCCGTCCGGGTAGCCTCTGCCCGCACCAGCGCGTCGAAACGGTCGCCAAGGCGTTCATTGCCTGCCCGTGCCACAATTAGTGTGCCCGATGGGTACTTTTTGTTTTCTAAGTCGAATGGTTTCTCGGCAGCCCGTACTCTTATTTTCTGTTTGAGCAATCCGGCCAGCATTTGCACCGATGGCAGCGATTGCCACCGCACGAGGTAAGCATAGGGGCGGACATTCGCGGTAGTGCTACCTGTTGCCGACTGTGGATGGCTAACCGTGGGCTGTTGACTACTGCCCGGATTAATGCGCGTTGTCAGGCCGTAGGTTTGCAGACCAAAAGCATAGGGCAATGCCCAGGCTGTAATGTCATACGTCGCGGAATCTTCCAGCGAGGAATTCTGCTCGAACAGAATTTTTAACAGCGTCGATTTGGGCTGGTATGCACTAATAACAATATCATCGGCGTCAACGGATACACTCTTATCATTCTTCTGAGTTGTGTAATTGAAGCCACCGGCAACGGTTTGGGCTTTACCCGAATACCCATAGCTGATTTTATTGCGCTCCAGCAATAGCTGTAAGGCTTTTAGTCGACCGGTATCGCCGTTGGACTTGATGACATAGCTTTTATAGACACCAATGGGGGAGTTGCGGGATTTGTCGAAAAACTGCCCGAACTCCTTAACGACTTCGGCTGGTCGGTCGGCTACCGATTCGAGGGTGGCTATGCTGGAGGCTACGTGGTGGTCGATTCGCTGACGCAGGGTAAGCGTATCGCCATCGGCTTTTTCAATAGCCAAACCTGCCCGGCCACTACCACCCTGTTCAAATGTCATGCCGATAGCTCCGTTGTAGGTTGGGTAAGTATCACCGTAGCTGGGATAGAAAAGGTCGAAGCGTTCGCGGGTGTAGTAAAGCCAGCCATTTTTGTCGAAATAGCGGCTACAATATTCTCCGATAGTTTGCTGGAATTTTCGTTGGAAAGGCGTAATATCTTCGTGGTACGGCTTGGCCGAGGGCGCAAAATAGTACGGACTTTCAACACTCATCTCATGGAAATCGCCATGCAGATGGGGCATCCACTGCTGGTAGAGAGCCATACGCTGCTGCGTGACTTCCTGCGTTTGCCAGGCCCAATCGCGGTTGGGATCGAACAGGTAGTGCGTGTAACGACCACCCGGCCAAGGTTCGCTATGTTCGCGGGCCGATGGCGTGGGATCAGGTGTGCGGCCCAGCATTTGATTATACCAGTTCACGTAACGATCATGACCATCTGGATTCAGACCGGGATCAAGAATAACCACTGTGCTGTTTATGATCTTCTGAGTCACGGCATCAGACGAGCTAAGCAACCGATACAGCACGTCCATAAACGTTTCAGAACTCACAGCCTCATTGCCATGAACATTGTAGCTAAGCCAGGCAATGGGTGGTTGAGCCGCTGCGGTTGGAGTGCCATCCATCAAACCAATACGTTTCAAATTATTGGTCCGAATTTCTTCCAAACGGCTCAGATTTGCTTCCGAACCGACCGCTACCACCATTAATTGGCGACCTTCATAGGTGGTGCCATAGGGAATAAGTTTAATGCGGTTGGGAATTTGGCGAGCTACTTGCTCGGCATAGGCCAGTACTCGGTGGTGGGGCGTAAACCGTTCACCAATTTGATAACCCAGAAATTTAGCGGGCGAATCGACCGCAGCGGATGAGGCAGCGCTTGATCCAGAGGAAGTTGACTGTGCCGAAGCCGATAGTGACGCGACCGTCAGGCCCGCCAGCAGTAAAAAATGTTTCATGTAGGCGATAAAAAAAGGATATGCTAACTTCCTCAAAAATAGCAGTAAATCACTCAGGAAACCCTTTTCTGGGAAAATTTTGACAGCCACTCTTGCATTTTAAAAAGATCCCCTTACCTTTGCACCACGTTTCGCCAACAGGGCGGCTAATAAGCCAAACGGTTGGGTCTTTTAAACAAGACGGCCGATTCGTCTAGCGGTTAGGACATCGCCCTTTCACGGCGGTAACACGGGTTCGATTCCCGTATCGGTCACTAGTCCAGTGACTAAAACTCAAAACCAGCCCCGAAACGGCTGGTTTTGTTTATTTAAAACCTATCTGTCTGATTCTCCGCTGTTTATTTTTATCATTCTTCCAGTGACTGTTGCCCACAAGGAAAACGGACCGCTCCCCTTTGTCGATTCAGCTCTGAAGTTCGGCCACTGAATACCTATCTTATCTTTGCAGCACTATCCCAACGGATATATCTTCAACCATCCCTGAAGAGTAGTTGGTCTTACTGTGCTTCTTGTCTGACTATATGACATTGAGATTATTATCACCTTCACAACTAAAAAGGCATTTGTGAGACAACTTTATGTATAAAGGGAGTGTCAGTATGGAGGTGAGTAGCGCTCACTTTGGGGAACTTTACGAGCTAAGGACTAATACTCTACAAAATCTGTGGAAAAACATAGACACTATGTAGAAGGGTAAATTTGTAAACAACAGATTCTCAGTGCATGGCATGGTTTTAGCTTAATAGTGAATAAAATTCAACGTTAAATCTTAAACCAATAAATAACATGGCTTCTTTAGGAGATCAAATCGCCAATTTTTTCAGTGGTAGTGATGATGATACAAGAGAAGGTCTACATGGCCTTTTTATCGATGAACTGAAGGGAATTTATTACGCTGAGAAGCAGGCTGTTGACGCACTTGGCGAACAAGCTGATGCTTCTACAACGGACGAAGTGAGAAACGCCTTCTTGACGCACCAGGAAGAAACGCGCGGACAGGTTGCTCGGTTGGAACAAGTATTTCAGAGCATTGGAGTTGACGCTGACGATAAGACATGCGCGGCTATCGATGGCCTGGTGGACGACGCACAAACGGTTGTTTCTAACACGGAATCTGGTTCACTGACGCGCGATGCCGGATTAATTATTGCCGGACAGAAAATTGAACACCACGAAATTGCAGCGTACGGATCAGCGGTGACACTGGCTAAGGTGTTAGGCTACAGCGAAGCAGCCCAACTGTTGCACCAGACGCTCGAGGAAGAAAAAAATACAGATAAGAAACTGACTCAGTTAGCGGAATCGTTCATCAATCAACGTGCCGCTTTAGAAGATGGTAATACACCGTCTGATTCTGATGAGAATCGGTACAGCACAGATACAAATACGGTTAACCCAGATGGTTCCCGCTACAGCGATAGTTCAACCATAACGGGCTATGGCTCATCAAATGACACCATATCAGGTGGCTCACGGACGCTATAATTTAGCTTAACTCTGTTTAACAAAAAGGTGGCAAACCAGTCTTGGTTTGCCACCTTTTTGTTAAACAAAAATAGGCTTATCCGATTGATTACAACCTCAATGTAAAACTAGCTATTGCCTATGGGGTCCGTCATTTCGGGGTCTGACTCTGTGCCGTCATTATTACCCAGTGCATCGCCGTTGCTATAATTTGTTAGGTCTGGTTCCATGTTCGGGCTACCCGAAGCAGCACCGCTTCCGTGGTTGCTGGTGGCGGCTTCCTGTTCGTCGGTGGGGGTAGTTGGTGGCGCGTTTACATCACCGGCAAGGTCCGTTGGATTGTAATCCTCGTTTTGAAGAATACTGTCATCCGGTGTTTGATCCGTTCCACTCTGATTTGGGTGCTCATTGAGCATGGCATCCTGATTTACATTTTCCATATGTGCTGGCTGTTGTTTAGGGATATGTATAAAAGCGTAACCCCAAACGCTTATTTCAGTTTATCCCTTTGTAAACAATTCCCATAGTCGGCTATTTAATTTACTGGCATAGGTCTTCACATCGTGATTCGAAGCATGAATAGTAAATGGTATAAACTGAGTTGCCGATGAGGGTAATGGTTCAATCCGAACGGTTCTGCCAGTTGTCCATTTACCTGCCAATCGCCGAACAGAACCTGTTAAACGCAACCCCGCATCAAGCAAATCAATTTGGCTGATATCGGGGTATTGAGCCGCAGCTAATTCCGAAGAAAATCGCTGAAGTTGGTTAGCATCAAACCACGACAACGTTGGCATGTGCAGATGGTTGGCGTAGCGGTCGCTGCGGCACAGGAATCGAACGGATAGCAATGATTTTCCAGCATTCCGGCGGGCTGATACGTGTAGGTCGAGGACTTCCAGCGGGGCTGTTTCGGACGCTGTAGTAAGCTCAATATTCATGTTTGAAGTGGATAGTGTTATCAAAAAATCATGACTGACAGCGTTGTTATGCTAGCCGTATAAGAAGCAATATATAGCTATCAGTCATGACTGTCGGTATTAAACCATGCAAAGGTCAAGTATGTTTCAGTCTATTGATAGGGAATTTATACGTAAACCATCTTTCGTGTCATACCTCCATCGACTATAAAATTCTGTCCCGTAATGAAGTTATTTTCCGGGGCAATCAGGAAAAGAATCATGCGGGCAATATCATCGGCCTGCCCCACCCGCCCCGCCGGGTGCTGGGCGTGATCCTCGGGACGAAGTTCGTCAGATTTTGCTTTTGCCTTTTTCTTCAAGGCCGACACGTCAATCCAACCGGGACTAATGGCATTGACCCGCACATCGGGCCCCAAACTTACGGCCAGTGAGTGCGTAAGTGCCAAAATGCCTCCCTTACTGGCTGAGTAAGCGAACGTATCGGGTTCCGACTGGAACGCCCGCGTAGAGCATATATTAATAATGGTGCCTTTCTGAGCCGCTAAGTAGGGAGCGGTATGTTTAGCGCACAGAAATGGGCCGGTGAGGTTCGTGCCAATTACCCGATTCCACTCGTCGAGGGTTAGCTTGTCAAGGGGTTTTTCAATCATGATAGCCGCGTTGTTGATTAGTGCGTCAATCTGTCCGAAGTGAGAAATAGTTTGTTCGGCTGCTTTTTTGACGTTAACCTCGCTAGATACGTCGCAGGAGACGAAAAGGATTTGTGCTGATGAGGCTTTGAAGGCTTCGCGAAGTTCGGCCAGAGCGTCGGTATCGGCCTCCCAAATGGCTACGCGATAACCATGTGTGAGTAAATATTGTGTGGCTACGCGGCCAATTCCTTGGCCTCCGCCGGTGATAATAGCTGTTTTCATACAAGTTGGATAAACCCTATCAACGACCAAAAGCCATAGATTAGTAACATACCTAAGCCGGAACAGCTTGCCAGAGAGCGTATCTTTATCAAACGGACCAACCAATTTTGTAGGTCCGCGAGTGCCGTAGCACTTTATTTTTTGTAGTATAATGAAGGAAAAAAAGGAATTGACGCTCTAATCAATGGCAGTTACCCAAAAGTATATACGTCGGAGAGACGGCAAACGGAGCCTTGAACGAACTGAAAATACGCAAGTCCTTCAACGCTATCGTCTCCGAAGCTTCCGACGTAAAGAGGCTATTTTATGGAACCTGTCGAAACTTAGTAGCTTGCCGTACCCGATGGTGCCAATACAGATACTGCTGCAATTGGGTAACACAACCGGGCTTCAACAGGTTAGCTATAGAGTGCTCTGTTAAATAGACGGGGCTACTCTTGTCTATATGCTTCAGATTGCATTTTCGCCGGTGTACCGGCTGCGGTTGCCTGAGGGGCACCGGTTTCCGATGCTCAAATACGAATTGATTCAGGAACAATTACTTTATGAAGGGACCTGTACCGACGCTAATTTTTTTGATCCGGCACCCGTCATCGACCATTGGGTATTGGGTGTTCATACGGCAGATTATGTTCATGCGTTGAGAACCGGCACTGTTGATCCAAAAATGATGCGCCGAATTGGTTTTCCCTTAACGCCAGAACTAATTGAGCGCGAGTGGATTATTACGCAGGGGACGATTGACTGCACCCAAATTGCCCGGCGAGACGGAGTGGCGTTGAACATTGCGGGCGGCACACATCATGCCTTTCCTGATCGGGGTGAGGGGTTTTGTTTGCTCAACGATGTGGGCGTGGCCGCCCATTATCTGCTCGAAACCGGCCAAATGAAAAAAATTCTGGTTGTGGATTTAGATGTCCACCAGGGTAATGGCACCGCCGTAATGTTTCAGCATGAGCCGCGTGTATTTACGTTTAGTATGCACGGTGCCGATAATTACCCACTCAAAAAAGAACAGTCGGATTTGGATATTGAACTGCCCACCGGCACGACCGACGACCTCTATCTGAATACACTTTATGACAATCTGCCCCGCCTGATTCAGCGCGAGCAACCCGACTTTCTATTTTATGTGTCGGGTGTGGATATTCTGGCTTCCGACCGGTTGGGTAAATTGAGTGTTAGCCGGGATGGCTGTCGGCAACGCGACATATTCGTGTTTGAGCAGGCCATTAAAAACGGCTTGCCAATTGCTGTTTCGATGGGCGGTGGTTACTCACCTCGCTTAACCGACATTGTGGAAGCTCACTGCAATACATTCCGGGTAGCCACGGATTTGTTCTTTTGACAAGAAAGCGGTCGCCCGAGTTATATAGGCGACCGCTCAGAGGAAGATTCAAGAGGAAGAAGAAAATGGCGTAAATAGAAGAGCAACAAATCTCAAATTAACTACTCGTCTGGGCAATACCCTAATCCGGGTATATTCAACTGTTGTGTAGACTATATATTCATTTCAATAGCAAACCGAACCAGGTCCGCTACCGTATTGATACCCAACTTAGCGTGTATGTTTTTTCGGTGAGTATCAACGGTATGCTGGCTCAGATTTATTTTTGCCGCAATCTGAGGGCTGCTCAAGCCATCCTTTATGTGTCGTATAATCTGAACCTCACGGGGCGAGAGCTTGTGTTTTTTCAGGAATATGTCATCGGCGTGGTTACTAAACTGTTTCTCGTCGGCCAGTTTAGGATCGAAATAGGTTGACCTCTGAGCTACGGCTCTGATGGCCGTTAATAGTTCTTCTTTGGTCGAGGTTTTAAGCATATAACCTAGGGCACCCGCCTTTCGAAAATCTTCAATATAACGGTTTTCGCCGTACATACTCAGAATCAGAATACGTTGTGGGCCGAGTTTTGCTATGAGTTGTCGGGTTAGCTCAAGGCCGTCTATTTCGGGCATGTTAAAATCAATGACTAACACATCAGGCTGGAGGTCACGCACTTGCTGAACGGCTTCGCGACTATGGTAAACATGGCCAACAATGGTCAGGTCGGGAGCATCGGCAAGCATTAACCCCAATCCGTCGTTAAACAGGCGGTGGTCGTCAATGATCAATACGTGTATAGGGTAAGAAACCGGTAGCGTCATAAGGTACGTCGAGCATAACAATGTGGCTCTCTGCATTGCTGTCTGTGGTGAGATCAGCGTGTAGATATTCAGCCCGGTAAGTTATATTTTTTTGCCCGATTCCAGGTGTCATTTGTTTTGAATAAATAGTAGTTAATCGTTTAAGGTCCAGTGGGGTTTCAACAAGGATACTTAATTGTTTAGGATGGTACCCTAACTGCACAATGGCCATGCCCTGACCGCCGTGTTTCAGCGCGTTTTGCACCAATTCTGCAATAATTCGATAAGTAACTAGCTCACGTTCGGGTTTTAGTCGTTGAACGTCACCGAAAAGAATAAAGGCAAAGGCTGTTCGTGACGACAGGTTAGCCCGATCCACCAACTGGGCTACCACCTCGGGTAAGGCATATTTTTCAAACTCAATCGGCATCAGGTCGTGGGTAATGCTACGAAGGTCATCTCCTGCTTTGTCAATCATGTCGTAAGCCTTCGCAACTTCGGGCATCTGAGCGGCCAGTGATACTCGTTCCTTCGCTAACCCTAGCATTCCTTTAATGGCAGCCAGCGTATTACCCACATCGTCGTGCAGGTCGCGGGCAATCCGTCGGCGTTCATTTTCCTGAGTTGCCAGCGTATTTTGCAACAATCGCCGTTGCCGGGCCAGTTTTTGACGATTATTTGTTGTAAACCAGGCTACTACTGTTCCAATGAGGGTTACTAAGCTGAGTACTACGAACCACCACCGTTTCCAGAAGGGCGGATAAATACTGATTCTTAACTGTATTGTAGGCGTGTTCTGGCCCCGTGCGTCCACGGCTCTAGCCCGAAAAATATACTTGCCTGGTGAGAGGTTGGCATAGCGTACAGTATTGGCGTTGGTTAATGTTACCCAATTTCGATCAATGCCAGATAAATTATAGAAAAGTTGATTTTTCCCATTACTGAGATAGTCTAACGCTGCGAGGCCAATCGAAAAGGTGTTCTGCTGATAGGTAAGATCCACCGCCCCCGTTTCTCCCACAAAACCATTGGCCCGGTAAGGTTGGTCATTTACTTCAAAACTAATGATTCGGACTGGTACATTGGCCTTATACGTGTCTAACTGGTCGGGTGTGAACCGATCTAACCCATGTACTCCGCCCATGTAAAATGTTCCATTGGAGCCGATCAGGGCGGCATGACTATTGTACTCCCGGCCTTTAGTAGAGACGACCGGACTAAATTTGACTTCGGTGGGGAAGAACTTAACTAACCCATTATTAGTGCTCAGCCAGTAATGCCCCTTGCTATCGGGCAGCATGCTATATACGACATCATCGGGCAAGCCATCGCGAACCGTATAGGTATGAGCCCGCCGGGTAGTTGGGTCAAAACGAACCAGGCCCCGGTCAGTGCATAACCATAAACAATTGCGCGCTGGGTCGGCGTGAAAATACATGATATTATAACCGGCTAGTGTTACGTACTGCTGGATGAAATGACCGTCGCTGTAACGATACACAATCAAATCCTGATCGCGTCGGCCCGTGTAAAGTAAGTTGGTAGCTGGATCGAAATATAACGATCCGAAATAAGTGCCTTCCGGATCAATGCAGCTAATGGGTTTCAGATCGGAGGTTAGCAGAAATAAACCGCCGAACGTGGCCATCACAAACCGACCATCGGGCAGTTCAAGAATACCGTGAGCGAACCGACAATCGGCATCGGAACAAAGTGGATTCGGCAGCTCAATAAAGCGGTCTTGTTTTGGATCATAGCGTAGCAGCCCCTGTAAATTAGCGACTAAAATTCGCCCGTTCCGGGTACGGATAATGTGTCGGACGTTGCCTTCTGTCGGAACGCCTTGCTCCGCTCTATATGCCCGCATGCGACCGGTAGCCGGATCGAAAAGCCGAATGCCACCATCTACCGTCCCAATCCAAATACGACCCTTATTATCTTCGCAAAGACCCCGGATAGGGTGTTTGTTAAGGTCAGCAAAGTCAGTAGGGTCGTCAGGAAATGTTTCGATTGTGTGCTTGTCAGGGTAAATTATGTCAATGCCAAACGGATCAACATTCGTCCAGACGAGACCTATATCATCTACATACACCTCCGAAACCTGATTCGTCATCAGCGAATTTGCCAGAGTCGCTCCGGGTTTTATCTCGCGCAATAATTTCATTTTGTCGGGGTCGTAGAGCCACACGCCCGACCCTTCTACACCAATCCACCAGTGTCCTTGTTTATCTTCATCCATACTCACCAAGCGATACGTGTCGATACCCGACCGAAGTGGATGATGGCGCAACAGGTGAGTCAGGCTGGCGTCGAACTCGAAAATACCCTGTGGCCCGGTAAAGCAATAATGACCATAGTGAGAACCCGCCACGTGGCAGCGGTGAATGGATTGAAACAGGTAGCCCTTCCTGAGTCCGTCAGTGGGTAAGGGGCCGATGGCTTGATCGGTTGGCTGACCTGTCAGAAAAGTTGTCAGCTGATGCGTTTTATAATTATACCGGGCAACCCCTGTGGGCAACAAATAGAGTAGAGCCTGTTGATCGGGCTGATGCTCAATCCATTCGGTATTGATACTGAACTTCGGTTTGACCGACGGCCTGATGCTTGTTTTGTGGCCGGTTCGGTAGTTTAATTTCATAATACCCTCCCGATTACTGGCGTACCAAACGGTTGAGTCATCTGCAAAAAAAGGTTCCTGAAGAGCCGGCAGGCGTCGTCCCTTCGGATCGATAGCATAAATATGCTCGAACGAATCGGTGCGTCGGTTATAGCGATTCAGGCATTCTTCGGTACCAACCCAAAGATCGCCGGATGGGTCCTCAATGATACCTCTCACTTCTCCCTTACCAATGGTTGTTGAATCCTGATCGTCGAAGTTATAGGTTGTAAATCGGGTGCCGTCGTAGCGATTCAGGCCATTCTGGCTGCTAGTCCACATAAACCCCCGCGAATCTTTCCGAATATAATAGCACGACCCCTGCGACAGTCCGTCGCTGGTGGTAAGATGACGAACGGGGAACTGTTGTGCCTGTCCACTCTGCGTTAGCACAAGGAGAGCGGGAATTAACCAGCGCATATAGAAATAGGAAGAAAACCTGACTTAAAGCTACGCGGGAATTTGGAGTTGCAAAACAGGGTAGCTAGGACAAATCATAGGAGCGTTCGCATTCGCCCTTATATCCCATAAAAATGCAATAATTTCCTGCTGGATAGTCCGTTATCTTAGTTAAAGGCGCTGATTTTTAGAGCGGTTGTTCAGCTAAAGTTATCGAATTACGTAGCCTAATCTCTGCAAAATGTGGGAGTACGTTCGCGTGTTTCATACCCCCTTTAGTGACTTTTAAAAAGAGCACCCTGTAGCCTCCATAATACAGCCATTTGAAAAATGGTGGAAACAGGTACTGCTGAATGCACTAAGCGCTATAAACACTATTCGACCCGTTTTCAGAGAATCGGTAGAAAATATTGACGGTAACCCATAGGCCGTTTATCGACAATGTTAGGAATGAGGTGTCTGATTACCGCAAAACTATCTCATAGTAAGGCTATCAAGCCGATTTGGTCGTATCTTGCTACCCCAAAATTCTTATAATGAAACGCGGTCAAGCGGGGCACTGCTTCCGTTTTGCATAGAACATGAAGCAAAATATCGTTAAAACCCGACTTAAAAACAGTCAGCCCGTGCTGGGCGTCTTATCCAACAGCAGCGATCCAACCGTAGCGGAACTTTGTGGCTTTTCGGGACTGGATTTTTACATGATTGATGGAGAACACAGCCCCATAACAACAGCACAGGTGCAGGACATTGTGCGAGCCTGCGAACTGAGCGGCATTACACCCCTGGCCCGCGTTCGCGGTAACGACCCGAAGTTGGTTTTGCAGTTTTTGGATGCAGGGGTGATGGGCATCATGATGCCCGCTATCAGTACCGTTGCCGAAGCCGAAGCGTTGGTGCAGGCCGTAAAATATCCGCCCCTCGGAGCGCGTGGTTTTGCGCCGGTACGAGCTAATGAGTATTTGCTGGGAGGCATGAATCAGGGGGAGTACGTGAACTTCGCTAACGAGCAAATACTGATTCTACCTCAGATTGAGGACAAGGAAGCCATTGACAATCTCGACGATCTATTAACGGTTGAGGGAATTGATGGATTTGTGATTGGCCCCCGCGACTTAGCCATGAGCATGGGTTATTATGACGGTCCCGGCCACGATGAAGTAAAACGAACGATTGCGGGCGTGGTTGAAAAAATCAGAAAGGCCGGGCTAATTGCCGGAACCACAGCCGCTACCGGCGATCAGGCAAGGGCGTTGATTGACCGGGGCGTTTTATTCTGTCTAAACTCGTTCGCCGGTCTGCTAAAATCGGCTGCCAGCGATTTTATGAAGGGCCGCGCGTAAGGTTTTTTGCAAAAAGCATTCTTGTTTTGTGAGCCATTATTGCTACCTTTGCACCCTCATTTCCAATTCATACAAAACACATGTACGCAATCGTAGAGATCGCAGGACAGCAATTCAAGATCCAAAAGGGTCGCTCTATCTATACCCACCGGTTAGAGGGCGATGTGGACGCTGTACTTGCCTCCGACAAGGTGAAGGTTCTCCTTGTTGACAACGAAGGGAGCATTACCGTTGGTGCTCCAACCGTCGCTGGTGCGACGGTATCGGCCAAAATTCTTGAACATTTGAAAGGCGAAAAAGTCATCATTTTCAAGAAGAAACGTCGGAAAGGATACAAAAAGAAAAACGGTCACCGTCAGTATTTGACGAAGATCATGATCGAAGACATAACTCTCTAATAGTTGTAAGGTGTAAGGTGTATGTATCAACTTTACGTTGGACTTACCACTTGTAAACTTACTACTTACTAACTTCCTTAAGAAAAAATGGCACACAAGAAAGGTGTAGGTAGTTCCAGGAACGGCCGCGATTCTCACAGTAAGCGTTTAGGCGTGAAATTATTCGGTGGTCAAGTGGCCATTGCCGGAAACATCATCGTCCGCCAGCGCGGTACGAAGCACCACCCCGGCAAAAATGTCGGCTGTGGTAAAGATTATACCTTGTTTGCTCTAGTAGCAGGCACGGTGAAGTTCCGTCCAGGCCGCGACAGCCGCTCGTACGTGGATATTATCCCAGCGGGTCCGTCGGCGGTTGAAGTCGCTCCGGTAGCCACTGCTCCTGTTGAAGAAATGGCAGTTGCCTAAAGATAATCAATCAATCATTGAAGCCCGTTTAACAATCGTTGAACGGGTTTTTTTGTGCGTAAAAACTAAAAAAACGACTGAGTTGTTACACCTGTACCAATACCGGTCGATTTATCGGTAAACTGAAAACTTTCTCGACAATGAATCCTACGCTAAGCCGTCCCGTATCCATCTTTACGGAAGGAAGCCCTAACCCGAACTCCATGAAGTTCGTCGTTAATTTTGAACTAGTACCCGCCGGACTTTCGTTCGATTACGCCACGCCGGGAGATGCGTTGCTCGACGGGAAAGCCTCTCCTTTGGCCGTGGCTCTTTTTGGTTTTGACTTTGTGCGCCGGGTATTTATATCGGCCAACTTTGTTACGGTCACCAAAGACGATGAGACTGATTGGGACGAGGTAATGTTTGAGATTAAACTGTTCCTTAAAGAGTATTTTGGCGACCAGAAGCCCGTTTTTGCGCAACGGACAGTGGATACCAACACGACTAAGCTGGACATGGACTCCGAGACCGTTCAGAAGATCAAGGCTGTGTTGGATCAATATATTAAACCAGCCGTTGAGTCGGATGGGGGAGCTATTAGCTTTTACTCATTCGATGAGCCAAGCGGTACGGTAAAAGTACTCCTTCAAGGTTCGTGCAGCGGTTGTCCTTCATCCACGCTAACCCTCAAAGCAGGTATTGAAAACCTCCTGACTCGCCTGGTGCCTGAGGTGAAATTAGTAGAAGCAGAAGGCGTGTAATTCGGCAATTACTGGATAGCAACGAGAACAGGTAGAGAAAGGAAATAGCTTCCCTTTTAGCTCCAATGTCTCGTATAGAATAAAAATAAATCCGCCATTGGCTAACTGCCTGTGGCGGATTTGCGTTTCTTTTGCAAAACGTGTTTTTATTCATTTAGTCACTGCATGAAGTATTTGTTCATTTTTGCCTTATTTTTAGTTAGTTCAACTGCCGGGTCTGCCCAGAATCTGCTCGGTATTTCTACCAGCCGTTACGGCGGAACCAACCGGCTTTACATCAACCCTGCCTTAGCCGCCGACTCTCCTTCTAAATTTTATCTAAACGTTTTTACTGGCAACGGTCACGTCGACAATAATTATGTTCGGTATCAGGCTCCATTCTCATTATTACGCCTGATTACCGGAACTGTACCGGCTCAATACAAAAGCGCGGATGGCTCGGTTCGATTTGCTACCGACTACACGCGGGAAATGCTGGATGGCAGCACCAAAAATGGAACGATCTCGGGCGAAATACGTGGGCCGTCGTTTCTGATGAAAACCGGAAAATATGGAGCATTTGCCGTAACGACGCGCTTTCGGGCGGTTGGGCAAGTGGTTGGCGCATCGGAGTCGCTACTGTCGGCCATGCGGGCTAGCTTAAACGATGGGGCTCTGTATAGTATTCCAAGCAACGACAATAAATTTAGTGCTAATACCAATACGTATGCCGAACTGGGGCTAACCTATGCTGGAACCCTTTGGACAGGCGATGGTCGAAAACTTCTGTTGGGAGCAACAGCGAAATTTCTACTAGGCTACAATGCTCAGCAACTCATTAATCGGGGATTGAATTACCGCATTATAACGGACCCAAATAACTTGAATAGTGCCTTGCTGGAGGTCAATAAGTTAGACGCTACCCTTGCCTATACAACGTTTCTGCAAAACCGGAGCCTAACTCCTCAAACCCTGTTTAGTACGGCGGCTCCCGGCAAAGGAGTTGGCGTAGATATCGGGCTAACGTATATTGATCAGTACGATGAGGATAGCCCAACCCTGCAACTGGGCGTAGCCATAACAGACATTGGGGGGCTCACGTACACGGGTCTGGAGTATAATTACACGGATATCGGCACGAATCCAGCGCGGTTTAAGGGAAGTGATTTTAACGGTATCAACGGCCCTCAGGCCATTGCCGAGGTTATTCAGAACAAGCTGAATACAGGCCGTACCGCTGACCGAAATCGCTTTAACGCGGGTTTGCCTACATCACTTAACTTCACCGCTGATTATCAACTACCCGGTGGTTTGGGTATCAATCTGACCTATCTGAAAGATGTCCGGTCAGTGCAGGCAACAGCTATTCATCAACCAACATTACTGGCCGTAACGCCCCGGTACGACGCTCGATGGCTTAGCTTAGCCGTTCCCATCGCCTATCTGAATGGCGGATTTACAGCAGGAACATCGATCCGGGTCGGACCGGGATGGTTAGGTACAGATAATTTGCTGGGAATACTTGGCAACAGCGCCAACGGTATACAACCGCGTGGGTTAGATATTTATGCCGGATTCGCCTTTGGTATTGGGCGCGTGGATGAATAAAGCGTCTACTTTGTCGGCTTCGTACAATGGGTCTGTTTATTTTATTAATTCTTGCCTTTACAATTGGGTAGAAACGAATGGTCAACTCTGTTTGCAAGTTTTTATGTAATTTTGACTGAATCCTGCCCGTAAACAAGGATTTATTGGTCAATCCCGACCGGGCCTGTTATGACCGAACGAGCTACTTTTTTCGATACATCGCTACTTTACCTGAAAGGGTTAGGGCCGCAGCGTACAGAACTACTTAATAAAGAGTTGAATCTGTTCACCTATGGCGACCTGATTCAATATTACCCATTCCGTTACGACGACCGAACGCGCTATTATACCATCAGCGAATTGATGGAGTCAATGCCTTCGGCGCAGATTCGGGGGCGGCTTCGCGACTGGTACATGGAAGGCGAAGGCCCCAAAAAACGCTTAGTGGCTACGTTCACCGATAGTACCGGCTCAATGAGTTTGGTTTGGTTTCAGGGCGTTACATACATCGAGAAAATTCTCCGGCGCGATGGTGAATACATTGCTTACGGTAAACCACAGTCATTCAACGGCCAGTTCAGTATTGTTCACCCCGAACTGGAAAACGCAAATACGACATCAGAAAACGAGCCGGGTTTCTTTCCGGTTTATAACCTCACCGAAAAACTTCGAAAACGCCACCTCGATAGCAAAGCTATTGGCAAGGTGATGCGGGTACTACTCGAACAGGCATGGCCGCACATTCACGAAACGCTGCCTGAATCGCTCGTGCAACAGTACCGGCTTGTGGGTAAGCGCGAGGCTATGTGGAATATTCACCTGCCTCAAAATCAGGCATGGTTAAAACAGGCTCAACGGCGACTAAAGTTCGAAGAATTATTTTACAACCAGCTACGGCTAATTAAGAACAAACTCCTTCAGAAAGAGGAATTTCCGGGGCAGATATTCCGGGATACCACGCTCATGAAGCACTTCTATAACGACTTACTGCCGTTTGAACTAACGGGCGCCCAGCAGCGAGTTATTAAAGAAGTTTACGCTGATTTCTTGACCGGTAAGCAGATGAACCGGCTTTTACAAGGCGACGTGGGCAGCGGAAAAACCATTGTGGCGTTCATTGCCTGTCTGATGGCGGTTGGAAACGGGGCTCAGGCTTGCCTGATGGCTCCAACCGAAATTCTGGCCGATCAGCATTATAACGGACTTAAACCATTTGCCGAAGCTTTGGGGCTAAATCTCGGTATTCTGACGGGGTCAACTAATAAAAAACGCCGGGTTGTGCTGCATGACGAACTGCAATCGGGCAAAATGCATATTCTGGTTGGTACCCATGCGTTGCTGGAAGATGTTGTGCAATACAAAAATCTCGGCTTGTGCATCATCGATGAGCAGCATCGCTTTGGCGTAGCGCAACGGGCCAAACTCTGGCGCAAAAATGAAACGGTGCCGCCCCATATTCTGGTCATGACGGCAACCCCCATTCCGCGAACGCTGGCCATGACCCTGTACGGTAACCTCGATATATCCATAATTGACGAATTACCGAAGGGCCGAAAACCGATTAAAACGGTTCATAAATACGACAAGCACCGCTCAGAAGTGTTCGGATTTATGCGGCAACAGATTGAGCTTGGTCGCCAGGTGTACGTTGTGTATCCACTTATCGAAGAATCAGAAACTCTAGATTACAAAGACTTGATGGATGGCTTTGAAGGCATGCAGCGCGCTTTTCCGCGACCAAAGTATGAAATTGGTATGCTGCATGGTAAGATGCTGCCTTATGAAAAAGACGATGAGATGAAGCGGTTTCTGAAGCAGGAAACGCATATCATGGTTGCCACCACGGTAATTGAAGTAGGTGTTAACGTGCCCAATGCCAGTGTGATGGTCATTGAAAGTGCCGAACGGTTTGGTCTGTCGCAGTTGCACCAGTTGCGGGGTCGGGTAGGGCGGGGAGCCGACCAATCGTATTGTGTGATGATGACAGGTTACAAACTTAGCAGCGACACCCGTACACGACTCGAAACGATGGTACGGACTAATAACGGCTTCGAAATCGCTGACGTAGACTTGCAATTGCGCGGTCCCGGCGACCTGACCGGTACGCAGCAGAGTGGCGTCATGGACCTGATGATCGCCGATCTGGCCAAGGATGGGGCAATTCTGGCGGTAGCCCGCGAGTCGGCGCAGGCAATCCTATCCGAAGACCCCGAACTTCTACTACCTAAACATGCCCCCATTCGTACCCATCTGGATGGATTAAAACAAACAGAGAGCAATTGGGGGCGTATTTCATAATTGGTAACTTATTGAATGGTGATTGTAGTATAGGCTGATTAAATATAAATATTGTTAAAAAAGAGTATGTTTTGACCAAAAATAGATAGGTATATACCCCTAAGTAATGTGCTTTAACCTGTAATTAATCCCTATTAAAAGCAGGTTAACCATGATAAAACAATTTACACACCAAAAGGTCGTCTACAGACGAGACGAAACCTTCCCAAAAGGCATGAACAGGCCCCGCCGGACTGTAGTCTGTCTTTTGCTGCTTCTCGGTTTGTTTTCATCGATTGGCGCGTTTGCCCAATCGAAAATTACCGGGAAGGTAGTTGATGCCCAGGGCTTATCACTGCCGGGTGTTAGTATCGTAGTGAAAGGAACGACTACTGGCACGGTCTCATCGGCGCAGGGTGATTACGCACTAAACCTTGCCAAGGGAAGTGAAACATTAGTATTCTCCTACATTGGATTTATCAGCCAGGAGGTTGCTGTAAATAATCGGACATCTCTCGACATTACGCTGGCTTCAGATGACAAAATGTTGAGTGAAGTCATTGTGGTTGGGTATGGCGAGCAGAAGAAAGAAACCGTAACGGGTGCCGTTGCAACGGTAAAAGGCTCTGATCTGATTAAATCACCAGCCGTGAATCTGAGTAATTCCATTGCGGGACGGATGCCGGGTGTTGTTGCAATGAACGCTGGTGGACAACCGGGAAGTGATGGGTCAACCATTCGGATTCGGGGTTCCAATACGTTGGGTAACAACGATGCCCTGATCGTAATTGACGGTGTACCAGCTCGGGCAGGGGGTATTGATCGCCTAAACCCGGCTGATATTGAAAGCATGTCTGTTCTAAAAGATGCCTCGGCGGCTATCTATGGTTCGCGGGCAGCTAACGGTGTTATTCTGGTAACAACCAAGCGGGGTAAAAGCGGCAAGCCCGAACTATCCTATAGTTTCAACCAGGGTTTCGCACAGCCAACGGTTATTCCGAAAATGGCGAATGCGGCTGAATATGCTCAGTTAAACAACGAGATCAACCTGTATAACATACCTTCCCAGTACTGGAAAGATGGGTCAGCGGCTTTTAAAGCAACGGGTAGCTATACACTGCCAGACGGATCCATTGCTAAAGCTGCCTATACACCTGACGACATCAAGAAGTTTCAGGATGGTTCGGACCCCTGGGCACACCCCAATACCGATTGGTTTGGTGCTGCTCTGAAAACATGGTCTCCTCAAACCCGGCACACGCTGCAATTAGTTGGGGGTAGCGAAAATATTAAATACCTGACGTCAGTAAACTATCAGAATCAGGATGGATACTACAAAAACTCGGCAACGGGTTATAAGCAATACGATTTTCGTCTGAATCTGGATGCTAAAGTAAGTAAGTACATCAATCTGGTAACGGGTGTTGTAGGTCGTCAGGAAAACCGATTCAATCCAACAGTGGCAGCCGGTGATATTTTTCGGATGCTGATGCGGGGCTACCCTAACAAGCCAGCCTTCTGGCCAACGGGTCAGCCCGCCCCTGATATTGAGAATGGTCAACAACCAGTGTTGGTCACAACCAGCGCAACGGGCTATGATAAGGATACCCGCTATTATCTGCAAAGTAATGCTAGTATTAACATCACCAACCCCTGGATTCCAGGTTTGAAGTTGACCGGTAGTGTTGCACTGGATAAATACATTCAGCAAGGGAAAACCTGGCAGACACCCTGGACCGTTTATAGCTGGGATTATACGTCCTACGACGCAAACAAGCAACCTATTCTGCAACCGGTTCAGAAGGGACCGGCTCAGGCAACGCTCAATCAGTACACAAACGATCAGTTCAACTCATTGCTGTCGGGTCTGTTAACATACGACCACGTATTTGCCGGCAATCATGCCATAACTCTGCTGGCGGGTATCACCAAAGAGCAGTCTAATTCAAATGGGTTCTCTGGCTATCGGAAATATTTTTCTTCGACGGCTATCGATCAGCTGTTTGCTGGTGGTAGCGCCGAGAAAAATAGCAATACCACCGCTGCCTGGCAACGTGCCCGGATGAGTTATTTCGGTCGGGCGGCTTACAACTACAAAGAAAAATACATTGCGGAGTTTCTGTGGCGGTACGATGGCTCGTATATGTTTCCGGCATCCAGCCGGTGGGGTTTCTTCCCCGGCGTAACGGCGGGCTGGCGTGTATCAGAAGAAGATTTCTTCAAAAAAGCCCTACCAGCCGTCAGTTCGCTAAAACTTCGCGCATCGTGGGGGCAGTTGGGTAACGATCAGGTGTATTTCGGAAATCCATCCGTATTACGCGAGTATGACTACTTACCAACCTATGCCTATGGCGACGCAGCTAACTCAGCCTGGGGCTATGTGACGGGCGGCCAGGTAGCACAAACACTCTATGAAAATGGCGTACCAAATACCAAACTAACTTGGGAAGTAGCCAACAACACTGACATTGGTCTGGAAGGATCGTTGTTGAATGGCAAGATCTTCTTCGAGTTCGATGTTTTCCAGAATAAGCGGTCGAACATCCTATGGCGTCAAAGTGCATCTATTCCGCAAACAACCGGCGCTACGTTGCCTGCGACAAACATTGGTAAGGTGACCAATAAAGGCTATGAGTTCCGGATTGGTTACAATGGTCAGGCCGGTGAACTGAAGTATAATGTAAGTGTGAATGGTGGTTACGCAAAGAACACCATTACGTTTTGGGATGAAGTGCCGGGTGCTCCAGAGTGGCAGCGGTCAACGGGTAAGCCTATTCCAAGCGACGTGAACAACCCGAACAATGCCAATGGTACGCTCCTGTACCAGTACGACGGTATTTTTTCTACACAGGCTGAAATCGACGCTAACAAGCTGGATTACAGTGCTGCAGGGGCTAGTTTGCTCCGTCCCGGCGACATGAAGCTTAAAGATATTGATGGCAATGGTAAAATTGACGGAAACGACCGGGTACGGAACGACCGGAACAACCAACCCCGTTTTCAAGGTGGTTTCAATGCCAGTCTGCGCTACAAGAACTTCGATTTCAGCATGCTGATTCAGGCATCAGCCGGTGGCCAGATCTTCCTGCAAACGGAATCAGGTACGATTGGTAACTTCCTGCAATACAGCTATGATCACCGCTGGACTGTTGATAATCCAAGCACGGTTGATCCACGTATCGTGGACCGGAGTAACCAGTATTTCTCGAACGGAACCAGCTACTGGCTGAAAAGCACAGACTACGCCCGTCTGAAGAATGTTGAACTGGGTTATACGCTACCGGGTACAATTGGCAAGAAGATTGGCCTGAACAGCCTTCGTATTTATGTGAACGGCCTCAACTTGGCGACCTACTCACCCGCTATGAAAGGCCTGTTCGATCCTGAGTCGACCAGTGGCAGCGCACAGTATTATCCCCAGGCGCGGGTTATCAACACGGGTGTATCACTTAGTTTCTAAACGATCAATCAGCACATTATGAACTATATAGTAAAGTGCCTATCGTTCGGCCTGTTTTTGGGTGTAACGATGGTGGGCTGTAATGCGGATTTTTTGAATACGCAACCGCTCGATAAAGTGCCAGCGGATGCTGTCTGGTCTGACGCATCCCTGTCGGAGGCTTTCGTAACCGATGTCTACAATGGACTTCGTGATGGCATTCTTAGCCAGATGAACTTCGACTGCCAAACCGACAACGCCCTCTATAGCTTTGGGAAACAAGCAGTTAATGAGGCAACCGTGAGCCCGTCGAATCTAGGGGATATCCCAGTCATGACGGAATGGAGCGCTCTATACGCCCGCATTCGGGCAGCTAACATTGCGCTGACTAATCTGACAAAACCCAAGTTTGATGATCGTAGTGGTGTTGCCAGCCGGATGAGAGGAGAAATGTATTTCATGCGGGCCTATTTTTATCAACAACTGCTGCGCTACTACGGAGCAATTCCAATCATTAAGACGTCGTACACGTTAAATGAAGGCGATTTTACCGTTGCCCGGAATACTTACGAAGAATGCGTAAATGCAATCGTGACTGATCTGGATTCGGCTGCTGTATTACTGAAAGGTAAATCATTAACCAGTGGACGGGCAACCACAGGGGCTGCCCTGGCGCTGAAAGCGCGTGTGCTGTTATATGCGGCTAGTGACCTGCACGATATCCCGACGGCTAAAAGTAAGTCGGCTGTCATTGCTGCTGCTACAAAGCCTGAATTACTGGGCTACATGACTGGTGACCGGGCAGCGCGTTGGCAGAAAGCTAAAGATGCTGCTAAAGCCGTTATAGATTTGAACCAGTATGGTTACAAATTGAATCTGACGGCTCCGGTAACGGCGGCAGAAGGGCAGCAGAATTACATCAATCTATTTCTGTCGCGGAATGGGGGCGAAGCCGATGGCATTTTCCTGAAATACAACATACGTACTTCCTTCGATGACTGGGCTTCCTGGTATCCACGCAACAATATGCCGAACGGCTATCATGGCTGGACATCGAGTGAGCCAACCCAGAATCTGGTCGATAACTACGAGATGATGGATGGTTCCAAGTTTGACTGGAAGAACCCCGCTCAGGCGGCTGCGCCTTACGTAAATCGTGACCCTCGTTTCTACGCATCCATTCTGTATGACGGAGCCCAATGGAAACCACGCACCGCCGATGGAGCCGGTATCGATCCCGCCGGTCAGATTCAAATGGGCCAGTATGAAGTTGGAACTGCTGGTGCTACCACACCTTATAACGGTCTGGATTCTCGTAACAGTACTATCGAGAACTGGAACGGTACCTGGACGGGCTACGCTATTCGTAAGTTTATGGACCCCGACCCAACCCTGGTAGATCAGAATATTCGTCAGGAAGTACCGTCTATTCAGATCCGCTTTACGGAAGTTGTCTTGAACTATGCCGAAGCGTGTATGGCACTTGGGCAGGATGCTGAAGCTAAAAAGTGGATTAATGCCGTTCGGTTTCGGGTGGGTATGCCCGCTATCACAGAATCGGGGGCAGCCCTTGTCGCGCGTTATCAAAACGAACGGAATATTGAAATGCTGTTTGAAGAGCAGCGGTTCTATGATGTTCGGCGCTGGATGATTGCTCCGGCTGTCTTAGGCAAACAAGCCCAAATTATCGTCATCACGGGAAAACTGAAGCCGGGTAAAACGGTAACGACCTATAAGTACAACACGGACAACTATTCATATGCCTACAGTGTCCAGGACTTAGGTACGGGTAAGGAAAATCGAACATGGAAGGATAATATCTATTTCATGCCGATTAGCCGGGATGAGATTAACCGGAACAGTAAATTGATTCAGAACCCCGGTTATTAATAAGAACGACTGAGCTATTCGTTTGCTAAAAATGCCAGTACTCATGGGTACTGGCATTTTTAATTTATTTTTATAGGATTTTGTAACGCGGACGGTCTGCCGTGGGTGGAAACCCGCGTTACGTCAAAATAAAAGCCTACCGTACGTGAAAACGATTCTTCGTTTACTTTTCTTTAATGGTGTTATGTTTTTAATGGGTTGTACCAATTCGGACTCAACCCAAAAAAACACTGAAGCGGCTGGCCCTCCGCTTTTTACATCGCTGACGCCTGAGCAGACCGGCGTTACGTTTGCTAACAACCTCACCGAAGGACTGAATACCAACGTGCTGATGTACGAGTACTTCTACAACGGGGGGGGCGTGGCGGTGGGTGATCTGAACGGCGATGGATTAGACGACATTTACTTCAGCGGTAACATGGTGCCCAATCAGTTGTACCTGAATAAAGGGGGGATGAAATTTGCCGATGTAACGATGCCTGCGGGTGTGGCCGGACGCGAAGGCCCCTGGCGAACGGGCGTGTCAATGGCCGATGTGAACGGCGACGGACGACTTGATTTATTTGTGTGTTACTCCGGGAGTTTGCCGCCCCAAAAACGAATCCCCCAACTGTTCATCAACGACGGAGCAGATGCCCAAGGCGTTCCTCATTTTACAGATCAGACAGCGCAATATGGCTTGGACAAACCAGGTCAAACCACACAGGGGACATTTCTTGATTATGACCGCGACGGTGATCTCGACTTGTTTTTGCTGAACCACAATCCGCGCCTGTTGCCGATACTCGATCCGGATGCTACAGCCGCTATAATGAAACAACCTAATCCGGAGATTGGCGTTCGGTTGCTCCGAAATACGAATAATCATTTCGACGATGTAACTGAGCAATCGGGTCTGAGTAGTTCGGTACTGAGCTATGGGTTAGGCGTTGGCGTGTCGGATTTTAATGCCGATGGCTGGCCTGATCTGTATATATCAAACGATTATGGTGTGCCCGATTACCTCTACATAAACAATCATAACGGTAAGTTTACCAATCAGTTGAAGACTAGTATCGGCCACACATCCCACTTTTCAATGGGTAACGATGTTGCCGATGTGAACAATGACAGCCGCCCCGATATCATGACGCTCGACATGTTGCCTGAAGACAACCGGCGGCAGAAACTGTTGATGGCTCCAGACAATTACGACAAATTCGACCTTAGTGTTCAGTCGGGGTTTCATTATCAGCACATGCGAAACATGCTGCAAATCAATGAAGGTATTGGCAGCATGGAGCCTAGGGAAAAGGGTAATTCATTGATCGTGTCTGCCCCCTTATTTAGTGAAGTTGGCCAATTAGCTGGCGTTTCGAATACCGATTGGAGCTGGTCCCCGCTGCTAGCCGATTACGATAATGATGGTTGGAAAGACCTGTATGTAACAAACGGCTACGTTCGCGACTATACCAACCAGGATTTCCTGAAGTATATGACCGACTACATGCAGAACCGCCCGTCGAATTTCCGACGTGAAGATGTACTGGAACTGGTACATCGAATTCCTTCCTCGAACGTGATGAACTACATGTTTCAGAATCGTGGGAACCAGTCAGACGAGGTGACTTTTACCAACGTCGGTTCGGCCTGGGGATTAACTCAACACTCCAACAGCACAGGTGCCGCCTACGCAGATTTAGACAACGATGGTGATCTGGATCTTGTCGTAAATAATACAAACCAACCCGCTTTTATCTTTCAAAACCAAGCGAATAAGGAACGTAAACACCATTACTTGGCCGTTCAACTCGCAGGAAGCGGGGCTAATACGCAGGGTGTTGGCGCAAAAGTGACTCTCTATCGTAAAGGCAAACAACAATACATTGAACAGATGCCCATACGGGGTTATCAATCGAGTATGTCACCCCGGCTGCATTTTGGCTTAGGTACTGATCCTGTAATCGATTCACTGAGAGTCGTTTGGCCATTGGGTAAACAGCAATTGCTCACGAATGTAAAAGCCGATCAACTGCTTAAGGTTGATGAAAAAGAGGCCCACTCAGTGTACAGGAATCCTGAGTCTGCACCCGCACTTTTTCGGGAGGTGAAAACACCCATAGCTTATATCGATCTAACTAAGAAAATCAACGATTTCAAGCGGCAATCTCTGTTAGTCAACGCGCAATCGTTTAATGGTCCATGCCTGGTCAAAGCCGATGTAAATGGGGATGGTCGTGAAGATTTGTATGCGGGAGGCAGTGGCGGACAGGCCGGTGCTTTATTTATCCAACAGGCATCCGGTCAGTTCAGCCTCAAGGTACAACCTGCTTTTGAGGCTGACAAGATGAGTAATGATGCTGATGCTGTTTTCTTCGATGCTAACGCCGACGGTTTTCCTGATCTCTATGTATGCAGTGGCGGTTATGACGATCTTTTACCCGATGACCCGCGCTTGCAGGATCGGCTATATTTGAATGATGGGAAAGGCACTTTTAGCAAAACTCCTGACGCCCTGCCTGTCATGCATACCAGTTCGGGTTGCGTACGGGTAGCTGACATCAACGGCGATGGCCAACCTGACCTGTTCATTGGTGGGCGCGTGGTACCGGGCCGCTACCCCGAAACTCCCCGAAGTTATCTGCTTGTCAATGACGGGAAAGGGCGGGGCGGCCATCCAAAGTTTACCGATCAAACGGCTCAGTTAGCCCCCATGCTATCCACACTCGGTATGGTAACCGATGCCGCCTGGGTTGATCTCAACGCCGACAAGAAACCCGAGTTAGTAGTGGTGGGCGAATGGATGCCTGTAACCGTACTGGGTTTAACTACGGGTGGACACGGTCAACTAACTGACCAGACAAAAACGTATTTTGAGAAAGAGTACCGGGGCTGGTGGAATAAACTGCTGGTTGATGACTTTAACGGCGACGGTCGGCCCGATTTGGTAGTTGGTAATCAGGGCCTTAATACTCAATGCCGGGCCAGCGACACAGAACCTGCCGAACTGATTTATAAGGACTTCGATAACAACGGCAAAATAGATCCAATTCTGTGTCTCTATGTGCAGGGAAAATCATATCCCCACGCCACCCGCGACGAACTGCTCGATCAGCTTGGTATGCTGCGCCACCGCTTCACCAACTACGACAAGTATTCAAATGCTACGCTGGCTGATGTGTTTACTGAAGCCGAGTTAACCGGCGCTGGTAAGTTGACAGCTAATCAGTTGAAAACAACCTATTTTGCCAGTAATGCCACTGGAAAGTTAGTTGAGAAGCCGTTACCAGTGGCGGCACAGCTTGCGCCTGTCTTCACCCTAACCGCGTTAGATTTTGACCATGATGGCCGGAAAGACCTCTTGCTCTGTGGGAATACCACGCAGGCTCGCTTACGGTTCGGGCGGTCAGATGCGAATGCCGGTTTATTGCTGAGGGGAGACGGGCGAGGGAGTTTCTCAGTGGTGCCACAACTACAATCGGGCTTTCGGCTAGCGGGTGATGTACGGGCCGTACTGCCAATAGGAAATACATTTCTATTCGGTATCAATCAGCAGACAGTGCGGGCTTATCAAGCAAAATAAAAATCAGTTAACTATTATCTTAGGCCCTCGACCGTCTTTTAGAGGGTAGGAGCAGACTGAAAAAGTAGCGCGTAGTATGACCACCCTGATTTCGGTTGTTGAGAATAGTTTAATTGGTGATGCCGGTCAATTGACTGAGCCACCACCGGGTGGAATACTCGTGCCTGATACGGTTTTTGGGGCACTGCGCCGATTCGTGTTTGAGAATGAAAACGCCGATGGATTACTGGCATTCACTGTGCAAAAAGGGCGCGAGTTCATTCGCGTACGTAATTATGTTGGTTTGCTACCCTTGTCTGATGGAACGCAACTCGAAATTCTGCCAAAAATTGAGCAGCAAACCAACGCCCGCCCCATGCTGCTTGCCATGCTTCGGCACCTGCGCCATAGCCCGTTCCGAACGCTCAGAGTAGCCCATACAGGAGCTGTCGATTTACCTTTGTGGGAGATTTTTATCACCGCTTTCCTCGACTCGGTAGAATCATTGGCCCGGCAGGGTATACAACGGGCGTATGTAGCTGTTGAATGTAATGAACGCTTTTGGAAAGGCAAATTTCAGGCCACTCGCCAGCTGCGCGAAAATGCCTGCCATGCTGAGCGATTGGCGGTTATGTACGACGTTTTGACCGCTAATGTGCCTCCTAACCGTATCCTAAAAACCGCACTGCTCTATCTAAATGGGAAAACAGCAGATAGGGCAAACCAGCGTCGAATCCAGCAGTTACTAGGGGGTCTTGATGAGGTATCGGTTACCGATTCTATAGTGGGTGATCTGAACGCTATTCGGCGAAGCAGTCGCCTGTTTGTACGGTATAAATCGGCTTTGAGTTGGGCGGAAACGCTGTTGCTTGGGCAGGGTCTTGGTGTAAAAACGGGTCAGATACAAAGTCTGTCGCTGCTGTTTCCGATGGAACAGGTATTTGAAGATTACGTTGCTCACGGCATACGAATGTACTGGCCAAATGCCGACGACGTACGGGTGCAGGAGTCGTCAGCGCATTTAGTCGATGAACATGTTGGCATGCCCAAGTTCAAGCTTCGACCCGACATTGTAATTCGGCATGCCGACCGAACATTTGTACTGGACACTAAATGGAAACAGATAAATGGGCAAGAGTCGAACGCGGCACAAAATACGGGCAACTACGGTATTGAACAGGCTGATATGTATCAACTGTATGCGTATGGTAAGAAATATGCCGCCGACGATCTGTTTTTGATTTATCCAGCTAATACAACCTTCCGTCAGCCGTTGGCCGTATTTGGCTACGACGCCACCACGCGGCTGCACGTTGTGCCTTTCGATGTGACCAATTCGCTGGTAAATGAAGTAGAAAAGTTGTCTATTTACGCTTTGACAAGCAGAAAATAGTTAACCGACCACCGTACAGTATGCCCCTTCTCCTGACCTTAATTGGTATTCTAACTCTTGTTGTTCTAGTCGCCTTTGTTCGCTTAGATACCTTTATCTCATTTGTTATCGTGTCGCTCGGCATTGGTTTGGCCTCCGGTATGGATGTTGTTGCGGTTGGTAAATCGATTCAAACCGGTATTGGCGGCACGCTGGGCGAACTGGTGCTAATCATTGGTTTTGGAGCAATGCTGGGCCGTTTAGTGGCCGAAAGTGGGGCCGCCCGTCGTATTACCAATGTATTGATCGGCTGGTTTGGCATCAAAAACATCCGGTGGGGATTGGCCTTAGCGGGCTTTGTGATTGGTATTCCCCTATTTTATAATGCTGGCTTTATCATCGTTGTTCCCCTGATTTTTACTATTGCCGCTTCATCGGGATTACCCTTAATGTCGGTAGCCGTCCCGATGCTGGCCGCCCTATCAGTCGCACATGGCTATCTGCCTCCGCACCCATCACCTTCGGCGGTGGCGAGCCAGCTCAATGCTAATATTGGGCAAACACTCATCTACGGTATTATTGTTGCCATTCCGGCCATTGTCATTGCCGGGCCATTATTTGGTAAAACACTCCTGCATATCAAGGCGACACCCAACCGGCAATTATTCAACATTCGCGAAATACCCGACCATAATCTGCCGGGCGCGGGCATTAGCTTTTTTGTGGCTCTATTACCGGTGCTTCTATTGACGACATTCGGCCCGCTTAAAAATGCATTACCCCCCGAATCGCCACTGAAAACCATCGTTACCTTGCTGGCCGAGCCCTATATAGGTATGTTGGTGTCGGTATTAACGGCCATGTATGCACTGGGTATCCGGCAGGGGCTGACAATGAAGGCTATTACAAAAGACCTGGAAGAAGCGGTGAAAGCCATTGCCCCGATTCTATTGGTTATTGCTGGGGCAGGGGCGCTGAAGCAGGTTTTCAGCGACAGCGGCACCAGCAAATACATCGGCAGTTTACTGGCTGATGTAGCCATTCCGCCCTTACTATTGGCTTGGGGTATTGCGGCTTTTATCCGGGTATGCGTTGGTTCGGCCACCGTTGCCGGTTTAACAACGGTGGGTATTATTCTGCCACTGGTGCAATCGCAGGCCATAAAACCTGAACTGATGGTGTTGGCTATTGGATCGGGAAGTCTGATGTTTTCGCATATCAACGATGGGGGATTCTGGCTGTTCAAAGAGTATTTCAACCTGACGATTGGGCAAACCATCCGAACGTGGTCGCTGATGGAAACAATCGTCTCCATCGTTGGCTTACTGGGTGTGCTGGCGTTAAATATGGTGGTGTAGTAAGGACAGGTCAGACTACATTTAGCTTTAGCGAAGTACCAGGAAGATTCACCATTGATGATATCCATTATCTAGTTGATAATCAGGACTTATTGCCTGTCTCGGATACACCTTTTTGCCAGCGATGTAGTGTTTAAATACAGCAACGCCAATCTTATATTGTAGGTAGAAGAAAAAGCAAAAAGCCGGGTAAAGGCATCGGACGTAACTTCCATCTCAACTAATGATATACTGACTGGTGGTCTGCAAAGGATAAGTGAAAAATTGAAAGATTGTAAGGTGGGAACCGTATGTATTGTCAATGCCACTAGTTATAAAGGCGTTGGGGTTGTTGTTATGAAACTGATGCTGGCCGAAAAGTCAGAGAAAATAGTTCTGCATCGCAGTTCGGCGACGATTCTTACCGGAATTTTACGAACAACAGATAAAATTATCAAAAATGGTCAATGAAAAACTGCAGCAAGTAATCAATAAAATGCTTGACAGCCTGTCGGCTCAAATACCAGCCTTCATAAGCAGTGAAGTAGATTGGCGTATTTCAGAGGGAAATGTGGCGGTTTGTATCATTGATGATGCCGGAACTATTTATGGAAAAATTTGGGGTACTGATAAAGTAAGAGGACGCGGGTTCTATGATGTGGCTTATCGGAAAGCCTCACAGGTTTGGATAACCGGCTATAAAACCGGCGAGTATGAACGATTGGTATTCTCTGATCAACTCAATCATAAAGATTTTGGTATAGAATTGCCCGACCTGATGGGTTGGGAAGGTGGCCAGCCTATTCAATTGGATGCTGAAACCCGTATATCATGCGGATTCAGTGGTTTTCAGGGTGTTAATGACCTGGCCATAGTGAAAAAAGCAGCAGAGGAAGCCATGAAGTAAGTGTACTTACCCGGTTGCCGGAGAACATGGTCCTTATCCATATGCCGGTTCCTTTAGTCAAACACGCACAATAGAGCGTATGGGTGAATATAGTATGTCTTATATGATACCAAATATAATTCTGCCTTTATAATCTATTGTAGACGTATATTTCGTATATTTCCCTGTCATTGATAATATATAGTAAGGATAAACATGTTCTCGAAGCTAAAGCAACCTTTTTCGCTTCTTTCGCCCTTACTGGTTATACTTGGGATTTCGTTGCTGGGAATTATCGGCTACATGTACATCGAACAATACAATTTTGTTGATGCGCTGTACATGACCGTTATTTCCATTACAACGGCGGGATATACGGAGGTACGGCCTTTATCGCCAGCAGGACGTCTTTTTACCGTCTTTTTGCTGATTTCCAGTTTTACAACCTTTGCGTATGCGCTGGCTCTCATCACTCAATATATAGCCAGTGGCGAACTGACCCACTATTTTGTACAACGAAAAATGACCAGCCAGATTGACGCACTAAGCAACCATGTTATTCTGTGTGGCCTTGGACGTAACGGTCATGAAGCCGCTATTACACTACGCCAGCACAAAGTACCCTTTATTGTTATTGAGCAAAACGACGAACGTATCCGGGCTTATGAGTCAAAAGATGCGTCGTTGCTCTACGTAATTGGCAACGCGACGGAAGACGAAATTCTCGTAAAAGCAGGAATCGGGCGCGCAAAGGCTCTATTAACTGCCCTTCCTACCGACGCTGATAATGTATTTATTGTGCTCAGTGCCCGCAGCCTTAATGATAAATTGACGATCATCAGCCGGGCTTCACAATACTCTGCCATTAGTAAATTGCGAAAAGCCGGAGCTAATAACGTCGTTATGCCCGACAAGATAGGAGGGGCACATATGGCCAGCATCGTGAGCCATCCTGACGTTATGGAGTTTCTGGACTACCTAACCGGCAATGCAGAAAATGGCTCAATTATAGATGTTATGGAGATAAACAAGCTGGTAAAAAATTACCGGGGACTTTCGCTACAACAACTAATCGACGATCATCTGGCCGAAGGCGTGGTCATTGCTATCCGAACAGCTACTGGATTTCTCATTACACCCGAGCCAGGTTTACTGCTTCAGGCTGATATGAAATTGTTCTTTCTGCATCAGGCTTCCGTTCAAAACAATTCGGCTTCACTGGAGCGGCTTGCTTAGCTCACAGGTTGAACCATATATAATGGGTGGACAAATAGTATTCAACAGCCTGAATGATAAGCCGTTTCGGTAATGGTATGGTCTGACGGCTCCATACTGGTAGCTAAGATTGTCACCCTGTTCTCGAAAGTTCTTCATCTATTGCTCATAGTAATATCTGCTATTGCTGGTCGATAGACGCATAACAGTATTCTTTCCGTGACCAACACTCGGGGGAAACATAGGCTTTGTAAAAGGAGAATTTAATGAGACAACCGTGATTTAGATGACTTTTTAGCCTGAATAAATCTTGCCCTGTTCCAACGACTGGCATTGTTGAGTTTACGGCGGTAACACGAGGGTATATACGCGATAGGAAATGTTTATGCCAAGGAGCCTGCTTTACCCCGAGGGTTGATTGGTGCTTTCATACGACGTCCCCAAAAAACGAAAAGGACGAGTGCCAGCATGACAAGGTTAAAAGGCGTGTTTGCTGCCTCGCCACGAGACAAATGAAAGCCAATGGCGCACATCAGAAGTACAGCGCAACCCAAGGCTGCAAGTACAGTCAACTCTGGTTTGATACGGGTAAGCGCCGGTAAAACGATACCTATGCCGCCACATAGATCAATTACACCCGTTAAACGAAGGAGGTTCGGGTATTCTCCTGCCCAGGGCCACATTCCGGCGAGCGTAGGAATAGGCGTAACCGACTTAAATAGTCCCGTGCCGATAAAGACCAGGGCAACCAGTGCCTGGACGATCCACAAGGCAATGTGAAGGGTTTTTGATTTCTTCTGCTGACTTATCATACTGGTTAAGTAGTAGTTGATTGGTCTAGCAAAGGTCCCTACTTTTACTTTCAAAAAAGTAATCAGTTACCTGAACGTAAGCAGTATGATTTTAACAGAGGGCAAAACGAAGCATGTCGATTGTATAGAACAGATGCTCCCGATCCGTGATGCGCTGGATGTTATAAGCGGCAAATGGAGAATGTTGATTTTAACGTCAATTATGCATGGCAACCGGCGTTTTAAGGAAATAGAGACGAGCATTCCCAAAATCAATCCCAAGGTTCTTTCCAAAGAATTGAAAGATATGGAAGAACATCAGTTGATTAAACGAATAGTCCATAACGACCATCCTATTTTAATTGAATATATAGCCACCGATTATTCACGTTCGTTAAAAAAAGTAATGATGGAACTGCATACCTGGGGTGTTAATCACCGTAAACAACTATTCGGAAAATAACTGCCAGCCAAATTCAGCATAAAAGTTGTACCGTGGCACAACTGCTTAATTACGTCCTACATAGAGCTAATAATTTATTAATTAAAGGAATTGCGAAATTCTAAAGGCGAAAAATTAGTTTTGTTCTTGAATAATTTGCTAAAAGACTGCGAATGTTCAAATCCTAATTCATAGGCAATTTCGCTTACGGTTAAATCGGTAGTGGATAATTTTTCCTGCGCCTTTTCTATCAATTTATCGTGTATATGTTGCTGCGTAGTTTGACCTGTCAATACTTTTAACAACACACTTAAATAATTAGGTGACATGTTCAACGCTTCGGCAATATATTGAACAGTTGGTACTCCTTTTTTTGCTAAAGTATCGCTGTTGAAATAGTCTGTAAGAATACCTTCCAAGCGATTAAGAAGCTTATGGTTTGTGATTTTTCGGGTTATGAATTGACGATGATAAAACCGTTCAGCATACGTCAATAATAATTCAAGCTGAGCAATAATTAAATCCTGGCTGAATTTGTCAATAGCCGAGTGATACTCCTGCCCAATGTTTTGCATAATGCCCGTAATCATGGCTTCTTCTTTTCCTGAAAGATGCAACGCTTCATGTACCGAATAGCTAAAATATTCGTATTGCTTTATTTTTTTTGCTAAAGGTGTATTCCATAAAAAGTCGGGATGAATGAGTAATAACCATCCTGTATGTTTTAAATCCTCATCTGCCTCGATTGAAAAAACCTGACCGGGCGAAATGAAAATTAGTAAACCTTCGTCAAAATCATATTCCTGCTGACCATACTTCATCTTTCCATTAAAATTTCGCTTAAGAGCGATGGAATAGAAATCATGTATAAGACTTTTCGGCTTATCGTCTGGTAGACGTTTAATAGCGTCAAAATTGATCACACTAATTAACGGATGCTCCGGTTTTGGCAAACTCATGAGCTGATGATATTCCGTTATGGTTTTAATTTTATGAGGTTGTGTATTTTTCATTAGCCAAAGAATGAGGTTTATACGGTTAAGTGGTACAAAAAAGGTAATTGTGGTTGATGTGGTGGCAGATTTGACCCACATCAACCACAATTACCTTTTTAAAAAGCAGCCGCAAACTCCGTTGCAAAATCTGCCAGCTTTACATTGCCCATAGCGATTGGTTTGTGTCGATCATAATCTTCCCGTAGTGCTCCACTGTGAACACTATCAAACATTTCAACAAGATTAGCCGCAAGTTGCGTTGGTACTCCATTCGCTTCTAAACCGCTTTTCATTTGTTCACTAGTAATAACTTCCCATTTCAACGCTGGTTTTCCAATAGCGTCACCTAAAATACTCGCAATTTCATTGCCAGTAAGTTCATCACTAGCAATATATCGCACTTTTTCGCCGATGGTGGGTGTCACAATTTCTTCGGCAATTACAGTAGCAATATCTATTGGGGACACCATTACTATTTTGTCTTCACCGCCATAGTTTGCCGCCATAAAGCCTGCCCCTTTTATCATATCGACAAAGCTGTACAGATTGTAATAGAAATAAGTAGGGCGCAGATGCGTAATGGCTACATCTGACAATTTATCCAAAATGCCTTCTACATCGTGAGCACCAAGGATGGGTCCAGTGCCCTTATCTAAATCCGCGCCGTAACTGCTAAGATTAACCACACGCTTTATACCCGCCTGCCCGATGGCTTGTGCATAATTACTGCCAATTCTCTGGTAATGCGGTCTCGAATCGGGTACGGTAAAATTCGGCGGTACCATAGTATACACTGCATCGGCACCGGTGAAAGTAGCAACCAAAAAATCTACATCTTCCAGTGAGCCAATAGCAGCGGTGGCGCCTAGGGCTTCAATGTCTTTCTGTTTTTCGGGCTTGCTGCTGATAACCGTCACTGCGTGTCCTTCTTCTACCAACTCCTTGGCCAGTGGCTGGCTGATGTTCCCTAAGGAACCTGTAACTATAATTTTCATTTTTCTGTTTTTTTTACTGTTGCAAAGGTCCTCAGCAACACAGAGACAGGTGTAGTCAAATCTATTGTTGTTGTAGTCAAAACAAGAATTCGTATTGTTAATACCCTTTACTGCTTTTTAAGCCAGTTATCTAATAAGACTAATCATTAAAAGTAATTCTATTGAATTGTCTCACAGCCACGCCCGTTCTGAACAGATTCTGGAGCTAGTAGAAATAGGCTGGTAAAGATTTGTAGTAGGAATAATTCGTCTAGTTCGATACTGGGTTCGATTAACCTTATCAGCTATCTCGGCGTATGTCAGGCCTTCTGTCCCATAGAGCAGGGCAATTCTATAGCCTGAATACTGTCATTTTACATATAAGTATTTTTGGCTTGTGTGGTTACTTCTTTATGAGTGGCCTGTACAGTAAATTTTTTTCGGTTTACCGAGTTTGAAGTTTTGAGTCTTTTTCTGTGCCAGATTGAAGCGCGTCCCGCTTCATATTGAGTAAACGCGGCACCAGATAGTGCGATTCGATTTTACGCTCACCTTGTCCCATAAGTAGAGAGACCAGTTTTCCGATAGGCGAAATGTAACCCTCAAGCTTTACCGTTTTGGCTTATATTCTTGTAAGTTTGGGTATTCTCTCCGAAGTGAAAAACGCTACTTGTGTAGATTTATTTCTCCTGAAAGTGGAAGCTATCAGCCGTAAATAAAAACAGATTCAGCTTTTAACATATTTAGAACAATAGTTAATATACTCTATTAATGCTTGTCATTAGTTATGAAAAGTATATTAAGGTATCTTGTAAGATAATTATATGATCATAAGGTAACTAAGGGGTAGGTAAATCAAATTTACGGTTATAATTGAACAGCTCAATAGTTAGAATGTATCCGGGCTGTTGTTTTAGTAGTCACCAATCGATTATATCAACCAATTTTTAATTAAAGGTTCGTTACTAATTTCGTTATTATTGAAAACTGCAAATCTCGTCGCTGTTTTAGTGGTGTTGGATTATCGACCGACATCTGCGTAGCAAGCAAGCTTCAATACCCCGTCGATCGAGTGCCAGGCTTCATCTTGATTCGAACTCTCTGGTTTTATCCGTCAACTCCGGTGTTAGTTGGCGATTCATGAAGATTTACGGATTTAAGCCTCCGTATTTTGTAAATACGACAACATAATGATTAACAAGCCTTTTCCCCTCGAAGTTAAACCTATGTCCTTTTCGAAATCTTCTGCTTCGGTGTTAAATTGGCAATCCGTGTTTGTCTACATTACCAACTACTCAACGGCTAAACGATCCCGCTTGCGACCCTACCCTAATGAATTATACCCGATGGAAACCTATAGGGTAGAGTTGCTGGCTAAAAAAACAGGTGATAAGAGCTGGTTTAACTAGCTTTCCTTCTATGAATATTCCTTTAGGAACTGCCCGGATAACTGGGTTTGCCGAAACTAAACCCGGCGAGCACACCCTGTTTTTTTTTACGCCAGTGCTCAATAAACAGGGGCGAATAGTGGATTTGCAGCTACACCAGACAGCTACGTCCGGGCCAGACAGTTCGAGCGCCTGCTTGTCTGACTGGATGGTGCCCCAATCGAGCGCCTTATTAGCTCCGCTCTGGCCAGCCTTGGAAAAAGGTGCCTGCTGTTCCTTGAGTTATGAACTAGCATCCAATCAGCCGGGTAAATTAACGTTTACACCCCTCAATGGCGGTTATTTGGTCGAGCTTCAGGCGGGTAGTACGCTCCCCTCACCCTTATCACCGGACCCGCTTTGGGGGCTAATGAGGGTTCAGATACAAAAAGAAGAACGTCGGCGGGTGGGGGCTATGCTCCTCCAGTTACTACCACAACGAGTACCTTGCCAGCAAGCCGTTATTTACGCCTTCGATGTTACTCTCCAGACTGCCCAGGTGCAAAGCCAACTGATTGAAGAGCAAACCACCAGGCTGGCCGCCATTTTCGGAACTGACATCGATTTCTTTCGGGTAGGGCAGACCATCGTTTGCCAACAGGTCGAGGCTCACACCACGGGGGTAGCGTTTACGTTATCCTTATACCAGCAGGGCTATCGTTCGTTCATGCTGGTCCCCCTGTTAGAGGATGGACAAGTGATTGGCGCTTTACTGGTGGCGCAGGATCAACCCTTTTTTTTTACGGACGATTATCAGAGTCTTATCCGGAACCTTATCCAGGAGCTGTTCGGGGAACAGCTCCTGGATAAAGCCCTGATAAGTTCACTCTCCCCACCAGTGGACACTAGGAATCAATTGCTGGAGGCTATTGTGTCCAATACACCGGTGGGACTGACCCTTTTTCGCCCCCTATGGCAACAGGGCCAAATCACGGATTTTGCCTTCTTATTGACCAATCCAGCCAATGCGGCCATACTTGGGCATAGCATCGCGGAAATGGCTGGTCAAACGGTCAAAACTTTATTTCCCCAGACATCCAGACTTGGCCTGCTCGAGCGGCTGGTTGGGGTTGTTCGTACGGGCGTATCCCTGCAATACCAGAAACATGTTCAGTCTGATGGTATTTCTTTATGGGGACACTTTACGCTGACTCGGGTGGGAGAGAATGTTCTATTCACCATCATGGATATCTCCGCCCTGAAGCAAGCACAGGCCAAGCTTCACAAAAAAAACGAGAAGTTAGCGAATCAGATTTTAGCCCATACGAAACATGTTAGTGAACTGTCGGTGCTCCAAAACGCCATCCTGAAACATGCCGGTCAGGCCATTCTCTCCACCGGTATTGATGGGGTAATCCAGACTGCCAATCAGGCATGTGAGACGTTAATGGATTATTCTATCCAGGAACTCATTGGTCTGGTTCCTCGCGCAATGCCTGGAACAGCCGAAAACCCCTTCCCCGTAATTTCTTGTCATCCTTACGAAGGAACCAACTCAAAGATACCCTTTTTCCAGCTTGCACTGGCCGGACAGGGTCATGTCAACCAGGAATGTGTGATCATCGGCAAGCATGGCCGACCGGTACCGGTGCTCTTATCGGCCAGTACTCTACAGGATGAGGATGGAACAACGATCGGCTATATTGGGATTGCCTCGGATATCTCCGCCCTAAAGCAAGCCCAGGCCAAATTACGCCAGAAAAACCAGGAGTTGAGTACCTTCTTTGAGGGTGCGCTGGACATGCACTGCATTTCCGATAGTCAGGGGATGATATCGGAAGTCAATAAGGCTTTCCAAACGGCCTTAGGCTATTCGGCCGCCGAGCTGACGGCGATTCCTTTTTTGTATCTGATTCATCCCGACGAGCAGAAATTTGTCTATCAGCAATTGCTGTCGAACATCCTTCAGCAACCGGTTCGCAACCAGATCAACCGAATGCGTCGAAAAGATGGCACTTACCGCATCATTGAGTGGACGGCCATTGGCATTGATGATCGGGTATATGGGTCTGCCCGCGATATCACCGAACGTCAGCAGAACGAGATACAGGTACGCAATCTTAACCAGCGGCTGCAACTGGCCACGCAAGCCGTCGGCCAGGGTATCTGGGAACAAGATCTGGAGACGGGTATCCTCGTCTGGGAAGACCGTCTGTTGAAAATTATTGGTATAGAGCCGGGGCGGACCGATTGGAGTTTTGAGAAATTTATACACATGATGCACCCGGAGGACCGGGCTACTTTTGTGGAAAGCACTCAACAGGTTACGCACCAAGGGTCGCAAGACGATAAGTTTTCAAGTGTTTGCCGGATTATCAAGCTGGATGGTACCACCGTCTACTTAGAAACGCATGGCCTGGTCGTGAAAAACCAGGATGGCCATCCGGTTCGTGCCATTGGCGTCGCCTGGGATGTAACGGAGCGAAAGCTGGCTGAAGCCGCCCTGCGGGAAAGTGAACAGCGGTTTCGGGAGATTGCCGATAATGTCGATGAGGTCTTCTGGATTCACTCGGCAGAGCCGTTCCGTCTACTCTACCTTAACCCGGCCTTTGAGCGGGTCTGGAACCGAAGTCGTCAGACTACATTCGACGATATGACCACGTTTACGGATGACATCGTGACTGAAGACCGGCCTGCTATAGATGCGTTTTTTAGGGATTATATGGCTGGCATAGAAGGCCAGTTGGACTGTCGACTACAGCGACCGGATGGGTCAAGGTGCTGGCTGTCGGTCCGCACCTTCATCATCCGAGATTCGGCTGGTAAAATCACCCGGCATATTGGCATTGCCAATGACATTACCAGCCAGAAAGAAAAAGAGTTTGTCCTCCAGCAATCGTTGCACCGAGAGCAGGAACTCAATCAACTTAAGTCCCAGTTCGTCTCAACAGCCTCCCATGAATTCAGAACCCCCCTGATGACCATCCAATCCAGTGTCGATTTGATCGGGCGGTATCTGGACTTCCCTCCGGACCGCGCCAGACCATCGATTCAAAATCATCTGGGCGTTATTCAAAAAGAAATCGAAAAGTTCAGTACGCTTCTGACCGATATGCTGACCATCGGCCAGATCGAGGCCGGAAAAATAACCTTCATGCCCCGCTGGATCGATGTGCTGGCTTTCTGTGAGACGCTGATCGACACCCATTTCAGTGAGCGCCCTGATGAGCGGCTTGTTCAGATTGTCATCCAGGGAACACCCCGTAGCGCTTATATCGATGACAACCTGATGAGTCATGTGCTGATCAATCTATTGTCGAACGCCTTCAAGTTTTCCAATGGTAATCCGGAGTTGCGGCTGGCCTTTGGGGACCATCAGCTAACGCTGCAAGTCATCGATCAGGGTATTGGCATCCCGGCGGCTGATGTGGCTAATTTGTTTCAGGCTTTTTTTCGGGCCAGTAACACGGTTGGCATCCAGGGTACGGGGTTAGGCCTGGTGATTGCGCGGCAGTTTGTGGAGCTTCATGCTGGTACGCTGGAGCTACAAAGCGAGTCGCATAAAGGAACGGTCTTTACCATCCTCCTCCCCTTAGGCTCACCCGATCAGGCACTGATGGAGGAAGTTATTACCCCCATGCGGGGTTAATGTTGCCCATCACCTACCCATTTACCGCTAAAGCCATGACTACTCAACTCTTACTAATTGAAGATGATGTCCAGTACTGTTTAGTCCTGAAATTAACGGGAGCGTTTACCCTGCTTTACTACACAAGTTTATTACGGTTTTTCCACGGGTCTGAACAGCGTCTGCTCCCATTATTGCCAGAAAGAATTTAATGCTTTTCTATTCGGCAGAGGTGTAAAGAGACCTACTGATACACCTTGATAAGTCATTTTTATTAAACATACTTTTTTGTCTCCGAGTTATACATTCTTACTCGCTTTAACAGCGTGCAAAATGGCTGTACTAAACGATGCTGATTCCTCCACCTCTCGCAGAGGAAACCAAGAGGCTGGATGCCTTGAAAAGTTATGATATTCTGGACTCCTTGCCCGAGTCCGACTATGACGATATTACCAACCTGGCGTCTCAAATCTGTCAGACCCCGATCTCGCTGATTAGTCTGATCGATGATAAACGCCAATGGTTTAAATCCAATCATGGGCTTGATATCCGGGAAACGCCCCGTGAATTTTCTTTTTGTGCTCATGCCATCACCAATCCGCAGGAAACCTTAATCGTACCTGATTCACGGGAGGACGAACGCTTTGCAGAAAATCCGCTTGTTACGGGTGACCCTCATGTCGTTTTTTATGCAGGGGTGCCCCTGGTCGATGCTGACGGTTTAGCCCTGGGCTCCCTGTGTATCATCGACGATAAACCGAAGCAATTGAGCCAGGCTCAACTGGTCGCCTTACGAACGCTAGCCAACCACGTGGTAACTCTGTTAGCTTTACGGAAATCCAACAAGGCATTACGACAAAGCGAACAGCGCTACCGAAACCTGGCGGCTGAACTCGAACAGCAAATACAGGCCCGTACTGAAGCGCTCACGGTAGCTAATGCCGAGTTAGGTGAAGCAAATGAATTGTTGATTCGGGCCAATGACAACCTGCAAAAGTTTGCCTCTGTGGCCTCCCATGATCTGCAGGAGCCGCTACGTAAAATCCAGTCGTTTGGCAATATTCTGCAAAGTCAGTATGCCGACCAGCTTGGCGAGGGACGTACTTACCTGGAGCGTATGCAGTTGGCAGCCGGTCGCATGTCTGCCCTGATCCGAGACTTGTTGAGTTACTCGAGAATAGCCGCTCTTCATGACAATCGCCACATGGTCTCCCTGTCAGTGGTGGTCCAGACCGTAATCACCGACTTAGAGCTGGTGATTGCCGAAACGGGGGCAGTTGTCAGGGTCGAGTCATTACCCGACGTGTTAGGTGATTCCATTCAGTTGGGCCAGCTCTTCCAGAATTTACTCAGTAACGCCCTGAAATTTAGTCGGCAAGACCGCTCAAAACAGGCTGTTCCGGCAGTCCCCCTGATTCAAGTTAGTTCTCAAACCCTCCTGGCCAGAGACTTGCCGTCCGGCGTGAAGCCCTCATTTTCGGCCCCTACTTATTACCGGATCGATGTGACTGACAACGGCATTGGCTTTGATCAGAAATATGCCAATCGGATCTTTGAGGTCTTTCAACGTTTGCATAGTAAAAGCGAATTTGCGGGTACAGGCATTGGCCTGGCCATCTGTGAGAAAGTGGTGACTAATCATGGGGGCGCGATTATGGCCACCAGCCGACCCGGTAAGGGGGCAACTTTCAGTGTGTATTTGCCCAACTAAACAAGTAGCTTCCTTCAATGGCTAAGAGTCTACGAATGGCGCTATTTGGTTCTGAAACCAACTGGCTGTGTGTCAGGACGTAGTGACCTAGTGGGAGGGAGGAACTTACAATTAGGTCCATTGAACTACATAATCCGGCCTCTTTCTGATTTTATCGCCAGACACAACTGCGCGAAATTTGATGGCAAGGTTATTTTATAAACGATTCACATAGAGTCTGGTCCTCGGAACTATCGTCAGGGTACTAAACCTTATTTTGCGTTTTCAATCAATCGACTATGTACTGAGAATGCCATTTGTGAAACAGCCTCCCACAAAAACCGGCAGCGCTGTTGACTTACAGGCTGAAGCGTGCCAAAGAAATAATCCAATCTACACTATCATCAACGGCATTGCTACTCAGCTAATGTTAAAATGCTAGTAGCGGTACAGTGTCAGTTTCTGAATACCAAATTCCCCTACCGGAATGCGAATATGTCGTCCCTGGTGATCCTGGTCGCCGTTCATTCGCCGGGCCGGTTCCCATTTTCCATCAACGTAGGCTCCGTCGTCTAATTGCAAAATGCCTGCATTCGGTCGATCGGCCTTATCAGAGCTGCATGTGATAACGATTCCCGTTCCAGCCACGGTAAACTCATCGGGGCCCGTCTGGATAATCATCCCGCCCGTCATCGGCCATTCTTCCTCTCTGGCCTTTGCTGACCAGCCCAGTGTATAGTCGTGTTTGCAGGTAAAGGTATAGTCCCCCAGGTGAATGGTATCGGTTGCCATTTTCTTGTCGAACAGCATTCCATTCATCCCTCCTTTGCCCTGATTAGCCAGAATCAGAGGACTGAGACTAGACAGGATAACATAGCTTCGAGCAAGGGGTTCTTCTGCTGGTTTAACCGTCGATTCTATCGAGAAGGGGGAAAAGCCCATGGCATTATAATGACCGATGGCATAAAAAACCTGAGCCGCATTAGACGGCTCGAAGCGAATTTCCGGAATAAAAAATGGATTGTCTGGACGGGTATATAGATCGTTCCAGTATTTAAAGTCCGGGTTATAAAAGTCTGGGGAGAAGAAATCCAGCGCGGGCGCGCCCGCTTTCCAAATGTCGATGATATGGGGCAGCGGACCACCGCTTGGGTAATCACCCGGTTTTACGTTTGGCCGGTTTAGTGCCGCATTTACAAACATGGGGAGGGGGTATATGGCCTTTCCTGCTTCCGTTATCTGGTTGGTATACTGCGCCAGATGCCAGGCGATAAATACCTCGTCAGTAGCCAGACTCTTGCCAAATAACGTTTCCCAATTACCACTACTTTTAGCGCCGTTGGCTTGCCAGGCGGTGCGAACCGCTGGTGCCAGCGACGCTTTATTCGTTTGTAAATACTGAATAAGTGGTTGAGGTACAGGCTGCTCAAAAGCCGCATTCGCCAAGGCAGAATGATCTCTGGCATCAGGTAGCATACCGATCTCATTTTCGACCTGAATCATAATAATCGTTTGCTGTCGCCCATCAACGTCACGAACATGCCGCATCAGGGCGCTGAATGCGTTGAGGTCAGCATTTAAATTATTTTTGGAAAACGGAGTCAGAATTTCGTGCGCTTTCCATTTCTTATCTTGAATTCGGGGAAATCGTTTCGTGTCCGTTTTAACCCATCCCGGTACGTAACAGGACATGCTGTTTTTCCAGCTGCCAAACCACAGCAGGACGAGCTTAATCTGGTGCTGGCGGGCGTCTTTGATCAACTCATCAACCAGGGTAAAATCGAATTTGCCCTCTTGAGGCTCCAGTAACTCCCAGTAGATGGGGGCCAGAACAGTATTGAGATGCATCTGCTGAAGCTTAGGCCACATAGGTTTCATGTAGTTCATGTCTGATGCGCTGGAATTACCTAACTCACCGCCCAGCATTAGAAAGGGCTTTCCGGCAACGACTAACTGCGAGGCCGTTCCCTGTTTTTGAAGATGGGGCAGGCTCGTCAAACTTGTGGGAGACTGTGCAGTCGCTGTATAAACGAGCAACAGCGCAATGGCCTGGAAGCCTGCGCGAACTAGCAGTGGAACGAATCGCTTGTTCATACTAACTGAGAGTACAAAAACTGGTTAAGTGGACAAATCTCGCAGATAAGCGACAACGTTTCATTACCCCAATCAGGAAATGATGAAATTGTGAACTAACGTTTATTAATCACTTGAGCGGTTACGAAACAATACCACGAACGATTAATTTCTTGTTAAAGTAGTAATAATAGTGGGTAAAGTTTCTTTGGAGTTAGCTAACGTCCGGTATGAGACTCTATTTAACTGCCTTGGTTCAGACCCCATTAGTTGGGGCATGCTTACTGACTCACCAGTATGGCTCCTGTCAGGTCCGACTTCCCCGTTTGGTCAGTGGCGGAATGGTTTTGCAGCGAGGGGCACCTATAAACATATGGGGGTGGGCTTGCCAGCCTCGCCGTTCACGGCTAAATAATGAGTCTAAAATCGTTGACAACATTCTTCCACTTTGTCAAATGATTAACCCTAGCCGAAGTTCATAAACCCTTAATGATCCGTTTATCACATGAAAACGTTAACCTCTTCTCTAGCATTCGTAGCCCTTTTTTGGCTTGAGTGCTAAAGGACAAGCCCCGGAATCCGATTCAGCCAGACGTGTCTTTATGTCCGCTCAGGCAGTCATTCAAAAACAGTCGGCAGAAGACCACAAGCGGATGATGGATCAGTTGAGCATCAGCTCGCTCCGGCCTGGTCCATCGGGAAATCCGAGTGCGCCTAATGCGGCTAATGTCGATGAGTCGCAGGCAACGCCCTACACCAGTCTGCCTGACCCGCTGACCCTAAAAAATGGCAAAAAAGTGACGACTGCTAAACAGTGGTGGAATGAGCGTCGGCCTGAAATTGTGGAAGATTTTGACCGGGAAATATACGGTCGCCAACCAAAGAGCGTGCCGAAAGTAACTTGGAAAGTGGTCAGTGAAACCAGAGAGATGAACGGCGATTTTTCGGTCATCACCAAAAATCTGGTAGGTCATGTGGATAATTCGGCTTATCCGGCCATCAATGTTGATATTGAACTGACGCTTTCCACCCCGGCCAATGCCACTGGTCCTGTACCCGTGATGATGAGCTACGGCTTCCGGTTTCCGGCGGGTTTCCGCCTGCCAACGTCCACGACAGCGACGTCGGGTACACTGGTTCAGACTGTGAAGCCTGAACCAACCTGGCAGCAGCAACTTCTGGCTAAAGGTTGGGGCTATGCCATTCTCTATCCAACCAGCTACCAAGCCGACAATGGTGCCGGTCTAACAACGGGAATTATTGGTCTGGTCAACAAAGGTCAACCCCGTAAACCCGACGATTGGGGCGCACTGCGAGCCTGGGCTTGGGGAGCCAGCCGCGCAATGGACTACTTTGAAACCGATAAAGCAGTCAATGCGAAAAAAGTAGGGATTGAGGGGTTATCACGCTATGGGAAAGCAACTATTGTCACGATGGCTTATGAGCCCCGCTTAGCGATCGCTTTTGTTGGCTCCTCGGGCGAGGGCGGTGTAAAAATTCACCGGCGTAAATTCGGGGAGCAAGTCGAGAACGTAGCTTCTTCGGCTGAATATCATTGGATGGCAGGAAATTTCATAAAATACGCCGGGCCATTGACGCCCAATGACTTACCCGTCGATGCCCACGAACTAGTGGCGCTGTGTGCTCCCCGCCCGGTTTTTATTAGTTCGGGCTCGCCTAAAGTAGAAGGCAACTGGGTCGATGCCAAAGGTATGTTTCTGGGTGGTGCCTACGCTGGGCCCGTTTACAAACTTCTGGGCAAGAAAGACTTGGGCACTATGGAATTTCCCCCTATTGAAACCGCATTAGTTGATGGAGAAATTGCTTTTCGTCAGCATAGCGGTGGGCACACGACTGGTCCCAACTGGCCGACATTTTTGATTTTTGCTGATCGCTATTTTAAATAGTTACTGGTCGCTAAAGGGGTAAATTCCGGCTCTTCATCCGGAATTTACCCCTTAACTAATTTCAATGCCTGTTAAACAAGGTTTGTAGCAGGTAGGTCAAACCCGCATCGGTTGTGGCTTCCAGTATGTTAAGCTACGCCAGACCCACTCGAAAGGACCGAACCGAAAGTAGTGAAGCCAGAGGGGCGATACCAGTAGCTGAAATACCCAAACGGCACCCACTACGTAATAGAGTTGGTAGTAAGCCAGTTTGCCATAGTAGCCAAAGCCGTAACCGAAGAAAAAGAATGTACAGATAATGCTCTGTAGCAGATAATTGGTGAAGGCCATTTGACCGACCGCAATCAGGGCCTTCATCAGCCAGGGTATCACACGGGAGCGGTATATCAGCAACAGCAAGCTGGCGTGACCCAGGGCCAGCAACACCCGCCGGAAGTCGTAAAGAAGTTGGGGCGACACCCGGTAGGTCTCGACTGTCAGCGCCGGATGCTGGTAAAAATCCACTGTATACTGGACAAAAAACCAACTCAGGGGCAGGCCCAATCCATAGCCCACCAGTAGGATACTAACATAGGTTTGAGTCGTTAATTGGTTGGTCAGAAAACCCCACCCCAGCAGGGCCATGCCGATAAACATCATACCCAGCATGTCCCACGCCCCGTGGTAGGTGAAATAAACGTTGCTACTGACTATTTCCGGCATTAACTGCTTAAAAACGGTCGGGTAGTCGCCCCGAAGGGCCAGTAGGGTTTTGGCATCGGCTTTGGGATCGGGGTTTATGCGGGCCACAAAGCGCTCCCAGCTTGCTTTAGCTTCAAGCTCTTTTTCGGATGGCTTCTGGTGCGCTTTTTCGAGCCGGGTGGCAGCTACATAGCCCAACCGGGACTCGCGAACCTGGTTGGTCCAACTATTGGTTTTGTACAGAGTAATGCCCATACATACCAAGCCCATACACACCAGCCAGATGGGCCTGAGCCGACGGAAAGGATACAGTAACATGCCCATCAGGCCGTAGTTAAACAGGATATCACCCCGCCAGAGCAGGACGAAGGCATCGAATACGCCAAACAACACCAACCACAGTAAACGGCGGTAATAGTATTCCACCACCGTCGGACCATGTATCGAGTTGGTTTTACCACTGGCAAATAGAATCATGCCCGCCCCGAACAACATCGAAAACAACGCACGCATGGTTCCCTCGAAGGCTGTGCCTACGGCTACAAAGGCCACATAATCGTGACTGCCGAGATCTTTGGTTACCGCCGTGATGCCTGAGTCCAGGTAGCCGAAGACCGGAATATTCATCATCAGAATACCCAGTAGGGCTATTCCGCGGATCAGGTCCAGACTCGGAAGGCGTTCTACTCTAGCCACAGGGCTAACGTGACTCGGCCTGACGTGGTCCGACCTGATCTCCCAAGAGCTCAGCTCGGCCTGATGGGGTCCGGCGGAGCGGTGATCATTCGCTATGTAAGCGACTGGGGTAGGCGGGGAAGATGATTCCATAGTTGGAGTATGGGTTAGGCTGGAACAGAGGTTGAGGCAGGCCAAGACAGGGCCACTTTCCGTCCGTAAGTCAATGACGCCAAAAGCCATTCGGCAGGGCCAATCCGGAAATAGCGCAGCCAGACCGTGCTGAAAACAACTTGCAGTAGCCAAATTTCAGCCACGACGAGGTAAAGCGTTTGGAGACGCAAATCACCGAAATACCCAAACCCGTAGCCGTAAAAGAAGATCGAACAAAGCACCGTCTGCAACAGGTAATTGGTTAGGGCTAGTTGACCAACCGCAGCCAGGGCCCGACCCAGCCCGGCACTCCGGCTCAGCCGAAAAGAAAGCATTACCAATGCGGCTAGTCCTACCGCCGAAAATCCCCACTCAACCGGTTGCAGCCAATCGGACAGTGGCCAAACCCCAAGGCTGATGAGTTTGGTAGAATCAATCCATTTCAGTTCGTACGACGGCCAGGATAACCAGGCCAGCGTTTGACTAACGCCCAAGCCAAGCACCGTCACCCCCAGCAGGCGGTAGATGCTGAACTGATTCGTGAAAAAATTTAGTCGAAACAGTCCCATGCCCAGTAGTGTTATTGACATGATTTGCCATAGGTCAAGGGTGTAAAACTGCCACGAATGCCGCCCTTGCAGGGGACGCAGCAGAAAGCTCCAGGCGGTGGGGTAGTCAGTCCGTAATGAGATGAGGTTGGCCTGATCTTTCTTCTTGTCGTAGGCCACCCGTTTGAGCATTCCTTCCCAAACCGATTTGTCCTCTTTCTGCTGGTCGGTTAGCTTGATGTGCTTCTTTTCGAGCGCTACTACGTTCGTATAGCTGGTGAATTTGTCCTGTTGCTCCGTATAATTCCAGTAACCTTTTCCACTAAAGATCAGCCCGGCCACCACCGCCCCAACTACTAAAGCCTGCCCCGATAGCCGCTGCAAAGGGAAAAGCAGCAAGCCTACCACACTAAGTTGAAACAGCCAATCTACGGGTGAGAGTAACAAAAAGGCGTTGACTACGCCTAAGAAGCCCAGCCAAAGCTGTCGCCGAAGGTAACGTTCGTGCTGCTCCGCCGATGCGGTGGCTAAGCCGCCGGTTGCGCTGGGTTTGGTTAGAAACCGTAGCATACCGGCTCCAAATAGCAGTGCTCCCAAAGCAGGTACAGTATTGTCGAAGAAGAGATGTGTAAACTTCAGCAGCCAGTAGTTACCGCCATGTGGCCCTCGAAGCAATTGACCCGATTGGGCCTGCGTTAGCCCAAATACCCGGATGCTTACCAGCAGCAGGCCCAGCACCACTACCCCCCAGAGCATGTTGCCTACCGTTGGAGGAGCTGGTCCGCCACTGACTAAGTTGGCCCCTGGGGATTCAACTTCATGACCGGAATCTGGTGATGGTTGGGTTGAGCGAACTACGAGTGAATCCATGAACGACCTGTTTCGGATAGAAGTGTCTATCGTAAATATATGAAAAACAGGTAGTTAAATAGTAGGAATGCGTTGGTTTTGATTAAACGGTTGTTTGCTTCCATCTCCAAGGAGCCTATTCCATTGGTACAAACTTCTGATAATGCCCAGTTACTGGCTCACGGACCAAGGAGACCACTTTTAGGTAGCAAAAATTCCTCCGGTGTGCCCGGGGCTTATTTAGGCAAACATAACGGGTGATTTTGTCAATGTATGAAGCGCCAGTAGCTAGCCAACGATTCTGTACCGTTAAAGCACTCCTTTTTAATAGGCTCTACTTTTTGTATCTACCCAGCATAATCTATACTGGTATAGGTGGTGTTCTGCGCGGTTCGAATCAAATACCTCTGGGTAGTTTGCGGGGGTATGTAGCTAAACCCACTTAGTAGAATTACTATACCATCGATCAGTTTTATCGTGGCATTGGCGGGGCCATTATAGGTGTATTCAATTGGTATAGGCTCGAAAGGGCCGACAACGTCTTTCTGTACGGCTCGGACTTATATAAATAGATTGTGAATAACACTTGCCTATCGACAGAAGACTGCACAAGATCAATAAAAGTCTAACCATCAGGATTTTAGTAATCGGTATGTTAATACTATTTGATTGACATTGACCCGCAGAATATAGATACCGACTGGTAAATCACTGACGGGCAGCGAGATAGTTTTAGCTGGCTGGTAGGTTTCACGTCGGACCAATCGACCATCTGCCGACCACAGTTCAACCTCCAGAGGTACCAGAGGTAAATTTTCGATAAAAATGCTCTGACTTACCGGATTAGGGAACACCCATATACCTAGCCCAGCCGGTTCTATTGCGGTTAACAACTCTAAACGTACAATACCGCTACCCTGAATTATTCCGGGACCGCATTCATTACGTATTCCCAGGAGCCGAAACGTTGTAGGCAGCGAAGTTGTCGGCAGGCTAAAAAACGCTACAGGTTGGGTAATTTGCCACATCAGGGGAGGACTCCCGTCCGGCCCCAGTGTTACCGAGACTGGTGCAGAACCCGTCACGGTAATAGTTAGGTTGGCAGGTTTGCCAAGATCAGCGTAAGGTGGTCCCAGAATTGACCCTGTTGCTTTTTCCAGAATTGTTATCGGCGACAGCATTACCGAACTGGCAACGGTGGGATCAGAAGCCGTAACCCGAAAGCGGTAATTAATACCAGTCGGCAAGCCTATAGGCAACACAGCCCGCAACGGGTTATCCTGGCCGACAGTTGGCACAGATGTATATTGGTCACCGTTACGGTCGGAAAGCAGAACCGTCAGCGGGCTATTGGTAATTCCCACTGCCGTATACTCAACTACCACTGTATCACCCCCGCAGAATCTACCGCTTACCCGATCGGTTGTAATAAATCTGGTACTTGTCGGGTTGACCGAAATAGTTAATGAACCGCTGGCAGAACCAGGACCACACATATTACTGACGGATGCGAGCCTATACGTACCACTCTGACTGGGAGCCAATTCAATTGTGGGGGAATCCGTTTCCCATACGCCGACAGACCCGTTAGACAGACTGTAATTTATCGGCAACATGCCACTGACCACTGGCTTGATAACAAGCTTCTGCCCTGCGTTAATCACAAGATTACCCGTCAATTGGGCTGTTACGGGAGCAACTATCTGTATGTATATGGATGCGCTTAGTGCAGAATCAGTCGAACGGAGTCGTAAACTATAGTTACCCGGTGGCAGATCGGCGGGTAGTGGGAGCGAGAGCGTTCCCTGACGGGCGGTTGTCCGGCCTAGTTCACGACTGGAATTGTTCCCGCTAATCAGCTCGGCCACTATGTTGATACCATTGCTCCAATCGCCGGTGGTGGTATAAGCAACGGTCAGTGGTTTGCCAGCGCAGGTCTGCTGCTGCGAACCGGGCGTTGGTGTGGTAATAGATAATGTCGGCTTTACGGTAACCGTCGCTTCGCCGAGCCCCGTTCCGTAGCCACAGCCATTGCGAACAAACGCCAGTGAATACGTCGTCTTGTGTCGGGGCAAAAGGGTATACAGGATTCCACTGGGGTCCGTAAGCGCATCAGCGAACGTGCCGGAATAGTCTGGCTCGTAATTGCGGATGCCATAAGTCCCAACATTGGTTAGGCTTACCAGAATCGTTACGGTTGGGTCGGCAACCGGTGAACCCCTTAGGGAGAGCGTCGCCGATGGCAGGTCATAAACTCTGAAATTGGGCGCTGTCTGACTGATGGTTCCGGTTCTTCGGCCAACGATACGCACCTTATAGTATCCGTAGGGATCGGCGGTAAACGAATCGGGTAAACGGGCCACCAGCGGATTACTCGTTGAGGTCAGCGTTATCGTTTCAAACAGGTCGTTGTTCCTCTGGAAACCTGTATGTCGAAGACTTCATCAGATGGAACCCGTCCAATTGTGGCAAACGGAACGGTGAGTAATCCACCCCGGCAAGTGACCGCCTTCTGCTCCAGAGTTATTGTGGCGTAGTTGTTGGGATTGCTAGGAGTTGTAATATAGAGTCGATACGGCACTACAGTTATCGTTCGTTCATCGGTTACGATTGTTGTGCCACAGGTATTCGTAATCGACTTCAGACGATAGGTCGTTGTTTGATCGGGTTTGACCGGAATATAAGCCCGCCCATCCAGCGTAACCGAGTTGCCGTCATAATCCGGAACGGTGTAAGCTTCCCCTTCAGCCGTCAGCAACGCGTACGGGCCGCCACCCTTTGCTTCCACAATCAGTGTTGTTGTTTCACCGCCAATGAGTTCGGTAGTACCGGGCAGAATGGCGGCAGTAGGCTTTTTATGAATCGTTAAAAATACGTCCCGACTGGTCAATGCTATATTTTCAGCTTCTACCCGCAGAGAATATGTACCCGCCAGAACATTGGGTAATACGACTGATATCGGGCTTTTCAGTGCCCGGCCAATGACTACCGGCACAAACGAACTGAAGCCATAGATACTATATCCATAGACGGTTACCCGATACCGAACGGAGTCTGCAATGACGCCCGTGGCCTGAAAAGGAATGGCAATGGTTTCCCCGGCACAGAAGATTCGACCCGGCAGATCTTCTACTAAAATCTGTCGATTCTCTGCTTGTTTAATAACTACTTGTTTTGACTTATCTGAAAACTGACGCGTACCGCATTTATTGCTTACTTCGGTAAGCATATAGGTCGTGCTTTTCGTAGGCATATCCCCAAACACAGCGTAAGGATAATCACTCGAATTAGGTAATTGATTGGCTGGAAATCGCCATTGTCGACTACCATCGGTCACGCTAATTGTTATGGGAAGGTTGCTTTTTGCATCAGCCATAATCCGAATTGGCTCCGGTTTATTGAGTGTTGATGGAAAACCTATATCCCAGCTACCAGCGCTCTTTTGCGTATATAAATTGATGTTAGCCAGCAGGGGCACATATCCAACCTCGAAATGGCTGGGGCTGACGGTACTGACAATGGCAGGGTTCTGCGTTACAACGCGTACCTCCGAGCCAACGTAATACGTTCCATCCAACCCCAGCGATACACCAAGCGCCTGATTTGTCAACGTAGCCACGATGGTATCTTTCTGTAAAACAGCAGGCAGTAGGATAGACCCTCCAAGCTGTACCTGAAAGATGGTCTGCGCTGTAAATTGAGCATTGGTCTGGATGGGGATGCGAATAGTCTGACCAATACAGGGCCGCTCATCTGGCAGTTTACCCGCAATAATCCCGTCTGTAACGTCAACCCTCACCGAACCCGTAGTCATTACCGGACCGCAGGTACCAGTAGCCGAGCGGATAGTGTATGTCGTGGACACACTTGGCTTTACCGTTATGGTGTACTGTCCGGGCACCGGCTGGTAGGTGTCCGGTTTATACTCCAGTTGGGTACCCTCACTCAGCGTGCACTGCACATTTTGCCCCGTCAACCGAACTGCCAATGTAGTGGTTTCTCCGAAGCGGATTGCTTTTACCTCCGTTTCCAGTATTGCCGACGGGGCAGGATATACCGAAAGCGCACGGCTACTATACTGTCCTCCTATCGGGCTACTTACTAAGGCGGGCGATGTTGATACTAACCGAACATAATTGCCCCAGTCTTCGGGAATGCTGAGTGGCAGCGTAATTTCCAGCGGACTCCGATCGCCTTTTGTTGGTAAGTCAATGTAGTTGCCTTTTTCATCGGTGACCTGCACTGTGAATCGGTTACTGCTGTCAAACGTACCATTTGCACTAAAACCGATCTGAACTGTTGCACCAGGGCAGGGTGCTTCTGGCGCAATGGAGGTTAGCTGTAGGCCGAAAGGAGCCACAGTAACGGTTTGCTGGCCAGACGAGGTGCCTTCTCCACAGGCATTTTCGACTTTAGTAACCCGGTATGTAGTTGTTTTAGGACCCGGATGCGCAACGAAGGAGGACGCTTTGTCTTGACTAAGAATCAAACTGTCATTGATTGTAACCCGGTACGAATTGTAGGCAGTTATACCCGAGCCGGAAAGCTGGATGGGAATCGTGACATTTTCATAGGGCGCAATGGTCAGCGGGCGCTCAACAAGTCGGGCTGTTGGCTTGCGCTGAGGATAAAAATAGGGGCTGGCAATACCCGTTGTTTTCGGGTTTGACGCCAGCACACGCAGCCGATAAACATCTGGCAGAACCGTGTCAGGCAATGTAATTTCCAGGGTAGGAGCATTTCCCCTCGTGGGAAGATCCTGGTAAGTCGGGGCCGTCGAACTACCACCAATCAGTTGAATGCTGAATACATTATCAGTCCCGTACGTACCCGTAGTTGTGATTGGTATTTGGATCGTTGTTCCACCACATATTCCATTGTAAGGCGGCTGCAAAACGCTGACACTATTCGATTGAGCGCAAACGATAATACTTGAACCGATTAAACATAAAAAAAGGCAAAAACAGCTTCGTAAAATTTGACTCATACAGTACGCTTCAGATATATACGTAAAAATAGTTAAAACAGACAACGACGGGGAATTGTATGACACCTTCCTCTTAGTAAGCGAATCGAAATTCGTCCTATAAATAGATCGTTACAGAGAGCCAGCCTGTTTAAAAACGGGTTTTACCTATTAAAAAGATCATGGGAGTATTTATTCGCTACCGCCAACCCGTAAACGTTAAGGACTCGCTTCATTTTAAATATACTACAGTAGATCGTGCTTAATGCAGTGTCCAGTTAAATGTAGCAGGTACACCCAACCGTAGGCAAATCAATCATTACCCAACAGTCTTATCTTAAAATCATGGGGCCATTTTCTAGACGCAAACAGAGTCGAAGATAGTTACTATCTGTTCATCTTATCCGTGGGGTATGGTTACTCGTTTACTAAACTATATTTACTTCATTTTTTGCTAATAACGGGTAAAAAAGGTAAGACTCGACAACTTATCCAATAGGAAAATGCTACCTGAGCGTAACACAAATGATTACTTTATGAAATCAAGATTACTTCTAGCGCCTTATCATTTACTGAGGTTAATGACGGCGATTTGTTTGCTAAGCAAACTAACTATGCTGCCGTTGATGGCGCAGACTAAACAACTGGTTCTTAGTCCGTTTGAGCGCGATTCGAATCAAACGGCTACATATGCCCAGATTATTGGTTGGTATCAGCAGTTGGACCGTCAATATGATCAGGCTAAACTGATTGAGATCGGTAAGACGGACGTTGGCAAGCCGTTACACCTGTTTCTTTTAGCGGCTGACAAGCAGTTTACATCCCGACCAAATCGGGTCACGATACTGATTAATAATGGTATTCATCCTGGCGAACCGGAGGGAATTGATGCCTGTATGATGCTGGCCCGAGATTTATTGAAGGCCAATAAATTACCTAAAAACACACTAGTGGCTATTGTGCCCGTATACAACGTGGGGGGGTGCTTAAACCGGGGCGTCTCGCGCGTGAACCAGAACGGGCCGGAGTCATACGGGTTTCGGGGAAACGCCCGAAATTTAAACCTGAACCGCGATTTTATTAAAGCACAATCCGAAAATACGCGGGCCTTTCAGCGGATGTACCAAGCCTTGAAACCACAGGTATTTGTTGATAATCATACCAGCGATGGAGCCGATTACCAGCATGTATTGACGTATTTCGCTACGCAGAAGGATAAGTTACATCCGACCTTGTCGAGCTATATGATCCAGACGTTTCAACCGGAATTAGATAAGGCCCTGATCGAAAAAGGTTTCCCGCCAGCGCCTTACGTAAATCACCAGGGAGATACCCCTGAAAACGGTCTTATCGGCTACAACGACACCCCCCGCTATTCAACTGGCTATGCCGCTCTGTTTAACTGTTTCGGCTTCACGTTGGAGACACACATGTGGAAAGCTTATCCGGCTCGGGTTAAAGCCTCCTATGTGTTCGATGAAGCCGTAATTCGGTTGTGCGAACGTGATGCCTCAACCATTCTGGCGAATCAGCAGCGGGCCAATGCGGCTGTTCAAAAACAGACAACGTTTAGCCTAAACTATATCCTTGATCGCAGTAAAATTGATTCGGTTACGTTCCTGGGCTATCAGGCAGCCTATAAACCTAGTAACGTGTCGGGGCTCAAGCGGCTTTATTACGACCGGACGAAACCGTATACCAAACGCGTTCCCTATTTAAACAATTTCGTGGCCGATATCCAGGTCAATAAGCCTGCGGCCTACATTATTTCTCAAGCCTGGCCGGACATCATCAGCCAACTAAAGCGCAATGGCGTAGCGGTACAAACGTTGCCCAACGATACGTTGATGACCGTAGCCGCTTATTACATTACTGATTATAAAAGCCCACCGCGACCCTATGAAGGGCATTTCGTTCATACGGGCGTGAAGTTGCGGACTGAATCGCAACCAATCCAATTCTATAAGGACGATTACTTGATTCATACCAATCAGGCGACAAATCGATACATTGTAGAAGCTCTTGAACCACAAGGCGTTGACTCCTTTTTTGCCTGGAATTTTTTCGACAGTGTTCTCGACCAGAAAGAGTATTTTGCCGATTATATTTTCGAAGATACGGCGGCTGACCTAGTGAAAAGGAATCCCGCGTTGCGAAAGCAATTGGACGAAAAACGGGCAGTCGATAAAACCTTTGCCGAACAAGCGGATGCTCAATTGAACTTCATTTATCGGCAGACGCCTTACTATGAGAAAAGCCACAACCGCTATCCGGCCTATCGATTGGACTAATGCCGCTATGAGCAACGGGGCTATGCTCATATCTACCTAGAGTCTACTCGATTCACAATAGGAGCCATTTTTGCTGAAATCCACATACTGACCAAGACAGCCGAAGCTGTTGAAACCCAACTGCTTGCCAAAGCGGACTTAAAACTAATGCGCGTAATCGGTAAGCAGTCGATGTTGTTTAGCCTTGTTGATACCTGGTAAGAGCAAAGGCATGAATTCTTCGAAAAGATTCAGAAATTGTCCAAACGCAGGTCGTAAAACACGTTTTATAAACGGAATAATACTTCACTCATAACAATAGCCTTCACACAACAGTTACTTTTTATCAATGCTGCACCCTGAAAAGTAACCTCACAAGCGGCTTAAATTTAAACTTGTATTTCCCCGAAGAGCTGTATGAACGATGAAAATGAACCATCTCAACTGTCGGAGGACGAAAAGAAGTTGTTCGAAGACTTAATGCCTGAAGATCTGGAAGAAATTCTTGATTCAGGGGTGAATCGGCGTCATTTTTTAAAGTTAATGACCTTGGCTGGCGGGGGTGTTTTAGCCGCTCATTCAGCTGTTGCCGAGCAGCTACTGACAAAACCACTCAACCCATTACCAACGGAATTTGCCTCCGCAACGCTCGAAAACGGCGTTAACGTATCGCTCAAGGTCAATGGTACGACCCGGAAGCTGATGGTTGATTCCAGAATGACCTTACTCGATACATTGCGGGAGCGGTTGGAACTGACTGGATCTAAAAAAGGCTGCGACCACGGGCAATGTGGTGCTTGTACGGTAATTGTAAACGGGCAGCGTGTATTGTCATGTCTGACGCTGGCGGCAAGCTGCGAAGGGAAACGTGTTCAAACGATTGAAGGACTAGCGCAGGGAGACACCCTTCATCCGATGCAGGCCGCTTTTCTGAAACATGATGGATTTCAGTGTGGCTTCTGTACACCGGGACAACTATGCTCGGCGGTTGCCCTGATGGATGAAGCCAAAAACGGACATGCCAGCTACGTTACCGAAAATGTTCGTAAGCAGGCAGGCGCGGTTCAACTGTCGAACGAGGAAATTCGGGAGCGGATGTCAGGAAATCTGTGCCGCTGTGGTGCTTATCCTAATATTGTTGCCGCCATTCAGGAGGTCCATAGTGGAAAGCCAGTCGAGCAGACCTTTCGGTTTTCCGCCTAACCATTTACTACCCGCAGTCCAATGAGACCCTTTACCTATACCCGGGCAAAAGATCCCTCTTCCGCTATAAACCAACTGGCGGGGAATCCGAATGCGAAATTCCTCGCTGGTGGCACTAATCTGCTGGACCTGATGAAGGAGGACGTCGAACGACCTAATGAGCTTGTTGACATTACAGAACTGGGCCTGAGTGACATCAAGGTTATAGCTGCCGGACCCCAAAAAGGAGGAATTTCGATAGGCGGATTGGGAAAAAATACCGATGCCGCCAATCATGCATTGATTCGCCAAAACTACCCGCTACTGTCGCAGTCTATTCTGGCCGGCGCATCCGGGCAGATCCGAAATATGGCTACTAATGGCGGCAACCTGCTGCAACGAACGCGTTGCCCGTATTTCTATGAGGTGTCGATGCCCTGTAATAAACGCGAGCCAGGCTCGGGCTGTGGTGCCCTGGAAGGCATCAACCGGATGCATGCAATCTTTGGCTGGACAGAAAAGTGTGTCGCCGTGTATCCATCTGATATGGCCATCGCGCTGGCCGCGCTGGATGCCGTTGTTAAAGTCAGGAATGCCAGCGGCCAGGAACGAATTATTCCTTTTGCCGACTTTCATCGGTTGCCGGGCGACAAGCCTGAACAGGATACAAACCTGGCGCATGGCGAACTGATTACTGCCCTCGAGTTGCCTAAAAACAATTTTGCCGATAGATCTTATTATCTCAAAGTGCGTGACCGGGCATCATATGCGTTTGCTCTGGTATCGGTGGCAGCCGCTTTGGAGGTAAGTAATAATACGATTGTACAAGCGAGAATTGCGATGGGCGGTGTTGCCCATAAGCCTTGGCGAGCCTTGAAAGCCGAAAAAATGCTGATTGGCAAAGAAGCGACAGTCGCTAATTTTAAACTGGCCGCCGACGCCGAAATGGCCGATGCAAAGCCATTGGAACACAATCGATTTAAGGTAGAACTTGGCAACCGAAGCATTGTCCTGGCGCTGCAAATGGCTATGAACGGGGGTAAAGCTTGATCTTAACGTCAATCGATCACATGAAAGACAAAAACAAAGTAATCGGCACGCCCATCAGTCGCATTGACGGGATCGCCAAGGTGACGGGAAAAGCAGCTTATTCGATGGATTATCCGGTTAAGAATGTTGCTTACGCCGTTCTGTTCAAAAGCACCATTGCCGCCGGAAAGATTCTGACTATCGACACGGGCGCTGCCGAAAAAGCGCCCGGAGTCCTGGCTGTTATTACCCATACGAATGCCCCGAAGCTGAACCTAAATGGTGGTATTCGTGGTGGTGCGTTGCTGCAAAGTCCTGAGATTGAATTTTATGGACAGCACATTGGACTGGTTGTTGCCGAAACTTTTGAGCAGGCCCGGCACGCGAGTCGTCTTGTAACCGTAACGTACGAAAAGAGGGAGCCGAAAACCGATTTCGACAAGCTGGCCAACGAGGCTGTACTGCCGAAGGATAAAGAAAAAGCCGATGCCATTCGCGGTGATGCGAAAGCAGCCCTCAGTAATGCCACGTACAAAGTTGAGGAAATATATGGAACGCCCATTGAACACCATCATCCGCTGGAGCCGCATGCTACCATTGCTGAATGGAACGGCGACCATGTAACCCTCTACAACAGTTCGCAGATTGTGAACGGGGCGCAAAACGCAGCCGCTTCAACGCTGAATATCAAACCGGAACAGGTGCGTATCATTTCGCCTTATATCGGTGGCGGCTTTGGTTCGAAAGGTGGTCAATGGGCTAACCTGGTGCTTACGGCTGTAGTGGCCAAACAGGTCAATCGACCGGTAAAGCTGGCCCTGACCCGACAGCAGATGGTAAACTCGGTGGGATTGCGACAACGGAACTTCCAGAAAGTGAGTTTAGCGGCAACCAAAGACGGTAAGCTAACGGCATTAGCGCACGAAATCACCACTCATAGTGCTATAAAAGATGAATTTGTCGAACCCTGTGGCGATTGTTCAAAAATTATGTACGATGTGCCCAACTCGCTCATTACGTATCGAGTGGTTCCTTTGAATATAATCCTGCCAACCTACACACGCGGCCCTGGAAAATCGACCGGGAGTTTTGCGCTTGAATCAGCGATGGATGAGCTGGCCTATGCCCTGAAGATGGACCCAATTGACCTTCGCATCAAAAATGAACCCGAACGTGATCCGTCCAATGGCAAACCCTGGTCGTCGCGAACAACAGTTCAATGCTTGCAGGCAGGAGCCAAAGCCTTTGGATGGGAAAAGCGCAAGGCTGAACCCCGCCAGAACCAGCAGGGAAATTACCTGATCGGGTATGGCGTATCCTGCGGTACATACCCCGCCCACCAGCGACCCACGTCGGCCATCGTGAAGCTGAAACGGACTGGCAGCGATGTTTTCGCTACTATTGAACTGGCCGCTGCGGACCTGGGAACGGGCACCTACACCATACTGACGCAAACGGCAGCCGATGCACTGGACCTGCCCATCCATAACGTCAAGGTGACGATTGGCGACTCTGATTTGCCGCCTGCTGCCGGTGCCGTGGGTTCGGTGGGGGCAGCCAGCTACGCCAACGCAGTGAATGATGCCTGCCAAAAGATTACGGATGAATTGATTGGCAGATCAGGTAAACAGTATTTTGCTCGCCCGACGGCATCGAAGTTGATGATTTCGGAAAAAGTGGCTGATTTTCAGACTAGAGTTGATGCTAAACCACTGGACAGCGCCGAAGAGTATTCGGCCCATAGCTTTAATGCCAATTTCGCGGAGGTGGCCGTGAATAGGTCAACGGGTATGGTTCGGGTGTCCCGTTTTCTGGCGGTGACTGGAGCAGGTACCATTCTGAATCCCAAAACGGCTCGTTCGCAGATCATTGGTGGAAATATATGGGGCATCGGTATGGCACTGACCGAAGAGTCCGTTATAGATCCCCGTTGGGGCAATTTTGTAACCCGGTCATTCGCTGATTATCACGTTCCATCCAATTTGGATATCGGCTCTATGGACGCTATTTTTATTCGGGAAGACGACCAGCATGCCAACAAACTGGGCGTAAAAGGAATTGGGGAAGTAGGCATTGTTGGCGTAGCTGCTGCCGTAGCCAATGCCATTTTTAATGCAACTGGCAAACGTGTTCGTCAGTTGCCCATAACGCCTGACAAACTTTTATAGGCCCATACGTTACAAATTCTACGAAATGGGTTTGCTAGGAATACTAATAAACGTGCCAAGAATGCCCATACTATTAGCATGGGCATTCTTATTTTATACCCGTAAACTACGCTTTCGAGCCTGTCTGTCTACTACTACGTGATTTGGTGAGTTTTGTGGCATCGTAGTCACTCTCGGTCGGGTTATCTTCGTTACTTCTCTCACAGGTAATGGTACGTCCACCATTTTGAACGGCTTTAACGGTCATCGGCGAACTGCCATCCAGCAGAGCGACCTGGTCACCGGGCTGAAATTGAGTGGGTAAATAAGTGTTCTCTACGCTACTGGGTCAGAATTTTCGCGGTAATGCCTAATTTCTTATCGGTCGTTTTTAGTGAGATTTTTGGCAGCTGACGGCTTCACGGCCATCTGTTTAAATTCCTCCGGGGCCGCTCATGCGCTCGTACTGTCTCTTGCTGGTTTTCATGACACCCTAGAGTATGCTCAACTTAATGTCCAGTTAAAGGTAGCAGATCCACTTTCGCCGTGGTCGAGCTCGAGGAAAACTATGCCTCAACTTATCTGCCAATTTTGCGCTCACTCGCTAGATTTTTAATACAGTTCATGTTAATTTATAGATAAAGTAGGATTAGAGCTATAACTTAACGCATTCTCCCTAGAAACATAACAGCGAAGCCAGTCAGTACCACGCCGATACGGCTTTCGAACGGCCTAAGAAACTGTATCGATTCGACATATCCCGCTACTAAATCAAACCGACTAAACCAGCCAATTCAATAAAAACTCAATCATGAACCACTTCTCTCTATCTCTTCCGCCTGGTAAAGTAATCATGTTCATACTGCTTTTTGTACTCCAACACCAACTGGCTGGGGCACAAAGCTTTCCAAGTAATTTTGCCGGTGTTCAGGTTGCCACCGGCCTTGATCCGGTCGGCATGGATGTTGCACCCGATGGTCGCGTTTTTATAGCCGAGAAAAATGGCAAGGTGAGAATCGTTAAAAATGGCACGTTGCTATCTACCCCTTTTGTCGCTATTCCCAACGTAGACAACTTTAACGAGCGAGGATTGCTGAAGGTAGTATTAGATCCTAATTTCAACGCTAACAACTTTCTGTACGTCTATTACACCTATAAAGCATCGGGGAGCTCAGTTAGTAATAATAGGGTAAGCCGTTTTACGGCCAACGGCGACGTGGCCGTCGCCGGGAGCGAGCGGGTGTTAATTGATATTGATCCCTTAGGCTCAGTCGGTTACCACAACGGCGGGGGCTTAGCTATTAAAGAAGATAAGCTTTTTATCTCGGTGGGCGAGAACACGGTGGCGGCTAACGCGCAATCCCTGACTACGTTGAAAGGGAAAGTCCTTCGTCTCAATTTAGATGGCAGCATTCCTACCGATAACCCGTTCTATACGACTGCTACAGGCACTAACCGGGCTATCTGGGCGCTGGGATTTCGTAACCCATTCCGGTTAGCCACCCAACCCGGCACTGGCAAGCTTTTTATCAATGATGTGGGCAATAGCAGTTGGGAGGAAATTAACGAAGGCGTTGCCGGGAAAAATTACGGCTGGCCTGGTATTGAAGGTGTTAGAACAAATCAAACGCTACCGACAAATTATCAGGATCCGTTCTATGCCTATGATCACGGGCAGGGTTGTTCCATCACAGCCGGCGCGTTTTACAATCCTGCCACGGTTAAGTTCCCGACGGCTTACGTTGGCAAGTATTTCTTTGGCGATTATTGCAATGGCTGGATCAAACTGATTGATCCGTCTACGAAAGCGGTCACCAATTTTGCAACGGGTATTAACCGGCCACTGGATGTGGCTGTGGCCAGAGATGGAACGCTCTATTTTATAGCCAGAGGTGGTATCGCCGGGGGCTCGGATGCTGCTAACACATCGAGTACAAATGGCGTATTATGGCGCGTGGATTACACCGGAAACGGCGTACCGGTCATTGCTGTGCAGCCGACCAGCAAGACGGTCTCGGTTGGGCAGTCCGTTACCTTTACCACCGTTGCTTCCGGCAATCCGGCTCCCAGTTACCAGTGGCAGCGAAATGGCGTTACCGTTTCGGGGGCCACTTCACCGAGCTACACCCTGTCAAGCCCAGTTCTATCGGATAATGGGGCCAAATTCAAGGTGATTGTCAGTAATTCGGCTGGAAGTTCGACCAGCAGTGAAGCGACCCTAACGGTCATCACGAATCAATTACCGGTTGCCACCATCACCACGCCTGCATCGGGGGTAAAGTATGCTGGTGGGGATGTTATTTCGTTTTCCGGCACGGGTACCGACGGAGAAGATGGCAATTTACCTGCCAGTGCCTTCACCTGGAAAGTTGATCTATATCATTTCGATTCCCCATCTCACGTGCACCCCGTCATGGAACCCACCAGCGGCATTACTGCTGGTAGCTTTACCATACCCACCGAGATGGAAACGTCGGCCAACGTACTGTTCCGATTATTTCTCACGGTAACGGACTCTAAAGGGGCTACCACTACAATATCCAGGGATGTGGTCCCCATCACCTCAGCCATTACTTTAGTTACCAATCCTGCCGGATTAACCCTTAAACTGGATGGCAGTGCCGTGATCGCCCCTTATTCATTCAATGGCGTGAGTCGTATCATCAGGAGTCTGGAAGCCGTATCGCCACAAACCGTAGGGGGCATCACCTATACGTTCTCTTCCTGGTCAAACGGTAGTGGGCGCCTTCAGAACTTGTCTACACCGGGTGCCAATACTACCCTGACGGCTACTTTTGTTCCGTCAACAAGTGGTAGCACCGGCATCGTAGCGGGTGGCATTTACGAACTTGAACCCCAAAATGCCCTTGGCAAGCGCCTGGATGTGAGAGCACTTAGTACAGCGGATCAAGCTATAGTCGAGCTATATCAAAGTAATGGTGGGGCTAATCAGCGGTGGAAGTTTATCGACAAAGGCAATGGAATCTATGAACTCGAACCTCAGCACGCCCCAGGCAAGCGCCTGGATGTAGCTGGCCGAAGCGCTGGTGATAACATCAAAGTACAAACCTATTCCAGTAACGGAGGTAGTAATCAGCAGTGGAAATTGATTGACCTGGGTGGGAACATTTATGGGTTAGAACCTCAGTGCGCTATTGGCAACCGCCTGGATATTGGCTTGGTAGACGGTGTAACCAGGGCAGTAAGCAAAATCGCTAACGTGAGTACTAGTCAGCGCTGGAAGCTGATAGCCACCTCGTCTGCCCGCCTGGGAGCCGCAACAGATACCGAAACGCTTGACTTGCTGTCAACGACTCCCAATCCATTTACGACAGAGACGACCCTCCACTTTCGCCTGCCCGCCAAAAGCCAGCAGGCGACTATTAGGATTCATAGCCTACAAGGTCAGTTGGTGCGCATGATCGACGTGTCATCCAACACCGAGGGGCGCATTCAGGTAGGTCGTACGGGATTGGCGGCTGGCGTATATGTATATAGCCTAGTGGTTGATGGTACTTCGATTGCTACAAAACGGTTGGTCGTGAATTAAGGAGAGGGATGCGCCACTATATAATACAGCTTTGGCGTGATTGTGTAAATTTTCCCCACTAAGTCTAACCGACATTTAAAGGAACGCCAGATAAATAAAGCAGAAGGAAAAACAGGAATTTTTGGGTGCGCTCATAGGTTTCATACTGCCAGAAGTCGGGCAATGCCTCCCGACTTCTGGCAACGGATGTCATTGGAGACTTCTGAGAAAAGTACCCAATAGGTCATACTAAAACGCTGTTTATCCTTGAGCTGCTGTAAATTACGGGTCATCATAGTAAGAGCGTAAGCCATTTCCCGATCCGTCAGTCACTATTAAGCTTAGTTTTAGTTAGTAATATACGGGCTATCAATGCCTTTTAAGTTTGGATGCGCTTTTAAGAAAGCATTCGGGTGTTGGCTAGAGCCAAAAAAGATCGTTACCATGAAAAAATTGTTGCTTCTATTTTTCTTTTTCACGACACTGTTTTTGCGTCCTCTTCTGGCACAAACGACACAACACATGGCCAAAGCCACTTATTCCAATCCCTTGGGTGTACAATTCGGTGACCCTTACATTTTGTATACCCAGGGTACGTATTACCTATACGGCACGGGCGGTGGTGCAGATAAGGGGTTTATGGCTTATTCATCAAAAGACATGGTGAACTGGAAGGCGGAAAAACAGGTGTATTTTCACAACAACAAAAATGGCTGGAGCGATCCCAAAGCAAGTTGGGGCGGTGCCTTCTGGGCACCTGAAGTATATGAGGTAAAGGGGAAATTTTATCTGTTTTACAGTGCACAATGGCAGGTAAACCCGTCTAGGGAAGTGGAAAATTTCCGCATTGGCGTAGCCGTTGCTGACAAGCCGACTGGCCCGTTTATTGACTTGGCTGATAAACCCATTTTTGATCCTGGGTATCCCGTTATTGATGCCAATGTGTTTTTTGATACTACCGGCAAAGCCTACTTGTACTTTTCGCGTTGCTGCTACAAACATCCGGTCCAAAGCGAAGTGGCCGATCTAGCCCGTAAAAAAGGGTGGTACAACGAGATTGAAGAAAGCTGGGTGTACGGTATCGAACTCAAACCCGATTTTTCCGGCGTCATCGGCGAACCGGTTTTACTGCTGCGGCCCCCCGTTAGCCTCAGCGACAAGCAGGCTGAATGGGAAAGCCGATCCGTTACAGCCCACGAAGTAAATCGCCGTTGGACAGAGGGCTCGGTTACGTTTAAAAAAGACAATATCTATTATATCATGTATTCAGCCAATCATTTTGGCGGTCAGTATTATGCCATCGGGTACGCTACGTCTGGCTCGCCTTTAGGTCCGTATACAAAAGCGGCCAATAATCCGGTATTGCAGAAGAATACCGACCAAGGGGGTTCGATAACGGGCACGGGGCACAACAGCATTGCCTATTCTCCAGATGGCAAAGAAATGTTTTGCGTCTACCACGGCAGAACTGAAAAGACCGGCGACGAACGGGTTGTTTGTATAGATCGCATGGCGGTGAAAAACGGAAAAATAACGGTCTTCGGCCCTACCACCACGCCCCAAAAACTACCCTCAGGCGTAATAACAGCGGTTAGCAACAACTGATGACGTTCGCGTAAGTCGTCGTCAGAATAGTCACCGGCAACGGTCCAATAGGAATGACTGTAGGGATGACTGAACGAGTCAAATCACAACGCTAGGTTATAGTTTGAACATTTCCCTGTTGGCCTGGCTTCCTGGATCGTTGAGAATTTTTATTTCTTTTTTCCGAGTGTCTTGTAGATGCCGAAGCCTATCGTTCACCCTACTACCTCATCCCGCTGGGCAAAGTCACCGAGTGCCCGGCCTAGACCTGAACCAATCAAAACAGACAATCCACAAACAGGTATTATCAACTCATTTTATTCACTGTTAGTACACGGGAGCCTGTTCCGTTGGGGTAGTGAATCATTAGGTTGTGATTGGTACGTATCCTGATGAACCAGCAAGAATTTGTCAAGCCACAGTTAGAAGCGCCTACTCTTGCACTTTATCCCGATAGCGGACCTCAGCTTTTCTCCTGAAAGCTCATAGCTAAACGCCAGCATTGAACGAAAGCCCCAGCTTAACTCCTTTCCCATATGATACGCTCAAAACCGATGAAGACTAGCCGGGCTGGCATCCATCGTAGATTAACCCGTAACCGCATGTCGATGCGTGTGATACCACTTTTATTAACAGCTTTTGTCTCGCTCACCAATCAGGCTATAAGCCAGTCCAAATTCGCTGGTAAACAGCCCGTACTGGGCGTTCGATCGGTTCAACTACTGGAGCAGGATGGGTTGAAGTTTAAAGATTTGAACCGAAATGGTCAGCTAGATAAATACGAAGACTGGCGATTGTCAGCCCAAGAGCGGAGTCGCGACTTGTTGACAAAAATGTCGCTGGAACAAAAGGTTGGCTTCATGCTCATCAGTACCACCCGCATGAAAAACGACCAGTCGTTTGGGGCGGCTCAATCAAAAGAGCCCATTACCAGCGATTTCAACGAGGAAGATTTAGTGGCCAGCCAGAACATGTTCACTCGCAAACCACTGCCTACCCCCATTATGAACGCAGCGGGTACGACTAAAGCCGTGACGCACTATCACCTTCGTCACTTCATTTTACGGGCTAACGTGAGTGCCCGGACAACGGCTGAATGGGCCAATAAACTGCAAATGCTCTGCGAAAGCGACGGCTTAGGGATTCCGGCTATCGTCGCATCTAATCCGCGTAACCACATCACCGGGGCTGCCGCGATTGGCACCAGCGTCGGCAAAACGGTTTTCTCGGCTTGGCCGGGTGAATTAGGCCTGTCGGCGATGCGTGATTTGACACTTGTTCGGGAGTTTGCCGACATTGCCCGGCAGGAGTGGGCGGCTGTTGGCTTGCGAAAAGGGTATATGTATATGGCCGATTTAGCCACTGAACCCCGCTGGCAGCGGATAGAAGGTACATTCGGCGAAGATGCTCAGTGGACAGGCCAGATGATGACCGAAATTGTGTACGGCTTTCAAGGAAAAACACTCGGCCCTGCCTCTGTAGCGGTGACGACCAAACATTTTCCGGGGGGAGGGGCCGGGCTGGGTGGCCAGGACCCGCATTTCGAATGGGGTAAGAAAGAGGTTTTTCCAGGAGGCAAGTTTGCTAATAACCTGATTCCCTTCAAAGCGGCTATCAAAGCCGGTACTTCGGCTATTATGCCCTATTATTCGCTCCCGGCTGATACCAAGTATGAACCCATTGCTTACGCCTACAATCGGGCTGTCATTCACGATCTTCTACGCACCGAATTAGGTTTTACCGGCATCATTAATTCCGACACGGGGCCGATTGAAATGATGCCCTGGGGAGCCGAAAACCTCTCGATTCAGGAACGCTACAAACGTACCCTGGAAGCGGGGGTGAATCTCTACTCGGGTACAGCCGACCCAGCCAACTTGCTGGCAACCGTAAAAAGCGGTATGGTAGATGTCAAACTGATCGACGATTCGGTGCTTCGTTTGCTGATGGAAAAATTCAACCTGGGGCTTTTCGAAAACCCCTACGTGGATGAAGATGCGGCCGAGCGTCTTGTGGGCAATGCACAGTTTCAGGCAAGAGCCGATCTGGCTCACCGGAAGTCCATTGTGCTGCTTCGCAATGAGGCCCAAACACTGCCGCTCAAGCCTAAAACGAAAGTTTACTTCGAAGCCTACGCGGTAAAGGCAGGCGGTGCAGCTACGGCGGCCAATAGCTACACGATCAACGATGGAAAATACCCCATTACTTTTGTCGCTACACCCGATGAAGCGGATGTGATTATGATTTGGCTAAAGCCTTCGGCCAAGTCGCTGTTCGCGTCGGATGGTTCGCCGATTTATCTGTCCTTATCGAAGAATTCAATAGACGTAGCCTACATTAATTCGCTGACGGCCAAGAAACCGACCATTGTGGCTATTAACTACAGTAACCCCTGGGTCATCGACGAAATTTACCAAAAAGACGCTAGTAGCCGGATCAAGGGCGTTCTGGCAACGTTTGGCACGACACCCGACGCCTTACTGGATGTTGTAACGGGTAAGTTCAGTCCAACGGGTAAAATGCCCTTTACCACCCCCCTTTCAGAAGCAGCTGTTCAGAAGCAGAAAGAAGATGTGCCAGGGTACGAAGAAGGAGCGGGTTATGCCTTATTCAATTACAAGGAAGGGTTAACGTATAAAGGAGGTACTACCAGTCTTTCTGCTAGTAAGCCGTGATTCTGCCTTGAATTCGCCATAAGAAACTTATTGCTAGCGTGAATCTCAGACAGAAGCAAGGTGTATGTCGTTAGCCGAAAGTGGACAGATGGGGCCATTTTATTCTTAAGTACAATTTGCAAGAAAACCCTTTTCTGTCGCGAAATCCCTACTTTATCTAACCGATCGGTTTAACTGCTTAGATACAAGTTGCAGCATACGTCGAATAAGCATCGTACTTCTGGTGACATTACGTTGATAAACAGTTTTCGGATAATGGCAAGTTAAAACCAATCCTAGGTAGTTTTGACAATAGGTTACTTTTAATGTAAACGTCTTACCCTTATACCCTTATTAGTTCATGAATGAGAAGGACAGTCATAACCTACTGGAGAGAAGAGAATTTTTTACCTGTGTCACCGGACTGGCAGCGGTCTCTATACTTACTGCCCTGCCAACTATAAGTCCCGCTCAGCAGTCGGAACCACCGACTGCTACGTTGACCGTAAAGCAGGTCATTGATACTGTAATAAAAGAGATCCCAGGTGCCCCGTTTGCCAAAACTGTCGATCAGTTACGGTCGGGAAGTATGGATCAGCCAGTTAGCGGTATTGTGACGACAATGTTCCCAACTATAGAGGTCATTGAGAAAACGGCCAGGGCTGGTGCTAACCTTATTATTGCCCATGAAACGCCTTTCTACAATAATGAAGACCAAACCGACTGGCTCAAGCAGGATGATGTATACCGCTACAAAATAGACTTATTAGCTAAATACAAGATTGCCATATGGCGCTTTCACGATTACTGGCATGCCCACAAGCCCGATGGGATCGTTATGGGCAATTTGTCGAAGTTAGGATGGGTGGAACTTTACGATGCGGACAATCCCAGGTTAATTACCTTGCCTAAACCGATGCGAATACAATCCATCGTATCCTTGGTAAAAGAGAAGCTGAACATACCCTCGGTACGGGTCGTTGGCCATAAAGAACAACTGTGCAGTAGTATTTATCTGGCCTTTGGTTATATGGACAGTAAACAGCAAATAAAAGCCATCCAGGAATACAAGCCTGATTTGATTCTAAGTGGTGAAACCCGGGAATGGGAAACGGTAGAACGAGTAAGGGATGGCTTATTGATGGGACAGAAGACGTCTCTGATGGTGCTCAGTCATGCCGTTAGTGAAGAAGCAGGAATGGAGTATGCGGCCAAGTGGTTACAGCCTAAACTGGCAGGTGTCAAGATAACCCACATTGCCAGTGGAAATCCTTTTCAATTTCTATAAACCAATAGTTGCTGGTAGACGTATATGACGAATAAAAGTGAAAAATTGGCAACTATCTGCTGATGAAATCCTTCATTAAAAGGTTTCTGTTAGTGAAGGATCGTCATACATTCCAAGAATGGTAGCTTGGTGAACAAGATATTACTATTGGTGGCAAAGCGGTTAATTCGTTCCTCTTAGCTATTGAGTAACGCGTCATCAATAGTGTCCGTCTGCTGAAGTTCGAGTAATACAGATCGGCTCGGTCAACCCCTCAATTATTCCCCTCAAGCTATAGGCGAAAAAATGAACAATCAACGAACGTATACCGGCAGGGTGCGGTTTCTGTAATGACTAGTTAAATACAGTGAGGCCATTCGGGGAACGTACCGTAATTGTAGAGCCATTCAGTTTAATGATTTTCCAGTCAGCGAAATCCCAATTCCATTGCCTTTAAAATGATGTGCATTAGCGGCCCAATAAAAGGGTTGAAAAATGCAGTACACTCTCAATCTCTAGTAAAGGTTGAAGAAAGTTGGGTTTGAAAGTCCGTAGTGATTTAGACATTATCTACTCTTTCATTACAAAACCGATTCCCTTTCGAGTGTGAATCAGTTTTGTATCGAAATCCTTGTCAATTTTTTTTCGCAGCGAATTGATATATACGTTGAGTAGATTAGCGCCTACACCAATGGGCATGTCCCATACATTCTGCGCAATTTCTTCGCGACTGAGTACCGTTCCTTGATTTCGTAAGAAATATTCCAGTATAGCAAACTCGCGGGGTGTTACATTGATCTGTTTATTACCGGCTCGGTTTACGGTCTTTTTGCGTAAATCCAGGGTTAGGTCGCCCATAGTTAGCTGAGTCGACTCAGCTAATCCGGGTTCATAGGACCAATAACTGCGCTTTATACTAGCCTTAATCCGTACCAGCAATTCGCTAAACTCAAATGGTTTAACGATATAGTCATCTGTCCCGGCGTCAAACCCCGCCAGTTTACTTTCAATCGTTCCCTGCGCCGTAAGGATAATAATAGGAAGCTGGGAATTTTGGGCGCGAATGTCGCGACATAGTTCATACCCGTTTACATCTGGCAGGCTAGTTTCTAATATAACCAGGTTAATTCCCCCATACTCTATTAACTTACGCGCAGTTGCTGCATCCAGCGCTATAGAAACCCCAAAACCGTACTCCTTCAAGCCACGCTTTAGGGACATTGCCAGTTTAATTTCGTCGTCAACTATTAGGATTCGCATAAGACAACTGCTTTAACAGCTGCCAAATTAGTGAACCTATACTCTTTATGTAACCCAGTTAGGATACTTCTAATCCACTTTTAATTTACTTTTTAGGATTCTTTAACTCATTCCGACGTCGACTACTATAACGACAACTTATTATTTAAATAGTACAATTTCAGGTAGCTACCAATCGGTTAAACATGTACCATCCTCGGTATTATCCTAATAAAATTGATTGTTTAAAGGTTTTCTAATGATCTTTTAAGTTTTTTTTAATGTAACCCGCCTACGGGTAAAATACCTTTGCATTAGTCAACAACAAGCCCATTGGCGACTATACTTTATTGGCTTTTTTTTGATCAGCGAGCCCTGCTTCAACGTACCGAAGTCGCTAACGACCCGTTTATAGAATCCTGCAATTTATGGATTTGGGATCAGATCAAATTAAGTATGATTCATATAGCCAAAACTGAACTCGAACGGACTGATGCAAAATTGGAAACTGAACTAGTTCGGTGGCAAATAAACGTAGCCGATCCCTATCTCTTGAAAATTGTCAAAATAGTTTCGTGTAAAAAAAAGATTATTATGAATAGACTGCTCATGCTCATGAGCTTATGTGCCTTGTTATGGTGTACAAGCTGTGCGAAAAAAGAAGAAGAAAAGGAAGAGGAAATCAAATATTTGGTGACCAGTCCATTAAAAAGAGACACAACAATCACGAATGATTACGTGTCTCAAATTCGGTCAATCCAGCACATCGAAATAAGAGCGTTGGAAAAGGGCTTCCTGCAGAAAATTTTCGTGGATGAAGGACAGTTTGTCAAAAAAGGGCAACTCATGTTTCAAATTCTGCCCATACAATACCAGGCCGAATTATTAAAAGCACAAGCCGAAGCCAATTATGTAGACGTTGAATTCAAAAACACAAAATTATTGGCGGATAGTAATATCGTTTCGAAAAATGAATTGGCTTTGGCCAGAGCCAAGTTAGATAAGGCAAAAGCTGAAGTATCCGTAGCACAGATACATCTTGGATTTACAGAGGTAAGAGCGCCTTTCGATGGTATAATGGACCACTTCCAGGTACGGTTGGGCAGCCTAATTAATGAGGGAGATTTGCTGACTACACTCTCCGACAACAGCAAAATGTGGGTGTATTTCAACGTGCCGGAAGCCGAATACCTCAACTATAAAACCCACGCGCAAGAGGAAAACATGCAGCACGTAAACCTGATGATGGCTAACCAAAAGGTGTTTAATTACCCTGGCGTGGTTCAAACAATTGAGGCTGACTTTAACAACGAAACCGGTAATATTTCGTTTCGGGCTACGTTTCCCAATCCTAACGGGCTGTTACGGCATGGCGAAACGGGTAATATACAAATGACTTTACCGATGAAAAATGCCCTGATTATCCCGCAGAAAGCCACCTTTGAAGTGCTGGAAAAGAAGTATGTTTTTGTCGTCGATAAAAACAATGTGATTAAATCGAGGGAGATCACCATAGCAGCCGAAATGCCTCACATTTTTGTTGTTCGAACGGGTCTGAATAAAGACGATAAGATACTTCTGGAAGGCTTACGTCAGGTAAAAGAAAACGAAAAAATACAATACACATACATGAAGCCAGAGTCTGTTATCTCGAATCTAAGTTTATATGCCGAATAATCAGACATTCTAAAATCCGAAGCTATGTTTAGTAAATTCATCCGCAGGCCCGTATTCGCTATTGTGATATCAATCATGATCGTCTTTATCGGCATACTGGCTATCACGAAGTTACCTATCTCTCAATTCCCCGATATTGCCCCTACAACGGTCAATATATTTATTGCTTATCCCGGAGCCAGTGCCGATGTATTGGTGAAATCCACGCTGATTACCTTGGAACAGGCGATCAACGGCGTTCAGGATATGCGGTATATAGCTACCGATGCAACCAGTGCTGGTGAGGCTACGCTTCGGATTATTTTTGAACCGGGAACAGACGCTAACGTCGCCGTTATCCGGGTGAAAACAAGGGTGGATCAGGTTATGCCGCTCTTGCCCGAACTGGTGCAGCGTGAAGGGGTTATTATCTCGCCTGTTCAACCCAGTATGTTGATGTACGTCAATCTCTATTCTAAGGAAAAGAGCATTGACGAAAAATTCCTGTTCAACTACGCCACCGTTAAAATGATCCCCGAAATCCAGCGGACCAAAGGGATCGCCAGAGCACAAATACTGGGTAGTCGGCGATATGCGATGCGCCTTTGGTTGAACCCAGAGCGCATGCGGGCCTACAATATCTCTGTAGAAGAGGTAATGACGGCAGTTGGGGAGCAAAGTATTGTAGGTCGCCCAGGCCGGATCGGTCAAAGCTCCGGTATTGCTGCCCAATCGCTGGAATACGTACTCACATACAAAGGCAGGTATACCGAGCCAAAGGAGTATGAAGGTATCATTATCCGGGCCAATTCAGAAGGGCAAAGCATCCATTTACGGGATATAGCCCGAGTTGAACTAGGCAGCGAATTCTTTGACATTTATTCTAACCTGGATGGCCATCCGTCGGCAGCCATTGTGTTGCGGCAAAACTATGGCAGTAATGCCAGTGATGTAATTGAAGAAGTAAAAAAGAAGCTTGAGATAATGAAAACCTCCTTTCCTCCGGGGGTGGACTATAAAATCAGCTATGACGTTTCCAACTTCCTAGATGCGTCTATCGAGCAGGTAATTGACACCCTGCGGGACGCGTTTTTACTGGTTGCCTTGGTTGTTTTCATATTCCTGGGTGACTGGCGTTCTACCCTGATACCGATCCTTGCGGTTCCGGTATCCTTAATCGGGGCGTTTTTCGTTATTCAGGCTTTCGGGCTTTCCATCAACTTAATTACACTCTTTGCCCTGGTGCTGGCCATTGGTATTGTGGTCGATGATGCGATTGTCGTCGTCGAGGCCGTCCACGCCAAGTTTGAAGAAGAGCCGGGCATATCGCCCTTTAATGCGGTAAGAAAAGTGCTTGGTGAGATCAGCGGAGCCATTATTGCCATTACCCTGGTGATGGTGTCGGTATTCCTGCCTATTTCATTTATGTCGGGTCCGGTCGGTACTTTTTACCGGCAATTCTCCATCACTATGGCCAGTTCCATTGTGATTTCGGCTTTGATCGCCCTAACGCTGACGCCCGTGTTATGTGCCATGTTGTTGAAAAATAGTCACGGACATGCCAAAAAGAAAAACCTGCTGACCAGAGCGCTCGACAGTTTCAATAGGGTATTTGATAAACTGACCGGACGATATGTGAGCTTGTTAAAATTAATCGTCAGCCGAAGAGTCCTTACGTTCCTGATATTGATAGGTTTCTGTCTGGGAATAGCCTACGAAAATAAAATTCTGCCAGCCGGATTTATTCCGAACGAAGACCAGAGTACTATTTATGCCATTATCCAGACGCCACCGGGTTCTACTCTGGAAAAAACGAACGAGGTTTCCCGACGGCTTCAGAAAATTTGTGAAGAAGTTCCGGGAATAGAATCGGTATCGTCGCTGGCCGGTTACGAGATCATGACAGAAGGACGGGGTTCCAATGCCGGTACGTGTCTGATCAACCTAAAACCTTGGGGAGATCGCGAGCATAACGTGAAGGAAATCATGGAAGAGTTGGAAGGGAAAACAAGGAGCCTTGGGGCTGTGGTTGAATTCTTTGAGCCACCGGCTATTCCTGGATTTGGTACGTCAGGCGGTTTTTCCATGCGTTTACTGGATAAAACAACCGACACGGACTATCGTGAGTTTGATAAAATCAACAAGGAATTCATGGCGAATTTGGGCAAGCGTAAAGAGCTCACGGGCTTATTTACCTTCTTTTCGGCCAATTATCCGCAGTACGAACTGGAGATAGACAATAATCTGGCCATGCAAAAAGGCGTATCTATCGGAAAAGCGATGGATAACCTCAATATCATGATTGGTAGTACCTACGAACAAGGGTTTACCAAGTTTAACCAGTTCTTCAAAGTGTACGTACAGGCCGATCCTAGCTTCAGAAGGCTCCCATCCGATCTTTTAAAGCTTTTTGTTAAAAACGATCAGGGAGAAATGGTGCCCTACTCAGCATTTATGAAGCTTAAAAAAGGCCAGGGCCCCAATGAAATTACCCGGTTCAATTTGTATAATTCAGCCGCTATTCAGGGCCTTCCGGCTAAGGGATTTACCACAGCCGATGCCATTCAGTCCATACGGGAAGTTGCCAAAAAGACGTTGCCAAGAGGATACGACATCGCTTTTGAGGGTCTTTCTTACGATGAATCGATCCGAGGGAATGAGACGCTGTATGTGTTCCTGATTGTATTATCCTTCGTTTACTTCGTGTTGGCAGCCCAGTACGAAAGTTTTATAATTCCTTTTGCCGTGGTGTTATCGCTGCCGGTTGGGATATTCGGTTCGTTTTTGTTGCTCAAGTTAATGGGGCTGGAGAACAACATTTATGCCCAGATCGGACTCATCATGCTGGTTGGTTTGTTGGGTAAAAATGCCGTACTGATCGTTGAGTTTGCCGTTCAGAAGCGACAGCAAGGAGAAACGATTCTGAACGCAGCTATTGAAGGGGCCAGGGTCCGTTTCCGCCCGATCTTAATGACCTCATTCGCCTTTGTGGCTGGCTTGATACCGTTGATTAGCGCAACGGGTGCCGGTGCTATTGGTAACCGTACCATTGGTGCTTCTGCTATGGGTGGTATGTTATTCGGAACCGTTTTCGGGGTCATCATCATCCCTGGATTGTACTACATATTTGGCACGTTGGCCGATGGTCGCCAGTTGATTAAAGATGAAGAAGATCATTCGTTGACTGAAGGTATGGTTCATGCAGTAGACAATTTTCCACAACCTGAAGAAGTTGAAGATAATGCGTAATAAAAGACGATTGACTTGGGTAGGGATAACGTTGGTTGCCCTATTCTTTAGCGGCTGTACTGTACCGCGCCTGGTTCAGAGAACAGAGAATAAATCAGTACCTGCGAGTTTTTACGACTCGCAGGACTCTACCAACTCGGCAAAGACGATTTGGCGGAGTTATTTCACCGATCCTAACCTGTCGTCCCTGATTGATACAGCTTTGTATAACAACCAGGACCTGAACATTACGTTACAGGACATTCAGGTGGCCAATAACGAAGTGTTAGCCAGAGCCGGGGCCTATCGGCCCTTCGTTAGTCTTGGCGGGGGAGCGGGTGTTGACAAAGTGTCCCGCTACACCAGCCAGGGAGCTGCCGATGATTATACAGAAATAAGGCCAGGTGTGCGAACACCCACTGTTTTGCCGAATCTGTATTTTGGCCCGACTGTCAGTTGGGAGGTGGACATTTGGCGTAAACTGCGTAACTCCAAAAAAGCGGCCGTATATACTTACCTGGCTTCTGTTGAAGGGAAAAATTTCCAGGTTACCAATCTGGTTGCCGAAGTCGCCAATAATTATTATGAGCTGATGGCTTATGATAATCAACTGGATATCATTAAGAACAACCTTATCATTCTTAATAATGCCCTATCCATTACAAGGCAGGAAAAAGAAGCTGCTAAAGTGACCGAACTGGCTGTGCGCCGGTTTGAGGCCGAAGTATTCAAAACGCAGAGTCTTCAGTTCGAATATCAACAACGGATTGTCGAAACGGAAAACCGAATCAACTATTTGGTGGGTCGATTTCCGCAACATGTTCAACGGAATTCCCAGAGTTTTGTTGACTTAACGCCTATTAAACCTAACGCGGGTATTCCGTCGCAGTTACTGGCGAATCGGCCTGACATTAAGCAAGCTGAATTAAGTTTAGAGGCCGCTAAGCTGGATGTGGTCGTAGCAAGGGCAAATTTTTATCCTTCGCTAACTGTTTCAGCATTTTTGGGTGTTATGTCCTACAATCCGCTGTATTTGCTGAACGCTCCTCAATCATTAGTTGCTTCTCTGGTAGGTGGTTTAGCCGGACCATTGATCAATAAGAATGCCATTACGGCTACGTATAAAAGTGCTAATTCAAAGCAAATACAGGCCGTTTATAGTTACGAGAAAACGGTTCTGAATGCGTATATCGAGGTGGCGAATCAGTTGTCAAATATTGACAACCTGGAAAAGAAATACAACACAAAAAATAATCAGGTGCAAGCCCTTACTCAGTCAACCAGCATATCGCTTAAGTTATTCACCTCAGCAAGAGCTGATTACATGGAAGTGCTGCTGACTCAGCGTGATGTACTGGAAGCAAGAATAGAGCTTATTGAAACCAGAATGCAGCAAATGAATGCTCAGGTTAATACGTACCGGGCACTGGGTGGCGGATGGAAATAAATACGTGATGTCAACCAATGAATAAGCTGTTCAGAAAACTAGTCGAAAATTATATAGACTGGATTGCAGTATAGAGAGCGTATGCCTTAGGTTTAAAGGATGATACGAAGAATCGAGCGGGGCCGTTAATGCGGTCTCGCTCGATTCTTTTTACCTCATTCTCAACCGGGTTGCCGATACGACAGAAATTTAAGATGGCAGTCCCACTAACAAGCGGAATGTTTTATAGCTAGTGGGTGAGCAGTAAGTGTCTGATTGCCGACCCGCTTATGCCCCGTGGCCTTTATAATGCGCATGCGCTGAAAGTGCCAAGCGAGTGTAAACAGCGGATTGAACTAATGTTAGCCGAACGTATCTCCCTGGAACGTGGCTGCTAGAGCGGGTCTCTGTCAGTTAACGTAGGCTTCTCGACGACTGTACTAAGTGTAGTTATTACCGTTTAAATTTTACTTTCTGCGCCACATTACGGGCGATCAATTTACCCTGCTCCCGGCTTACATCGCAGGATTGGCGATAATGGATACCCGCATACACGCGCGAGTTGCCAGCCTCGATAGCCGCTTCTTCAAACGAGTGGTACAAACGCCCAGGGAAGCCCACCAAGCGGTATGAATTGTCCGTGAATGTATAATTGGCCCCGAATAACTGGGTCAAGGTCTGGGCAGCAGCCCCCGAAATCAGCGCATGACCCGAAGGATATTCAGGATGAGGTGGAGTGGCGATCAGCGCATTCCAACTAGGTTCATTCATCACCGTGCGGATGTATGTAACGGGTCGACAACCATTGTATTTATACTTCTCTTTAAAGATACAGATGGCAGCCTCTGAGCAAGCTATCCCCATCTGAGCATAGGCCAGTGTGGCTACATCTAATGGGGGCTTCTGAAGGGCGAGCACCTGATTCAAAATTGACATCCAGTGCCCACCTCCATAGCTTTTACCATCCGGATCGTCTGCCCAAAATAAGGCAATCGTTTTCTGTTCAGGGGTCAGGCTCTTGGAAATGTCATATACTTCTTTAACCTGGACGTAATAAGCCGATGATGGGGCTATCGAATAGGGGATAGGTTCTTGCTGATCCGTTCCCATATCACTGCCAGAGACTAGAAGCCGATTTTTACCCCAATTTGGTAGAGCCGCTTTAAAAAGGCCCGGCGGGGTAGGTACCCACAAGCCTTCGCCAGCCGGTAGGCTAAAGGGCGTAGTGTTATCATAGCCATCGGTTTTTGACCACTCGAAGACGGCTGTAGCAATCGTTTTTTCAAAATCGGCTGAACGATTCAACTCATCCAGGGGTCTATCTTTTTGGTAGAGAGCAGTATTAGCCGCTTCTAGCGAGTCGATGGCGGCTTTGTTGGCGGCAGGGCAGAGGTCATGGGGTGAAAGTAGCGGCTCATAGTTGCCATAGCGGCATTGGCACAGGCGGGCCAATAGTAGTTCAGCCTGGCAGCAGGCTTGGGCAAAGGAGGAAGCCCGTTTAGTTGGGTAGCCATGGACTGATAGCTGGCCAATCCCGGAACAACGGATTCGTAGAGGGCAATGCCTGTATAGGCAAATCGCCGGACAGTAAAGGGCGGCGGAGCAGGTGTAGTTTGGGTGAGTTGGAGTTGCAGGGTTAACCAGGAGGTGACTACCTGCGAGGAGAAAGTGGCCGCTGGGGGGATATCTCGCTGAGGGACCGGGTGGGATGCGGTCAGTAGAGCACAAGCCAGCAGCCAAATAGGAGTCTGCAGGAAGCGATGAAAGTTGATAGACCAGTGCATATAAGATGGACCTTAGGAGTAAATTCCAAACGGATATGGCTGGGTAAAATAACACTAGGTATAGGTCTGTTGAGTTGGCCACATGTTTCAATGTAGAAAACAAAGCCACGTTGATCCTCACTTTTTTCGTAGTCGACCTTTCTTTTTAGTAAACGGTAAGCTGGTTTGCTACTAGCGTAGGTGGACGCTTTTTGTACGTGTCAATGTTCAAGAAATTCCTCTAAATACGGTACTGTGAAAAACCAGGTCGGGCCGGCAACGATTGACTATTTGCCCGGTTCGGATATGCTGCTCAACCAGTTTGTTGCTGGGGGCTGCTTTTTGGGAAAGGTCGAGTGTACGGTGCCGAATTTTTTTTGTGAAAAAGAATAAAGGCACATTAAGAAGTTGGGCCGGTTATACCTTATCCAGAACCGAGCGACTGGTCGAGACAATCAATAATGATTGGTTTCCGGCCCGGTTTAGTAAACCGCATAACCATACACCTTGACGATTAACCATGAGACCGGAGCTAGAAAAATAAATATACACACAGCCCCAGTAGGACGCCCGTAGCCAGCAGGGCAAGGACCATCATGATATCGAGGGCGTCACCAATCTTCAAGAATGGCTTTTTTTCAATCTCCATACTGCGAGATACGAGAAAACACGAAGACTTCCAAAAGCCATCTGATTATGTTACTAGAATAAAGTAATTATCAACTAAAGATTGCACACACTCCACGTAGACAAAGCGATTGCCCTGCTATAAAAATAGCCGACTTGCTCACGGTTTCGCTGTACGTCAACGGTCAATAAAAGAGTAAGTATAACAAAAATGCTAAATCTGTAAATTCTTGTGGGTCGGGTGAAAGAGAAAATTTATTTACTTAATATGTAAACTTATACTTAAAGACGTTAAACAAGATATTTATAAGTATACCGAATAATAAACTATACTTAACATATAGTTTATTATGAAACATTTTACGAAACTATGTGCTTTACTAAATTAAATAAAACAAGGTATGATGAATTATCTATCAGGAAGTAATGTATCGAATAAAGATGAATTTAAGCCCGAGAAAGTAGTAGCTGACTGGCTTGAGGCCATTTCCAAATTATATACATATTATGGGCAAATGTATACCTATATAAATAAAGAAGTAGTGCAACAAGAACAGATGAGGTATGATCCGTACAGAGATCAGTGTCCTGTTAATCAACTAGTAACGTTAGCTATTACGGTACGAAGTGAATTAGAAAAGTTACACCAGGACATGGACCAACTTACTAAGCTCAAACAGCCTATCATTGAAAAAAATTATAAAAAGCTAGCTGATCATACCATTATTATAAATCAATTGAATCAACACGCACAAATCAGGCTTCACTTGGTTAGTGTGTCGGCCTCTTAACCTTGTGCTACCTAATCGATAATTATTGGTTTAATTTACTGAATTGCTGTTGTTGAAGAGCCTGAATTTTAGCTAAGTAAACTAAATATCTATCTTTTAACGATTGATAATGATCAATCAACGGACTAGTTTCAGAGGTACCAATTATGGTCTTTTCAGCCCTCTCTACCAACTTTTCTACTTTAGCGATATTAACCAGGGTATGTTCTATCTGGGTTTGATAAACGCTTACTAAGTGTTTGTTATTTTTATTATGCTCATCCTGATAAGTGTGGTTGAGCGCAGGAGGTTGGCTGAGTGCCTTTTGCCACTGCTTTTCCAAATCTACCGTACAAGATTCGGTAGGCAAATCATCCTGTAAGTCATATGAAAGCTCGGCCTGGTGGTTGTGGGTAAAACCGATGTCGTTTTCCATCGTTGGAGATGCTTGATCAACATTAATAAATAACCTGATTAGTTTGGTTTGCGTTTTCTCATCAACTAGATCGATAAAGTTGGCTGTAGCCATGAATACATATTGTTCCAACAACTTGCCGAGCGGTCTATTAACGTTTCCCATTATAGATACTTTTATAGCGTCATATTATAACCTGTTATAAGTAAATCAACTATGTTGTTAACTATAAGTTTAATTTTTATATGAATACTATAAGAAATAGTCGATAGTGTTTAGCGGCTTTGTAATAGAATAGCCTTAGGTTGACCTTATTCGGAAAATTACGACCAGCCTAATTTATCCATAGCTAAATATTGTCAGTCTCACCTACGCTTGTTTCAAGTCGATTAATCAGTGGAGACTGGTCTTGCCACGATATAGGGCACAAATTCTTAATCCATATTTCGTACTTGTTCTCTGCTATAGTAGGCAAGCCATTTTGTCAATAGGATAAAGGGTATAAGGTGAGCTGTATGATGAGCCAACTAGCTTCTTTTTTCAAAGGTCTGCATTCATTTAACCGGCTGATATTCGCTGGAAAAATACCAAGGAATTTGAATTCTAACTTAGTTAAGCTTGTGTCCATACGTTGATTTTTGGACAATTTATCTGCCAGGCTGTTTCCAACTATCTCCAAACAAGTCTTATTTCGAGTCCAGACCGCTGCCTCACTCGAAGAGTTTTATTCTAATCTATGGACCTACAGTCGGCGTTTTGTCTGTAGTCAACGAGAATAAAGCATCTTAACGATACATGTATGCAAACAATGGATGAATTTTTTGAGCACACGATCCAGGATCTGTACTCAGCCGAGACACAAGCGCTTGAAGCGATGCCCCAGTTAGTTCAACGGGTACAAAATGAACAGCTTCGACAAGCCTTACACGTTCATCAACGGGAGACGGAAAGTCAGGTTACCCGACTGGAGCAGATTGCCAAGCAGTTGGGGATTGACCCCGATGGGGAAACCTGTATGGCCATGCAGGGGCTCATTGAAGAAGCTCAGGACTTACTGGCTCAACTAAAGGATGGTCCCTTAGCGGATGCGGCTATTATTGGAGCCGCCCAAAAAATGGAACATTACGAAATTGCCAGCTATGGTACGGCCCGAACACTGGCTCTACAAACCGGTCTGGACCAGATTGCCAACATACTGGAAACAACGTTGAAGGAAGAAAAAGCCGCCGATGAGAAACTAACCTATGTTGCGACGACTTCGGTGAATCAAAAAGCGGCTCAATTGTAGCCGAATTAAATCAAAAACTAATTCTCAAAATTGTTTTTGTGAGTTTTGCTAAATCCTCAAACGGTTGCCTCTGGCAAGTCGTTAGGCAGCAAACACTATAGTTTTACCTAGATTAATAACTCAACACGTTATGAAAATTCAGTCAATTTCAATGGGCTTGCTAATGACCCTGTGCCTAACAGGCGCTTGCTTCGCCCAGCAGAACAGTGGAGCCATGAGCGCTGGTACAACCACCCAGGTAGGCAAAGAAAGTAAAGCCGAATTCGATAGCCAAAACAAGAAAGGGGCAGCTGCCGTAGGAGCTGTGACGGCTAGCCCGGCCAAGCTTTCTGCTGCCGATCAAGGTCTGATGATGCAGGTGGCTAAAGGGGGTATGATGCAGCTGGAGGTGAGCAAGGTGGCTCTGCAAAAGGCCAGCAATGAGGAAGTTCGTCAACTGGCGCAGGCTGAAGTCGATGAACAAACGGGACTATCAGCGAAATTGAAAGAAATTGCTGACGCTAAAGGCATCACCTTACCCTCGACTCCCGACCCAGAAACTCAAGCGATGGTTACCAAATTGCAAGGTATGTCTGGCGCTGCTTTGGACAAAATGTACGTGAGCGAAAGTGGCGTGAAAGGGCATGAGAAACTCGACAAAGTGATGTCGACGGTGAAGTCAAGTGCATCTGATCCTAGTTTGCTGGGCGTTGCTAAGGCGGCTCATCCGCTGGTAAAAACTCACTTAACCGTAGCCAAGCAGATCATGAATAAGTTGTGAGGTAAATCTTTTTCATAAATCAGTAAGGGTGGTGACGTCTAAGGTCATCACCCTTACTGATTTATAGATGTTTGCTACCAGTTGAGAATTATGTGATTTTAGACGAGCAGGTCCGTTGCCTCGTAGGGGACTGTTCGTTTATAACTATGCTGAACGGGAGTGGGTTGGGTTAGTGAACAAGTGTTTCAGGTTTCCTTACTAAACCACAAGGTTATGATTTTAAAGATGGACCGGCTTCCTATTGAGTTGCCCATGCCCAAAAACCCTTCTGCCAACGATGCAGCTGCCATTCAGGAACTGTTAGGGGGTAAATTCGGCGAGATGTCCACGCTGATGAACTACACGTTTCAATCCTTCAATTTTCGGGGCCGCAAGAAAATACGCCCCTTTTATGATGTTATCGCCAGTATCGCTGGTGAAGAATATGGCCACATCGAGGTGGTTTCCTATGCCATTAATCTATTGCTAACAGGTGTAACGAAACGTGGACATGACCCTGTCGCGGGTCCACTTGCTGATGCCGCCAATGCCCGCAACACGTATCATTATATCGCCAGTGGGCAAGGCTCACTACCCGTTGATTCGATGGGTAATTTCTGGACTGGTCAGAATGTATTTAGCAGTGGTAATTTAAAGCTGGATCTGCTCCATAATTTTTTTCTGGAATGTGGCGCACGGGCCAACAAGATAAAGGCTTATGAAATGGTGACAGACCCAACGGCGCGTACTATGGTAGGTTATTTGCTGGTACGTGGGGGATTGCACGTAGTAGCCTATGCCAAAGCACTGGAGAAATTAACGGGTGTAGAAGTGACCAAACTTTTGCCCATACCTAACCTAAGTAATAACGCTTTTCCTGAAGCCCGGAAATTTATGGAACAAAAGCTCCATTTATCCTTATACACCTTCAGCCAGGACGATTATAAACAGTCGGGTTTGATCTGGAATGGACCACACCCCGATGACGGTCAGGAGTGCTACGTCGTAGAAGGCGGAATGCCCGGCTATCCAGTCCCTGACTTGGACGAGGAACCGCAATTGAATGCGCCGGGCACAGAGGATTTCGACCCTCAGGTGTTCTCCGATATGGCAAAGAAAATGGGCATTAAATACGACTATTAAGCCCGAACATTTATTGACTATTGTTATAAAAAGAGACTCACCTTTAATTAAAGGTGAGTCTCTTTTTATAACAATAGAACACTTTATAAGGCGTTCTTATCTCGATTCCATTCCAGCCGTAGCTGTTGATTCCCTAGAACCTGACACTCCTGAAACGTTTTAGCTGTTTCGCTGGGCTTGAGCGGATCGCTGTCGGAAACGTCCTCATCGTAGAGATGTACCGTGGGCAGGGCTCCGCTTTTGGCCAGCAACCGTACCCGACAGTAATAGGTGGCTGTACCTGCCAGCCGTAGAATTAGATAACCACTGGTTTTGCTGGTTAACTGGTATTCGGCCTGATAAATGGGATAGTCAGCATACACAACAACCGGCACGTTGGCGAACCGTTTATACGCGTAACCCGTCAGTATATAGGCGACCAGCCATTCACATGTAGCAATTTCGTTACAGAGTTGGCAAACGCTTCTCTGGCCGCCGATTCGTCAGGATACGTATGCTGACTAGCATAGGTCATATCCTTATTAGCCTCACCCTGCATGACCTTACTTTCGTGTTGAATCTGCTCAACAATAGTCTTGAGTTTCATACGCGTTCAAGTGCTATAAAAGCGCTTTAAATCGCTTTACACAATTGACTTCTTCTTTTTTCGTAACAGCAACGCGACCACTGTCGTAGTGACAACTACCCCGATGAGCACGTTTTTTGCCAACCCTATGCGGTTGAATTTCCAGTCGGCTTTCCAACCCTTTTCGGCAAAAATATTCGGTATATGCCCTTGCCGCAGATCATCTACGATCCCTTCCACTACGTTGATTCGATCGGCCAGCAGTAAAGGAAGCCAGTGGCCGTATTCGGATTCACTTGATTTGAACGCGTACCGTCGGATAATACCACTCAGGCCAGATGGAGGAGTAGACGTACCAAAAACAGCGGTGAGATTTGGTCGTTCGTTGGATTTGAGAATTTCTACGGTTACTTCCTGAAGCGGGGGTCTTTCCCAGTTGAGCCGTTTGTGATCGTCGCCAGTGTAATTTTTTATAGGGTACGTAGGCTCGTTTTTTGGGTCGGCATCTACTCCCCACCCGTTAATATGGGAATACTCGTTTGGTGTCGGTTCCATAATTAGTTGACTTATTTTCTGGCGGATGGGGGAATGAGAATGGGTTTGATGCAATTGTCCAGTTTAGCCGAAAAAATATGATAGGCATCGGCAACTTCTTCTAAAGGCACCCGGTGCGTAATGATGGCCTTCGGGTTCAGACGCCCAGCCTGAATATGGTCGATGAGCCTGGGCAGCAAGCGTTTCACCGAAGCCTGATTAGCCCGAATAGTGATCCCTTTGTTCACTACGTTACCAATTGGAACTAGGTTATCGGTGGGACCATACACGCCCACAATTGACACGATACCCCCTTTCTTAACCGAATTTATCGCCCAGTGAAGCGCCGTAGCGGAACCCGCCTGGAGCAGTAATTTCTTTCCTGTAATGGTTTGTAAGGCGCTGCCCGACGCATCACTGCCTACGGCATCAATACAAACGTCGGCCCCAAACCAGTCAGTGGTTTTCTTGATAAATAAAACGGGGTCTTCCATCGACCGGAAATTATAGGCTTCACACTGGGCATAGTTCCGAACGAAGTCGAGCCGGTACTCCAGGTGATCGATAACAATGACGCGACCTGCGCCAAACAACCAGGCGCACTTGGCAGCCATAATACCCACAGGCCCAGCGCCGAAAACTACGACCGTATCGCCCGTCTTTATTCCGCCCATCTCGGCTGCCTGATACCCCGTTGGCACAACATCGGTTAACAGAACCGCATCATCATGATCCATCCAGTCCGGAATAATCGTAGGACCCACGTCGGCGTAAGGTACCCGAACAAACTCAGCTTGTCCGCCATCATAGCCACCAGCCGTATGGGAATAGCCAAATATGCCTCCTACTGCCGTGGCCTGCGGATTCGATTCATGGCAATTACCAAAAAGACCTTGCTTGCAAAAGGCACAGGTTCCACAGGCCACATTGAATGGAACAATGACGTTGTCGCCTACGGACAATTTTTGAACCGATGAGCCAATTTCTTCGACGACGCCAATAAATTCGTGTCCGAACGTCATCCCTACACGGGTGTCAGGAACAAGTCCGTGGTACAGGTGCAAATCCGATCCGCAAATGCAGGAACGGGTTACCCGAACGATGGCATCGCTGGGATGTAGAATCTCGGGATAGGGTTTTTGGGCGGCCCGGACCCTGTAGGGGCCCCGGTAATTCATGGCTAACATAAGCGTATATCTTTTTTACTGTTAATTATTTATCTGGATAACCTACTGGTTGCCCTTTTGGGCGGACGCACTATTTCCCGTTTTGTTTCCACCCTTCATGTTACCTTTTCCCGAGGCTGTTCCTGTCGAAGTGCCGGATTGCCCCGATTTGGATGACCCTGATCCGGTCGATGAACTACCCGAAACCTGACCTGTCCCCTTCGTTCCTGCCCGGCCCTGCTGTTCCGCATCTTTATTGAAGGGCACGCCTTTTCCCATGATTTAGCTGTTTTTCGCCTTACCTGTGCTGCTCTGCGTGTTGACACCTGACTGAGCCCATCCGCTTATGCTGCCTACGAGCACCGTCATGGCGACGGTCATTATGATTTTTTTCATTCGTTGAGTTGGTTTACGTAGGTGATGATCACATTAGTAGCAAACCTTATCCCTCCTGTGCATAGCCATCTGCTATCGCCGGAAGTAAGGCAACGGTACCCTACATGTGAATGTATTCAGTGGATCTTCCCAAAAAGGTCTTTTACCGTGTGGTTAGGTCTATGCCAGGCCGTTGCCTCACTTGGACCACTGGCAAAGAAGAAGCTTTAAGGTGATAGTGGTATAGATTAAGGTGTTCCGATCTTGATCGAACGAAAACACCAGACGATTTTACTTGTGAACTGCCCGTCTACAGAGTAAGTAAACTACTGATAATCAATGAATTAACTTAAAATTTATTGATTCAATATCCTTAAAACAACTTAGCAAAAACATCATGGAAGACGAAGAGAAAGAAGCCATTATTCGGGCTAAACAGGCCATTTCGCCAGCGGGCTTAATGGATCGCTCCGACAAAGCAACTACGTTGCCCGGAAATGATTCACCCGACGATAGCCCCATAGAGGGTATGGATTCTCACGTAGAGGAACAGGATGACACTATGTTGACGACAAACACCGATTAACATTGGTATAAGATTGTCGGTGATCACTGGTGACCAGACGATTTTAAGCAAATTAAATCTAGTTAGGTTCGGGGCGTTTTCAGGTGAAAACGCCCTTTTTATACGGCCATCTTTTAAGCTAAACGCTTCAATTTATCTGTCTGCCTGATCCCGTTTAACCCGGAGAAAGCAGTTGGTTTGACAGGATGTCAGTACATTATTTACTCACATTAGTATGAAGGATAATCGCTTAATCATTATCTCGTATCGCTTACCCTTTTTGTTCAAGACCGAAAACCGAGTGACGTCCGTCAAATCATCGGCGGGGGGCCTGGTAACGGCTGTGAAATCGCTGGATTTACCCGAATCGGCACCAAAGCCACTCAGGCACACTATCAACTTGACAATGTAACCCAGGTTCTAACTCTCCTGACGGAATTAGCTGCCCAGTTAAAATACGTGCCAGCTTAGGTAAACTGAACGTAATAACCTTACCACATCCCACTAGGAAGAACAAATTAGTATAGTAATCTAGGCCGTATCCTCATTGCTACCAGTTATTTCTCCATATAACCTGTAACAGGCTCTGTTCAATAAGTAGGTGTATCATTTTTTGGGGCGCTGAGCATTTTAATCATAATCGAGCAGTGACGATAAAATCAATAGGTACTATCAAGTAAGCTTCAACTGGATCAGACATGTAGGTTGAGAATGTCAGTTCGTATGGTGACTTGACATTTTCTTAAGGCTGTTCTATTATTGTAGGAATCAGGCGAGAAGGCTTCTGCCCAGACTCATTCGATCATTTAGATTGGTTGCATAAAAATAAGGTAGTTGCTAGTTAATTAAGGAATGAGGCTAGTTCATTATCGTAGCACCTGATAACTGCGCGTTGGATAGTTATCACTTTGTGTGATTAAATCTTATATTTAATTGATAGCCAATAACTTAACTAGCATCTGGCCGCTGACTTAGTGATTTTTTTTTACCCCTGTTGAAGGGACATAAATTGATTGTCAGGCTTTTGCCACATCCGTATGGAACCCACTCTATCAGATACTCCCCAGCCTTTATCAACCATAGTTTCCTACTTATTCGCTCAGCGGGAAACCATCTTAAACAACTGGCGAACAGTTTGCCAGGAGGATACCGTTTTAGCTAAAGGTTTTTCGCTGAGTCGGGAGGAATTTAATAACTTACTTCCGCTGATTTTAGATATTCTGGAAGCGCGTTTGCTGGGAAAATCACCGGAAGCTGATACGGCAATAACCGCCCAGGCACATGGCTTGCATCGCTGGCAAAAGTCCTTCTCCTTAATCGAAACGATGCGGGAAATATCCCACTTAACGCAAATTCTTTATGATGAGCTTAAACGATTTCAACGACTTTTCCCCCAAACAGATGCTCAACTCTTACTGAACGTCAACCAGCATATTTCTCGGATTATGCAGGAAGCTATGGAAGGTAGTGTAATTAAATATGATGAATTGCAACGGTTGGAAGCCGTTCAGCGGGGGGCTGCACTTCAACAAGCCGTCGAGAAAATGACGGCCCTATCCCAGGAACGGGTCAATATGCTGCGAACATCTACCCATGACCTGCAAGGGGGTTTAGGAATCATCAACGGAGCGGCTTACATGCTAAAGCTTGAGGGATTAAGTGAAGAAAAACGGGAGCAGTATTTAGATATGTTGAACCGTAATCTGGCTAACGTGGAGGTTATGCTAACGAATTTGATGGACTTATCCCGTTTGGAAGCGGGTGAAGAACAAGTCCGGCTTGAGTCAATTGATGCCGCCCGCCTACTTCACGAAATGGCCCAGAGTGGACAAGCGCTCGCCGTTGAACGAAACCTACTCCTCAGAGCCGAAGGTCCTGCTTCCTTACAAATTGAAACCGATCCAATCAAACTGCAACGGATCGTGCAGAACTTACTGCTAAACGCGTTAAAGTATACCTCAACTGGATTCATATCACTTTCCTGGGCTCTGGAGAATGATGCCCGCTGGCTAGTGAGCATCCAGGATTCAGGGCCGGGTTTGCCCCCAACGTTAGCGGGCCTATTCGGTGATCAGCTTAAGCCGACAGTTGAAGCAACCAGTGTACTAGCCGTTGATGCCGCTGAACCTGTAACCGTTTTGCCCATAAATGTGCCAACTATTCCTAACAGTCATGAACTTAGTGAATTAAGCCATCAGGCCAATCACGGAGAAGGAGTAGGATTACAGATTGTTAAGCGGTTATGTGAACTGTTAAGTGCTAGCCTGGAAATCGAAAGCATTACGAGCCGGGGTACCTTATTTCGTATTCGGCTACCGATACGTTATAGCGCTAGACATACAGATGAATGACTGCCTGTTTCACTAAGAAAAGCGCTTATCTCGAGCGCATATACTTGTTGAGAGTCACACGCCAGGATCTGTTAAATCTTTATTTATAATGCACCTCGCTGATTTACCAAGCCAGATGCACTTATAAAACTAGTCTCGGTTGGCTTGTTACCTGATAACAAAAATTGCTCCGCGAGTCTAACCAGTAAAAAAGAGTGTTTCCAACAAACAAGAAAGATAAGTCTGCATGAAGAAGCACTTAATTTATGTAGTCGATAATGAGGTTGACTATTTAAATCTGGTTCAATATGTATTTATTGAATCTTTACCTGAGTATGCAGTTTTATTTTTCCCGAGTGGTGAGACAATGCTCAGTAGCCTACAAACGAGTCTGGAACAGCCAGCTTTAATATTACTTGATCTACATATGCCTAGCATGAGTGGGCAACAGATATTAAGGCAACTGAAAGCAAGACAGGACTGGAAACCAATTCCGGTGGTTATGGTAACCAGTGAGACAGCAGAAGGCGAAATTCAGGCCTGTTACGAGGCCGGAGCAAACTCCTGTTTGGCAAAACCCATGAAGATAGATTCCATGAAGAAACTATTTAAACAAGTCTGTTCGTACTGGGTTGATACCAATGGGTCTGTGATCTCCTGACGTAGTTGAAAAATCCAACAAATTTTCTCAACTATCGGTTATCCCAACGACAAAATGCAACGAACGTGCTACTGATTCACCAACTTCTTGAACAGCCGTCCTTGCTGGCTTACTTCATCGGAGCTGATAATTATGCCTGGCTTCAGTTCCGAAGTGGCGAACGACGATTGCTGGCAAAGCCATTAATTTATTTTGAAGAACGGCTACCTACCTTTATTCGCATTCATAAAACAGCGCTGATTAACCCGTCTTGTGTCGCCAGTATTCACCATCCCCCCCGGCCCAAAATGGCAGGATCTGTGCGATTGGTGGATGACACAGAACTACCCGTCAGTCGTCGTCGATGGAAAGATGTAGTTCAGTTACTTCAAACTAACTGTGACACAGTTGATTTAGCCAATTCATTGTTATCTGATCGGCCCAATCCAGACCAAGAGAAGGAAGATGTATCACCGCTCCGGGTACAAGTGATTATGAGTGGTGATACGTTGCTGCTGACCGAGCAATGCCTTAGTGAATTAAATGTCCCCTATATATTGCAGTCAACCAAAGTTGGAGCGGAACTGGCCTCTGCATTACTGCTTAGTCCCGAGAAGCAGTGGCCTGCTCTCATTCTTATTGATTCTCGACTACATTGGGCAGACAGCATTTTGACGCTACAAACGCTCAAAGGCCATGCCAGGTTGCGGGCAATTCCGGTCATTTATCTGACATCACCGGGAGAAAACATGATGCAAGCCTACCTGCTGGACGCCAATTCAGTCGTAGCTGTTCCGGAAGATCTAACTTCATTCATTCGAATCCTAAAGCAGTTAGTTGATTATTGGTTGATGACTGTTCAATTAGTTGCTTAGTCAAATGACTTGCTACTAGAACAACGAAACCTCAATTTTGGGTAAGGTAACGGTTTCCCACCAATACGTTCGCAGGCTTTGAAAATAGCGCAGCCAATCGGCAGCCAACTGGGGTTTAACTAAATACGAGGAGCAACCGCGCTGGTAGGCTTCAGAAATATCACTTTTGCTATTCGAGCTACTTAATAGCACGACGGGAATTTTACCCATTGCCCCTGGCATCGCTTTAATTTGCTCCAGCAATCGCCAGCCATTTTGCCGTTCGGGCAGGTACAGGTCCAGTAGAATTAGTTTAGGATAATTCCATTCTTCGGTGCGACATTGGTTTAGATAGAGCAGGGCTTCTTCCTCAGAAGAAACAAGAGCGGTTTTGACTTCCGGTAAGCATTGAACAATAGCTTCTTTCATCAATATCCCATGATCCGGATTATCCTCAATGATTAATAAATTGGCATTTCTAAAGTTATCCCGAGCGGCTGAGTTAGTAAGTGATTGACTCTTCATGAACGTTGATTATGTATATTCTCATAACAAAAATACAACATAACATAGCTAAAAACTAGCCACTTACTAAGCAAATACGCAACTTTTACGCTAATCTGTTTCCCTAAAATGAGGACCATTCCCTCACTTGCAGACTAGTTGGGACCATCAAAATTCTGGCTGACGGGTTGGGTATATACAAGCTCTTTAATTAAACAAATTAGCAATTGTGCCCGACAAAATACGACGCTTTCAACTATGAATGCCACTCCTGAATTGCTTCCAACCTCACCTTATAAAGTAAAGCCGAATCAACCCTTACAAAATGAATGGTCAACTCGACTGGGTACGTCCGCTTCGGTAGGAAGTTCGACATTAAGCCGGGGTTTCAATGATCTAATTTGCTTTGCGCACCTGCGCTGGAATTTTGTCTATCAGCGGCCACAGCACCTACTCACCCGAGCGGCACACCAGTGTCGGGTTTGGTACATAGAAGAACCTATCTGGCAGGAAAGCCTAAGGCTTGACATACGAAAAGTGTCTGAAAATCTTACCGTTGTAGTGCCGTACCTGCCCCAGGGAACCGATGAGCAATCGGCGATTCGGCTCCAACGGCAATTGATTAATCAATTAATCGATCAGTACGCTATAACTGATTTCATTGCGTGGTATTACACACCGATGGCACTTCTCTTTACAGATCATCTTCGTCCGAAGTTGGTTTTGTACGACTGTATGGATGAATTATCTGCCTTTTTGGGGGCGTCCCCACAACTTCTTGAGCAGGAGCAACGGTTACTGAGCCAGGCTGATGTGGTGTTTACGGGTGGTTACAGTTTATACGAAGCCAAGCAAAAGCGCCATTCGAACGTATATGCATTTCCAAGCTGTATTGACTACGATCATTTCTCCCAGGCCCGTTGCAGCGACACGCAGACAGGTCTGGATGATCCCCTGGATCAGGTAGCGATTCCGGGTCCCCGGATTGGTTATAGTGGTGTCATTGATGAGCGACTGGACCTAGCCTTACTTAATGATCTGGCTCAACAGAAGCCCGATTGGCAGTTTGTTTTAATAGGGCCAATCGTCAAGATAGACCCCGCTACGTTGCCACAATTGCCTAATGTGCATTTCCTGGGTATGAAGGATTATAAGGAGTTACCGGCTTATTTCAGCAATTGGCAGGTAGCTATGATGCCTTTCGCTATCAATGAAGCAACGCGGTATATCAGTCCAACAAAAACACCTGAGTACTTGGCCGCTGGTTTACCCGTCGTGTCAACCCCAATTCGCGATGTGGTACGAACTTATGGCGATTGGGACCGGGTCGTTGTTGCCGATTCTGTATCGGCTTTCCAGCGCGGTATCTCGTCGGTATTGGAGAAGCCAATTGGCAACGATGAAGTAGAACTGGATCAGTTTTTACGTAAACAGTCCTGGGATCAAACCTGGCGGCATATGCAACGTATCCTTAATGAACAGGTAATGCCTGTTAGTTTGGAGCAATAGCGCAGTTTGCGACAAACTAGTACCTACTAAATCCTTTGTTCAGCCGACCATAGTTTTCGGTTATGGCTACCAGTGACGAAGCACGCCATTTTTTCTACTTCGAACACTGAATGAGGTTGGCTGACATCAAAGCCATGCATAGACAATTAACGGGCAAAAAGGGAGAATGAGCCTTTACACTAGGTTGAGTAGCTACCTTTCCGGAAGCTCATAAAAGGTGGCTACTCAGCCTGGTGCCACAGGGTATTTGTTATACTTAAAGTCGACTAGCGATTATGCGTTAATGAGTTTATTATATCTGACGTACTGGACTTATAAAGACGTAGCAGAATGAAAAAGGGATGGATGATTGCACTTATACTCCTGCTGATCGGTAGTATTGGGGCTTACATTTGGTATAATCGAGTGAAAGACAAGGCATCAGTTGAAGGGGGTGCCGCTAACAATACGCTTAAACCCCACCTGGAAATGGGTACGGTCGAAATTACGGATATTGATGATGACCGCATCAAAGTGAATGTAATACTGCTGATTGACAACCCGTTACCTGTAGGTTTTAAAGCCAGTCGGCTGGCTTACACGATCCTGATGGCTAATACGCCCGTCATCGAAGATGTTTATGCAAAGCCCATTGAGGTAAAATCGGGGGATAGTACAGAGGTGACCTTACCTATGGAAATACAGATTAAAAAGCTGATGCAGGTGCTAAAGACGCTGGATCGAAAAGACATCGACAGCACGACCTATACTATCCGCAGCCGCTTTGATCTGGATATACCCATTCTGGGTGAGCGCACATTTAGCCCAATTATCACCCGTCGATTGCCCACCTATTATTTGCCCGAAATCAAAATTGAAGATATTGATTTCGGCAAGCTGGGTCTGAAACGAACTGATGTAGCTGCTAAAGTAGCAATAACCAACAAAAACAAGTTTCCATTTAATATCACCGATACTCATTATACCGTCTCTATTGACGGGAAAGAAATTGCTCAGGGAGATCAGCCCGAGCCGATTCTGATTAAAAAGCAGGCCACTACGCCGGTTGTATTTCCCGTAACGGTCAAGCCCGGTCAGACGCTGGGATTACTACCGAAGATGCTGTTCGACAAAAAAGATACCCCGTTTCTGGTGACGCTCCGATGTAGGTTGATCGATAAAGAAGGAAATCTGGCTTTTAAAAATAGTAAGATGCGCACCGCAATCCGGGGAACGCTGGCCGACTTTAAGAAGGATTAATTCTGCTCTGTCGCCGGTTGCCTAACTAGGTTATTCAGCGCGGGTAGGCTTCTGCTACTACTCGGTTTAGGCCGACAATTTATTTGATTCCTTTTTGTAATCAGGCTTGGATTACGTGGTAGCAACAAATGGTGCGTGAATTTAGGTAATAGTCAGCTTTTTTTTTAGACCGTTACCTAACTCGCAAGGTAGCTCGCTGACGTATCTGACAAGTAACTTGTTGAAGACTGCTATCATTCTTGTCTCCTACTATGTACTATGAAACGCTTTTTTGAGTCATATAAGTCTATAGCTCAATTAGTTACTTCATGCCTCTTCTGGCCAGGGGAAATAAAGCATTCTGTCTGCATTGGAGCCCTACTGTGTTATATCTTAATGGGCTGCAACAGAAATTCCTTTTCGAATTGGTTTGTAGAAGAAGTCTCCAAGCCCAATGCAACAAAGATCACGGCTGTCCGACTAACTCCAACTTATACGATTCTGGACGTACAATTTACCAATCAGGGAGAGACCTTTTACACCCATAAAAAACAGGCTTTACCAATTGGCTACATTGGTGTCAGCCCCAATACTAAACTTATTGCCGCACAGGGAAATCGAAGTTTTGCCTTCATCAAAGCCGAAGGTATTCGGTTATTACCCCACTTAGTCAAGGTATCGCCTTTTGAACAGGTGAGCTTCTCGCTGTACTTTGAGCGCCTGGATAAAGGGATTGAAACCTTTAATTGGGTCGATACCATAGTAAAACACATGCATACGTTTCACTATGAATTTCCTGGTTTGTATGTTGACAATCCAGTTGAAGATATCTCCACTCACTAGCGCAAGGATGTCTAGTCTCGAAAAAGAACTGGATGGTTTTGTGAACGATCGTAGCCAAAGAACAAATCGCACTATCAAGGAAACCACTTTGCATCCCTGGCGCTGGACAATGGCCTAATTAAAGGCCATCTACTTTGTGTAGAAGCCGATAAAGTTTTTAGAAATCAAGATTTTACCGGCTTCCTCTAGCCACCAATCGGCATCTGTTTGTCTAGCCCTCTCATTCCACAAATTGAGGAAATAAATGAGTAATGGTTATTAGCTTGCTGCTTTAGAAGGTATGACTATACTTTCTCGATCTCTGATTTTTCTCTTAGTTGCTGGTTTGCTCGCCATGAGCTTCGCCAAGCCTACCCGTGTCGTTTTCTTTGGTGACTCAATCACTCAGGCTGGGGTTGGCCCCGGTGGCTACATCGACCGACTCAAAAAAATGATGCCTGCCGACCAGTTCGAGCTGATTGGCGCGGGTATCGGTGGAAATAAAATCTATGATTTGTTTCTGCGGATGGACGATGACGTACTGGCGAAACAGCCTGATGTTGTCGTGGTTTGGGTAGGCGTTAACGATGTTTGGCACAAAGCTACGTTTGGCACTGGCACCGACCCTGATAAGTTCGTGAAATTTTACGAAGCCGTCGTCAAAAAACTGAAAGCAGCTAACGCCCGTGTAATACTCTGTACACCAGCCACTATCGGCGAAAAAACGGATTTCAGTAATCAGCAGGATGGCGACCTGAATCAGTACAGTCAGCTTATCCGTGACCTCGCTAAGCGGCAAAACTTACCGCTGGTTGATTTGCGGAAAGCCTTTCTGGAATATAATCTCAAGAACAATCCTGAGAATAAAGAAAAGGGGGTTCTAACTACTGACCGCGTTCATCTGAACGAAGCGGGTAATCAATTCGTGGCCGAGCAAATGCAAAAAGTATTGATGGAAGGAGGGAAATAGGGAAGGAATGAAATAGATAATAAAACTCGCCCTTGAACACAGTTCAGCCGTGTTCAAGGACGAGTTTTACTAAAGTGATGATCTTGTGGCTGTCTGATTTCTGGGTTGATGCAGGTCGTGCATAGTTTAGGTAAGCAACTCCATTACGGGCCGGGCTACGCCATCTGGTGTCATATAAAAAGGTCGTTTTTCAATTTCATAGTGGGTATCGGGCGCAATGCCAAGCGCGTGATAGATGGTTTGGTGAATGGCCTCAATACGCACCGGGTTTTCGATGGTTTTGCAAGGCCGTTCATCTGCTGTTTTCCCATAAACAAACCCCTTTTTTATGCCGCCCCCAAACATGAGAAGTGAGCATCCATCCGTAAAATGGCGGTGCATCCCGTAAAATTTAAGCTCCGAAAGAATATCGGGCTGCTGAACCTGCTCCTGAACTTTCTCACCGGGGCGGCCTTCGACCATCATATCCCGACTAAATTCACTGGCCAGAATAACGAGTGTACGATCCAGATGCCCGGTTTTATCTAAATCCTTGATCAACTGAGCAACGGGTCCGTCAATCATTTTCTTCATTTCTTCCAGACGCGTATGGCCATTTTCGTGTGTATCCCACCCCTTAAATGGTTCATATTCGGTCGTTACGCTGATAAATCGGGCGCCTTTTTCGGTTAGGCGACGGGCCATAAGACAGCCTAATCCAAATCGTCCGGTATTGTAAATATCATAACTCTCCTTCGGTTCTGTACTTAAATCAAACGCCTTCGCTTCGGGTGAATTCAGGAGTATATATGCCTGTTCCATAGAGCGCTTAAGCGATTCTTTTTGGTAATCACTGCCAAACGCGCCAACCGGACTATCACTAATGAGGTCGTTGTACAGTTGATTTCGACGCTCGAACCGGCGCGCATCCATCCCTACCGGTGGTCGAACGCTCTCCAATCCCTGACTCGGATCAGAAATCAAGAAAGGGCCATATTCGTTGCCTAGAAAACCTGCCGTGTGAAACGCTTTTAATTCTTCCCCTTCGCCGAGTGTAAACCGTTGACCAATGTCGATAAAGGCGGGAATCACGGAATTTTTTGGCCCCAACTCCTTCGCAATCCAAGACCCTATATGCGGGGCTGCCACGGTTTGGGGTGGTTCATAGCTGGTATGCCAGTGGTATTGATGGCGTGAGTGCAGAATATGACCCATATCGGCGGCTACATACGACCGGATAAGTGTGCCCCTGTCCATCACTTTACCAATGGATTCGAGTCCCTGCGAAAAGTGAACCCCATCTAGAATAGTAGGCACCGACTTAAACGTACTCAGCACCCGATTCCCTTCCATGCCCTTAGAAAAAGGCGTGTATTTCTTGGGATCGAAAGTTTCGGTATGAGCCATGCCTCCGGCCATCCACAGGAGAATTACCGTATCGGCGGTTCCGGCGGTCTGCCCCGGCTTACGGGTTCCTGTGCAGCCTGATAGAAGACCGGATACCGGAGCGCCTGCCGCTAAAGCGGATAAGGTAGCCGCACTGGCTTTTTGCAGAAATTCCCGTCTATTCCAATTCATATTCATAGAACTATTGGCTTTGGTAAGCAATCAGGCAGAATTACTTATCAATAAATTAATTGAAATTCAGGATGTAGGGTTATTGCCCAAACTAAATCCTGGATTCCGTCTATGCTGAGGTTTTTACCGACTATTTTTTTGGCAACGGCTAGTTCCTGGGGTCGGGGTTCCCTGCCTAACGCTTTCCAGTACAGGTCTTTTACTAACAAATCGGGTGACGAATAAGTTAGTTTCCACTTCTGGGCACCTGTTTTTAGCGCTGCATTGAAGGTTGTTCCATTCGTTAGTTCCAGTGCTTGCAGAAGGTTTGCCTGCGACATTCGACTAGTGCTGACCGTTTCCCGATTCGGGCGACCTAAGGCCGTTAGGAAGGGATCATTTTTAACTAAAGATGCTCGTGGAAACGCAATTTCTTTCTGGATATTCTTAGGAAGCAGTTTGCTGACAATGGCCGTATCGGCATAGATAGGCGTAAAAACAGTGCTAACAGCGTCGGAAAATTGCTCAGCCGTAAGCCGCCGACGAACCATACCTGCAAAAACAAATGTAGGGGCCGTAATCAATTCAGCGTCTTTGATACCAATGGACGGCAATTGATAGGTTCTGGACGTAAGAATAGCATACATCAGGCGTTTTATATCGTAGCCATTTGTTGCAAAGTCAGACGCCAGCCAGTCCAGCAAATCCTGGCTCCAGGGTTCATTGTCCATTACATCTACCGGTTCGACAATGCCGCGTCCCATAAGTTGTGCCCAGATTCTGTTGACTAGGGTTCTATAAAGTCGGCCATCTTTGGGCTGAGTCATAAACTGAGCCAATTCGCGCAGTCGTTCCTTAGTGGCGGCTTTTCCATTTATCGTCCCTAATTCGGTGAATAAAATGCGGGAAGTAGCTTTTTTGCCGGTTGGCTTATCGCAGCGGTTGATCTCAAGGGTTGAATCGGCAAACACATTGGCAAAACCATACGCATCACTCAGCTTCCAGTCGCTAATAAAACTATCATGACAGGAAGCACATTTGAGGTTTAGTCCTAATAACACCTGTGACACATTCTGGGCCGCCTGCATCTCGGTACGCTGGCTCGAATTTATCGTTCCGCGCCATTGAATCCCACGGATAAATCCTTCCGATTCTTTCGTAGGGCTGATGAGTTCCCGCACAAACTGGTCATACGGTTTATTCGTTTTCAGTGACCGATATAGCCATTTGGTCATATCGAAGCGCCCGTTGGTAACATACCCGGTACCCGTGTAATCGTTGCGTAATGCATCATTCCAGAACGTGAGCCAGTGCTGCGCGTAACCTTCCTTATTGGCTAATAGCTCTTTAACCAAAGTTTCTCGTTTATCAGGCCGCGTATCGGTCGTGAACGCCTGTATTTTTTGAGGGGTAGGTAATAAGCCAATCACGTCCAGATACACTCGACGAAGATATATACGGTCATCAACGACGGTTTTCCAGGGTAGTTTGTTCTTCTGAAAGTAAACGTTAACGAATCGGTCAATGGGGTTCAATAGGTCGGTGGTAGCAGCCGGAATGACGGGTAGGCGAGGGGCCAAAGTAGCCACCCGATAAATGCTTTTTTCTGTGCCACTGGGCCAGGGTGCACCTTGTTGTATCCAGAATTCGAGCAGTGCTATTTCTTTATCCGTTAGCCGTTTGCCTTTCGTCGGCATGGCTTCTTTGTCGCTGGCAGGGAGTTTGATTCGCCGAATTAACTCACTTTTTTCGGGATGACCGGCAATCAGGACAACGCCATCTTTACCGCCCTTCATGACCAGTTCTTTCTTATCTAACCGAAGTTCGCCTTTAGTTTTCGTAGCACTGTGGCAACTGTAGCAGTTGTGTGCCAAAATAGACCGTACTTCCAAATTCAACTCTTCGACCTGTTTATCAGTGATAGGCTGGTTGGCGCGGATAAATTCAAAATTTGTCGTACCGGCTATTAGTGGTTCACTTTGGCTGTTGATGGGCAGCACGCTGGTCAAGTAATCATCGCCGTGTGTTAGCAGTGCCCCATAATGGCCTGCCAGACTTACCCCAAATACGGTTAAGAACAGAAAACTTCGGTACAGAGCCATCCGGCCTGACCGAAGTGCGACTACTGTACTAATGGCTAATAGCACCGTTGCAAGGCCTGACCATTGGTGGATAGTAACCGTATCGCCACCATATTCTTCCTGGTTAACCAAAAGTAATCCTAACGACGCGGCCACTACCGAACTGATCGTTCCAATCCAAAGTATGGCTGTAATACCCGCACGCCATTCCGTGGATTTACGGTACCACCCGATCACCTCCAATAGTAAAGCCACACAAAGTAAGCCAACCGGAAAATGAACAAGCAATGGATGTAAGCGGCCCAGGAACTGCCAAAGCCAGAAGGTTTCTTTTACGAGTAGCACAGCGTCTTCAATGAATTAAATCCTTGATACAAGAAAGCAATATCTGTGGTCTCTCTACCGTGTCCCGCTGAAATGGTGCTTCAAACGAGAAGAAAGTCGGTTTTTTACGAAAGTCGAAGTAACATTAAGTGGAAGATGCCTTATTCTCATTGGATACTCACTACTATAAGCATGACTTATTTCTACTCGTTTATAAAAACCACAAGCTTACTGTTGCTGATGCACTTCTGCGCAACAGCGCAAACCAGTTATATCAGTGCCACCGCAAAACTGCCCGATCATCCGCGCTTGTTGCTGCTAAAGGGTGAAGAGGAAATCATAAAACGTACCATAAAGTCAGATAAAACATGGAGTAGCCTGAATCAGGCTATTCTCACAGAATGTGATGCGATGGTAAATATCGCCCCGTTGGAACGGATTAAGATTGGAAAGCGGCTGCTCGATAAATCCAGAGAAGGGTTACGTCGGGTGTTTTATTTAGCCTATGCCTGGCGAATGACCCACCAGGAAAAGTACCTAAAACGGGCCGAGATGGAATTACTGGCATTGTCAGCTTTTTCTGACTGGAATCCATCTCACTTTCTGGATGTGGCCGAAATGACAATGGCCGTGTCGATAGGCTACGACTGGCTATATAACGACTTGTCTGAGCAATCGCGGTCAGTTATCAAAGAAGCTATCTTGAAAAAAGGAATTGAGCCATCGATGGACCCACAATACAACGGGTGGCTTAAGATAACTAACAACTGGAATCAGGTTTGTAATGCTGGTATTACGTATGGAGCAATTGCCATTTATGAAGACCAGCCGGAACAGTCTAAATCCCTCATCAACCGGGCTATTGCCTCAATTGTCCTGCCAATGGGAGACTACAAGCCGGACGGAGCTTATCCAGAAGGGTACGGGTATTGGGGCTATGGAACGAGTTTTAATGTGATGTTTATCAGCGCTGTTGAGAAGTTGTTCGGTAGTGATTTTGGCCTTGCTCAACAGCCCGGTTTTTTGAAAACAGCAGGCTACCTGGAAAATATGACCGGCCCATCAGGGAATGCCAATAACTACTCCGATTCAGGTTTGCGTGGTGAGCTACAACCCGCCATGTTCTGGTTTGCCAAAAAATTAAATGACCCTTCACTGCTGTGGGTCGAACGTAACCGCCTGATGAACAGTGACCCAAAACAGCACGTCAAAAATCGACTGTTGCCAGCTACACTATTATGGAGCAACGGCCTCGACTTGACCAAAATAGCTGAACCTAAGGCCACGATGTGGGTAGGTGAGGGGAAAACGCCTGTTGCGCTCATGCGCACTTCCTGGTCTGATCCGTCGGCTATTTATGTCGGGGTAAAAGGCGGAAGTCCATCAACCAGTCACGCTCATATGGATGCCGGGTCGTTTGTGATGGAAGCTGATGGTGTGCGTTGGGCAATGGATTTCGGGATGCAGGAATATGAGTCGCTCGAGTCCAAAGGGGTAGACTTGTGGAATATGCAGCAAAATTCGCAACGCTGGCAGGTGTTGCGATACAATAATTTTGTACATAACACACTAACAATCAATAATAAACTGCAACGTGTTGACGGGAAAGCTCCTCTTACGGGTCATTCCAACACGCCATTATTTATGAATGCCACATTCGACTTAACGAGTCTTTACAACGAATCACTCGTAAAAGCAACTCGTGGCGTGGCTCTTGTAAACAAAGCTTACGTGGTTGTGAGGGATGAAATCGAGACCTCGTCTACTGAAACAACGGCCCGCTGGACTATGCTCAGTTCGGCCAATGTGAGTCTGACGGGTACGAATAAAGCCGAGCTGACAAAGGATGGAAAGACGCTGATTCTTCAGGTTTTGGAACCCGCTACCGTAGTGATGAAAACGTGGCCAACTGACCCAACACATGATTACGACACCCCCAATCCCGGAACGATTTTGGTTGGGTTTGAGGTAAAAATACCCGCCAATACGAAAACGGCTATCACCGTATTGCTCACGCCTGCATCATCTGCCAGTCAGAAAAAGCAACCTGTGCCGCCCCTGCAACAGTGGCCTCACTGAGCAAATAGCAAGTGATTTCGGTGTAACCGGGTCTATGGGTGTTCATTAATCAAACGCCCTAACCTACTGACCACTGAAATCAAGATCATATTTTATGTTCAACCGGAAACCGTTGTTGATTTCAAAGACGGGTTTGTTCGTGATTGGATCAACTTCGGGGTGTTGGGAAATCTGATTGAGGTAGTTTAATTCGATCTTGAACGTATCCCGAATCTGATAGCCCAGACCACCAGAAATGCGATTCTGATTAAATATGTTTTGCCCAACGTTCCGACCAAACCCGATAAATAATTCGTCGAAGAAATTAGCATACCATTCGCCATCATCAACAGTAACACCGTTGAGCGGAATAGTGCCGGAAATCTGATAGCGTGCCCGGTTCTGGTATTCCCAACTCTCGATCTGGCGCGGATTCGTATCAGTTCCTATCCCAAGCCATCGCTGTTCGAGCCGAAAGCGGTGACTCAACTTTATAATTCCTACTTTATCGCTGATCTGGATATCTTCATGTGTCCGGCTTTCGATGGTTGGCACGCCCGCATCAGCCACGGGGTAATCGCCGTACGGAAACGTCGTGAAAAATGTATAGCCACCACCCAATTTCACTTGATCAGTCAGCTTGTACCCAAGTCCCAGCCGCGCCAACGACTGTTGCCAGGAGCGAATCAATTCTACGCGTCGCCACTGGTATTCTGTATGCAATTCCCAGCGTTTGCTTAGTTTGTGGTCGCCGTTATAGACATACCAGCCGATGGCATTACGATCAATAATTCGGTTTTGCTGCCCAAAACTGGTGGCTGAAAGCAGAGCAAAGAAAAGAAGGCAACGGAAGGTCATCAGGCCGAATCAAGTACGTATCAAACCTACAAGACTTTTACTGCCTTCTAGGTTTGAAATTAGTACCGTGCGGTTCCGGGATGAAACGTTTGCCAGCTATGCCAGAATTCCTGATGCGCCGGAAGTCGGACCAGATTGGGACCCGAACTCAATGACCGTCCCGCGAGTGAATACGTTTGGGTACCATTTGTGAGTGTGTCATTTCGCAGAATAAAATGATCACTAAGAGTAGAGCGTTTGTAGGCGAAAAAAGATCGGTTGTCGTTCGCCAATACGAGTAATACGGGCTGGTTGGCAAGCGTATCGTGGATGAGTCGTTCGCGTTTCAACCGATTCCAGTCGTATGCTTTGGTTCCGCCTGGATTGGCTTTATTGCCAACAGTTAAGCCCACCACCCATGATTTATCGTGCCACGAGAGGCTATCCATCCTGGTGAGGTCGCTGCTGCCCTTGCCCTGTTCGTAGTTAGACATCTTGGCATAACGCTCGTTGAAGGTTGTATCGGGTTGCATGACCATACTATCGGGATGCAGTGCCAGCCATTGTTTCAGTGTCATCTGCTCGCTGAATACTTCGGGCAGTGTGTCACCTTTTAGTGCTCCTGCAATCGCTTCTCCATTAGCTTGCCGCCACCAACTGCCGGTTGTTGCATCTTCAAACATGGCATTGAAATGATCCATGCCCACTAGCCTGAACGTCTCAGACTTTCCATTTACGACAGGTTTGAATACCCGCCCTGTACGGCAAACGGTGCAATACGTTACCATAACCACCTGACCACCAATAGTATCTAATACCTGATGATGATAGCCAATGAATTGAATAGGGTAAGCTTTGGCCTGTCCGTTCACCTCAATGCCTAAAATTTCCCGGTCTGGTTTAATGGTGTTTTGATTGCCCGCTTTGAGTTGCACACTTCCCGGCTGATAAAACATATGGTCGGCAGCCATTTGGAAATTAAACGCATAGCCAACGCCCGCTACGAGGATTAACGCCATTAAAGCTCCCCATTTTGACCGTCTTACAGCCGGTACAACACCCCCAATAATCAGCAATCCAAAAACGGCCCGAAATACCCATCGCCAGGAGTATAGAAAATAAGCCAGGTCGAGGCTATTCATCCGCTGACTACCGGGCATAGGCATGATGAAATAGACGTTTGCTACTTCAAACAATAATAACCCGGCAATACCGATATAAAAGAGGTTTTTCATGTTTTTTGCAAATTTGGTAGAACGCTGATTTTTATGATTCCTGAGATCATCTCAACTAGTAAAAATCATTACAATCAGTGTTCCATTGACATCACTTAGAAGGCAGCGCGAAGGCAACGTACTGGTTTCCTTTTTTAGTGCCTAATTTTGCTCCGCCACAGGCAATAACCACATACTGCTTACTGCCAATCTGGTAGGTTGCCGGTGTCGCGAAACCAGCCGCTGGTAGAGTCGTTTCCCAAAGCAGTTTGCCGGTCTTCTTATCGAACGCGCGGAATTTTCCGTCTTTTGTAGCGGCAATAAATAACAACCCGCTGGCCGTTACGACTGGGCCACCGTAGTTCTCGGCACCCGTATTGTGAATACCCTTTGCGGCCAGTCCAGGTTCTTCACCAAGTGGGATTTTCCACACATACTCACCCGTGTTCAGGTCGATAGCGTTGAGGGTGCCCCAGGGCGGAGCAATGCCTGAAAGTCCCTTACTGTCTGTGAATTTGATGTATCCCGAAATCTTGTAGGGAACATACGGGTTCTTGCTGTCTTTCGATGCCGATCCAGATGCTTCAATCTTTTCATCGTCAAACAGAAACCCTACTAAGGCTTGTTTCTCGGCTGCGGATAACTGAGTGAAACCTGGCATCATACCTTTACCGTGACTGATGATCTGTGTTACGTAGGCCCGGTCGTGTCGTTGGCCAATATTCACTAAAGATGGGTAGCCGCTTGCAACATTCCCCTTACGTTCGGGGCCGTGGCAGTTAATACAAGTAGTAGTATAAAGCCGGTTGCCGAGGCTAAGATGCGCTAACTCATCCTGTTTCGGGGCTTTGTTAAGAGCAATAAGCCAGGCGGCTTCGTTTGCGTTGACATACATAATTCCGCTGGGATCGGTGGCAGCACCACCCCACTCGGCTCCCCCATCGAGACCAGGGAAGATAAATGTACCTTGTCGGCTTAGCGGCTGGAATGTACCCCGGCGGCTGCGCCGATATTGTGCCAGCAACGAGTCACGTTCGTCCGAATACGGGTTTAAATCGGCTTCGCTAAAATTTTGCCGGGCAAACGGGGCAGGGCGGGTAGGTAAGGGTTGCGTTGGCCAGCTTGCTTCGCCCGGTACGTCGGATTTGGGCACGGCTATCTCTTTAATTGGAAAAAGCGGCTTACCCGTAACCCGGTCAAACACGAAAATATGCCCCGATTTAGTTACCTGCGCCACCGCGTCTACCCGCCGGGGCCGACCGTCGGGGCCATTGCTGGTTACGGTCAACAGATTAGGCGGTGCCGGAAAGTCGCGGTCCCAAATATCGTGGTGAACGGCCTGAAAGTGCCATAGTCGTTTGCCCGTGCGAGCATCGAGTGCCAGTAAACAGTTGGCAAAAAGGTTTTGCCCTTTTCGATTGCCTCCGTAAAAATCAAAAGCCGCTGATCCGGTCGGTACGTAGAGAATACCACGTTTCCGGTCAACCGACATGCCCGACCAGTTATTAGCGCCACCAACGTCGGTATTCTTGTAAGTATCTTTCGGCCAGGTATCGTAGCCATACTCGCCGGGTTGGGGTATGGTATGGAATGTCCAGACCAGTTTGCCCGTGAGGACATTGAAGGCCCGCACAGGACCCGGCGCAGCATCGGCTCCTTCCGAGAGCCGAACAGGCATAATAATGAGGTCATTAAAGATAGTGCCGGGCGTATTGGAAATGACGAATTTGTCTTTTGCCTGCTCGCCCAAGCCCTCATGCAGATCAATGTGCCCTCCCTGTCCAAAACTCAGCAGTGGCTTTCCTGTTTTGGCGTTAAGCGCGTAGAGCATCGACCCAACGGTGTACAAAATACGGGCTTCCGGTTCTCCGTTGCGCGATTGACCCTCCGCCTGCCAATAGGTAACACCCCGGCTGGTACTTAGTGATTGCTTGGTTGGACTGCCGAACTTCCAGATTTCTTTGCCTGTAGCCGCATCGAGCGCGAAAGCCTGTACGGTTGGCGTGACGCCATAAAGTACACCGTCAATAATAATTGGATTGGTTTGAATCTGACCACTGTCTGGAGCTGCATACGTCCAGGCAACTTGCAGATTTCTGACGTTTTCGGGCGTTATCTGTGTTAGGGCGGAATAATGGCTGCGGTCAGGTCCACCGAGATACTCGCCCCAGTTGGTGTAGTCGTTTGGTTTTGTGTCGCTTGTGTTCTGGCTAAATCGGGACCAGCCAACCGCTAGTGCGACCAGCGCAATGAGCGTTAAAATCAATCGTGTCATACGGCTTTAGGAGTAGTACGACAAATCTACACTAAAAGCGAAAACGATAGCTACCGCTTAGGCTGTCATCAATCAACTACGACCGAGCGATGACTATAAACGGGCACTAATACAAAAAAGCCCCGGATTTTGTCCGGGGCTTTTTTACTAATAATTCTTATCAGAACTGGAATTGCTGAATCGGCTGTTTCCAGTGCCCCGACTTTGGGGCTGAGTGCGGCCGCCACTTCGCGGCTGGCTATTACCTCCATCTTCACGCCGGACAGAGGAGTTGCTCTGACTCTCAGGTCGGCTAGGTTGACTTCGTTGCTGACCACCGTTGTTCGATGATCCGGCTGACCGGCCATTATTACTTGGGCGACCACTACCGCCACCACGTCGGTTGTCGTTACGGCCTTGACCCTGCCGGGCGAGAGAAGGGGTAACCGAAGAAGCGGCTATATTGAGTACGTAAGGATGATTTTCGATCACCGGAACGTGTTTGCCAATGAGTTTATGAATGTCCCGCAGAAAATCGGTTTCTTCGGCATCGCAGAATGATAACGCGATACCATCATGTCCGGCCCGGCCCGTTCGACCAATACGGTGAACGTAGGTTTCTGGAATGTTTGGTAGTTCGTAGTTGATAACGTGCGAAAGTTCGTCCACATCAATGCCGCGAGCTGCAATATCTGTAGCGACCAGCACCCGTGTTTCTCTACTCTTGAAGTTCGAAAGTGCCCGCTGACGGGCGTTCTGCGACTTATTGCCGTGGATAGCCTCGGCTCCAATACCTGCTTTTAAAAGGTCTTTAACAACCTTATCGGCTCCGTGTTTGGTACGGGCGAAAACCAGGGCTGATTTAATGTTCTTGTCGTCCAGTATGTGTACAAGCAGTTTACGCTTGTCTTCTTTTCCGACAAAATACATGGCCTGTTCAATCGTGTCGGCTGTAGAGGATACAGGCGTCACTTCAACTTTGGCCGGATTATTTAAAATTGTATCGGCAAGTTTAGCTACATCGGGCGGCATGGTTGCTGAGAAAAACAGCGACTGACGGCGATCTGGCAACTTGGTAATTACTTTCTTAACGTCGTGGATAAAACCCATATCGAGCATCCGGTCGGCTTCGTCAAGTACAAAAAACTGCACATCGCGAAGCGCCACAAAACCCTGGTTCATCAGATCGAGCAGACGGCCAGGTGTGGCAATCAATATATCAATACCTGATTTAAGGGTGTTTACCTGAGAATGCTGCGAAACACCGCCAAAAATAACGGTATGGCGTAGATTTAAATGGCGGCCATAAGACGCAAAACTTTCAGCAATCTGGATGGCTAATTCGCGCGTTGGGGTTAGAATCAACGCTTTAATACGCCGGGGTCCGCTAGGGTTTTTGCTGCGTTCTTCGTTCAGTTGTTGCAGTATCGGAATGGCGAAAGCTGCTGTTTTTCCGGTACCGGTTTGGGCACAACCGAGCAAATCCCGGCGGCTTAATAAAATCGGTATGGCTTGTTCCTGAATGGGGGTGGGGGTGGTATATCCTTCTTCGGCCAGAGCCTTCAGGATAGGATCAATAATTAATAAATCGGAAAATTGCATGTGTTGGCTGGACGTCGGCAGGCAATGGAATAGGGTGATGATTTAGGTCCAGCATCCAACGTCTTTGTAAAGTTATATGTGTACAACGGCAGCAGTGCAAATAAAGTGCCATTTATTAGCGGAATACAATTTCTGCTATCAAAGGAGTACTGCTCTACCTGTAAGGCAGCGCAGTATTCCCTGGCAGTTCATTATTTGCCTTTACTCGTAAATACTTCCGGCTGCTTGCTCGACCAACCCTTTGGGCAACAACCATGCCATCAGCTTTCCGGCTTTGTTAAGAAAGCCAGTGACCACCTCAGTTTTGCCGGATAGCGTTGCTTCAACAGCTTGCCGGGCAACATCGGCGGGCGTCATATTTACTCGTTCGGCGGCTTTACGGCCTTTGTCGCCAATCTGCGCTCGGTCAACAAAATTTGTATCGGTAGCACCGGGACACACACAGGTAACGGAAACCGACGAGCGTTTCAACTCCAGATGAAGTCCCCGGCTAAACTGAAGCACAAACGCTTTAGAAGCAGCATATAGACTTAGCCCCGGAATGGCCTGATAAGCCGCCGAACTGCCAATATTCAGTATATAAGCTTTGGACTGTTGTCGAAGCTGAGGTAGAAACAGATAACTCAATTCCACCAGCGCTGTCATGTTGACAGTCATCATGCCGGTATGCTCGGCGAGGGAGTGTTTTTCGAAAGGGCCACTCAGACCGTATCCCGCATTATTAACCAGCATTCGAACGGCGTATTGCTTTTGATTACACCAGTCAAATACACGTTGAGCCGCGCCGGCTTCAGCCAGATCAATAGTCAGGTAGTCAGTCTTGATATTATGTTCTGTAGCTAACTGGTGGGCAACTTGGTCCAGTAGCGACGCTGACCGCGCCACCAGTAGCAAATCGAACTTCAGGCGGGCCAACTCGTTGGCAATGGCCAAGCCAATGCCCTTGCTGGCTCCCGTAATAAGGGCGTAGGCCATATGAGGTAAAGTCGTAAGTGAAAAAAGGCATAAGGCGCAAGTTCTGTCTAGCAACTTGCGCCTTATGCCTTCCTTTCTGCTACTGATTAAATGTTGACTTTTGAAATAAACCGGTGATAGAATGGCGTTTTGCTATTCGCATGTTTCGGCATGTATTTACCCGTTACGACAGGCACGTACATAACCCGACGACGGCTGGCTTCACCAACAAAAGGGGACTGCTGCGCCCGGTGCCAGATGCGGCCATCGTGAACAGATAAATCACCTGCGTTAATGTCGAAGCCAATTTCATGCTTGTCGGGTTCGTTGTCCACGAAATACTTTTTGCGGAACAACATTTTGAAGATACCCTGTTTGTGCGTACCGGGAATAACACGCAAACCGCCATTTTCGTAAGGTGTGGGGTTAAGGTGAATGCCTACGTTAAGCATCGGCATAATACGCTGTCCCAGAAAAATGTCGCGGGGGCTGTCGGTATGCCATCCCATCTGCGAAAATTTACTGTTAGGCGTGCGGATGTAGTGATTCATAATAAGCCCGTCTTTCTCGATTTCAGCAATGCGTCCTTCGAAGGGCTGAAGCAGATCAACTATGGCCTGAAGGCGTGGGTCCTGCAAAAATCCGTGAAGTGCCTTACTGTGCTGGGACAGAAAACACATTCGTTGAATCATGGGGTTTCCTGCTTCATCCTGACCAAATTTCAGCGGCACTCCATTGACTTTGTCGCGGCCCTCGGCCAGCCACTCTTTTTCAATTCGTTCAACTTCGCTGATGAATAATTTTACTGTTTCCGGGGTAATAAAATTACGAAAAACGATAACACCATTTTTGCTGAAAAACTGGCGTTGTTCGGGGGTAATCGTTTCGCCCAACGTAAAGGGCGGCAAGTTTAATTTGCTCATATCGGTGGTTTGCAATTCGGAGATTCCGTAGTTGATGCCAACCGGTGACCGCGCTCTGACCGACGGGCGCAGGTTTCACGGTATAATAAAGGCCCAAATCTACGAAATTTACAATTTTAGGATTACTTTGCTGTGATTTAATTAATGCGAGTTTAATTAACAGTCATTCTAGTTGTTGTGCACATTTTACTTGATAAAAGGTTGATTTCGCTGTTAATCAGCCTGTTAATTGGTACTTTGGGTCCTCTACTGGCCCAGCCAGATAGTATTCAACTGCCCCATCAGGCGGTACCTAATCAGCTGTTAAAAACCAGAAATACCCTAATTCTACCCTTAATAGCCCGCTCTATTGAAACAGACTGGTCGATTGGGTTAGCCGGTTCGTTTACATTTCGGCTTAATCAGCAAGATACCCTTAGCCGGACATCCAACACACAGGCTTTGGCATTATATTCGTTGCGGAAGCAGTTCATTGCCGCCATTAATGGTACGACTTACTTTCCCGGCGAACGTATTATTCTCAATTATCAGTTGTCGTACAGTAATTTCCCCGATAAATTTTGGGGGTTGGGAAAAGAAGCGCTCGACCGCAATGAGGAGTCTTACACCTTTCAGCAATATTATGTCTATTTGCATTTTCAACGTAAACTTAAAGACCGCATTTTCGCGGGGTTGATATACGAATACCAACGGTTGTTGGCAGTCGATTATCAGTCTGGCGGCCTTTTTGATCAATTAGCCGTGCGGGGGCGCGATCCGTATCACATTTCGGGGGCAGGGTTAAGCCTAACCTACGATTCGCGTAATAACGCCTTTGCTCCCGACCGGGGAGGCTTTTTGCAGATATATTTTAACCACTTTTCGCCAGCCTTTGGTTCCAATTTCCGGTATACTAATTACGTAATTGACTTTCGCCGGTTTATTCAAATCTATCGGCAACAAGTGCTGGCTATACAGGCCTATGGCTTTTTTAATTCGGGTGAAGTTCCCCTGCGAAGTTTAGCCAGTTTTGGTGGTTCCAATAGCATGAGAGGTTTCTACGACGGGCGCTACCGCAGCAAAAATCAGGTAGTCGTTCAGGCCGAATATCGAGTACCCCTGTTCTGGCGATTTGGTGCGGTAGGGTTTATGGGTGTAGGTAATGTAGGCAGTCACGTCAGCAACATAAACTTTCAAGATATAAAATATTCCTACGGTGGCGGGCTTCGACTAGCTCTAAACCGTAAAGAACGCCTAAACCTCCGCGTCGATTATGGATGGGGGTACGGAGAGAGCGTATCCAACGGCTTGTATTTTCAGCTAGGCGAAGCGTTTTGATTTACTTTAGATTCAGTGGTGTTCCAGCCGCTGAGAGCCAGCTTCTTACCAAGCCAATAGAGAGGATAGGTAAACACGAAAGCGCTCAATACGTCAACCGTATAATGAACATGCTGAACGAGCAGTAACCCCCCCACCAGCAGTGAACCTAATAAGACAATTAACCGATCCCATCGCTGGCGCAAACACAGAAATATTAGAAAAATAGTAGACGTGTGGCCTGAGTAAAATAGATCTTTGGTAATGTACACCTTGCCATAAAAGGCGTTGGTGAGGGGATCAACCATTGGTATCAGGCCAACGGGTGGATTGAGTGGGACCAGATTGATCGTTAGCATTCGCGATAGCGTGATGATGACGTAGCTATACACAAACATCATAAATACAGCCGGATTGCGCCGGGAGCGGATAAGTATTAATAGGCCAGCCGCCCAGATGACCAGAAAAATAATCAACGATACATCATAAGGGGGCAATTGACTAAGCACCCAGTCATTCAGAACTGGGCCGCTATGTTGCTCGATGGTGTGAAAAAAGTAAGGGAATGTCCCTAGTAAGGTGAGGACACCAATTATACCGATTATAAATTTTCGGCGAAATATGGGTGATTGCCAAGCGGTTTGCCAGGCCAAATCGCCTGTTCGATTAGGTGTGAGAATTGACATGTACGACTGTAAAAGGGCGCAAATTTACGAAGTAGAAGGATATTTTAACGATATTCTCTTAAACGAACTTTACTAGCCAATAATAGTTGCCTTATTCTGTAGTATTTTTGAAAGACATTTTCGTACTATTATCGTTTATAGTAAACATGATTCTCCCTTTTATCGACATCTTTTATTGGTGAGGTAAAAGGAGGAAAACGATCATATGTTATTCTTGGACGTGCCTTTCGAATGCGCTATTTTTTTGCTTGGGTTGGATTGCTTTTTCTGCCGCTTTTAGGGGCTGGCCATTCTGTTTCGTTTCGTTCAAATCAGGGTATGTCGGTTCCCGATTCGGCAAAGGAAAGCCATCGTCGGTTTCAGCTTATTCCGTTACCTGTAATTTTCTATACGCCTGAAACCCACGTCGCTTACGGTGTGTTGGGCGTGTGTTTGTTCCGAACAGACAGCACTGCGCGCACGTCAAATATAGATTTTGCCATCATTCATACGCAGAACGCCCAAACCGTTATTGAGCCAACCTATACTATTTTCACGAAGCAGGAAAAGTATCTGATTCGTGGAATGCTTCTCTACACGAAGTTTCCCGAGCTTTATTATGGTATCGGCTCTGGAACGACCAATGCTCAGGAAGAGCTGATTTCTTATAGAAGTTTGCGCGCCTACAATCGATTTTTGCGAAAGGTGAAACCGGGTTGGTTTGTCGGTATTCAACAGCAGTATTTTAAAACATTTAATGTCCATCGATCATCAGACCGGCAATTACCTGAACAAACCTTGATTGGTGGTCTGGGTAGTGTTGTAAATGGGCTAGGTGTAGCGAGTGTCGTTGATACCCGCGACAACATCTACTCACCCGTTCGGGGCTGGTATGCCGATGTATCGTTTATGGAATATGGGGCATTATTGGGTAGCGAATTTGGCTTCACCAATTACCTGTTCGACATTCGCCATTATCGGTCGCTATCGCCTAATACGGTGCTGGCCGGACAATTTTATTTAAACCTGAACATTGGTGAAGTGCCGTTCAAACAGGCGGCTACATTAGGAGGCTCGTCGCTACTACGAGGCTATTACAACGGTCGTTATCGAGACAACGACGCGTTGATTATGCAGGCTGAATTAAGGCAACATTTTTTTGGTCGGGTAGGGGGTGTTTTGTTTGCCGGAGCCGGTGATGTGGCGCATAGGCCCAGTGAATTCTCTATAAGTGATTTGAAGCTAACGGGCGGACTTGGTCTACGCTATTTAATCAGTCGGAAGGAACACCTCAACATTCGAATCGATGCAGCAGTGGGGAATAAAACCCACGGTTTTTACGTAAATATTTCGGAAGCTTTTTGAAAATAGGTATCAGGGCTGTAAACTATTTAAGCGAATGGAATCTGTTAAGTCTACTAGAGAAATTTCTGATTTTTATGAAAAATATTTAATTGCAATCCGAATAGATGATAGTACTCATTATTTAGTTTGGGGAGCCGCTTTAACAGATAATGGTAACGATGAAATCTTACTAGATAGCGCTAATAAATACTGCTTTTTAAGAGTACGGATGAAGCTTTACGGTCTAGTCTAAACCTTCCAGTAGTGCCTTTTGATGCAGCTACTACTAAGAACGTGTTGGGAAATTGAGAAAGGTTGAGGGTCGTGCCAACTTTGTTGTCGCCAAACGACAAAGTCATGACCAAACAGTGGGAACCACTGACCGACCTCCAATGGGCCGCAATTTCGGCTTTTTTCGACCTTCAACGCAAGCGTAAACACGAATTACGTACCATCATGGATGCCGTTTTCTGGTTGTTACGCACCGGCTGTCAGTGGCGAAACTTGCCGCCTAACTTCCCCCACTGGCAGGCCGTATACTATTATTTTGATCGCTGGAAAAAAGCCGACTACTTTGAACACATCAACGCGGCTCTCAACCAACTCGACCGACAACAAGCCGACCGTGAGCCTTTGCCTTCGGTGGCAAGCATTGATACACAATCGGTTAAACTTGCTCCCATGATCGGTGAATGGCGGGGTCTAGATGCCAATAAGAAGGTCAATGGGCGTAAACGGACCTTTGTCGTGGACACACAGGGGCGGCTTTGGGTGGCCGATGTAGATGCGGCCAACTGGGCTGATGGCTCATTGGGCAAAGCCTTAGTTGTAGCTATTCTCTGGCGGGTGGGCGAACGCCTTGAAAAGATGTTTGGCGATCAAGCGGCATCGGCCTTTAGATTTACTCCGTTGCACGATTCTAAGATTTGACCGTGTAACTTAATGCCATTCACAGCTAGTGAAAACCAACTCCGACAGGAACACCTTAAGGCTTCGGCAAGGTAAGACCTATGGACGGATTCAGGGACCTGTCGGAACATCTTAGACGCTAACTTCAAATAGAAATGCGGGCTAACGACCCATTAGAAAGGTATTGAGGAGTCTAAACGTTGGTCAACCCTGTTTTTTTACCCTGTACTACTATGCAGTTTACTTATTTCGTTGGAGTGGATGTCTCCAAAGCTACCCTCGACTTTGCGGTTGCCAAAGGAAATCAAATCTTGTTTCATCAACAGGTAGCTAATGATAAGAAAGGTATCACGCAGTTTCTTAAAGACTTACGTCAGCAAACAAATACAAGCCTAGACCAATGCTTATTCTGTATGGAATTTACGGGGATCTATAATAACCCCTTGCTGAAAGCACTTCACCAGCAGTCTGCCAATATCTGGGTGGAGCGAGCCGCTCATATTCAAGAAAGTATAGGGCTCACAAGAGGTAAGACTGATCAAGTGGATGCCAAACGCATTGCCCTGTTTGCTTATAAAAATCGCGACGAAGCTCGCTTATGGACACCACCCCGCGCCGTTATTACTCAACTGGACCGATTGACGGCGCAACGTGCCCGACTGGTCAAAGTTATTAAAATGTTACAGACCCCCTTGACTGACACCAAAGGCTTTATTGAAAAAGCTGATCGTAAAACTGACCAACAAGCGTGTGCCGCATCGCTTAAAGCCCTCAAAGCGGATCTAAAATCGGTCGACAAAGCAATTGCAACTTTGGCTCAGCAAGATCCTGAATTGAAGCGACTTTTTGAACGTGTCACTTCAGTCGTCGGCATCAGCCAGATCACTGCCGCAGAAGTCATCGTGGCTACAAATGAATTTAATGCGATATCGGATCCTAAGAAATTTGCCTGTTATGCCGGAGTGGTACCCTTTGAACGAAGCTCCGGTCAGCGAAAAGGCAAACCTCAAGTGAGTCATATGGCGAATAAGAAAGTCAAGTCTCTACTGCATTTAGGCGCTATGTCAGCTATTCAGCATTGTCCTCAACTAAAGCTCTATTACCAACGAAAAGTAAGTGAAGGCAAGAATAAAATGTTAGTTCTCAATAATGTTCGGAATAAAATGGTTCACCGCATTTTTGCCTGTGTTCGCCAGGATCGAAACTATGACGAAAAATATACCCCCGTGCTTGTTTAGATCATAGAAATCCGTCCGACTACAATGGTGTATTTGCCAAAGAGCTTGACCGGTGGAGTATCGATTTTGAGAAAGCGTCGCGGCCTGAATCAACACAAGGTTTTGTGCCGGTGGCCAAACGATGGGTCGTGGAACGGAGCATTGCCTGGACGAACTACTTTCGGAGAATCGTCAAAGACTACGAGCACACCGTATCTTCTTCGGCCAGTTGGCTGTATCTGGCCAATAGCCAGATCATGTTACAACGAATCGAGACTTATTACCAAATATGATTTCCCAACATGTTCTAAAGAATGGGCTACATCTTGTTTGGAACATGGAACCTACTCAAGTTATATCTATGATTTAAATCGTTTGCTGAATTTGATAGAAAATGATCAATTTCTTGACATGCCTGACAGGAATGGAGACGATTATTTATATGTAATTAATTTTGTTAATTTGATTGGCGATTACGCTTATCAAATTAACGATCAATACCTTTTAGTGATACACAAGGGAGAAGCCATACGAGGCTTTTTTGATTATACGTATAACAATTATTTTTGGACGATACCTCAAAACAAATTCTCCCTTCGCCGAGAATTATTATTGTCGAAATTTGACTACTCGACGTTCAAACAGGACATGCTTGACTTATTTTATTATTTCAAATCGCTCCTTGTGACTTATTCGTCGGTTTCCTGAACGGCTGTGCTCATACTTAGTAAAGATAGGTAGGATTTTGGTACAAGCTAAATCATCAGCAACCGCCAAATTCCTGAAATCAGCAGAAGAATTAATCCCACTGGCGTCAGAACTTTCCAGCATAAAAACATCATCTGATCGACCCGAACGCGCGGGAAGGTCCAGCGTACCCACATTTGCAGCAGCACGGCAAAGAATACTTTCGACAAAAGCCAGAATGCGCCCGTGAGGTTGCCCCATAAGGTACCGGGCGCACCACTCGTCCAGTCAGCCAGTCGTACAGGGCCGAAGTTGGGTAAGGGCGTGTTCCAACTGCCCAAGAATAATACAGCACCCAGAAAGGATACCAAGAGCATCATCGCGTATTCGGATAGGTAGAGCAGGGCAAACCGCATCCCCGAATATTCGGTGTGAAAGCCACCCACAATTTCGGATTCACCTTCGGGAAGGTCGAAGGGTGCGCGGTTACTTTCGGCCAGTGTACAAATGAAAAAGACGACGTAGGCAATTAGCAGAAACGGATTGCGCAGGATATTCCAGGAGAAAATACCCCCCCAACTTGTCACGTCGATTCCCAAGGCTTTCAGGCCGAAGAGGTAATTCGTTTCGTGGGTATAAATGCCCTGCTGGAAACTGAGCGTCTGTAAATTGAGCGTTTGGCAAATCATCACCACGCATAAAATGGTGAGCCCCAGCGGAATTTCGTAGGAGATAATCTGCGCTACCGACCGCATGGCGCCAAACAACGAGTATTTGTTGTTGGAGCCCCAGCCCGCCATTAGAATGCCTACTACGTCGAAGGAAATAATCGCCATCAAGTAAAACACACCAACAGCCGCGCCCGAGCCCTGCAAATCGGGGGTGAGCGGCAGTACGGCAAAGCCCGCAAATACTGACGCAAAAATGATAGTAGGAGCCAGTAGAAAAAGTCGCCGGTCGGCTGCCGTTGGAACAATATCTTCTTTCTGAAGCAGTTTCAGTAAGTCAGCGAAAAGCTGCAACATTCCCCATTTGCCCGTTTCCATTGGGCCTAGCCGGTCTTGCATAAAGGCGGAGACTTTACGTTCGGTATACACCCCGACAACGACAAAGCCGGATGCAAGAGCGAGAAAGATGGGGAGTGCAAGCATAATGTAGTGCCGGACTCTGATCCGGTGGTGAAATTTTTATACAATCGAACCAGAGGTCCGGCACTACGTTAAAATTCTGCTGTCTTTGGTGCCCGTGGGAACGGGATTACATCACGAATGTTACCCATGCCCGTTACAAATAGCACTAGCCGTTCGAAGCCCAAACCAAAACCTGAATGGGGTGCCGATCCAAACCGTCGTGTGTCCAAATACCACCACAGCGCTTCCTGTTCAATGCCGACTTCGTGCATCCGGGCCGTAAGTTTGTCAAAATCATCCTCCCGCTGTGAACCACCAATAATTTCGCCGATACCTGGAAATAGCACGTCCATCGCCCGAACGGTCTTACCACGGTCTGTTGGACGGTCTTCATCCTGCTTCATGTAGAACGCCTTGATATCACGGGGATAATTGGTCAGAATCACTGGCTTCTTAAAATGCTTCTCAACCAAATACCGTTCGTGTTCTGACTGCAAATCGACTCCCCAACTCACCTCGTACTGAAACTGCCCTTTCTTGGCGGCTTTCGAGTTCACCAGAATGTCGATAGCGTCGGTGTAGGTCAGCCGCACAAACTCGTTGCTGATCACGAACTGGAGTTTTTCCAGCAGACCCAGTTCGCTTTGTTCTTCTTTCCTTTTGGTTTTTTCCTCGTCTTTCAGTCGGTTGTCTAAAAAAGCCAGATCGTCTGCGCAATGTTGCAGAGCGTAGCGAATAATGGTCTTGACGAAATCTTCGGCCAGATTCATGTTGTCCTCTAACTCATAAAAGGCCACTTCCGGCTCAATCATCCAGAACTCGGCAAGGTGGCGGGTCGTGTTGGAGTTTTCTGCCCGGAACGTCGGCCCGAACGTATAAACTTTTCCCAGGGCCATGGCCCCTAGTTCACCCTCTAACTGGCCCGACACGGTTAGGTTTGTTTCGCGGCCAAAGAAATCCTGACTATAATCAACCTTACCCTCTTCGGTCAGGGGTGGCTTTGTTGCATCTAATGTTGTTACGCGGAACATTTCACCCGCACCTTCGGCATCAGAAGCTGTGATGATAGGCGTGTTCAAATAGAAAAATCCGTTGTCGTTGAAGTACTTATGTACCGCAAATGCCAATGCATGTCGAATGCGCAGAATGGCGCTGAACGTGTTGGTGCGTGGGCGCAGGTGGGCAATCTCGCGTAGAAATTCCAGCGAGTGGCGCTTTGGTTGCAGTGGATACTTGTCAGGATCCGCCGGTCCGTAAATAGTAACGGTTGAAATTTTGACTTCAACAGACTGCCCGGCTCCCTGAGATTCCACTAATTTACCGGTAATGGCCAAACAGGCCCCGGTTGTGATGAGCTTAAGTGTCTCTTCAGGAAGTTGACCTGTTTCGGCTACGGCCTGGATATTATTGATGGTTGAGCCATCATTGAGGGCAATGAAAACGGCGTTTTTACTCTCGCGTTTGGTGCGGACCCAGCCTTTCACGGTCACGTCGGTACCGATTTGGGCAGTCTTTAATATTTGCTGAATAGGTAAATAACTCATACGAAACTGGCGACCAGTATAGTGGTTGTTGGCGCAAAAGTACGGATTGTCACCCGAATCGTCCATAAGGGTGTAGTACACATTTGGCGTAGATAAGCGTTTTACCCTTATACTATCAGCGAAATGTATTCAAACGGCTACGTTTCACTGTTTTTGTATTGGCTAAATCGTTTCAGTGGGTTTGATGGCGGTTTCTTTTAGCTATTCCGCTGATTTTATTCGGTGGCTGACATAAAGTTGTTGCACATCCGTTAGTTACGTGCCGATTGCCGTTCTATTTTTGCACACACTTGGTGGAAGCCAACGCTATATTTATGCCCATTACACTTTACATCGTTCGTCACGCCAAAGCCGAAGAGCGGGCTATTTTTATGGACGACCACGACCGTCAACTAACTTCCGATGGCATTATGGCTGCTGCCCGAATGGGTCATCACCTACGTGGGAAAGCGATTCTGCCCGATATTATTATCAGTAGTGGCGCTCCACGGGCCAAAGACACGGCTAAAGTTATAGCTGAACAGATAGGGTATGATCCAGCGCAGATTCAGTTAGAGGATGCTCTATTTGATGGCGGCCCCAAAGCGTATCTGGCGGCTCTCAATGCCTTGCCCGATACAATCCAAACGGCTATGATTGTGGGCCACAATCCTGATGTGTCATATTTGGCGGAGTTTCTAACCCACCAGAGCATCGGATCTATGAGCAAGGGCGAGATTGTGGCCGTCGTGTTTGAAGACCTAACCTGGGCCGAAGTGTCTGGCCGAACCGGTAGTGTGGCGTTCGAGATTAAACCAAAGCAGCTTCCCAATGATTAATTGAGGTGATGTCGGTTTCCGCAATGGCGAATCTCTCAAAACTGACACCACTGGTATCGTTATTATGAATCGCAACCGTCGAATTTTTATTATCGTTTTTGTCGTTTTTACGACCATCGTCGCCTTAATCGCTATCGATATGGGACGCCGGACTACGGCTCCCTGGAACAAACGCCGGGAAGTGGAACGGGCGTTACCAGCGTCAAAAGATGGCATTGCCGTTGATACAATGTTGACTGATACCCTGCTTACACCCTGAACCTCATGCTAAACCTGTCTGCTGTACACCACATTGCCTTAATTTGTTCGGATTACGAAACGTCGAAACGGTTCTACACCAATATACTTGGGCTGTCGATTCTGGGTGAGTATTTTCGGGCCGAACGGCAATCGTATAAACTAGACCTGGCTCTGAACGGACAATATATACTTGAGCTGTTCTCGTTTCCGAATCCAGCCGAACGCCCTTCCCGGCCCGAAGCATTGGGATTGCGTCATTTAGCCTTTGCTGTGCCAGACCTTGACGCGGCCATAGCGCATTTAAACGAAAAGGGTATAGTAACCGAACCCATCCGCGTAGATGAACATACGGGCCGACGGTTTACCTTCTTCGCTGATCCCGACGACCTGCCGTTAGAGTTTTATGAAGTGTAGTGTATAATGCCGGGCAGTAACCCATTCAAGTGAATTCTGCGTGATTACTTGTACCGGGTAGCAAATACTTGGTTACTGTTGAAGACAACGTTGGCAACGTTTTGACCTTTGCCAACGTTGTCTTCAACGGCTAGTTCTTGGAAAGCACTTTTGTCAGCACGTTAACGAGGGCATCGACATCGGCGGGTATGTTGTATACGTGTGGTGCGATTCGCAGTGCCCGCGCTCTGGCTGATACAGACACTTTTTCGGCCTGTAATGCCTGCTGAACAGACATCGGGTCGGCATGGTCAGGCAACCACAGCCCAACAAGGTGATGGCTACGCCCCCGACTCCCGTTTATTGGTTCGACATGACAGCCGAGATTCTCCAGCGCAGGCCAGGCATCACGTAAAAGAGCCTCAGTGTAGGTTTGAATCCGGGCCGGTTGCCAATCGAGAAGTTGTTCCAACGCGGCTTCAAGCATGGGCATCTGGATGAAATGAGATTGCTCGCCAACATTATAGCGGTAGGCTTTGGGACGGTAAACGGGCTGATAATCCATCAAGCGATGAAACTGGTTGCTATCGAGCCGATTCATCCACCCTTCTTCGAGAGGAATCCCTTCATCGAAGGCCGGGCCGAAATAAGCCAGACTGAGGGAATACGGTCCCATCAGCCATTTATAGCCCGCACAAATCACCGCGTCGGGCTGAATCACGCTCAGGTCGAATGGCAAGGCACCAATGGCCTGCGTCCCGTCTATGGCCAACCACGCACCTACTTCCCGCGCCCGCTGCCCGACTGCTTCCAAATCAAACCGAATTCCATACATCCAATGCACTGGCGGCACGATCACTAATGCCGTGTCTGGGCCAATGGCATCCAGTAATCGTTCATTCCAGATGGCTCCTTTGGGAAATTCAGCTGGCATATCGACTGTCGTGACTGTCAGGCCCAATTCGGTGCAGACACGGTCCCAGGCATACACATCGCTTGGGAATTCGCTCCCAACCAGTACAATATGCTGCCCCGCCTTGATGCCTGGTTTACGCGGCAGGTTGCGTGCCACTACTGCCATACCATAGGATACCGACGGCACAATGGCAATCCGCTCTGGGTCGAGCGTTCCGGCGTTCTGGTTATTGATAAGCTCGGAGAAGAGTGTTCGGGCGCGAACAGTTCCACTAAAAAAATCATCGGGTCGCAGCCCAAACGGATTGGTATCGCGACGAATGGCATCGTGCCCGGCTTGTTCAACGGTCCGGCTAAACGGCGAACGGGTTGCACAGTTCAGGTAGTGAATGTCTTCGGGAAGGGTAAATTTGTCCTTTTGAGTAAGCAGTAATGAAGTGTCAGTTGGCATACGGAAGAAAAGCGAAACGGTTAATTTAGTCTGGCACGGGGTTTGTCTATACTATACTGAATTCTTAACTACTATCGTCTTTATGACTACCCTGTTGGGCATTGGTTCACGCATTAAGCACGATGAGTTTGGTACTGGTGTCGTTATCAATCTGAAAGCTAGCGGTTATATCGTTACGTTTCTCGAGCATGGCGTGAAAATACTCCAATTCGACGCGCCCCTGACCATCATCGAGGCTCTTGAACCTGATGGTGACATGGTTAGTTTGTTTGATGTTGAACAGTCGATTACGCGGGTTCTCCAACGCTGGATCGACCAGACGGAAATCGTCCCGCTCGGCGATAAATGGAAAGGCGGCAAACTAATTTTAAAACCCGGACGAGTCGATTTGGCGCAGAAGGAAATGTCAATTGATGGATTCTTTCACAAAATTGTGATGGTACGTGATCGCCTTCGAGTGCTCGAACAGCGTGTAAATGCCAGTTCAATAGACGACGAAGAGAAGATTAATATTCAACAATATATTACCCGAATTTACGGTAGTCTGACTTCGTTTAATTTATTGTTCAAACACCCGCAGCATCAGTTTGTTGGCGAAAAAAATACTGAAGATGTATCGTCTTAACGTAAAGATTTACATCATTTTGGGGCAGTAAGAATAAGGCTCCCATTACCGGCTTCGACAGGGGAGCTTTTTGAAACGTGTTTCACGAAGGCTGGAAGTGGGCGGGAAATTACCGGAAAAACGGGTGTAGCATGCGCTAGGTTTGATGACTAAATGCCTATACACCTATCATTTGCCTTATTCGTGCCTTATCTTTACTGAATGTTACGTACCACCGACACGCCCATTTCTGAAGCTAAATCAAACCTCGCCGGTGACCGGTCGGTCCGCCCTCACTTCGACGATATTTTTATGGAGTTGGCCGTTAATCTGGCCAGACGATCGCACTGCATAAAGGCACAGGTTGGGGCGGTTTTGGCCCGCGATACGCGAATTATTTCTATTGGCTACAATGGACCTCCATCGGGAACGCACAACTGCGACGAAGAATTTCCGGATGTCGGCTGCCCACGGGATTCGAAAGGGTCATGTTCGCTGGCTCTCCATGCCGAGCAAAATGCCATTTTGTATGCGGCTAAAAACGGTTCTGAAATTGAGGGGTCAACTATTTACGTAACGCTGTCGCCCTGCATTTCCTGCGCCCGGATCATTTTTAGTATGAAGATTGCGCGGGTTATTTTCCTGCATTCCTATGCGGAATATAAAGGTATTGCGTCCGATGAAGGCGTTGATTTTCTGCGTCGGTTTGGTGTTACGGTCGAACGGTATGTGCCCGGCGAGGGGATTGCCTTGCTGTCCGAGCCTCCTTTAACCAAAAAGACGCCATGAATATACTGGCGCACGGCTACCTCTCCGGAACCGGTTTGACGGACCGACACACAGATTTGCTCATTGGTAATTTTATCGGTGATTTTATCAAAGGTGATCCATCCAGTCCGCGTCATAACCTGACATCTGGGGAAATTGTCGGTGTTCGAGTGCATCGCGCCATTGACTCGTTTACCGATGCGCATCCCGATGTGGCCGCTGTGCGCGAGTTACTTCACCCTCGTTGCCATAAATACGCCGGAGCCGCCGTAGATATATTCTTCGACCATTTTCTGGCTATTAATTTTGAGCAGCTTACCGGCGAATCACTACCCGATTTTGTTCATTACTTTTACAAGACATTGCAAGCCAATCGGGCTCGTTTGCCAGCGAGTGCGGCTCACATGGCCGACTACATGATTCGGCAGGATTGGCTCACCAACTATCAATTTGTCGAAGGCATTGACCGTTCGCTGAAGGGCGTTTCCCGCCGAACGGCATATCCATCGGGTTTGGATACGGCCATTGAGGATTTGGAACGATACTACCTCCAAATTGGCGAGCATTTTACCAATTTTTGGCCTACATTAGTCGAACATATTCAACGGACGCGCACAGCGTTTGCTTCCCTATTATGAACCGCAAAACACGCTTATTTTCGCTCGCCATGATGGCGATACTTCTATCTGTATTGGTTTTTCAGGTTGGCTGGAAGAAGGCTGAACCCTGGAGACCCGAACAACTACTCGAACCAGCTGACTTAGCGGCTACTATTAACAGTACAGATGCACAAAAGCCACTAATTATTAGTATCGGGCCAGCGGCTACAATTAAGACATCTGTGGGTGTTGGGCCAGCCGGAGAAGCGGAGAATATAGCGAAATTAGAAAAGCTGCTGAGCAAAGAGCCGAAAGATCGGGCTATTGTGATTTATTGCGGGTGCTGCCCATTCAGTAAATGTCCCAATGTTCGCCCGGCGTTCACGAAGCTCAATGAAATGGGTTTTACCAATCACAAGTTGCTGAATATCGCCAAAAACTTGAAGACCGACTGGCTCGATAAAGGGTACCCGGCTATTGATTAACGTAGAACAGTGATGCCGCAGATTAGTATGATTCACACGGAGATTATCAGCGTGAATCATACTAATCTGCGGCATCACTGTTCTATTTTATTATTCATTAAGTACGGTATCGTCAACGGGGGATTCTGTCGGTCGCTTCCGCCAGAACCAGTAAAACGGAAGCCCAGTGGCAATCAACGCCAGACCCGTTAGAGCTTCGCGAGGTTGGTTAATGAGCGTCATAATCACGAGTAACGTACAGCAGCTACAGAAAAATATGGGTACAAATGGATACCCAATAACCCGGTAAGGGCGATGCTGTTCGGGTAGTCTACGACGAAGTAGAAGAACGCCCAGTGCCGTTGCTCCGTAAAAAATAAACGAGGCAAAAACCAGCATATCAGTGAGTTGGTCAAAACTCCCGGACCAAACCAGAATAATGGCCCAAGTGCTCTGTAGCAAAATGGCTACCGAGGGAGTTTTATATCTGGGATGAATGACGGCGGCAGCTTTGAAAAACAACCCGTCGCGGGCCATCGCGTAGAAAACCCGGGCGGGCATCAGAATAGAGGCATTGGTTGAATTTGAGGTTGTTACCAGAATCAAGACAGAAATAAAGGTTGCGCCAGCCCAGCCAGCAGCCTGACGTACCACTTCGACAGCCGCAATTTTGCCGGGTTCGCTGGCCAGACGCGCCAGCGCATCTATGGGTAGCACATATACATACACGACATTCAGCAAGACATAAATCCCGATAACGATACTTGTACCCACTCCGAGGGCGATTGGTAAATTTCGTTGCGGATTTTTCACTTCCTCCCCAATATAGGCTATCTGATTCCAGCCTTCATAGCCCCAGAAAGCGCCCAGCGAAGCTACGACGAGCGAACCGAGCAAACTACCACGTGTGTTAACCCCAGTTTGCTGAACAGACTGTGTTAAATTGGCAATACTACCTGATTCGGCTTGAAAGCCAAGTACGGCAATGATGGCTACGGCTCCGAATGTGAGGTAAATTAGTGTTCGGCTGAGACCTTCGGCAAACGAAACGCCCCGGTAATTGATCCAGCTCAAAACAACGATAAGCGCGGTTGCAACAAACTGTACGGCAAGCTCGGTAGACTGTCCGCCTGAACCAGTTAAGGTAATTAGCGATTGTCCGAAAATGTGGGCGAGGGCAGCAATGGTGGCCGTTCGCATAACCGTAAAAGCCCCCCATCCATACAAGAAGGCGAATAAGCGACCATACACTTTCTTGAAATAAACGTACTCGCCCCCCGATTGTGGAAACATGCCCGCCATTTCAGCATACGTGAGTGCTCCAGCCAGACTAATTAGTCCTGCCATAACCCAACACGCCACAACTAACAAAGGTGAGCCCAACTCAGCCGCCATCGGGGCAACCTTTTTGAAAACGCCTGACCCCACAATGCCACTGACGACCAATAAGATAGCTGAGCGTAGGCCAAGAGTACGAGCGAGTTTGATCATGTATTAGTTAGTAATAGCTCGATAAGTTACAGAAAAATTTGGCCTACATGTGGTTTTGCAAAACATTTAACTGACAAAAGGCTGTTAAGCTTATTGTTTGTGTTTATTCAGATAGCTTAATAAAGCCGGTAAAAACGCAGTCATTCCCTTGTAGTCGATCATGGTTCGGGGCGTCGTACTAAACACCTTAGCCATGCGGTCGGCTCGGGCCTGGTCGGTGGCTTCATGGGCGAGTAGATTCTGATGCGTATGGATGCCGAACAAAATGGCACCTGATTGGGGCATTCGGGTGAGGGTTTGGCGTTCGATACGAATGTATATATGTTCGCCAATGGTTTCAGGTGTCAGGTAAGGAAGCCGGTCGGCCAGGAGTTGATCAAGCGCGGGCGTGTGGCGGCTGGTCATGTCCAATTGATCGGTTACTTTTACACTCCAGTTGATTCGTAAAACCGGACGGCCAACGGGTAGCCGTTCCATGAGTTTCTGGGCGGCTTGCATCATGGGCTCCACAATTGGAATAATCGGCGCATGAATCTGCCAGAAGGGTAATCCTACCTTTTCGTCCAGACACCAGCCGTTACCAAAACAAAGCTGACCGGCAACCAGCGCGGCCTCTGTACCCGTGAGCAGAATGAGGTCTTCCTGTACTTGTCGTCCTACCCAATCGAGCGGGTCGAGGGGCAGCGTTGCCGCATCACCAAATGTAAAGACCTGTTCTTCAGTCAATAACTGGTTAATCCAGTGCCAACGATTGCCCGCTTGATGGAGGATAAACTGGTCAGGCGCGAACCGTACCAGGTTTTGCAGGACCGTTTCCAGAACTTCCCATTGAGCTGTCTCGTGACCCGGTAACGTCTGGTAATAATAACCCGGCAACTCGGTCAATAGCTGACGTTTTAGCGCGATTTCAGCCTGATAATGTTCGTCTACCTCAACCAGCCTATCGCTTTCGGGCAAGGGAGCCGTTCCCATTTTGTCGTTAAACTGCTGGCCGAAAGGAAAATAGGGAAGCATCGGGTAGGTTTGACGTTACGACTTATGATAAACGAGTTAAGCCTAACCCTGCTCCGTCCGTTGGGCGCATAATCCCGTTTTCGAGTATAAAACCGCCCGAAACTACGTCCTCAGCTAAATCTAAACTGCCATCAAGGTCGAGGTAGCGGGTGTTCGGACAAGCAAAGGCTGCGTGAAGAGCTGCCGCAATACTCACTCGACTTTCGTCATTGCAGCCCCAAAACAAGGAGATGTTGGCGGGGCGGGCTATGGTGGCGATGTCGAGCGCGGCCTTGATACCTCCGCACTTCATCAATTTAATATTGTAAATGCCGAAAGACTGTGGCTGATGGGCCAGTTTCAGGGCCATCTCGGGTCCTTTCAGGGATTCGTCAGCGGTTAGCAAATGGCGGATTTCAGTGGGTAAAGATAGTAATTCACGTTCCAGGCCAACGGGTAATGGTTGTTCGATTAACTCCACATCGGCGGAGCGGGTTGCTGTTAGAAAACGTTGTAAATCAGCCAGCGAATACCCTTGGTTGGCATCAACGCGAATAGTCATCGAGTGGCCATAAACTTCCCGAAGCTTTATAATACGCTCGCAGTCTTCGGCGGCATCCAGCCCTGTTTTGACTTTTAGCACTCGAAATCCCAGACTATAATATCCAGCGGCTTCGGCCAGTGTGTCGGCTACGTTCATGATGCCAATGGTCACAGAGGTAGGCAACGAGCGAATTTTTTGCCCGTAAAACTGTACTATTGGAATACCCAGAAACTGCCCAAATGCATCATGCAGTGCAATATCCAGCGCGGCCAATGTGCCGGGCGCGTTCGGAAACTGCTGGTGAGCCTCATCAATGAGCGTATAAAAAAGCCGAATGTCACGCCCAACCAAGCCCGCTATCCACTCACTTTGCAGATTTTGGTGAGCCTGTTCCGGCGATTCGCCTACGACTTCGAGCGAGGGGTTTGCTGCCCCAAGACCCATAAGTCCATTCTCAAGTTCAACTTCCAGGAAGACATTTTCTACCTCCGAGGTCGTTTGGTAAGCAATGGTGTAAGGCTTGGTCAGAGCCAGATTCTGACGAAAGGCCCGAATCGATTTAATGCGCATGGGCCGGACTGATTAAAGACTGGATGATAGGTAAAATTGTGTCAACACCTTCCTGCAAAGGTAATAATACCGGAATGCCGAGCCGTTCCGTGTACTGTTTCTGATATGCAAATGCGTCATCCCGGCTGCACTCTTCCGTATTGAGGGCTACAGCGATAACGTCTGACCCATACGCCCGAATCAGCGCGATTTCTGACTCTATAGATGGAATTTCACCCCAGGCTGGGTCATGGTCATAATACACACGTTTGGGCGCATGAACAAGCACTACATGCCGGGCGTTGCCTGATACTAAGAATTCAGAGCCACAGGGCCCGCTGGGATTTCGGAGCGCGGCCTGACCTTCAATGAGTAACAGATCGGCTCCAGTTTCGCGCCAGCATGACACCAGTGCGTGTTCTAACTCGCCCGACACAAAATCGTTGAGTGTTGAATCAACAATGAAACCGTAATTTACACCTTGTAACCAACCGGTTTGGCCCGTATAAATCATCTGCGCGTTCAGGTTGTGTCGACCGCAGGCTTCCCGAATCAGGCGGGCGGTAGTGCGTTTGCCCAACGCGCAGTCGGTACCTATAACGGCAATAATTGGAGCGGTAATCGTCTTGACCTCCCCCGTCCAGAAATGTAATTCGTTACGGGGTTTTGGCTGGCGCACATCAATAAGTTGGCCGCTATGTAGGTTCGCCAGCGCGACTAATTCGGGTTTGTCATTCAGAAATTCATGGAGCCCATTGACGATTGAGAGCCCATTTTCGAGACCCTGTTTAATGTCGGTCAGCATAGTTGACGGCAAAATACCCCCGTTTGTGGCTATGGCAACAATGGCGTAAGAAACAGGCCCGGCCATTGCCATCGCCTGACTGACCGAGGCAAAAACCGGAATGTCCCGAAGGTGCCCATCAAGTACGACACCCGCATCCTGACCAGCGGTGGGTACATCGACCACACCAACAACGGTATACCGTTCTGTACCACGAATCAGGCCGTGTGCCGTTTTAGCAAAAGGCGTACTCAGCAAGCCATCGGTGAGAAGAATAGCTCGGTTATTCATCTGTTAATTATTCTAAATTTATTGATAAATGTATATCTTTATTCTTACTATTGAGTGATTTTGTTTGAATAAGGACGCAATTGCTAAAATGATAGAATATTTTTCTTTTTATGTATTCTTTTGGTTCTCTAAAAAGAATAGGATTCGCCTGTGTTATGCTTGATGATATCGATCTGCGTTTGCTGGCCCTGTTGCAGCAAAATGCCAAACTCACGATTAAAGACCTGGCCGAGCAACTGGGTATGACCACTACGCCCATCTTTGAGCGAATCAAACGGATGGAACGCGAAGGTGTTATTATGGCCTATGTGGCTCTGGTTAATCAGGAAAAAGTAGGTCGTCCATTAGTCGTGTTTTGCAACGTATCCATGCCGGATTATACACCCGACAATATTGCTGAATTTGAAAATCATATCCGTCAGATGCCCGATGTTCTGGAAGCGTATCATCTGGCCGGAACGATTGATTACCAATTAAAAGTGGTTATGCGCGACATCAAAGAATACGCCCATTTTCTGCAACAGATGGCTAAGTTGCCGATGGTACGTGTCTATAGCAGTGCCATTGCTCTATATGCCGTTAAACAGTCTACCATTATACCAACGCCTACCAAACCCGTTATACAATGATCTCTATGTTTCGCTACCTTCTGGTTTGTGCATTAATTGGGCAACTCGCTGTTCCAACACAGACGATTGGCCAGCCATTGACAGGTCGCCTGAAAACGCTCGACTCCGCTCTGACGCTGCTTCATGAGCGTGCTATGTTCAATGGTGTCGTGCTGGTAGCCGAACAGGGTAAAGTTCGCTACACAAAGGCACTTGGAACGGCTAACATAGCCACCAACGAACCCCTGACAACCAAGTCGGCGTTCAATTTGGCCTCTGTCTCAAAGCAGTTCATCGCTATGATGATCATGCAGTTGCAGGAACGGGGAAAGCTGCGGTACGATGAATTAGTGGGGACGTATCTGCCTGTTTTTCCGTATGATACCATCACCGTTCGCCATTTGCTGACGCATACATCGGGCCTACCCGAATATTTCGATCTGGCGCAACAATACACGGGGCCGCTCGATACGCTCACCAACGCCGGGATGCTTCACTTGCTTCATCAAGACAAACCGCCCCTGGTGTTTCGACCGGGCAGCCGTTGGGACTATTGCAACACGGGTTACGTACTGTTGGGGTCTATTATTGCTAAGCTGAGTGGCCTACCCGTCGAAACGTTTTTCGAACAAAATATTGCCCGTCCGCTCAAGCTGAAGAACACCTACATCTATTATTATAAGAGCAGTACAACGCCCCGCAATCGGGTGTACGGCTTCAATCGGGAGGACGGTAAAAACGTGCTTAACGACCTGATTCGGCTGGATGGCGTTATTGGCGATGGTAATGTTTACTCGTCTGCCGAAGATCTGCTGGTTTGGGATCAGGCTTTATATACGGAAAAGTTGGTTAAGGCTAGTACGTTACGCGAGGCTTTTACGCCGGTAAAACTCAGTTCCCGTAGCGACGAACCGGGCAAGACGTATCCGTATGGCTTTGGCTGGTTTATCGACGAGGGCGGAAAAGTGTTGAAACATACGGGTAGTTGGGCCGGTTTTCGGACGCTGATTGTTCGGTATATCGACAAAAAACAAACGTTGATCGTACTTACCAACGGGACAAATGCCGCTGGTCGGATGGCCGATGAAATTCTGTCCGGTAAACGTCCACAGCTACCCAAAACGCAGTTAATTACCAACATTCGGCTCATTGATGGAACGGGTGCAGCTTCCCGCAAGGCAGCCGTTCGGCTCCGAAACGATAGAGTCTGGGAAACGGGCGACCTGACTGCCTTCCCGAATGAACCGGTCACCGATGGGCGAGGACTTGCGCTGGCACCGGGTTTTATCGACAGTCACAGCCACCACGACTGGGCTTTGAAACCCGATGCAATTCCTGTGGTCAATCAGGGTATTACAACCATTGTCGTTGGACAGGATGGGGGCGGGGTACCTTTCGATACGTTACAAGTCCGGTTGAAACAGCAACCCGTTTCGGTGAATATGGCGAGTTACACGGGACATGCTATGTTACGCCAACAGGCGATGGGTATCAATGGGCTTTATCGGACGGCCAAACCCGATGAAGTCGCTCGGATGAAAACCCTTCTGCGTACTGAATTGCAAAATGGGTCACTGGGCTTATCGACGGGTCTTGAATACGAAGCCGCGTTTTTTTCTAACCGGGACGAGGTTATCCAACTGGCTCAGGTAGCCGCCGATTCGGGTGGGCGATATATCAGCCATATCCGCAGCGAAGACATGATGCTGGACGATGCGGTGGATGAGATAATCCAGATTGGACGCGTGACGAAAATGCCTGTCCAAATTTCACACCTGAAAATTGCCCTTCGCGACAAGTGGGGGCAGTCGGCACGATTGCTGGCGCAACTGGAAAAAGCCCGCGCTGAGGGTGTAAACATCACCGCTGACTGTTACCCGTATGATTACTGGATGTCTACCTTGCGGGTGCTGTTTCCGAAGCGTGATTACACCAACCCAGCCAGTGCCGAGTTCGCCGTGAATCAACTGTTCGATCCGGCGCAATCGGTGCTAGTGCGTTTTGCCGCCAACCCGACGTATGCCGGAAAAACCGTTGGTGACATAGCCAAACTACGGCAGGAGAAACCTGCTCAAACGCTGATGGGTTTAGTGGCCGAAGCGTCGGCGTTTTCCAAAAAGAACCCTGATGCCAGTGGTGTAGAAGGAATTATGGGAAAATCTATGGATGAGCCTGACGTAGCCAATTTTTTGACCTGGCCCCACACGAATATCTGTTCTGATGGCGCGAACGATGGGCACCCACGGGGATATGGCGCGTTTACGCGGGTGCTGGGTCGGTACGTGCGCGACCAGAAAATTATGCCGCTCGAAACGGCCATCTATAAAATGACGGGGCTGTCAGCCGAACATCTTGGGCTTAAAGGCCGGGGATTAATTGCGCCGGGTTACTACGCCGATCTGGTGTTGTTTAATCCTGATACGGTGCAGGATAACGCCCGCATTGGCGACAATCGCGCACTCTCAACGGGCATCGAAGCCGTATGGGTAGCGGGTCAATTGGTGTATCAAGGGCAGAAATCAACGGGGGCACATCCCGGCGTATTAATCCGTCGCTGATGTAGTTTAGTTACGTTTCGTCTGCCACCTGAACCACACAGAAAAGGTTACCATCAGGATCTTCCAACACAATAAAATCATCATCGGGACCATACCGCCACGGGTATCGGTTTGCCCCAATCCTGACTAATCTATCCACTTCTTCTTGCTGGTTATTCGTGTATAAATCAAGGTGTATCCTACTTCTTTTCCCTGAACGTTTATCCGGAACTTGATCTAATGATACATTGGGTCCTTTACCCTGTGGATCATGAAGAACAACCCAACCGCCACTCGCTGGTTTTCTGGGAACATAATGAAGTGTTTCCTGCCAGAAGGCCAGCATTTTCTCAAAGTCAAAACAACGGATAACAATCGAACCGATTTTCATTCGCTAACACATACATAAATTTTTATCGTATTGAAATTAGTTAAACGACTGCCTGAATTCAAGCGGTGAACTATTCGTTTTGTTTTTGAATAATTTACTAAACGATTGCGGGTATTCGAAGCCAAGTTGATACGCTATTTCGCTCACGGATAATGAGGTTGTGGTAATCAGTTCTTTGGCCTTCTCTATCAGTTTATTGTGTATATGCTGCTGGGTACTTTGCCCGGTAAGGGTTCGTAACATATCACTCAGATAATTTGGAGAAACATTTAATTTCTCGGCAATATAATGAACGGTGGGTAAGCCTAATTCCTGCACTTTCCCACTAATAAAATAATCTGAAAGCAGTTCTTCCAACTGTATCAAAAGGTCATTCGTCGAGTTTTTACGGGTTATGAATTGCCGATTATAAAACCGGTTGCAATAGTTGAGTAATAATTCGATATGTGAAATCATTACATCCTGGCTATAGCTGTCAATGGGTGAGTGGTATTCCTGTCCAACATTTTGCATAATGGACGTTATCATGGCTTCTTCTTTCTCAGACAGATGCAATGCTTCATTTACTGCGTACGAAAAATAGCCATAGTCTTTGATATTTTTGGCTAATGAATAATTTCGCATAAAATCTGGATGCACGACCAGCCACCAGCCGGAAAGCGACCTATCATCATCCGTTATGGTGGAAATCACCTGTCCGGGTGAGAAAAAGGTCATGATGCCTTCGTCGAAATCATAATAGTTCTGCCCATATTTCATTTTGCCTTTAAAATCTTTTTTAATGCAGATCGAATAAAAATTGTAGATCACACTTTGTAGACTTTCATCTAAATAACATTCTATTTCACTGAGATTAATAACGCTTACCAGCGGATGCTCTGGTTTGGGCAATGACAGTAAACGATGCAATTCGGAAATTGAATTGATTACGTAAGGCTCACTTATTGCTTTTTTCATTTGTGTAGATATAAAGCAAACAGGAAAGCTACCCGTATCGATAGTACCGATAACTTTTCTGTTTGCTTTGTTTACGTTTTATAAGCTAACCATAGCCATTCCGGCTGCGTCGTAGCGGTCGCCGGTAGAGATGCCTACCGGAATAATTGCTTCTAATTGAGCCAGCTCGTCCGTCGTTAAGGTTATGTCTGTTGAGGCAATATTCTCGGTCACATAATTAACGCGTTTGGTGCCGGGAATAGGCACAAATCCTTTAGAAATAATCCACGCAATAGCTAGTTGTGATGGGCTGATGTTTTTGGTATCAGCCAGCTTTTTGATGGCATTGACTAACTCAATGTTCTTGTAAAATTGTTCACCCTGAAAACGGGGTATGCTTCTTCTGAAATCATTTTCAGGAAAATCATCCGGGCTTTGAATAGCACCGGAAAGAAACCCTCTTCCCACCGGAGAATACGCGACAAAGCCGATTCCGAGTTCGTGAATGGTGTCTAAAATACCCTCTTCTTCCACACTCCGTTCAAAAAACGAATACTCTGTTTGTACCGCTGTCAATGGATAAGTCTGATGCGCTTTTTTAATGGTTGCCGATGAAACTTCTGACAGCCCTATATAGCCAACTTTTCCTTCTTTAACCAATTCTCCCATCGCCCCAACTGTTTCTTCAATTGGTGTATTTGGGTCTAATCGGTGCAAATAATAAAGGTCAATAAAATCGGTACCCAGGTTTTTTAACGACCGTTCCACCGCTTTTTTTACATAATCCCGTTTGCCGTTTATCTGCCAGGTCAATTGTTCGTTATCATCGATTTCATACCCAAATTTGGTAGCAATAATATAGCTGTCTCGATTTCCTTTTATTGCTTTCGCAATCAGCCTTTCGTTTTCTAAGGGACCGTACAAATCGGCTGTATCTAAAAAATTACCGCCCAATTCCAACGAACGATGAATGGTCGCAATGGATTCCGCTTCATCGGCTTTCCCATAAATATCCATCCCGGCAATCTTGGTCATGCCCATGCAGCCAAGTCCTATTGCCGGAACAATAAGTCCCTGACTTCCCAGTTCAATTTTTTTAATGCTGCTCATTCCTTGTTTTCTTTATTTGTGAGTTTTGTTTTGACAAGGCAAAGGTCAGTCCAATCGCAAGGAAAAAAGTAGCTGAATCTCTTATTGTTGTATCCAAAATGAGGCTGGTTATCCGCGAACGTTTCCAGCGTAATCACTTCTCTACAACGCTCAATTCCAGATGCGATGGCGACGTAACTGATCGGAAGATCGTATGGGTAGCCTTTTGATAATCGGTTTCTTTCGCGTCAAAAATATTCGGGACAAATTTCTGGGGATTCCGGTCAATGATGGGGAACCAGGTGCTTTGTAACTGCACCATCAGTTTGTGGCCTTTCTTGAAAACGTGATTAATCGTATGTAAATCAATGGTGTACGTTTCTGTTTTATTTGGCTGAATTGCTTCGGGTTTTTCGAAACTGTTGCGAAACCGGCCCCGAAATACATCGTTCGCAATCATCAGTTGGTAGCCGCCCATGGCTGGTTGCTTCGGGTAATGAGCCGGATATTCATCAATCAGTTTGACTACCCAGTCGGCATCACTACCGGTTGTGGCGGCAAAAAGTTTGGCCCAAACCTCGCCCGTTACCGTTATGTCTTCCTGTAAGACCTCCGTTTCCCAGGAAAGCACATCCGGCCGGTCATGCACAAACCGTTGATCTTCGGTGAGCCAGGTTCGCCAGCGGGAACCCGGTCCATAAGTCGCTTCAATGGGGCGGGTTCGGTACGGAATCGGCTGGGCCGGATCAGAAATGTACGCATCGGAGCCGAATGCAGCTTTGGGCGCGTTAAACGACAGTTTTCCGTTGGCCTGAAAATAAAGGTTACGCTTGGCTGCTTCTTTCGGAGGCCAGGTTTCGTAGCGTTTCCAGGTGTTGGAACCCGTTTGAAAAGTAACGGCTTCGGCAAAATTTCCTGACCCTTTGCCCTTCAGATAGTAGGCAAACCAGGGGGCCTGAATCTCTTTTCGGAACGTAACCGCCGTGGCCGTATCGAACTGAATATTGCCTAGCGTGCGACCATCAGACCTACCCCAGCCCCCGTGGTTCCAGGGACCAGCCACCAGGAAATTTTTATGCGACTGGTCCTGCTTTTCCCAGAGTTGATACGCTTTTAGTGGTCCGTAAAAATCTTCCTGATCCCACCAGCCTGCTACGTTCATAATGGGAATTTTCGGGCGATCAATGCGGGTAATCAGCGATTGTTTCTGCCAGAACGAGTCATAATTAGGGTGTTTCACAAAGTCGTTCCAGGAAGGAAGTTTGTCCTTGAAATACAGCTTGTTAACGTTCGAAAGAGACCCTAGTTTCAGATACCAGTCATAGGTGTCGTAATTCGGAAAAGGAAAGAGGGAATCCTGCTTGGTGGCTTCTTCCATGAAGGCGTACTCAAACCCGTAACTCAACCGAAACGCCCCGTTGTGGTGAAAGTCGTCGCCCAAAAACATATCCGAAGGTGACGCCTGCTCGGAAACGGTCATTAAAGCCGGGTGTGGATCAATGGCGCCCATCACACTGGTCCAGCCAGCGTACGAAATGCCGTACATGCCCACCTTCTTATTATTGTTGGGAATATTTGCCAGCAGCCAGTCGATGGTGTCATACGTATCGGTGCTTTCATCAATAGCCTTTGGGTCTTTTTTATTGCGGGTAAATCGCTGCATCTCAAAGGTGCCCTCCGATTTATAGCGTCCCCGAATGTCCTGATAAACAAAAATATACCCGTCGTCGGCCATGTCTTTCACATACGGAATATGGTCCGGGCTTTCGGTCTCACTGACGCCATAGGGTGTGCGCGTCAGCAAAAAAGGTAGCGGCTCCTTGCTAGTTTTGAGGGTATAAATCACCGTGTTAAGCCGGACGCCGTCGCGCATCGTAATTAATACGTCCCGGCGCTCGTACGGACTGGGCGTTTGGCCAATGGTTTGAAATGATAAAAGTAGAAATAGACTATTTAACCAGAGAAAAATGATTTTCATAGAGGAAAGTGTCTGTAAGTGAGGGGATAAAGATAGAAAACATAGCCACATCATTCGTATGAACCGTAGCATGGCTTTTTGGTAAGGCGCTAAATTTTTACTTTTGTCCTCCCGACTGGCATGGTGGTGTTAGGTTCTCAAGAAAACAGCACCTTGAATTCCGGAGGGAAATGACAAATCCAACCTTGTTAGTGGCGTTGAGTTCTTGTTAGTAGTGTTAGTGGTGTCGGGTTTAAGAACGGCTGCGGCCGGCCGACACCACTGAACACCACTAAGAGAACAACGTCTGAAATATTGAACCGCACAAATCCAACCCTATTTTGATTCCTGCTGTCGACGCTCTACTGAAAGACATCCGTAACAAACGGATTGCCCCCGTTTACCTCATTCATGGTGATGAGCCGTTTTACCTCGACCGTATTGCGGAGGAATTGGAAAAAGTGGCCGTACCAATCGCTGAAAGGGGTTTTAACCAATTTGTACTTTTTGGTAAGGATACCGATGCGGGTGCTGTACTGAATTATGCCCGCCGGTATCCGTTTATGGCCGAACGGCAGTTGGTACTTGTTAAAGAAGCCCAGCAAATGAGCGGCATCAATGACAAATCGACCCAAACCCTGTTTGAAGATTACGCGCTGAACCCATTAGCCAGTACAATTCTCATGTTGTGCTACGTAAAAGAAGAAGGGAAATCGGGTCTCGATGAGCGTAAGTCGTGGGTAAAAGCCTTTGCCGCTAAAGGTAAATTGCTGAGCATAAAGAAACTATACGATGCTAAAATTCCGGATTGGGTAGGGGAGTACTGCCGCGAACAGGGGGTGAAGATTAGTCCCAAAGCGTGCCAACTCCTAGCCGACCACATTGGTAACGACCTCAAACGGCTGGCGAGCGAGATCGACAAAATGCTGATTAACCTGCATGTCGGCGAAGAAATTTCGGCGGCAACAGTCGAACGATTTGTTGGTATCAGCAAGGAATACAACGTCTTTGAACTCCAGAAAGCCCTCGTTCAGCGCGATGTTATAAAGGCGAATCAAATAATCGATTACTTCGGTCGTAATCCGAAAGACAATCCGTTGGTGGTCATTCTGGCGCAGTTGTTTGGCTATTTTAGCAAAGTGATACTCGTTCAGGCATCCAAAGACCAGACTGACAAAGGACTGGCTCCGCTGTTGGGTGTCAATCCGTACTTTGTGAAAGATTACCTCACCGCTGCCCGCACATTTCCACTGTCCAAAGTAGCCGCCATTATTAATTCCATCCGTCGGGCCGACGCTCGTAGCAAAGGCATTGATGCCCCAACAATGAACGAAGGTGACATTCTGCGTGAACTGGTGTTTGAGGTGTTACATTAACTGAAACGTCTTGACCAATACAAAAAGCCACACCGACTATCGGTGTGGCTTTTTGTATGTCGGGAATACAGCGAATAGACTAAATTTTTGTTACTTCCAAATTTTTCTATCCGACAAAAAAGACTTGCCTTAGGTACTATCATTCCTTTTATCTAATATTGCAACGTTGTTGCATTAAGCGAAATTTGGGTTCAGGTACGTAACGATCGTAGGGTGACTGATGGGGGATGCAAAGAAAATAAGTTTGTTGATAGGTCTGTTGATGACTACGGCCTCGTGGAGTTGGGCACAATCAGATTCCTGTTCAACGGTGCTACAGGGCCGGATTATGGGTCAGGATACCCATGAGCCACTGATTGGCGCAACGGTTTACGTTCGGGAATTAAAGACGGGCGCAGTCACCGATTCTACTGGTGCTTTCCGTCTTACTCATTTATGTCCGGGGAAATATAGCCTTGATTATCAATTTATTGGCTATAAAACCAGTACACTATCAGTCATCGTTACTACTGATCTTCTTGTTACAGTAGCCCCGGTACAGTTGGTTCCAGACAATCAAACGTTGCAGGAAGTAGTCGTGACAGAACACCGTTCCGAAGCCCAGCAACTGCTTCAGACGCAGGTAAGTCTGTCGGGGGCCGCGCTCGATCAGACAAGAGGTCAATCGTTGGGCGAAAGTTTAAAAACACTGGCGGGTCTGTATTCCATTCAAACGGGGCCTAGCATTTCCAAGCCGGTTATTCACGGATTATACAGCAACCGCATTATCATTCTCAATAACGGCATTCGTCAGGAAGATCAGCAATGGGGTACCGAACACGCCCCACAAGTCGATCAGTTTCTGGCTTCCCGGCTGACCGTTATCAAAGGGGCTGCTAGTATTCGGTACGGCTCCGATGCCATTGGGGGCGTTATTCTGGTAGAGCCGAAAGCCATGCCAACTCAACCGGGCCTGGGGGGGGAGGCAAATATAGTTGGGGCGACAAACGGGGGTATGGGCGTGGTATCCGGTATGGTGGAAGGCGCTTTTAGTAAGAGATTAACGGGGCTTAGCTGGCGGTTGCAGGGAACGCTGAAACGGTCGGGGTATGTTAAAACGCCCAATTATTTTCTGGAAAATACCAGCTATCACGAGACCAATTTCTCGGGTGATTTGCATTACGATCACCGGAAATTTGGTGTAGAACTATTTTACAGCCAGTTCGATACTAAAATCGGGTTATTTACGGGGGCACAGGTTGGAAGCTTAGCCGATCTGTATACAGCCATCAGTCGGCCTGAACCGTTGGTGCAACCCAATTTCTCGTATTCGCTCGACCGGCCCTATCAGGCGGTAAAGCATAACTTGTTTAAGGCGCGGGCTCATCTTCGCTTCGAACGGGGAGGAACGCTGACGGCCACAGTTGCCCAACAGCAAAATACCCGTCAGGAGTACGACTACGTTTCATTTAGTGGGGTAACTACGCCGGAGTTGTCCCTCAAATTAGTTACCCAGACGGCTGATTTAGTTTGGGAACATGCGCCCATTAAAAATAAAAATGCTGGTGGCTCACACGCCGGTGTATGGTCAGGTAGTGCAGGATTCAACGGGATCACGCAGGGCAACGTACGGCAGTACCTGTTTTTGATTCCTAATTTCCGAAATTATGGCGCGGGCTTGTTCGCTATCGAACGCTATGCCGTTGGCCGCCTGACACTGGAAGGCGGCTTGCGGTATGATTTCCGATGGCTTCGGGCTTACTTCCTCGATGATGTATCGAAGCAAACTTACTACAAAACTCACAACTGGCAAAACGCCAATGGCTCGTTGGGAGCAGCTTACCAACTTCGGCCCGAATTAACTCTGACCGCTAATCTTAGTACAGCCTGGCGCGCGCCCAACGTGGCTGATTTATATTCGGATGGGCTGCACCAGAGCGCAGTCGCTTACGAACGGGGCAACCCAAATCTGCAACCTGAGCAGGCGTATAACAGTAACCTTGTGCTGGCCTACGCGGGCAAACGGCTGAGTGGCGAGATTGGCATATATAGCAATCGGATCGACAATTACATCTACCTGAAGCCCGATTCTGTGCCGGTTGTCCGGCAGCGGGGCGCATTTCCGTCATACACGTACACGCAGGTGCAGGCCATATTTCGGGGAATCGATGCGACGTTGACCTACAAACTCACGGATCAGCTAACGCTTACGACCAAGAACTCACTCTTGTTTGCTTACAATCGGACAGACCATGATTTTCTCGTATTCATTCCCCCAAATCGCTCCGACAATAGCCTGCGTTACGATTGGTTGCGGTGGGGGAAATTGTCGAAACTCTATGCGTCGCTGAATGCCCTTTATGTGTCCCGACAAAACCGCGCTCCCGCCGTGACAACCCGACAGGAAAATGGAGCGATCATTTTTACAGGCGATTTTTCGCCCCCTCCGCCCGCTTATTTTCTGCTGGGTGCCGAACTGGGTTTTGTCGCGCAGGTAAGCGGGCATCCGTTGAGCGTGATTTTGAGCGGTACCAATCTGGCTAACATCGCGTACCGGGATTACCTGAACCGCTTCCGATATTTCGCCAATGAACCTGGTCGAAACCTCAGTTTAAAGCTCCGCCTGCCTTTTGGCACAGGTAGTTAAGTCAGTTTCTATTTTCTTTACAACCACTTATATATCTATGATTCACGTCCTGAAAAAATCCTTCCTGCTGCTGATTCCAGTAGGACTGTTGCTGGGAAGCTGCAACAAAGACGAACAGACTGTCGCGCCAACCGACGATAACGAAGCCATCACAACGGCCACGCTAACCCTGACCAATAAGGCACTTCCGGGTGATATTGTGACAGCCACCGTCGAAAACCTGAACACTACCGCCGACTTTAGCAAGGCAACGCTGACGCTGACCGCCAATGCAACCTACTCGGGTGTCGTTTCGCTTCTCGACAAGACAAAGACGCCCACGCTCGACGCAACGGAAGAAATCAGAGAGAAGCTTAATGAACATCTATTCGTTTACACGCCCAGCACGGGCCTGAACCTGACGGTGACCAATACCGATAAAGATACAAATCCATCGCCGGGGCCGTATTCAGTTGGACTGACGTTTGAGGTGGTGACCAAAGCAGCCAGCACCGGAACCCTGAACGTGGTGTTGCGTCACCAGCCAAATGTGAAAAATGGGACAGCTGCCCCCGGCTCGTCGGATTTAGACACCAAGTTTCCGGTCGTTATTAAATAAACAGCCTGATTTAGTCAGTCATTGCGCGACCGAATTTAAGGCTACCCTGCCGGTGAGGAGGCAGGCATAATCGAACCCTAAAGAAATACAGGACATAATTCACCAGCCACCCGATTAACGTTAATTACCTGAAGACAAAAAACTGATTCGGTCTGAATCAGTTTTTTGTCTTCAGGAGCGAGCAAAATCGAATAGGCCCGTTCACTTCCCGTATAAGGATAAGCAAAAAAGACCTTTTGTCTTATCCTATTTGTTGTGTACTATCCTGTTTCACCTTCGTCGCAAACATAAAAGAGCCTGATGCGTTTATTGATAACCGGTATTCGTTTTCAACGTAACACGTATTTTATTTGTATGTGTTTATTTAAAAAGATAAACTATTTGTTTATTTTTGGTAGACTTTTCGATTATTGGTGGTAATTATCATGACAAAGAAATCATTATTGCCAGGTCCTTGGACATTAACGTTACTGATTGCTTTATGCCTTTTCTGGCTAACGATACGCTGGGTATGGGATCTGTTTGAATAAACTTACTATGTAATCCGTCGGGCTATCGGAAGGAAATAGTTGTTTCCTTCAACCTGTAAAAAGGACGATAGTTAGTAAACCTACAAAAAATGTCGGCCCTAAAAGGGCCGACATTTCTGATTTATCCACATATTTGAAATAGGATTTCGAAATATACCACTATTTAAGAAATAAACTTTGGTTTTAGCGAAAGGGACAGTATAATCCACTACATATCTCTTTAGGGTTTTCGCCAGTATTTGCTCCATTTACCTGTATGGCATTCTGGCAATTAATTGATCAACTAAGTACAAGAAAGTAAGCAGCGGGTTAGGCTACGCTAACTATATGGCCCCTGCAATTGAACCTATATCGTATATACTATTACTTTTTTCGTATTCAACAGATAATAGGTTGCTACCAGAGAAGTAAGAACTATCTTTGAGGTAGACACTACCAGAAATCATTTCATTTATTATTTCTGGTATATGATTTACTCATCTCAGTTTTCTGTTTTATAACGAGCCGATTGTAAAAGGTTCTGAAACGCGTAAGAAAGCGACAAGTAGCCCTTCAAAAATACCCTGCACTCATTGCTGACATGTTAGCCAATAGCGCTAAAAGCTTTGGTCAATAACTCTTTGTTAAGAGCAGTTATTCGCATTCGTAAAAAATCAAGTATCCGTTCGGTGCATGCACATAGTAGTGTGGCGAGAAATGCCTGGTTTATTGAATCCGTAACCTACTAATTACTTCACCGTATACATGATTCTTGACGAGAAAGCGATACCCGCTGTCAGCCGTTCTTTAAGCGAACGGCTACATTTAATCAGTCTCAACCTATCACCAGGATCGTATAGCCAGTTGCAGGACTGGATTATTAACGCAGCCCATCAGCGCGAATCCCGTACGGTTTGTTGCGCCAATGTCCACATGGTCATTGAGGCTAAGCAAAACCCAGCCATAGCCGAAGCCGTTAACAGTGCCGATTGGGTGACGCCCGACGGTGTACCACTGGTATGGGCGTTACGGGGTTTATACGGCCTCCGACAAGACCGTATTGCCGGTATGGACCTTGCAGTATCACTCCTGCAACGGGCCGCTGACGAAGGCATTTCCGTATTTTTCTATGGCTCAACTCCGCAGGTCCTGGAACGACTGAGCCAAACGTGCCTGGAACGCTTTCCTGCCCTACAGATAGCCGGTGTATTATCGCCCCCGTTTCGCAAGACTACCCCCGGCGAAGATAACACGATCAGTAAGCAAATCTCTGATTCGGGAGCCGGGTTGGTATTGGTTATATTAGGTTGCCCTAAACAGGAACTTTGGATGGCTCAAATGCGGGGGCGGATTCCAGCCGTTATGATCGGCCTAGGCGGTGCCCTCCTGGTGTTGGCGGGGTTTCAAACGCGCGCTCCCCTCTGGATGCAGCAGAACGGCTTGGAATGGCTTTTCAGACTGGCTCAGGAACCCCGGCGTTTATTCAAACGGTACGCCGTGACCAATAGTCTGTATATATGGTACGTAGGTGTACAGTGGATCACCCAACGCAGGTAACCAGATCAACCTATTCTGGATTCATAAAAAAATGGTCTAGAGTAGGTTGATTCAAATAATTTAATAAATTACTTCGCACTCTTTATTATATAGTTTATTTATCAAATCAATATGTTCTGCTAAATCGTATTTATTTTCAAAACGATCCTTTATTTTTCGAGCTGGATTACCTCCGTAAATTGAGTAGGCTTCCACATCTTTCGTTACAACAGAACCTGCCGCAATAATAGCACCTTCATGAATTGTAACTCCCTGCAAAATTGTAGAACCATAACCAATCCATACATCATTATCAATACGAGTAACTAATCCTTTACCTTTCCAGTTATAGTCTAGATCCCTAATAACAGAAGCAAGACGCATGGGTTTTCCGATTTGTTGAAAATGATGATCATAACGCCCTACTATTCCAACTTTATTGCCTATAATAACCTGGTTGCCTATAATGCAATCAGTTTCAATTAATGAATCTCGGCCAATATAAAAATCTTTACCTATAACGAGAGTTTCTTTTGCCCATAAACGTACTCTAGCTCCAGCATGAAAGCCAGAGCCAATTTTATATCTACGCCAGCTAGTCTTCATTAAAAATAAAATCCTTAACCTTTTAATATAATAGAGCATGATTATCATCTAAATAAACTTAAATATTTGTTTAAAGATGCCTTCTACTTTAGAAATAATCCTCGCTCTTATTCCCATTTTTTTCTTAAATTGATTTTGATAAAATGTATTGGGATGAATTTCATCAGGAAATATAAATTGCTTTCTATACTCACTATCCATTAATGGCTGATACCTCTTTGATGAGCCTGTATTATGTGTAGCATCTTTGTCAAAACCATTATTATAAACCTTAGATAGTGTTGGATAAACCGTTAGCCCATGAATTTTGAGTTGGTGATAAAACCATCTAATGGCCCATGAATCAAGTTTACCTGTCATCTGCTTTTTCAACATTTTATTTAAATCAGAACCGCCTTTTGCAAAATCTTTTCGAGCAGTTTTGCTTTTACAAAAATCCGGGTATTCCTCTACTAACCAATCTACCTTGTTCCAACGATCTTTCCATGTGGACCATCCCCAAGACCATCCTCTGTTCAAAAAATAAGCATCACTTTCATTATCTGGCATTTTTTTCAAATTGAACGAATAACCTGATACAGAAAAAACATGTTGAACATATTCATAAGTATCTAAAGAGCTGTTCATATAAGAAAGAAAATTAGGCGTAGTCTTTAAGTCATCCTCTAAAACTATTACTTTCTCATACTGCTTAATTATTTGAGTTACCCCATCAATAATAGAATTAGCAAGGCCCTTATTGCTTACTGCCTCGTAAATAGTAACACGTTTAAATCCATTGATGGTAGACAAATAAGCTCTTACTTTCTTAATGATATCTATATCGTAATCTGTTTTTGCGGCATCTGAAAAGATAAATAACTCACTTTCACTAGCTAAATAGTTTTGTTGTAAGGCATAAATCGTTTGTTTCAACGTATCCAAACGTTTATACGTAAAAAGTAGGATTGGCGCTAATTCAGACATGATGCTGGATAATGATTTTGTACGATATTGTCAATCTTATTATCCCAAGTTTGTTGTACCGCGAAATCATAAGCTGACTTGCTCTTCTGTGCAACTAGTTCGGGATTATTATAAAGAGTTAAAATAGCCTCCTTTAATCCAGCAATAGCCGTTTCCGGGTCGGGACATTCGCAACGAATTCCTGTTAGATCATTAACAATAATAGCTTGGCCATGAAGATTCAGTGTTACAGCAGGCATATTATAAGCCATTGCCTCAATTAATTGGGCTGGGCAAGAATCCCGCAAAGAAGCAATAATGAAAACGTCATGGGATGCGTAAAAACCCTTAACTGCTTCATATTCGACTCTACCCTTCCAATCCACTGTTTTTTCTAGACCGTATTCTACTATTTTATTCAAAAAGGAGTCTTTCATTTCTCCATCACCCACGACCGTTAATGTAATTCCAGGATATTCTTTAAGTTTATCCAAGACATCCAGTATCAATAAAATACCCTTTCTGGGCATAAAACGTCCTACCCATAATAGCTTTAACCTTCCCGGCGTAGTCTGTTTAATAATAGGATTAACCGGAAAGAAGCTATCAGCTAAGGCGGCATCCAAAGTAGTTATGACATTTTTTACACCCAATGACTGGACCATTCTCTCCGTATCGGGATTAGAAACTAAAACAGCATGAGCTTTTATAAGCATATTTTTACAAGCTGGATTATACTTCAACATCCATCTGGTTATTTTTTCTCTCTTTTCTTCTGAAGTCCAGTCATTTATGAAATAGTGTTTGAAAGCTTTGGGTGCTATTTGACCCCCTCCGGCAGGGCCAAAAATAAAGGGAATCCCTAGTTTATACATATAAGACCCCATTTGTGTACTGCCCCATGTTACATGATGAGCTAAGGTAAAGCCAACTTTTTTGTGAAGATGGCTTGCCTTTCTATAAGCAAACCATTGCCAAAGAATATAGTACAAGTACATACCAGCTTTAGAAGCGAAATAAAGGTTTTCACCTCCTAACGGCAAAGTGACATAATGAAAGATCAGATTATCTGATTTAAGAGTCTTTTCAATATCCTCTTTACCAGTAATACGAGTGAAGCAATGTACTTCATATCCCTTTTTAGCCAGACCGATAGCCCAATTCCATCCATTTCCAGGTTCCGAACCCTTCGTTGGGTCACATGCAAAGGCCGAAAGAGCAAGTTTTTTCATATAGTATCAATATTTTTTTTCCACTTTTGAATAGTGTTGATGTAAATTTTATTTAAAGCAAACTGCACAATTGGTAAAAGTCCTTCTAATGTTCTGAATAAACCTACCATTTTTATTGAAAAGAATAGTGGGTGTGAAGTGCTACCTGACATTTTTCTTAATTCTTTTATAGATAGGTTTAACACTACAGACATATTAGATTTTAAAAAAGGAATTCCATGATTAGATGTTTTAAAGCTAATTTTATTAATGGCAGCGCCATTTATATGGCTGTATTGTACTTTATCCCAATCACTATTGCATGATTGAAAATAATAGATTGAGCTAGGCTTTAGTATAAAATTAAATGTATCATAATAAGGCAAAAGTATACTGTTAGATTTATTTCGATATAAAATAGGATTAACAATTTGAGAATCAGATTTATTTGACAATGATAAAATTTCAAACTGACCGTTAAATGTGTAAATACGCTCTGCATCTAATAGTTGCCCCAATATTACTGAAATGAAGCCTCCAGCAGAACTCCCTACAAGTATAAGTTTATACCCTATAGATTCAGATCGAATAAACTCAGCCATTTCCATTGGACTATTTAATGTATTATTTACGCCAGTCAAGTACCATTGTTTCTTTATATCTCTAAAGAATATATGCTTATGTCCATAATTTATCCTATTGCCATACCATTCAAATCGATTCTTTTTTACAATAGTTTCAGAAAAAGCTATGTCACTATTAGGGTAATACAAGTCATTGCTACTAAAATAAATAATGCAATATTCATTAGTCGAGGATTCATCATATTCAATTAAATAGTTTGGATTATCTCTATAGTGATCATTAACAATTAATGAATCAGCTTGGAAAATAGTTAATTCTTTTACTTCCATAACGAAGGAATTAATAAACGTAAATGAATTGTCATATAATGTTTTACAGCTTGTTTAAGACTATAATGATTATTTTCAAAAATAAAAAAATACTTTGGGTGGCTATATCCTAAAGGTGAGTACAGCGATTTACACCTTTCTATAAAAGGCGTACTGCTGTAACACCACTTGGGAAGTAGATTATTGCCTTCACAGTGACCAATGTAAGTACGTGTAGTAATAAGGTCAAATCCATGCTTCATAGCTCTTAAACCGTACTCATAATCACCAATAGCATGTGGATATATAGGGTCTAATAGGCCAACGGTAGCACATATCTCTTTATTGATTAAAACGCAATTCCCATTTATTGTATAACACGACTGAATCTTGCCGTTTGGAATTAATGCTTTTCCATCTATGGTCTTTCCTCCATAAGTGAACGTACTGTCTACAGATGAACAAAATGCACCACAAACGATTGCTTTGCTATTTTGTTCTTTTTCACACGATAACATTTCACCAATAGCTTGATGTGACAATATAGTATCATCATTAAGCCATAAATAAAAATCGTAATTCTTTGTATTTTTAGCTGTAGTCCAGGCCAAATACATGCCTCTATTCCAAAATAAAGAACCTGTACCTACTATAATATTTACTTGAGGATATTTTTCGCTGATTTCTGTACTTGTTCCATCCGTACAGCCATCATCTACCAAAAAAACATCAAAATTATGATCAATTGGTATGATACAATTATATAAATACCTTAAACAGGCAATAGTTTTATCTTTACGATTATAGCAAGTGAGAAGTATTGCTATTCTTTTCATAATTATTTACTTTAAACATTTGTATCAGTTAATGTTTATTTTCGAATCAAAGCATTATTTGTTGAATCGATAATACTGGAATTTTTCCCGTGTGAATAATCCTTTGTTTGAAAATACTATTATCGTAATATTTAAATGTATTAGAGCATAATAAAAAAATGATCCAAGGAGGTGATCCTGCCAGTGAATTATTAAATGAACCTACCAAGATAAATGACAGTAATATAATTGCCCTTTGTTCTAAGGAATATGCTTTAACGTGTTTTTTAATCAAGTTGTACAAGGATATCATTAATAATATACCCATAATGAATCCGTATTTAACGATTATAACTATATAGGAATTCTCTATGCCAGCGGCCCCCAGCTTATTTGTTACAATCATGTAGTTGCTTGAATTTCCTATCCATAAGTCTTGGGAAGAAATAAAGTTAAATGCATTTAATACATCTAACCTTGATTGGGCACTTCCATCCATTATCTTATCTTGATTTACTATCCTTCCTCCTAAACTAGTATTGAATATCAGGTAAATAGCCCCTAGTAAAAATGTGATGCTCACCAATAATGAAAATAATTTTAATATAGGGCTTTTCTTGTTTTTCTTAATAAATGTGTATAAATATAGTAAACCTAATAAACTCCAGATCAGAATAGCACCACGTGCATTAAAGCATAATAAAGTAATAAAGCCCGTTGCCAAACAAATTATTTTGAACAATGAGTTAAATTTACTAGTTATAATAAATCCTAAAATAGTTGATACGGCAACTGCATTTGTTAGAGGATTTCCTAAAAAAGCAGAGCTTCTAAACATCCAACTCTCATTATTTGAAGATATTATATTGTTGGGTTCTTCATAAGGGAATATGATAATTTCAAATATTCTTTCATAAATGGCTAGAATGCATTCTGAAAAAAAGAAAATGATTATCAATTTACACAGAACATTAATAGTATTAGTATTCTGAAATTTTATTAACATAGATACTATTAGAGGGGTAATTATAAAGAAAATAACGTTTTGTACTGATATATAATCTGTCAGTATTATTTTTACTAAGATAATCAATGTGCATATTAGTAGGACTACATATTCCTCTTTAAAAAAGGGGTTTAGTAAAAATGATCTATTAGAAAAAGTTTTTAAAAAAAATAAAATAATTAATATTCCAGAAGAGGCTAGTCCTACTTGTTGAATTCCAACGTAATATGCTGTACTTGTAGTTAAGAATAAGTACAAAAATGTTCCAATATACAGTATAAGATGTTTCATTATGTATTTAATAAATACCAATATGTTATTTGTTGATTTCAATGTTCTTCTATAGCTTATCCTTATAGAAGACCGTTTTTTAATTTTACATTTTTTTAATAAAAATTAATTATTTCATGACTGAGAAGCTTTAATTGAGTTTCTATAACAGTCCATCATTTTACTTGTGGATTTTTCCCATGTATATAATGCAACTCGTTCATGCCCTTTTTTTCTGAGATAATCTGAATATTCTTTATCATAAATTACTTTTTTTACTGCATCCGAAATGGACTTTTCATCTTTTGGATCAAAATAACATGCCGCATCCCCTGCTATCTCAGGAAAACATGAGGTATTACTTATAACCGCTGGGCAACTGTTACCAAATGACTCAAGGATTGGAATGCCAAACCCTTCATAAAGAGAAGGGAATACAAAGGCTTGTGCATGCTTATAAAGAGAATATAAGTCACTATCACTCACATACTCTGCCATTACTCTGTTAGCAATATTTAGGTTAGATAAGTATGAAACTTCTTCATTATTAAGTGGAGCTCCTGCACAGAATACTGTCAACGTCTTGTCTTCTTTCAAAATTGGTATTAACGCTTTAATAAATGAATAAAAATTTTTATAAGATGCTCTTTGGCCTACAAACAATATATACCTTCCCCATCTATTATGTGCATATTTAAGTTTTGACTTGGTAAAGCCATGATAAACTATATCAACTTTATACTCAATTTCATTACCATAGATATTTATTAATTCCTTTTTTGTATTTTCACTGACTGTAATTATTCGGCTGGCTCTTTCAATTAGTATTGCTCTATTATGTATTCGTTTTTCATTATTTAGATAGTTTTCAGGAATCAGATCATGTATGGTTATTATAAATGGTTTTTTAATAAAATTTAGAAAATAGCAATTTTCGCCAGTTACATGCATCAAATCAAAATTATTTTCTTTAATTATTGATAAACTATAGTTAAGTTCAATAGCATTATTAAGGTGAGACTTTCCTTTGAAATTAATTCCTGGAAGAAACTCTTTTAAATCAGGTTTTAGAACTTTTAAATATATGTTTGTAGATTTCTTCGTTCCAAAATATACTGAATTTTCCAGTGAAGCTAAAGTAGCAATTTCACAAAAGGCTCGAGATGCTCCTGAAACTTTATTCGTAAATACTTGGTAATCATAGAATATTTTCATAATTATATTGAAAAAGATTATATATACATCTCGTAAATTTTCATAGCATTATTTTCTAGATTAAAGGTTTTATCAACATACGCTTTAGCCCTTTCCGCTAAGATCACACTAAAATTTTTGTCATAATATAAACTAGTTACTTTCTCTGCTAGTAATGTATGTTCTTCTGGTATTAATATGCTAGTTTCTACTGATTTATTGAAATCTCTAAGGCCGGGTACATTATATAGTATAGTGGGAATTTTGCAGGCCATAGCCTCGATAGTAGTTATTGAAATTCCTTCAAAACGGCTAGTCATTAGATATATATCTGATGCAATAAGATATTTCCTTACATCGGCCTGATTTCCATAGAAACGCACGCTCTTTTCAATTGAATATTCTTTTACCAGTGAAATCTCTTTTCCTTCTGAGCTTCCTTCTCCTAAATGAAGATAAATACAGCTTTGGTTATGTTCTAAAATTATTGGTAATGCTTTAATGATTTCAGAATGGCGTTTAACTGAACTACATCCACCAATAGATATTAAAACTAAAGCTTCATCTGGGATATTTAATTCCTGGCGTATTGTTCGCTTTTCTTCTTTGCTACCTGGAGAAAACCGTTCACTGTTATACCAGTTGTAAACTTTACTTGTTGGATTGTTATAGTAGGTTAATTCATTATTATAAACAGAATCACTGATAGTATGGAATTTACATTTAAAAACATTTTTTGCACTCCATCTTAACCATTGGTGATAAGTAATAGAATACCAATTAGATTTATATACATTATGAAAAGTATATATAGATTTTTTTCCTGCTAACCAAGCACACATTGACATAACCCATTTCATACTACTATTGTGAACATGTACCACATCAATTTTATCTCTCTTGAGTAGCTTGATGAAGTTATAAAAGTAGCTTGTCCTCTTTCCGATATTTTTTAATGATGGATAGGGTAAATGCAGTATTTCATAACCTGCATTTCTAAAATATTGGCTATAATCACCAATGTTAGTACTTGTATTGACAGCTATTAATTGACATCCTAATTGTTGAAATGTAGGCGCTGCATCCACATACATAATTTCAGCGCCAGAAAACTTCAATTCGTTGAATATATGTATTACTTTCATTCGTGTTTTTTTGGATTTTTGTTTTAACTATGAGCGTAATGATTATATTTTTTAATCGTTTTTTAGTAATATATTTTGTGTTTTATCTTTATCCAAGTCAAATTTTTTGATTATAGTAATTGCCAATTTTCTGATATTTAAACGTTCTTCAAAAGAAAATCCTAATGTCCATATTAATATTATAAAACATACTGTACTTGTTATAACGACTGACATCAACCTTATCAGATTATTGTGAATAATTAATGTTGGAATAAATGATATAGTAATGAGTATTGTAAATATTAGGAAACATCTGAAGACAACATCTCTCATATATGTAGATATAGATAAATCACATTTTTCATTAGCAAAATAAAGTGTAATTATAAAGTTAACTACGGAGAAAATTAAAAATACAACATATAATGCATAGGCTGAGAAATTTAAGTTGAACAAAATATAAGAAATGACTAGCGGAAAAAATGTTATTATAGATACGAATATTTGATATTTTTTTATATTTCCTACAGCTGTTATAGAGTAATGTAAAGTAATCCCTAATTGCTCTATTAAGTTTCGTAGCAAAAGCAACCTACAAAAGATAATCACGTATTCTGGAACATTCTTTAGCCATAGACTGAATATATAGGGCATTTCTATTAAAACAGGAACGTAAAAAACGATTAATAAAAAAAAGGAAATTCTACTTCCTGTCATAGAAGCTTTTAACATTAAATTTCGGTTACCCCCTCCCTCACTTTTGTTTATAATTGGGTTTAAAGCTTTGAGTAATGTTGTCGAGAATGCACCTAATTGTCCGCTTATTTGAGAAGAAATTCCTTGAGCTGCGTTCACTTCAGGTCCAAAAAATGTGTTGATTACAATTCCTTGCCCATAATTCGCGAATAGGCTACTAGAGGAGCCTAAAAGTGACCATCCTGCAAATCTGGCCATATCTCTAAAAATTGATTTGTTGAAATATAGATTAATATTGATCCCGCATTCGGTATATTTCTTATGGCAATAGATTCTTTTGAAGGTTAAAATTGTTATAGTTAACGCTGCTGTCAATAATCCATAGACAATTAATTTATCGTAATGGGTGTAGGTAATATACAGGGCAATAGCCAGTTTAAGGGTAGACTCTATGATTCCAAGTATTGCAAATAGAAGCATGTTTTCATGAGCACTGATTACGGCATCATAAGGTACAGAGATGATGGTCAAGAGTGTACTGACGATCATAAATTGGAAGATTATCTTAGTTACTTCCATTCTTGATTCAGGAATCTTTAAAATGCCATTGAACAAGAAATAACCCACACCTTCCAAAACCAGAAATACTAGGATTGCAATGATGATATGAAGTACAATACTGACATTAAAAATGCTTTTCAGCTTTGAAAAATCGCCTTCTCCCTCAGCGAAGGACATAAACCGTTGGGTAGCAGCTGACATGGCTGAATTTAAAAATGTCAGCATAGATATGGCTCCTGCTACTACGTTAAAAATTCCAAAATCAGTTATTCCTAACCCATTTAAAATCAGCCGTGTGGCATACAAAGACATAAATACGGTTATGGCCATCCTTGCATAGAGGATACCCGTATTTTTAATTACTCTATTAGCTGCCTGCATAGATTGTTCATTGCAGTCTTTCGACTATTGCTTTCCCATTTAGAGACATGATCTATTATATGTACCAGAACACAAAATCATTTTGAATTAAGCTTGACGTTGACAAATGTTGATTCTACATCAATTAGTAGATTGTAAAATGTTACAAAGCAAACATTTACCATGCGTTAATATTCCCATTCATCATGGCTTTTACGGTCAACCAGCAAAGCCATATATCTAATTGAAGAGACTTCTTTTTATTATAAAACCGATCATACCGTACCCGATGTTGCATTTTCATTAGTTGGTCCGTCTCGCCCCGGCATCCATATACTTGTGCCAAACCGGTGATGCCCGGTTTCATTCGGTATCGCTTGCGGTAGTCGGGAAACTTGTTCCAGAAAAGTATGTCATGCTGGACCGCGTGCGGGCGTGGACCGACAATGCTCATATCGCCAATAAGCACATTGAGAAATTGTGGCATTTCGTCCAGGTTAGTTCGTCGCAAAAACTCGCCTATGCGTGTTACCCGATCATCATTTTTTGTGGCTTGTTTAAAACCAGCTTCTGGCTGATGGGTCATCGTCCTGAACTTAAGGCAGTAGAACCAGTTCCCCCGATAGCCCGTCCGTTTTTGTACGAATAACACCGGTCCTTTCGAGTCTACGCATATTAAGAGGCCAACTAAAGGGATCAGCCAGGATAAGATTAGCGTGGTAACGAGCAGGGCAAAACAAATATCGAACCCTCGTTTTCCCACCCGCTGGTACGTAATATCACTGTGCCGGGTCCGTGGCTCAGCATATACATACAGGGGTTTGTAGTGTGAGTCTAGGCTAAGCATACTGAGGTAGGTTTACGTTGCGTGTGAGTATCAAGCTGATGGACGCAGAGAATTTATAGTAGAAAAGCAGGTTGTCTAGACACCACTATCTACGCGCCCTTGTTTATCCGGGCCACCGTAATAATCGCTATAATTGTAGTTATAGTAGTAGGATTCGCCTTCACCTACACCATTTAAAATAATACTTAACTTCTGGAAGCGTTGCTCCTTATATAGCGTATCGACCATTCTGATGTAGTTTTTCGGGGTATGATCATGGCGGACCAGAAACATAGTTGCATCGGCGAAGGGCGCAATCAACTGCGAGTCGGTTACCAGACCAATTGGTGGGGAGTCAACTAATACATAATCAAAACGCTCCTTCAACTCTTCGAACAATTGAGCCAGTCGGGGAGAGCTTAGTAGTTCGGATGGGTTTGGCGGCAAGGGTCCAGCCGTAATGATAAAGTAGTTCTCATACCCGGCAATCGGCTGCAACAGTTCATCAATGGTGGCGTCACCAATCAGGTAATTGCTCAGGCCAGCCCGGTTCTCAATGTGTAAACTCTTGTGCAGTTTGGGCTTGCGCATGTCCATTTCCAGAATAACCGTTTTGCGGTCTACCAGGGCCAAACTCGCTCCCAGATTCAGGGAAATAAACGATTTTCCTTCACCACTAATGCTGGAGGTGAATAGCAGCACCTGGGGTTTATGGGGATCGCTTCGTAGAAACTGTAGGTTTGTGCGCAAGGCCCGGATCTGCTCGCCAATCACGGATTGCATACGAGGTTTGAAAACCAGATTGTCAATCGTCATCTGGCGGCTGTTAACCACTTCGCCAAGGATAGGTATCTGCGTAGCTTCTTCAACATCGGCCCGGCGCAACACGCGGTTGTTCAGGGTATCTTTGGCCGCGATAATTCCGACGGGAACCAGTAGACCGAAAAAGCCAAACAGTAAAAAAATCATTCGTTTAACTGGCTTAATAGGCTCATTACCCGTACGGGCAGCGTCAACCAGTCGGCTGTCGGATACTGTAGAAGCCGCAGACAGAGCCGTTTCCTCGCGCTTTTGGAGCAGGTAGGTATACAGGCCGTTTTTGATTACCTGTTGCCGGGTAATGTTTAATAAGGCACGTTCTTTTCCCGGCACAGTGCGAATCATGTCCTCCATGCGCCGGTTGTTGACGGCTAGCTGAGTACGGCTGCTGGTCAACTGCTGCCGTATCGTCTGAATGTTTTCGTTGATACTAATCTTCATCGCTTTTAGTTGGCTGTCAAGCGATTGGAGCAGTGGGTTATTGGATGACATCGTCCGCGATACTTCTTCGCGTTTCAATTCCAGTTCGGTCATTCTCGTCAATAAACCCGTCAGGATGGGGTCACTTAACCCCAGCGTAGCCGGTGTTACGCCTTTCTCGTTTGACTGGTTCTGAATATACCGCTCAATGTCTGCCAGTCCACTCAGCCGAATATTGACCTCGTTCAACTGCGTGTCGTTTTCTTTAACCGAAAGCAGGAATGTTTCTGCCTGTACGCTCAGGTCCGTAATTCCCTGCGTTGATTTATACAGCTCAACCTCTTTCTCAACTGTTGACAACTCGCCAGAAATTAGAGCCAGTCTATCTTCAATAAAGGTGAGTGTATTGCTGGCTTCTTTATTTTTATCAACAATGGCTTCTTTATTATACTCGTTAATGAGCTGATTCAAAATAGCCTCGCCTTTGTCTGGTACGGCTTCTTCCAGCGTCATCACCAGTACTGTAGACTGCTTGGCCGTTGGTTCAACGGTTAGGTGAGCCAGATAGCCTTCAACGGCAGCAGCATGAGCGGATACAGTGGCAATAACGGGTTCCAGCTTGCTATTGAGGGGCTTACGGGCAAACACGCGTAGCTGACCATACGGCGTTTTGATGCTTTGGTTTACGGGATAGGGGTGCCCGTTTAATTTTATCGTTTTACTGTCTATAAAGGTAAATTCTAAGGTCTCCTTGTACAGTTTTGACGCTGGTTCCTCCACCAGCAACCGAATGGGTGACTCGGTATAAATTTCTTCTCTGAACGTACTGGTTGGGTGATAATACCGAACATCGAGACCCAGGCTATTCACAACCCGATTCATCAGGGTAAATGATTTGAGGATTTCCTGCTCATTCTCCACCACTTTACTAGGCGTGAAGATGTCCATCTCCTTCATCAGACTTTCGCCCGAAATCCCTTTTTTCTCGTCCTTGATCAACAGGCTGGCCTGAACCTTATAAACAGGTGGTTGGTAAAGCAGATAGACGTAAGCTGCGGCTAACGCCAGAATCAGTGTAAGGACAAACCAGGGCCAGTTGCGCACATACCGCATGAGTATGGCACGTACATTAAGCTGTGGTTCTATTTCGTAGGCCTGGTAGGGGGTGTATGGATTCGTAACCATGTTCAGTTGTGTTAAAAACGGCTAACAATAATGGCGATAAAGGATAGGGAACTGAGAATGATTGGTAATAACTGATAGGTCCGGTCGGCGTTGGCAATGCGGGCTTTTCCGGGTTCGATATAGACAATGTCATTCGGATGCAGGTAGTAGTAGGGGGATTTGAATACATCCCGTTTGGTCAGGTCCAGGTGGTTGAACGTCCGTTGTCCATTCTCTTCCCGAATCACCAGAACATTGTTCCGTTGCCCATAAATGGTAATATCACCCGCCAGTCCCAGAGCCGCAGGTAGTGTTATTTGCTCATTTGGAATGGAAAAGAGCGACGGACGGGCTACCTCACCCGATACGGAGATCTGAAAATTCAGGTTTCGTACGTTCACCGTTGGCTCTTTTAAATAGTCAAGCAGTTTTTGCCGGATTAGCGCTGCCGCCTGTGTATTTGTTAGTCCCTGTACGGTTAGCTTGCCCATTAGCGGTAACTCAATCTGCCCCTCTTCACTAACCGGGTAACCCGGTATATAAGGCATTGGCGTCGTTTGCGTATTTTGCATTGCTCCCGTTCCTGACATTGCCGTAATGGCTGCGTACGGGTTGAAAAAGGCCGTAGCTTCCGGGCTTAAACTACTTACCTGTACGGATAGTACATCGCCTACTTTGATGGTCGGTATGTACCGGGGTGCCAGTGCGATAGTATCTTTACCAGGGCTATCTGCCTGATACATAACCAATTCTTTACTGGAAATGCAACTAGTCAGGCACACACACAAACCAACAAACCAATACCCAACCTGCCCATACATTTTACGTAAATTCATACAAGTCACTTTAATAAATTTCTTTTACCGATACTGATTCTGTAAGTAACTGCTGTGATACTGCCGAAGCAGCGCATCCAGCTGATTACCAACCCGATACCGTGAACCAATATTATACCCACGGCTATAGGCATACTCCCACCGAAATTCTTCGCTACTCCGAAGGCGGACATGTTGGGTCTGAACAATACGTCCCGGGAAAAGGGGAATGGCAAAATTGAAGCCTCCTGTTGCCCCATTCACCGTTTTCTGTGCATAAAAACCAACTTCCACATTGCCCATCTGCCGGATGAAGTCTATCCGTACCCCACGATCCTGGTAGAGATATTGTCCACCCGATAGCTTCAGCGTAATGTCACGCCTAGGAATCCGGTAGGCCACATCTGCCAGTAGCATAAAGTTTTGCAGCGACTCGTAATAGAAGCCATTCCTGGGGAAGAAGTAGAAGCCTGTATAGCTTGACTCTACCCCGAATGACCAATTTTTTGTCATGTCCGCATGGCGATACTGCACATTAACGCCATACTGATCATTGTAAAACAACCCCGCCGACAGGCTCATGAAGTTTGTCCCATCCAACGCCAGAAACTGGTTCAGGTACGTTGGTGCTGGCCGAACATTCAGCGCCTGATTGTCCAGGTGATTCACAATCGGAAACAACACCCCCCAATTCAGCATCAATCCCCGGCTCAGGTACAGTTGACTTTGCAGCAGCAGATTCGTTTTACTTTCCACCGTTTGTTCGCGAAAACCGAACTGCGCAGTAAATTCGGGTTGCAACCGAAAATCCAGTTTATACTTCCTGGCGTCGAACAGATGCGTTTTCGCCCAGTCCGCCCGCTCCCGTCGTGATAGAGTCGATGTACTAACCGTTGAGGCCAGTCGGTAACGGGCAATTGGCACCCCCTGATAGAGGGGCACGAACTCGTTTATACCCTGCGCGGCCAACGGTTTAGCCAGTTCCAGCATCCCAAGTAGCGGATTCCGATACAGCCGTTGCTCATAATAGACCCGGTGTTGCACACTATCAACCGATAGGTTTTCGTAGGAAAGCAGACCGTTTTGCCGCTGCTTTTGTGCAACACTTTCCTGTATGGGCCACGCTGTCAATCCCAACACGAACAACAGTAGGCTAAGCGTCAATGCGCGCCCAGTATCGGTTCGAACGGCGTTTGCTCTTACGTCCAGGCCCAAAGCCCCTATGTGTTCAACTACCTTCATGTTTCGTAATCAGGCGTTTCGGTAAGCGAAGCAAACGCAAGGCATAAGACGTACCCAGTGTAAGTTGATCGCCATTCAGCCAGCCAGCCTGCACAGTCCAGTGTTTGAACAGCAGCGCGTAAGCGCCCACGTTCAAATGCTGTGAATCCCACTCAACCATAAATCCTGCTTTTTGGGCGAACGTAAGCTTAACCCCTCCAAACGGCCCTGACAAATATTTATAAGGTTGGTCTCTTTTGTCTATCCAGCTAAATTTTGAAAAAATATCATCATTATGACTGTCACTTTCATCTCGATAAATGGAATACGGACTGGCCATACCTACTGTTATTCCGGCATTAATTGACTTCGTAACAGCGACATGCTTCGTAGCGGCTAAGGCATAAGTAACAAGTGAACTTGAAACGCCAAACGGTTCTGAAAGAATAATAGCCATCGATGGGCGCTTCTTTTTCTCGGTCATCACCACGTACTTTAGATCAATCTGTCGATCTCCGATACCTTTTCCACTAAAATTGATTGGTCCATTTGGCATTAGTAGATTCACATTCACTTCAAGCCGAGGCAGCAGCACCAGATTGACGAAATAGATGCTTTCCGAGTTCTTTTTATTGAATCGAAAGGCATAGTTCGATGGGTTAAGGGTATATCCCATTGAAAATGTTCCATCCTCAAGCAACTCTGCCGATGGTATATACATTAGCCCCGCTTTACCGGAAACATTCACCTGCGCCAAGCCCCGTGTCGGAACCCCGACGCTTATCAGCATCAGTCCGATCAAAAAAACCTTTTTACTGGTCCTTATGAGCTCTGTATTTTTTACCGTATAGTTATATACGTTTTTTATCACCAGCAGGTACCTGTTTTATTAATGGGTTTGACGAATAGCCTGAACCTCCAGAGGCTTCTTTCCCAAATGGTTGAGCCGTATCCTTTATGCCAGGCATAACTTAATTGTCCACCCTTTTGGGGAAGTCTCTGGAAAAGTAGTTTAGTTAAATTTGACCCGCAGTGAAAGCCCCGCTTCCAGTCCGTTCAAACTTACTTTCTCCGTTGTGCTGGTGGTCTCCGTTTTAACAACCTGATTGTAGTTGCCCAAGTGGTAGCGTACATCAAGGGCTAGATACAATTTCTTTACGAGCTGTTTCTCCGCACCTACAAACACCTGCACACCGTAATTGCTGCCTGCCTGTGTTTCGCTCAGAGAGCCGGTATTACCAACCACCTGTCGTGAGAAATCGTTGTTGATAAAGTAGCGGACAACACTAACCCCGATATAGGGCGTCAGAAATGGACTCTTGGTCTTTTCCGTCGTTCCATCCGTTTTTGTAGTCGTGGTAGCTGCCTTCGCAAAGGTGTACTTTAGGTCCAGCGAAACCGGTATGATGGAGAGTGTGAACTTTTCAGTACGATTAATACCAGCTATGCTCAAGTCGCTGGATACCGAGTTTTTCCAGTAGCCAACGCGTCCCCCAATCGACAGACCTTTTATAAGACCAATTTCGATGGCGACTGTTGGCATAACGCTACCCGAAAGTGTAGCGCCCTTTCCGGCGTTGTAATCGGCCAGCATAGACCGTTGGTTCCAGTAGTCCAGTGAAGGCTTCCAGTAGCTGGCTCCCACACTGATGCTCTTTAAATTAACCTGCGCCTGTAAAGGCCGTACAAACAGGCCGCTTAGTAAAGCAATGAATGATATGAGGAAGTATTTCTTGTTCATGATTTTGGTTAAATGAGATTTGAGTCGAGAGAGGTTTATTGCGTTAAAACGACTGGACTCATCCTCCGTTACCCTGGTTATGGCAGCTAGCAACCGCTTGAGCAAGAGCCGTAGTAAGCGTACTTACCGCTGAATTGTAGTTGCTGGTGATCTGGCTTAAGTCAGCGTCACGAGCAGTCTGGGCATTCGTAATTTTGGCATCCTTAGTCAACGAACAGGCGTTCGTCTCAGCCGTTTGAAGCGTAACATAGCCCCCAACAATCTGGCTGAAGGATACATAGCTTAAAACAACCAGCAACGCATATCGCTCTTCGCCCAAAATACTCCTGGCGGAACTTAGTGCAGCTAAAGCAGTACCAAGTGTACTTTGAGCAGCTGCAATGGAAGCGCTATACTTAGCTGGTATAGGTGCCTGACAGCCAGCTACTTCACCATTTGCAGTCGATACCGCTTGGGTGTAGGCTGCGTTAATGGGGGCACTTTGTGTTTGCCGTTGAGCGTCTAAACCGGCCTTTGCAGTAGCAAACGCAGCATTAGCGGCAGCTTTGCAGGCGTCAGTGCCCGCGTCTTGAATCGAATGCACCACCTCAATGGTAACCGGAGCCGCCACCCGGCCACCCACGGCCTTACCATTTACGGTCGGTAATGTGAATACCGGTAGGTAAGCTTGCAGAGCGGGATTAGTAGCTATGGCGTCTACTTCAGCCTTTAAACTGGCAGGCAGTTTGCCGGTGCTGGTTAGTGTCGCAATAACACCAGGTGTAAATTCGGCACTTATTGCCGTTGCCTTATCAGGTGAAACAGCTTTCGCTACGTTTGTGGTCGCCTGCTGTACAGACGCGGGTACTTGTCCGCTGGCTGTGATACCTGCCACACCAGCAGTAACGGCAGCCGCTGCCGTTGATGAAGTCACTGTGGCAGCCGTTACTGAAACAGCCGCAGGAGTTGTAGTCTTAACGTCGGGTAGTTTTGCGTCCAGGCCCTTAAACGTATAGGTAAAAGGTGTAAGCGAGTCAACATCCTTTGTTTTACAATTGTACAGGACCGTCGCCAGACAAAACCCGTAAAAGAGTAATTTGATACTTGGAATTGCAGTTTTCATGTAAAGGGGTGGTGGTTAAATGAAAAGAGATTGACTAAATGAAATTTTAACTGATTGCTCGTAATTGATACAATTCCGGACCGAAGCGACTCGTTTAGGCATGGCTCACTTACCACTCTGCTGAGTGTTTAACGTTAACCATTTTCAGAGTTTTCTAAATAAATAGCTAAGCGCTTGTAACGGGCCTATAGGGAGCTATGAGGCCGAGCGTCAGTTTGTGCTGGTATATTCGGGCAATAGTCTTCTAAAACTACCTGAGAGTAGAAGAGTACTAATCTTGATTTTTTTAAGATCTTAAGACAACATCCAACGATGAATTGTCTAAGGAAATGACCTGACTTTAGATAGTATCTACTCGTGATACTTATGAGCAGAGAACTAGTCTATCCTTATTGTTAACTATGAGAAGTGTACGTTCCCCGAGAATGCTATAGTAACCATCAGGGAGGTAATTAATTTAGAGAGGATGGTGTATTGTCATACTCTGAGAAAGCAAATGTACCTAAAAATCCATTGGATAAATATTCCCATTTTTCGCCAATTAGCCCTTGTTTATTAAACATATTAAACGGAAACATATACTTAGCGTTATGGTAATTTGGTATTTTTTATAAATCTATATATTATTGAAATAGTTATGTAAAATAAAAATTTGACTATATAATGGGTACTTTTCGTGCACTATAAGTGACATACATGAATGTTCGTCAAGATTAAGCTTTAATTAAATTTTAATCTATTTTTAATGTGAAATATTTTGTGTTTGTCAAATATGATAGGATAATTAGACAATAATTACCTTACTGTTATGATCCTAACTAACTGGCTTACAGTATATTTTGTGCTGAAATGATTGCTGCTCATTTCATGTATAATTTATTGCCTGTTTTTTTTGTCTCTTTAGTACCATGCAGGGTCTTTAGGTAACGTAAGTTCGTAGTAGAGAGAGATAGTTAAGATCGTTAGTGATGTACTTCCGGAGCGAACGGCGACTTAACCAGAGTAGCTTCTGTGTGACGATCCTCATCACGAGCTTGTAGCGTTTTAGCTCCCGCAAAATTTGCCTTTCGATATGCGTCAGGTCGTTCTTTACATTGGCTCGACTGCGCAATCTGGAGATCATTCCGGACGGCTTTACACGCCAATCTCGGGGTAAGCTTATTCAGCGTACGCTTAACCCAAAATTGGTGGTTTAATAAATGGAATTGAATCGGTTCAGGCGCTCGTTGTACAAATCCAGCAAATTATCATCCACTGCTCCGCTATGCTCCAAATCAAGTCGAGCCAGAGCCGCCCGACTCTCAACTTCCTGAACCATTGCTTCAAACCGTAACTCCCGCTTGACCCACTCTGAAGTCTTACCTAGCCCGACAGCCTGTCGAATGACCACCGCGAATACCTCCGATGTTCGTCCTACGCTACGGGTTGCCGCCTGGAGCCCGGCGATCGCCCTCATATAATCAGCATAGTTTAAGCCCTCAGCGGGTAAATCCCGATTTACCCAATCCAATGCCAACTGACGTATTATTTGATTAGCCTCCCCTGAATCCATTATTTCATGACTTCTCTACTAGTATTATCACCCCTTAAAGATAACTGTTTCCTTTTTATTTGTAAATGAGCGGGAAATAAAGGAGAACACAAAACGGTTTCTTAGCTCTCCTCGCGAGAGAAGTAGCGACCATCTTTAATAGACTTACTTGTCTTATACCAGCTTTTCTGACTACTTAAATGGGCTGCTGCTATCGTAAAAATACGGCTTACTTATCCACGCCTTATCGGATGGTCGGCTTAAACATGGACATCAACATCAACTGGTTTTTTTTGGAAACTATACACCAGATAGACCAACGCTGGCAGAATGAATATACTGCCCACCAATAGAGCTATGGCGAGTGAATCAATTGTTTTCGCGTGCCCCTGGTTTTCCAGTAAAGAGAGATAGCCTCCGTTTTTAAGCAGTACAATGTTGGGGAAATGCCGGGCTGTCGTGGTTAAAAGAATCATTGTGATCTGAAAACCCGCCAGTACTCGCACCGTGTATCGGTTTCCTTTTGCCAGCAAATACCACATTAGCCCCAGCGATACTGTAGCGGCTAGAATGGCTGTTAAGCCAGGCCAGTTGCCGAATACCCAATCGAACAGGGGAATCCCATCGGCATAGGCAGCCACAAAAACCAGACCGCCACACACAACGGCAGCCCCTGTCATAAATCGGGCTTTCCGAATAAACCGTTGCCGGTCGGCTTCTGTATCCGTTTCACCAATCAGATAAATGGCGGCCAGGTACCCACAGATAGCCACGGTGAAAAAACCTACTGAAACGGAAAACCAATTTAACCAGCTAAAAATATAAGCGGAAAGAAACGTGGTTGCCTGCGGGTCGATATGGCCTGATACGGCACTTCCGGCAATGATGCCCAGAAAAAGGGGGGTTACGGCGCTCGAATAAACAAAAATTCGGTCATACAGACCCTGCATATCGTCGACAATCGCATCGTAATGCCGAAACGCAAAGGCCGTGCCACGGGCAATAATTCCCAGAAGCATGATTGTTAGTGGAATGTGCAGATAGACCGACATGGTCGTGTAGATCGCGGGGAAGCCTACAAATAAAATAACGATTGTGATGATCAACCACATATGGTTTGCTTCCCAGATTGGCCCGATAGCCCTGTACATAGTTTTCTGCGTACGATTCTTGTTCGCTTCCGATGTAAACAGCTCAATGATACCGGCTCCAAAATCGGCCCCACCCAGCAATAAATACAGCAGAATGGCCACCCATAAGTAAATAATGACAACGTATAGCATAGCTTATTTTTTCAATTGACTGGCGTGGGCAGGTAAATCATAAAGCGTTCCAACCATCCTGATTTGCCGATATAGCATAAAACTAACGACGAGCGCGAGCGATAGATACACGCCCGTATACAAGTAAAATGAATACGCAATGCCAGGCATCGGCGTTACAGCGTCGGCAGTCCGCATCACGCCTTGAATGATCCAGGGTTGTCGGCCCACTTCGGTAACGGTCCACCCCGCTTCAACGGCCAAAAAGCCTAAGGGCGTTGCCGCGGCAAATAGCGTTAGCAACCAGGAACTGCTCAGCCATTGTTTCTTCTTCCAAAGCGCTATAAAATACAGTCCAGACAAGGCCATCATCAGCATACCTAATCCAACCATAATCTGAAACGCATAATGGGTAATGGCGACCGGCGGCTGGTTTTCAACGGGTATCTGATCCAGTCCTTTTACTTCGGCTTTGGTGTCACCGTGAACCATAAAGCTAAGCAGGCCCGGTATCTTCAAGGCATAGTTGACCTGCTTCGTTTTCGAATCTGGAATACCTCCAATTAGCAAAGAAGCCCCTTTTTCGGTGTGAAAGTGGGCCTCCATAGCCGCCAGTTTAGCCGGTTGCCGCCGGGCCACATCTTTAGCCGATATATCACCACTCAGTGGCTGCAATAACGCGGCCACGCAGCCGAAGGAAGCCGCAATCTTAAAGGCCGTTGTATGGAATTGCTTGTTTTTATTTTTCAGAATCATGAAGGCGTGAACGCCCGCTACCGCGAAACCCGTAGCGACAAAGGCGGCTAAAGACATGTGCAGCGCCTGCGAAAACCAGGCATCATTAAACATAGCCTTGATAGGGTCAATGTTAAGGTATTGCCCGTCAACGTAGTCAAAGCCAGCAGGACTGTTCATCCAGGCATTGGCCGCCACCACCAGAATACCGGAAACCAAGCCGCTAACACCCACAATGACCCCTGTAACCCAGTGAAACCACGGATTGAAGCGGTCCCAGCCATAGAGGAAAAATCCCAGAGCAATGGCTTCAATAAAAAAAGCGGTCCCTTCCAGCGAGAAAGGCATACCAAAAATAGGTCCCGCCTGTTTCATAAACTGGGGCCATAACAAGCCCAGTTCAAACGATAACACGGTGCCCGACACCGCACCGGTAGCGAAGAAAATTGCAACGCCCTGACTCCAGGCCTTTGTTACGTTTTTGTATCTTATCTCTTTGGTTGTGAGCCAATAGTAATGCGCTACAGCCATAAAGAACGGCATGACCATGCCAATGCAGGAAAAAACGATATGAAAGCCCAGCGATAGAGCCATCTGAGAGCGTGCTGCTATAAAATCATCCATTGAAACTGCGCTGTTAGGAGATACTTTACCTTGCCGTTTACCAATAGGTAATCAATCAAAGAAAAGTCTACCAAAGTTACCCGCTAAATTGGGGGTATGAAATGATGAAACTGATCTTGTATAGGACAAATCAAAGGTAATGGGCTGACAAGACCATTTCGACAGTAATTTATCTATAGGGCCGTTTACGGATTAGTCTATCCAACCCTACTTCGTTTGTTTTTTACCTGACTATCAGCGTCTTTTCCATTGGTTACTATGGCCTCACATGTTCCGGTTTATCAACTTCAAGCGTTTCCCCGCCATCAGGCCGATGCCCCCTTTTATATGACACGGTTGGAAAAACTGGTGCAGGAATTTAAGGGAATCGATAAGCCGCACTCCCATACGTTTTACCTGCTGATGTGGATTAGTCAGGGGAGTGGTACGCATACGATTGACTTCAAAACATACACGATCACGCCACATCAGCTTTACTTTCTTACACCGGGACAAGTGCATAGCTGGCAATTATCGGCTGATGTGCAGGGGTTTAATTTGTTTTTCGATGCGCCTTTTTTTCAAAGTCGACTGGGTAACCGACTTTATCAATATCCATTTTTTCATTCACATCAACACCAGCCGCTATTGACGGTAGGTGAGCAGCATACATTCTTCGGTGAACTATTCAGGTTTGCCTATCAGGAATATGAACATGATCAGCCTAACCGGGCTGAGGTTTTTCAATCCTTCGTTCATATTATACTGGAATCTGCCAATCGACTCTATAGCGAGCCGTGGGTGGTTACCGAAACGCAGTTATATGATCGCATTCGCCAGTATGAAGAGTTGTTGGAGGCCCAGTTTCTACGTGTCCGGTCGGTAAACGACTATGCTGAACAAATGAGTCTGACGCCAAATTACCTCAACCATATTTGCAAGAAAGTGTTGGGCAAAACAGCCAGCCAGTTACTCCACGAACGCGTCCTTATTGAAGCGCAACGGTTACTCACACACACGACCCAGTCGGTGAAAGAAATCGGGTTTCAGCTAGGCTTCGATGATCCCTCGTATTTTGTCCGCTTCTTCAAAAAGCAGACCGGCCAAACACCCGCTGACTTCCGCCAGTAGACCTGTAAATATCACCGACCAACTACATGAAACAAACCCTCATTATCCTTCTACACGTGTTGCTCCTTTCTGTAGGCGGCTTTGCTCAACAGGGTAAAAAGCCGATCAACGAAACACATAAAGACATGGCCTTAATCAGTGCCAGGAACAAAAGCTTTCTTATGGGATGGAATAAGGAAGAGGCTGGTACTGAATGGGCTTGCTTCATCGGCAAACACAAAGTGAGCTTTACGTATGATTTTTACATGGATAGTACGCTGGTAACACAAGCCGATTATCAGGCATTAATGCACAAAAATCGATCAGCCCATAAGACGGGTAATGGTCGGTTGCCCGTGGAGAAAGTGACTTGGTATGAGGCTGTTTTATACTGCAATGAGCGGAGCAAAAGAGATGGCCTGGATACGGTTTATACCTATAGCGCTGTTGTCCGAACGGATACATCGGTGCTTGATCTTTTAACCCTTACCTATACAATTCAGAAAAACGGGTATCGTCTGCCGACCAATGCCGAGTATGAATACACCGAGAGAGCAACTAGTCAGGGCACTTATTTCTTTGCCGACACCGCTCAGAATATAAATGAAATCTCGAAAGACTATGCGTGGTCAGAATTGAACGCCAACAAAGAAACTCATCCGGTAGCTACTAAAAAGCCGCATCCGTGGGGCCTGTATGATCTTATTGGTAACGTGTTTGAGTGGTGCAGTGATTGGGAAGGTCCTTATCCACTGACGGATCAAATTGATCCTGTTGGCCCGCCCAACGGGAAAACAGAATGCGGTAACACGTTTATCGGCAGTGAGAAAAAAGTAGCCAAAGGCGGATCGTATAAAACCGATGTAAAAGGGCACATGCGCATCAATTATCATTTTAAGTGGCCCCCCGCCACCATTACGGGCGAAGTTGGATTTCGATGTGTGGCAACCAAAAAATAATACCCTTCACTGTACCTGATTTTAGTCGTAAATCAGCATAAGACGGCCACTTATGCTTAGCCAGCTTTAACGACTATTATTTACTCAGATTTTCCAGACACGGAAACTAAGCAGGCCAATTATCCTTTCTTAGTTTAGCGGTGCGGCAGTGCCGGTCAAGAAAAGCTGATCAAAACACCCGCTATCTGGCCCAGTTGATTGGTGGGTCTCAGTTACCCCACCATCAAATTCTTCACGCCATCAAATTATTTGGGAATAAAATAGCGCCGGTAATCAGGAAAGAATTAACCCTGGTAAAGGAAGAAATTAAGCCATGAAGATAGAGAAGGGCCAGAGAGTTATTCGGTTGTTTGATGAAAAACGACTAACTACCCAGGTAAACCCAAACGGAGTTCGTTTGCACAAGTCCCATCACTACGTACGTAATTAAGCGTCAAAATCGAAAGCGGGTACGCCAGTAATCCCGCAGTCGGGCAGGACAAACAAAGACCCGGCTAGCGGCTGCTCTTGCAACTCAATCTCGCTAAGGCCCTTCTTTGCCGTTGTAATATATAGATCGGTCAGGTTGCGGCCTCCAAACGTACAGGATGTTACGTTGGCTACGGGTAGTTGTAGGTGTTGCATCAGTTCGCTGGTGTGCGGGTTCCAGCGGGTTACCTGCCAGCCACCCCAGTGGGCAATCCAAAGCATTCCTTCACTATCGATGGTCATTCCGTCAGGATAACCTTCTTCCTCTGGAATGGTCAATATTATTTTTCCAGTGCCTATCAGACCGGTCTGCTTGTCAAATGGATAAGCCATGACCTTACCCGTAGGCGTATCGATGTAGTACATAATCCGGTGGTCCATACTCCAGGCCAGACCATTAGAAATGCTGACCTGATTTATTTTTCGGACAACTGCCAAGTCGGAATTTAACATATAAAGGCTTCCCGCTTTCGGCTCCTCGGTGAGCGACATCGTCCCGGCCCAGAATCGCCCTGCCGGGTCGCATTTTCCTTCGTTGAAGCGGTTGTTGGGTAACGCAGCCTCTGGATTGGCAATCATCGACACCGCCCCGGACTGTCTGTCGACAAAACAAAACCCATCTTTAACGGCCGCTACGAACCGCTGATCTGTTCGGCAAAGCGCAAGCGAGCCAATCATCTGATTAACCTGGATGGTTGTGTGGGTTTTCTGTGCTGGTTCGTATTGATGAATTTCACCGTTCAAAATGTCGATCCAGCAAATCAGGCTTTGCCTGGTATCCCATACAGGCCCCTCAGCTAACAGGCTCTGATGATCGAGTACGACACGAATTTGTGGGTTACTAGTTCTGGGCATAATCAAAGTAGTTGTTCATGGAGTTGAGATAGGTTCCTGTGAAAGTTACAGCTATGTAGAAAAACAAGTAATGGGTAGTTCCCTACTGTTCTACATGTGCCGGATGAGTGATAATAGATGAACGGGCCAGACTGGTAATTTAAGCAAATGGGGGTAAGTAATCGGGCAGATTAGAGTAGAAAATGCTGTAAACCACTTGGCAACTATACAAACTGTACTACCTGTTTTTCGATTTCTCCAGTAGCACCAATCCTTAGCCTAATCGATAAATAGGGTAAAAAGCAAAGTAGTTTTTGAATAGTCACTCAAAAACTGTTTATTTGAATGATCGCTCATTTACTCGCTTCATACTCGCTACTCGCTCTATGCAGGACATATTATATAAACAAGCTGATTCAATGGGGGTATCCCAGCGTACTGCCCGTCTGATACCCATAGATAGTTTGCGGGGGTTGATCATTATCCTAATGGCATTGGACCATGTCCGCGATTTTTGGAGCAGTTTCCCATATCGGCCAGATGATGTTTCGCAGACCTCTGTGTTCTTATTTTTGACCCGGTGGGTAACTCACTTTTGTGCCCCAACCTTCGTTTTTCTGGCGGGCATCAGTATTTTTCTGTATCAACAGAAACAAACCGACAAACGAGCCGTCAGCTTATTTTTGCTGAAGCGTGGGGTCTGGATGATTTTTTTGGAACTGGTCATTATTAACTTTCTCTGGCAATTCAGTTATCATGTTGTGTTTATTCAGGTAATCTGGGTTATTGGGTGGTCAATGGTGTCAATGGCCTTACTAATCTGGTTGCCACGCTGGAGCTTACTGGTTATAACGCTGGTACTCATTGGGGGGCATCAATTGTTGAGTACAATTGAACCCCAACAGCTTACCGTGAATACGCTGGGGTGGGTCTTTTTTCATAAACCTGCTTTATTTCTCTCCCTTGGTGATGGGTTGCCACCGCTATTTGCCGTTTATCCCCTTATTCCCTGGGTGGCTGTCATGCTGGCGGGCTATTTAATTGGCGCCTGGTTTATCAATTCGCCCGAGTACCGGAAACGTCATCTCCGTTGGCTGGGTTGGGGCTTACTACTATTTTTTGTGATCTTGCGGGCTACCAACGTCTATGGCGATCCTCATCCCTGGAGTGTGCAGAATAGAGGACTCATTTATAGTGCATTATCCTTCATCAACGTGAGCAAGTACCCGCCTTCCCTGCTATATCTGTGTTTGACATTAGGTGTAGCCTGTTTGCTCTTAGCGACTTTGGAGGGTGTTCAGAGCAGGGCCAGCCAACTTTTAATGGTCTTCGGCAAGGTGCCTCTTTTCTTTTACCTCCTGCATATTCCCCTTATCAATGCTGGGGCTATGGTCTGGACGTATATTGCTTTCGGGCGTCCGGTTAACTTCTTTTTCGCCCCTTCAAAGTCGTGGCCGTCAACCTACGAACCCCATTTATGGCGAACCTATGTTGTCTGGATCATTGTACTAACGGGCCTTTATGTTGCCTGCCGTTGGTACGGACGTTATAAACAAACTCATTCAAGCTGGTGGTTAACCTACCTATAATATGGCAAGACCTCCCAAATTTGATCGCGTTGTTATGCTGGATAAAGCGATGCGGTTATTCTGGCGGAAAGGCTACGAGCTGACGTCCATTCAGGATTTAACCCAAGCCCTGACGATTCATCCCGGAACGCTTTACGACACATTTGGTGATAAAAAGGCGTTATTCCTCGAAGCGTTCGACCGCTACGTAGAAACGGTTGGTTTTCCGATACTCACCGTACTTCAACAGCCAGAGGCAACGCTAACCAGTATCCAACTATTTTTTAGCGAACAATACCATCTCTTACTTTCAAACGAGGGAAAATGGGGTTGCTTAATAACGAATACGGCTATTGGGCTAGGCCCATTTGATCCTCTGGTAACCCAAAAAGTAGCTAACTATCAAACTACTGTCGAAACGATTTTCGTTCAGTTAATTGATAAGGCGCAAACGGTAGGGGAGATCAGTCCACGGTCATTAGAGTCTATCTGGGCGATGGCCCGGTTGTTAAACAGTTGTCTGCAAGGTATGCGGGTGGTGGCCCGAACCAACCCAGATGCCAAACAACTCGATGACATTGTTCGGGGTGTTACCAACCTTTTGACTGACCTAAGCGGACAGGACAGGTGATTTTTACTACTGTTGACCCTAAACAAAAGCCGCAATGCACTAATGTAGATTGTTCGTGTCTGCTTAACCAATCAAATGCTTCTCGTTACTAAAATCATCGTACAAAAGTTGATGTATTCGTTATGTGTTACCTAGTTCCTTCTGAAAATCAAGCAACTGGATGAGTAAGCGCTACTAGTCCAGACTCGGCTCCGAGCAAAGCCTGACGTGAGTACTATTTCATGAGGTGACCCTAAAGAAATAGTACTCACGTCATTCAGTTTCTGCAGTTGCGCTGCCGTAAGTGTTACATGGAGCGAGGCTAAATTATCGTCCAGTTGCTCACTTGTACGAGGACCAATAATGATTACAGTGGATAGCGTTGACTGGTCGCGCTTCTGACGTATCCAGGCCAGTGCTATAGCCAAAACTTTCGTATTATGCTCTTTTGCAATGGCTTCGAGAGTATCCAGAATTTCAGTTTCACGGGCGGTGGTTTCAGCTTTTAACAGGTAACCATTCTAGGCTTCCTGTCGGTTGTTTTTGTCTGTTACCGCTGATCGGTATTTACGCGTAAGCGAACCTCCGGCAAGTGGTGACCAGAAAGTGACACCTAATCCTAACGCTTCGGCCATTGGTATTTATTTTGGTGGTGGAGGATTTGGCGAAAATTCACGGTCTACCGCTGCGGCCCGGTCAACGCCCATAAAAGCATCAATGTAAGTGAGAACCGAAGCTTCGTTGGAGCCTGAACTAGTAATCCAGTAATCTATCCATTCACTCAATTTGATAAACTAATCAAACCGTCTATCGTTACTAACCCTAGGCAATTCATCGCTTTATTTACTTCGTTATCTGCCCATGAAAGCAGCCGTATTTCACAAAGTTGGCGACATCCGTACTAACCCTAGGCAATTCATCGCTTTATTTACTTCGTTATCTGCCCATGAAAGCAGCCGTATTTCACAAAGTTGGCGACATCCGTTATGAAACGATGGAGGATCCCAAAATCGAGCAGTCACGGGATGTTGTTCTGCGCGTTACCTCAACCGCCATCTGTGGGTCTGATCTACACATCTACGATGGTTTCCTGCCCCAACTTCGTAACGAAGTGTTAGGCCATGAGTTTATGGGTATCGTTGAGGAAGTTGGTTCGGGGGTGTCCAATCTCAAAAAGGGGGATCGGGTTGTTGTTCCTTTTACCATCGCCTGTGGCAAGTGTTATTTCTGTGATCATCATCTGGAAATGCACTGCGAAAACTCTAATCCCGAATTTTATGGGCCAGATGGTGGCTTACTTACCGAAAAGGGTGGGGGCCTATTTGGCTATTCTGACCTGTACGGAGGGTACAACGGCGGACAGGCGGAATACGTCCGGGTTCCCTTTGCCGACTACGGTCTGCGCCATGTTCCTGAAGGACTAAAAGATGAGCAGGTGCTTTTTTTGACCGATATTTTTCCCACCGGCTGGAGCGCCATCGAATGGGGCGCACTAAAAGGAGGAGAAACGGTGGCCATTTTTGGGTCAGGACCCGTAGGACTCATGGCCCAAAAATCGGCCTGGTTACAGGGAGCCGGCCGCGTAATTGCCATTGATCCGGTAGAGTATCGGCTGGAACGAGCCCGGCGAGTCAATAAAGTAGAAACGCTTAATCCCAACGAAGTGGACGTTGTCGATGCCATTCGGAGTATGACCGAAGGGCGCGGGGCTGACCTTTGCGTGGACGCTGTGGGCATGGAAGCCGACCGTAATTTTCTGGAAAAAGCCAAAGCCGTTATAAACCTGGAAAAAGGAACCCCCAAAATATTAGAGTTATGTTTTCAGGCCGTCCGGCGGGGAGGCATCGTATCGGTAGTTGGGGTATATGGTACTCCTTTCGATAATATCTCGATTGGCCGCATGTTCGACAAAGGCGTTACCGTCCGCTTCGGGCAGTCGTTTGTACACAAGAACATCGATCATCTGCTGGATCTGGTCGTGCAGGGTAAAGTCGTCCTGGATGATATCGTCTCACACGTGTTGCCTCTGGCAGAAATTTCGCGGGGGTATGATATCTTCAAAAAGAAAGAAGATGACTGTACCAAAGTGATTCTAAAACCCTAACCAATTTTTACCCCTTACTAACTCAACGGTGGAAACGTCAAATAATGGTAAAACAGCCCTGATTACGGGTGCATCCAGCGGTATTGGTCGAGAACTAACCCGGCTCTTCGCCAAAGATGGATATAATCTGGTGCTGGTGGGTCGCGATAGCGATGCCTTGCAGCTTTACAGTAATAACTTACAGAATCAATATGGCACTCAGGTGACGTTGATTCAAAAAGACCTCGCTAATCCATCAGCACCCACCGAAATCTATGCTGAGACCACCGGGCAGGGTTTACAGATCGACGTTCTGGTTAATAATGCAGGCTTCGGTGAGTACGGTATGTTTGCCACCGAAACAGACATTCAGAAAGAGCTGGGTGTGGTGCAGGTCAATGCGGTAGCCCTGATGCACTTGACCAAACTGTATCTTAAAGACATGGTTAGCCGCAACGAGGGCAAGATTCTGATGTTGGGTTCTGAAGCATCGGTAGCGCCTAACCCCATGATGGCCGTTTACGGAGCGACGAAAGCGTTCATCAAATCCTTTTCGGAAGCCATCCGCAATGAACTGAACGATACGAACATTACGGTGACGGTACTTATGCCGGGGGCTACCAATACAGATTTCTTTAAAGTTGCCGGCGCCACCGAAGCGAAAGGAGCCGATCCGAATAAAACAGCCGATCCAGCCGCTGTAGCTAAAGAAGGATATGATGCGTTGATGAGTGGAAAAGACCACGTAGTAGCCGGATGGATGAATAAAGCACGGGTTGCCATGGCGCACGTGCTGCCCGACCCGTTGGTGGCCGCTAGTGCGCGCCGGGACATGATGCCTAAGGAGCAAGCCGAACAACAGCAGAAGCAAACCCTGACAATTGCTCTGGCGGTTAGTGTTGCTGTGCTAAGTGGGTGGTGGTTACTGTCTCGTAGCCGTTCGCCAATAATTCCCAGTGACATTTACAGCAAGGCCCGGTCGGGCCGGAAATCCTTTCATGCTAAAGCATCGCAGGCGGGTCATTCCACGCGAAAGGCGCTGGCTTCTGTTAGCGATTCGGTGCAAGAAGCGTATCAACAGGCCAAATCAGCCGTCGTTTAAATAATAGCGTATTTGTTGAAAAATGAATCGGTATGGCAACCTACCGACCATATTACTCGGTGTTTGCTCTGTCGAACCGCTTATATTAAAAGACCTATAGGGAAAAAAATCACCTGTAGGTCTTTTAATATAAGATCACTGGTCAATGGTGTCTACTGCGGAGTTTTACGCCAATATGCATCAACTCCAAAACATTGAGGAACAAGTATATATTATTGGCAAGGGTAAGAGGATAAAGTACAAAAAATGATCAGCTTATGTCGAACCGATTTGCAGGCCAGGTAGCGATTGTCACGGGTGGAGCCGATGGTATCGGCAAGGCCATTGCCCGGCGGCTGGCTTCTGAGGGAGCTACTATTATTCTGTTCGATATCAGCCAAATGGCTATCGAACGAACCCGAACCGAGTTTGCTGACCAGGGCTATTCGGTAACGGGCTACACCGTCGACATCTCGCAGGAGCGTTCGGTTGAAGAGGCCATTGAGCAGGTGCAGGAAACGTTCGGTCGGCTCGATATTATGGTCAATTCGGCGGGAATTGTGGGGCCTACCAGCACTAAAATTACTGATTACGACGTAGCGGACTATGATAAAGTTTATGCTACTAATCTACGGGGAGCCTTCCTTATGACGAAATATGCGATACGCGCTATGGAGATAAACAACTACGGCCGGATTTTGCTACTGGCTTCCATTGCCGGTAAAGAAGGGAATCCATTTATGGCGGGTTACTCGTCCATGAAAGCCGGAGTAATTGGTCTGGTCAAAGGTATCGGCAAAGAGTACGCCCAAACGGGCATTACAGTGAATGGATTGGCTCCGGCCGTGATTAGAACGGCCATGAATGAAAATACGGCACCTGACCAACTGGCCTACATGACGGCAAAAATACCAATGGGTCGCCTAGGCACGGTGGATGAGGTTGCGGCTCTGTCGGCTTGGATCGTCTCGCCGGAAGCCAGTTTCAATACGGGCTTTATCTTCGATATTTCGGGCGGACGGGCTACGTATTGATTAAATCTATAAAGAAAGCCGATCCAGCGATTAAGGGTTGCAGTCAGTTTCGTGAACGGTTTGACATTCAGTTTCTACAACAGTAGTGTTGCTTCCCTACCACGCCCTGAAAGTGACATAATTTTAACTTTTCGATTCTTACAGCGCGATGTAAGCCTACTCGCTGAGCCTAAATTCTGTACAATTACAAGTGTTTAACAGAGTTGTAGATAGGTTGAAATAAGTTATCACTCATAAAAAGCTGTCCTTTAGTATTGAAATGAATATCATCTTTGTAATATTCTTTTTTTATGGCTAGATCTAATTCACTTATTATTTTTCTGTTTCTACCAGTATAAAAATCTATAATTAGTTTACCTTTTTTGTTGTATTGTCCATTGGTAGTTTCCTGGATATCAGGATGCATATATATTAATAGGGGTATATTCAATTTGTTAGCCAAACTATCAAGATTTGAGAACCCACTACTTAATTTCTGAGTGTCTACTTCTTGCGTTTCCACTTTCTTAGCAAATATATTTTTAAACGCATTTAATCCTTTCTTAATTAATTTGATAGTTCCAAATTTATAGTTTTTGCCGGGATGCGTATCACTTACATCGACAATTTTTTCAAATGTCATAGGATCATAGGCATCACCACTATTACAAATATAAACTATCAAATCAGCGCTGAAAGTCCCGTATTTCTTTAAATAAGCATATATGTTATCTGGACCCCATGTGTAGGAAGATATGTTTAAGACCCTGATATTCCTTCCTAACTTTTTGTTTAAATTATTCTCTAGAAGGGTCGAAGCTAAATCATCTTGATCGATTGTGTTTCCTCCGTTAAGAATAGAATCCCCTATAAGTAACACTACAGATGTGTCGTTTTTATTAATTGATTTGCTCCTCATGGAGTACTCATTCGTCATAAAATCATTTCTGTATATTTTGGTTACTTGGTTAGGCTTATGAATATATTCAAATTCTTTACTTTCTATAAATAATGGATATTGATGTAATCCATAGTATCGCGTAGCAAGTTCAGTAAGAATTAAAATAAAGATGATTAACAGAAGGATATATTTTGACTTCTTCATCAGGATAATTGACTTTGTTGGTGTGGTGAAAAAACAAAGGTATGGAGCGTGTTCTTCTTTTGTAATGCTTAAGTAGTACAGTAAGTTGGCCGTCCTATAGTGGATTGCAATTTCTCAAATTTTTTGTATAAAATGCAACAGGAATAGATTATTTTAGACAGTTGGTACTAGTGAAGTAGTTTGTTGATTTATAAAATAATCCCTAATGAGTGCCAACTCTTTTTACCAAGGAAGGCTTACCTTAACCTCGGGCTTTCACTATGACACCCTCTCTTGAACTCATGAGTGAATGAGTGAACATACATTCAGGGCCGAAACCTTTGACTACACCAGACGGTTATTCGACCTTACCTTATAGTATGCCATGTCGGCTTCCAAACCAACCATTTTAATTACCGGTGTTACTGGCCAGATTGGCGGTGATACCTTGCGCCAACTTCGCGATGATCCTACCATTACCCTGGTTGCAGCGGTGCGCTCCCTAGATAAAGCTCAGTCATTTGACCAGCAGGGAATTCGCACGGTCACACTCGATTTTGACAAAGAAGAAACCCTCAGGCCGGCCTTGGAAGGCATTGACCGGGTGCTGTTAGTTACTGGCTACACTGTTGATATGCTGCGACAGAGCAAAGCGTTTCTGGATCAGGCTCATCAGGCGGGCGTTTCGCATATTGTTCATCTAGGGGCGTGTGGACGAGATGACACAACCGTTGCACACTGGGCTTGGCATCAGTTAGTCGAACGCTATATTGAGTGGTTGGGTTTCTCATTCACGCATTTACGTCCGGAGACATTCATGCAAAACCTGTTGAGCTACGGTGGTACAAAAGTGGTGCAAAACGGATTGATTAAACAGTATGTGGGGGGAGCCCGTCTAAGCTGGGTAGATGCCGAAGACGTGGCGCTGGTAGCTGCTCAAGCGTTGATACACCCCGAACGACACATGAGTAAGACCTACAGGCTTGGTTACGATGCGAAATCTTATGATGAGATTGCCCATGTTATGACTCAGGTACTGGGGAAACCGTTTCGGTATGAGGCCCAGGCACCGGAGATTTTTCTGGAAGCTATGCAAAATGCCGGCGCCGATATGGCTTATATGCATTGCGTTTATGATCATTATAAGCGGTATGCCGCTTATGCCATTCCTGGTGCTGACGAGGTCTTCGATAACTTCCCTGCTATAACGGGGCTTGCAGCCACTAAATGGGAAGCATTCGTAACGAAACATCGGGCCTCCTTCGATTATTAAACGCCGGATTCATCCATTCTTACGCGACTGAGATGAGATGGCCTACTGAAATGAAAACAGTACTCCACGGCCAAAGGCGGTACAGTACTGTTTTCATTTCAGCTAATAAAGTGTGCCGAAACATTTCTTCAAAAAGCCGCATTAATAGAGAAACTGGAAGTGCCTTTCAAGCACTTTTTCAGAAAATTACTGGTAGCAAAGCCCATGTTTGGCAGGTTTCTTTCAGCGTATAACCCAAAAATTTCGGGATTCCGCTACATAAATTGGGGATTCCGCCAGATAAATTTGTCGGAGTAACCATCTTGAAACAATTTTGGAATACCAATACTCAACAGGTACAAATCTATAAGTTACTAGTCTATGAACTTTAATTTTCCGTTAAGTTTTACGGCATTGCGGTCCGCCGTATTGAGCCTGCTAGCACTAGGGCTGTTATCATCGCGCCCCTTGCAACCGCCACCTGGCGATAAGCCCGAGGAGAACCGCTTTACAAAGATTGTTCTGGCCGAAAGCCTCGACGAACCCATGGAGATGACCTTCCTAAACGACGGTCGTATTCTGCTTATCGAACGTAAAGGTGCTCTGAAAGCTTACAATCCGGCAACAAAAGCAATGACTGTAATTGCTACCATTCCCGTTAGTACAAAGTATACCGCGAAAGATGGCCGTATTACCGAGGCAGAAGACGGTTTGCTGGGGATTGTTGCCGATCCAAATTTTGCGCAAAACCATTGGATATACCTGTATTATTCCGAACCGGGTGACGTTGCCAAAAATCTCCTGACCCGCTATGAGTTGCGGGGCGATGAGTTGGTGATGAACTCAAAAAAAGTACTTCTGGAAGTAGCTACCCAGCGCGAGCAATGCTGCCATACGGGTGGGGGTATGGTCTTCGATGACCGGGGAAACTTGTTTTTGACCACTGGTGACAACACATCACCGCGCGATACGCCATTTAATCCCATCGACGAACGGGAAGGCCGTGGCCCGTGGGATGCCCAGAAATCGTCGGGCAATACGGCCGATCTACGGGGTAAAATTATTCGGATCCACCCCGAAACCGACGGTACGTACACCATTCCCGACGGTAATTTATTTCCAAAAGGTACCGAAAAAACCCGTCCCGAAATTTACACGATGGGACACCGCAACCCCTGGCGTATTTCGGTTGATAATAAGACGGGTTACATCTATTGGGGTGAAGTCGGCCCCGACGCCAGCAACGATTCGACGGGGCGTGGTCCTCGCGGCTTCGATGAGTTTAACCAGGCAAAAGGACCGGGAAACTTTGGGTGGCCTTACCTTATTGGTAACAACAGCCAGTATTCCTACTACGACTTTGCAGCCGCCAAAGCTGGAGAGGCCTACGATCCGGCTCATCCGGTCAATCGTTCCCCAAACAACACTGGTCTGAATGACCTTCCACCGGCGCAAAAAGCCCTTATTTGGTATCCCTACAGCAATTCAGCCGAGTTTCCGATGATGGGCCGATCCGGGCGTAGCGCAACTGGTGGCCCCATATTTCATAAATCGGACTTCACCAATGCCAAACGGACATTTCCGAGTTATTACGAAGGGAAATGGTTTATCGTGGAGTTTATGCGCGGCTGGATTATGACCGTAACACTGGATGAGCAGGGCAATTACAAATCTATGGAGCAGTTTCTGCCCAACGAGAACTTCAGTAGTGCCATCGACATGAAGTTCTCGCCCGATGGCGATCTGTATGTGCTCGAATACGGCAGCGCATGGTTCCGGGGTAATGACAATGCCCGAATTGTCAAAATTGAATACAATGGGGGCAATCGTCCCCCACTGGTGCAGGCGTCGGCTACCAAAACGGGGGGCGCCATTCCCTTCGATGTAGCGTTTTCTGCCAATGGCACGAAAGACTACGACGGCGACGCGCTAAAGTATAGCTGGAAGGTAACCTCCAAAGCAGGTCCTGCCAAAATGTTCACGCAGCCTAATCCAATGGTGACGTTCGATAAGCCGGGTATTTATCAGGCCACGTTGCTGGTAACGGATGCAAAAGGAGCCAAAAGTAGTAAGTCGATCGAAATTAAAGCGGGCAATGAGCCGCCCCTGGTCGCCTTCGATGTTAAGAAAGGTAACAAGTCGTTTTTCTTCCCCAATCAGCCCATCGACTACGCCGTTCGTGTGAATGATAAAGAAGATGGGAGTTTGGCAAACGGAAAAATTGCGCCGACTCAGGTAGCCGTGAGCATGGACTATCTGCCCGAGGGTTTCGACCCAATTGAGGTGGCGCAAAACCACCGGGGCACAGAAACGGTTGCTCGTTATGCAACCGGCCAGCAGCTAATCAGCCAGAACGATTGCAAGTCTTGCCATATGATCGACAAAAAGTCGGTTGGGCCCAGTTACATCGACGTGGCTAAAAAATACAAAAGCGACCCGGCGGCTGTTGACCGACTAGCCAAGAAAGTTATCAGCGGTGGCGGTGGCGTTTGGGGCGATCACTCCATGAGTGCCCACCCGCAATTGACCACCTCAGACGCTACGGCTATGGTCAATTACGTCATGAGTCTGGGCGAAAAGCCAGTGGCCGCAAAAACGTATCCAGTGCAGGGAAGCTTTTCTCCGAAAGTACCGGAAGGTGAAAACGGTAAAGGCGGGTTTGCCCTGCGGGCTTCCTACACCGATCGGGGCACGAAGCTGATGAAACCTGTCTCGTCGGAAAGTGTGGTAATCTTGCGTAATCCGGACGTGTTGCCCGAAAACGCTGATCTCAAAAAAGGAACTCAATTTACTATTACGCCTAGCAAATCGTTTTTGGTTATTGGCAATGATTCATACATTGGCTACAACCAACTCGACCTGACGGATATTGGACAGATTGACCTTCTGGTACAGGCAACGAGCCGGGTTGGTGCTGTTGGCGGTAATATAGAGGTACGACTCGACTCACCAACTGGACCGTTGGTTGGCAAAACAACTGTGGTCAAGGTATCAAATCCGGCCTTCCCCGGTGCCGCGCCAGCCAGCACACAACGCCCAACGAGCACATCGGCAACGGGTGCCGCTACCCCTCCGACCAGCACATCAGTAACAGCTCCGGCGGGTGGCACACCCGACCGAGCGGCTATGATGCGTCGAATGTCGCAGAAGATGACCGCAACGATTACGCCGACAACGGGTATGCATACGATTTTCTTTGTGTTCAAGAATCCACAGGCGACGGCTGATCAGGTGCTCATGCAAGTCGTGACAATTCAATTTATGCCTGCCGGGCAGACGGCCTCCACCGGAACCGGCCACTAACCCCTTTTTATACATCCATGAATAACCGCAGAGATTTTCTTAAGAACGCCGGGGCATTGACCCTGGGTGGATTGATTTTGCCACAACTGACCCGGGCAGAAGAATTATTTGGGCCGACAGCGTCGCGTCCGATCGGTATTCAACTGTTTACCCTGTTTCGGCAGATGAACGAAGACCCGCGAGGGACGTTGCAGCAAATTGCGGCTACCGGGTATAAAGAGGTCGAATCCGCTTTCAATACGCGGGGTGGCTACTATGGCTATAAAGCTAAAGAGTTTAAGGCACTGGTTGGGGATTTAGGTATGACATGGCGGGCACACCATGCCGGTGGTGCTCCTCGTCGTCCCCGGCAAACACCTCCGGGAAGCATGACAGGAACAGCTGGTGCAGGCGCCCCTACACCGGGTGCTCAGGCTAACCCAATGCCGATGAACATGCCGCCTATGCTCAACCTGAGGGACAACTACCAACAATTAGTTGACGAAGCAACCGAAGGCGGGCTGTCTTACCTTGTCTGTTCGAGTACGCCTGTGAGTACGGTGGAGGAAATCAATAAATCCATTGAAGTGTTCCAGAAAACCGGCGAGGCTGCCAAAAAAGCCGGTATCGGTTTTGCGTATCACAACCACTCGACGGAGTTTGATGCGGTTGAAGGCGGGAAAACACCTTACGAGTTGATCCTGTCGCAAACTGACAAAGACCTCGTCAAGATGGAATTGGATCTGGCCTGGGCTACGAAGGCGGGTAAAGACCCGGTCGAGTTGTTCAAGGGGCAACCGGGTCGCTTTCCGCTCTGGCACATAAAGGACATTAAATCCGACCTGAAAACTATAACGGAAGTAGGCAATGGCGTTGTTGACTTCAAGCACATTTTTGAGGCCGCAAAAATAGCCGGCCTGAAATATATCTTTGTCGAGCAAGATATGGCACCGGGAATTGAAAACGTTCAAACCAGCTACAAGAATCTGACAAAGGTATTGGCTTGAGCCGGTCATTAAAAGAAATGAACAAATAGAAACGGGGCTGATAAGCAACGCCGTACTAAAATCGAGTTCATAACTGGTTCTAAGCCACTATCCTTCAACAATTGTTAGAGGACAGTGACTTAGAACCAGTCGTGTTTTCTGCAAGTGCCGATAAAAGCTATCTGACTATAGAAAAACGAAGGATAGAAAGGCACTACAGCGTCAGCCGTTGGCGATCTTTCAACAAAGCGTCGCGCAATTTAGCGTAGGGTAACTGTTGAGGGGACACCTTATTGTCGATGGATAGAACGGCTGCGGTAGCGGCTGACTGTCCCAGAATCATAAATACCGGCTCCATACGAATTGACCCGTAGGCAATGTGCGAACTCGACAGACAGACCGGCACCAGCAGATTTTTACACTCGCTTTCTTTAGGCAAAATGGACCCATACGCAATGGAGTAAGGCTGCTTCGGATGAACCCCAATATCACCCTCATTCTGCACGAAGCCATCATCCCGGACGTAGCGCTGGGCATTGTGAGCGTCGAGGGAATACGACCCCATACCAATCGGATTCGGCACGGTGGTTTGGCCTAACGCGTCGGCTTCTTTCATGACGTAGCTGCCGAGCATACGCCGGGCTTCACGGACATAAATCTGATGGGGCCAGTTGTCATTATCCGTAAATTCATCTTTTGCCAGTCCCCAGGGTTTCATGTCTTCCCGAACATCGGCTGGAACGCGGGGATCGTTGGCCATAAAATACAGCAATCCCTGTTGGTAAATCTGGTGTTCAAGGATGATTTCCTTCCGGCGTTCATAGGTGGCGTCGGGATAGTCGTAGTTTTTGCCGATATAATCAGAACTGAACGGGCCGTGGTTGTTCGTGTCGGTTTTTCGGTTTGGAATTGGGTCGAATTTGTTGAAGGTTTCACGCCAGCCGCTATCAAATACGCGTCCCAGCAATTCATAGCGGGCCGGGTCATAACCTGCTGGTTTTGGGAATGGGACCCGATTGTCTGGATTGTTGCTGAAGCACATCCGAAAGCAATATGCCTGAATTTTATTGTCGCCCGCGCCTTTCTCGCCCGGTCCACTGGTCGCAATTTCGGGGAGCAGTCCACTTTTTGGGTCGCCTGCTATTTTGTAGGGACTGATGTTATCTTTGAAGTAGTGGCCATGCTGAAATACATTCGGCTCGACTCCATTCCAGGACTCGCCGTAAACACTGTTGGCTTCCCGGCCTACGTGGTACTGAACACCCGCAGCCGCCATCAGGTCACCTTCGTACGTCACATCGATAAACATTTTCCCCTCGTAGACTTGTCCATTTAGAGTACGAAACGACTGAATGGCACCCGCTTTTTTGGTTACTCCCTTCGCTGATCGGTCGAGCCACTCGTTGCGATAAACAGTAATCGCGTTCTCCCGAACCAAATCTTCGAATACCTTTTCGGCTGCATGGGGTTCAAAAATCCACATGGTACGGGAATTACCGTCGATAGCGGGCGTACCCTGACCTTTATTACCGTATTCGTCTTTCTTCTGCCATTTCCAGGCCGAATCCTGCTGGTAATGCTGGTAAAGCCGCTGATAAAATTCCCGCGATAACCCACCGATAACCTCTTTGTTACCCGTATCAGTGAATCCCAGCCCACCAGACGACAGGCCCCCCAGGTGTTTATCGGGCGAGACAACGATAACTGATTTCCCCATCTTCTTGACTTGTACGGCCGCCGTCACAGCGGCACAAGTGCCCCCATAAATAATCACATCGGCCCGGCGAACTGCGTTTGGCTTAGCGGCATTCGTATCAATTGGAACAGTCAATAGAACGATAAGGCTACCAAATAAAAATTTCATTCCAATCCAGCGGGCGGTCTGCTGGCATTGTTCAGGCAGGTTTCTAAAAAAGGGCTGTTTCATTGAAAAACGGGCTATAGAAGGAAATAGAATTCACGTGTTTTGTGACAAGATAAGCTTAATAGAGTTTCGGAAATGGCGCTTAGTAACCCGGGTTCTGATCGGCGGGCTCAATGTCCGGATTATTGTCGATTTCCTGAATAGGGATAGGCCAAAGCAGGTGAGCCGTAGCCACATCTTTCCCTTTGGCGGCTTTGATAATCGCTTTTAACCGATCAGTGCCTAACCGCTTAAGGTCGTGCCAGCGTTTGAACTCCAACATGAATTCGTAGGCTCGTTCCGTTAGCACCAGTTCCCGGAATGCTGTTGCGGTTAGCCCTGTAGCCAACAGATCGACGGGAGAAGCTGTGGTAGATGGATAGCCATACGCCCGCCGATGAACCATGTTGAGCCGTTCCAGGGCCAGCGGAGTCGGGCCGCTACCCGCCTGCGAAGCGGCTTCGGCATAAATCAACAGGGCGTCGGCGTAGCGCAGGATTGGGCAGTCACTCCCTACGTTTACGGCGTTAGGGTCCTTGTATTTGCGAAAACCGAGTGGTTCGGCAGCTGGCAGGCTGGTTAGAACGCCTGCCCGGTTGGGGTACGTACTAAACAGGTTAAAGCTTTTTCGCAGGTCTTTGTCATCCCAGTTTTTAATGAGTGGCAGATCAGGCTTGCTAAAATGGGCCCGAACGCCCCCCGGTGCGTTAGGATTGTCAGCCGGGTATAAATAAGCTACGTAATTCCAGCCCTGCGTCGCCAGCTGAGCATATTTAAGGTAAAAGATCTCCTCGGTGGTAGTGACTAGCGAAGCGCCGTACAATCTTTCAAAATCGTCGGATACCTTAACCTCTACCAGCGAGTAGGCTTTCGACAGAATTACTTCATCGGCTTTGTCACGGGCTTCGGCCCAGCGTTCATTGGTCAGGTAAACGTCGGCCAGCAGGGTCTTGGCTGCCCATAATGTTGGTCGTCCTATTTCTTTCGTAGTGGCGGGCAGAGTTTTCTCCGCTTCCAGCAAATCAGTGATGATTACTTTGTACACCTCGGCTACCGGCTGACGTTTGCCACCCAACTGATTCAGATCTTCGGTTGGCTCGGTATGAATGGGTACCGCTGCGTAGTTTCGAATGAGATTATAGTAATTGAGTGCCCGTAGAAACCGGGCTTCGCCCAGAATCGGATTGCGGTCTGCGTCGGCCATAGCAATGCCCGGCGCGGTTTTCAGGATAATGTTAGCCCCATTGATTGCCTGATAAATTTGACCCCAAATGGCGTTTGTCCGGGCAATATTAGTCCCATCAAGTCCCTGGTATTCACTAACGGGCGTTTGCGTACCACGCGAAATGAGATAATCCGTTAACCCTTCCAACTGAGCCGGGTAATTCGTTCCGTAATAATTACCATTACGCATGATCGAATAAACCGCGTTTAAGCCCGCAATAAGGTCGGCCCGCGATTGGTAGAAATTAGCCTGTGACAGATTGGCCCGTGGGACTTCTGTCAATACGTCTTTGCAACCGGGCAATGCCAGTAAACTTAGACTGGTTATAACTATGAGAAATCGTTTCATGGATAAGAGACTGATCTATAGGCCGATGCGAACACCGAGCGTGGTGAGTTTGGTGTTAGGATAACTGTTCTGATCGATACCAAGGCTAACATCGCCCCCCTGCGTACTAACTTCCGGATCATACCACGAATAGCTGGTTAGCGTCAGCAGGTTCTGGGCACTCAGGTAAATTTGCGCCGACCGCAACCACGGTAAGCCTAACTTGGCGGCAGGCAGGTTATAGGCCAACTGAATATTTTTAAGCCGTAGATACGATCCGTTTTCTACATAGCGATCCGATGCCCGAAACTTGGTGTTCACACTGATTTTAGGGTACTTGGCGTTCGGGTCGGGATTCGCGGCCTGCCAGTGGTTAGCATACAGGTCTTTCAACTGGTTTTCGCCAAAATTGAAACTGTTGGCGTAACTGGCCGCATTGAAATTGAAGATATCGACGCCCTGAACACCCTGAAAGAAAACGGTGAGATCGAAGTTTTTCCACGAAATAGTTGAGTTGAAACCGTAGGTAAACTTCGGATTGGGATTGCCGATAACGGTTCGGTCATTGTCGTTGATAACGCCATCGCCGTTAATGTCTACAAATCGGATGGCTCCCTTTTCGTCCAGCCCATTCTCTTTAAAGCCATAGAATACCCCCACCGGCTGGCCTACCCGAACCAGATTGACCGGAACACCGAGTGGGTTAGCCAGCGTGGTACCAAACACATCGCTGCCGCCCGACAGTTGCAAAACCCGGTTCCGATTGGCGGATGCATTGGCTGACACATCCCAACGAACCGGACCACGCAGTACATTGGCCGATACCGATACCTCAACCCCCGCATTGCGAATGCTGCCAATGTTTCGAGTGGTTTGGCTGTAGCCCGAACCGGGTGGTAACGGAACTGTTGCCAGCAGGTCAGTCGTATTTTTGACGTAAAAATCCAGGGTTAGTTGTAGCCGGTTTTGCAGAAATCCCGCGTCCAGTCCAATGTTCGACTGCGTTGTTGTTTCCCATTTCAAATCGGGGTTCGACAGGGCAGTACCCGGCGCATAACCGATGGTCAGATCATTGCCGAAAATAGTCTGGTAGGAACTTAACTGATTGAGCGTCTGATAGGGAGAGAGGCCCGTATTGCCCGTTTTACCCCATGAGCCACGTAGCTTCAAGTCCGATAGCCAGCGCGTATTTTTAAGAAATGGCTCCTCAATCAACCGCCAGCCAAGGGCCGCTGATGGAAAATAGCCCCACTTATTATTCTCTCCAAATCGCGATGACCCATCGGCTCGTAAACTGGCGGTCAGCAGGTATTTGTCGGCAAACGAATAGTTGAGCCGACCCAAATATGACAGCAGTGACCAGTCGCTATACGACGAACTTGGGATACCGGGTGAACTGCCAGCCTGAAGGGAGTAGTACTTCAGGTTATCATTCGCGAAACCCGTTGCCGACGCGCTGAACCCCTGATTGGTTTGTTTCTGGTACGTAAAGCCGCCAAGTGCTGTTAGGTTATGCCGATCAGCCAGCGTTTTGGTGTAGGTCAATGTGTTCTCGTTCAGGACATTCAACTGGTCGGCGTACGATTGCGAAGCCGAACCGGTTGGCGTTAAATCGGTCAGTCGTCGGGATGAGTATGTGTTGCCTTTCGTTTTGTCGCTTTCGATACCAATCGATGTTCGAAACAATAAGCCCGTCACCACCTGATACGTGAGCGCCATATTGGCCAGCGTATAATCACGCTGTGTCTGATTGTCAACCTCCTTCGCCAGCGCCAGTGGGTTACGTAACACATTGGGACTGAATGTATACGGCACTACATTGCTATAATTGCCGTTGGCATCAAGGGGTGATACCGTTGGTGGAGCCACCAGTACAGCTGACGTAACCCCCTCACCCCGGCTCGTATTTTCGCCACTAACCAGATTCCGGTTTGTGCGACTCAACACCAGTGAATAGGCCAGACTCAGCCGGTCATTAACCTTATGATTGATGTTGGCGCGGGCACCCGCTTTCCAGTAGTCCGAACTTAGCACAATACCTTGCTGACGCAGGTAGTTGGCGGATGCCGAATACTGCAACTTATCGTTGCCGCCCGAAAACGTCAACACATGATTTTGCATGGGAGCCTTTCGGTATAACTCCCGCTGCCAGTTGGTCCCCTGACCGAAGTTATTAATTTGGTCGTTGGTAAAATAAGGAGTCAGCCCATCATTGCTGGCCCGCTCGTTGGCAAGCTCGGCAAATTCGCGGGCGTTGAGCAACGGAATCTCCTTAATGGCTTGCTGAACGGCGTAGTAGCTATCAATGTCAATTTGCCCCTTACCCGATTTGCCCCGGCGAGTCGTCACGATAATAACGCCGTTGGCACCACGCGAGCCGTATATGGCCGTAGCAGAGGCATCTTTCAAGACATCAATCGACTCAATGTCGGCAGGATTAAGGGCTGAAGGTGTGCCTGCCAGAGCGAACCCATCAACCACGTAAAGGGGATTGTTGCCGCCAACAATAGAATTACTACCCCGAATTCGTACCGTAACGGCTCCACCCGGCTGACCAGAATTCTGCGTGACCTGCACGCCAGCCGCACGCCCCTGCAATGCCTGCGTAACCGTAGTTTGCGGGAGCGCGTTCAGGTCTTTCGCTTTGACCGAGGCCACTGAACCGGTCAGGTCACTTTTCTTCTGGGTGCCGTAGCCAACCACAACCACCTCACTGAGAGTCTGGTCGTCGGGAGCCAGCCGAACATCAACTACAGGCCGATTTCCAACGGCGATTTCCTGGGTTAGGTAACCAACAAAAGAGAATACCAGCGTTAGTGAGGCCGGCCCAGCCGCCGGTTCAGGAATGCTTAACTGATAGCGACCATTGGCGTCGGTCGTGGTGCCCCGGTTGGTACCTTTTACGACTACGCTTACGCCCGGCAGAGTCTCACTATTATCGGTAGCTCTTACGGTACCGTTAACGGGAATATCTTTAGGGACTGTGCTGACCAAAGCCGCTCCTGGTGGTGCTGTTACAGCGTTTAATAACTCGCCGGTCGCTAGTGCCTGATCAGTAGAAGACGTTACCGGATAGCGGAAATCGCTGGCTGACGTTACTGGTTTACGGGTAAGCACCACCCATGTACCCGGTTTCACCTGTTTGTAGCGTAAATTGAAGGGCTTCAGTAAACGACTTAACGACTTTTCCAACGTTGTGCTACCGGCCAGCGCGTCGGCGGGCACGGTTAGATTGGCAATGGTGCGATCTTCAAACAGAATGTCGGTCTGGTATCGCGTTTTTAGGTCATTTAATACGTCGGCCAGTCGGCGGGTGGCCACAACGGGAGACGTAAGGGTAGTTCGGGGCTGTTGTCGGGCCATTGCAAACGTCTGGCCACTGGCGGGGTGTAAACCGCTCAGCAACGCGCCGACGAATAGAATTGGCATCGTAACGGGGTACAAACATGAACGCATAGACGAAATTTTATAAGGATAAGGGAGTCAGAAGATTAGTCGAAAAAAGTAACCGTGTTTTCATGTTGCTTGTAGTTGATTTCCAGCAATCCGGCTACCACCTGAAGAAACTCGTCGGCATTATTCGCCTGAAAGGACCCGGTAACCGTACGACTGGCTACCTGTTGATTTTTCAATACGACGCGCAGGTTATACGTATCCCGTAGAAGATCGGCGATTTCGCGAACGGGGGTGCTGTTAAAAACAAAGCGGTGATCGCACCAGGCCGTACTAACATTCGGCTGGGTGGTGTGATTTTGCGTTAGCTGGCCTGATGGGTCTATGTTGACAAAATCTCCGGGCGTCAATTTTAGTTGACGAACCGGTTTGGCTGGACTGCTGTAATTTAACTGGATAGCCCCTTTGCTCAACACAACCTTAGTGCCCCCCGGCCGGTCATAAATATTAAATTCGGTGCCCAGCACAACCACTTCGACGCCCCGATCTGTGTTAACGATGAACCGTTGGTGGGTGGCTGTATGGCTGATGGCGAAAGCAGCTTCGCCGGTTAACCACACAGCCCGCGTTTTATTGCCGAAACCGAAGCGAGGTATCCGAAGCGTCGAGTGGGCGTTTAAGGTCACACGCGATCCATCGGGGAGTGTTAACCGCCGGGTTTCACCGAAAGCAGTCTCAATGGTTCGGTAAAGTAATTGTCGTTGACCCGAATAAAGTCCTACCAAAAGGCACAGAATGACGGCTGCGGCTACCAACCAGCGCGGGTCAGTAGGTAAAGGACGTATGCGGCCTTGACGGGATTCGACCGATGTAGGTTGTTGCTGCTCCCAGGTGTCAATTCGATTCATGAGCGTGTGCAGAGCCGCGTCATCGTTGGCGAGGTATTGTAGGTGATGGCGTTCCCATTCATCTAGCCAGGCTACATACTGCGTCTGGTTAGCCGGTTGCTGCAACCAGTCGGCTATCATCGTTCGTTGCAGGGCCGTTGTGCGACCAGCAAAGTGCTCGATCAGCATTTCTTTTGTAATAGCCTGATTCATAAGGCAACAAACGTTTTTGCCGATGCTGTGGAGCTCGGTAGGTTGGATAGTGGAGTAACGGGAAAGAGTATCAACCAGAAAAATAGACCCAGTTGAAGCGTCCGGCGTAGTTGAGTCAGCGCCCGACTTAAATGGGCTTCGATTGTTTTCGGAGAAATCTGTAATTCATCGGCAATCTCGCGGTGCTTTTTCCCTTCGAACCGACTCATCACAAATACGCGCTGGCATTGGGGAGGGAGTAACCGCACGGTTTCTTCAATACGCTGGGAGAGTTCGGTATATTGGAGAAGTTGCTCAGGGTCCAGAGAGTCGACGGATTCCAGTGCATTTGCTTTAATCTGGACCGAAATGGGCTCTTGCTGAAACTCCTGCCGCAGATGGGTGTAGGCCCGCTTTCGCACGGCTGCATACAGGTAGGATTGGTAGGAAGTTGTAATGTGCTGGTGCGCCTGATTTTTCCAGAAGCTAAAAAAAACCTCACTGACAAGGTCTTCGGCTATCGTGCGGGAATGCACAAAGCGTACCGCCTGGCTACACAGTGTTCGGTGATACCGCCGAAACAGCAGTTCAAATCCCCGGCGGGCGTCTTCTGTAAATGTCTGTCGAATCAGAAATTCGTCGTCAACCACAATTGGATCCGCATCCGGTTTGCGGAATAGATTGGTGGAGTCAGGTTTAGTCGGTAGATTCTCGGACATCAACAGAAGCAGACAAACGTGGCATGTATAGTACTAAGTCTGCAAAATCGGGTTTATCCCTTAGTCGATTCGAAGATTTTTTTTTATTATTCCGTTACCATCTAAAAAAGCCCACATTTAGTCATTGATTAATCTAGGGGATGTAATGGGCTTTGGCTTGACTCTCCTCTACTTTTTTCAAACCAGCTACTCCTTTTTAATCACGGTTACGAACGGAATTGCTGTGTAGATATGGCCATCTTTCGTTTTAAAGCAAAATGAGTTACTTGCTCAATGCCAGAAAAAGGCTTGAAACTTCATCCATTTACGCGGTCACAGGGCGAAGTTTCAGTTTTATTGGTCCACCGTTGACTTTTTTGTGTGTTCTCTTAAATTTTCGCACATATTGCAATGATGAACTAAACCAGCTCGGCTACTACCCAAATTTTTATCTGTAATGCCCAATATATCCTTTGTGAAACGATCTCCAGGGCTTCTCTATGGCCTTGTAGTCGCCCTGTTGCTGGGCGCAGTTGGTTTCGCTGGCACATTCGATAGTGCCAATTTTCAACGTTATTATTTTTTAATACAGGTGCTGGCTCTGGGCATCGGGCTACTGCATCTATGGTTAAGCCCCCGATTTGCTCCGGCAATATTCGACACATTTGGACGGGGTTTGCTGGGCACCCTATTGGTACTCCTGCTGGGCATGGGATTTACGCTGGTGCTCTACCATCAGACGGGCTACCTGGGTACTCGCTGGCCTTTCGTGACCAGTTTACTGCCGTTTGTTATTCCATTTGTAGTCAGTCAGGCATATCGCTATTATCTACAAATACCGCCTGCCAACTATCGGAAATGGTATTATCCGATCAATGGTGACATGCCCGATTTGGACTTACTCGACCTGTCGAAGATTTTGGTGATCCAGTTTGAGTTTCACAAAACTCCTGATGACGCGAATTTCACGAATTTCAAGGCGAAAGCCCCTGTTGCGATGACGCTCGGTGACCTGTTTCTGGTGTTTATCAATGACTACAACGAGCGGACACCCGCCAGCCCGATTCACTACACCTCCACAACAGACCAACCGTATGGGTGGGTATTTACAAAAAAAGCAGCCTGGTGGCAACGCCCTGTTTACCTCGATCCAAGTCTGGATTTCAACCAGAATCAGTTGATCGACAACGCCACCATTATTGCCCGCCGGGTATAGTAGACCTACTCGTTATTATGCCGGGTTCAATGTATTTCCGCCATCGAACCCGGCACGCTAAGACTGACTACCAGGTACTTTCGTGGGTAGCGCCCCCAACGGTAATTTTTCGCGCGGAGATATTTAAGCTCAGTGTCATGGCGCTGCTGCTTGTCGAATTAAAACTCTCCGAATAACCAACGCAGTAACCATCCTCAAACTGTACTTCCTTGAATGTTGAGTCCTGATCGATGCGTTTGAACGTGATGCTGCCGTTGCTTTTCTTGTAAGGGTCTACCATCCAACCCATTAACCCATCTTGGTCGTTGGCCGCAACTTGCACAAAAATATTACCTCCCTGAACGTTCGATGCAGGTCGGCCTTTCTCGTCAGTAGACTGTCCGAAGGAGTAGTTACAACTCATTACATCGTAGTCCTGGCCATCAATTGTAAACTGTGCACTAAATGAAGACATGGTGATTTAACTTTTAAGGGTGACATTATATTTATTACTACGTGTTAATTCAGTTTAATCAAAGCGGCCTGCACCTCAACCAGTGCATCGCCGTTTAGCTCGACCATTGCGCCTTTTAATTTTAGTGACGCATTCGCTTTTAGTTCAGCGGTAGCATCAGCGCTGATTTTCACGTCGGGAGCACCGACTTCAACACTTGTTCCGCCGGTGAGTGACGCTTTAGTCTGCCCTTTCAGCGTTAGTTCATTACCAGCCTCCAGCACTAGATCACGTTGGGCTTTCAAGTGTATCGTGTCGCCTTCAAGCTCAATTTTTCCGGGCGTTTTTAGCGTTATTTTCCCATTTTCGGCAAACTCCAGCGTCAGTACCGTATCCGTATGGTTGACATTCGTAATCTGAATCTGCTCTTTACCAGACTCCTCCAGAAACAAAAGTTGATTGCCGCCCTTTGTCTGAATTGTCTTTTGGTTATTATCCGAATAGGTGTAGTCTACGCCTGACTTTTTCGGGTACAAACTACCTATGATATAAGGATTTTCCGGGCGGGTAGCCTCGTAGCCAACCATCACATGAGCGTCGCGCTCGGGCACGAACAAGATGCCCTCACCAGCGCCGGTATAGGCCGAACTGACTCGCAGCCAGTCCGATTCTTTATCGGCACCGGCCCACATAAATTCTACCTTTACCCGGCCCAGTTTATCCGGATCGTTGTTATCGCATACTTTAGCCAGTTCGGACTGGGCAACCGGAGCGCGGTAGTGCGGGTTTTTGGGGGGATAAGTCACTGATTCGGGGACCGCCCGGAAATGGTTCTGGTAATTGCCGCTACCATCTACCTCGTGGTTAATGTCGGTAATGCGGTACTTTCCAAAACTTTCTTTCGAATGCTTATCGCGTTTCAGCACCATACCCTGCACGTCGATGACGCTTCCCACCAGCAAGTTTGGCACCTCGCCATTCCCGCTGAATGTTAGTAATCCCGTCGCACTGACAGACTTCTGCGTTTTTACAACTTCGTCCAGTTCACTCTGTCCATAAAGGGGCCATCCGGCTACCTGCTGGCTGGCTTGGGCAAAAATCTCTTCTGACTTTTGCAGGGCGAAGCTCCCGAACTGGCCCAGTCCGCTAACCGACTGGCTGGCCGACTGACTGGTGTACTGCGTCGGCTGGCGATAGTCGTGGGCAGTCATGGTTTGTTGCGTTGGCTGCAGGCCAATGGCTAAAGAAAACATCTGGATTCCATCTACCGAAAAATCGACAGCATTTCCCGACTCCGGTGGACCCATCCGTAACTCGCGCCCGTCGTAATAAAACCATTCCCCGTGTTCAGCTGTTAGACGATTAAGAAACTCGAAATTCGTTTCGTCATACTGGACAGCATAGCGTATGTCGCCCGTACTGCGGGGCTTCAGTTGTCGGCGCAGCAGGTTGCTCGGATAGGGGTCAAGTACGGCCTCGGCAATCCGTTGCAATGAGTGTTGCAGAAACGTTCGGCGTACCCGACTGTCTTCCAGCACAATAGTTGGGCTGAACCCTTTCAATACAAACCCGTTCGAGAGGTCGGAGGTGTTCATCAACGTAATTTCTGTCACAATACCCTTGAACGCGTAATTGAACGAATCGTTGTCGTTGGCCGGGCTAAGCGACAGCGTAATCGTTTTACCGCAAACGTCCTGATGTGCCTGGTGGAAAAAGTGTTCCGACGCATCTTCCAACACCGAAAACGGCACCCCAATCTCGAACGAATGGTGCGTATTCAGGTGCTGGTCAATCCGCAGATACGTGTAGTGTTTCATCTCTTTCCCCCCTTCGAGTTCAATCTGAACCTTTACTTGTCGTGCCATAGTCGGGCTTTTTTACCGCCATTGATTATCATGCTTCGTACCACCGATTTTCAGCACTGCCGGGCTAATGCCAATCTCAATTAGGTAAGAGCCCGGCAGCATCTGATCGGCGGTGTTGGTCGGTGCCACACGCTCGGCATAGTGCACGCAATACGCCTGTTCAAACGCCAGTTCTTTGAATTTTGACTGCTCGTCGATTCGGAAAAATGTAATCTTACCATCGAGTCGTTTTTGGGCATCAGCAGCCCAGTTGGTCAGTGTTTCGTCATCGCTGCCCGCGAGTTGCAATTGAATCAGGTGCGTCCGAACACCAGAACTGGGCTTGCCGCTCTCATCCGTTGCCTGATACAGTCCATACGAAGCCGTCAGCACAGAAAATGTCTTTCCTTCAATACTCAGTTCTGCGTTGAATGACGCCATTTTGTTGGGTTGCTATTCGGCTGTTTTGCCGTCAGATGCGTTCTGCTCATGGCCAGTTTTTCTCGACAGAAACCTGCCCAATCTTCAGTTTCTGGGCCGAAATTGTAATGGTTGTGGTCATGGGTTGAGCGGATTGTGTTCCGTCGAACCGCTCGACATAATCCACACAGAACGCATCCTCAAACTTGATTTCCTTTAATGTGGCGTCTTCATCGGTGCGGTAATACCGGACGCTGCCACCAAGTGTTTTATGCGGATCAGCCATCCATTCACTAAGTGTGTCGTCCTCTGTAACATCCATTTCCAGCTTAATTTTTCCACCCTGCGTTGTAGATGATGGCCTCCCTACGGCATCTATGGTCTGGGAGATTTCCAGCCACAGTTGCCGTATGGGGTAGGTATTGCCATCAACTGAAAGCTCAGCACGAAAGGACATTTTTGTTAATCAGCTAATGAGGTATAGAGACTGCAAGCCAGACTTCCATCCGGATTCGCTAAAACCAGCGGACCATTCCACAATTGATCGGGATCCCATTTTAGTCCCGCCAGACCGCCCTGAATATCTGTGGCAGCATAGACCGGCTTATTAAGAATCCGAGCCAGAGCAATCATGAAGTTTTCGCCAGCCACGCCACTTGCCACCTGACAGCCGCGCAGTTCAACGCGCCCACCAGACGTGAACAAGGGTCGTAGTTGTTGCAAGATTGGCCGGTAATCCTCCAGATTAGAACTCCACATGGCCGACCCTTCATCAACACCTTCCTGCGCATTGGCACCGGCAGCAATCAGTTGACCCCCCGACCAGCCATGCCCCCAGATAGCGAGCAAGCGCATCTGCCCCGAGGATACCTGCTGTCGAATGTCTGACACCATCTGAGCAATGCCATTAGACATGCCATACATCTCGATAATAACCGGGGTGATGCCATTCGCCTTTCCTGAATTCCGCACTCGTTGCCGACGATCAGAACCCAGGTTACTGTCCGTCATATCAAACACATGCACATATTGAGGCATAATTGTATCCGTTTACCTATTGTTGCTGGGCGTAATCCGATTTCCACTCAGCCGAATCCGGATCGTCGCCTTTTTGTCCGTCGAGCTTGATTAAAAACGACTTAGCGGGAAAATACGGTACCATATGAATGTCCAGATAAATGCGGTCTTTCTGTTTGGGGTCTTGCTCAAAGCGCAGAATCTTGAATTTTTCAATGAGCTTACCCGGACCCGTAATTTTATCCAGAAAGCGCACAATCTGCTTCTGAATGTCCATGCGCGTATTGACGTTGAAGTTTTCAAACGCCCGGCGATTCAGGAAGTCAATCAGCACTTTGGTGATGTAATCGAAAACCCGGACGACGGAGTACGTTTGCAGACCGATATTATCACCGTTAAAAAGTGTCTTTGCCGAGAACGGCATCACTTTTCCGTATTCGGCGACCATAGGAATCAGACCAAGCCGTTCCAAACTGGCGATCTCACTCTTTTTCAGTGGGAATGCCACCCCATCGACATCATTCAGCGCCCCGTACTTACGGCCCGCCGTTACCTGAGACATCAGGGTGTTGTACACCTTACCCGCCAACGCACTCGACGCGGGTACGTGCAAATCTTCCTCTTCACCCACCTCCTGAAATTTACCCCGCCCAACAAGCCAGTTGCAGGCCATCATGACGTTAGAAAGATAGGGGTCGCTGCCGGTCATGTTAGCAGCCTCAAACAGGTCAAGGACATCGCCGGGGGCGTCTAAGTGCTGGAAGTCGGTAAGCATCATCACCTTGTGCTTGTAGGCGATTCTGGCCCATTTGTCTACAACTTTGCGCGAGCCCAAATAGCCGGGTAAGGCTAGTATCGAGTAGTTATCCTTCAGGTCGAGCCGATCATAATTACGGGAAAACTCCTCGTTTACGGCATCCAGGAAGAGCGTATTATCAAGATCGGTCAGTTGGTCGATCTCGGCGTTCATAATGCTGACATTACGTACTTTGTCCTGCTCCGTGTTAGTGAAAAAGTTAGCCACCGAGCGGTACGAGCGTTCCAGATCACGCGTGGTCTCGAAGGTGCGCCGGAGATTTTCGTTGAGCAGTGTCTGGGCGGCTTCTGACTTCGATTGAGCCTGCTGCACCATGTCAGCAACTGTATCGGCACCATTGAGCAGATCGAGTATCAATTGCAGACGCTTCTGTAACTGGTCGCGTTCATCCTGCTTAGCCGTTTCGGTCAGAAATATTTTTTTACGCGCTTTCTTCTCGGGGTTAAGGTTCTGAGTGCCTTCCAGCGTAGTTTCTACAATACCGAAACCGCCGTAGCGAATCAGTTTCGTGCTACTCGTTTCGAGCGAAGGGGCTTGGGTGTTTTCGGCTGCTTTTTCGGCGGCTGCTGCGGGTTTATTTTGTGCTTCCATAGCTTTTTCTGTTGATTGATGTCAAACTAACTTTTCGCTTCTTCCAATTCACGGATCATTGCCTCGATAGCAGACATATAGGCCGCCTTTGCCTCCGGATTTTCGAGTACCATTTTCAGGATTTTATTCGACTTCAACTGTTTGACGTACCGCTGGGAATCTTCGTACGTCGTGTTCAGCTCCTGTAGATAATCACTCTGGGCGATGATCCCTTTCCGACCGAAGTCGCCCAACGATCGGAAACGCAGCGTTTCGCTGACCGAAGACCCTTCCTGGGTTTCAAACTCTACTTCCTGCTGCGGCTGGAAGTGTTCGAATACCTCACTAACTGTTTTCAGCCCTTCGACAATGTCTGGGCGGAGGGCCGCATCAGCCGTCAGTTTTTCAATGAGTAATGTTTTGTTCTGGGGGATATCAACAATACTTTCGTTGACGTCGAGCTTGCGCTCCTGTCCACCGATTCCGTAGTCAAACATAGTTTATATAGTTAAGTAAAGGATTGAAATTCAGTATATTAATAATTGTAGGCTATTGGTCAGGACTACTATAGCCCCTATGTATTGTCTACTTATTGCCGAACAGTCGTTGCTCCGCCTGGCAAAACATTGGCCTGAACAATAGTTGTCCATATTGGAAAACGTTGCCCTACGTAGGGTACGGAAAATGTTACGCTGTCGCTGCAAAAAATAGTACCGCCCCCGTGCCGCAGTGCAGATGCTCCAACGGCCTGTAAAAATTGCGATCCATTAGTTCCTTCGCCTACGTTGCAGCCCCAAAATTCGACCTGCGCTCCATATATCAGAAATTGTTCGCAGGCAGTATGAATGATACCAATATTGGTTCGGTCGAAACCACCGCCCGGAAAATGAACGTAGCCGGGAGCCCCATGAGTTAGAAAAATCAGGTGGCTAATGGACAAATCCCGTCGCCCAGCCTGCTCAATAGCACCCGCCACCTGGTTAGCACTAGAGATGGCAGCCATGCGCGAATCAGGATTCGTCTGGGCGCAGTAGCTGGCAACGAGGCTATAATCCGCACAATATTCAGCGGCATAGCCAGCCCGGCGCTCCATGTTATCCTGCCAATCGTAGAGATATAATTTCACTGCCATGCGTTCCTGTCGTTTACTTTATGAGCCGAATTTGTGAGTCAGTTTAGCCACCAACCAGAACCGTTGGGAAACCCACCACAATGCTGCCACCGTGGGCGGTCATATCGCCCATACGGGCTGCTGGTTTACCACCGATCAGTACTGTAGCTGATCCTTTTATGATGATATCGGGCGGGCCAACGCAGGTGCATAAATCGCCCATGGTAGCCGCCGGTTGCCCGCCAATAAGCACGGTTGGAACACCCGGACCCATAATTGGCCCGCCAACGTGCGGAATTGGCACCACGGCGGGCGTAACCATCGGGCAAACATGCATATCCATTAGGCGAGCGGCTGGCTGTGACATAGGGTTGCTTGAGTTGTGTTATACATTTTTATAAAGGTTTCGGCTGTCAATGAACAGTTATTGATAATACGCTATTGGTTGCACATTAATAGCCTGTAGCTGAGAAATGGCCATAATTACAGCGCTGGTTAGTAGGGGCCGGTCTTTATTTCCCCAGGGATTATTCATCCAGCAAGTGCCACCATTAATGGCCGAATCGATGCCCGTAATAACTACTGCATGCATAGCACCCGGTGTTGCAACAGGTCCCCATCCGGGTCCATACGGGAAGCCGGCACATTGGTGGGTAAGGATAACAGGACCACAGTTTTTTAGAACATTCTCCAATTCTGAAGCGGTCGTATTAACGGCTACGGACACAAATCCACGGCTACTTAACTTCTCGTAATAATCAGTCCACTGCCCATTGTACTGGTTTGGGATGGACGAGTTGCTGGGATCAAATCCACTGGCAAAATGCCCAACGCCTAATGAGTACCCTAAACGTTCGCTGGAGACCATTGCCATACAGGTCACCCAGCATATAGGATTGGCGCTCTGTGTCACTAAAGGAACATCGTATGTAACCCTTCCCATAATCTAAGTATTTACAAGTGAGATACTTGCTCACTTTCCATGACTTTTTACTGTTCATAATACACTAGTGCCGTGTCCTGAATCAGAACCTGGCTGACTAGTTTCCGATAGCGGCTGGCTTGTGCTCCATACCACGGATCGTTCACGGATATGTATTGCCCATCTGTACCGGTGAGTACAACGCAATGTCCACCATTCCCGCCCGGCCAGTAGCCACAATACATGACTGGGCCGTTCTGTTCCATCAAATTCAGAAGTCCCTCTCCTGTAAGGGTAGCCGCCAAAACACTGAAGCCCAGATCTGTCGCGATTTCTTCAATCTCTTCTGTAGAGGTGCCATCGTTTTGGGTATAAATAGCCATCGCATTTGCATGGGTCTCAATATTGCGCAGTTGGTTGACCGTTACACCCTGATTGCGATGGTAAAGTGTCAGCATTTTAAAACTGGTCCACCAGCATAGATTGCTGTTGGGTTGCGACAGACCGGGAACCTGATAAGAGACTGAAGCAGCCATTGGGTAAATGTTAGTTTGATGCGGTTAATGCAAAAAGATTATGGGTCAAGGACAAAGCAAACAGGCATAATAGTGAAGCCGATGCCGGGTGCTATATAGGTGTCGCCGATGATACGTCCGGCGGCTACCGTGAAAGGCGGAACGCCAAACAAGACTATAGCTGCACTCCTGCCGTTGGGCTTTCCGGTGTTATCTTTAAAGTCTATACCTCCGTACGCACCCGATATAATTAGCCCCGTCCGGGCTGAACTGAAATCGTCAAGAGTCAGGATTTTGAACGGCTTGGTGGCGATAGGCCCGACGCCCGCACTGTACATATCCGGCGTAGAAAACGCACCGCCTATAACCGGCAATGGGCCTTTACTTGTTGTCAGGCCACCACCTACGTAGAACATCTCATGGACAATGCCGTCTGGGTCGTTCTTATCTTTAATGTAAAAAGACCCTTTCCCGGCGGCAAAAACCAAGGCGTCAAACTCAATGCCTTCCGACGTATCGAAGATCCATGAGGAGGACGACCAACTTCGACCCATCAGCCAATCAGACAGAAAATTAGCCATCTATAAGTATAATTTAAGTTCGTTCTAGTAGCCAATGCTTCTCACCAGCTACTGTATGTTCGGTTCAGGCGCTCCGTTAGTATATCCGCGAACCCCGTTCTGTAGGCTTCTGAAGGCCAGGGAATACTGGTTTTCCCCGTTTGTTCATATAAACCATAGTTTAACCAGTCAATATGGATGTGCGTCATGTGCAGGTCGCTCTCCGTATACGGACTGCGGGTTCCAAAACGGTCGTATTGAAAGTTCATGTAGATAATGCTGTACCATTGCATCTCCGGTCGACATTCCAGAAACGCTTCAATAATTTCTGATGCCAGTTGTTTTTCACTCTCCCGGTTAGCAAACAGAATCAGGTCCAGGGCCAAACCCGCATCATGCCGGTTGAGTGTACCATCTTTTTTCCACTGAAGCCGGGGCAGGGGTGCGCCGTTTACCTCCACGTATGTTTCGGTTAGTAAAGACACGTTGTCGAGTAGTACCTGCGCCAGTGTTCTGACAGCCGGGCAGGGCTTGTTTCCTTCGAATGTCTGCAACCCTTTGCAGACGCCTAATCCCGTGCAGGCACCCATAGGAATTTAGTTTTTGGTGTAAATCAGTTTCCAGTGTTTATTGCTCAAATCGTTCGAGGATGGTTCCGCCGGGAGCGAAATACAGGACACGGACAGCCCCCCACAAATGAACCACGTGCCCACTAAATGGATTGGATAATCCTCCTGATGTCCAACCGGTTACCTGCCCACCATTCAGTCCCAGCAGGGTCTCGCCAAATCGTTCCAGAAACCGCCAACCGGTATCCCCTTCGGCCACATTACAGCCATTGAAAACAATACGCGCACCATTTGGAAACATCCGTTCGTAGCCCCGGTTAGCGAAGAAGCTATTCACAACCGTATGATCGATTGCCGATGCACCCAGATAAATCCGACCCGGTGAGCCGTGTGTTTCGACCAGCAGGCGGTCTACCGACGTATTGGCAGCAAGCAGATCATCAAGGGCTTTTCGCATGTCGCTGAAACTGTTTACCGGCTTCCGAATACGGTCTTCGTCGCGGGCATCAGCTCCGTTGGATACCGAATTGTCGAGGCCTAAGCGCGTTGACGGATTTCCGTCATAGATATGGACCATCGCCATGATTATACCACTGGTTGTAGGTGCACTTCCTCTGTCCGATAGCTCCAATTAATCTGACCATCAGTCAGATTAACTTCTACGACCGCTCCCTTTCCTATTTCTCCCGCTACAATCATCCGCGAAATGGGACGACGAAGCTGATTTCGAATCACACCCTTTAGTTGCCTGGCACCATATTGGGGCGTAAATTCCGATAGGGCTAAGTGTTGCCGAGCTTCTGGAGTAAGTTCGAGGGTAATGCCCTGCTTCGCTAGTTGATCTGCCAGACCGCGCAGGTGCAAGCTGAAAATCCGAACCGCATTTTCCTCTGAGATAGGCGCAAACGGCACAATCTCGGTTAGGCGGGCCAAAAACTCCGGTCGGAAGTTATGGCTCATCGACTCCATCAATTCCGTAGTGGTGGGGATTTGGCCCTTCCCAAATCGCTCAATCACCAACTGACTGCCGATATTCGAGGTAAACAGGACAACCGCATCGGAGAAGTCACCTTCTTTTCCAAGCCGATCGTGTAGCTTGCCTTCGTCGAGGATTTGCAGGAAGATGTCAAAAACCGACGGATGCGCTTTTTCGATCTCATCGAAGAGTACCACGGAGTACGGTTTCTCGCGGATTTTATTTACCAGCAAGCCACCCTCTTCATAGCCAACATAACCGGGAGGAGCGCCGTAGAGCAACGCGGCAGAATGTTCTTCCTTAAACTCCGACATATCGAAGCGAATCAGAAACGACTCATCATTGAACAGGAAATCGGCTAATGATTTGGCTAACTCGGTTTTCCCCGTACCAGTCGGTCCCAGCAAGAAGAATGAGCCGATAGGCTGACCCGCTTTCGTCAGGCCGGAGCGGGCTTCCAAAATGGCATCAGCTACGGCCTTTACCGCATGGTCCTGACCAATCACCCGCTTTTTCAATACCTGATCCATCGCCAGTAATTTGTCGCGCTCCTGGCTCTGGATTTTACCCAGCGGAATGCCCGTTTTGTGCGATATTACGGCGGCTACATCGTGGCGGTCTACGGTTGTTTTCGGCGTAGTCGTCAGGGTAGTCAAGCGGCTCAATGTTTGCCGAATATGGTCAATTAAAGCCGGGACTGACTCGAGCGGGTTCGCTACCGATTCATCTTCGGGCACTGTTTCGGTAGCTAGGTTCGCCAGCAGAATCGGACTGATTTTGTTCCCTAATTCCTGATATAAATAGCGCAGATCGCGCAACGAGTCAATGCCATCGGAGTTAGCCGATAATTGGTCGAGTTGTTCGGTAAGCTGGGCCACCTCCGCCGGTGTTCGCTCGCTTATCATCCGAACCGCCGATAGCGTGCGGTCGAGCAGGTCAATAGCGGCATCGGGCAGACGGCGATTGCGGCTGTACCGTTTGGCTAGTATGACGGCTTCGGCCACGGCCTCAGTTCCAACAGTGAGTTGGTGGTGTTTTTCGTATAAAGGCACTAAGCGTTGAATCATCCGAATGGCCGTTTCAACGTCTGGTTCTTCTACGCGCAGCACGTCGAACCGCCGACTGAATGCTTCATCTGTTTCAATATATTTACGGTATTCGTCAAGCGTAGTTGCTCCAATAACCGTCAAATTTCCTTTAGCCAGTTCGGGTTTCAACAAGTTAGCAACCCCGGTGCCGAGCGGCCCCCGGCTATCCAGAAGCTGATGGATTTCGTCGATAAACAGGATGATTTTGGCGTCCTGTTTCAGCTCTTTCAGGATACTTTTCAGACGATCTTCCACTTCCCCTTTATATGATGCTCCGGCCACTAAAGCCCCTAAATCGAGCTCAAGTAACCGAGCGTTTTGTAGATGATCAGGCACTTCGCCAGCGACAATATTCAAGGCGAAACCATCGGCCAAGGCTGTTTTGCCAACGCCTGGCTCACCTACCAAAATAACGTTGGGTTTAGTGCGTCGTCCCAGCGTTTCTGTCATCATACGCACCTCGCGGTCGCGGCCCAGAATCGGGTCCAATCGTCCTTCGGCGGCCATGGCTGTTTTGTCCACGCAATAACGCAATAGGGCCTGCCCCGGCGCACCCGACGGGTTTGCTGCCCGCTGTCCGTTCTCTTTACTATCGGGAGCAACCGCCGTTTGTATGTCGGCATCGGCTAAGGCTGCCTGCATCAGTTCGGCTTGTGTCAGAGACAGACTGCGCAGTTGCTCGGCATTGAACGCTACGCCAGGCTTGAGCAAGGCTGCCAACACGCAAACGGGGTCAGTCTGGGGCTTACCCAACTGCATGGCTACCAGATCGGCCAATTCCATAGCCGTTTTTACCTGCTCATCGCCGGGTGGATTGGGCGATAGGCGGCTCGATTTTGGACTGGTTTCCATCCGTACCTCGGCCCACTCGCGCAGGTAAGGCACGTCCTGACCGATAACCGCCAGCCACGAACCGAGCCCAACCTCATTGTGCAATAGGCCCATGAACAAATGCGCCGGAGCGAACAATTCGTTCTGATATTCTTTGGAGAGAGCCTGGGCAATCTGGATAGCCCGTTTAACTTCTTCAGTGTACGCCATCGAAGTAGAGTTTAAGCGTCAGTCGGAACCTAACCGGCGTAGTTTATCATTAATTGTGGCAATGCGTTGTTTGGCGTCGGGCCGAGCGTTTTTTTCGAGCGTTTCTACGGCAAATTCATACAGGGGTCGTCGCCAGAGCGGGGGACGATTGGTGGCATCGGCTTTTTTCTCGCATCGGTCAATTATATCCATTTCAACGTCCGCCCGCGAAGCGCCGGTTGGAGCGACGGCAACGGTGGCTACTGGTGTACTGCCGGCGGCTTTTAGCTGGTCCTGAAGTTGAGTAATGCGGGTTTGGGCCGTTACCAGTTTACCGGAACATTCCTGAAACTGGGCCAGGTATTGAGCGCCCCCACCTCCTCCACCCGATGGCGCCGGAGCGGCTACTGGTGCAGCCGCCGCCGCTGGTTTGGCCGCCATAATTTTCAGCATTTCATTTTCTTGTCGAGTCTGCGTGAGAGCAGCCGTTAACTTGTCCATCTGGCTGGCATCAATGCCTTCTTTTTCCAGTACGTCGCGCAGGTAGCTAATGCTATTTCGGTAGGTGAGCACCGCATCATAAGCCCCAATGATTCCTCGGGAGAGTTGCTTGTTGAGGGGTTGAAGCTGTGCAGTGTCGGTTTTTAGTCCATTTACCTGTTGCTGAAGGCCGCTTTCTAAACCAGAGAGCTGAGATTTTAAGCTTCCCTTTTCAATGTCCGTCGCTTTCAGGTAAGCTTGATCGGTGGTTTGGAGCGTTTTGAGATCACCCGTTACCCCGTCCATTCGCTTCAATAGTTTCTGGGTTTGCTCGGTCAGGGTTTCATTGAGACGGGCATTTTCCTGCTTCAAGACAAAGTTTGGCGCGCTGAATAGCAGATACACAGCTAGCAGGGGCAAACTAAGTGATAAGCAATAAACGCCCATAAATCGGCCAAAAGCCTGCTGCCGTTCGGGTTTATTAAGTGGTTCCATGCTTTAAAAAAGAGGGTTTAACGGGTTATTGCCTGACGCATACTGATATTGACTTAAGAGACTGATAAACAGCTACTATATTGTTCACTTTACCCCAACGGACTCCATCGCGAACGAGGTTTTTCGGGAGGAGTTTCTTTTACTTCATGTTCAATGATAAAGACGTTTTGGCCTTTGCGTTTGCCAATGAAATCCAGCTGGGCGAATTTGTAAAACACGTTCGTTAGTGTTCGGTAAAACGTGTCTAATTCTGTAAGCAGCGTACCTAATTCGGTGTGCTCATAAGGTAATTGTAGAATGGCATTGAGTTGTGCTTCCAGAGCACCCGGTGTCAGGTCTGCCCATTCGCTGAGGTAACCAATGAACTCTTCGCGCTCGCGACCGCTCAGCATAGTCATTACCACCCGCACCGCCTGTACGGGCCGCAACAGTGTCTCTGCCAGTTGAACCGGTGATTCGTAAGGTAGCATCCAGCCAAATCGTGTACTTATGTCGCCCAGTATGAATGCTACCCGCTCGGCCATCAGTAACGTGCTGTTTAGCAGCGCATTCTTGGGATCTCTATCCTTCGTTTTTTGTAAAATTTTGTATGCACTGGTTTCCAGCGATTCCAGGTGCTTCCCAAACTGCTGATACCATTGTTGAAGTCTTGGCAGGCTATGAACCGACGTACAGGCGGGCAGGTACTCCATGTCCTGTTTCACCTCACCATTGTCGTAACGTATTCGGGCAATGATTAACTGGTAGCTAAGTTCGCCGGGGCGCACTTGCCCTGTCGGAACCACGTCGAGCCGGTAATCGGGCCGGGTATGCGGGTGGCGCGGGGGCGTTTCGGTCAGCAGGGGTTCGCCCGTTGGTATACGAGTGAACGGATCGACCGTCAGCAGCACGTCGAACGTTTGTAGTTTACCCGTTTGCAGTCCGTAGGTTTCAGCCAACGCAGTAAACGAGGTTGTGCAGATAAGCGCGTCCGTTGGGCTATGGTAGTCAATGCGGCCTCCGTGTGGGCTAATAGCCCGACAACTCCGAAGTTGCACCCGAATCTGCTGGTTAAAGTCGCACTGAATCTGCACGTCCAAGGCATTTTCGGCGGGAAGAATACCGTACCGGAACCTCGACAGACTCAACGCGTTGCTATCACGCAGTTGATCATGCATAAAGTTTTCCCACTCGGTAAAATGCCGACGGGCGATCTTCATGCCATCAATCCAGTTGACGGGCGGATATGTCAGTTCAGGCACAAGCATAGTAGACGGGTTATCAATTATATGCACGTCGTAAAGTCTAAGCGACCCATAGAGTCGTCGGTGGTGAGTAAAAAAGTATCGTCGAGAGTCGATGTATCCAGGTCGATGGCAATGGCGGTATCTAAGGGCACCAGATACCCCGTCAGCCACTCTAATAATCGCCGACCGTTGTGGTTTGGCAGATAAGCATCTACCCGGTCTGTTCGGTCGATATGTACGGTTATTCGTAAGAGCGGTTCCTCACTGCGCAGCCAGCCATCAAACACCGAATTGTCACCCAACTGCCACTGGCCCAGCGGGGCAGTGTTGACCTGAATGAACTCCCGACCGGGCGAATCAAGTTGCAAACTCACCCGCTCCTCCAGCAACTGCTCGAAGCAGGCAGCCATAGCGGTCAAGTCGCCCGTAATCCGGTGTATCACGGGTAGTAAATACAGCAGCCGTTTTTTCTGATCTGATGTTAGAAAGTCCGGCAAATCCCAGAACCATCCCAATAAGTCATCGGGCTGTTGGGTATCCGTATTGAGCGGATACGTCCGTTGTTCCTGCTCGATTCGAATGCGCTGCCGAAAAAACTCCTGTTCAATAGGCAGGAAAAACCGCCGGGCTGCCTGTTCCCGCTGGCGCTGGACTTGCATTTCAAGCAATACCGATTCCTTCGAAATTGACGGATCATCGGTGGTGGGCTGATGAAATACGCCCTCTGGCAACAGATCATACAGGCCGTTTCGATTCAGGTCAATCTGTAACCATCGCTGTGAGCCGTACTGCGACTCCACCCATTCTGTTCGGCTAATGTCGCGCCCAAATGCCCGCTTGAATGCTCCCACCGGATTCAGAATCAGGTCGTCGAGTGAAATACCGTCTTCGAGCATATCAGCCAGCACCACCTCCGCCCGAAAGTCAAGGGGCAGGTGGTTCAGGCGTTGGGCATATGCGTTTAGTGGTTCCATACTCGTGTTTTTCCGTTGGGTCAAAGGGGTTGTACAACAACTTGGTAAGGCAGAGCAGACACGGACTGAGCTTCCAGGTTAAGCTGTAACAGCCTGGCCTGTTGCTCCCAGTCAGCTGGCGAATAGTTACTCGCTGCCGACGCCTGGAGACTTACCCGGATACATCGTTCAAAGCCTTTTGTCAACACCGGGTCCACCCGAAAGGCGCGCTCGATATTTACAGACCGGAGGTGCTGACCTAGTTCGGCCTGACATACGGCCCGCACATCTTCAAGCGTTACGACCCGATTGCGGGTGAGCAGCGCACGTTTATACTGCGTGATTTTTTCCGATTCTTTTGGACGTTCCCGCCCACCAGCAGTGGCAGTTACTAAAAAACTGGATTCTTTGCGAATTGTGGCATCTGCGTAGGGACTTAGCCGACTACCAACCGGAAGCCGGTTAGCTGCTTCGCCGTCGCAGGTCCAGTATTCAATAAAAACCGTATCACCGGGTTGCTTTGGCTTGATAATCAAATACGGAATCGAATCGCGCCTACGGGTTTTCTGGTCTACTTTCGCTTCGAGCCGGGCCAGCGCCTGGTTCAACTCCCTAATCACCGACGACAGGAAGTCTTCACCCAACGCGGCAAACGATGCGCTTTCGTCACGGAGTAAATCCTGTAGATTGGTCAACGTCTGGCGGGCATCCCGGTCGTCGAAGCGGCTAACTCCATATTGTACCGTGTAGGTATCGGCATCCAGATCAAGTAAATTTCCGAGTGGAATGGATGTCAGTTGGCGGTCCTGACTGGTTCTGACTTCCCGCATGGCTAAAAAGCATCGCTCCGTCTCAAGCGGAATCATATTTAGGTTCTGCTGAAGCCTGTATGTGATTCGATGGAGTCTGCGGTTTATCACCGGAAAACAGTTTAATCCGCAAAAAACACTTGCTAGAACTTGCGGACTAACTACGTGCGGTAGTTGGATTTCCACCCACCAAAGCGGCTCCCGAAGTGTTCGTAAATCGCGCTCGGAAAACCACTGTCCAACCTGAGCCGGATACGCTTGCCGGGACGAACCAAGCGATTTGAATGCTAGGGCGGTTTCGACGGTCACAAAATGGCGTTCACAGGCTACCATAGCTTGTTTTTCCACCTTGTACATGACGTTGAATTCGCTTTCCAAGGGCGAATTTGGCTTCGTCTGTGCATCGTTGTCGGGTAAACCAGCCCGCACAGTTAGCGGCTGGCCAGCCAGTCGCCATGAACTGAGCGTAAGAATAGATTGGTAGCCGAAATGTCCGGCTTCGGCAGGCCAGTCGAAAAAGAATGATAATCCCTCCAGCGATGCTATACCATCAGCCAGTTCCAGACCTAACCACAGTGATTGGTAGGGTAATACGGGTGGTGTTCCCTGACACTGGGCTACGGGTGTTTTCAGATTAGCCTCATCTACCCGAAACAGGGTTTCAGTTGTGGCAATGTACCGGACGGCTCCATCAACTATCGGATACGTGCCAATTGGCGAAAAATAAGCTTCCTGAACCGGCGTATTCGCCGAGTCGGCACGGGAGGCTCCAGCTCGTTTGTGACACAGTTGCGTGGTAGCGGATAAGGTGGCTCGCGATTCAACGGGGCGTACCTGTGCAATGCCGAAGGCAGGCCGGGCCACGTCAGGCTCAGGATGCAGCACCTGCGCCAGTCGGTCGAGCAGTCGGGTTTGGGTGTTGCCAATTTCAACGGACACCCGCTCGAACTCCACCGCACAGGCTTCTATCAGCAAAGCCACGAGTGGATCGAAGCTATCAAGATCCGTCTCGGCATAGCCCCACAAGTCGGCAGCCCGGCGTAGCATCCGGTTTTTTACGCGCTCACGGGCAAAACCGTCCGAAGCAAGATCAGTAGCGGCCATTGTTTATTCGGTTGAAAGAGGAGCTAAAAACAGACTTCGCTGAAACGAAAACGGTTCATTGGTACGCGTCAGCAGGCCATCAATCCAGATTGTAAGCCGCCGTTTCACCCGGCGATTTGTTCGGCTAAGCTGCATTTCCTGGTCTGTCAAGTCGACGCGAACCCGCACCTGCGTGAGCCGCTTTTCGTGAGCAAAGACCGATGTTTCAATCGACAGCCGGATGTCTTCTTTCCATCGGCTATTTACCTGATTATCAAAGTCTTCGTTCCACAAACTACAGCCAAACGTTTCGTCGAACTGAGACTCGGCCAGGTGCGTGGTCAGCATCAGGTACAGATTTTGGGCAATTGACTGCGGCAGCGAACACGTTGGGTGGGACTTGTGTTGCAGCACTTCATCAAGGCGTAGTGGCAGAGCGTAATAGGGCTGTGGCATAGCGAGACGGGTAATTAAAACCGGAACAACAGGCCAACACCCAAACCAACGCTGTTCATTACCACGTTATAACTAGCTGATTGATTAACATCTATACCATCTTGCTTGGTCGTGGTGTAATCACCTTGATTATTGAACTGCGAGATGGAACTGTATTTAGTGACTACACCACTTTTTGTGCTTGTTGATATATAGATGTCTTCTTTGGGTCGGAACGATTGGTTATAGGCAACCACTTCTGCAAATCCGCGCAGACTCTGACTTAGGCGAAATTGAATACCTAAAGCAGCCTGGTAACCGATTGACAGGGAATTTTTCCGGTAGTCGTATTGGCTTTCCGATTTGGTACTGGCTCCCGTTGTAGGGGCATATAGGCTACTTTGACTGACTTTGTAATCAAGGACGACTCCACCAACAAGACCAAGCCGGTTATAGATATAATAAGTAGGGCGCGAGAGGGCTTTAAACGTAATATTAGGTGTAATAGACAATACTCTAAACGTTGTGTTGGTGTTACCGGTTGAGGTGTAGTTAGTGCCGTTATAATTATTTTCGCTTGTTAGTGTTGCGCCAAACAGCATGTCGGCGTCGATACCCAGATTGATAAAATCACTAACTATTATTCCGACACCAATGCCGGCCCGTGGTCCGGCTCCTAACCCTTTAGAATTATTTTTGAAGGACGTGTTCGTTCCCGTCGAACTTGACGAGTAGCTGGTAGAAACCTGTGAACCTGGCGTAAGAAGACTGTAGAACCCATAGAGTTTTATATAGAAAGGAGACTCAGTAGCGTTCGTTTTGCGCGGAGCTTTGCTGGTCGTTACTGGCTCGGTAGACCGACTGGTAGTATTCAGTGCGGTTATCGATTGGGCTTGTGCTGTCGCAAAACTTATTGCCAAGCCAAAAAACAGGTTGATGTACCGATGCATTGCCATTTAGTTTGTTTATTTATCAAGACTGCGCTTATAAGTGATTAATTAACAGTCTATCATGCTTTCAGAATGACAAAGTAAATGGGTGCGCTATCAGCGTCATAGCGTATAAATACGCGTATGAATGGGCAAAAATCCGTGTTTTACACGTTCATGAAAACGCTTTGTTCTTAATTGAAGAGAAATATGTTAGTATAATTATATTTTAGGGGAAGGGCTGTGAAATTATTCCAAGGTGCGCTTTTACCCTCTTGGTTACCTTAGATAACTCACACTTGCACGTTTGCTTATTGCTTTACTGGTTTCCCGCTGTAGCCAGTCGCGCAGAATTGATTTATAACGTATGCCAATGAGACCGAGCTGAGCCGCCTATTTGGTCTTATCCTTTGACACATCGAATCCAACAAAGTAGCACCAATGGCTAGTCTTCAAAACATATCATCGTAAAGAGTGTGAGCTACTCTTAGTGACCAACGGCCTAGTCAAATTGGAAAACGATAAGGCGGGAAAAATACCTTCGTCACAAGACAAACATAAAGTTACTTTTTATTAAATATATATATATAGTGTTACTATATTTACAAAACGAAGTACATACATCGTGGTATATCAATACTGTAATGCCAGTCCGTTTCATTTACTTGCTTCTAGTAGGGCTACTGGTCGTCCAGACAGCAAACGCGCAGCGTCAAAATATCCGATTTACCCACCTGACCACCAACCAGGGGCTTTCACAAAATAACGTGACCTGCATTTTACAGGACAGACGGGGGTTCATGTGGTTTGGTACGCAGGATGGTCTTAACAAATATGATGGTTACACCTATACCCTTTACCGGAATGATCCGCAAAAGTCGAGTAGCCTTAGCCATAGTTATATTCGTACTTTGTTTGAGGATAAACAAGGTCGATTATGGGTTGGTACTGACGATGGCGGATTAAGTTTGTTTGATGCCAATACCGAAAGTTTTATCAACTATAAACATATCCCAGGGCTGAAAAACAGCCTTAGTTACAATAAAGTCATTGCTATTGCTCAGGATGCAAAGGGCTACTTATGGATAGGTACTGACGGTGGCGGACTGGATCGGTTTAATCCCGAACAAAAAACCTTTACTCATTTTACTCATCAGGCGGCTAATCCAGCCAGTCTAAGCTACAACGTGGTGAGTTCAGTCTGGATTGATCGAGCCGGAGTGGTCTGGGCTGGCACCCTGGGGGGCGGCTTAAATAAGCTTGATCAGACGACCAATTCCTTCACCCATTACCAACATAACCCAACTGATCAGCAATCCTTAAGTCATGATCGGGTAACCACCTGTTTTGAAGATACAAAAGGCCGGTTTTGGATCGGAACCGAAGGAGGGGGGCTTAATTTACTCGACCGGGCCAAAGGAGCTTTTACCCACTATAAGCAGACTACTACTCAGCCCTCTCAACTGACGCATAACGATGTTATGGCGCTGGCGGAAGACAAAGACCATAATCTGTGGATCGGAACGCAAAATGGGGGAATTGATTTACTACACCCTGATGGTACATTTTCTTACTATACCTATCAGGAAGCCAATAGTAGAGGCCTGAATAATGGTTCCATCTACTCCATGTACCGGGATCGGGTAGGGACGATGTGGGTTGGCACCTATTCGGGGGGAGTTAATAAGCTGGACGCTGCGACTCAGAAATTCATGCTCTATCAACGCACCCGTATCAATATTAACAACCTGACAAATAACAACATACTAACCATTCGGGAAGATCAACAGGGCGATTTATGGCTGGGAACCGATGGTGGGGGCATCAACATTTTGAAAAAAGGGCAGACTGTTTTCACCGCCTATCAGGATACGAGTCAGAATGCTTACACAATTGGCAGCAATTACGTACTGGCTATTTATGAAGACGCTGACAAAAGCATTTGGACGGGTAACTATAAAGGAGGCCTAAGCTTATTTAATCGAGCCAAAGGCAATTTTAGCAGCAAAGGAGATTTTAGCCAGTTGAGTATCAGTGCTATTCTGGAAGCCAGAAATGGAATAATGTGGCTAGGTACCCTGGAAGATGGACTGATTCGTTATGATAAAACTACGGGATCCTTTATCCGGTACCGACCCAACTCAACCCAGGCTGGCAATCTAAACTATCACACTGTTACAACCCTTTGGGAAGATCGGACAGGAAATATCTGGATGGGAACGGAAGGGGGCGGTTTAAATGTCTTTCATCCCGATAAAAACAAGTTTACCCAGTATATAAATGACAGCCAAAACCCAAAAAGCCTAAGCAATAACTTAGTCAATGTACTGTTTGAAAGTTCAACCGGTCAAATATGGATTGGTACAAATGGCGGTTTGAACCAGTTCGATGCAAGCACACAAACGTTTAAAGCCTACCGTCAGTCAGACGGTCTACCCAACGAAGTTGTTCAGGGTATTCTGGAAGACAATCGGGGAACGTTGTGGCTTAGCACGAATAAAGGCCTGACGGCTTTCAACCCTAAAACCCATACAATTCGCAATTTTGATACGAGTGATGGGTTGCAGGGAAGCTCCTTTAACCGGATGTCCTGCTATAAAAGTCCCGGTGGGCAATTGTTTTTTGGAGGCTTGGGCGGACTCAACAGCTTTTATCCTGACAGTTTACGCTATAATCAGTTTGTGCCGCCTGTGTATATTACCGACTTCCAGATTTTCAACAAATCGGTCAGTGTGCAGGATGAGAAGTCTCCGCTAAAAAAGGCGATTACTGAAACCCGCGATATCACGCTATCCTACCAGCAATCGGTTCTTTCCTTCGGATTTGCCGCCTTGAATTATACAGTTTCCAGTAATAATGAGTACGCTTATAAGCTCGAAGGCTTTGATAAAAATTGGATCAATGCCGGGACGAAGCGAACAGCGACGTATACTAATCTGGATCCGGGAGACTATGTTTTTCGCGTAAAAGCATCAAATAATGATGGCGTCTGGAATAAGACCGGAACGTTTGTAAACCTCCATATTATTCCCCCTTTCTGGGAAACATGGTGGTTTAGAGGTCTGCTGGCACTAATGCTCCTGAGTAGTCTGTATGCGATTTACCGGCTACGGGTCAAAAATATCAAAAGGCAGCAGATGTCCTTACAAAAACAGGTTTGGGAGCGAACCAGCGAAGTCATGCAGCAGAAACAGGCTCTACTGAATCAGGCTGGCGATCTACTGGTAATGAATGAGAAATTGGCGCAGCAGTCGGTTCAGGAACAGCAGGCACGAGAGGAAGCTGAAACATCGAACAAGGCTAAAAGTGTATTTTTGGCTACCATGAGTCATGAAATTCGCACCCCGATGAATGGCGTTATCGGGATGACCTCGCTATTAGAAGACACGGTTCTCTCAGATGAACAGCGGGATTATACCAGTACCATTCGTAGCTGTGGAGAGAGCTTGTTAGGTGTTATCAATGACATTCTCGATTTCTCCAAAATTGAATCCGGCCATCTGGAAATTGAACAGCAGGATATTGATCTGCGGGATTGCATTGAGGGAGTACTGGATATGTTTGCGGGTAAAGCAGCCCAGATAGGTCTGGACCTGATCTATCAGATTGACCATCAAGTGCCTACGCAAGTTATCAGTGACGGACTGCGCCTGCGGCAGATCCTGATCAACCTAGTAGGGAACGCCATTAAATTTACCCCTCAGGGCGAAATCGTTGTCAGCGTCCATCTGGTAAACCGCCTGCCCGACGAGGCAGTCGAGTTGGCCTTCGAGGTGCGCGATACGGGTATTGGCATTGCGGCCAACAAGCTCGACCGGCTGTTTAAAGCCTTTTCGCAAGTCGATTCATCCCATGCCCGTCAATACGGAGGGACAGGCTTGGGACTTGTCATTAGTCAGCGACTAATTGAGTTGATGGGCGGTAGCATTCATGTGGAGAGCGAAGAAGGGAATGGCACCAGCTTTCATTTTACTCTGCTGAGTCGGGTGAGCCAGCAGGCTAAGCGGCAATATGTGTATGTCCATGCGGGTGCTAACGACGGAAAATCAGTACTGCTGATTGATGATAACCAGACGAATCGGATAATTCTCAAGGCTCAGCTCGAGCAGTGGCACTTAGTGCCAACGGTAGCCAGTTCGGGTCAGCAAGCCCTGGAAATACTCGGCCAGGGTACTCCGTTTGATCTGGTCATTACCGACCGGCAGATGCCGCACATGGATGGTATTGAACTGGCCAGTAAGATAAAAGTCAAGTACCCTGACTTACCAATAATGCTGCTAAGTTCGATGGGCGATGAAAGCCGAAAAACCCACGCCGACTTATTTTCGGCTATCCTGACCAAGCCCGTTCATCAGCAACAATTAGCTCAGTTAATTCAACAGGCCCTTAAGGACAAGCCTGTCGTTTCTCCGCCGGTCGCCGACCGACCGGAGTCGGCTTATAGTGTGGAGTTTGCCCAGAAATACCCCCTGCGGATACTTGTAGCCGAAGACAACCTGATCAATGTGAAACTGCTGGTGCGGGTACTCAATAAATTAGGCTACTCGCCTGCTGTGGCACACAATGGCCAGGAGGTACTCACTAGCTCACCCCAAGAATTTGATTTAATCTTGATGGATGTGCAAATGCCCGAGATGGACGGACTGGAAGCTACGCGCCTAATTCGTCAGCTACCAATCCAACAACCTTGGATTATTGCCCTGACTGCCAACGCCATGCAGGAAGATCGGGGAATTTGTTTGGAAGCCGGTATGGATGAGTACGTGACGAAACCCCCTGATCTTGAACTGTTAAAGAAATCACTTCAACAAGTAGCCCTCTCAAGCAGTCGACGAAAAATGTTGGCTGAATAACCCGTTAGATACTTAATCAACAGACTAAAACTTATTTGTCTAAAATGATTATTTTGTAGATAAAAAGTTTACTATATTTAGTAAGAAATTTGAAATTATATAATTAAATATACCATTATGGATAAAAAGTATCACGTGCTTCATATAGATGATGATATCTTTATACGGAAAATTATCCAGCATTCACTAAGCAAAGAGTTTGAACTCACTTCCTGCACGAACGGAATAGAAGCGATGGCGTGGTTAGAAAAAGGGAACATGCCTGATATTATTCTTACAGATTTACGGATGCCGGAAGTGGATGGACAGGAGCTAATTAGCCTGATTAGAAATAGCTCGCGCTACCGTAATGTGCCAATCATGGTGTTATCGAGTATGGAAGATAGCGCATTGAAAATTAGCTGCATAGAGCAGGGCGCTGATGATTATATGGTGAAACCGTTCAATCCTCTAGAGGTGCAGGCTAAAATTAAAGCCCTCCTGCGCCGGTCTACTGAGCAACAGACCTTTCGGGCGAATTTTGATGCAACGCGTTTGCATCAGCTTCCTTAGCAACTCTTCTTACTATCTATCCTTGCAGGTCATAAAAGGATAAATGCCGATTTCAAAAAATAACCTCACTGGCCTAATGCTTCAGTGAATCTAATATATACAATTCCCTAGCGGTTGCTTTTAAGGAGCTTTTGGCTACCGATAGATACAAGGTCAATTTCTTGAATTCTTCCGGGGCTGTCCACCGTAAGCCGTTGAGCCGAACTAGTACGGTCGTACAATTTAGTCGTCTTAATTAGGCGATTTCCGTGGTGTGGACTTCCAGCGTTACAATAAAAAAACTAAACAGATTCTGAATAAGAAGCTGCTCCTTAGTTTTTGTCCTTGCAGGCCAAGGGACTAGAGCCCGGCTAGGTGCTGTGGCTGAATATCGTTTAGCTGAATGTAGTGCAACTTTTTACTTAAAACCACTACATTAATTCCCAGCCAGTAGTTTAAAGAGGCATTCCTGACAAACGTTTGTCAGGAATGCCTCTTTAAACTACTGGCTGGGAATTAATTTTCTTTAACTAGTTTTCGAAATTCCCGTTCAACTCCCTGCTTAAGGTCAATAATATAAATGCCCGGTGGCATATCCGACAGGTCAATGGTTTGCGATATAGTCTGATCGCTTTTCTGGACTGTTACCTGTTTATACAGTCTGCCTTGGTTCGCGTCAAATATGGTCACTTCCAGAGTAGTCATTATCTTATTATCCAGGGTGACCGTGATTGAACCCGAGGTTGGGTTTGGATAGATTTTCACCGCTGTGTGCAAACTAGAGTTTTTGGCAACTTCGGACAGGCTATCTGTACTGGGGGCTATTCTGGCACCTAAAGCCAACGAGGTTGTAACAAACAAGGGCGTCTCGGTAGCGGTGAGGGTCAGCTTTCCGGCTTTAATAGGAACTTCCTGCATGTCCATGTTATCAGCACCCGCTTTGGGCCGGTAAATCCGGGCGGTCGTTTCGGTACCCAGATTAAGGGTATACTGGGCCGTTCGGGCTTTCTCATCCGGAACCACTATAGCGTAAATCGACTTGCCATTCGATTCATAGCGATCCACAATCGGATCCTGGTTAATGGTTTCTTTGTATATATAATTACCAAATAACTTATTGGTTTGATACAGATAATCGGCAGCGGGTCGGCGGGCGAGGGTCGGACTTGACTCAATCAAGCCAGACGACTCGAAAACTCCTCCTCCCGTATTGTCGTCGTACATTTCATAAAAAAACAATTTTTCGATGCCTAACCGGGCACTGAACAGAGACATGCGCAAAATCCAGTCACCCTGCGTTTGCAAAGCTGATTTAGGGCCAATCGGTATGGCTTTAAACGGGCTGGTCTGCGCAACATCATAGCCCGCTTCGGTAATCCAGACGGGCATATCGTAGGCATACTCATGGGCAACTTTAACAAAAGCCAGTAATTTCTGATCTGCCGGAGTTACTTCCGGAGCCGCGCCACGGGTTGCTGTACCCGTTTGCGACAAGGTAGGGTCAGTGGTTGTGTAAATATGGAAGTTGATCACATCCCAGCACAAATTCACGGTGCCATCCGGCTTGTAACCTCGGAATTCTTTGCACCAGTCTACCATAGCCCGAACGTATTCTGGCCCACTTACCAAGCCCGCAATGACGATCTTCATGGTAGGGTCAGCGTTTTTTACACCAACGCCTGAACCCATCGTACTTTTATGCCCATCGTAGAAGGCCGATAAATTAGCTGCATATTCTCTGGCTGTCTGATACCCTTTGCGGCCTTTCCACCATTTGTCGCGCTCATTGTCGCATTCGATATAGTTAATTAACCCCAATCCTATTTTGATAGAATTTGGCGTATCACCCGTCCACCTGGGCGTACGGTTCACACTCAATAGGGCTGGATTAACGGCGGTGTTTCTACCATAGCGGGCCGCATACTGGAAACCAACTTTAGCCTGCTCAAGGTAGGAAACCGGGTTAGAAAAGTCTTTCCCATAACGAACAGGAACGTTTTCACTATCCTGCTGATCCGCTGGATAGGTGTTGACCATCCAGTTGGGCAACGTTTTCAGACAAGCTAATACCTCAATATTTGCATCTTTACATCGCTGGTATATGGCATCGTAATTCCAGCCTCCCGAAAGGGTAGGGTTGTACGAATAGACTCCCTGCGATGATTCGAGTTTCTCCCAGTCCATATAATGACGGATACCGGTAAAACTTTTGATCATGTTCATCTTGGGTTCACTAATCTGCCAGGGCGAATTGCCGTCTTCAAAATTCCACTCGAAGGCATTCACACCAAACATATCCCGTAGTTTAACCGCTTTTTTTGGAATGGAGGTTGATGTTCCGGTTGGCGGGCTGTATGAACCGTATAATTCCATCTCTGTGGGCATACCGCTTTGAATGGTCAGCACCAAATAGCGAACATTAGATGCCGGAACATCCAGTTTAAACTGAGCATTGCCCGATAGGGAACGACTAGGATAGGGGCCAACCCAACCGTTGTAAATTGTCCCGGTGAAGGTTGCGATGGGTATGCGCTTCCATTGGTCCGTAATGACAGACAGGATCATTGGTTTATCGGTAAAAACCCCTTCGAAATCGAAAAACTTGATGCTTTCGAGGGTCATTTTCTCGCCATCAAGCAGCGGGTAGTAGGCGTCGTAACTGTCGAGTACTTTTCCCCAGCCCGTTTGAACGTTAACATTAGTGATTCCGTCGAAAAGTTGATCAAGCCCGTAGGCCGTATTGTTTAACTGATACCACCGTTTCGGGTCGAGGGTAATTTTTGGGGCCATCGGAACAACGGGAATAGCCTGAACAACCTGCGTGCGAACTACATTGTCGGCTGCCGCGAACGTGGTACCGGCAACCTGGGATGCGGTAATTGTAGCCGTTCCTGCTGCAACTGATGTTGCTTTCCAGGTTCCACTTGCATTCGATACAGCAATAATCTGTGGATTGGACGACACAAATGTAATGGGCTTTTGGGAGTTAGTACTCGTAGCCGACAGGCTGGATGGTGAATCGCCCACTGTTTTAAGAGATAAATCGGCGAAGGTGAGTACTGCTTTTGGCAATGGTACTGTTTCTGCCACCTTCAATACCTCAAACCAGTTAAAGTTAAAAGAACCCCGATTCGCATAAATCCGCAGTATCTGACTGCCCGCCGGAAGGTTAAGTGTCGTGCTGACTGTTGTCCAGATTTGCCAACCATACGTGCGGGAAATATCCACCTGGCCCAAAACCAGGCCAGCCCCATTCTTTACCTCAATCAAACCATTACTGTAGCTGTTGGCTACCCGAAAGTTGACCTTATAAACACCCGCTGCGGCCACGTTGACATTATAATCCATCCAATCACCATCGTCGATGTAGGCCACATCCTGCCCGCCACCAATATCCTGAGTGGTCTCAGGGCGTACATCGGTAATGACATCGTAGGCTTCGGCTTCAATCTTACCCGGAAGCGGTTTAGAGCCCTGTACATCAATCCAGTTGATACTGAATACGCCTTTCAGGATGTAAAGGCGCAGTGTTTGTGTTCCCGCAGGCAATAATACCGTGACCCCAACGGTATTCCAGTTCTGCATACCGCCCGTACGGGGTACCACCAGTTGGGATAGCATCGTTCCGTTAGCGGCTTTAAGTTGTAAAGTGGCGTTATCACTAAAGCCATTGGCCACCCGAAAGCGAAAGGTGTACATCCCCGCTGAGGCCACTTTTACCGTGTAATCCATCCAGCTATTGTCGGCCATCCAGCCCACATCCAGCCCGCCATCTGTGTCAGTCGTGGTCTCCGTACCAACACCCTGTTTTGCACTGTAACTCTCAGCCTCAATTTTACCCGGAAGCGATTTTTGCGCGAAGCTGGTTAAGAAAAAAGTCAGAAATAAACTAGAAAGTAAACTTTTAATCATACAGGTTACGAGTTCTGAAATCGGTATTATACTAGGGATTTTTGCACAAATGAATAGTTTCGTTAACTTCTTTCAGTAAGTAGTTAGTGAAGGGTATTCATTGATTAGTGTTGAGTTTTGTTCGCAGGGGTAAAAACTTTTATGTCGAGGGATACACTTTTATGAATGATTGTCTTAATCTCTTGACATAGGTGCCCGTAAAATAAGTAGTCTAAAGGCCATCAGAAAGGCGACGTGTTTACAGCGGGAACCAGCGCGACGTTGCTTAAACTTCGCCAGATGGATATTGGTAGAGCCGATAGAAATTCCATTGTAGTAATTGGTAAGTTCATCCCGAAATACTCAGATGCAGATAGTTGAATCAGCGCAAGGAAATAATTCGATAACGGAACCTGCACTTGTTTCTAGCACAAACTTTATACAGTGTTTTTTCAAGAGATCTATAGCTTGGAGTTCTTGTTTCCCATAGTCAGTAATACCAGACTATTTCGTTTAATGTAGCCTGGCCTGTTTAGCTTTAGGAACATAGATTCTATGGTCGGCATAGTAAGGAATACTATGTGTCGGTTCGAGGTTAAGAAGCAAGGAAAATGAAATCTGATTTGTTAAATAACCATATAAAAGTGATGTTTAATTAAATATTAAACAAATGAAGGTTTTGGTTACTAGAGACTTACGGTGAATACTAGTCGTGTAAAATCCTTATGCCTGTACTATAATTAGATTGGTCTTGTCGGAAAAAACGTGTGATGGTATTTCGGCAAAATATCATTCAGTTCCCGTTAATGCATGATTTTTTAATCCTGGAAGGGGTATTGGTTTAGATGTTTAGTGAAAAACGACCAATCAATTTTTACTTTTTGGGCACTTCTACAAGGCATCACTTTTTTGTATATATTTAATAAGTAGCAAATCTTTAGAGTTTAATTCTATCCTAAAATTGGTGAAAACCAGTATGTTGTTGCTTTATTGTAAGAACTAGTTATATGGTAAGTATCCAAATTATACTATTTGTAAATTATAAGTAGTGAAAAGCAATTAATAGTAAATATATAGGTATTTTTGCTTATTAATAGCGCTGTACATCACTTCTTACTGCTGAGATATTTGTCCGTAATGAAAAAAACTATATACGCTATACGTCTCGACCAAGTTGAGCTACGAGTTGGATACCGAGGATACAACTCGTAAAAAATATAGTACCAAACGGCTACTTTGCGACCGTGCCCCATGCCGGTAATATCCACTGTGTTTGAATCAATCCATAAATATGAACTCCTTAGAACTCCTTGAGCAACAGCTTGCCTACGAACAGGAGACCCACAGGCACACCCAAAGCTTGCTGGAAAAGGAGTCCTTGTTGCTTGACCAATCTAATAAGCAACTCCGCCACCTTAACGAACAGCTGGTCCAACAAATTAAAACTCAGGAAGGGCAACGGCAGACTAGTGAAAACCGATACCGTCAACTTGTTGAGTCGGTTCGGGATATCATTTTCAAGATTTCTCCCGAGGGGTACTTCACCTTCGTCAATTCGCGGATGGTGGATTGTTTGGGCTACACCCAAAGCGAACTGGTGGGCTGGCATTTCATTAACCTTGTGCTGCCCAACTACCGAGTTGAGTTAATTTCGTTCTACCAGACGATGATTCGAACCGGGCAGTCAGACACTTATATTGAGTTTCCGGTCCGGGCCAAAGACGGCCATACTGTCTGGATTGGTCAGACGGTTGGGCTGGTTGACGATGATCAGCATATTCCCGAACTGGTAGCTGTAGCCCGGGACATTACTAAACGAAAACATGCTGAAGACGACTTCCTGACAACCCAGGCACGGCTGGCATCACTCATCACCAACTTACATACGGGCGTACTGGTTGAAGATGAGAATCGCACAATCATCTTAGTCAATCAGTTATACTGTGATCTTTTCGGCATTACTCAAGCGCCCGAGGTATTGGTGGGTCTGGCGTTTGTCCCGGTTGCTGTTCCGGCACCCTCTCTGTTTACAGATGCAATGCCGTTCCGCCAGCAGATGGACGAAGCGGTAAACAAACAGTGCGCCGTTATCAATGAGGTCATTAGCCTGGCCGACGGGCGTATGTTAACCTGGACCTACATTCCTATTTGGCTGGACGGACACTACCGGGGTCATCTGTGGCAGTATACAGATATAACCGAGAAATACCGGTCGGATGAACGAATTCGTAAAAGTGATGAAAAGTACCGGGGTATCATGAACAGTATGGAACTGGGCCTACTCGAAGTCGACAACAATCAAACGATTTTGCGCGCCTATGAGCGCTGTTGCAATATGCTAGGCTATACAGAAGACGAACTAGTTGGCAAAAATGCCGCTAATCTTCTGGTACCGCCTGAGTTTCGGCAGGTTGTTAACGGGCAACAGGGGCAACGCAGGCAGGGCAATGCCGGTTCCTACGAGCTGCCCTTGATTCGCAAAGATGGTAGCCGTATCTGGGTGCTTATTAGTGGTGTGCCCATTACGAACGAACAGGGCGTTATTGTTGGATCGATGGGAATTCACTACGACCTAAGTGAGCGTAAAAGACTAGAAGAAGAGTTATACCTGGCTAAGCAAATCGCCGAAGAGGTCCGATACACTGAAAAGCAGTTTCTGGCCAACATGAGTCACGAGATACGCACGCCCCTCAATGCCATCATTGGCTTTTCAACGATGATGGAGACAACTCTCCTCGATGCACAACAGCAGGAATTTGCTGGTTTTATTCGTACCGCCGGTAAAAACCTGCTCATTATCGTTAACGATATTCTCGATATTTCCAAGATTGAAGCGGGCATGCTATCTTTAGAATCCATTCCATTCAGCATTCACTTACTGGCAGATTCCATTCGAACTATGCTTCACTCGATGGCTGCGGATAAAAACCTCCACCTCGTGGTTGAAACCGATTCTACGTTACCGTCTGCTGTGCTGGGCGATCCCACCCGGCTGACGCAAATTTTAGTGAACTTATTGAGCAATGCCATCAAGTTTACTAAGCAGGGGGGGGTAACGATGCGGATTGAAAAACAAGCGGAAACCGATGGAGTCGTACAGGTGCGCTTCAGTGTTCAGGATACCGGTATTGGCATGGCCGCCGATGTTCTGCCTTACATTTTTGAGCGGTTTCGACAAGCCAGTGATTTTACAACCCGCCATTATGGGGGTACTGGACTGGGTCTCAATATCGTCAAATCACTTACCGAGTTGCAGGGCGGCTGGGTTACCGTATCCAGCACACCCGGAGAAGGCTCCTGCTTGACAGTACAAATTCCATATAAAGTTGCCCCCCAACAGATAGAGCCGGTCGCCGATGAGTCGGTTGCGCCCTCAAGCACTGACACAGGAGACATAACGATTCTGGTTGTTGAGGATAATATAATGAATCAGAAACTGGCTCTTCAGGTCCTTAAACACTTAGGGTATTCAGCTCAGGTAGCTGAAAATGGCCAACAGGCGCTTGAAAAGCTACAAGAAACTAATTTTGATTTGGTCTTGATGGACATTCAGATGCCCGTTATGGATGGTTACACAACAACCCGTCACATTCGAAATACCCTGAGAAGCGCCGTACCAATCATCGCCATGACGGCTCACGCATTAGCCAGCGAGCGGGAACAGTGCTTACAGGCGGGCATGAATGATTTCATTCCTAAACCCTTCCAGATCGAGGAATTGCAACGTATTATACGCAAGTATGCGCCTAATTCGGGGTTGACTGCCCTTCCGGAAAAGCCTATCAAGAAATGGGTTGAACCGGCGTCCAGTTTCTCTTTTGAGACGTTACTACATGCGGTGGACGACGACCGGGAATTTGCCATTGAACTTTTGGATTTGTTTATGGTCCAAACACCGGCTCAGGTCCAGGCGATTCGGCAAGCGCTGGAACAAAATAACTTAGCCACAATTGGCGGCATCATTCATACTCAGAAAGCATCATTTAAGGTGTTTGGCTTAACTGAATTGGTCCGCCTAGGGCAACTTGTGGAGGCCTCGATTGCGGCTAACATAGCAATGGCCGAAGTTATCCCTCTTGTTAACCGGTATATGCAGACACTTGACGTCGAGTTAGCGGTTATTCGATCTCATGTGTAGATAAGTTTACCACCTTGGAATATCCTACTCTATTTTATCTATTTGTCGAAATTATAACAATAGTCATTACTGTTAAGTAGTAATATAGCGCTAATCGTAAACTATATTATATGAACAACCAAACTGGTGAGCCAGGCATTTACTTTTATGAGTGGTACAAAGGTTCTCAGCGGCCACCTGATAACTTTTCTGAAGCCGATAATCAGCAAATGCTTCTGAGTGTGACTAAAATCGGAGTAGTAGCAGGCTTTTACGACTTCCCCAAGCAGACATTTTATATGTATTGTCAGCGCTACGACAGTTTTATTGATAAAAGTATCGGGGGATTGACACGAGAAGAAGAGATTAACAATAGATTGGAATGGGTCATTGCGCCATCCCACCATGTGAACCACTGGATGTTTATCAAGTTGCCACCCGAATAAACCGTTCTCTTGACCGGCCAAAAAATGAATTTTCGTAGACAATAGGCTATGCAACGAAATTGACAAAAGATATTTCGGCTTGCGAATAAAGCTTCTAACCGAGTCTAGATTGGACAGTTTCTGGAATCAGCGGTAATTCAGCTATCGTATGGTTCATCATCTGGACGCAGCTTCGTATAGACATTTCCATAGCATACTTTTTACCGTACTATCATACCGCTACAGGGCATCATCTACGGTGCATCATCAGCCACGACCCAACGATACTTTGCTTATGTGGGTGCATCTGATGGACTGGACCACCGGTGGCCACTTCAGGCCATGAACTTCTTTCCCATCCTTCTTTATCGTACGAAATACCCGCTCATGGTGTTTCCGACGCTTCAATTGAAATGTACTCAATTCTTTAAAGAATTTTGTGCTTTGTAATTCATCCGTGTTTGGCTACTCCGGCTCAAAAAGACTGTCAGAGAAATGGTCAAAGGGGAGAACAATCACCCTGTTTAAGCCACGAGTTTTTTAGGCTCATTAATACCTTTCAACCACTCGGGCGTCTCAGAAATCAGGAATGGCTGCTCTTTATTGGTAAATAGCAGTTACACCAATAATTGATGAACTCGAGTAGATATAAGCGCTTATATCACTTACAAAGGACGACAAATTCGCTAAAGTCGATTATAGCTTCTATACGTGGTCGTATCGACATAAATGCTAACAAGTTGTCCAATCAGATGACGGTGTACTTCTAGACGAGCTAAAATAACGTCGGCTAACTGTATACAAATCATAGTTGCTTATTGGGACTATAAATACCGTCGAGAACAGAAAACCTCGGGGCGTTTGTCTATTCACTATATATTTGATGGACGTAGCTTGAGTTTGTTAAGGTAATCTGAAGTTAGGCGAAGTCTGATAAATTAAGTTTTCCCGGCACATGATCAATTTCAAATGATATTTATAATAGATTATCTACTATAAAACATCCTAAACAAAGGATTTTTGCTTTCCACAAAAGAGAATGGTTTACTATATTATCTATTTTATATAGTTATAAATAAATTGTTAATTTATTGTACGGCTCTTTATTAAAATAATTACTACATTTATAATAATAATTATAAAATAAAATTATTTGATTATGCGTTATGTTTTGTTTTGATTAAAACTGACAACAAAAATAGACATGTATGTTTCTATTAGAATTAAATCAAAACTTTTTATTTATTTCTAACAGTTAGGTATCGAATTGCCATAATTTCAGATTTTATTAAAGCTTATATAATTTGCGACTGGTTATTGCGCCACACCAAGGTTTATTAAACATTATGTGAAGAATTGGTACATATACTTATATCGTATCGACTATAAACTTGGTGTGCTTGCAGAAGTGATTACATTGGTAAAGGTCTTGTCGAAGTAATAGTTGGCCTTTTATTTAGAGTTTTGTGAGTAGGTAATTAACTATATGGTATGTTTAGACGTCAAAACAATAATTTATTAATTGGAGGAAAATCCTTTCAGTATTAGTATTGCTATAGTATTGTAATTATTGGTTTTATATAAGAAATTTTTATTAACTGAATGGTAAATAAATCTATAAAATATTAACTTAAAATAAGCTTGTATATTCATTCGCTAATTTTTTTTAACGAAATATATAGTACCAAACTCATTGGTATATTTCGAATAGCCTCGTACAATATTATATCTGTATACAGGCTTTTGAAAGAAAAACAAAATTTACTTTTACAGGTAACTAACATCTCGTTATCTAGACAGAAACTAATTTTGGCAACGTTGGGTAGTCAGACTTTTTTTTATAAACCTTATTAATCCTCATTCTTATGGATGAAAATTTTAATTATTTACCATATCAAGTTGTTGGTTCAAACAGTGCAAGCCCGCGAATGTTTCTGTCAAAATACGCAAAACGGTGGCCTTGGTTTCTACTCTCTGTAGGGTTAATGCTAGTAGGAGCGTATGTATTCTTATTACAGCAACAACCCATCTATAAAATACAGGCTAGCTTACTTATACAAGATGAAACAAAAGTAAATGGACAAGATAATTTGCTGAAAGAATTTGAAGTAACTACTCCTAGAAAGGTTATTGAAAATGAGGTGGAAATCCTGCGTTCATTTCCTTTAATGGATAGAGTAGTAGAAAAGCTCCATCTAGATGCTCAATATTATCTAACGTCTATGTTTGGTAAACATGAAATCTACGATACATCGCCAATTGAGTTATTAGTTGAGCAAGCCAAACCTGAATTGTATAAGAAGCCGTTAGAGCTATTTTTAGCAAGCAATAAAGTTGTAAAGATAAACGGTGTAGCATACCCACTTAACCAAAGTATCCAAACGCCTTACGGCCGTTTGCGAATAGTAACACGCGATCAGGTAAATGACACAATTAGATCCTTGTCTGTCCAAGTAGCTAAGCGATCATCAGTTGTCGACGATTATATTAAACGTTTAAAAGCAGCTCCTGTTACTAAAGCCACTTCTGTAATACAACTTAGTCTTGAAGACGCTGTTCCTCAAAAAGGAGAAGCTATTTTAGATCAACTCATTGAAGAGTACAATAGAATGGCTATTTTGAATAAGAATAAAGTAGCCACTAATGCGCTTAAATTTATAGAGGGAAGGCTCTATATTATTTCAGGTGAACTAACGAATGTTGAACAAAGTCTAGAATCATACAAGGCTACACAGGGTATAACGGATTTAAGCACTCAAGGAGAGTCTTTCCTAAAAACGGCCCAAGAAAATGACGCGCTACTTAATCAGGTAAATGTTCAACTTGCCGCAATCAATGATCTACAAGCGTATGTAAATAATCAATCCAATAAACAGGGTAGTGCACCAGCAACAGTGGGATTAAATGATCCAACTCTAATAACGCTTATTAATAAAATGGTCCAATTGCAAGCACAGCGGGATCAACTTGAACGCACAACTTCAGAGGATAGTCCATTACTGCAAACCTTAGATAGTCAAATAAAAGTTACTAAGAGCAATATGGCAGAGAATATTTCTCTGATGAAGACAATGTTGCTCAGTTCTCAGCAACAATACTTAAACAAAAACAAAATACTAGAAGGTGAAATCAGGACGCTGCCTCAAAAAGAAAGGTCGCTGATGGATATTACCCGACAACAATCGATCAAGAATAATCTTTATACTTATCTGCTGCAAAAGCGTGAAGAAACAGCCGTTGCGCTCGCTTCGGTAGCCAACGACAGTCGTACAATCAACCCTGCACAAAGTAGTGAAAAGCCAGTAAAGCCTATTAAAAGCATGGTGTATATGCTATTCATTTTTCTGGGAATCTTATTACCAATTGCAGGTATTGCTGGACATGACGCATTAAATGATCGAATCATACGACGCACAGATGTTGAAGAAGCTACGCAAATACCCATTATTGGAGAGTTAGTAAAGAAACAGCAGTCAGGGTCAGTTGTCATAACGCCAAATACTCAATCAGTAATTGCCGAGCAGATTAGAACGTTACGCGCTGACTTACAACTTATACGGAATGATTCGGAAGAAAGTCAGGTGCTGCTTTTTACGTCTAGTATAAGTGGAGAAGGTAAATCATTTATATCGCTAAACTTGGGTATGAGTTTAGCATTGGTAGACAAGAAAACGGTCATTCTTGAAATGGATTTGCGGATGCCTAAAATACATAAGGTTTTCGATATTGATAACAACAGAGGTATATGTGATTACCTAAGGAATGAAGCCACACTGGATGATATTTTAGCACCTGTGCCGGGCTGCCCAAATTATTATATTATTCCCAGCGGAACTCAAACAGGAAATCCGTCAGAATTATTAAGCAGCCCAAGGCTAAAGCAGCTGATTCATGAGCTACGTGAAAGTTTTGACTATATCCTTATTGATACTCCTCCTGTTGGTCTCGTATCGGATGCACGCTTAATATCCCCCTTGGCTGATGCCACTTTCTTTATCGTTCGTCATGATTTGACGCCTAAAAATCATCTTAAAATGCTGGAAAAGCTTTATCATGAAAAGCGCTTTCAGAGATTGAATATTATATTAAACGCAATAGATAATGATGCTTCATACCATTATAGTAGTAGCTATAAATACAGTTATGGTTATGGTCAAATGAGCAGGAAAAGCTGATTATCACTACCTCGTCGGTGACGACACGTTTTTGATAATGACCTTACATTCACTCCACAACAAATGAACAATATGCTTACTTCTATCAATAGGGACACTTTTCTACTTCAGTCGGAACAGGAAGCCTATTTTACTCAGCAGAAGGCTAATTGTATCCGTAAACGGTTCTTCGATTTGCTAATAGCGGGCTTAGTGACAATATTTATTTTGATCTGGCTAATTCCACTATTTGGGCTATTAATTAAGTTGACATCTCCGGGCCCGATCATGTTTGTGCAATTGCGAACAGGACGAAATGGTCGACCATTTTACTGTCTTAAACTTCGGACAATGACTTATGACCGTGACGCTGCTTTTAAGCAAGTTGTTCACAATGATAGTCGTGTAACTCGCATAGGTAAGTTTTTGAGAAGAACTAATCTAGACGAGATGCCGCAATTTTTGAATGTTTTACATGGTACTATGAGTGTTGTAGGCCCGCGTCCCCATGCAATTCAACACGACGAAGAGTTCTTTTCCTTAATACCGGATTACTATAAACGCTATGCTGTCCTTCCTGGAATTACTGGTTTAGCACAAGTTCGGGGAGCACGTGGCATTACGGACCATCATATAAAAATGCAACACAGAATACGCTATGATCTTTTCTACATTAACAAATATACGTTACGGCAGGATATGCGAATCTGTTGGTGGACAGTAAAATCAACACTTAAGGGAGATAAAAATGCTTGGTAAAGTTTAGGTAATATGTCCCGTTTTTCAAAGTTTAATTTTCAGTAGCCATAAAGTAAATCATATGCTTGTTTTTTTTGGGTTTTGGAATTTAAGAATTCTTATTTTATAATAAATACTAGTTGATTATGTCAACAGCATCGCGGTTAATCTCTGGAAGCGCAGCGTCATGGGTACAAATTGGCGTTAATATGGTGTTTCAGGTGATTTTGCTGCCTATATACCTTACTCATTGGGATGTTGTAACTTACGGAGTTTGGATTTCAATTCAAGCTCTGGTGAGTATTATAACAACTTTAGACTTCGGTCATCAGGAGTTTCTTACTTATGAATTTTTACGAATTGGGAAAGAAAAACCTTTAGAGTTAAGTGTTTGTCTTTGGTCTGGTATTAGTATTAGTACCCTTATAAGTATACTACAAATAGTTTCAGTTCTATTCTTCATAAATAGTGGCACATTACCACTTTTATTAGGAAAATCAACTTTACTAAGTTCTAGCCTAATTCATGAAGCTGGCCTTATTCTGTTGTTGCAAAGTATAACCTGGTTTATCTGTCTGAGTGTATCTGGATCAATCTTTCGGGTATTGGGACCTTTTGGCTATTATCCACGAATGGCTTGGTGGAATTTATTTAGTTCTATTGTCTCATCTATAGCTCCTATAGTTGCCATAAATCTTGGCGCAGACTTATTAGTAACGGGTATTACAACCGCCTGTGCATCGGTGGTATTTAGCATTCCTCTGTATATAGATTTATTTCGTTTACTGCGTAGAGAAAAAATTAAATTTTGTTATCCATCATGGAAAGTTGGCAGTAAGAATTTTCTTCACTCATTAGCTATATCTGGAAAAGGCTTACTTGAAAATGCTCGTCAGCAGGGGGTACGGCTTGTTTTAGTCCCGCTTGTTGGAGCTGCCGGATTAGTGGCCTTCTCCACAATGCGAACAGGAGCAAACGTTGCTTTACAAGGGGTAAGAACTATTATAAATCCTCTAATGCCTGAGTTAATGCGGTTTTTAAGTAAACGAGATCAAGAACGTGTAGATGCATCATTTGGAATTTTGTGGATTGTAGTGGTAGCTATAGTAGCGCCAGCTTTAGTCGTGTTACAAGCGTTTATTGAACCACTTTATCATTTATGGACGCGTGGACAAACTACTTTCGATCCACTACTTTTTTCCATTCTTTCATTAAGCATTCTTGTATATGCAGTAGCGCAACCTGCTATGGCGGTAGTAATAGGTAACAACCTACTCAAACCTCAATTAATGTTATCAATAGCAGCCGCTGCCATCGTTATTGGTGGAATGTTAATTTTGGTGCCTAAAAATGGAATTCTTGGCGCTGGTATTTCTCTATTAGTTGCAGAAATTGTCGCTACATCAGGTTATAAGATTGTTGCGCAACGCTGGTTGCGCGAAGTGGGCCTATTGTGGCCCGCACATTCTTCTCAGGTAGCAACTACATCGGTATGGATTGCTGCAATCGCTATGGCTTTCATGATTTGGTTACCTCAAATAAAATGGAGCATACTAATTTGCTCAACATTACTTCTGCTTTGGAACGCTTGGCGATTTTGGCAGGTCTTACCTTCATTCGCCACCCAATATGCTAAAAAGATGTTGATCTATTTACCCGGTATAAAAAAAATATATAATACCTAATTCTATTTCGAAAGGTACATGAATTCTAAACTGCGTCATATCAGTCATCATTTTTCGGGAACAGCCAGCGAGGAATTCGCTGTCAAAATTGTGCGTTGGTCTTGGGTTGTACTTGTTATTTCCTCTATTTTTCAGTGTATATTCTTTCAAAGCCTAGAAAATTTTGTAGCAGTTGGGTGTGTTCTGATTGTATGGTCAGTAGTTACAAATGTGTTTCTTCGTTCCAGTACATTAAAGAACTTTCCTCTTTCTACTTTTTTACTCTTAGGTTTTTCATCTACACAATTCTATTTTCCGTTGTTATTTACCTTATTAGAGGGTAAACCAATTGTATTTAATCTTGAGCTTCCTTTCGAAGTTTTCTTTCACTCAATGGCTGCTTTTTTTGTACTGGTACTAGTACATATTTTTTATCAGATACTATCTGAAAAGTGGGCCAAAGGAACATCTTCTCTGTTTGAAAGAGCTGGTTTTTTTGCTCCTCCAAGTGATCTTCAATTATGGATAATGGGGATAATTGGTGTGGCTTCAACATACTATGTCTGGCTTTACTCTCCATCAGTTGGTTGGTCTCCAACAGGAGCAGCAGAGGATAAAGTTGTTCAGGCACTGATACCTTTTTCCTATGCGCCTTATTTTATACCATTTGGCCGGTTGTATGGCAGAAATGCGGTGACTACTAAGCGATTATTGATTATGTTAGCCACCTTTACCCTTATCCTGTTTTTGGTAAGCATAGCTCGAAACAGTCGATCTGGGTTTATGCTAGGGTTCGCTTCTGTTGGATTTGCTTATGGATTAGGAGCGTTGTTAAATTATTTTAAACCTCGTTTCTTCACGTTACGTAACTCATTTATAGCAGCAATCATATTTTGGCTTTTCACCGGGCCTATAGCAGATATTGGTACAGCAATGGCTATGGTACGTGGCCAGCGTCTCGATATTCCTTATTCTGAATTGATAGAGTTAACGCTAGAAGCGTTTAATGATAAAGACGCAATTCGGGTACGCAGACTAGCCGATAATACAGAAAAACAGGATTGGGATGAAATTTATATGGATAATATTTTTATTCAACGATTTTCTAATTTAAAATATAATGATGCAAGCTTGGTCATGGCGGCTAAACTTGGTGATTATGATACTGATTTGTTGAATTTTACTATCGATCATTTCTTGTCTACACTTCCATTGCCAGTTTTAGAATTTTTAGGGCTGAACGTAAATAAGGAAATGATTAACTCTAATTCTTATGGCGATTATTTTTATTATCAAGTGACTGCTAGTCCCTGGGTTCTCGAAGCGTTTCGGACGGGGCACTTCGCTGGTACAGGCATGGCCACTTTTGGATGGTGGTATTTGCTTATACTGGCAATAGGTATTTTTCCTGTTTATGTATTATTTGATAAACTAGCTATTCGTGAGTATAAGAACACTTCTTCTGTAATCATGAATAACTCAAACGTGCGTTTTAGTTTTTGTGGATTGCTAAGTTTAACGTCCATTTTTCAATTCTTACCTTTTGAAAGTGTTGAAGTAATTGGTTCTTTTTTTCTTCGAGGTTGGATTCAAATGGTATTACTCTATTTTTTGTTTTATCATTTTACTCGTCTAATAAGTACGTTTATTCAAGGTGATGGATCGTCAATGCAAGTGAAAAGATCCAGACTCTATACGATAAAGAAGATTTAATTCTTTCAGTAAAAACTCAAAATTATTCAAGTGGCTAGTATACTTTATTTTGGTGATAGCAACCAAAGTTCAACGTCGGCTCACAGGGCAAATGCCCTCAAACGACTTGGGCATACTGTTGTAATCAAAGATCCTTTCGAAAAAGTAGCCGAATTTCCTGCCGCAAAATGGACTGGTCCAATCCATTATCGCACAGGCTACCGCCTTTTACAGGTTTGGATAGCTAAATGGGTGAGTACAATCATAAGTACTACTAAGCAACCGGATCTCGTCTGGGTAGATAGTGGCGAGTTATTTGGACCTGAAATCATAAAAACTATGAAGAGCCTGGCTTGTCCAGTAGTTCTGTACAATGTCGATGATCCTACCGGAAAAAGAGATGGACATAGATTTGACTCACTGGTGCAAGCCATACCCTTGTATGATGTTTTAGTCGTAGTTAGAAGAGAAACAGAAGAGGAATGCCTGAGGCTTGGCGCTAAACGGGTGATGCGCGTATTCAGAAGCTACGACGAAAAAGCTCACAACCCCTTTACGGATGAAGAAGCTATTCCCGCATCGTTTAAGTCTGATGTGGTTTTCATTGGCACTTGGATGCGGCACGAAAAAAGGGATGAGTTCATTCTTGAACTTATCAATAAGGGTGTACCAATTAGTATTTGGGGTGATCGCTGGACGAAATCCCCTTATTGGAAAAGTTTGCAGTCCGTGTATCGTGGGGGCGCTTTAGGGGGGCGCGAATATGTAGCAGCCATTCAGGGAGCCAAAATTTGTCTTGGGTTTCTTTCAAAGGGAAATCGGGATCTGCATACGCAACGATCGCTCGAAGTGCCCTACGCAGGTGGCTTATTTTGTGCTGAACGCACAGCCGAACACCTTGACCTATACCGGGAAGGCGTCGATGCGGTTTTTTGGTCGGATGCGGCAGAATGTGCTACTGTATGCCATCAATTACTCGAAAATGATAGTCAGCGGGAAGCTATTCGACTGTCGGGCATGCGTCGCGTTCGTGAAGGTAGAGTAGGCAATGAAGATATATGTAAAAAAGTGCTTGATGCGACCTTAGGATCGATTCACCCTCCAACGGCCTCATCTTATTCATCTGTCAATGATAGATAAGTAGTCATGTCAGATGACGTATAGTTCGCGACTTTGGCTGGCAACCGAGCGACATGAATTACTATCTACCAATAACTCTTATATGCATATTGTTTTTTTTGCTCATCCATCCTTTCTCAACCACCAGAGTATGCCTCGCTTTGCACGTGTACTAGCTGAGGGTATGAAAGAGCGTGGGCATAAAGTAGAACTTTGGTCTCCTCAGGCTCGGTTCTTTCGTCTTCCTTCCTTATCAGTAATGCGAAAGTGGCTGGGTTACATTGATCAATATATTGTGTTTCCTCGTGAGGTACGTATTCGGTTGAAGCAGTGTCCCCCCAATACGCTTTTCGTGCTTACAGATAACGCATTAGGGCCTTATGTGCCTTTTATCGCAGATCGACCTCATGTGATTCACTGTCATGACTTTCTGGCACAACGGTCAGCATTGGGTGAAATTCGGGAAAATCCAACTAGCTGGACTGGCCGAAGCTACCAGGCATTTATTCGACGCGGGTACTCTAAAGGAAAGCGTTTTATTTATACTTCTCGGAAAACTCAAGAGGACCTTCATCGGTTTTTGCCTCAACCTCCATTAACATCAGAAGTAGTATATAATTATTTAAACCAATCATTTGTGCCCTCTGATGTTGCTGGATCCAGACGTTTGTTGGGCAGTAGGTTTGGACTCGATTTAGCCGCTGGCTATTTGTTGCACGTGGGTGGTAACATATGGTATAAGAATCGCTTGGGAGTTATTGATATTTATGATGCATGGCGCTCAACAGATGAAGTAAAGTTGCCGCTCTTGTTGATAGGCGAAGTACCGGATTCTAACTTAATAAAGAGACAAGAATTATCTCCTTTCAAAACGGATATTCACTTTTTTAGCGGCATTGAAGACGAATTTGTTCGCCTGGCTTATGCTGGTGCTTCGGTCTTTATATTTCCCTCGCTTGCCGAAGGTTTCGGCTGGCCTATAGCTGAAGCAATGGCCTCAGGTTGTCCCGTAATTACAACAGATGAAGCGCCAATGACAGAAGTGGCCGGTAAGGCTGGCTTTCTAATTCCACGTCGGCCACACGCCCCATCTAAAGTTGATGTGTGGGCAACCGAAGCGGCAAAAGTTGTTAAGAAAGTTCTTCGTCTCTCACCTGCAGAATATGAAGAAGTCATTCAAAGTGGGCTCAAAAATTCGGAAAGATTTGACCAGAAAAAAACGCTGGACCGGATTGAACAGATTTATCAAAAAATTGTAGAAGCAGCATGAGCCAACTTGTATATGATAAACGGCAAATTTTAAAAGCAACATACGTCATCCTGTGTGCAGGGAAGTATTTCTGGAGAATAAAAATAAAAAAATGAAAATTCTTCATGTAGTAGCGGAAATTGACCCCAGTCATGGGGGTGTATCTCAGGCTGTACGAACGATAGTAAGTGGTCTTCAAAAAGAAGGTATTTACAACGAAGTCGTTAGCTTAGACGCGCCTGATGCACCCTTTCTTGCTAAAGATTCTTTTCTTATTCATGCTCTCGGTCCAAGAAATGGAACATGGGGTTACAATCCTAAACTCGTCACTTGGCTTGTTGAAAATTCCTCCCGCTATAATGTTATAATTCTCCATGGTTTATGGCTTTACCCAGGATATGCCGTACACAAGGCAATGCGTATATGCAAAACAAAGCAAGTAGAAGGAACCTATCCAAAGTTCTTTATTATGCCCCATGGTATGCTTGATCCTTGGTTCCAACGAGTCGCAAGCCGGAGAATTAAAGCCATGCGGAATTGGGCCTATTGGAAACTAATTGAAAGCAACGTTATTGCTGAAGCCGACGGACTATTATTTACCTGTGAAGCGGAATTACGACTTGCTCGTGAGCCATTTTATCCTTATCAACCGAAAGGTGAAACCGTGGTTGGATTAGGTGTTGACGAGCCTCCGGCCTATATGCCTGCCATGCGAGACGCTTTCTTGGAAAAATGCCCCGACCTTCGGGATACTCCTTACTTTCTTTTTCTTAGCCGTATTCACGAAAAGAAAGGTATAGATCTACTAATCGAAGCCTATATAAAGCTCGTACAGAATCTTTTAAAAAGAGAACCTGAATCTTGTGTAGGAAATGCTTCAGGAGCATGGGATATTAATGTAGGCCAGAAAATAAAAATACCGAGGCTTGTTATTGCAGGCCCTGGTTTGGAAACTGCTTATGGCCAAAAAATTCAGCAGTTAGCGTTACAATTTGAAGACCTAGCAAACCTAATTTCTTTTCCCGGTATGCTCACCGGCAATGCCAAGTGGGGAGCCTTTTATGGCTGCGAAGCTTTCGTGTTACCAAGCCACCAGGAGAATTTTGGTATCGCGGTGGTAGAAGCACTGGCTTGCGGTAAACCTGTGCTAATTTCTGACCAAGTAAATATTTGGCGGGAAATTAAAACGGCAGGTAGCGGAATAATTGCCGCAGATTCAATGGCAGGAACGAAACAACTATTGGAAGACTGGTTAAACTTATCCCATACGGATAAACAAACTATTGAACAGCAAACTAAAAAATCTTATTTAAAATATTTCGCGGTTAGACCTGCTGCTAAAAACTTAATTACAGCTATAGGATAAAAATCAATAGTTGGTAAATTTTTTTGATACACTACTTAAAAAGAAAATTTGTGAAAATTGCTATTATACAAGGTGCTTTCTTTCCGGTTCCCCCAATTCTAGGGGGAGCGGTAGAAAAAATTTGGTATAAAACGGGCCAAGAATTTGCAGCTTTAGGCCATGAAGTAGTGCATATTGGGCGCTCTTATCCTGATCTTCTGGCTAAAGAAGAGATTTGTGGTGTTAACTATATTCGAGTTTTGGGTTATGATACCCCTTCATCACTTATTAAATTAAAATGGCTGGATTTGCTTTATTCAATTCGAGCAATTAAAGAAATTCCTAGAGATGTTGATGTTATAGTGACAAATACATTTTGGTCGCCCCTATTGTTGAACAAAGAACTGCGTAAGAAAGTATGCGTAAGTGTGGATAGACTCCCAAAGGGACAGATGTGGCTTTATAAACAAGCTCCTCTTTTAAGGACAAACTCTACTACGGTTGCTGACGCAATCCGACAAGAACTGCCAATTAATCAGCACAGACGAATTGTAATTATCCCAAATTCACTACCTTTTCAAGATTTACCAAAAATTGATTTTGATGAGAAAAAACGTGTTTTACTCTACGTCGGACGGTTACACCCTGAGAAAGGTATAGAACTCTTAATCAAAGCGTTTAAAACTCTTGATAAAAACTGGAAACTTAGAATTATTGGGCCATCAGATATTAGTACCGGCGGTGGGGGTTCTTCTTACTTAAAATCACTTAAGCAGCTTGCAGGCAAGGCAAATATTGAGTTTACTGGCCCCGTATTCGATATGAATTTATTAAATCAATATTATGCCGAAGCTTCTGTATTTGTGTATCCTTCTGTTGCAGAAAAAGGTGAAACATTTGGTTTGGCACCTTTAGAGGCAATGGCTTGGGGATGTGTTCCTATAGTATCCGATCTTGCTTGCTTTTGTGATTTCATCAATCACGAATCGAATGGATTAATATTTAATCACCGGAGTAACGACGCTGTTGAATTACTTGGTAAAGCAATTGAGCGTTTGCAAAAAAATACAAGCTTCCGCAATAAATTAGCACAGCAAGCTATAAATGTACGTCAAAGCCATTCTATCTCTTTTATTTCATCGCAGTTTATTGATGAGTTTGAGCGAGTCATTGACGAAAAGAAACTAGACCAAAATGTTGTTCTATGAAAATTCATTCACAAACAGATCCATATGATAGTCCTTGGAGTGTTAGTCAGCGCATAAAGACACTTTTATGGGAATATGTCTGGCTTTTACTCTGTTCATGGACGCCTAAACCAGCTAATTCATGGCGAATTATATGGCTGAAACTATTTGGTGCCAAGATCTACGGAGTGCCTTTTGTTCATCAGCGCGCTCGTATTCAAATTCCATGGAATTTAACGCTTCACAACCGTGCGTGTCTTGGCGACCGGGCGAATGTATATTCTTTAGGGGAAGTTATTATTCATGAGCATGCTACCGTTGCTCAGGAGGCATATCTGTGTACTGGTACTCATGCTTTCGATCAGGCTGCTATGAATCTCATCACTTCACCTATTGTCATTGGTGCTCATGTGTTTATTGGGGCGCGGGCATTTATTATGCCTGGCGTTACTATAAGCGATTATGCAATAGTGGGTTCATGTAGTGTTGTGACAAAGGACGTGGCTCCCAACATGATTGTAGCTGGTAATCCTGCTCGTATAATTAGTGCACGAAAAAATTCAACTTTAAATCATATTAGCTCTATCTATCTCACCAATGAACTGTGATAGTTGCTTTTTAGGATTTGCTAGTGTAACAACTAATACAACTAATTAAATTGTTTTTTTTTGAAAAAAAAGCTTATCTAATTTCGAAGAGATATTAGCCGAAGATTTAAGAACTATATAAAGCAAGTATAATGAAAGAAGAAAAATAGAACATTGATTGTAGTATTTAATTGGTTTATGAGAAACCTTCATTACTTATCATTTGAGTGATTTATTTCTGATAAACAGTTTTTTTAAATGGCACTAATCTAACTAGTTTATTGAAAAAACAAATTGAAGGCTGTTGTTAACTTATGTTGTAAGTAATGAGGAGCTAAGAAATAACATACAATTAATCAAATTCTATTAAAAATAGAAGATGTATTACATAATAATGTTTTTATGATCTCAGTAATAATTCTTACCAAAAATGAAGAACTTGACTTGCCAGCGTGTTTAAATGCTGCTAAGTGGTCAGATGATGTTCATGTGCTTGATTCTGGAAGTACAGACCGGACGCATGAAATTGCTGAACAATTTCATGCTCATATTTGGTATAACAAATTTGAAAGTTTTGGTAGACAACGAAATTACGCTCTGGATAATATTAATATACGTCACAATTGGATTCTATTCCTTGATGCCGATGAGATCGTAACAGAGGCATGCAAACTTGCAATTTTCACCGCTATCGATCAGGCACCTACGGAGGTGGCAGGTTTTTATTTGTGTTGGAAAATGATGCTGGATGATACATGGCTTAGACGCTGCGATAATTTTCCTAAATGGCAATTTCGTTTGATGCGCAAAGGACGAGCTCGATTTACGGATTTTGGCCATGGTCAGAAAGAAGATTGTGTGGATGGGCAGATTGACTATATCAAAGAACCTTATATGCATTATGGCTTCTCAAAAGGGTGGCACTATTGGCTGGAACGCCACAACCGGTATTCAAGCCAGGAAGCGGCTGCTCGATTAAATAATTGCCCCCCTTTGAAGAATATTTTAGCTCCTCATACCAGCATAAGAAACCCGGCGCTGAAATCATGGCTCAGCCGTCTTCCAGGTTGGCCTCTTCTCCGGTTTGTGCAAGCTTATATTTTCAATTTAGGCTTTTTGGAAGGTACTCCCGGATTGATTTACTGTACTAATATGGGTTTTTATGAATTTATCATACAGATTAAAATGAGAGAATTATCGAAAAGCAAGAAACTAGAACCTAAGAACCTAACTGAATCAGTGCAAGTCTAATATTTTATGTCTTGCCTCTTAAATAGAGTAGTCTACTTAATTAATTCATAGGGCTAAATGGTAATGTGATTCGAATAACACACGGTTTTATCATCCGGCTATTTACAACTAATTAATGTTGAACAAATTAATCTGTAAATTTTTATACTTTCTTGCTATAAGAAGTCTTGTAAAATAATCAGTGTACAATAAATCTGTAAATTGTACTAGTTAATTTTCTTGAGTTTTTGTTTCAAGAATTAAATAGAAAAAATAACTCTACGAATATAGTTATGAAGGTGTAATAAGTATTTTTATAATTGAGTAACAGTTTTATTGAATATTTTTATTTAATAAATACAAAAAGTTATATTCTCTGTACATTAATAATTGTTATTTATATCCTGCTGATTAGTTTAAAAGAGACCATTGCCTAAAAAAATGAATGAAATACTGGAGTTATTGAGGTGTTTGAAAAAACAATATCTACTTTTATTGCCTAGCATTTTACAAAGTGAATTAAGATTTTTGATTACTAAAGTGAATAAACAGTATTTGTTAGTCTCGCTATTAGGCTGAAAAATGTGTGAATGTATTGGGAGAGTTGTCCTTGTGAAAGCTTTATTTATCAAACCCTCTCACTTGATAACTGCTTTTTATGTGATTGATTTACTTACTTAACTAAATTAATGTTTCAAGATAGACAAGTGTATTAGGGCCAGTTCAAAAATAGAACTAATGAATAGAAAAATTAAATAAAAGCATTAGAGTTTATAAATAATAATAAATTATGATTACCCTCTTACACTAAATAGTATAGGATCATACCTGTCCGAATTATATAATATTTTTATATATCAAGTTTGTAACTTTTAATTAACTCCCAAACCAATGGCTACCGAACGAGTTCTTATTTACAGCCAAGCTTTTTTTCCAGATCATAGCGGTATTCCCATCTATTCTTCTGATTTTGCCTTTTACTGCTCTGAAAATGGCTACGATGTTGACGTAATTACCGGATTTCCATTTTACCCACAATGGGAAAAAAGAAAAGAAGACAAGGGTAAGTTGTTTGCTAAAGAAACGGTAAAAGGCATTTCTATATACAGAGGGTATCTTTACGTAGCTAAAAATCCAACTTCATTTCAACGTATACTACATGAGTTAACGTTAGTGTTATTTGCCCTTTTGAATTCCTTTCGTGTCAAAAGGCCAGATATAATAGTTGTATTTACTACGCCTGTTTTGCTAGGGGTAATAGCCGCTTTTATGAATCTTTTTTGGAAACGGAAACTAGTTATTAATGTCCAGGATTTTCAAGTAGAAGCTGCTTATTCACTTGGCATGCTTAAAGGGTCTACAGTATTACACATTATTAATAAGATTGAAATCTGGAGTTATAAGCAAGCTCACCATGTGTCAAGTATATCAAACAGTATGACTCAATTACTTATTGATAGAAAGAAAATAGACCATACAAAAGTGATTTTATGGCCTAATTGGCTTCACGTCAAAGAAAGTAAAAGTGATTTCCCTGAAAAAGGATTGTTTCGTCAAAAATTTGGTATTAGTCAAGATAGCTTTTTGGTAGCTTACGCTGGAAATATTGGAAAAAAACAAGGTCTCGAAATTCTTGTTGATATAGCTACTAAGTTTTCTGTGCGCCCAGATCTGCTATTTTTAATAATAGGTGAAGGATCAGGCCTAGAATCCTTAAAAGCTTACGCAGCTAAATTGGGTGTCGAAAATGTTTTGTTCTTGCCTTTTTTAAATGCACAGGAATACAAAGAGTATTTAGTGGATGTAGATGCTATTTTTATATCGCAAATGAAAATACCTTTTGATGTTTATTTTCCCTCTAAATTACTAGGGATTATGTCTGTGGGACAACTCTTAATAATTAGTGCAGATCAAAATTCAGAGTTATACAAAGTAATGAAAAAAAATAATCTGGCTTTAGTCGCTGATTATGACGATACGGATACACTAAAAGAGCATATAGATACTGCCATTGGTAATTGCTCAAAAGTGAAGGAGTATAAAACTGAATCTGTAAAGTTTATAGATCAATACGATAGAGAGCTAGTACTATCAAATTTTTTAAAGAGCTTGAAGAATTTGTCGCAGAATTGAAAAATTTAAGAATGCTTTTTCATAGTCCTGTGTTAGCCGTGTTTAGCTGGACTCAGGAAAATCTGGCTACTAACGGACTGGCTAACCAGGCGACCGACTTAGCTTTGTCGCAGCCTGATAGTTAGAATATAGCTGGCCACACTGACAAGCTGCAGGGTTTGGGAATTGAGTCGAATATCTGAGTAACTATCTTACGGGGCAGGTAGAGTTAGCTTGCAAAATCGTCCCAATAATTGGCCGCAACCTATATAGTCAAGAGTGAGCACAGGCTCATATCTATATCTTCTAAGCCGGGCATAGCAATCGTATTTTTCCGAATGGTAGCCAACCCCACAGCTCATTTTTGGCTGCTCTCTTTGAGTCCGTGGACCCTTAAGTAGTCTCGTCTAAAAGTTCCGAATTAGCGGAGTAAAAAATAGCCAGCCAGATGGTTTCTACTTCCTGATGTGTCCATACAACCCGGTGCTTTACATGAGCCGGTAAGTGGAGATACATGCCCGCCGATAAAGTAATATTCTCCGCTTGGCTTTCCAGTTCAAGCCGTGCCTCTCCCTGAAACAGCAATACCCACTCGTCTTCAGCCTGATCATACCAAAAGTCATCGGCAGACCGGTGACCTTTGGAGACAATGCGCTCGAGTCGGAATCTCTGGCCCACGAGTAAATCCTCCATCAGCTCTTGGGGTAACACAGTGGGGATACCCGAAAACAGATTACCAGTTTTCATGCTCAGGAATTTATTGGTCTATACAAAGATAAAAATGGAACTGGTAAAGAGTGCCAGCCAGAACCGTAATGTCGGGCAATTGCCGATATGCCGAAATACTTAACCGAGTCGACCATCGGTAAGCGGCCCTCCAGCAGGAACAAAAACGAGAACGTAACGAGTTGATTTACATGAGGATAGTCAACTAGTTGTGCGAACTCTTACCGCCAGTCTGATCGTAGTAATGAGCTGTTAGACTTCTATGACATGGGACTCCTAATTATGGCAGGACACTTGAGCGCAAACCAGGTGATCCGTGTCTTACTGGCCTATTATCAGAATTGCTTCAGAATCAAGTTTTACGTTTACATCGTATGTCATCATAACCGCCCTGCCTTTGGTTATAGCCATGGGGAGTGTATCGGCGCAGTTTGTTGGCGGGGATCGTGCATTACAAGCCACGGAACGGTTGTTTTCAGTAACCATGTCACCGCTGTTGAGGGTGAGCCGGTTAAGAAATCGGCTAGTGGGTGTGTTAGCTCAATTGCCGACCATATGGTCGGCAATTGAGTCTTTTTGTTTTTTTTACCCTTTAAGTTATAATGAAACAACTCGTTTTATTGCTATTACTCACAGGTTCCGTCCGTTTTTCTACGGCTCAGAATCAGTTAGATACTACTGCTGTACAATTGGTAGCCGCCCAGCCGATGTTCCGGCCAACGGCCTACATCGTTCCCCTCGGACTAATGACGGCGGGTCTTCTGACACAGGGTCAAATTAGTCGCCATATCCAGTCTGAAGTAGTTGGACGATACCCCGGTTTTTCTTCACACGTCGATGATTTCGGTCAGTATGCGCCAACGCTGGCAGTCCTGGGTTTGGGAGCTGCTGGGGTAAAAGGCAAGCACGCCTTTGGTGATCAGGTCATCCTGACAGTTTTATCCCATGGCGTAGCACAAGCCATTACACAAGGTCTAAAATATACCGTAGCCTATCCCCGACCAGATGGAGCAGGTAATGAGTCTTTTCCGTCGGGTCACACGTCCCTGGCTTTCACTGGTGCGGCTCTACTGGCCCACGAGTACGGCGGGCGTAGCGGTTGGTACAGCGTAGCCGGGTACGGAGCAGCCACGACTGTTGGAGCCTTACGAATGTTAAAGAATCGGCATTGGCTAGCTGATGTACTATTTGGTGCGGGCGTGGGTATTGGTGCCACAGAACTGGTTTACCAGACCTATCCCTGGCTCAAACGAGTTGTGTTTCATAAAAAAAATATGGCTCTCGTTCCTCTTTATACGGGCTATAGCACTGGCGTTTGTTGGCTGGCAGTGTTTTAATAAATAACAGGCAAGATTTAAGATTTGGTCTGGAAGCTTTACCGCTGCTACGACGGTGAAACTGGCTCGTGTGCTCAGTATTATCCCGGCCACGCTCGGCATTGCGGCTCTTTCGCGGATGAGAAATCGCAAAGTCAGTATTCTTTATTTTGCCGTCCTGTTTATAGTGGCTATAATCGCCCACACGTATTTGCTTACGATTGAGCCAGTAGCGGTGGCGCTGGTTCACATAGCCCATATTGGTCTGATCCTGACGTTGTTTCTAATCGGCTCCGGTCTGTTTTAGAAGGATATCCAGGCGGTGGGATGAAAGCCCATGGTGCCGGGTGTGGTGCTTTAGATACTGATTTCTGCAATCTCCCTCTACGCAATTCTACATGTTTGTATTTATTTTTTGCTTCTGTCATTAAAACAAATACTATTTTCAGCCTACGTATGAAAAACGACACCTCTAAATCAACCTTATCCCTATTCAACCGGCGGGGCTTTCTCAAAGCCGGTTCACTAACAGCGTTAACGGCCCTGTTGGGTACTGACATTGTCTTCGCCGACCGACTTCCTCCAAATTACTTGCCGATGGTCTTCGATACGGACCCGCTGGCCAGTAAGAATAAAAATCTGGTCGTGCTTAACGATAAGCCCTGGAATGTGGAAACTCCGGCCTATCTCCTTGACGATGCCATAACGCCCGCCGACAAGATGTTTATTCGCAATAACGGCCTGATTCCCTCCGCGATTGATGTGGCTGGCTGGACGCTGACTATCAACGGCGAATCGGTGAAGGCCGCCAAAACCTATACGTTGAACGACCTGAAAACGAAGTTCAAGGCTCACACGTACCAGTTAGTGCTGGAATGCGGGGGCAATGGTCGGGCGGGTTACTTTCCCAAAACTAGCGGCAATCAGTGGACCGAAGGGGGTGTTAGCTGCGCCGAATGGACAGGTGTGCGGTTGAAAGATATCCTTGCCGACGTGGGTTTGAAAGACGATGCCGTGTATATAGGCTACTACGGGAAAGACCTGCATCTAAGTCAGGACCCGACCCAGGCGGTGATCTCGCGCGGGGTACCGATGCAAAAAGCTCTCGAAGACGAAACGATCATTGCCTGGTCCATGAATGGAGCTGATATTCCGCTGGTGCATGGTTATCCGCTGCGGCTGGTGATTGGCGGCTGGCCAGCCTCCGTGTCGGGCAAGTGGCTACACACAATTGCCATCCGCAATAAAGTTCACGACGGGGCCAAGATGACGGGCAAGAGCTATCGGTTACCCATTCATCCGGTTGTGCCGGGTGTCGATCCACCCGCCAGCGAATTCAGAATTATCGAGTCTATGCCTGTCAAGTCGCTCATAACTTTTCCCAAAACGGGACTGGAAATGCCCGTGGGTCAATCGATGAACCTACGCGGGCACGCATGGGCGGGGGATCGGGTGGTTAAGTCGGTAAACATCTCGATTGATTTTGGTGCAACCTGGCAACTGGCTGACCTGAAAGCACCCAAAAACCGGCTGGCCTGGCAGCATTGGACGGCGAACGTGAAACTACCCCAACAGGGTTATTATGAAGTGTGGGCGCGGGCCACTGACGATGCCGGTGTGTCGCAACCAATGGTGATGCCCCAATGGAATCCCGAAGGATACTGCAACAATGCTTGTCATCGTATCGCCATTAAAGTCGTATAGAGCAGAAAGCATGAATAAGCGACAAAAATCAATCCATTATAGCGGGCTGATTGGCAGCCTGTGCATATGGTTGCTATGCGCCTGGGTAGCCCGGCAACCAGCTCCGGTCAAAAAGCCACAGCCAAAGTCTGTGTCTTCGCAGAAATCTCGGGCATTGACACCTAACAATCCTGTTAGGCAGTCTGCCGGAATACAGGCCGGTGGGGAGGGGGTACAGACCGCATTGTCAGCCGCCGACTCGATAAAGCCCGGTGTTGTTCAGCACGATCCCGAATCGGGGCTTGCCATCGACAAGAATTTGCTGCTGGTAAAAGGGCAGTGTACGGCCTGCCATTCCAGCAAACTGATTCTGCAAAGCCACTTCGACCGTGAAAAGTGGGTGGAACGGATTCGGTGGATGCAGCGGACGCAGAAACTTTGGGATCTGGGTGAGTCGGAACCGGCTATTCTCACCTACCTGACCACCTACTATGGTCCGATGAAAATACCCTTCGATGGTCGCCGGTTGCCACTCGATGTCCCCAGGTGGTATAAGCAGGCCGGTCGCTGATTCAGCCATCAGCGCCTTGGATCTTCCTTTGTCTCCTTGCTGACTACAGGAATAAACTATTCAGGCTTTTAGAGTAAAACATGGCTCAACGCAGACCTCTTTTCGAAGAATGTCCTACGCTCTATTATCATATGTCGATGGATTCAGACATAGGCTTGCTGGCTGTTTTTCTGGTTATGAAATTCTTATAATATACCAGGTTCTAACTTTAGTATTTTAAGTCGGATTACCGAAATGTGCCTCAAACAATAGAAAAGGGGAGACACTAAATGAGACTACTTTTTATGAAATGACCGGTTAAATAAGATAAGTAACCTGCAAATCATCAGCATTAGTGTAAGTAGAGGTGTAAACGTAAATGCCGTGTGTTGCCTTCAGCCGTACAAATGCTATCTTGTAAAACTTTGATAATCAGTATTTTGTTAAAAATAAGTCAATAAAATGGAATAATAAGTGGGGATAGCAAAGAAAATGCCCTAACTCGTTGTGAATCAGGGCATTGTTCGTGTAGCGGGGAGCAGGATCGAACTGCCGACCTTAGGGTTATGAATCCTACGCTCTAACCATCTGAGCTACCCCGCCGGGTTGGTGCCACAAAAGTAAGAAAAAATTGACTCAGAGCAAAAAAGGGCGTTGACATTCGCAAAAAAAATCGTTTACCTTTGCCAATGCCACCGTTCCTAAGGCCACGAAATTATGGAGAAATTTAAGTTTATTACTGAATACGAACTTCGGGCGTCTCCCAAAATGCTGTTTCCTTACATCAGCACCGCATCCGGCTTGTCGCAGTGGTTTGCCAGTAAAGTAAATACGATGCCAGAGCAACGGTTTGACTTTCAATGGGACAACGAAAGCCACTTTGCCCGACAGGTATCTATGCGGCAGAATAAAGGGGTTCGCTTTGAGTTTCTGGACACGGATGAAAACGGCTCCGATAATAATTACGTTGACTTTCGGGTCGATCAGAGTGAACTGACGCAATCAACGTTTCTACGCATCACCGACTATTCTACGACAACTGACGAAGAAGAGCTCAAAGACCTTTGGAATGGTCTGATGGACAAGCTTAAAGAAATCGTTGGTAGTTAAAAAAGGTTAATGAATAATGGAAAATGAACCCAATAGGCGGCCTCGAATGTAATGGCTTTAGCGTAGTGTAGGTAAACCATTATCCATTCGCAATTCCCGCCTTGTGTATGTACAGTCGACGTTCTTCTGCGCGTTATATGTAGAATGAAAAAAATAGATAAGTTAGTGCTCGGCTCATTTTGGGGGCCGTTTTTTTTAACCCTTGGTGTCGTCATCTTTATTTTCCTGATGCGACTGTTAATGTTTTATATTGACGAGTTCGTATCCAAAGACCTCGACATGGCCACGTTCGGCCGTTTACTTTTCTACTTCGCTTTATTAACAATACCAACTGCGTTGCCTCTGGCGGTGCTACTGTCATCATTGATGACTTTTGGTAACCTCGGCGAATTTTTTGAGCTGACAGCACTCAAAAGTGCGGGTATTTCGCTTACACGGGCTATGCGCCCACTACTCATCGTCGCTACTGGTATTAGTGCATTTTCGTTTTGGTTTAATAACTCAGTTGCGCCCTGGGCTAATCTTAAAGGATACAGTCTACTCTACGACATTAAGACGGCCAAAGCTACCCTAAACTTAAAAGAAGGGATTTTTTATAACGATTTGCCCGGCTATAGCATCAAGGTAGACCACAAAGTTAAAGCCGCAAAAGGCAGCACCACCGGGGATCTTCTGAAGGGGTTGGTCATTTATAAACATCCGACTAGCGGGCTCGAGTCTGGTAACCGTGAGATTATCCTGGCCGATTCGGGGCGGATGTACACGGATAAGGATCGGACATACCTCGTTTTTCAACTCTTCAACGGCAACGATTACCAGGAGTATTCTGACAACAGCGTTAATTATGCCAGCAATGGGACGTCAGCGCAGGGTGCCCAATTCATGCGGAATGGATTTAAGGACTACCGACTCATTATCAGTTTGGAGTCATTCGGGATTAAACGCACCGATGAGAACCAGTTTGAGTACCACGAGTATATGAAAGACCTCAGCCAACTCTCAAAACTGACTGATTCACTGCGTAAAGATTATACAACAACCAGTTTGAACGTAGCCGGTACATCGCGGCAGTATTACAACTACCAGTTTAAGGCCGATGCTGCCCTTAAACAGAAAACGGTGACTGATGGGAAATGGGTAGATTCATTGCTGAAAAAACAACAGATAACACGGCCTGAACTGGCACAATCGGCCCTTACTCAGGCACAGAATATTTTGTCATACTCAACGTCGAACGTAACGTACCTGACTGAAAAAGAGAAGAACGTCTGGCGGTATCAATTAGAAACCCATCACAAATTTACCCAGGCTTTTTCGGTCTTTGTCATGTTTCTGATTGGCGCGTCGATGGGGGCGATTATTAAAAAAGGCGGGTTTGGTTTACCCGTACTCATTGCCATCGTATTTTTTATTTTTCTGTACGTCCTGACCATAGCGGGCGATAAATATGCTAAAGACGGGCTAGTTTGGGTGCCCATTGGTGCCTGGTTGGCTAATATTGTGCTGTTTCCAATTGGTCTGATGCTGATGCAGCGCGCCCGGCATGATTCGCGTCTGTTCGATAAAGATGTTTACATAATTGCCTGGGAGCGGCTCAAGAAAAAATGGATTGCTTTCAGGCAGCCATCAACCACCGTTAGCTAGTGGTTAACAAGTATTTTGCTAACCGGCAACGAACTTAATACCGACTATTTTTACTATCTTTGCACCCGAATTCATTATTTTAATCAAATTAGCTGTCTGAAGATGTATCTAACGACCGAAAAAAAACAGGAGATATTCTCCACCTCGGGTCATGCCAAAAGTGCAACTGACACCGGGTCGGCCGAATCCCAGATCGCGCTGTTCACTTACCGGATCAGTCATTTAACTGATCACCTGAAAGTTCACAAGCACGATTACGGCACTCAACTGGGTCTGTTGAAATTAGTTGGTAAACGTCGGCGCCTGTTGAACTATCTGCTCAAAAAAGATATCACGCGGTACCGGGCTATTCTAGCTGCATTGGGACTCCGGAAATAATCGAGCCACCCCACAAAAAAGGGAATCTGCTACACAGTAGATTCCCTCATTTTTGTTGTTTATGTATGGGCTTAGAGAAAATCCTCGAAAGACGAAATTGACGAGTAAACCGGTTTAGTAGCCGGAGCGGTTTAAAGCTGTAAGACGTATTCAAAATCTGTTGTATGTTTGAAATCACCACGCAATCCGTTGCGCTGCCCGACGGGCGGGAAATTACTATCGAAACTGGCAAACTGGCCCGACAGGCCGACGGGGCGGTAGTTGTACGATTAGGCGACACAATGCTGTTAGCCACCGTTGTATCGAGTAAAGATGCCAAAGAAGGCGTTGATTTCCTTCCTCTATCCGTTGACTACCAAGAAAAATTCGCATCGGCTGGCCGTATTCCGGGTAGCTTCCAACGGCGCGAAGGTCGTTTAGGTGACCACGAAATTCTAATTAGTCGCTTAGTTGACCGTGCTTTACGGCCTATCTTCCCAGATAATTACCACGCCGACACGCAGGTAATGATTACATTGATTTCGGCAGATCCCGAAGTGCAGCCCGATGCCTTAGCTGCATTAGCGGCTTCTTCAGCACTAGCCGTGTCAAATATTCCGTTTAATGGTCCAATCTCAGAAGTGCGCGTCGCCAAAATTGACGGACAGTACAAGATTAACCCTAAAACGTCTGAACTGGCACGGGCTACCATCGACCTGATTGTCGCTGCTACAGAAAAAGACATTTGCATGGTGGAAGGCGAAATGAACGAATGTTCGGAAGCCGAAGTAGTGGAAGCTATTAAAGTTGCCCACGAAGCCATTAAAATACAATGCCAAGCCCAGAAAGAACTGGAAGCCAAAGTTGGTAAGACCGAAAAACGGCTATACAACCACGAAACGCACGACGAAGATCTGCGGGCTGCTGTACGGGCGGCTAACTACGACAAAATTTATGCCGTTGCCCTCCTACAGAATCCAAGCAAAAAAGGTCGTTCAGATGGCTTCAAGGCTGTTCGTGACGAATATTTAGCTTCGTTTGCTGAAGGTGAAAGCGTAAATGTAGGCTTGATCAAAACCTATTTTCACGATTTGGAATGGGAAGCATCACGCCGGTTGGTACTCGATGAGCGTACCCGTTTAGACGGTCGTAAATTAGATCAAATTCGTCAAATTTCGGCTGAAGCAGGTTACCTGCCCGGTCCGCACGGATCCGCTTTGTTCACACGGGGCGAAACCCAATCGCTGACAACGGTAACGCTCGGTACTAAAACCGATGAGCAGATTGTTGACCAAACCATGTATCAGGGGTATAGTAAATTCCTGTTGCACTATAATTTCCCCGGTTTTTCAACGGGTGAAGTGAAGCCTAACCGGGGTGCTGGTCGGCGCGAAATTGGTCACGGTAATCTGGCCCACCGGTCATTGAAAAAGGTGTTGCCGCCCGCAGAAGAGAACCCATACACGATTCGGATTGTGTCCGACATTCTGGAGTCAAACGGTTCATCGTCGATGGCAACGGTTTGTGCCGGTACGATGGCCTTGATGGATGCCGGGATTAAAATAAAAGCACCCGTAGCCGGGATTGCGATGGGCTTAATTTCGGACGGTGACAAGTATGCTATTCTGTCGGATATCCTTGGCGACGAAGATCACCTTGGTGATATGGACTTCAAGGTTACGGGTACCGAAAACGGAATCGTAGCCTGCCAGATGGACCTGAAAGTAGATGGGTTATCGTATGAAGTGCTGGCGCAAGCGCTGGAGCAGGCCCGTTTAGGTCGGTTACATATTTTGGGTGAGATGAAGAAAGGCATCACGGATGTCCGCTCGGATTTGAAACCTCACGCACCCCGTGCCGTTGTTATTAAAATTGACACTAACCAGATTGGCGCGATTATCGGGCCCGGTGGTAAGGTTGTTCAGGACATCCAGAAAGATTCGGGTGCCGTTGTTAACATCGATGAACACGACAACGCGGGTTGGGTTAGCATTTTTGCCACCAGCAAAGAGAGCATGGACAAAGCCGTGTCGCGTGTGAAAGGAATCGTAGCTGTACCAGAAGTTGGTGAAACATACGTTGGCAAAGTGAAAACGATTCAACCCTTTGGGGCCTTCGTTGAATTCATGCCGGGTAAAGATGGACTTTTGCACATTTCCGAGATTAAGTGGGAACGCCTGGAAACGATGGATGGTGTCTTGCAGGTAGGGGAGGAGATAACGGTAAAGCTGGTTGACGTGGATAAAAAGACCGGAAAGTATCGTTTATCGCGCAAAGTTTTACTGCCTAAGCCAGAGAACAAAAACGCGTAAGTCATTGTTACTTTTTCGTGTAATGTAACGTCAAACGTTAACGTTATATAGTCACACCACCGGGAACAACGGATATGAGACAGCTAAAAATTTCGAAACAGATTACCAACCGCGAGAGCCAGTCGTTAGATAAATACTTGCAGGAGATTGGTAAAGTGGATCTGCTTACGCCCGATGAGGAAGTAACGCTGGCCCAAAAAATTCGGGAAGGTGACCAACTGGCGCTGGAACGCTTAACAAAAGCAAATTTACGCTTTGTCGTATCGGTTGCTAAACAATACCAGAATCAGGGCCTTTCACTGGGTGACTTAATCAACGAAGGAAATCTTGGTCTGATTAAGGCCGCTCAACGGTTCGATGAAACGCGTGGATTTAAATTTATCTCTTACGCTGTTTGGTGGATTCGCCAGTCCATTCTACAGGCTTTAGCCGAACAGTCACGGATTGTGCGACTACCCCTTAACCGGGTTGGCTCGCTGAATAAAATTTCCAAAACATTCTCCGATCTTGAGCAGAAGTTTGAACGTGAACCGTCGCCGGAAGAATTGGCGGCAGTACTCGAAATTTCGGCTGCTGAAGTAGTTGATACGCTTAAAATTTCGGGTCGCCATGTATCGATGGATGCTCCGTTTGTGCAGGGTGAAGAAAATAGCCTGCTCGACGTACTCGAAAACGATGGCGAAGATAAACCCGATTCGGGCCTGATTAACGACTCGCTTCGGAAAGAAGTACAACGTGCTCTCTCGACATTAACACAACGTGAGGCTGACGTAATCACGCTTTACTTCGGCTTGAATGGTGAACACGCCATGACACTCGAAGAAATTGGTGAGAAATTTAACCTGACTCGCGAACGGGTTCGGCAGATTAAAGAAAAAGCCATTCGTCGGTTACGCCACACCTCACGGTCGAAGGCGTTAAAGACGTACTTGGGTTAAGATTCCTGTTTGCTTATGCAAAACGGCTCCTGCGAAAGTGGGAGCCGTTTTGTTTTATAGTTTCCTTAACATCAAGGAATGCAATTGATTCAAACATCTGAAAACAAGCCTTTGTGATAGAAATAATGCCGTAGGGAGTTTCAAAGAGAGCTATCAGATTTTCCTCTTTCTACTGTTAATTCAAACGTTTTTTAGACTGGTAGGTTACTTATAAATCAGGCTATATAGACGTACGGTCGATCTGGCAACACAGGTCTGACAGTATATAAACTTCACTTCGCCTGAGGCACATAACCAATGGCCGGATTATGCCCCATAAAAGTTCTTTTTAACAGCACAAATTACCTTATTAATCAGTACACGTTATGATTGCAGCAAAAGGATACGCGGCTCAGGATGCTCACTCGCCCCTGGCACCGTTTCAGTTCGATCGGCGAGAGCTCAAAACCCATGATGTTCAGTTCGATATTCTCTATTGTGGTGTCTGTCACTCGGACTTGCACCAAATTCGCGATGAATGGGGCGGATCAATTTTTCCAATGGTGCCGGGCCACGAAATTGTTGGGCGGGTTACGCAAGTCGGTGCCCATGTTACCAAATTCAAGGTTGGCGATCTAGCTGGTGTTGGCTGCCTTGTTGATTCATGCCGTCAGTGCGAAAACTGTCAGGAAGGGTTGGAACAGTACTGCCTTGTCGGGAATTCGCAAACATATAATGGTTTAGAACAGGATCGCAAAACCCCTACTTACGGCGGGTACTCCAACCTGATTGTAGTACATGAGGATTTTGTATTGCATGTCTCCGAGACGTTAGATCTAGCCGGTGTTGCCCCATTGCTGTGCGCAGGTATTACGACGTATTCGCCCCTGCGGCACTGGAAAGTCGGCGAAGGGCACAAGGTCGCCGTGTTAGGGCTGGGCGGTTTGGGACACATGGCCGTTAAGTTCGCTGTGGCCTTTGGGGCCGAAGTTACTATGCTGAGTACGTCGCCTTCTAAAGAAACGGATGCCAGACGGTTAGGTGCGCACAAGTTTGTCTTGACCACTGACCCAGACAGCGTAAACGATGTAAAGGGCTACTTCGATTTTATTATCGATACGGTTTCGGCTCCGCACGACTACAATCTATATCTTTCTCTACTGAGGACAAACGGCGTACATATTTGCGTAGGTGCGCCCCCAACGCCAACTGAAATTCTGGGTTTCAACCTGATAGGCGGACGGAAAAGTATTGCCGGTTCAGGAATCGGGGGACTGCCCGAAACACAGGAAATGCTGGACTACTGCGCCGAACATAACATTATTTCGGACATCGAACTGATTTCTATCAAAGACATTCAATCAGCCTACGACCGTATGCTGAAAGGAGATGTGCGCTATCGGTTTGTGATTGACATGCAGTCACTGAACAATGAAGCGTAGATTTGGGTAAACCTATATTTTTATGAGCACCATCTTTAGCCGGATGGTGCTTTTTTATGCCATCTTTTGTGACCTTTACACCAAGTAGTATCCCCTTACCTATGCATTCATTCGAACGCCGAAAATCTATTGCCAGCGGTTTAGTCTGGCTCCTGCTGCTATCCGCTTCTTTTGGTGCCAGCGCCCAAAATACTAATCCGGTGCAGGCTATCTTTCCGCCGGGTACCCGAATGATTCAGAACGTAGCCTATGCTGGTGACACGCTGAAAAAACACCTTCTGGACATTTACCTGCCTGCCAAGTCAGGACCGACTACACCCCTGATCGTTTGGGTGCATGGCGGAGCCTGGATGTTGAACGACAAGTATGCCGACATGAGCTACATGAAAAACACCATTCGGAGTATTCTTGACAAAGGGTACGCGTTGGCGTCGATTGATTACCGATACAGCACTACGGCACCGTTTCCGGCTCAGATTCAGGATTGCAATCAGGCTCTGACGTTTCTGTACCGGAACGCTGAAAAATATAACTACGACAAAAGCCGAATCGCCCTGATCGGATTTTCGGCGGGTGGACATCTGGCTTCACTGCTGGCTTTGTCCAATAATAATACCGTTCCTGATTTTTACGTTGATCGCCAACCGGCTCCTTTTCGCATCAAAGCCGTGATCGATTTCTACGGTCCTGCCGACCTACTGGCGATGATGCCCCAAAGCGGTTCGCTGTCAGATAGCATTAGTAATCCAGAAAGTCGTTTGTTGGGAGCCACACCGTTGCACCGGCCTGATCTGGCTAAACGGGCTAGCCCGGTCACCTACGTAGATAAGAACGACCCACCCTTTCTGATCATTCACGGTCAGAAAGACGAGTCTGTTCCACCGGCCCAGTCAATTCTGCTAAGCTCATGGCTAACGCTCGCCCATGTAAAAAACAAGGTGATTATCGTGCCGGATGCGCCACATTATGGCGTTTTGTTCGATAGCGATGTCAACCGGCAGGCTATTTTTGATTGGTTGGCTACATATCTAAAGTAGGAAAATCCTGCGCCAGACCACCTACCATAGGCGACACTTAGGTAAGTAATCGATTTACTTCATCATAGGTCGTCTACTTTTTCCTTTCTTCTTTAGGGCAATTACTACAAACCACGCCATAACGGCAAGAGGTATCGTAAGCGTAATCCAGGAAAATAGATCCAGAAAGTTGTCGCCTACCAGGGCTGATATGAGCCCCAAAAGACTCAGTATTGCCAGCAGAAGAGGCATCAACCAGACATGCCAGAAATTACGATTCATTTTGTTGTTCATTCTGCTCACTAAGGGTTAGAATTTCAGACTCTTCCTGTTTGTGACTGGCGGGTATTCGCTGACTGGATGTTCCTATACGAGCCATCTGCGCTTTGGCGGCTCTGTTGCGGACAAACCACAAATACAATCCACTGCCGAGTACGACGATGGTTACGAGGTCGAATAAGGCCCAAATGATTTTTAGAGGGAGACCTCCATAATCACCAAAGTGGAGCGGTTGTGAGATATACAGCGCATTTACGTACCAGGGCATATCCCGCATATCGGTCAGTTTTCCGGTTTTGGCATCAACTAAAGCAGGGGTGATCAACCGCTCTGTCAGGGGCGTGTTGCCTTTCATGAAAATAGCGTAGTGGTGCTTGCTGGAAAACAGTGTGCCCGGATAAGCTATCAACGAAGGGGTCATAGCAGGGGCTGCTCTTTTGGCTACTGCCACCGCCTGATCGAGTGAACTGAGCTTGCCGCTGAGTGGAGCCGCATCTTTATACGGGGCGACCATCTCGGCCAGTTGTCCTTGTTGCCACAAGCCCAGCACCACCTCAGACAACGTATTGATAACGCCCGTAAAGCCCACTACTACAGCCCAGGCCACGGTGACAACGCCCAGTAGATTATGCAAGTCGAGCCATTTCAGCCGAGTCGATTTCTCCGTACGGACCAGCCCAAAGTCGAATCGTTTCATGATCGGGCTGTACAACATCAATCCCGAAACGATGGCCACCACAAACAGCATTCCCATCAGGCCCAGAAATAGTTTACCGCCAAGACCCATGAACATGTCTACGTGCAATTGCAACATTACATACATGAAGCCTTCCTGCAATGCAGGCTCGTCAAGAATTTTCGCTGTACGGTCGTCGAGGATAACATTCTTGAAATTATCCGCTGGAGCCGTCAATGAATCTGTTAGTCCGAAGGTTGTCGTGTTTGGCTCGTGTTCGTCCCAGAAAACATAACGGGTAACTTTGTTCGGATAGGCCAGTTTAACCGTTTCGGCCAATCGGTCGAGACCCGCGTTTGGCGTTCCGGCAGGCAGTTGGGGAGCCAGATTTGCCGCGCCTTCCATATGTTCAATTTCTTCGTAGAAGATCAATGGTAGACCCGTCAGACAAAGCATTAACAGAAAAGCTGTGCAGATCAGGCTCGTCCATTTATGTATCTGAAACCACGTCTTAACTCCCTTTGTCGTACTCATAAGGATTCTGTTTTTATGTTTACCCGGCAAAATCTGTCTATTCCCAAATTCTCTGAAGTGACTTTTTCTGAGCGTGAGCATAACTCACTTCAGGGAATTTAGAGATAAATGGGTTTCACCGACTTCTAAAACTTGTACGTGATACTACCCGCAAAGCTTCTCAGTTTTTGCGCATTCATCGTCGTGTAGCCAATCCAATAATGCTGGTTGGTGAGGTTGTCCAGTTTAGCCGAAATCCTGAATTTATTGTGCTCATAAAAAGCCGACGCGTTTAAAACTGTATAGGCGGGCAGAATAAAGACGCCCTGGCTAATGCTGTTCAGTATTTTATTGTCACTGGCGTAGTTCCCGCCAAAACCGAAACCTAAGCCTTTGAGCGTATAGTCGGGTAACCGATAGCTGAGCCACAAGTTGGCCAGATAAGGGGAAGATGCCGTAGTGGGTCGGCGGCCAACTACATCACTATCAGCGTTTACCAGTTTAGAGTCGTTATAGCTGAACCCAGCAATGACATTGAATCCGTTGAATGGATTGGCAATCATATCCAGTTCGATGCCTTTACTCAACTGCGTTCCGTCCTGCGTTTGGGCAAACCGGGCGGCTGCCAACGGGTTAGGGTCGGACCGGAGAATGTCTTTCACCCGGATGTTATAATAGCTAATCGTTGTTGTTAGTTTTCCGCTAAAGGCATCGATTTTAAGGCCCGCTTCAAACTGGTTGGCCTGCTCCAGTTTCGCAATTTTTCGGGCGATACTGTCTGGTGCCGTTACGTCATACCCGTTATATATCCCCTTGTTGGTAAAGCTGTTCTGATAGTTGGCGAACAAGGAAATCCGGTCCTTGAGAGGTTGAAACACCACGCCAAATTTGGGCGATAGAGCAGTCTGATTGTATGGCGCAACATCGCTTCCTACGGTTCCTCCATTGTTTTCGAAATGGTCTACCCGCAATGCAGCTAACACACTTAGCTTATCGGTCAGGTTCAGCACATCTGACGCAAATGCACTGAGGACATTAGTTTTATTAACGATAGGATATGTAAACTGGGGTGGGCCACTGGCATACAAAGCGTTCATTGTGCTCCCGTTAAACTGGCTGTAATCATACCCGGCAACATTGAGCGGTACTACGTCGAGCTGGCTACCGAAAAAATGCTGATTTGAATTAATACGTAAGAAATCCAATCCTAGAACGATGCGGTTTCGTAACGAGCCGATGTGAAAATCGCCATTGAAATTCTGCTGGATTTCGAAAACTTTGTTGGTGCTGTTTGCCGTCGATTGGTCGGCTCGGGCTAGATAATTGGCTTTGCCAGTGTCAGCCGCATTGCCGGTGATAACAGCGTCGGGAATCAAATAGAAATAAGGATTCAAGCCGTTCGAAAAACTGTTGCTAAACGTAAAATTGGTTGACGATGTGAAATTCGACGATAGCTGGTATTTTATCCGGCCAAACAAATTGGTGCTTCTCGATTCCTGTGTAAGTCCACTGCCCATGTACGAATTCCGGTAGTCTACGTTCAGTTCATCGGCTCGTGAAGCGCCCAGTGCAGCAGCCGGATAATAGAAGAAAATGCCTTGCTTGCCCACATTTCGACCCTGAAATAACTCGGCATCCAGCAAAACAGACAGGCGGTCATTGACCTTATACGACAAACTGGGAGCGACGGTGAAGGTTCTGGAAAATCCCTGGTTCTGGAAGCTACCTTCGTAATTAAACGCTGTGTTTAAACGGAAAAGTAACTGTTTTGCCTTGTCTATCGGCGTATTGATGTCAGCACTAACGCGGTTGAACCCATAGCTACCACCCGCGTATGAAACTTGACCGCCGAAGGTTTCATATGGTTTTTTTGTGACACGGTTGATTAAGCCGCCGTAGGAGGTAAGCGTACTACCAAACAAGGTAGCCGACGGCCCCTTGATGACTTCCAGCTTTTCCAGGTTAGCCGCATCGATACTGCTTGTTACGTTGCCAGCCAGCCCATTTCTAAGCTGACTTTGCACAATAAAGCCACGTGTGTTATAGTAGCTGCCACCATCACCAGCGCGACCGGTTGCTTCCCACATTTTTTGTAGACCAGGCGCATTTCGCATGGCATCATCCACCGAAAATACTAATTGTTCGGTCAGTAGTTCTTTGCCAATCGTATTGTAAACCTGCGGATTTTCCAGATTTTTCAATGGCATCTTCGACACATCGTCGCTGCTTTTAGCCGCAAACCGGTTCAATTTGCCCGCCCGTATGATTACTTCAGTTAATTGAGCCGTATTCTCCAGCAAAACGAAATTAACTGTTGCTGTCTCACCGCTGGAAACTGTGATCGTTTTCTCTTCAGACTGTAAGCCAATGGCAGAAACTTCAACCGTGTAGCTTCCTTCTTTTACCCGGCTAATGCTGTATTCGCCTTTGTTATTAGTAATAGCGCCCTGTCCTTTCTCTTTTAGCCGGATGGTCACGTACTCCGCCGGGTTGCTATCAGACGTTACTACTTTCCCCCGAATCGTAGTTGTTTGTTGAGCATTGGTGAGTAGAGGAAAAGAAACGAAAACGGAAATGATGAGCAGAAACTGTATAAACTTGCACATGTAATGTTCTTATTTAGACTAATTATAAAAACACAAATGACTGTATAAAGTGGAAACAACACAAGAGGTTGGCTTATTTTTACAATAAAGTGATAGACGAAATTTATATCATTATACTTTATATGCTTGATTCAATACTATAGTGATAGTCCTTGCCTTATATGGAGCTTTGTTAAGTCTGTCAACCTATTGATAGAACAGAGATTGACGAATAAAAATGAGCACCCGTAGCGGATAAGACGAAACCTTGGTACAAGTGCCCGTTTAGGATACTGATAGAGTACTGTAGAGTATAGTATATGGGTAACGTTCCGCCCATGTGACCGAAAATAAGTTCTAGGTCTGAATAGCGTTCAGACGTGCTGATCACATAACGTGCGCAAAGACTTATGTAACTATAAATGATGATTTATGTAACTTGACACATATTTGATAAAATCAATTTTTTATTTATTTAGTATAAAACTGGTTATCAGGTTGCAAATTTGAAATTCCTTTAGAAATTTGTACTTAGGTAAGTAATAATAGTACCTATTTAGGCTTTTACAAATCACAACTTACATAAAGTTGACCGTTCATAAGTGAATCCAATATGTATGACGAATCGGGAATAAGTAAGCCTCACTGTTTTTAATCACAGATACAAGGCAGAATTTCCTGTAGGTTTCACTCAAACAAAGCCCCATTTTAGAGAAAAAACCAGATGTGTAAATAAATAGTGTCTATAAGACACTTAACGGCGTCAATTAATCAACAGATTACAAATTCCTAATTCAACCTATTCCTCCTTACCACCTTTCCCTCCACCTATGACAAAATTAGAATTCGAATAAAAAAAGTCAGTGATGGGCTAACATCACTGACTTACGAACTCTCCCTATTTCTCCTGTGAAAAATTCATCCATTTCGGATGCAGGGATTTCTTTGCCGTTTCCAAACCGACAAACCTTCAAAATTATGTTAAATCAACTACAGTTACGTGGCTTCCTGCGTATTTTTTTGCGACATGGGCTCTACCAGTTAATACTTATATCGACACTGACAATAATCGCACGGGCGCACAACGCTCCCGCTGATCAACCAGTTTCCGGGCTGGTACTTGATGAGAAAGGCAGTCCGTTAACGGGTGTAAATATTCAGATTCGAGGTACCACGCGAGGCACTACCAGCGATGCTCGGGGTGCTTACCGAATTGAGGTTCCGAATGGCAGTACGATCTTGGTTTTCAGTTATATTGGCTATAAAAAACAAGAGATTACGGTAAATAACCAATCGGTTATCAATGTATCGATGGAGTCTGATGCAGGCTCGCTGGAAGAGGTCGTTGTGGTTGGCTACGGTACGCAAAAACGTTCGTCGTTAACGGGTGCTGTATCATCGGTAACGCCTAAAGACCTGACAGCCCTGCCGGTGCCCAATGTCACATCGGCCTTACAAGGTCGGGTGCCAGGTGTATCTGTCGTCAATAATGGGGGACCGGGCAGTACGCCAATTGTGCAGATTCGGGGTGTTGGCTCAATCAACTATGCATCAGGGCCTTTATACGTAATCGACGGGGTGCCAACGGGTGACCTTAACAGTTTCAATACCAATGATATTGAGTCACTGGAGGTGTTGAAAGATGCCAGCTCAGCCGCCATTTACGGATCAAGAGCCTCGAACGGGGTTATCCTGATTACCACTAAAAAAGGAAGTCGCGATGGGAAAGTACGGATTACAGTAGACACCTACACGGGTACGCAGAGTGCCTGGAACAAAGTAGATGTGCTCAATCGCGATCAATACGTTCAATACGCCACGACCTTAACCACAAATGCCGGTATTCCGGTACCGTCGCGCCTGAGCAATCTAAACACGCCAATTTATGCCGGTGCAACTCAAACATTTGCCCAAACGGAAACGAACTGGCAAAATGAGCTTTTTCAGAAAGCGTCTATTTCGCAGCACCAGATTTCGCTCTCGGGCGGTGGTGCCGTCTCCCGCTTTTTTGCTTCCGCGAGTTACTTCAAGCAGAATGGGATAATGAAAGGTACTGACTTTGAGCGGGGTTCGTTACGGTTGAATTCGGATCATCAGGTGACCAAGTTTTTAAGTTTTGGCCAAACCCTGACAGGGTCTTTCAGCAACCAGCGGGGCGAAACAACGGGCGATCGTTCTCAGCTGATGCACGCCATCCGAATGATGCCCTATTGGCCTACCACCGATCCGACTAAAGTTGGTGGCTTTAGTGCGCCAACGGCTCTCGACGGCTCTGATCCCGAAAACCCACTTCGGGCGGTTACCATTGATATTGCCCGAACTAAATTTCTGAAAGTCTTCGCCACCTTCTATGCGGATGCCAAGATCACAAGTTTCCTGAAATACCGCTTCAATTATGGTGTTGATTTAGGCTACTCAACGGGTACTACCTTCTTGCCTATTTATGGCGATGGCTATACCCAGCGAACATCAGCAACGGTTTCGGATGCCCGCAGTACAAATGTCTCGCAGGTGTTCACCAACCAGCTTTCGTTTGACAAGACCATTGGCAAGCACAGTTTTAGCGCGTTGGCTGTTGCAGAAAATCAGAAAACGCTTTATACGAGTCTGACAGGTTCGGGAACCCGGCCCAACAATGACCTTACAGTCATTCAGGGGGTGAGCAATCCCGCTATTACCAGCACCCGTAGCGTCACTGATCTGATTTCCTACGTAGGGCGGGTCAATTATGATTATGACGGAAAGTACCTTTTCAGCGCATCGATTCGTCGGGATGGCTCATCGCTGTTTGCACCGGGTAACCAATGGGGGTCTTTTCCGTCGGCATCGGTGGGCTGGCGTATCAATCAGGAAAACTTCATGAAATCGCTGCCTCAGCTTTCCGAACTTAAAATCCGGGCCAGCTATGGTAAAACCGGCTTCAATGGAATTGCCAATTATGCCTGGCAATCAGTGGTGCAGGCTGACGCTACGGCCTATCCGTTCGGCAGTGCCAATACGTTAGGTTCTTTTTTCAATGGTCTGGGAAACAAAGATTTGAAATGGGAAACAACCGACATGGTCAATCTGGGCGTTGATGTCGGATTGTTTAATAACAAGTTCACCTTTACCGGCGAAATATATAACCGAACAACCGATGGTCTGATTTTATCCGTACCCATTCCGAATTCAATTGGTTATTCGACGGCACCCGTCGCCAATATTGGCAGCATGAAGAACTGGGGCTACGAGTTTCAGGCGGGCTATAACTATGCGAGAGGTGATTTCCGGGGGACTGTTTCGGCAAACATTGGCATTACGCACAATCGGGTTTTGAGTCTGGCAACACCAACGGCAGCCATTTATGCCGGTCAGAATGCTGACTACGGCGGGTTTGATATTACTAAAACAGAGGTAGGGCAGCCTATTCAGTCATTCTATGGCTGGAAAGTGGATGGTATTTTCCAAAATCAGGCTGAAATCAATGCCGCTAATGCCATCGACGGAAACGACAAAACTTTGTATCAGGATAAAGCCGCACCGGGTGATATTCGGTTTAAAGACGTGAATGGCGATGGGAAAATTGATGCCAGCGACCGCCAGTATTTGGGTAGCTACCTGCCGAAATTCAACTATGGCGCGAATTTCTCCGGTTCGTACAAAAACTTCGATTTTACGCTTTACCTGCAAGGGGTTCAGGGGAACAAGATTTATAATGGAACGAAGGTCGTAACGCAGGGGATGCTTCGACTGTTTAATGCGGGCACTGCTGTCCTAAACGCCTGGACACCAACCAATACCAATACAGATGTACCTCGTGCTGTGAGTGGTGACCCCAATAATAACAGCCGCACGTCGGACCGCTTTATTGAAGATGGTTCGTACATGCGGATCAAGAATCTGACCATTGGCTACTCAATTCCCACCGCCAAGCTCACCGGTTTGACGAAGGGATATGTAAACCGGGTTCGGGTCTACGTGTCGAGCCAAAATTTGCTCACCTTAACCAAGTATACCGGGTACGATCCGGAAATAGGATCACGAAATGGTACGCTGCTGCGAAGCGGTATCGACTATGCCAACTATCCACAGGCCCGCACATTCCTGGCCGGACTTCAAGTTACATTCTAACTGGTTTTTAACTAAACCTAAACCACGAATTTCTTTATGAAAAGGCATTATTTTCTTACCGGAGGTTTACTGCTTGGCCTGACAATTGGGTGTAGCGATAAAGACCTCAACCAATTGAATCCCAACGCGGTAACTACTGATAGTTACTTTAAAACCGATGCCCAGATTCGTAGCTCGATCAATGGCGTTTACGCGGCCATTCAGTCTACTAATCTGGTGGCGCGGGAGTGGTTCTTTACCAATGATCTGCGTTCCGACGACGTAACCGCCGGGGGTGGTCAGCTCGAAACACCTCGTAACCAAATGCTTAATGGTGTTCATGATACCGGCAATTCATTAGTAAGCTCCGTCTGGACAGGGGCGTATCGGGTTATTCACCGGGCCAACGTCGTGATTGATAATTCAGCCACGTCTACTGGCCTTACGGCCACGGTAGCGGCTCAGGCAGTGGGAGAGGCCAAATTTCTTCGAGCCTGGTCTTATTTTGAGCTGGTGAGCATGTGGGGTGGGGTTCCCCTCTACAAAAGCTACGTTACTTCGCTGGCGGGTGCGGGTGCCCGTGCCCCAGAAGCAGATGTATACGCCTTTATCGTTGCCGATCTAAAGGCTGCCCAAGATGCTTTGCCTGCTACCTATGATGCGGCTAATCAGGGTCGGGCGACGAAAGGTGCTGCGCAAATGTTGCTGGCTCGGGTGTATATGCAGCAGGGTGATTATACCAATGCGAAGACGGAACTTCAGAAAGTAATCAGCTCAGGCACCTACCGGCTGGTTGACGAATATTCGGACAATTTCATCGAAGAAACCGAATTCAACAAAGAGTCGATCTGGGAGGTTAACTTTCTGCCATCGGGCGGTACATTCAATTGGAATGGTGATGCCGATGGTGCTTCGGCGGGGGAGGAGACGGTACGAACGCAGGAGTATTCGGGAATCGGCTGGCGTAATATTATTCCCTCCAACAGCTTATTGGCCGAGTTCGAGAAGACGTCAAAAGGCGATGCCAAAACGGATCCGCGTTATGCTAAATCGGTGTACACAACGGGGGACAAGTACAACAACGACCAGACCGTCCTGACCGATGCGGTTCAAAACGGCTTCAGCTCGATAGTAGACGGCAAAGAGCAGAAAATCAGTTGGCGTAAATTCACTCTGATGTACAAGGCGGGCGTTTCAACAACGGGGGGAATCAACCAGCGGATCATGCGATATGCTGAAACGATTCTGGCTATGGCTGAGTGCGAAAACGAACTGGGCAGTACGGCCAGTGCCATTACGTATCTGAACATGGTTCGGAGTCGCCCCAGTGTCGCCATGCCAAGCTACCCAACGGCAAACTACCCAGTATCAACGAAAGATCAGGTATTGGCCGCTATTATGCACGAACGACGAGTCGAATTGAACGGGGAGGAAATCCGCAATAAGGATATCTTGCGCTGGCGTAAACAGGGCAAGCTGAAAACTGAACCACTGACTTATTTTCAGAAAGGTAAACACGAGTTGTTGCCAATTCCGCAGCAGGAAATTGATAATAATCCAAATATTGGCATCAAGGGTCAAAATCCTGGTTATTAAGCAGGTATAGTACTGATGTTAGGTACCAATGGCACTGGGGTAACCCGGTGTCATTGGTGTAAAAAGAGGGTCGTAAACAAGTCATTTTATGCAAAAGATGTGGTTACAGGTCATCTGGATTGGTATTCTGAGCAGCGTATTGACGGCCTGTCGCCGGGAGGAATCCACCTTGTTTGAATCGCTCTCCAGTGACCGGACCCATGTAACATTTACCAACACGTTGACTGCTACCGACAGCTTAAACGGCTTTACGTTCACCAATTTCTACAACGGCGGGGGTGTTGGCATTGGCGACTTTAACAATGATGGATTTTCCGATGTGTTCTTTACCGGCAATCAGGTCAGTTGCCGTCTGTATATAAATCAGGGTAAACAAGGCAAAGACGCTTTCGCGTTTGACGACATTACCGAATCTGCCGGACTGACTACCAATCGCTGGTGTTCGGGTGTGGTGATAATTGATATTAATCAGGATGGATGGCTCGATATTTACGTTTCTGTGGCGAGTAATCCAGCCTTCAAACAGTCTGAAAACCTTCTTTTCATTAATCAGGGGGTTAAGAACGGGAAACCTGTTTTTAAAGAAATGGCAAAAGACTATGGATTGGCTGACCCGGCCTTCACCACGCAATCCGCCTTTTTTGATTACGACCTGGATGGGGATTTAGACGTCTTTCTGCTCAATACCGCGCCCGACTTTCAGAATCCCGCCCGTCTTCGCCCGATTGTTTCGAACGGAACACACCCCAGTACGGGCAAACTTTATCGCAACGAAGGAATAGGTGCCGCTGGCCATCCGGTTTTCAACGATATCTCCCAGGAAGCGGGTATCACCTACGATGGCTTGGGTCTGGGGGTAGCTATCTGCGACTTCAATAAAGATGGATACCCGGATATTTATTGCTCCAATGACTTCACCAGTAGTGATGTCCTGTATTTGAATGACGGAAAAGGGCATTTTGCTAACGTGATTAAACAGGCTACCGCACACACCAGTATGTACGGAATGGGCGTTGATGCTGCCGATCTTAATAACGATGCCCGTCCTGATCTGATGCAACTGGATATGTTGCCCAGGGAGAATAAGCGACTCAAAATGATGCTGAACGGTCAGGACTATGACCGCAAAGAAATGAGTGTTTCAGCCCCTTACGGCAATCAGATGCAGTACATGCGAAACTCTCTTCAATTGAATCTCGGCAATTTGGGCGAAAACAATGCGCCACTCTTCAGTGAAGTTGGCTTGATGGCGGGCGTCGCGCAAACCGACTGGAGTTGGGCAACCCTCCTAGCCGACTACGACAACGACGGTTGGAATGATATGTACATCACCAACGGCTACCGTAAAAATGTTACCGACCGCGACTTTATTACGTTTACCGAGGATTTTTCCAACTTCGGCACCACTGAATACAACCAGAAAAAACGATTCGAGTTACTCAATAAAGTACCCGAGATTCCACTCGCTCACTATGCGTTCAAAAATACTGGTGACGCTTCTTTCGTCGATGTTTCCAAACAGTGGGGTCTGAATGCCGAGTCGTATGCTAACGGCGCAGCCTACGCCGATTTTGACAACGATGGCGACCTGGATATCGTGGTTAACAATGTGGACGCTGAAGCGTTCATCTACCGCAACCAAAGCCGTGAGCACTCACCCAATCAACATTATTTGACTATCAAGCTTCAGGGAGATTCGGCTAACCGTCAAGGCATTGGCGCTAAAGTGACCCTTTGGCGGGCTGGTCAACTGCAATATCAGGAACTGGCGGTGGTGAGAGGGTATCTGTCCTCGGTTGACCCTCTGCTGCATTTTGGTTTAGGTAAAAAAGATCGAATCGATTCTCTGAGAATCGAATGGCCGGGTGGTCGCGTTGAGATGAAACGAAACGTTTCCGTCGATCAGCGGCTTACCGTATCATTTCAACAAGCCACTTCTTTGGACAAACAAACCCTGTCTACTTTGGCAAGTCCACTTTTTTCGGACATAACCCGCTCGTATCCTATCGACTTTGCCCACCGAGAGTCGGACTTTGTTGATTTTAAGCAAACGGCAGCCATGCACAAAATGCTGTCACGCTCCGGTTTCGCGCTGGCGGTTGGCGATGTGAATGGCGATGGGCTCGATGACTGTTTCGTGGGCGGCTCGTATCGGGGTAGCGCGGCTTGTCTGTTCTGGCAAAACAAAAATGGTGAATTTGTTAAACGGCCATTTTCTGCTCAGGCTGGGCAGGAAGCAACCAGCGCCTTGTTTTTCGATGCTGACGGCGACGAAGACCTGGATTTATATGTGGTGTATGGCAGCAATGAACGGCTTGCCACGGATAAAGCATTTTATCAGGATCAGTTGTATTTAAATAATGGCAAAGGAGATTTTAGTCTGGCACCAGCCGGTGCATTGCCCGATTTATCCGGCAGTGGGTCCTGCGTGGTGGCCTACGATTTTGACCATGATAATGACCTCGATTTATTCGTGGGCGGGCGTCAGATTCCCGGCCAGTATCCCTTGCCAACCCGCAGTTATCTGCTTCGCAATGATCAGTCGATGCAGGGGCTTCCTCATTTTACGGATGTGACTCGGCAACTATGCCCGTCGTTAATGACGGCGGGTCTTGTTTGTACGGCTTTATGGTCTGACTATGACAACGATGGTTGGGCAGACCTGCTGCTGGCAGGCGAGTGGATGCCGTTGACGATCTACAAAAATGATAAGGGGAAACTCAATTCCGCATCATCTCCTTTTCAACTGTCAAACACGACGGGTTGGTGGAATTGTCTGGCGCAGGGCGACTTTGACCATGATGGCGATCTTGACTATATCGCTGGTAACGAAGGGCTGAATACACTGTACCGAGCCTCAACGAGTGAACCGGTCAAAATTGTCGCCAAGGATTTTAATAGCGATGGGACACTTGACCCGCTCATGGGCTACTACATTAACGGCATCTGTTACCCGGCTGTTCCTCGTGATGCGTTGAATCAGCAAGTCATTCAGTTTCGACGAAAATACCAGCGTTATGCCGATTATGCCGATGTGACATTTGATAAACTGTTATCTGAGGATGAGATAAAGGGTGCTTATCAAGCGCAGGCAACGTATCTGCAAAGTGCCTATATCGAAAATCAGGGACATGGGAAATTTGCCGTTCGCGCCTTACCCCGAATCGTTCAGGAATCGCCTGTGTTCGGCATTGTCGTGCATGATTTCAACCAGGATGGTCATTTGGATGTCGTCTTGACAGGGAATTTTTATCCTAATGAGGTCAACATGGGGCGCGAAGATGCATCAGTAGGAGTTGTGTTACTGGGCGATGGACGGGGACATTTTAAGTCTCTACCCCCGACCGAAAGTGGCTTAGTCATTCGGGGGGATGCCCGAACGTCGGTTCTTGTAGCGGGCAAAAACAAGGAAATGATACTACTCACGGCGGTTAATTCGCAGGGTATACGCCTGAATCGTTGTCTGCCACCGAACGTTGCGGTAATCAACAAGCGTATCGTCAGATAACACGCTTGTTGATTACCAGCTATTTAACTCGTCCCAATACTTTGTCTAGATCAACCGTAGCCGTAAGAAAATCATACACCGCCTGTAAGTAATTTGATTTGGCCTGTGTAAGCGAGAGTTCAGCATCAGACAGATCTAATCGCGAAGAAATGCCTTGTTTCCAGCGGTCGCTGGTGATGCGATAGCCTAGTTCGGCCACCGTTATGGTTTGGTGCTGCGTTTCGATACGTAGACGCGCTTCCTCGACGTTAGCCAGACCGATTTTTACTTCGGCTCGTACAATCGCTTTGAGGTTAGCTACCTGTGTTTCGCTTTGTCGGCGCGTAATCTGCGCCTGTTGTATTCGCGAATTTGTTCGGAAACCCGTAAAAATCGGAACATTTACCTGCAATCCTACAAAGGAACTCACTGGCCACTTGTAGTCGCCCAGTTGAAAATTATTGGCCTGCGACTGAGATTGAACAAGTCCTATTGCCGATAATTTAGGTTGCTTTTCAGCGGCCTGAAGCACAATTTGTTCGCGGTTTAATTTTTCAATTAATTCCAGTCTACGTACTTCAGGTCGGGCCTGAACCGCGTCCAGAAATGCATCTGAACCGGGCGAACTGAATAAGGCTTCGTCGTAACGTAAAGAATCCTGTAGGTCAATTATTTCCAGCTCATCCAGCCCCATTGTCCGTTTCAGAATCGTTTTGGTTATGCCGATCCGATTGGTTAATTGAATCACGGTCGGGCGTAGGTTCTCAACCGTAACGAAGGCCCGCAATGTGTCCACGCGTGAGGCCCGTCCCTGAGCCAGTAGCGAACGGGAATCTTTCAACGCCTGCTGGTTACGGGCAACGCGCTGCTGTTGCAAGCGGAGTTGCTCCTGTGTGATGAGAACGTCCAAATAAGCCTTCTTGACAACCGTGACGACGGTGGCCCGGACATCATTTAACGCTTCGGTTGTGGCTGATTCATCAAGCTGTGCAACCCGGATGCCGGACCGAACACTGGCTTGAAAAAGTGGCTGCGATACGGTAACGCCACCAAGGAGCGCATTGGATCCGCCAACCCGAAACGTAGCCAATTGATTGTCGCTGAGGCCAACGAAACTGCCTGGCAAAAACGAAACCTGTTTGTTGATATAATAGAGGTATTGAGCTGAACCGGCTACAGTTGGCAGAGCGTAACCCCGCGCTTCCTGCACTTTTTGGGCCGATTTGGCTGTCTCCAGCGTCGCTACTTGCAAGTCCCGGTTTTTGTCCAGGGCTAGTTTAACGGCATTGTCCATCGTCAGTTGATGAACTTGGGCCTGGATGGGTTGACCAAGAATAAGGCAAATAAAGGCTATAAACGCGCCGATATAATTCGTGTGTCTCATGATTGTTGTAATGAAAAAAGAGAATAATCAGGCTACCAGCTCCGGCTCTTTTGCCTTCGTCTGAGGAACCCGAGAGAAGTAGGAGTACACCGCCGGGATGATGTATAGCGTTAGTAAGCCCGCGAATAATAAGCCGCCGACAATGACGGTTCCGAGCGAGTTGCGGCTGTTTTCTGTGAGCGCAATCGGAATTGTTCCGAAGATCATCGCTAGGCTGGTCATTAGAATCGGTCGGAATCGGGAGGTGGCGGCCATTTTGGCGGCTTCCAGCGTACTGAATCCCTCTTTTTTACGCTGATTGGCAAATTCGACAATCAAAATGCCGTTCTTCGTGATCAGACCAACCAGGGTAATAATTCCGATCTGACTGAAAATATTCAGCGTCTGATCAGCTAGCCATAAACTAAGTAGCGCGCCCGTTATGGCCATCGGTACGGTCAGCAGAATGATGAGTGGATCAATTAAGCTTTCGAATTGAGCGGCTAGAATAAGGTAGATCAGCACTAAAGCAAAGACAAACGCGAATACTAAACTCGACGAGCTTTCTGCGTAATCCCGCGATTCGCCGGACAGTGCCGTTTTGATTGTAGGCGGCAGCACCTTTTTAGCAATCCGTTCCATCTCGGCCACGCCATCGCCAATGGTTTTGCCCGGTACCAGACCCGCCGAAACAGTCGCCGAAATAGACTGATCGTAGCGGTAAATAGCTGCTGGACTAATACTTTCCCGGAACGAAACCAGATTATCCAGCGAAACGACATCGCCGGTTCGGGTGCGCACAAACATAGCTTTCAGATCATAAGGCGTATCGCGGTCTTGGCGTTGGAGCTGGCCAATGACCTCATACTGACGGTCGTTGTAGATAAAATAGCCGTACCGCTGACCGCTCAGGGCTAACTGCAAACCACGGGCAATTTCGGCAACCGAGATACCTAATTCCGCAGCTTTATCGCGATTGATCTGAAGCACCAGTTCTGGCTTATTTACTTTCAGATCTGAATCAGCGAATCGGAGAATCGGACTTTTCTGGGCTTCGGCCATGAATTTTGGCAATACGTCCGTTATAGCCGCCAGACTCGTACCCTGTAACACAAACTGAACGGGCTGTGCCTGACCGAACCGGCTCCCGATTGTGGGAGGCTGAACCGGAAACACCATCACACCCCGGAAATTCTGGCTATTTCGGACATAGGTTGCGAATACATCGGCCTGAGTGTTGGTCCGCTCGCTGGCCTTTTTGAGAAAGACGTTCTGAATCGCCACGTTAACCGGAGCCGGTGGGCCAAACGTCAGAGCCAGAATGGAATACGTCTGGAACAAGCCCTGGGTGGAATCGACCGAAAACTTGGCAATTTCAGTCATGTATTTTTCCGTGTACTCGTATGACGACCCTTCTGGAGCAACTACGGCCAGACCGATTTGCGAGCGGTCTTCCAGCGGAGCCAACTCCGACGGAAGCTGCTTGCCAATGAAATAAATCAACCCAAACGTAACGAGCAGCGTTGGGAAGGCCACCCAACGGAAACGCAGGAACCAACCCAGCGATGTTTCGTACCCTTGGTTCAAGGCAACAAAGTAAGGCTCAGTCGTGCGATACAGCCAATTGGGTTTGTCATGCCGTTTCAGCAGATACGCGCTCATCATCGGTGACAGGGTTAGGGCCACAAATGCGGACACCAGTACTGATCCGGCCACCACCACGGCAAATTCCTGAAAGAGTTTTCCGGTAATTCCGGGCAAAAATAGAATCGGCAGGAAAACGGCGGCTAGGGTGATGGTTGTTGAGATAACGGCAAAGTAGATTTCCGACGATCCTTTTATGGCAGCCTGTAAGGGCGACATGCCCTCTTCTACTTTGGCGTAGATATTTTCCAGCACCACGATGGCATCATCGACTACCAGACCAATGGCCAGTACCAACGCGAGTAACGTTAAAATATTGATCGAATAACCGGCCACGTACATGATAAAAAAGGCCGATACAATCGACACCGGAATCGCTACGACCGGAATGATCGTTGAGCGCCAGTCGCGCAGGAAGAGGAACAGAATCAGGATAACCAGCCCGAAAGCGATGAACAGCGTTTCTTCTACTTCGGAGATCGACTCGCGAATTGGCTCCGTGAAATCTTTCCCGATAGTCAGTTCATAATCGGCGGGAATTTCTTTGCGCAGTTCGGTTAGCCGACGGTAGAATTCATCCGCGATGGCTACAGCATTGGCACCCCGTTGAGGTTCGACAAACACGCCTATTGTTGGAGAGTTTCCTTTCAGACTGTTGAGAATGGCCGTCCGTTCATTTTCCGCGCCCAGCTCGGCATAGCCAATATCCTTAAACCGAATAATGCTATTTCCTTCCTGTTTGAGGATCATATTGTTGAAATCGTCCTCCTTTGTCAGTCGCCCCAACGTTCTGACGGTCAATTCGTTCTGATCGCCTTCGATGCGGCCCGATGGTAAATCAACGTTTTCTTTGCGTAGTGCTTGTTCAATATCAGAAGGAGTCAGTTGATAAGCCGCGAGTTTGGCCGGGTCTATTCGTAACCGCATCGCGTATTTTTTCTCTCCGGCAATCCCCACCCGTTTTACACCCGGAATGGTCTGCATACGTTCTTTGATGATGGTAGACGCGAGGTTGCTCACTTCCAGAATGCTACGGGTTTTGCTTTCCACCGCCATGAAAATAACGATATCGCCACTGTTTGCTTTTTCGACAATCGGGGGATCGACATCACCGGGCAACAGCCGTCGGGCTTTGGTAACTTTATCCCGCACATCGTTGGCAGCCGCTTCCAGATCGGCATCAAGATTAAACTCGATGGTAATGACACTGGCGGCTTCGCGCGAAACAGACGAGATTGTTCGGATGCCATTGGCCTCGCCAATCGATTCTTCCAGCGGTTTCGTAATCTGATAGGCAATTACATCGGGACTGGCTCCCGGATAGGTTGTGGTAACGGTAACGATTGGCGAATCTGTGACCGGATATTCCCGAGTGCCCAGATACGTAAGGCCAACGAAACCAAACAAAATAATCAATACAGAGAGTACACCGGCCAGCACGGGCCGGTGAATACTAATTTCCGATAAACTCATGAGAGCGTATTAGTTAAGTCAATAAAATGGTAGGATAATGATCGGGAGACAGTTTAGTCAAGCGAAGAGACGGTAACGGGTATGCCCGTATCCAGTCGTAATAGATTGGTGGTCAAGACTGTATCACCAATAGCTAGCCCTTCCAGAATCTGCACAGTTCCTTTGGTTCGGCTGCCGGTTTTTACGTCCCGACGTTCAGCTTTTCCGCCGTTGAGTCTGAACAGTGAATAGCCTTTGGCCGTTGGAATCAGCGCTTGCGTAGGCACCCGGATACCGTCCTGAGCAACGTGGAGGATAAAAGCAATCTTGGCCGAGGCACCCGGCACCAGTTTACCCCCTCTGTTTTCGCTGATGGCTCTAACCAGCAAACTCCGGGTGTTAGCCTCCATTTTGGGGTCGGTGGCAACGACTCGGCCTACAAACGGTTGACTGCTATTTTCAGTTGTGAACTGAATGGCTTGACCGGCTCGAACGTCGGACGCGTATTTTTCAGGAATGGTGAAGTTTACTTCTACCTGGCTGACATCGTCAAACGAACTCAAAACAGTAGATGGCGTTACATACGCCCCAACGTCAACGCGCTTTAAACCAAGCTTACCCGCAAACGGGGCTCGAATTTCGGTTTTGGCTAAGTCAACGTCTACCATGGCAATTTCGGCTTGCAACACATTCAGGTTGGTCAGCACCTTGTCGTATTCCTGTTGATTGACTGCTTCGGTCGTCAGGAGTTCACGGAATCGTTTTTCGTCCAACTGGGCAAGTTTTGCCTGGAGGACAACCCTCCGTTTCTTTGCCAGCAGGTCAGCGTCATCTAACTTATACAACAACGTGCCTTCATTAACGTAACTGCCTTCCCGTACATACACCCGAACGAGTTTACGCGCTACCTCACTCACCAGGTCGACTTCCCGATTAGCGGCAATGGTGCCCGTGGTTTGAAGTTCATCTGTAATGGTTTCGCGTTTGACGATGAAGGCATCTGTGGCTATTTTAGTATCGGCTGGTGGAGAAGCGGAAAGCGTGCTGTTGACTGGTTCAGGTTTCTTAGAAAATAATTTTGGCGTGAAGAAGAATAGGGAAATGGCTAGTATCGTACCACCAGCGGCAAGAGATTGTGTTCGAACATTGATCGTTTTCATCGTGTGTGAGGTTGTATTGTTTTATAGTTCTACAAACGTCGAACTATATGTTTTGTGATCGTCGAACAAGGCTATATGCCAGATGGTTTCATGGTTGTAAAAAACTATTGAATTTTTTTTGTCCCATCGATTGTTGCACTAACAATTACTGTAGCTACTTCAGTTAACTTATGAAACAATACCAGCATCCTACCGCTGATCAGTTTTCTCTAACATGCGTACTGCACGCCCTTAGCGACCCGGTGCGGCTGAATTATGTGCAGTGTCTGGCTACGCTTACCTGTGAGCAACCCTGTGGTGCTATTGCAACACCCGTTGCCAAGTCTACCATGTCGCATCACCTGCGCGTGCTGCGTGAGGCCGGAATTATTCGTATCCGAACAGAAGGTACACACAGCTTAACGTCGTTGCGTTGGGACGAATTAGAAGCGAGATTTCCGGGGGTGTTTACGTCGGTCTTGAAGGCCGTTGATAAAAATGTCCTTGTTGAGGAAGAATAATGTTGAGCCCTGAGCAAACGATGTTCCGTTTTGTTTGACTACATTTCCCCTGAAATGTCTTAGGCCGCTTCTCATTATGACACCCCAGTTCCACACGACTGCGAAGAAACGTATAGGTACCTTTCTTCTGATTTTTAGTCTTGTCTCTCAACAGGATAGCCTGTTTGCTCAGTCCGAACCCGGTATAAGCCAGCTAATCAAAAAGGTAGAATCGGGGTTAATCCCGCCAGTGCGTTTGCAAGGCGATTCCATCTGGAGTATCGCTGAGCGAATGAAACACTACGGCGTTCCCGGACTGAGTATAGCGGTTATTAAAGACTCAAAAATTGTCTGGATAAAAAGCTACGGCGTCGCTGACCGGGACAGTAGAGAGCCTGTCACCAGCCAAACACTTTTTCAGGCGGGTTCTATTAGCAAACCCGTAGCGGCCTACGCAGCCCTGAAGGAGGTTGAAAGGGGCAAGTTGAGCCTTGACGAGGATGTTAATAAATACCTTACATCCTGGCATTTGCCTGATAATCAATTCACAAAGGAAAAAAAGGTTGCGTTAAACAATCTTCTTAGCCATACCGGGGGCGTTACGGTACATGGCTTTAATGGCTACACAATTGATGCGAAAATACCCACGCTGATACAGGTATTGAACGGAGAATCTCCGGCAAATTCGGCCGCTGTTCGAGTCGATAAAGCACCGGGAAAGGGGTTTCGGTATTCGGGTGGTGGGTACAGTATTGTCCAGCAAATGCTCATTGACGTAGAAGGCAAACCCTTTCCGTCTATTATGAATGAGTTGGTACTGCAACCGCTTGGTATGAAGAGCAGTACGTACAGCCAGCCCTTACCCGCCAGCCAACTAAAACTGGCCGCTACGGGTTATATTCCTGATGGGTCGATGACTGTTGGAAAACGTCATACCTATCCTGAAATGGCGGCTGCCGGGCTTTGGACTACAGCCGAAGAGCTGGCGAAATTTGCCATTGACGTACAGCTAACGGTACAAGGAAAGAGCCATAAAGTGCTTTCGCAGGGGATGGTGACTAAGATGCTCACGCCCTTTATAGAAGATTATATTGGGTTGGGTCTATTCATAGACAAACGAAAAGAAGATATTTATTTTAGTCACGGCGGGTGGGATGAAGGCTTCTCCAGCAATATGATAGCCCACCGGGATAAAGGCTATGGCGTCGTTATACTGACCAACGCCAATAAGCCTTTGTTTATTAATGAGCTTACCCGTTCGGTAGCTGCGGCTTATAATTGGCCTAATTATTTGACGCCTGTTTACAAAAAAATGCCGATTAGGTCGGCTGATTTAACGGGGTTTAGCGGGCGTTACCGTTTTGAAGAGTACGCAACCATAAAAATTTACGCGCAAGGAAACCGACTGTTTTATCAAAAACTGTCGGAAGAACCCTTGGAGTTGTTCAAAATTGCCGATAACACGTTTATTCGCCGGGATTGGGAGGCTAAGGTTCAGTTTTTGGTTAATCCTGCCGATAACCAACGCTATCTGGTTTCTTCGTCAGACGGAGAGCCAATTGCTTATAAGTACCCGTTAATGAAGGATAATGAAAAAGTGCCCTTCGACTGGATACTTGAGGGGCAGTTCGACAAAGCACTAGCCGCTTACCAACAGGTAAAAGAACAGCACGCCGATCAGTTCACTGTTGACGAAGGGTATATTAACACACTAGGTTATCAACTTGTGAGAAGTCGGGACGTCAAAAAGGCGATTGATATGTTCAGGATTAATACAATCCTCTACCCAAAGAGTTCTAACGCCTTCGATAGCTTAGGGGAGGCGTATATGCTCAACGGTGACAAAGGACTTGCCAGGAAAAACTACGCACTATCGCTGGAATTGGATCCCAGGAATGACAACGCCCGAAAAATGATTCGTAAACTAGAAGTAAACTAATCGCGATTTAGACAAACCAGCGACCAGTTTACTTCTATACAAACGACCGGCAGCGGAGTACCCAACGTCAAGAGCATATGAATTCTCTTTTAGATGGTTGCCGTTAGCCTCAAATAAGAAGTCACTAACTATCTCATGCGTAGGTAAATGGATTACCCGAGGGGATATAAGTGATTTTGATAGCTGGTAACTGGGGCTTCAGCCAGGGGACCAGGTATTCCATACCCGCTGCTTCACTCATGATATGACCCAGCACAACCAGGGATAGCTTCTGTCCCTGACGACGCGCATCTCGAACGTACTCCGGCGTTTCCCACTCACTGGCTTCCCCGCAGAGGATCACATCTGGTTTTTCCTTTTCAATAGCAGTTATCTGACTCCGCCCGCCCGCGGCTCCCGGCATGAGCAGAACCCGCTGACAAGTCTGCGTCGTATCGCCAACGACGCGCACCATCTTGATGCCCAGTTTTGCTTTGGCATGGGTAATAAGCTGATGCAGGGGTGTAGCAGGTAGGGTAAGCACATGCGGATTCTGCGCATCTGTATATTTCTCCCAGCCTAGTGCAGCCAACATACCCGTCTGAATCCCATCGGGGCGGAGGGAATGCCAGTAATCATGAAACCGCCAAAGGGCAATACCATTCTTGGTTAATAAATCATGCTTGTAGCGAAAGACTTCATCATTTCGCAGCCAATCGGTTTCGTCGGCATGATTGTAGAAAGTTGGTTCGTGGGCAATAATGAAGTTAGCGCCTGCGGCAATGGTTTTTTCGATCACCTCTGCCGTGGCAAACATCGTTGACACAATACCGGTCACTTTCTGGGAAGCACTACCCGATTTTAACGTGTCAACTGTCTTGGCGAATGGCGCATTAGGAATTGTCTTAATCATTAATTCCATTACCTGACCAACGGTAAACGATGATTGGCTGGCCAATAGGGGCTCTGCCCGGCTCAGGCCAGGCGAATTGATTAGCATAGACGTGCCCACCGCTTTAGTTAAGGTTATGACAAATTCTCGTCTTCCGGGATTTTTCTGCATCTTGATCTACCAGTTTTAACGGCCAATAATAAGCAACTTCGGTGAGCTAATCAGCGTCTATACGTGCTGTTTTTTGTACCGTATTTTAGTTTTGTGGCGTAGTGTAAATAGGGTTAAATGTACGCGCTTTGTTTGAATGAGCGTATGGAGAATATCCTGTAAAAAAAAAGCTGATTTATTGTTAGCCCATAGGCCCTGTTATTTAGTTACGGATATAGTAAGTTAGGTAGATAAACGCTCCCTTTTGTCTTACCAAACCAGCACTCTCAACGTTCTGTTTCCCCGGCCTCATGGTCATTCTAAAGCATGGAAAAGTCCCCAAACAACGAATCTAAGCCCAGTAAGCCGGCTGAGCAGGATGTCAATAATAAGCCTAGAAGCGGTGAGCGCCCCAACCAGGGTACCGAGATGACCAACGACCACTATGATTCACAGGGGAAGCCCGACGCCGATAAACGCGTTTTCCCCGCTCCCGACAATGTAGGGGCCAAGCATAGAAATCCTGTGCTGGCTCAACCGCCCGAAGAATTTACGGGTCTTAAACTCGGCAAACCTGCAACGGTGGCTGCCGGGGTTACCGCCGTGCTCAAGTCCATGGAGTTTTCGTGGGGTGAAGCGGGCGTTAGTCGTGGTACACAGGCGCTATTGAACCTTAACCAGAAAGATGGTTTCGACTGTTCGTCCTGCGCCTGGCCTGACCCCGACGACCATCGTTCGTTTGCTGAATTTTGCGAAAACGGCGCTAAAGCAACGGCGTCTGATGCTGATACCCGTCGCGCCGATCCAGCGTTTTTCGCTAAACACAGCTTAGTGGATTTGTCGCACATGACCGACCGCGATTTAAATAATGCCGGTCGGTTGACGCATCCGATGGTGCTTCGTCCCCAAGCCACGCATTATACCCAGATCACCTGGCCCGAAGCGTTCCAGTTGGTTGCTGATGAGCTGAACGCCCTGAAGTCGCCCGACGAAGCCATCTTTTACACGTCGGGGAAGGTGCCTAATGAACCGGCGTATCTATACCAGCTTTTTGTGCGGCAGTTTGGTACGAATAACCTGCCCGACTGCTCGAATATGTGCCACGAAAGTAGTGGCTCGGCCCTAAGTCCTACGTTGGGATTAGGCAAAGGGTCGGTGACGCTGAACGACGTTCATGAGGCCGAAGTTATCCTCATTATGGGGCAGAATCCCGGCACTAATCACCCTCGTATGCTCTCGGCACTGCAAATAGCCAAGCGTAACGGGGCCAAAATTATTGCCGTTAATCCACTGCATGAAGCGGGCTTGAGCCATTTCAAGAATCCGCAGGATTTTATGAATCCCATCAAGGCGGTTGGTACATTGCTTGGGCAGGGTACGCCTATTGCCGATCTTCACCTACAGGTTAGGATTAACGGCGATATGGCTGTGCTTCGGGGCATTATGAAGCACCTGTTACGATCCGAAGAATTGAATCCCGGTGAGGTCATTGATTATGAATTCATTAAAGAGTATACGACCAAGTACGATGAGTTTCTGGATACGATCCGCAAGACTACTTGGGAAGATATTGAGCAAATGAGTGGCGTGTCGCGGGAGCAACTGCTCGAAGCGGCCAACATCATTGCGCCCAAACAAAAGATTATTACGTGTTGGGCAATGGGCCTTACCCAGCAGAAAAATGGTGTGATGAGCATTCAGGAAATTGTGAATCTGCACTTGATGAAAGGAGCGGTGGGCAAACCTGGAGCTGGTACCTGCCCCGTGCGCGGCCACTCGAATGTGCAGGGCGACCGAACGATGGGTATCTGGGAGCGGCCTCACAAGGAATTTCTTGATGCGCTGGTAAAAGAGTACAATTTTGAACCGCCCCGCGAACATGGCTACGACACAGTAGAAGGCATTAAGGCCATGTACGAAGACAAAACGGGCGTCTTTATAAGCTTGGGTGGTAATTTTCTATCGGCCTCGCCTGATACGGAATTTGTAGCTGAGGGCCTTCGTAAACAGCGACTTACGGTATTTATAAGTACTAAACTAAATCGTGGTCACCTAGTAACGGGTAAGACATCGTTGATTTTGCCCTGCCTGACCCATGTTGATATCGATATGCAACTCTCAGGTCACCAGTTCACCTCCTGCGAAAACTCGATGGGTGTCGTCAGTCAAAATAAAGGCGTTCTGAAGCCTCTGGATGGAGAAATGCTGAGTGAAGTAGCCATCATTTCGGGTATTGCCATTTCTACATTAGGCGACCGAACGAAGGTTGACTGGGTAGGGTATACAGAAAACTATGATACGATTCGGGATGCTATTTCCCGCGTGATTCCCGGCTTCGACAAATTCAACGAGAAAATTCGAATACCCGGTGGTTTTTATTTGCCCAATGGCCCCCGCGAACGAAATTTCACCACAGAAAACGGCAAGGCTAATTTCACGGTGACTGAGATGGTGCAACACAACATCGAACCCGATCAATTAGTACTGATGTCTATTCGTAGTCATGATCAATTCAATACGACGATCTACGATTACAATGACCGGTATCGGGGTGTATATGGCGAGCGACGCGTAATTTTCATGAACCCGCAGGACATGAAAACCCGTGGCATTCGGGAGCGTCAACTGGTGAATATCACAAGCCACTTTGACGGACAACAGAGAAAGCTGGAGAAGTTTGTCGCCATTCCTTACAATATTCCCAAGGGCGATACGGCGGCTTACTACCCCGAAATGAATCCGTTGGTGCCCGTAGCCAGTGTTGCCTACATTAGCAACACCCCAACGTCGAAGTTCGTGATTGTGACCGTGGAACCCGTTGCTGAACATTTGCCAGAGGGCAGCACGTTGGCTGTACCAATGGCAATGGAAGCCTGATACAAGTAGTGTAAATGGGGTGAGTTGAAACCTAAGTCATCCTGAATTTTCGATACAACTGCGAACGTAAAAGCCTTCCGAATGTCGTAGTTTGCCAAACTATGACATTCGGAAGGCTTTCTTATGCGTATGAGTAGGAAGGATCATCTGCGTGCATATATCCGCTCAACTAAAAATGGAGCGTTCGTCGTACGTGCCTGAAAAACTAAAAAACAAACTAGCTGAGAGGAACATGGAAACACAAAATAAACTGGAAAACGAACAACCAATTACGACCTTATTTGTGGACATCGGGGGTGTTTTACTGACAAACGGATGGGGCCGTCAGTCTCGTAAGCTAGCCGCAGAAACATTCGATCTGAATTTGGTTGAGTTAGAAGAAAGGCATCATCTGACCTTTGATACTTATGAGGTTGGTAAGCTGACGCTGGAAGAATACCTTGATCGGGTGGTCTTTTACGAGCCCCGATCATTCACTATCGACACATTTCGGGCGTTCATGTATTCACAATCGAAGCCTTACCCGGAAATGATTGCCTTGGTTCGACAATTGAAAGAAAAGTACCGTCTGAAAATAGCCGTAGTCAATAATGAAGGACGCGAAATGAATTCGTATCGGATTCAAACCTTCAAGCTGAATGAATTTGTAGATTTTTTCATTTCTTCCTCCTTCGTTCACTTTCGCAAACCTGACGCAGATATTTTTCGGGTTGCGCTCGACATCGCTCAAGTACCCATCAATCAGGTACTCTACCTCGACGATCGATCTATGTTTGTCGATGTAGCGGAGGGTCTGGGAATTCAAGGAATTTGCCATGTAGACTACCTGTCTACGCGTGCCAAGTTGGAATCGTTTGGGTTGACTATAGAGGATTAGCTACAGGAGCAAATTCTTATTATCTCGTTTCAATTGCCTTGAACTGCCGCATTTGTTAAACATATTTCAAGCAGCAATGGTGTACCACGATCTAACCGGGTCGTGGTTTTTTTTTGAACTAATTTATTAGTAGTAAAACTAATTTACTAGTTTTGTCGCTGGCTTATCCTTGTCTACTCCTTATAAATCAAATACACCGACGCTGAGTAATGAACAAATTAACACGAGCTGAGCGCCACATAAGTACATTGGGCAAACGTAGCAAATCAAATATCACTTTCCTGCTGGTCGGTTTTCTGTTGAGTATGCCGGTCTACCTGTCGGCCCAGGGCCGTTTGGCGGATTACCAACGATCCGAAGCGTTGAAAACCAAGCTGAAAGATAAAGTATATAATGCACCGTCGCAGGTTAACTGGACGGCAAGCGGCAAGCGGTGCTGGTACCTAATTCAGACGGCACGTGGTAAAGAGTTTGTTATTATTGAACCCCAGAAGAAATCCCGGCAATCCGCTTTCGACCACGAACAATTAGCGAAAAAACTGTCGGAAGCAACGGGTAAAAAAATAGATCCTTTCCAACTTCCATTCACCATTATCACATTCGAGAAAGACGATCAGGCGTTTGACTTCGTGGCCGAATGCTTTACCTGGCAGTATTCGCCGGGTTCTGGGACTATTCACAAAAAGGCACCCGTATTGGCTGATCAACCTGACCGTCGACTGGGGGGGATTAGTGCCACTGGACAAACCGAAAAGCCCGTTTTTTCACCCGATAGTAACTCAACTGCTTACATAAAAAATCACAACCTATATGTGCGTTCTGAAAAAACGAAACAGGAAAGACAACTAAGTTTCGACGGCTCAGCCGGTGACTACTATGCCGGAACTATTCAATGGTCACCCGATTCAAAAAAACTGCTAACCAGCAAAATCCGTCCAAATACCCCACACCTCATTTATTTCGTGCGCTCCTCGCCACAGGATCAGCTTCAGCCTAAGCTGGAGAATCGGGAATATTTGAAGCCGGGCGATGCGTTGCCCGTGAGTCGGCCTCAGCTATTTTTGGTTGAGGAGGGCAAACAGATTCCAGTAGACGATGCGTTATTTACCCAACAATACCGGCTGACGCTGCTGGAATGGCGAAAAGACAGCCGCGCCTTCACATTTGAATACAATCAGCGGGGTCACCAGGTGTATCGGGTGCTGGAAGTCAACGCAGCTACGGGTGCGGTCAGGCCATTAGTGGAGGAGCAAAGTAAAACATTCATCGAATACACCTACAAGCACTACCGCCACGACGTAGCCGACGGTAAAGAAATGATCTGGACCTCCGAACGCGACGGCTGGAATCACCTTTACCTGATTGATTGCGCAACAGGCAAGGTCAAGAAGCAACTCACGAAGGGCGACTGGGTGGTTCGAAACGTGGTACAGGTAGACGAAGCAAATCGCACTGTTCTATTTGCGGGCAGTGGTAAAAATGTTGGTCAGGACCCGTACTTTACACAGTATTACAAAGTAAACTTTGACGGTACCGGCCTGACTGCGCTGACGAGTGACAATGCCAACCACACGGCTACATTCTCGCCCGATTTTCTGACGTTTATTGATTCGTACTCCCGGGTCGATATGCCGCCGATAACCGTGTTGCGCAGTGCCATTGACGGTTCCGTACTGATGGAACTAGAAAAGGCGGACATCTCAGAATGGCAAAAATCGGGCTGGCAGGCACCGGATGTGTTTACGGCTAAAGCCCGCGATGGCAAAACCGACATTTGGGGTATCATTATCCGACCAACCAACTTCGATCCAGCCAAAAAATACCCAGTTATTGAGAATATATATGCCGGGCCGCATAGTTCGTTTACGCCCAAGGCGTTTATGACAAACAATCGATCGATGCACGAACTGGCCGAACTAGGCTTTATTGTTGTGCAGCTGGATGGTATGGGTACCTCCAACCGCTCGAAGGCGTTCCATGATGTATGCTGGAAAAATCTTAAAGATGCCGGTTTGCCCGACCGGATTCTCTGGATGCAGGCCGCTGCCCAGAAGTATGCGTACATGGACATCAGCCGGGTGGGTGTCTATGGCACTTCGGCGGGCGGACAAAGCGCAGCCGGAGCAGTTCTGTTTCACCCCGAATTTTACAAAGTCGCTGTGTCGTCATGCGGTTGCCACGATAATCGGATGGATAAAATGTGGTGGAATGAGCAGTGGATGGGTTATCCTGTTGGCCCACAGTATGCCGAATGCTCTAATGTAACGAATGCGTACAGGCTACAGGGCAATCTGTTACTGATGGTGGGTGAAGTAGATGATAATGTCGATCCGGCCTCGACGATGCAGGTAGCTGATGCCTTAATTAAAGCTAATAAGGATTTTGATCTGGTTGTGCTACCCGGTGTTGGTCATTCGTCAGGTGGCGAATACGGCGAACGCAAGCGTCGGGACTTCTTTGTCAAACATCTGTTAGGTGTGGATCCTCCCGCCTGGACAAAAAATCCTTAATTGAAAAACAGTACTGCGATAGGTTCACATATGCCGCTGATTTGGTTGGATGCTACTAGATTACGTATCTGAATACTGAAGTAAAACGAACATTTCAGTCGTTAACTCCCCACGATTCATCACAAAGCGCATCAAGATCGGTAGGCCGTTTCGCGCCCGTGCTACTCGAAAAATGGTCTACTGTAGCCTTGACTAAGCGGCAGGTACGAATGCCGTGATGATTAATTTTCTGAAATTTTTCTGGCGGTCAGCAATAGTTCAGCTTCCCGTACAGGCTCAGGCTGTTTTCTTCCAACTCGCTGACCAGCTCCGCCTACATCTCCTAATCCGTTGTCGACAAAGTCCAACGGGTTCCAAGTATCGTGCCTTCTCGTATTTTACTGTTATTATTTACCAGATAATATATATTTATACTATTAGTTAATAAAAAGTAAAATTATTAAACATATATAAAAAAATATTAAATTATAGTAACATATATTTAGGGTATAGTTAATACGTATCCTATCCGAATGCAACTATATAGCAATAATAGTTTACTTACTACTAACACTCTAGCTTTATCTGTAACTTGAAGAAATATTCACCCCACCGGGCGGTAATGCTGATGCGTTATGGCCCGGTTTGTCTACTGCTTATTGGCGGACTGTCAACGAGTTTTGGGCAAACAACTTACTACGTAGCCAACTCGGGCAACGACAGTAACACCGGGCGCTCAAGCGAGATTCCGTTTCAGACAATAGCGAAGATCAATAGTCTGACTTTACAGCCTGGAGATCAGGTATTGTTTCGGCGAAGCGATACGTTTCGAGGCAGTCTGCAACTCCGCCAGTCGGGCTCACCCGGTAAACCCATTGTGGTTGACGCGTATGGGTCTGGTAACAAACCTGTTCTGGCCGGATCTGTGGCGATCAGCAACTGGGTAAGCATTGGTAATAATACCTGGCAGGCTACCTGTTCTACCTGCGGAGACCGCGTGACGGGCCTATACCGCGACAATTCAGCCTTACCATTGGGCCGGTACCCCAATCTCACCGCAACCAATAAAGGTTACCTGACTGTGCAATCGCACACGGGTAAAACGCAACTTACCAGTCAGCAAGCACTACCAACAAACTGGACAGGAGGGGAGGCCGTATTTCGTCCAGTGACATGGATACTGAATCGGGCCAAGATTACCGGGAAGACTGGCAATACCTTAACACTGGAAGGTGGTGGTAATTACGATATAAGCGACAACTGGGGCTATTTTATTCAGAATCACCCGGCCACCCTCGACCAGGTAGGTGAATGGTATTACAACCCGGCCAACAAAACAATCCAACTGTACGACGACCAGACAAACCCGAACGGCAAGACGATTACGGCTACTACCTTTTCCGACGTTGTGAATTTGTCCAACGTGTCTTTCGTGAGTGTACGTAATCTACAACTTACTCAGGCACGGTCCACCGGCCTGGCGATTACGAACAGCTCTAACCTCGTTATCACGACTAATGACATTACCCAATCGGGTGAAGATGGTATCCTTATTCAGGGAAGTGGTAATCAGGTGTTACTGGAGGGGAATCTGATTGAAAATGTCAATAATAATGGTGTTAACATCGCTGCCTATCAGAACGTTACATTCCGGGGTAATACCATTCGGAACGTCGGCCTCATTCCGGGCCGGGGTAAAAGTGGCGATGGCACCTACGTGGGTTTCCAGTCGGCCTGCACCGCTAATACATTGATTGAAAACAATGTATTAGATAATATTGGCTACAACGCACTCAACTTCTCAACCAGTACAACCATTCAGCGAAACAAAATCAGCAACTTTTGCCTGACTAAAAGCGACGGAAGCGGTTTATACATCTGGAATGGTAATCAGCAGCCCCTGGCAGATATTCATTTGTTGTCCAACGTTGTCTATAACGCTATTGGTGCCCCGGAAGGCGCGCCAAGCGGCACATACTCAGGGGCTAATGGTATTTACCTCGACGACTGTACAACGAACATTGAGGTCGCTGGTAATTCGGTGTATAACTGCAATGGCTATGGCGTGTATCTGCACGGTTCATCCAACATTAAACTGACGGGTAACACGGCTTATAACAATTCCGGTGGGCAGTTATCCATCACCAGCTCCAACGGTTGTCAGCCGCGTAACAATGTAATTCAGAATAATATTTTTGTGAGCCGGTTGGCAAATCAGTTCAATGTAAAGTACGAGTCGAACCAAAATGATTTAGCCAGCTACGGTCTTTTTGATAACAACGTGTATGCGCGCCCCTTCGAGGATACCTACACAATCTTAGCCGTGTATAATCGTACCATTGGCGCTTCCCTCTCGATGGCACAGTGGAAAAGCCAATACGGAAAAGATATGGCATCGACCAAAAGCCCGTTTACGTACACCTCCGGCAACCCGGACGACTACATTAAATACATAGCTAATTCAACGGCTACTGCCACGCTGGTTTCGCTGGAGGGTACCTATCGAGATGCGCGAAACAAAGTGTGTACCGGTCAAATAACGGTACCCGCATTTTCGTCGGTAGTCTTGCTAAAAGATATTACCCCGGTGGTGCCGCTACGGAGTGCTGATAACCCGGCCACTACCGTAGCCGGACTGGACTACCGATGCTACGAAGGTAACTGGAGTAACCTGCCTGATTTTAATACACTCATCGCCGTTAAGACTGGGGTCAACAGCACACTTGATCTCTCGGTGCGCAGCCGCGAAAGTACGTACGCTTTGCGCTACACGGGCTATATCAATATACCCACCGATGGGACGTATACTTTCTATACCACCTCCGATGATGGCAGCAAACTCCTGATTGGTACGACTGAGGTAGTCAATAACGACGGCCTTCATGCAGAAACCGAAAAGTCAGGAAAAATTGGTCTAAAAGCCGGTAAACATGCACTAAGCATTCTCTATCTTCAGGGGGGCGGGGGCCAGACACTTACTGCCAGCTATGAAGGCCCCGGCATCAGCAAGCAGGCGGTTCCGGCATCGGCCTTCTATCGGGTGCCTCCCATTAGTACTGGTAGTGGGAGTACCAGTGTGGGTAATGGCACTGGTCTTTTGGGTGAATACTTCAATACGACCAACCTCACCGCACCCGCTGTACTAACGCGCACCGATGCAACGGTAAATTTTGACTGGAGTACCAATTCGCCCGCGCCCGGCACTATTAACACCGATAATTTTTCTGTTCGGTGGACGGGTCAGGTGCAGATACCCGTTACGGGCAGCTATACGTTTAGTACCACATCCGACGATGGCGTTCGGCTTTGGGTCAACGGTGCCATGGTCATTAATGACTGGAATGCCCATCCTACAACAACCAATAATAGTACTCCGCTGACGCTGACCGCTGGCCAGCGTTACACCATCCAGATGGAATACTTTGACGGGACAGCTGGTGCGATGGCTAAATTACTGTGGGCCTATCCGGGACAGGTGCAGCAGGCGGTTCCTAAGAGTTATTTGTATCCGGCTACACCGACACCACCACCATCCAGCGGCAAGGTCACATACCTATCTGACTTAACCTGGACGGCTGCCACGAATGGATATGGACCTGTTGAAAAAGACCGTAGTAACGGTGAATCGGGGACGGGGGATGGGCGGACGTTAACGCTCAACGGGGTGACTTATCCAAAGGGTCTGGGCATACACGCGCCCGCCGATATTACGTACAATCTAGGCGGTAAGTACACCATCTTTAGTACAGCGATGGGTATTGACGATGAGATGAGTAATGACGGGTGCGGAACGGTTAATTTCAACATCTACGTAGACAATGTGCTGGTTTATAGCAGCGGTAAGATGACTCCGGCCAGTGCGACTAAATCAATTGATCTCAATGTGTCGGGCAAACAGACGTTACGATTAGTGGTGACAGATGGGGGCGACGGTAATACCTGCGACCATGCCGATTGGGCCGGGGCACGATTGACAGGGTCAGGTAGTGGACGAATAGCCGCTCTTGGTGATGAAGTTAAGTCAGACGTGATCATCCAAATTTATCCGGTACCCGCCCATGATGAAGTACGTATTCGGTACTATGCTGAGTCTGATGGCGAGGTAGCTGTGCAGTTGGTCAGTATGGCGACTCTACCGGTTAGACAAGTAATTCACCAGGTAGTACAGGGCGAAAACATCATTAAGGTACCCGTTGGCGACCTTGATCGGGGTATTTATGTACTTACATTAACCCAGGGCCAGCAACGCTTAAGTCGTAAAGTGCTACTTACCGAGTGATAATATGTAACATCTAAACTTTTTAAGCAGTAGGTTACAACTACTTAAAAATCAACTGAAAAGCCGTGTCTGTTAAATCCGGACGCGGCTTTTCAGTTGATTGATTTTGGGATTGTCTTAGCCTGGAAATCTATACAGACGTTTTCGCAGGCGGTAGCACACTGGCAACTGGCCGGATTTTACTATTCTTATAAAATCTGTTCTTACAAAAGATGAATTGGTTTTCGGACTACCTTTGCCCGATCATGCGTTCCCTGCTGACATACATTCTGTTGTTTGCCGTTCTGCTGCCTAGCGTCAGTCCGTGGGGAATTATTGCGCATTACCAACTTAATAAGGAATACATTGCCCGCGTCCTGTGCGAGAATCGTAATCGCCCCGAGTTGCACTGCGATGGCAAATGCTATTTAGCCAGGAGGCTCCAAGCTCAGCAGGATAAACAGGATAAGGAAACCACCGAGCGGGTACATAATATGCCTCTGATGCAGCTTTTCTGTGAATCGGGCTTTTATTTCAACTTCTCTGGCCCCACCCGATTCTTTACTCTCCAGCGTTTCGTTTACTTAGTTTCTCATTACGATTCGCCCATCTGCGTATTGCTTCGTCCTCCGCGCAGGCACGCCTAGTCAATAAACCAAGTTTGGGTAGTCCATCGGTTGTAGGTTCACTACAACTCAATTCGCTATGCATTGACTGGGCCTCATTGACGCTCTGTCTTCACCAATTTTCGGTAGTCAAGACGGCGGTACTTGTCTCGTCTATTGATAGTTACGTCGTTTATTTTATTTCTTCTTTATAACTTCTTCACTTCCCTTATTCGTCTGTACTTAGTATAGTCAGCGAGTAAAAGGATATTTAATTACGAATAATCATGATCAAAATTCAATCCTTACTAATCTGTTTGCTAGTCCTGGCAGGGGTTGGCTGTCAATCCAATCATCAATCCGAAACGGCAACTACGTCGTCCGACACAACCACTCAGGCCACTTCGGAAGTGGTTGCTTCTCTGGAAAAAGACGTTTTGGCTGTACACGATAGTGCCATGCTTGACATGAGTGATATGATGCGGGTGAAAAAGGCAGTGACTTTACAGCTAACCGAATTATCTGGTAAAAAGCCTTCTGCTGAGGTGACCCAGCGTAAAGAGCAGGGATTACGTGTCAGCAATGTCCTCGCCAAAGCAGATGAGGCTATGATGGCCTGGATGTATGAGTACAACGGAGACACTCTTCATAAACTCGACCATAAACAGGCGATGCTATACTTGAAAGAGCAGCAGCTAAAAGTCAACACCGTGCGTCAACGGATGCGTAAAAGTATAGCCGATGCTAAAACGTATCTGAAATGACCATGAACTTATATCATTGTGAAATCGGTCTTTTCTGGCTTGTCGGTAGCAATCGCTATGGATTCTCAAGCGAAAGATTGCCTCACTTGAGAAAGCTGGAAATTGTCAAAAAGAAATTGATGGGGAAATCATTGTATGAATAAAACGCGTCGTTTATTTAGTCTCCATAGCTGGTTTGGCCTGCTCTCCGGCGTTTTTCTACTCCTCCTGGGGCTAAGTGGCTCATTCTTGGTTTTTCGTGATGAGATTGATCACCTGGCCAACCACACGTTATTGACGGTTCAGCCGCCGTCTATGGATGGCCATAGTGGGAATGCTCCCTGCTGTCCGGGTACTCGACATACTCCGGGCACTCGTTCACTTGCTCAGTTCTACCGGATTATAACGGATCGCTACCCTAACCTCGATGGTATTGCCTGGCTCAATCCCAACGCTCGACCGGAGGAAGCCTACGATTTTCGATTGTATCTCAACGATGTTCACCTGTTCACTTACGATCTGGGGCTAATCTCGTTTAATCCCTACACCGGGGCTATCCTGCGCGAAGGGAAATCCAGTGATTTTACTCCTAGTCTGATCGAGTGGATATACCAGTTTCATTTTAGCTTTCAACTAGGCACGCCGGGGGCTGCGCTAACGGCTATTTTCGGGCTGACAATGCTGGTGTCGTTACTTACCGGACTCGTGGTGTACCGTAAATCTATATGGAAAGTGCTTTTCTTCCGGGCTCGCCTTAATCGAAAGAACTGGCGTACCCTTAGTTCCGACCTGCATCGTATTGTGGGAGTGTGGGCACTTCTGCTGAACTCGGTTATCTTTTTCACCGGTTTCTGGATGAATCTCTTTGCGTTTAAACCTGCTTCCTGGCATAATGAAATCACGCCGACAAAGCCTAATACGCTGACTGGACTATCGCTCGACACGCTGTACAGAAAAGCCTTAGCCCAGATGCCGGACCTGCAACCTTCCTCGGTATACTTACCTACCCAACCTGAGCGTATGTTTCGCGTCAGTGGTCCGGTAAACGGGCAACTGGCTCTTTTTGGGGGTAGTAATTCGGTTAGCCTGGATGGTCAAACGGGTGCCGTCAAGCAGGTTAGCCGATTGTCTCAGAAGGGAACATGGGCCAAAATTGAAGCAACTTTCTTCCCATTACACGTCGGTAATTACGGCGGTCTACCGGTCAAAATTCTGTACGTACTCATTGGGCTAACGCCTGGTTTGTTATCTATTACAGGCTTTCTACTCTGGTGGCGACGAATGAGTAAACCAGTACGAAAAGTTACGAGGACAGCTATACTGGCAAAATCGGTCTGACAGGCGAATCCGTTGTTATAACGCACGCAATAATCAAAAAAACGGTTTTGGCTCCCCGGCATAAAAACTGGGGAGCCTTCATTACGAACCATTATCTAAGCAGTTTTATATGACAAGGCTGTCCAGGCAACGGCTTGTAAATCAGTGCAATGAATTTGTGAAAACCACGTAAAATTATTTTAGTGTAATACAATCATTAGCAGACCAATATAAAATTACACTTGTCGTCTTTAGACTTTATAGACTATAGTCATCATTCTTTGGTCGGTTTTATGACAGTTGATTATCGTGATTTAACTCCTCAGGAATTATGGCAACGCTTCAAAGCTGGCGACGAGCGAGCTTTGGGGGAATTAGCTCGGGAACACTATCCCAGCCTGTATAACTATGGCCTGCGGGTAACGACGGACTCTGAACTAGTTTGGGACACAATCCAAGACCTTTTTCTGGAGCTGTGGGATCGTCGGGAATCGGTGGGGAATGCTGTTTTTGTAAAAACATACTTGTTAAAAGCACTACGCTACAAATTATTGAAAATTCGGGTTCAGCAGTATCCACCCATTCACCTTGATGAGTCTGAACCAGTCAAAATGCCTTTTGTCGTATCGATAGAGGAGGAAATAATTGACAATGAACTACATGATGAGCAGGCGCGGCTGTTGCATCAACTGATGGCTACGCTCAGTAAGCGTCAGCAGGAAGTCTTATATCTACGGTTTTATCAAAATTTAGACAATCACGAAATTTCTCACATAATGGGGATGGAGCGTCAGAGTGTGGCCAATCTTTTACACCGAACGTTTAAAGAACTCCGGAGCCAGTGGTCACCTCATTTGTTTATTTTCTTATTGATGTTTGCCCAGTCAGAACGGTAACTGGCGCTAAATTGTACTCTAGGCGAAAATATTTTTACATTTTTGTGAGTATCGATTACGGAGAAATAGCACTATAGAGTTAGAAGCAACAGTGTGCTATTTGCTCCGCCATGAACTACGAGACTTACAACGCCGAAGATTTTCTGTTCGATGAGTCATTTCGCCAATGGATAGAGGGAACCTCTCCTCAGGCGATTACTTTTTGGGAGCAGTGGCTGGTGCAACATCCTGACCGGACCGATGTGGTTAAGCAGGCACAGGAACTCGTACGCGCCTTGAACGACCATTACCGTGATGATGCGCCCACTGATCGGTTTACGAGCGAACTCGACTGCCTGATGCAGCGTGCCGCCGAACGTCGGGATGCCGAATCAGAGACGCCGATCCTCCCAATTGGTCAACGTTATTCGTGGTGGCGTTGGGGAGTGGCCGCTTCCATTATTATTACGGTTGGTTTGAGTATTTGGCTATACCGTCACATTACCCCAAGAGCAGGACATGATTCGTATGCTCATCTTACGAAAAAAGCTCCGCTTCCGCTTCAGGAAAAGGTCAATACCAGTACCCATGTTGTCAACATTTTACTCAGTGATGGCACCCTCGTAACGCTACAGCCCAAGAGCCGTTTGAGTTATCCGAAGCGTTTTGATACGAGTGACAGAACGGTTTATCTCAATGGTGAAGCCTTCTTCGATGTGGTCAGGAACCCTGCTAAACCATTCCTGATCTATGCTAATCAAACCGTAACCAAAGTACTGGGTACCAGCTTTATCGTTCGGGCATTTGAGGAAGAAAAGGATGTAATCGTAACCGTGAGAACGGGTCGGGTATCGGTTTATAAACAGCAGGATTTCGAAAAAGCACAGCAGTCAGGTTTGCGACGGATTCAAGGCATTATATTGACGCCAAACCAGCAAATGACTTACAACCTGGAGGATAGCCATCTGACGAAAGCCCTGGTTGAGAAACCAACGGCGTTGATGCCGGAAATTCCCAGTCGTGAACAGGTCTTTGAAGATGCCCCCGTTGCTAAAGTCTTTTCGACTATTGAACGGACATACGGCGTGAAGCTTCTTTACAATGAAGATGATCTTTCGGCTTGCCTGGTCAATCTTACCTTTTCCAACGAAAGTCTGCTTGAGCGGCTTGATGTAGTCTGTCAGACCGTTGGGGCTTCGTATGAGGTGTTGGATGGGCAAATTGTCATTACCAGTAAAGGTTGCAAGTAGTTCCAATCCCTTAACCTCTAGTATCTCGCTTATGAAGCAGTAATTCCCTTTTCAGAAAAAAAGTCAGCGATGGTTCCAGCATCACTGACTTCAATCGCACCCTTGTTCGAGACCCTCATCCAGGATGAGGCAGGGGGTTCTTTGTCTATTCCTAAATTCAAATAACCAAAAAACAAGTAAAAATATGAAAGAACTTCGACAACCGCTTAGCCTGTTGCGTAGCCTTATGAAATTTACTGTATATCAGTTACTACTAGCGGCAATAGTAGCCGGGTTGGCAACTGCCCGCTCGGTTGAAGCACAGCAAGTTATGGATCAGCGCGTTACGCTGCGAGCCGATAACATGACCATAAAAAACCTGTTGAACCAACTGGGACATCAGGCTGACGTACGGTTTGCCTACCGGTCAGCTCTCGTACAGTTGAATAACCGGGTATCGATGAATGCCACGAATCAACGTTTAGGTGAAGTCCTGGACAACCTGCTCAAACCTCTTGACGTAGCCTATTACGTGAAAGGACGGCAGATTATTCTTAATCAGGAACCAGCACCGAAAGAAACTGAGGAGTCAGCAAATACAAACGACGCGGCTTTTACTGACCGTGCCGTTTCGGGGAGTGTTTCTGATGAAGCAGGTGCCGGACTACCCGGTGTAAGCGTGGTTGTGAAAGGTACGCAGCGTGGTACGACGACGGATGCAAATGGGCAGTACCGCATAAATCTACTCACGGGCGATGCTGTACTGGTGTACAGCTTTGTCGGGTATTTAAGTCAGGAGGTTACCGTAGGTGATCGCTCTGAACTGAATGTCAAATTAGCCACCGATACCAAGAACCTCAACGAAGTAGTGGTCGTTGGGTACGGTACGCAGAAGCGATCTGATCTGACTGGCTCTATCTCATCGGTGAAATCTGAAGATGTAAGGAACCTTCCCGTCAGAAGCGTAAACGAAGCATTACAGGGCCGGGCCGCAGGTGTTCAGGTCACGCGTAATGACGGAGCGCCGGGAAGCAGTTCGGATATTGTCATCCGTGGGGTCGGGTCAATTGGCGGCATGTCTCCCCTGTACATTGTCGATGGCATACGAATGTCGGCGGGTAACAACTTTAATCTTCAGGATGTCGAATCCATTGAAATTTTGAAAGATGCCAGTGCTGCCGCTATTTATGGAGCGCAGGCTGCTGGTGGAGTGGTACTCGTTACGACCAAACGAGGTACGACTATGGATAAAATGAAGATCAATTTCAATGCCTACTATGGTGTTCGACAACCCAGGAATCTATACAAAATGCTGAATACGGCGGACTATATTACCGCTAAAAAAGCGTTTGGCGTTAGTACCGGCGGCTGGGGTGACCCAAGTACATTGCCCGATAACGACTGGGTAAAGGATTTGTACCAAAATGGATCGGATCAGAGTTATTCCCTGTCATTATCGGGAGCCACCGCCAAAACCAATTATTACCTATCGGCCAATTACCAGCGGGAAGGTGGTACAATGATCGACAATTCGTTTGAGCGGTATGGGATTCGTTCGAATGCTGATTTTAAAATCAATAAAAAACTGAAGGTGGGTGAAACCTTGTATGCCTGGAAAACGAGCAACAACCCGACCGTAACTACTACCTTTCCCTTCCGGTCAGCGCCTGTCGTTCCGGTGTACGATGCCTCCAATCCGTATGGTGGCTGGGCCAAGACAGGGACATTTTTTACCGGGTCAAATCTTGTAGGACAGGAATACCAGAACCACATAAAGAATGAACAATATGCGCTGGAAGGCAATATGTATGTCGACTGGGAAATTCTTAAAGGGCTTAATCTTCGCTCTACGGTAGGGGCTTCGATATACAGTACAAAGAACTACAAATTCACGGAAGCGTATGACTACGGAACGGTTGCGAATCACAATGCCTACCTGAACCGTGAAAATGACAATCAGCGTAATTTTACAGCCAACTTTGTTCTGACCTATGCAAAAACCATTGATCAGCACGAGTTTAAAGTATTGGCAGGGTATGAAGCGTATCAATCAGACCTGAGTAGTTTAGTGGCGTCAGCCCAGAGCTTCCCCTATGTTACGTATAATTTGGGCCTGACCAGTAACCCCAGCAGCTACGTAGCGAGTGGCGGTGAGTTTCCCCAGACCCGTTTACTGTCTCAATTTGGGCGTATCAACTACACGTACGCCAATAAATATCTGCTGACGGCCACCGTTCGCCGGGATGGTTCAGACCGATTCGGGCCAGCCAATAAATTTGGTGTTTTCCCATCGGCCTCGGTTGGCTGGAAACTGAATGAAGAAACGTTCATCCGGGATAACCTTACCTACGTTTCGAATCTGAAACTGAGGGCCAGCTACGGGAAGCTGGGAAGTACCAGCAATATACCCCAATATACGTATCAGAATTCGTTTGGTGGAACGGGGGGAACCACCAGTATGGGTCTACCTGACGGGTCACGTTCCAAAGGATATGCACTTACCGCTCAGCTAGCCAATCAGGACATTAAGTGGGAGTCCGTTAATCAGGCAGATATTGGCTTAGATATTGGCCTGATGAATAACCGCCTGAATATCACGGTTGATTGGTATAGCCGCCAGACAAACGGAATGATTTACCAGGTTCCAGCCCCATTGTCTACTGGTTTCGGCAGTACATCCGTCTATACCAACATTGGTCAGATGAGCAACAAGGGCCTTGAGCTAGCAATCGATTATCGGGGTAAAGCGGGGCAGTTTACCTATGGAATTTCGGGCAATGCTTCATTTAATGCCAACCTTGTAAAAAAACTGGATGGTAATAACAACAACCCGATTAATGATGGGACTGCTGGTGATTATCTGGAGAGTACGGTATCCCGCACCCAGGCAGGTCAACCTCTGGGCCAGTTTTATGGGTATAAAACGGATGGGATTTTCCAAAGTAACGCGGAGGTAACGGCGCTGAACCAAAAGGCACAGGAAGCTGCCGCTGCGGCTGGAGGTAGTACGGCAGGGGTTTATTATCAGGCGGCTGCTACGGGAGCGGGCGACTTGAAATTCCAGGATCTCAATGGAGATGGTAAGATTACCACAGCGGATAAGACCTTCATTGGTAATCCGTGGCCGAAAATGACGTATGGTATTACGCTGAATATGGCCTGGAAAGGATTGGACTTTTCGGCCTTGTTTCAAGGGATTACCGGAGTAGATGTGTTCAATGGAAACAAATACTACACGCCCATCTTTGTTGGTGATTACAATACCACCAGAGAAATTTTCAACACGTCTTACTTTAATGGCAATGGCCTCACCAACCTACCCCGGGTAGGGTACACGGATGCGTCCGGCAACTACGTTCGTGACCCCAACGCTAACTATACTCGCATCTCAGATTATGCCGTTGAAAGTGGTGCGTTTCTCAAACTGCGTAATGTTCAGGTCGGCTATACGCTTCCAGCCTCGCTGATGAAACAGTGGAAGATGTCCGGAATTCGAGTGTACGTGCAAGGCCAAAATCTGCTAACGTTCACTAAATACTCCGGACTTGATCCTGAAGTACTTGGCCGTAATGGTACTACCGCGCGGGGCGTCGATACGATCTACTCGTACCCTCGTACTACTCTTGTTTCCATGGGCGTTGACGTGACTTTCTAATCATCATTCACTGTCGTAAGTGACACAAAAAAGATACTCCATTATGAACGTACTAGTCAAACTCTCCCTCTTTGTCTTACTCTTGAGTATAGCATCCTGCAAAGAGGATTTTGTGAATGTAGACAATCCAACGGCTATTTCTACCGCCAGTTATCCCAATTCGGTGTCTGATCTGGAACAACTTCTCGCGGGCGTTTATGCTACTCAACATGCCTCAGGTCTATTCGGGCATAACATGTTAGCCAAAAATACCTATCTGTGGGAGCACACAACGGATTTAAGCTGGCAGGGAACAACCACATGGATTCAACTGGCGCAAAATAATTCACAGCCCAATGATAGTTTTTTGCAGGGAACCTGGCAGGACTTGTGGCGGGGGGTGCAGCGTTGCAATACATTGCTGGCCAGCATTGAAACCTTCAATGCAAAAGCTACTGCTACGGACGTGGTATCTGCCAATTTTATCAAAGGGCAGACGCTCTATCTGCGGGCCTGGTATTATTTTTACCTGACGACGCTATGGGGCGAAAGTTTTATTGTAGACGGACAGGGTGGCGACAAAATGGGTGTGCCTATTATCACAAAAACATCGTCCAGTCTCCCCGAAACGCAGGTAGCGCGGGCTACGGTCAAGGAGTGCTGGGCTTTCATTGTCAGTGATCTGAAAGCCGCAGAAACCATTCTGACCGCGAAAACATGGACTGGATCGACCGATAAATACAAAGTAAGTGGATGGGCTGTTAAAGCATTTCTGGGGAAAGTGTATGTGTATACACAGGACTGGACGAATGCTAAAACATACCTCGGCGATGTGATCACGAATAGTGGGAAGTCGCTGGTTTCCTTCGATGTATACAAAACCATGTTTAACGGGCAAAATGAGTTCAACTCAGAGTCACTAGTTGAGCTTAATATGAACATTGACATGACTTATCGTGGCACGGACGACCTATCAATGGGCTCAAGTATCGGGATGGTTATTGCCCCGACCTATGTGGGAACCAATGGCGCACAGGCGGCATCGGCCTGGTCGAACGTCTTTCCGCATGCTAAAAACATTGCTCGTTTTGGCTTTAATCTGGGGCACTATTTCCCGGCCGGAACGGCTACGGCCAATGTGGCTAATGTCGATAAGTCATACATCACCCGTTCTGTGGCTGCCCGTGCCAATAAAACAGTGGATCCCCGCTTGTGGGTCGCTTGTCTGCAGCCTTATGTCGATTCGATGATTGTGACGGGAGTCAAACAGCCAATTTCTCACTATCTGGACGTCTCGGAAATTGATATGGAAGCCTGGAGTTTCCGGAAATATATTAATCTGGCGGGTACGGAAGGGGAAGTTAATATGGCTAACGGCGACAATATACTCTGGCTCCGTCTGGCTGATGTATATCTGCTGTACGCTGAAACCCTAACGCATACCGGCGACAATGCTACCGCGTTGGAATATGTCAATAAAGTTAGACGACGAGCGTATGGGTTTGCTGTCAATACGCCGTCAACCGTTGATTATAAAACCTTGACAGATCAAACCAGTGCTCCCGACATTGTACTTAAAAATGACCCGCTTAAATATGAACGATGGGCTGAACTGTTTGGTGAAGGGTACTGGTGGTTTGACGTTTGTCGCTGGAAAATTGGCGATAAGGAAGCCGCTTACTATCAGCGGGTTCGCGGTGGGGCCATTCAATGGAACGCCACCGATTATGCCCAACCTATCCCGATCAATGAGATCACGTCAAACTTCAGTATGAAACAAAATCCTGGCTATTAAGCCGGAATTTGCTGTCAAGTTGATGACCGCGTAGGTACTATACAACAGACTGCCTACGCGGTCATTAATGAATTCAACCCTACCTCATGAAGCAGACATTCATTGTTTTTGGTGTGCTGTTTAGCATGACCAGTGCTATTCCTTTGACCATTTTTCGCAGGTTTACCGGCTGCTTATAAATAGCCGATTCGCTGACACCTGGCTGTTTTTCTAAAGAAGCCATTTTACATAGGCATCCATGAAGTACATCATAAGACTTGGATTGATTGGCGTGTTGGGCCTGGTATTCGCGGCCATTCATCCGAATCGGGATGAAGTATCTGCTGATCCACCCGGTAATTCAGATTGGGTCAACTACGGCGGTAACAAGGCTGGTAACCGGTATTCGCCCCTTACGCAGATTAACCTTGGAAACGTTAAAAATCTCACTGTAGCCTGGACATACAACGCGGCTGATGTTGATGGTAAAACCAGCCGCCAACCAGAGATTCAGTGTCAGCCCATTGTGGTAAATGGCGTTCTCTACGGCACAACACCTAAACTAAAATTATTTGCGTTACGGGCTAACACAGGCGAACAAGTCTGGACATTTGATCCATTTAAAGATAAGGCCCCTCGATTCAATCCGAACCGGGGTGTCATGTATTGGGAAGATGGAGCGGACAAACGCATACTCTATACGGCTGGCCCCACACTCTTCGCGATCAACGCCTTGACGGGTGAACCTATTGATCTGTTTGGTAAACATGGCGAGGTGGATTTACGGGAAGGTTTAATGGACAACCCGAAACAGGATATAACGAAGCTGGCCGTCACGGCAACCAGTCCGGGCGTCATTTATAAGGATTTGCTGGTCATAGGTTGCACCGTCTCCGAGTATGGCGATGCCGCACCGGGCCATGTACGGGCTTTTGACATACGTACCGGAAAGATACGCTGGACATTCCACACCGTTCCCCAACCGGGTGAGGCTGGCTACGAGACCTGGCCTAAAGATGCCTACAAAAAAATAGGTGGAGCTAACAACTGGGCTGGCATGGTTCTCGATGAAAAACGGGGCATGGTCTATCTGGGCACAGGTTCACCGGCGGTTGATTTTTATGGCGGGAGCCGGGCCGGGCAAAATTTGTATGCGGACTGTATCCTCGCCCTCAATGCCAAAACCGGTAAAATGAACTGGTACTACCAGACCGTACATCATGATTTGTGGGACCGTGATTTGCCGTGCCAACCCAATTTGGTTACCGTAACGCATAATGGCCGCAAAGTTGATGCGGTGGCTCAATCTACGAAAGATGGCTTGATTTATGTGCTTGACCGTGATACGGGTGCTTCCCTTTTCCCCGTTGAGGAACGGGCTGTTCCAACATCTGGTCTCCCCGGTGAACAGCCCTGGCCTAAGCAGAGATTCCCGCTGAAGCCAGTGCCCTTTGCCCGGCAAGTGTTTACCGAAGCGGACATTACGAATCGCACACCCGAAGCGCATGCCTTCGTTAAAGAGCGATTTCAGAAAACGCGCTCAGGCAATAAGTTTATGCCACCGAGTCTGGAAGGAACGCTGTTCTTCGGCATTGGTGGCGGGGCCGAATGGGGTGGTAACGCTGCCGACCCGGATGGTATCCTGTACCAGAATTCGAACGAAATGGTCTGGGATTTAAAAATGATGGATATGGCCGCCCGGACCGCCGAAATAGCCTCAAAAGGGAAAGCACTTTACCAGAACAACTGTGCCGCTTGCCACGGTTCCGACCGGAAAGGGAGTGGCGACGCCTATCCCAGTCTGGTTGATATTGGGAAGAGACTGTCGCCCCCCGATATACAGGCTATTCTGAAAACAGGTCGGGGCCGGATGCCCTCATTCGAGCATATTGCCGAGCAGGACCGCAGTACACTAGTTCGTTTTCTACTTAACACGGAAACCAAAGCCAGTGAAACGGGCGATCAGCACAGTGCTGCGGCTCCTGCGGTTGTCGCCGAGAAATCCGACTTCCCGTACATCCCACCTTACATCAACAATGGTTGGACACGCTTCTTCGACCCGGATGGCTATCCGGCTGTAAAACCGCCCTGGGGAACGCTCAACGCTATTAATCTAAATACCGGAGAATACGTGTGGAAGGTTTCGCTAGGCGAGTTTCCTGAATTGACGAAAAAAGGTATGCCAATAACAGGCACCGAAAACTATGGCGGACCGATTGTCACGGCGGGCGGTCTAATCTTTATCGCAGCTACGTATGATGAGCGAATCCGGGCTTTCGACCGGAAGACAGGCAAGGTTGTGTGGGAATATCAGCTTCCGGCTGGCGGTTTTGCTACCCCCATTACATACCAGGTTAATGGAAAACAATATGTCGTCATTGCTGCCGGAGGGGTAAAAAACGGCCACAAACCGGGGGGGTCTTACATCGCTTTTGCGCTGCCCTAACTAAAACCTGATTGAACAGAAAGAATAAATAAACGCCTTAACTCGTCAAAACTCATTCTATGAATACGCCCCCTGAATCACACGAAAAACAAGTGTATCAAAACCGCCGTGATACGTTAAAAATGCTGGGCTTCGGCTCTACGGCCAGTCTCTTAGGCTTGTTTGGTGGTATGTCTACCGCCGAAGCACGCGAGCAACAAGCCAAACCTCAGTACGCCGTCGGCGCACCAACAGTCAAAATTAAAAGCGTGAAAGCCATCGCCACCGCACCCCAGGGGTCCAACCTGATTGTGGTGAAAGTGGAAACCACCGAACCCGGTCTCTATGGTTTGGGCTGCGCCACCTTCACCCAACGCGCGGCAACGGTCATCGTAGCCATCAACACCTACCTCAACGAGTTCTGCGTCGGCAAAGACGTCGATAACATCGAAGACATGTGGCAGGCCGCCTATGTTAGTTCGTATTGGCGCAACGGGCCTGTGCTCAATAACGCTCTCTCGGGTCTGGATCAGGCCCTGTGGGATATTAAAGGCAAACGAGCCAAAATGCCCGTGTATCAATTATTGGGCGGTAAAGTGCGCTTCGCCATTCCCTGCTACACCCACGCGGGCGGTAACACGCCCGAAGAAGCCGCCGATAGCGTCAAGAAATTCATGGAGCAGGGCTTTCGACACATTCGCATTCAGCAGGGCGGTTACGGGGCGGTGGGAGCTACTTCTGATAAACCTGACTTTAAAGCGGCTGGGTTTGGGGGCGAAACGGACAATTACATGAACGTACAGCTCTACCTGAAATCTGTTCCCAAGATGTTCGAGGTCGTTCGAAAACAGTGCGGAGATGAGATTGAATTGCTGCATGACATTCATGAACGGGTACAGCCCATCGAGGCCATCAACATAATTAAGCGGGTGGAAGACTATCGCCCTTTCTTCATTGAGGATCCCTTCTCGCCCGAAAACATGAAGTGGTTTGCGCAACTTCGGCAGGCTACGTCGGTGCCCATTGCGATGGGGGAATTGTTCAACAACGTCAATGAGTTCAAAGAGCCAATGGTCAACCAGTGGTTCGATTTTATTCGGATCCACGTCTCGCAGATTGGGGGTATCACCCCAGCGATGAAAGTGGCCCGGTTGGGCGAGTGGTTCAACATCCGCACCGCCTGGCATGGACCGGGAGACGTGTCACCGGTGGGTCACGCGGCCCATGCGCACATCGATCTGGCGGTATGGAATTTCGGCATTCAGGAAGCGGTGCAGTTTTCGGACAAAATGAAAGAGGTATTCAGTGGTTGTCCAACGATGAACAAGGGCTACATGTCGGTCAATGAGGTGCCGGGGTTGGGTGTAGACATCAACGAGAAGGAAGCGGCCAAATACCCCATCAGCACCAAATCTAACTGGCAGGTGCGCAAGATGGACGGCACCATCATCAGACCGTAAAAAAAACTGACTGAACCAATCTCTTGAAGGGAGCTTCACTAACGATCAATCAAAGGTCCCTTCAGGAAGTTGGTTCAGCCAATCAAGGAAAGTTTGCTTTCCTGTTAAATCGATGCGAAAGTCAAAGTAGCTAAGGAGCCGACTATTGCTTTGGTTATTGCCAGCCGTGAATATACCTTGTCGTCTGGCAGGCTACCGAGCCTCCTGACATACCATGAACAGAAAACTGATCTTTTTTATCCTGCTTGTCTGGGTGCCGTATCTGACGGTTTTCGCCCAGAATGCAACCGAATATACATGGTGGAATCCGGCTCAAAACCAATTTCCGGTCATTGAAGGGCAAGCCTGGCCCAAGGAGGTTCAACATCCGTATGACCGGCTCCCGGCGCAGGCAGAAAAGAGCGTCAGAAGTGCCGTATGGAATCTGTCACACAATGCGGCTGGTTTACTGATTCGCTTCAGGGCCAGCACCGACCAAATCGTTGTGCGGTATACTGTAAATGGACCCCACGCCCTGCCGCACATGCCCGCTACGGGGGTCAGCGGGGTTGATTTATACGCCGTTACTAGTGACGGTGACTGGCGCTGGTGTACCGGAAAGTACTCGTTCAAGGATACGCTTGAGTACCGCTTTACTAATCTGGAGCCGAATGATCAGTATCACCAGAAAGGGCGTGAATATCGGTTGTATTTGCCGCTGTATAATTCCGTCAACTGGCTGGAAATTGGCGTTCCAAAAGGGGCATCCTTTACGCCATTGCCAACCCGAATCGAAAAGCCTATAGTTGTGTATGGTACGTCGATTGCGCAAGGCGCCTGTGCATCAAGGCCGGGAATGGCCTGGACAGCAATTCTGGGACGCAAACTCGACCGTCCGATAATCAATCTGGGCTTTTCGGGCAATGGCCGATTAGAAAAAGAAATCGTGCAGTTGCTGCCGGGCATTGATGCGAAACTTTACGTGCTGGACTGTCTGCCGAATCTGGTTGCCACGGTAGGCATCCCCTCCGACGAGATAAAGAACCGGATTATTGAGTCGGTCAAAACCCTGCGTCAGAAACGACCCGGAACCCCGGTTCTGCTGGTTGAACACGCGGGCTATACCGACGGCTCGCTCAATGCTACCCGGCGAAAACTCTACAGCGATGCCAATGATATTATGCGTTCGGCCTTTACCCAGTTGAAAACGGAAGGTATAAATCAGATTTACCTCTTGCCTAAAACAGCAATTAATCTGGACATGGATGACATGGTAGACGGTACACACCCTACCGATCTAGGTATGCAGCACTACGCAGATGGGTATGAAAAAAGCATCCGTACTATCCTGAATGAACCCACAGGTTTATATTCCACGACTAAGCCGTGTACCCAATTTCGGGATGCCGCTATCTATGACTGGGAAACCCGGCACCGGGATATGGTTGCGTTGACGAAAGCCAAGCCCCCTCGACTGATCTTTCTGGGTAACTCAATTACGCACTACTGGGGCGGTCAGCCGCAGGCACCAATCAGCCGGGGAAGCGACTCCTGGAATGCCGTTCTCGAACCATTAGGTGCCCAGAATTTCGGCTACGGCTGGGACCGGATTGAGAATGTATTGTGGCGGGTATATCACGATGAACTCGACGGCTACGCTGCCGCGCAGGTAATCATCATGATTGGTACAAATAATCTGCAATTAAACTCCGATACAGACATCATTGAAGGACTGAAATTTCTGGTTGGAGCAATTAAAGTACGACAGCCGACGGCGGATATTTTACTGCTTGGTATACTTCCGCGTCGTGATGGTGAGCCGCGAGTTATGGAAATCAATAAGGGCATTGCTCAGGCATCGGGGCAGTTGAATGTAACGTTTGCCGACCCGGGAACCGTGTTTCTGAACGCAGATGGCAAAATTAATGAATCATTTTTTGGTGACGGGTTGCACCCCAACGCCGAAGGTTATCAGAAACTACTTAGTAAACTAACGCCCTATCTGAAACCTATTGAACAGAGCCAAAAACAAAAACGATAGTTCTGAACCTCGGCTGTAGCCGTATTGCCTATGAAGAAGACAGCATTAGATTCTCCGAAAATTGCCGAGCGAACGCCCCCGAGCAGAAAGCGCCTGTTGCTATTTAAAGGGATGGCGTTGCTGCTGCCTGTTCTTCTATTGACTGTATTGGAAGCAGCTTTACGGCTTTTTGGCTATGGCCATGATTTGCGGCTTTTCGTCGATGACCCACAGCAAAAAGGCTTTCTGGTTATGAATCAGTACGCGTCGGAGAAGTACTTTACGGACACGGATAATGCTACCGTTGGCAACTTCGAGCCATTTCGGAAACAGAAAGCTGACGGTACATTTCGGGTTTTTGTGCTTGGTGAATCAACAACCATCGGCTATCCATATATGCACAACGGGTCTTTTCACCGCTGGCTTTACTACCGATTGATGCACACATTTCCGGATAAAGAATTTGAAATTGTCAATCTGGCAATGACAGCCGTAAACTCGTATACCGTGTTTGGCTTCGCGCAGGAACTGGCTGCTTATCAACCCGATGCCGTCCTGATTTACACGGGGCACAATGAATATTACGGCGCTTTAGGCGTTGGGTCCACGAGTTCCATAGCCCGTAATCCCCACGTGGTTCGGCTGGTGTTAAAACTTCGTGAGTTCCGGCTAGTGCAATTGATCAATCATATGCTGGCGGGAATCCGGAAAGCAGTCTCGGGCCAGCAGATCGATTTGCGGGAAAATCTCATGAAACGCATGGCCGCCGACCAGCAGATTGTCTATGGTTCAGCCGCTTACCAGCAGGGAATCGACCAATTCAAAACTAACCTGAATGATCTCTGTCAACTATTGACGAGTCAGAAAATTCCAGTTTTTATTAGTAATCTGGTTAGTAATGAAAAAGATCTGAAGCCCTTTGTCAGCGCGACGGGAAGTACGGCGGCATCGGCTCAGCAGCAATATCAACTCGCTAATCAAGCCTACAGACAGGGCAATTTCAGGCAAGCAAAAAAGGACTACGTGCGAGCCAAAGAACTGGATTTATTGCGTTTTCGGGCTCCGGAGGCAATGAATCAGGTTATTCGGGAGTTAGCGACCCGCTACCCCGGTGTGACGGTTGTGGATGCCAAAGCCCATTTTGAACAGCATTCTCCCCAGGGCATTCTGGGGAAAGAAACGTTGCTTGAACATGTTCATCCAAATTTACTCGGCTATGGGTTGCTATCTGATGCCTTTTACGAAGCCCTGAAAACACGCCGACTGATTAATCCGGATAGCAAAAACGAACTCTCGTTCGCTCAACTGAGACAGCAAATGCCCATTACGGTGGTGGATTCGCTTAAAGGTGCTTACGAAATGATGATCCTTAAAGAAGGCTGGCCGTTTAATGAACCCATGCCACCCGAAGAGAAACGACCCAAAACAGTAGAGGAGCAATTAGCTGGGGCGTTGGTAGTTAAACAACTGTCCTGGCGCGATGCCATGAATCAACTAGCCACGTATTACCTGAAAGAGAACAACCCACTCAACACATTGCAGGTGACCAAAGCCCTGTTGCTTGAGCATCCGTACGAGGCAAACCTATACAATCAGGCCGCCAAATTATGCATGACCCTCACTGAAAGTGAGCAGGCTGTTTTCTACCTGAAAAAATCCTTTCAGGTAGAAAATACATTCGATACGGCCAAAAATTTATTTATTGTCCTACTGAAACTCGACAAGCCGGACGAAGCCTTAACTTATCTTCGATATGCATCAGCCCATAACCCGTCTCAATTTAGTCTGAATGAATTGCAAACCTTTGTTGAACAGTTGATTGCCATAAAAAGCCAATACGCCAGGGATACAACAAACGTGAATTTGAGTAATCAACTAGCGGCTGGACATCTCAAATTTGCGAATGCCACCGCTGCCACGAAGTATGTAGAAAAAAGCCTGAAAATAGACGCAAATAACGCCGTTGCTCTGCAACTGAAAAAACAGATTTTGGCTATCAAGAAATAAACGTCAAGACAGACTTACTCATGGAATTTCTAACGGATTTCTGGCTTTTCATCAGGGCGCGTAAACGCTATTGGCTATGGCCTTTATTCCTTTTGTTGCTACTACTGGGTGTCTTATCCGTGTTTACAACTGGGTCTGCACTGGCCCCTTTTATTTATTCAATTTTCTAAATCAACACCTACTCTGCCACTTAGTTACGACGGCTAAAACCGATTTATCATCATTTGTCCTCTATCTATGTCTTTTGTGAATAGCAAAAATAGGGTTTACCAGAAGGCCACTTGTACAAGTGGCCTTCTGGTAAACCCTATTTTTTAGTAATCGCGTCGAAAACGCTATTATTAGACAATGTACACCCAGGGTACGCCGATGTAATTTGCGTTACCATCGCTAAAGTTAAGCTGCGCGGTGGAGCCGCCACCCCGCGCATAAACATAAAATGAGGCAGTTACTCTGAGATAAGCTTGGTCAGCACCAAGCAGATCGGAATAATACATGGTTCTATAGCCGTCGAAGCGGTCATTCACATTAATGTTTTGGCTGCCCATATCAAATACGTTAGAACTGCCAGTCGCTTTGTAATTGTATTGGTAGCCTACCGCTGAAAGGTCGATTCGGGCTTTCGCTTCTTTAGAGTCCCAAAAACCGTCGTCTGCTTTTATGATATAGTACCCGTGAAAAGGAACTTGAATGGTATGGGCATAATTGCGGTTTTCTGGAGCTTTAAACGTAAACCACCAATCTAAATATACGGTAAAGGAGGCTGACCCACTGCCAAAAAGTCCCGAACCACTGCCATTTGCAGAATCAGATAAGTCGAAATTGCCTGGGTTATAACCCTGCCAGTATACAGCACCATTAGACCCATGTAGGGTAGCGTAGTACGGAGAATACCAGCCTAAAGCCAGGGCGTTGGTCGAGTCTGATAACAGATGCCCTTCTACTAAGCCAGGGTGAATTGACGTTATGTTTTCAGGCGATACCTCAATAGAAGAGAGCGACGTTTTAGCCTCAGCCGTGTATGATTCGATAGCCGCCTGCTCTTCTTTGTGCGTTTTCTCCTGATTGTCAAGAAAGGTTACAACATCTTGAGGTAAGCTCTTTTTTAGCTGGTCCATACGGGTTTGTCCCGACTTATTAGCTTTCTCAATTTGCTCCGCCTGTGATTTTTGTAACCGCACTACTTCCTGACGACGTTCTGCTACGAGTTGCTTTAACTGGTCATCAGATGATTTGAATTTAGTTTCCATGTGATTTTTGTGTTTAAAATAGTTAATTAGTATTGTCTTTCTTACCAAGTTATCTCGGCGTCTGGAGGCCCAATGTCAATGCCCTGCTCTGGAGATATATCAGCAACGCCAGGAATTAACCTGAGCTTTTCGGCTACATCGTTACTTGCGGTTCCAGTAACACACCCAATCTCGGTGAGTACCTGATCGACAGTAAATCCCGTTTTGGTCAATTCCTCTGTGATGTCAGTTAATGGGCGTTTGTTAGACATCGTGATAACCCATCTTTTGCTTTCAGCCATAGTGGTTCTATAATGATTTAGTGATTGTTGGTCTCCGCTGACTAGCACAGCAAAGAGACAAATGACAATCCATCGACTGTACATAGCGATTAGCCGTCGTACTGAAAAGATGTATGTAGTCAGTCAGGGCTTTGTTTAGGGAGCTTGCACAAGTCCTGCACCAACCCGCGCAGCCGAGAACGGCAACCGCCTTGCCGTCGCTTGTAGTCGTCGCCATAGTTGTAATCCTCGTAAATTTGGCGATGTCTCAGCCCATAATGCCGCGCACCCAGCTACATGCGGTGTGGCCATGCTGGTGCCATTTTTAACACCATACCGAGTAGGACGAGGTACCGACGAGTATATGTTCCGACCGGGAGCCGCTATCTCAATCTTGCCAAAGTTGGAGAACGACGACGGACTCAAATTCTCATCTAGTGAGGCCACCGACATAATAGTTGGTGAATTGGCTGGATAGCCTGTTGAAGAAGCTGAGTTGCCTGCTGCTGCAATAATTAGACAGCCGTTGTTCAGGGCGGCTTGGCCTGCTGCCGTATAGGAAGGCTGTACGCCACCCTGCCCGCCAAGAGACATTGAAATTACCGGGCAGCGGTTAGCAATGGCCCAGTTCATGCCCGCGAGTACGCTACCCCCAACGCTGTTGCCTGTATTAGATAATACCTTACCCGCAAAGATTGACGACCGATAGCCAATACCATAACGCGGGATAGAGCCTGCCGGTGCTTTAGGCCCACACGCTGTACCTATACAGTGCGTACCGTGACTGTGTAAATCCTGTACGGGTTGACCAACGAACGTTGCACTAACAATTGGGCGGCCAGCAAAATCAGGGTGTAGCAGGTCCATGCCCGTGTCGAGTACCGCCACTTTGATGCCAGTTCCACTTCGCAGGCTTGGTGGTACCTTGCACGCGATGAGTCCCCAGGTGGCCCCCAGAACCTGTACTTCTTCTTCTATTTCCAGTTGAGAGTGTCCGTTTGTCTGCATTTCTCTGGCAATCGTCTCCGTTGCCTGTAGGAAGCCGCGTAGGAATTCTGCCGAAGTCGCTGGAACTGTTTGAGTCAAGCTATCCTGTAAGAGTCCGGAGTACGTATTTTCTGCAAACACGAAGTACTCAGGATCAATTGATTCGAATGGACTGTCTGTCGCAATCTCGGCAAAGGTGTTCATATTGCGCTCCTGAGCAGCATTACCACCAAGAAGCGCCACGCCAATTTCCGGAAAGACAACCGCATCGGCATCACCGATATTCTCCAGTATAGCCGCCTGATCGTCAAAGTCACGCGCATCGGCAACGCGCATCCCCTGAGTTCCTAAAGACTGACGACCTTCGTCACCCGCGCCTTCCTTAAAGGTTACTAGATACCGACCTGTCTGGAAACTGTTGTCATCACGTTCAAGAGCTGCGAGCAATAGTTCGTCAACAGACGATGAAGCGCGATAGGCAGATGCCCCATCTGAGGAATCATTAGAACTTTTCTTTGCCATGATTGTGTGCGTTTTTGATTGTGAGAGAGTTGATTTAGGCGTTTACTGTCAAGCGATTAAAGTTGATAAGACCTTAGTCGAAGGAATGTAAAAAGGAGGAAACAACAAGAGGATTGGGACGAATGCAATGTTGCACTCGTCCCAATCCTCTTGTCTACTAGTGTAGCCGAAAAATCCTAAATGAAGCCGCTTTTGTTCTTACTTCTCTGTTGGGCTAGTTTTTAGGGAAAGTCATAGATAAAAATATTCCCGCGACGGGTACACTCGACTTAAGCCCCGTGATACCATGTTCGAGGTTTACCCGAATTGGGTGGTGCTTAAATCGATTAAGCAACATGATGACCGTCAGTTGAGCCAGCCGTGGAGATTACAGTAGCTGGCCAATAAAAGGGAGACTGCGTTACTACTGGCCCGTCTTTGTTACAGGGGTATTTCTGTGGCTTTTTGCCGGCTGTCGGTTGTGAATCGTATCTTTAGTCGTCGTTGAAAGCTGAGAGGGAAATGCACCGCTGGACAATGATCCTACACGTAATTTTGCAGTCGGACCACAAAAGTATTTACGGAACGGGTAGGTGCCCAGACCGTTGTCGTTCTGTGTTTGCAATACGCCATGCGTGTGCTGACCGGTGAGCCTGAAGAGGTAATGCGGTTGTCAGTCAATTAGTAAAAAGCTGGATCAATGGGGAGTACAGTATACGTACTCATTAGCTAGTATATGAGCCGCATTTCTCATTAGTGCGGGCTCTGTACGACAATACGCATTCATACTCGCCCTGTATCTATATCCGAAACGGGGTTGTAGCTAAACTCGAAAATATCGGGGTAAATAAGTAGTAAACTATTGATAATCAAACAGTCTACTTGGTCGAAACCTGGAGGTTACAAAAGGGGAGGGGCCTTGTTTTTATGTCGTTCTCATCGAAAACGTAGTAAGGAGCGACTTTAGCTACTAAAACTGTGGGAAGATTCGCCTTGAGACTGCTCCGTTATTCGGGCTGAGGTCGCAATACCCACCAAGCTCAATACAGGCGACGGCAAAATCAGACGGTTGATTTAGTAGAATCAGCCTTGAAACAGTCAGTGCAATTGCGATGACAATACCAATACTGCCCTTTAGACTACTGGCCAATTGCCCAGTTAGTATATATAGCGAAGTGCCTAAGTTTATTTTTTTTTGTGTCCGCAGTTGTGGGCACTGCCGACCAGCTTTAAAGTTGGGTTTGGTGAGACTAACCTACAGTTGATACGCGGCTGCATCACACAACTGCCGAACTTTCTCACGCGAACGTTTTAAGCGCATCTTTACCGCACTCTCTTTCAAATTGAGCTGACCGGCAATCTGATGAATGCCCAGCCCCTCCTGGTACTTCATCCGTAAAATCATAGCCTCCTGCGTAGAGATACTGTTCATGGCTGTGCTTAGTCGTTGCAGGCGTTCTTCGGTATCTTCAGTATCATTGGTACTGGTGTACTGATAAGACATTTCATCCTCAAGTCTTGTCGTCGTCAGGCGATTTGATACCCGTATCTGGTCCAGACAGTAGTTGTAAGAGATAGAATATAACCAGGTTGAGAAAGTAGAGCGTTCCTGAAAGCGTTCCAGCCGGGAGAAGGTGCGGATAAAAATATCTTGCGTAAAATCCTGGGCTTTCTCTGCATCTTTGGTCATGGATAGGCAGCGTTTGTATACTTTGCCAACGTACCGCTTATAAAGAGCCTCGAAGCAGATATTGGGATTGGTGTTGAGATGTTGGCGGATTAATTCCTCGTCGTTCAATTGGGTTTTCATAAGAGTAGTCGTTTTGAGTTGTAGGTTCTTAGCCGGTTGCATTAAGTTTCCTATTGTCTTTTAACGATACAAATTTGTTACTATCCGATTGAGGTTGAGGTCCGATTTCGATGAATTGTCGCTTTTGCCCGATTTTTGGGAGAAAATTGTCCCCATTGTGAATAAACCAAGTGTATATATTCCTGATTTTTACAATGAATGGTTACTATTTCTTGGTTTATTATAACTTTCCTTGGTGCTCATGAACAGAAGAATAAACTTCGTTTAAAAGAACATATTCTTATACAGACATTACGACCGTATTTAGTGTAGCTTACCAGGAATTGTTTATAGTTACACGTGTATAGCTGAGGATTGGGTATAATTAAAGATTGGACGCAGTCGGCTTATTGATTTATAGATTCGGCTTTTGACCGTTCCTACCGGTAAGGCTAATTGGGTCGCTATTTCTTCATGTGTATAGCCCTGCCAATAAGCCATATTGATTACTTGCCATTCTCTATTAGACAACGCTCCTTTAACTAAATATTCAACGCCTATTGCGTCAACAACTGGCCCATATTCTACAGCAGCTACATCGTTTAGCTCTATATCCAACGTCGAATAAACTAGTTTACGTCGGGTTAAAGCACTGAGAGCGGTGTTCCGAGCCACCTTCAGCAGCCACGTAAACAACGTGCCTAGTTCTGGATTGTAATAATGGAAACGTTGCCAAACCTTTACATATGTATCTTGTAATAGGTCTTCGGCTTCATCAGGGTCTTTAACAATAAGTAGTATTGCCTTCAATAGAGCCTTGGAGTAGCGGCTGTATAAATGTTGGAAGGCCTTTTTATCCCCTTGCCGTAGATGGCCAATCAGGATCTCTTCAGTTGTGTACTTAATCATTTGCAAATTTCGTCAGGTTGAGTAAGAGTAAGACTCGCGTTATCCTTTAAGTCACTTTATGTAACTTATATATTAACTCGAGGGGACTTGCCTGACGCATTCGTAAAGAACTAGCTTCATTCAGTAGGCATAAATTTCACATAAAATTAATTTGCCTGCATAACATGTATACTATTTATACGGTTAATGCCATGGTGAAGTGCTATTCGTTACTATTAGATGTAATGAGAACCTAATTTGCACTTTTTTTAGTACGTAAAGTTTTTTTGTACATCTGTGACCTCATTTAATGAACGTAGTCTAAAAAATGAAACGCTCCTTGTAACAGGTAACACATTTATACATGTTCGTTTTCTATCTATACAAATCATGACGAGTGATTCCTTCAATCAATTATTTGACAAGTATCTGCAACAGGTTAGTGAAACAAGCACTGCTTCAGTGAAACCAGACCCAACCGGTGATAAACCTACATGGTTATTCCTTCTTCAACGTCACGTTCAGGAATGGAAGCAGCATTATCGCCTGGAAAGTCAAGCTATTGAACAGATAAAGAGTAAAAGTCAGCGATTCAACTCCCAAGTTGACCGGCTAAGTTTTCTTGACCAAGACCAGGCGATTGCCGAGGTGACTACGTTTTATGACGTAAAACGGGAGTTAATCAGAGATCGTCAGCAGCAGGAATTAACTGAACTTGGGCTGGCTTTTTAGGTATCCGTCAGCATAGATTACAGTAAAGTCTACTGCTACAACGCTTGAAACCAGAATAAAAAACGAGCGAAAAGACCTTAATAAAGCCAACCTCTTTTTTGTAGATGAGCTAAATGATCGTGTTTCGTAGCCATGAAAGCTGGCTACGAATCCGAAGACTTCCCCTAGTGGGCCAATATCACGTCTGATGATGGGTCAACTTTAATTGGCTGCTTAATAAATCTACGACCAATAAATAGTACCAGCAAAGCAATCACCGAAGTTGCCGCCATAATGGCCGCCATGGGCATAGACGAATGACTGCTGAACATACTTACCCCTACGGAGGCCAGTGCACCAATGCCCAGTTGCATAGCCCCCATCAAAGACGACGCCGTCCCCGCATTTTTGGAGAAGGGGGCCAGCGAAAGAGCCGCTGCATTCGGGTTGATCAACCCCACACAGCATAGGAACAAGAAGATCATAACAATGGTACCATATAGCTCAAACCAGCCAAGGCTGGCACCGATAAAAAAAAGTGAGGCCAAAAGCACTTGAGCAACTATAGCAACCGGAACGACCTGCTCACTTTGGAATCTTTTAAGCAATAGGTTATTCACTTGGCTGGAGCCAATAAAGCCAATTGACAGTATCGCAAAGATCCATCCATATACTTTGCCATCTACGTGAAAGACATCCATAAATACCAACGGTGAGCCAGAGACATAAGCAAATAATCCCGAAAAGGCGAAGGCACCTGCAACAGCGTAAGTGTAAAACTGTGGGTCAACAATAACCGACAGAAAGTTTTTGATAATGGGTTTTGGTTTTAACGAGAAGGCTGGATTAGGCTTATATGTTTCGGGAAGACTAATAATTACGGCTAGTAGTATAAGCACCGCAATAGCCGCCAGAATGATAAACACTCCTTGCCAGCCAAAAGCAGCCGTTACATAGCCGCCAACGGTTGGAGCGATCATGGGTGAAGCCCCTACGACTAACAAGAGTAACGCAAATACTCGGGCACTATCCTTGGCCGGAAATAAATCACGTACCATGGTCACTGACGCTACAGCAGCAGCACAACTGCCGATGGCCTGAACAAATCGCAAAATAATTAAGGCATCAATACTTTTGGCTAACAGGCAGCCTATAGATGCTAGGATGTAAAGTGTTAATCCAACATATAGAGGCTTCTTCCTGCCAAACCGATCAAGTAATGGGCCGTATAACAATTGGCCAGCCGAAATGCCAACGAAGAAGCTCGATAAGGAAAGCGACACTTCAGCTGTAGTAGTATGCAGATCCTGGGCAATGGCCGGAAATCCTGGCAAGTACATATCAATAGAAAAAGGTCCCAGCGTGGACAGGGTACCAAGTAGGAGTATAAGAAAAAAATGGCGCTGTCTGGTCATGTAAATAGTATGTTAACTGGATAGTAAATTTACGGCTATCATTAAAGAATCTCTTTTACCACCTGAATAAACAGGATAAGAGCAGGAATCGGCAGTAAACGTGAGGAAGTCAACTTCACCGGGAAGCACGTTTGTCAGCACAGCCTGCTGAGCCTTCGACCAGGTGCTGCTAAAGTATGTGAGCGGGGCGCAGCACAATAAAAATTGACCGCTTACGGGGATTCCCCAAACCCTTCGGTGCCGTGTTACTTACGTTTTGCCAGCCGCCGGTACCTGTCAGGTGCTATCAGGTGAATGGACTATAGGTTTAGAAAGGCAGACAGGCTATGGTGAGGCAATATCAAAGATCAACGTCTAAATTGCGAGTATCCTGTACGATCTGTTGATAGTCTATTAACTCTTTGACGCTGATAACTTTGAGATTAAATCGATCTGCTACCTGTCGCAATTCAGGCAGGCGGGCCATCGTTCCATCTTCGCTCAGCACCTCAACCAGTACACCAGACGGCGCAAAGCCTGCTAACCGGGCCAGATCCATAGCTGCTTCAGTATGACCAGGGCGGCTTAAGACACCCCCTTTCTGGGCTATCAGGGGAAATATATGCCCCGGGCGCCCCAACTGATGAGGAAGAGTAGAAGGATTAACTAAAGATTGAATCGTTTTGGCCCGATCATGAACGGATATGCCTGTTCCACATCCGTCACCCTTAAGGTCAACAGACACAGTAAAGGCCGTTCTATGGGTAGCTGTGTTGGTCGCTACCATCAGGGGCAGTTGCAGTTCCTGGCAGCGTTCCTCTGTTAGCGAAACACAAATCAGACCCCGTGCTTCCCGGGTCATAAAATTAACAATTTCGGGCGTGATGCAGGCTGAAGCACAGATCATATCGCCTTCGTTTTCGCGGTCTTCGTCATCAACGACGATAATTACTTTGCCTTGTCGAATATCAAGGATTGCCTCGTCAATACTATCTAAAAAACTGTACGTCATATTGTTGCTGACTACTCATCTGTACTACGTCTGAAATTAAAAAAAAAACAGCTTGCCAGTAGCCTTCGTGGGTTTGGCTGTAGCGACAAAGATACGTTGGGGGTCAGTGTATCTTGGTTTTTCTTCGTTCTGTTCAACGCCTAATTAGTCACCAACTGTCGCAATTACTCGCTGGTAACGGGTTAGGTGGGGGGCTTTGGCATCGGTCACTTCCAGAATCAGGTGAATCGTTTTTCCAGGAGTGGCATCTTCCGGTACAGTAAACGACGCTTTGGCCTGATCAGCCTGTTGAATGTCAACTTTTCCCTCGTAGGTATCTACTTCTTCGTATTGCCACCAGCGATAGCTAACGTTATCGCCATCCGGATCGGTGGCTGAACCACTAAGTGTTATGCTCTGGCCCGGTTTTACACGAAGGTCATGGGCATGATTGAGTTTGACGACTGGTGGATGGTTGGCTTCTTTGTAGGACTTCACACACCAGTCGGCGCGGGTGGCAAAGTCGTTCTGCAACACGGGAATCCATCGCGTCTGCGGGTAAGCCGCATCGGTCTTTTTGGTATAAGGGTCATAATCGGTCACGTGTTTGCCGTCTTCCCAGCGGTAAGGATTCGTGGGCGATTGCACCATGCGTCCGCCCCAACCACCGTAAGAAACGTTTTCCTTACTCCGTAGGCCAACATCAATCAGGTAAAAAAAAGCAGGAGAGTCACCTTCAGAAATAAAATCGTACTGACTCCGGCCAAATTTCTTGGCTTCTTCCATATCACCGTGTGTATGTTCGGGGTCACCCGCTAACTTCTGACCATCGCCCCAAAGGTAGTAGGCTGTAAGCAGTGGCCCGTGCCCAAACTTGATATGCTCGGCAAACCACTTTCCGCCTAAATAAGGTTGTAATTCAGCGGGAACCACGCGGGGCCATAGATAGGCAAAACTCCAAAACTGGTCCGAATTGTAGAGCACTTTAATGTGTGGCCAGTTCGGGGCGACGTACTTCTGATACGTCGCATCCTGGTCGAGTACGGCGTATATGATCGCTTTATCGGATACTTTTTTGGCAATCGCCGACCAGTTGGGCGTGTTTTTGTACTGATCTTCAATAGATTTCAGGGCTCGGGCGACCGTGTTGGTGCCTCCCCAGATTTGCAGGTAAACCGGGCTGGGGTTATTGTCGAGTAGAATCTTCTTAATAAAGTCCGACCCTTCTGTATCGTGGCTCATTTCGCCCTCAAAATCGATGTTACCGACCCGCACAAGACTCAGCAGATGATCGGGTGTGGGGTACCCTTTTGCGTGTTTTATTAAGTTAGGATACACCTTAGCGTATTTGCCGATGTACTCCTCCATCCAGGTCGTACCGGGCCAGCGTAGTGCTGTCTGTTCGCCGTAGCGTTTGGCCGTATTGGCCACCTCAGACGTAAATTTGGTGCCTTTGCCATCACCTTTATAATGCCATTGAGAGCTGCTATACGTCAATCCCACAATATCGAACTCGTTGCTATACAGCAACATCCGGATAAACGTATCGACATCGTCTACTTCACCATCGGTCGTGATGATGGTGCGTGGTTTGGTTGAGGTGGATTGAGCTATTGCCGATGTTATTGCCAGCGGCCATAGTCCGAGCAACACTAATAATAGTAAACCTGTTTTTTGCATTGTTTAGGGTAATTAGTCTTAGTTCGCATATATGTGGTTTGCCAACCAATGTAATCGGTCAGGGCTTATATCGAGCCCGTGCAATGTCCTTCCCGACCTGTATTAATCAACTTAAGATGAGCTAAGTCTCCATAAATACTCACATTCACCCTGACTGTATTGGCTCGGCTAACTGTTAAATAGAGCTTCAACAGCTCATATTGTTACTCCAAAACCTCACTCATAGGGCATGAGTTATCACTCAATTGTCTTTGTTAAAGCGGCTATCACTTCCATAACCGGTAACCAGGTGAAATGATACTTGGTCTGGGAGGCCTTGTATACCGTAATAATTCTGATTACCAAATCAAAAATGGCTCCGTATAGTACAAGGATAGACTTATTGGTGAGGCTGGTTGCGTTTCAGGCACTAAATTCTGTCTTCGCCAAAGATAAGCATCAGGCTTATTATCGGGGGTTACCAACCAATTCTTTTTGGGTTAAAAAAGTCAGTTGTTCTAAATGGTAGCTTGTATAGTTGGTTCTGCCGATCAGTACATTGAATTTATTCCGGTTTGAGTTAATCACAAAATCTTCCTCAAAGATAGCCGTATGCTTTTCGAGCCATTGCTGTAGTGCCGATGTCAATTTTTAGGGTATATTTTGGCTAATTAGTTAGAAAATTTGTTGGTAAGGACGAAATGAAGCTAATTCGTACCACAACCTCCGAACTTTCTACTGCTCCATCGGCTCGGCTTCGTCAACAGGGCAAAAACAGAAAAGGATGATTATTCAGCAGAAAATTGGCAATATAAACGCTATCGATCCCGGAGACCGAACCATTGACTGGTTACCACTGGAATGGTTTGAAACGAGCAAGCGAATTTTACGGAAACGAACGCAGTCGGGACAAGAGATCGCCCTAAAGTTTTTGGCCGAAAACCCGCAGTTGACCCAGGGCGATGTGTTATACGAGACTGATCAAATGCTGATTGTGGTTGAAGTTCTTCCATGTGATGTACTCGTCATCAGGCCCACATCGATGTACGAGATGGCGTCGGTCTGTTACGAAATAGGCAACAAGCATTTGCCCCTATTTTTCGATGAAGATACCGTGTTAGCTCCGTTCGAGGCACCCCTGTTTCGGTTGCTAACAGCGTCGGGCTATGCGGTGGAGCAGCAGCAGCGGAAATTATTACAACCTCTAAAGACGACTGTGTTACCGCATGGCCCCACCAACGGCAGTGAAAGTTTGTTCTCAAAAATTCTCAAACTCACTACGTCCCCAGAATGAATACTAGCCTGTTACATCTCCTGCAATTGAGCGACCCGACGCTGCCCATTGGCAGCTATGCACACTCAGCTGGCCTGGAGACCTATGTGCAGGCTGGCGTGGTGCATGATGCTGGTACGGCCAAGGCGTTTGTCACGGAAATGCTTACCCAAAACCTGTACTATACTGATGCGGCTTTGGCCTCGCTGGCGTATGATGCCGCTGCCCGGAATGATTGGCATGAAGTAGTACAACTGGATGACGAATGCACAGCGGTGAAACTGCCCAAAGAAATGCGGCAGGCCAGCCAGAAATTGGGCATTCGGCTGATGAAAATTTTCCAGCCACTTTGTAATAACGCGCTGGCAAATCAGTATCGGGAGGCTGTGTCAACCCAACAGGTAACAGGGCATTATTGCCTTGCGTTTGGTTTATATGCCTATGCATTACAAATTCCGAAAGTAGATGCTCTGACCGGGTTCTATTACAATGCAGCCGTTGGTATGGTAACAAATAGTGTAAAACTAATTCCGCTTGGGCAGCAGGATGGGCAGGAAATTTTGTTTTCCCTGCATTCGCGGATTCAGGCGTTGGTTGTCAGTACGTTACAACCCAATCGGGCTTTAATCGGCCTCTGTTGTCCCGGTTTCGATATACGAAGTATGCAGCATGAACAACTGTACTCGAGATTGTATATGAGTTAATTGGAGTCCGGCTGAGCGTCAGCAAACGTATAATTAAAATCAGGGAAGTAACGGCAACCAACAATGACCAGGAGACTAACAAGGCTCGAAAAGTGAAATAACTGACACGTGACACCGGGCTTAACCTGCATAATTCCCCCAAATGACATCACAGATTAACATGACGAGAAACTACATAAAAATTGGTGTTGCGGGGCCGGTTGGGTCGGGGAAAACGGCCCTGATTGAGCGGCTATCCCGCCAGATGACCGACCAATACAGCATTGGCGTCATTACCAATGATATTTATACCAAAGAAGACGCTGAGTTTTTAACACAAAACAGTCTATTGCCTGCCGAGCGAATCATTGGTGTAGAAACGGGCGGGTGCCCCCATACCGCCATCCGTGAAGACGCCAGTATGAACCTTGAAGCAGTGGAGGAAATGGCTCAGCGATTCCCGGATGTCGAAATTATTTTTATCGAAAGTGGGGGAGATAACCTGTCGGCCACGTTCAGCCCTGACCTGGCCGACGTGACCATTTTTGTCATCGACGTAGCCGAAGGCGACAAAATACCCCGGAAAGGTGGTCCCGGCATCACCCGCTCCGATCTGCTGATCATTAATAAAATCGACCTGGCACCCTACGTCAACGCCGACCTGGGTGTGATGGAACGCGACGCTCGTAAAATGCGAACTGGTAAGCCGTTTGTATTCACCAACTTAATGAGTCTGGAAGGTCTGGATAGTGTAATTGATTGGATACGTCGGTATGCTTTACTGGAAGCCGTGGACGAACCAAAATTGTGGCGATGAAGGCGGAGTTGCACATTCAGGCTGCCCGGCGTGATACCAGAACGTATCTGAAAAAAGCATATTTCACCCCACCGCTTAAAGTGGCGGACATTACCGAAGACAAAAAAGCGAATCAACTGCAACTGATGTTTATGAGTTCGTCGCCCGGCATCCTGGACGGCGATGAGTATCAGCTGCAAATTGACCTGGACGAAGGTTGTTCACTAGAGTTACAGACTCAGTCATACCAGCGATTATTTACCATGAAGCAGGGCGCGTCGCAACAAATGCGTGTTTCGATGGCCAAAGGGTCGTCGTTGTGTTTCCTGCCGCATCCGGTTGTGCCTCATGAGCGATCAAGTTTTTCGGCCACCAATGATATTTACATGGCTGATGGATGCAGTCTGATTTGGGGAGAAGTGCTTACGTGTGGTCGAAAATTGAACGGTGAGATCTTTCAGTTTTCAAAATACCACGCTATCACACAAGTATTTATTGATCAAAAATTAAGAATTAAAGAAAACCTACTGATTCAACCATCGACAATGGATCTAAAAGCAATTGGTCAGATGGAAGGCTTCACCCATCAGGCTAGCCTGATTTATCTGAATGAACAGGCTTTATTACCAGCAATCCGGGAAACAATAACAACTTACTTAGCTCAACAGACGGATATTTTGTTTGGTGTCTCGGCAACTCCGGCCAATGGACTGCTTGTTCGATTGCTTGGGCAACGGGGCGAACAGCTTCATACGTGTCTGAAAACGATTGCCCGGCACTTACCGCAAACGACGATAAGTCAATCGAAATCCATAGCCCATGAACCCTGAAACCCAGCTATTGATCCTGACTGCCATTACGGTTGCCATTCTGCACACAACGACCGGCCCCGATCATTACCTGCCGTTCATTGTACTCGCTAAAGCCCGGAATTGGTCGTTAATGCGAACCATCGGGTGGACTATTCTTTGCGGTTGCGGCCACGTCTGGAGTTCCGTGTTGTTGGGATTAGGCGGAGCGGCTCTTGGCTGGTCGCTCACCAAAATCAGTTGGCTCGAATCGGTCCGGGGGGGCATGGCTGGTTGGTCATTACTGGGTTTTGGCCTGATTTACAGCATCTGGGGTATGATTCGGGCTTACCAGAACCAGCCGCACAAGCATTTCGACTTACAGGACAATGGAGAAATGTATGTTTTCGAGCATAACCACGGCGAAACGGATCGCCAGCCAGTTGTTTATCCGCAGAATCGCTATAAAGTAACACCATGGGTCATGTTCGTCATTTTTGTTCTCGGCCCCTGCGAACCGATGATTCCGTTGCTTTACTTCCCGGCTGCTCAACAATCATGGAGTGGTATGTGGCTATTAATCAGCGTGTACACGGTCTCTACACTGGCCACAATGACTGGGATGGTTTTGTTGGGTTACTATGGAATGGCGTTTCTGAAAACCGAAAAACTAGAACGCTACATGCATGCGCTGGCCGGAGTAACCATCTTCATTTGTGGAGCCGGTATGGTGTTTCTGGAATGGTGATTGTGGAGTCGGCGGGGCCGCCCGCGCAGTTCTTAAACCTAACTCCACAATCACTATTTATTCTCTGGTCACCGTTCCTGTAATGTAGCCGTACGGTTCGTCGGTGGCGATAAAAATTTCGTTGTTATTGTCCATACCAAACTGGTCTAAATTGAATGGGATGTGATGTTTATTAGGCATTTTTAAATCAATTTCTTTTACAACATTATTCGCTTCTAATACGGCGTAGCCCATGGCTAGTAACGTCTGCTGAACAGACAGACTTTTATGGTAAGCAAACGTTTTCAATAAGGCTTTCCGAATTGTAGTAAACAGGTCTGTAAAGTCAAGTTTGTGGGTCGTGTATTCCCAGCTGGCTTCACATTGGGTAGCAAATATCCGGTCGGCTGTTTCTCTTAAGGTCGTATATTGATCTTTAATATAATTCTCAAATCCAGAGTCAGTCGTTTTTAAAATAAGCAAATCTGTAATTCCAGAGGATATAGTAATTTTATCAACAGTTTGTACAACCGTTGCTGTATGTTTCTCTGAACCGCTACTAATATAAGCATGTGGATGCGTTACCCCATCGAACGCCATACGACTCCATTGATGTTCAGTGATTTCGATTGTCGCTTTTGATACGTGTGGATTATTGATTATGAAAAAATTAGCCAAGTAAAGTCCGAAATTCTCGATAGAATCAGTAAAGTGATCTTTAGCTAAAGCGTATACGGTATTTTTCTGCGTGTCGGTCGGTAATATTTTTGTATTATCCCCTATAGTATGTGCCGTTTCAAAGTCTCCCTCTAGCGACACGTTGACCGAGATTTGTCGAAATTCATGGTGGTCTGGATGCCGGATAACCTTCGATACATTAATCGCGTTCTTGCCGTACGCGTTTTTTTTTAGCTTGAGTTTCATAATGAGTTCGGCTGTTTTGGTTGGTACTGACCCTAATTTCAAAAATTAATTTCCTATTTTTAATCAGCATCAGCAAAGCAACTGGAAAATAATTGACTGTAGTCTATGGTTGAATTAGCAATAAGAGGAAATAAAATTCTTACACCCGATGGTATTCGAAAAGCAGTTGTGTTGCTGAGCAACGGGTTGATCGTTGATGTAGTTGATGAATTACCGGAAGCAATTACCTGCGAAGTGGTTGATATACAGGATAGCGTGCTGATGCCGGGCGTTATTGACCCGCATGTACACATCAACGAACCCGGTCGGACAGATTGGGAAGGCTTTGACACCGCTACTCGCGCGGCCATCAGTGGAGGCTTGACAATGCTGGTTGATATGCCGTTAAATTCCTCGCCCGTTACAACAACGGCAATAGCATTTGACGAAAAAAAAGCGGCAACGATTGGGAAACTTCACACAAACTGCGGTTTCTGGGGTGGACTTGTTCCTGGCAATGCCAACGACATTGAGGCACTAATTGATAAAGGTGTTCTGGGGTTCAAAGCATTTTTGACGCATTCGGGTATTGATGATTTTCCAAATGTGACGGAAGCTGATTTGCGAAAAGCAATGCCGATTATAGCCCGTTATAACCTTCCATTATTGGTGCATTGCGAATTGTCGACAAACGAAAAATTAGAAACGGGTGATAATAAATCGTATAAAAACTACCTGAAGTCAAGACCAAAAGAGTGGGAAGATAACGCTATTGAGTTGATGATTCAATTGTGCGAGGAATATAACTGCCGAACGCATATTGTCCATTTGTCGTCTGCTAACTCAATTAAACGTATTGCAAAAGCCAAACAAAAGGGATTGCCATTGACGGTGGAAACCGCACAACATTACTTGTATTTTCAGGCAGAAAATATTCAGGATGGGCAAACCCAATTTAAATGCGCACCACCCATTCGGGAAAAGGGAAATAATGATCAATTATGGGACGCCTTAAAAGACGGAATCATTGATTTTGTTGCAACCGATCATTCACCGGCTCCCCCTGATTTAAAATTAATACAGAGTGGGAATTTTATGAAAGCCTGGGGTGGTATCGCTTCCTTACAAGTAGCACTGCCTGTTCTATGGACAGCCGCAAAAAAACGAGGTTTTGCCGTAGAAAATGTTGCTCAATGGTTGTCTGAAAAGCCAGCTTACTTAGTCGGGCAAGAGCACAAAAAAGGTGAACTTAAAAAAGGATACGATGCTGATTTGATTGTCTGGAATCCTGAAAAAAAAATCATCGTTACGGAAGAATTGCTTCAACATAAACACAAAATGACGCCTTATTTTAATGAAGAATTATATGGCGTAGTTGAGCAAACCTATCTGGCTGGTATAAAGGTTTTTGAAGATGGTCAGATTATAAAAGTAAACGCCGGAAAACTCATAGGATGGTAAATCAACTTGTAAGGACTATTCTTGTCTTTATGTTGCTCATTGATACCTTTCATCATCGTTGACAAAATCCAGGAACTTTGTTAACGATTAACCGCCAACAAATGACTGACTACTTGCAGCGAGCAGAAAATGTACTGAACAAAATCAATGAACTGGCCGCCATTAGTGACGATGAAACGTGTATTAACCGCACCTTTGGCACAGAAGCATTCCGGCAGGGCAGTCATACGATACAAACCTGGATGCAGGATATTGGCTTGCAAACGCGGGTTGATGCCATTGGTAATGTGAGAGGGCGGTTGGTTAGCGCCAACGCAGCTGCGAAAACCTGGGTCATCGCTTCTCATATGGATACGGTCGTGAACGCCGGGAAGTTCGACGGGCCAATGGGCGTGATTATGGGGTTAGACCTCATCGAACACATGATTCAAGTCGGTAAACCGCTACCATTTTCTATTGAATTAATTGCCTTTAGCGACGAAGAAGGTGTTCGCTTTCATACAACCTACCTCGGAAGTAAAGTTGTTGCCGGGTCGTTTAATAACAGCCTTCTGGATAAAAAAGATGAATCCGGGCTTACACTGACGGAGGTTATTCAAACACTGGGTGGTGATCTCAATCAGTTGCCATCGGATGCGCTGGCACACGAACATTGGCTAGGTTATTTTGAAATTCATATTGAGCAAGGGCCGGTATTATATGAACGCAATGTACCCGTGGCGGTCGTTACGGCCATTGCCGGGCAGAAACGAGTGGAGATTTCGTTCCGTGGAATGGCGGGTCATGCCGGGACGGTACCGATGGATATGCGTCAGGACGCCTTGTGCGCTGCCGCCGAATTTATTCTGGATGTTGAGCGATTTGCAACCGACAATAAACAAAATCTGGTTGCTACGGTAGGCAAACTCAACGTCGTTAATTCCGCCAGTAACGTCATTCCGGGCGAAGTAACGTGCAGTTTGGATGTACGTAGTAATGATGCCGTAACCCTGGATACTGCGTATCAAAAAATTCATGAATTATGCGCCAGTTTATGCGCCCGGCGTGCGATCAATTTCCACTGGAATCTGATTCAGGAAACCGAATCCGTATCTTGTGATCTAGCCACAAATGAATTGCTTGCGCAGTCGATACAGGAGAGTGGGTATGAGGTAATTCGGTTGGTGAGCGGTGCCGGGCACGATGGCGTACCAATTTCGCAAGTCGCGCCCGTAGCCATGTTATTTGTGCGGTGCTTTAAAGGCATCAGCCATAACCCGTTGGAAGACGTGGAACTAGCCGACATAGCCGCCACACTTAACGTTGCCGATACATTTATTAATCACCTCATTGAACAGTATCAATAAGTTAACGAGTATGGAAATTTCCGCGCTTACCCGGTCTGTTGTTAAACGCAACCACGCAATCATTAGTCCCGACGGATACATTAACAGTCGCGTGCCCGGCTGGGATAACTGCACCGTGAATGTTATTATTAACGAGCAAATGGGCGCTAACCTGTGTCAGACGCTCATCACACTGAACGAAAACAGCAGGCTCACGGGCACAACGAAAGCGTCACAACTGTTTTTCTACATCATAAACGGCAAATGCACAGCAACGGTAAACGGAGAAGAAAAAACGTTGACAACGGGCCAGTTCGTTTATATCCCCATTGGGAAAGCGTACACTTTTGATAAGCCGGAAGCGGGTACCCAATTGCTTACATTTCACAAAGTCTACGAAAAATTAGATGGCTACGATGTGCCGCCCGTTCTTTTTGGGGATGCCGCCAATGTAGCAGGCCCAATGTATCTGGAGGATCCGTCCTTGCGGTTGCAGGTGTTGCTGCCTGATGAGTTGTCGTTCGATATGGCGGTCAATATTTTCACCTACGATCCGGGTGGACATTTGCCCCTGGTGGAAACACACATCATGGAACATGGCCTGATTTATTTACAAGGCCAGGGTGTGTATATGCTTGACCAGCAATGGTATCCAATCAAAAAAGGCGATTCGATCTGGATGGCGCCCTACTGCCAGCAGTGGTTCACGGCGATGGGTAAGGAACCGGCGGTTTATATTTATTATAAGAACGTAAACCGTTTTCCGACAAGCGTTTAATGACACTATCCGAACTAAACCAGTTGCCAGATGCTCAATTGAAAGAGACACTTTTCACTTGTTGCGGCTCTTCGTCCTGGATTAACAAACTGGCCAAAATCTTTCCCGTCGAGAGTAAAGAAATGCTATTCGAGCAGTCTGACATTAGCTGGTTTGCCTGTTCTGAAAGCGATTGGCGGGAAGCCTTCACGCATCACCCGAAAATTGGCGATATAAATTCGTTACGGGAGAAATTTGCTAACACGAAAGTTTGGGCTGAAGGTGAACAATCGGGTGTTTCGGTATCGTCTCAGCAGGTATTAGAAGACTTGTCGGCAGGAAACCGACGCTACGAAGAAAAATTCGGGTATATTTTTATTGTTTGCGCTACTGGAAAATCCGCCGAAGAAATGCTGGAAATACTGACCGCACGATTACCCAATTCACCAGAAGATGAAATCCTGATTGCCATGCAGGAGCAGAACAAGATCGCCAAAATTCGTCTGGAAAAATTACTTGCTTCATGAGTCCAATCACCACCCACATTCTTGATACGACGCGGGGAAAACCAGCGGAAGGTGTTAGTATTGTTTTGTATCAGCAACATAAAGAATGGACAGAAATAGCCCGGGGAATCACGAATGCCGATGGGCGGATTGGTAATTTACTGCCCAAAGAAACTGTCTTACCGACTGGCACATACAAATTACGGTTTGAAACCGGGGCTTATTTCGACCAGCTTAATACCACAACGTTTTATCCATTCGTAGAAATCACGTTCGCTATAACGACTGGCGAGCATTACCATGTTCCGTTACTGTTAAACCCATTTGGGTATTCAACCTACCGAGGTTCGTGATAGTGTGGTGGTGTCGGTTTTGAGAAACCGACACCACGTCAAAGAACCGCGCGGGCGGCCCCGCCAGCTCCACCCCGAAATAACACCAATCATTATGAAATTTTCAATTCAGGAAAGTGAAAAGACCAGTTTGCTGGATACGTTAAAAGCAGCTAATCTGGCGTTTCAGGCAACGTATCCCGGCGACAAACCCGACCGCCAACCCGTACATACGGTTTATGGAGGAGCCAATCTGTTCAAGTCGGATACGTGCGTCAGGATGGGCGAAACAGCCTTGAAAAACCTGCAAACGTACTCGCCCAATTTCGTTATTCTGGCAAACGTGCTTCAATTACCGGGCTACGAGCATCTGCCGCATCTGCAACATGAGATTGCCGAACTCACCAGCCGGTTAGATAAGCTATCCGAGGCTGACCGGCGAAACGAACCGGCCTGGCTGGCGTACTCCGTTTACAACAAGATCGTTCAGAAACTCCAGACGGAAGCCGTTGAAGATTTTCGTATTGATTTTGAAGATGGATTCGGGAATCGGCCCGACGATGAAGAAGATGCGACGGCTGTTCAGGCAGCTCTCGACGTGGCCGAGGGCATGAAAAACAAAACTCTGTCACCATTCATCGGCATCCGTATCAAGCCATTTACCGAAGATTTAAAGTTTCGGGGCGTTCGCACGCTAGATATTTTTCTGTCCACGTTGCTGGATAAAACGGGTGGTGTACTGCCCGACAATTTCGTGGTGATGCTGCCCAAGGTGACCATTCCCGAACAGGTAGTCACGATGGTTCGCTTACTCGAAATTGTAGAGAACGGAAATAATCTCGCGCCCGGCACCCTCAAAATAGAGACGATGGTGGAGGCCACACAAATTGTTATGGACGACGAAGGCCGGAATCCGTTGATGCGCATTATTAAGGCCAGCGAAGGGCGTTGCATTGCCGCCCATTTTGGTACGTATGATTACACGGCTTCCTGCGGTATCACGGCAAAATACCAGACAATGAGTCATCCGGTTTGCGATTTTGCGCATCACATGACCAAAGTCGCGCTGGGTGGCACGGGTATTTTTCTGTCCGATGGCGCTACCAATGTTATACCCATCGGACCGCACCGGGGCGATGACCTGACGTTTGAGCAACTGGCCGAAAACCGGGAATCGGTACATTCTGCCTGGCGGCTTGGCTTTACCCACACCACGCATTCCCTCATCAATGGTTTTTATCAGGGCTGGGACCTGAATCCGGCCCAGTTACCAATGCGGTATGCGGCTACGTATGCGTTCTTTTTGAGCAGCTACGAAGATGCGGTATTTCGCCTGAAAATATTTGTCGAACGAGCGGCCATTTCCACCCTTACGAAAGATATTTTTGATGATGCCGCCACTGGACAAGGCTTGCTTAACTTTTTCCTCAAAGCCATGAACTGCGGTGCCATTTCGGAAAATGAAGCACTCGCAACAGGCCTGACACTCGACGAGATTCGAAGCCGCTCGTTTTACCGAATTCTGGAAGGAAGACGGAAGTAACCTGGATATTTCTAGTAAAGAATAAAAAAATACCTGCCGATAACCGGCAGGTATTTTTTTGTGGAATAAACGTAAATAAAGACTTAACTATCAGATAATCAAGTTACTAGTTTGGCGGTTATTGACGAGGAGTAAGGGAAGTCCTCCTCTTATTTGCTCGCTATGAGTAATCTTCTAAAAAAACTTTACGATTAATTAAAGTAAAAGCTCAGGCCCCTCCGTCATCTCTACTAAAGCCCCAAACCAGGAAGCTAGGGAATCGAAATAATCGTCAGATTTTATAACGTTTATTTCAGTCTCAACTGCCTTCCTGCCAGATGGGGCTAGTAATGAACCATTAAATAATAAATAACATGAACATCATTTGGAGAGTAGCTGGCTTAGCGCTAGTGGTCGGATTGGCCCTGTTTTTACTAACACTAGTTGTGAAAATTCTTTTGGTTGGCCTGGGCCTTTTTCTGATTGTCCGGGTAGCCGGGGCACGTTTGGCAGGCCGGTCATTTGGTCAGTTGGGGCGCGGTAACTGGCAGTCGTCAGACATCATTTCGATCGATAATCCGACCTATCGTTCACGGGTGAACAGCGGGAGTTTTGACCGAATTATCCCCATCAGCTAAGCCAGAACGAGTAAACAAGTAGTACCAAAACAGTAAACAAACACAAGACTAAAACACAAAAACATGTATAATAAACAAGCATTCGAATCAGGTAACAAAGGTGGTTGTGGTCCAATGGGCCGTGGTGGATTTGGTGGCCCGATGGGTCGCGGTAAATTCGGTAAATTCTGGGGCGGGCCAGCGTTTGGAAGACACGCTGGTGGAGCTCACCAGGCACAAGTGCCGGTTAATATTGACGAGACCGATACCGAGTATGTAATCTCTCTATTTGCGGCTGCTCTGGTTAAAGAGAACGTACAACTGTCGGTTAAAGACGACGTACTGACGATTTCCTATCAAGGCAATGACCAGTCAACGAACTCCGAAAACGCCACAACTGGCAACTACACGTATCAGGAGCACAGGGACCATTCGTTTGAGCGGTCGTTCCGACTCAATGACAAGGTCATTACGGAAAGCATCTCGGCCAACTACACCGATGGAGTTCTAAAAGTGACCTTGCCCAAGAATCCGGCTACCAATAAGCCTGCGCAAACTATCGCCGTGGGCTAAGCCCGTTGTAAGATAAGAGATAATCAAAAAGGCCAGCACCGCGAAAAACGGTACTGGCCTTTTTGATTATTGTTGTCGTTTTTTACACACCATTCGTGAATTATTGCTTTCTGACTTCTCCACGAATCTCTCCAGATGGGTATGTCTTTGTGTGCAGGTTAGCATAATACTGACCGGCCAGCAAACTGTCTACTTTGGACTGAGGCAAAACGGCTGTTGTTGCAATAATTGGATTTGTCAGCGATGGGAACGGTATGTCAACTGGGCCAGTTCCGTTAACTGCCGTAATCCGATGCAAGTGCCCACCTGTCAACGCTTCAGAAAATCCTTGGTACGTAACTGTGTAGCTAAGTACCCGCGTCGTTGTGTTTAAATCACCTACAAATGTACCCGTTGCCGTTGATGAGGTTGAGGTTGGTTTTTCATTAGCCCCGTTCATCGTTGCTGTTAATCGAGTTGTTGTGTCGGTGATCGTTGGATTCTCGTCGTTACTACAGGACGTAAGTGTCAATCCTAAGGCTAGTAAGGCCGTAAGGGATAGGAGCGTGTTTTTCTTTTTCATAGGAGTTAGTGTCTGTGCGGCAACTGTTTTTGTACAAATGGTTAAGAACTGACTATATGTATTGCCGCGATTCTAACCGCCAAGATAGGTTGATTATCTATTTTGTTCTATAATCGTGATTTAAAATACAGAAAACGAGGGTTTTTATGGGCGACTTTGGCGTTGTTTATAATCCATTCTTGGGAATATTTCCAAAACGTGCCAGAATCTTCTAATTTTGACCCGCTAACGGGAATCCATTTTCCGGATTCGTTGGTTGTTCTTTATAGGATATCCCTTTCAGTAACCTGTTTTATTCCTACTTGCTATGGCTTTTGATTTAGACATGATTCAGCGCGTTTATGCTAATCTCGGCGAACGCGTCGATGCCGCCCGGCAGGCAGTGGGCAAACCGCTGACCTTGTCGGAGAAAATTTTATACAGTCACCTCTTTGCGGGAGCTGGTTCGTCAGCCCTGCCGACTCAGGCATTCGAGCGGGGTAAAGCCTACGTGGATTTTGCGCCTGACCGCGTAGCCATGCAGGATGCGACTGCCCAAATGGCTTTGTTGCAGTTTATGCAGGCAGGTCGGCCACAGGTTGCCGTTCCATCAACCGTTCACTGCGACCACCTGATTCAGGCCGAAGTAGGAGCCGTGGAAGATCTGGACATCGCCAAAAGTAAGAACAAAGAGGTATACGATTTCCTGGCGTCCATTTCCGACAAATACGGAATCGGCTTCTGGAAACCCGGCGCAGGAATTATTCACCAGGTGGTGCTTGAAAACTACGCGTTTCCCGGTGGCATGATGATCGGGACAGATTCGCACACACCCAACGCGGGTGGTCTGGGCATGATTGCCATTGGCGTTGGTGGAGCTGATGCCTGCGACGTGATGGCGGGTCTGGCCTGGGAATTGAAAATGCCAAAACTCATTGGTATTAAACTAACGGGTAAACTGAGCGGTTGGGCATCGGCAAAAGATGTGATTCTGCGTGTAGCCGGTATTCTAACCGTGAAAGGTGGTACGGGTTGCATCGTCGAGTACTTTGGCGAAGGAGCCGAAAGCCTATCCGCTACCGGAAAAGGCACTATCTGTAACATGGGTGCTGAAATTGGGGCGACAACCTCGATTTTTGCCTATGACGAAAAAATGTCGAACTATCTGCGGGCTACCAGCCGTGCCGATATTGCCGATGCCGCTGATGGGGTAAAAACGGATCTTCGGGCTGATGAAGAAGTCTACGCTGATCCGGCCTTATACTACGACCAGTTGATCGAAATTGACCTGTCGGAATTGGAGCCGCATATCAACGGACCATTCACACCTGATCTAGCCTGGCCGTTATCGCACTTTGCCAAAGCAGTTAAAGAAAATAACTGGCCTGCCAAACTTGAAGTTGGTTTGATTGGCTCCTGCACTAATTCCAGCTACGAAGACATGACTCGCTCGGCTTCGATAGCTGCTCAGGCAACGGCCAAGCATTTGAAAACCAAAGCTGAGTTCACCGTAACCCCTGGTTCCGAACTGGTTCGGTTTACGGCTGAACGTGATGGCCTTTTGACTACGTTTGAAGCAATTGGTGGTGTCGTACTGGCCAATGCCTGCGGACCCTGTATTGGGCAGTGGGCGCGTCACATGGACGATCCAACGCGTAAAAACTCAATCATTACGTCGTTCAACCGGAACTTCGCCAAGCGGAACGATGGTAACGCCAGCACCCATGCATTTGTGGCCTCGCCCGAAATCGTGACGGCTTTGGTTATCGCGGGTGATTTGACATTCAACCCAATGACCGACACGCTGACCAACGAAAATGGTGAGCAGGTAAAACTCGACGAGCCACAAGGCATTGAGCAACCCGTAAAAGGCTACGCCGTCGATGATGCCGGTTATCAGGCTCCGGCAGAAGACGGTTCAGGCGTTACGGTACTGGTTAGCCCAACCTCCGACCGCCTGCAATTACTGGCTCCATTTGCCGCTTGGGAAGGTACAGACCTGAAGGGGTTGAAACTGCTCATCAAAGCGAAAGGCAAGTGTACGACCGACCATATTTCTATGGCTGGTCCGTGGCTGAAATATCGCGGTCACTTGGACAATATTTCCAACAACATGCTGATTGGCGCGGTGAACTTCTATACGGAGAAGACCAACAGCGTGAAAAACAAACTGACGGGCGAATACGGTGAAGTGCCTGCTGTTCAACGGGCTTACAAAGCCGCTGGCATTGGGTCAATAGTTGTTGGTGACGAAAACTACGGTGAAGGTTCTTCTCGTGAGCACGCAGCTATGGAACCCCGTTTCCTTGGCGTGCGGGCTATTCTGGTCCGGTCGTTTGCCCGGATTCACGAAACGAACCTGAAAAAACAGGGTATGCTGGCGTTAACGTTCGCTAACCCTGCCGATTACGATAAGGTTCAGGAAGATGACACCATCGACATCGATGGTTTGACCGAGTTTGCGCCGGGTCGTCCGCTCGAAATCGTTCTTCACCACGCTGATGGCACTGAAGATGAGTTCATGGTCAACCATACCTACAACGAAGGTCAGATTGAGTGGTTCAAAGCGGGTGCCGCTCTGAACATCATCCGAATGAAACAAAATGCGTAAGTAATTTATCGATTTAGTACAAA